>CAJTIU010000010.1 GCA_910576335.1 Lachnospiraceae bacterium
ATCATTCTTGCTGATTACATTATACTTGAAATGAATGGAAAATACAGTGTTTTACAACAATATATTCAGTTTTCAAAGAACAGTTATCGTTCAAAAAGGTCGTACCTTTTGACACCTAAATCATATAATATATTTAACAAGAGAACCGAAAGCTGGATGTGGCCAGCCGCCGGAGAATAGTTAACTACGTGAAGTAGCGCCTTACCTTACCAGGACGAGGGCGCTGCTTTTGCGTGTTGCATATATAACAAGAGTAATTACAGCGCAAAGCATAATTACAAACTGAATCAGATCGGAGTATAGCATTTTTCATGAGAAATTTTCAAAATAGGACTTTGAAAATATAGAAAAGTGTTTTATAATAAATCGTGCGTGGTGTTTACCACACACCTAAAAGATTGAGAATGAATACGAAGGAGATTTTGAATATGAGTCGTACATTATTAGAGCAGTGGAGAGATATGGCTTATGATGAAAAGGCGGACAGAGGACAGCTTCAGAAATTGTGGGCAAGTTATTTTCAGATTGAGAAGGAGATCTACGAGCAGCTTCTTTCCGATCCAGACGAAGAGGTAAAGGGAACCGTAAAAGAGCTTGCCGAGAAATATGGACAGGATGTTCTGACCATGGTTGGCTTCCTGGATGGGATTGATGAGAGCTTAAAGGAAGCGAATCCCATTGAGACAATGGATGAGGACACGGTTGTAAGCCTTGCATTTGACAAGGAGAAGCTCTACAAGAATATGGTTATGGCAAAGGCGGACTGGCTCTACGAGCTGCCCCAGTGGAAAGAGATCTATTCAGAGGAGGAGCTTAAGAGACTTTATAAGGAGCAGAAGGAATCAACGACAATCCGCAAGGGGAAGAAGATCGGGCGGAACGATCCTTGTCCGTGCGGTTCGGGCAAGAAGTATAAGAAGTGCTGTGGAAAATAATCACACTGTCCGGTATTCTTTGTCTGGCATATTATGGGTTGATCTGTGCACTTCTTAAGAAATGGGATTCCACATTTTCCAGGTTCTGGCCTGTTGCAGGAGCCGTTTTCCTGTTGCTTGGATACTGGAAACCCAGGGCGGTGGTACCGTTTCTGGCCGTGGCCGGTATTCTTTTTTTCCTTGTGGAATGCAGGATTCTCGCAGGCATGGTCCCATGCCGTGAAAAGAATATTCCTTATCTGGTAGTCCTTGGCGCCCAGGTGAAGGGAACCAGGCTTAGCGGGTCTCTTTACCGGAGGATTGAGAAGGCGGGGCAGTATCTTGCAGATAATCCGGAGACAGTAGTCATCGTATCCGGCGGACAGGGAAAGGGTGAGGATATTACAGAGGCACTGGCAATGAAGCGGTATCTGACAGACCGCGGGATTTCCCCCAGGCGTATTTTTATGGAGGAAAAATCCACAACGACCCGGGAAAACCTGCAGCTTTCCGCAGAATATATTCCGGATCTTGGCCAGCCGGTAGGGATTGTGACAAATAACTTCCATATGTACCGGGCATGCTGTTACGCAAAAAAGCTGGGCTACCAGAGCCCGAAGCCGGTTCCGGCAGGCTGCAGTGCAGCCCTGTTTGTCAACTATATGGTACGGGAATTTTTTGCATTTATAAAGATGCTGAACTGTTATTGAAAAATGAAGAGTTGCAGTTGACAAAGAGAAAGACAGTGATATAATAGTATCGTATATAAAAACGCGCTGACGAGACGAGTAAGTTGGGAAAGAGATCAAAGAGAGAGAAGCCGCGGCTGAAAGCTTCTTATCCCGGAACCTTCTGAAGACTACCTCTGAGCGGCTGTAAAGCAGTCCGGTGATTCCGTTATCATCATAAGAAGTGGTTCTGATCACAGATCAGTTCAAGCGGGGTGGAACCGCGAGTTATTTCAGGAAACTCGTCCCTTGCAGCATGAAGTTGCTGCAGGGGATTTTTAATGTGCACATCTGACAGAGAGCATTTTTCAAACATGCACCAGGCACATTCTTCATTTTTCATCAAACCATTTATTTATCAGTGAAGGAGAAGCGATGAAGTCGATACAGGATTGTTATAAGCTGAATAATGGAGTAGAGATTCCATGTATTGGATTTGGAACCTACAAAGTAACAGATGCAGGCGGTGCAGAGATGATCAGGGAGGCAGTGAAGTGTGGCTACCGCTATTTTGACACAGCAGCATTTTATAAAAACGAAGAGGAACTTGGCAGAGCACTTGCCTTATCGGGGATTCCAAGGCATGAGATTTTTCTTTCATCCAAGGTCTGGAAGACTGATATGGGGGCAGAGGGAACCAGGCGTTCCTTTGAGGAATCCCTTAGGAAGCTTCATACAGACTACCTTGATTTGTTCCTGATACACTGGCCGCGGCCAGATTTAGAGAATAAAAACTGGCGCGGGCTTCTTGCAGAGACCTGGAAGGCTATGGAAGATCTGTACCTGGCAGGTAAGATCAGGGCAATTGGAGTCAGTAATTTTCTGCCCCATCACCTGGATGTCCTGTCTGAGATATCAAAGATCTGTCCGGCTGCGGACCAGCTTGAATTTCATCCCGGGTATACCCAGGAAGCGGCTGCAGCGTATTGCAGGGAGAAAGGGATTCTTGTGCAGGCATGGAGCCCGCTGGGGAGGAGCAGGGTACTTGCCCATCCGCTTATTCAGGAGCTTTCTGGAAAATATAAGGTATCGCCGGCACAGCTCTGTATCCGTTATGCCCTGCAGCGGGGAGTGCTTCCTCTTCCGAAGGCATCTGCAGCCAGGAGGATGAGAGAAAATCAAGATGTATTTGCATTTGAGATTGAGAGGGAGGATATGCACCGGATTACATCCATGCCGCCGTCAGGCTGGTCGGGGGAGCACCCGGATTTTGAGAAGGCATGTACACGTCAAAATACCTTTTGACGCTTACATCACATTATTGCTTTGAATTGAGGTGAGGATAAATGAGTGAAATTAAAAAATACACACACAAGGTACAATACTATGAGACAGACCAGATGGGAATTGTGCATCATTCAAATTATATCCGCTGGTTTGAAGAAGCAAGAACAGATTTTATGGAGCAGATGGGGCTTGGCTATGAACAGATGGAGGAGCGGGGGATCTTAAGCCCGGTGCTCTCTGTGGAGGCTGATTATCTGAGGATGGTGCATTTCGGAGAGATTGTGACCATAGAGACCTATATTAAAGAATATAATGGCATTAAGCTTACGGTAGGATATGAGATTTTCAGTGACAGGACAGATATGGTTCACTGCAGGGGAACATCGAAGCACTGCTTCATCAACCGGGACGGAAGACCATTGTCTTTGAAGCAGGCATGTATTGAATTTCATAATATGTTCAATAAAGGATTAGAGGATCATAAAAGGCACAAAGTGTAAAATATTGTAACTGTTCAGCAGGCCTGTGCATTTTTGCACGTAATTGCGGGGGTACTGAAAGTTGCAAAATATTTAGAAAGAAAGAGGGAGAAAAGATGAAGATTACATTGAAAGACGGCTCTGTAAAGGAGTATGAAAGCAGTATGGCAGTCATTGATATTGCCAGGAATCTGAGTGAGGGACTTGCCCGTGTGGCCACGATTGCCCGTGTGAACGGAGAGCTTGTGGATTTGAGAACAGTCATTGGCAGCGACAGCGAGGTGGAGATCCTGACCTTTGACAGTGAGGACGGAAAGGGTGCGTTCTTCCATACCACGTCCCATATTATGGCCCAGGCGGTGAAGAGGCTCTATCCAGAGACAAAGCTTGCCATCGGACCGTCCATTGAACATGGATTTTATTATGACCTGGACAGGGAGACGCCGTTTGTGGCAGAGGATTTGGAGAAGATTGAGGCAGAGATGAAAAAAATCGTAAAAGAAAATCTGCCTATAGAAAGATTTACCAAATCAAGAGAGGATGCGATTGCATATTTTAAAGAGAAGGATGAACCATATAAGGTAGAACTTATCGAAGATCTGCCGGAGGATGAGGAAATCAGCTTTTACAGCCAGGGCGAGTTTACAGATCTCTGTGCAGGCCCCCATCTTATGACAACAAAGCCGGTGAAAGCATTTAAGCTGACAAGCCTTGCCGGTGCATACTGGCGGGGAAGCGAGAAGAATAAGATGCTTACAAGAATCTACGGAGTAGCATACCCGAAGAAGGCAGAGCTTGATGAGTATCTCCGCAGGATGGAGGAGGCCCGTAAGCGTGACCACAGGAAATTAGGAAAAGAGCTGGGACTTTTCATGATGTGTGAGGAGGGACCAGGATTCCCCTTCTTCCTGCCAAAGGGAATGGTTCTTAAGAATACGCTCCTTGACTACTGGAGAGAGTTGCATAAGAAAAACGGCTATGTGGAGATTGCCACACCAATTATCTTAAGCAGGCATCTGTGGGAGAATTCCGGACACTGGGATCACTATAAGGATAATATGTATACAACGAAGATTGACGATGAAGATTTTGCGGTTAAGCCCATGAACTGTCCGGGAGGTATGCTTGTGTATAAGTCCGAGCCACGTTCCTACAAGGATCTTCCCCTCCGTGCAGGAGAGCTTGGGCTAGTACACCGCCATGAGAAGTCAGGACAGCTTCACGGTCTCATGCGTGTGCGCTGCTTCACACAGGATGATGCCCATATCTTCATGATGCCGGATCAGATCCGTGACGAGATCAAAGGGGTTGCAAGACTGATTGACGAAGTATATAGTCTGTTTGGCTTCAAATATCATGTAGAGCTTTCCACCAGGCCGGAGGACAGCATGGGCAGTGATGAGGACTGGGAGCTGGCAACAGACGGCCTGCGGGGTGCGCTTGACGACCTGGGGCTTGACTATGTGGTAAATGAAGGAGACGGTGCATTTTACGGACCGAAGATTGACTTCCATCTGGAGGATTCCATCGGAAGAACATGGCAGTGCGGGACAATCCAGCTTGATATGCAGATGCCCCAGAGATTTGATCTGGAATATACGGGGGCAGATGGAGAGAAACATCGTCCAATCATGATTCACCGGGTTGCGTTTGGGTCCATTGAACGTTTTATCGGTATCCTGATTGAGCATTTTGCGGGCGCATTTCCCACATGGCTGTCTCCGGTACAGGTAAAAGTACTTCCGATTTCAGATAAATATATGGAGTATGGACAGAAGATACATGCAGCTCTCGAAGAGGCGGGAATCCGTGCAGAGATTGATGCAAGGGCAGAGAAGATCGGATATAAGATACGGGAGGCACAGATGAATAAGATCCCGTACATGCTCGTTGTGGGGGCAAAGGAAGAGGAGGCCGGAGTGGTTTCTGTAAGAAGCCGCTTTGCCGGAGACGAAGGACAGAAGGGACTGGATGAATTCATCTGTGCAGTTCAGGAAGAGATTCGTACAAAGACACTCCGTGAGATGACAAAAGAGGATTAGCTATCCGCTGCAGTTTATGTTTTGGGAGACCGTGAATCGAAGTGGCAGTTATACCGTTTAAAATCAAAAGAATCCGGGCATACTAAACTCGTTATTAAGAAATGTACTTGCGGAAGTATGTTGTGACTGTTCCAAGAGTATGTGACAAGTAAGAGGAGGTAAGAGTATGCCAGAATTAAGATGTACCGTGCAGACATGCCGGCATAACAGGGATTACTATTGTGACCTGGACAAGATTGAGGTGGGCGGAAGCCGTGCAAAGCATGCGCAGGAGACCTGCTGCGACAGCTTTCAGGAGCGTAAAGACGGCAATTCCTACAGCAATTCCATGAAAAATGCAACGGCTACGAGTGCTATTGACTGCAAGGCAACAGACTGCGTTTACAATGAACAGTGCCACTGCCACGCCGGAAAGATCAGTGTGGAGGGCGGCAGCGCCTGCCAGTGCGAGCAGACAGAATGTGCAACATTCAAATGTGGCTGCGCATAATCAGCCAGTATGGGGACGGGGCATTTTTAAAAATGCCCCGTCCCCATACTGGCTTGTATCTGATACATTTTATAGACGCTCTAAGCAAAATCCTGTTGATAGAGGACTTGAACAAGTATATAGAAAAGTACAGGCAAAATCTGATATAATTATAGAAGAATGTTGATGAACTGACTATTACAGGATTACAAAACTTGAAAATGACAATATAATTCTTTTATTGAAGATGATAGATGAGCTGCCTAAACGTGTTGAAAAATTAGAAAAAAGAATGGCATAATATAATGATGCTAAAATCAAAAGGTCACGTATGACATGCCTGCATGTCGATACATGACCTTTTGACCCGTTAAAAACATGAAAAAGCAGCCCGATAGGGTGGATTTTGAAAATACGGCCTTAGAACGGCGTCCCATAAAGATCATAAGGCGTCACCTGGTACACATAGTAATTAAGCCAGTTTGTGTAGAGATTATTGGCATGGGCGCGCCAGGTAAGCAGTGGTTTATTTTCGGGATTATCATCTTCGTAGTAATTCTTTGGTATATCAATAGGAAGCCCCTTTGCAAGATCTCTCTTATATTCACCATCCAGTGTAATCCTGTCATATTCAGGGTGTCCCATGACAAAAATCTGTCTGCCGTCTTGTGCCATGGCGAGGAAAAGACCTGCCTGTTCGGATTCCGCCAGGACAGTCAGCCTCTTTTCGGCATAAATCTTTTCCATCGGAACCTCTGTGTGCCTGGAATGCGGAGCCAGGAAAGCATCATCAAATCCCCTTACAAGAGGTATCTTCCGGTTCAGAACCCTGTGCCGGAAAACACCGAACATCTTATGATCCAGCTGAACCTTATTGATTCCATAGTGATAGTAAAGCCCTGCCTGCGCTCCCCAGCACAGGTGAAGCGTAGAGGTAACATTGGTCCTGCTCCATGCCATGATCTCTTTTAGCTCGTTCCAGTAATCTACTTCTTCAAAAGGCATCTGCTCTACCGGAGCGCCTGTAATGATGAATCCGTCAAACCGCTGGTTGCTGATTTCACAGAATTTCTGGTAAAACTGGTTGAGATGGCTAGTAGGCGTGTTTTTTGATTCATGGCTGGATACTGTAATAAAGGACACGTCTACCTGCAGGGGGGTATTGGAAAGTGAGCGGAGAATCTGAAGCTCTGTGTCCTCCTTTAAGGGCATCAGATTCAATAACCCGATTTTAATGGGACGAATGTCCTGATGGGTCGCCCGGTGCTCGTCCATGACAAATATATTTTCTTTTTCCAGTATTTCCTTTACAGGAAGTGCGTTCTGTACTCGTATTGGCATAATCTACTCCTCTTTTCGCTTACATCATATTATCATCCCGCCTTACGGGGTTTTTGAAATTTCCTTCTGCATCTACATAGCTTTTTTTACTGTAGCAAGTGGTGTCTGTCGGCAGATTTTTCTGTCTTAGACGGTTATCAAGAATCATGTCAACAATATAATAGAAGACCGCAAAGGCCGGTACGCCCATTACCATTCCTACGAAGCCGAATAATCCTCCGCCAAGAAGGATTGACACAATGACCCAGAAGGCAGAAAGCCCCGTAGAATTCCCGAGGATCTTTGGACCGAGTATATTGCCGTCAAACTGCTGCAGAAGCAGGATGAAGATAATAAAGTACAAGCCCTTTACAGGGTCATTCAGCAGGATCAGAATCGTACTCGGCACGGCGCCGATATAGGGACCGAAAAACGGAATGACATTTGTGACTCCTACAATCACGCTTACAAGCATTACATATGGCATATTCAGGATAGAAAGGCCAAAGAAGCAAAGTATACCGATGATTGCGGAATCAATGACCTTGCCAATAATAAAACCGCCGAAGATCTCGTTGCTCTTTGTTGTAAGATGCAGGATCATATTTGCATGATCCGTGCTAAAAACAGCATAGATTCCTTTTTTGCTCTGACGTACAAAAAGCTCTTTGCTAAACAATATGTAGATGGAGATAATAATTCCGATAATTATATTAAAGATCTCGCTTACTACACTGAACACGCCTTCTGTCAGGTTTGACATAATCTCATTCGTCATATTCAAAAGGTCAGTCCGCATCCACTTCATGAACATATCCGTTCCTTCCTCCAGGGCGGTCTTGATGATTGTTCCTGTGGTGGAGTCGTCGAATTTTGCTTCATTCAGATTGTTCACCACATCCCCAAGCTGCCTGGGAAGGGTGAATACCAGGTTCCTGATACTTGTGTAGAGCTCCGGAATCAGAAGGTTAATTAATACGGTTACAACTAGAATTAAAAGGATCAGTGCCAGGAGTATACCGGTTCCCCGGGACAGATGGCGCGCCTTTTTTCTGTCCGGCATATGCTTTTCCAAAAACGGGACAAAATACAGATCCACTTTATTCACAATCGGATTCAGAAGGTAGGCAATGACACAGCCATATACAACCGGCTTGAGCACGCCGAACACTTTTAGAACTCCGTCAGAGAGATCGGAAAGGCGCAGCAGTGAAAAATAAAACAGGATACTTGCTGCCACCACAAGAAAATAGGTCATGCCGCGGCTGAACTGCTGCCTTAATTTGGAAGGCCCTTTTTTCCCGAAGACCGGATGTTCATTGTAATAGGCCTGTTCCGTGGAACCGGATTCTGCATCTGTTTCTTTTTTTGATTCTGTATCTGTCAGAATTTCTTCTTCATTCATATAAAATATTTCAACCTCTCTTAAGCTGTCTGATTCGCGTAACGGACTGGATGCCGTAGTGTTACTGCGTATCTCCTATTATAATCGTTCTTGAAATGTGCGTCAACCGAAAAGGAATTGTCAGAAAATTGAAGAAAACAATCCGATAGCCTATAGGTTTGTTCTTCAGACCATCAGATTTCATTATTACAAGTCAACACTATAGGATTTTCTGATATAAAGGGAGTATTTATGAATAAATCATATAAAACAAAAAAGAAGATGCGGATATCAGAAGGAATAATCGGGGGTAAATCAAATAAAAAGTAACAGAGATTTATACATCTTTAATGTCATTTTGAAGAATTTTAAGATGAAACTGTAAATATATGGATGTCTATTTTGTAACAATTCTTGCTATTTCCTTTCTAATAGTATATAATATCCCCATGCTTTTGAAAATACACTATAAAGCAGGCAGAAGAAAGGAGTAATTTATGGATCAGATAGTAGATATGCTTAATAAACTTGACAACTGGGTATGGGGTTGGTGGATGATCGCGCTGTTATTTGGCACTCATCTTTTTATGACCATACGTACGGGATTTATCCAAAGGCAGACGGTTGCAAAGGGAATTAAGCTTTCAGTAACGAAGGATACGGACGGAGAAGGTGAGGTTTCACAGTTTGGTGCACTTGCAACAGCGCTTGCAGCGACGATCGGGACAGGAAATATTGTTGGCGTTGGAACCGCGATTGCAATGGGCGGTCCGGGGGCAGTTCTGTGGTGCTGGCTTACTGGTGTGTTTGGAATTGCAACAAAGTATTCGGAGTCACTGATTGCAGTAAAATACAGAGTGAAGACGAGGGACGGACGTATGCAGGGAGGTGCTATGTATGCCCTTGAACGCGGATTGAATATGAAATGGCTTGCCATAATTTTTGCCTTTTTCGCGGCATTTGCGTCCTTTGGGATTGGCTGTGCGACACAGGTGAACGCCATCGCGAATATTGCTAATGGTAATTTCGGAATTCCCAACTGGATTGTAGGGCTGGCTGTAGGTGTTCTGACAGCAATTGTAATCTTCGGGGGAATTAAGTCGATTGCAAGAGTTTGCGAGAGGCTGGTTCCCTTTATGGCATTATTTTATGTGCTGGGATGTATCATCATCTTATGTATCAATTATGACTATATTATTCCGGCTATTGCGACGATCTGCAGGCTTGCTTTTACGCCGGGAGCGGCTGCAGGCGGACTTGTAGGCTCCGGGATCCGTTTCGCGATCCAGTATGGAGTTGCCAGAGGCCTTTTTTCCAATGAATCCGGTATGGGTTCCGCACCTATCGCTGCAGCAGCGGCGCAGACGAAAAACCCGG
Source organism: Lachnospiraceae bacterium (assembly GCA_910576335.1). Classification (GTDB taxonomy): domain Bacteria; phylum Bacillota; class Clostridia; order Lachnospirales; family Lachnospiraceae; genus CAPEBR01. The sequence goes on from CAJTIU010000010.1 coordinate 9,941, forward strand.
TGCGCCAGGCGCTTGTGTCCTCTACCGGAACCTTTTGGGATACAGTAGTAGTCTGTCTGATGACAGGGCTTGTTCTGGTGACTACAATCATGAAAAATCCCAACATTAATGCAGAGCATATCGAAGACGGCGGAATGCTTTCTACACTTGCATTCGGACAGATTCCTGTATTTGGGCCGATTGTCCTTACTCTTGGAATCATTACCTTTGCATATTCTACGATTCTTGGCTGGGCATATTATGGAGAACGGTGTGTGGAGTACTTCGCTGGGAGGCGTGGACTTGTGCCTTACCGGGCGCTATACATAGCCGTGGCAGTGATTGCACCGATTATCAAGCTGAATGTGGTATGGACTATTGCGGATATACTAAATGCACTGATGGCAATTCCAAATCTGGTGGCAGTGCTGCTCTTGTCTAATGTCATTGTGAAGGAGACGAGAAAGTATATCAATAACCTGGATGCAAAGGACCGTACGGTGATTCCGGTTGTGGAAAAGTAGTGCGTTTTGGATAAAAAAAATCTGGCTTTGCCAGATTTTTTTTTGCTTGAAATGTTTTTTGTTTTTCAGTATAATACTCAATACCAGAACATATTTTGGGAATAATGAAAGAAAGGAAAAGAGCAATGAAGAGATGGATTGCGACAGGACTCGCGCTTTGTCTGTTTGTACAGATTGTATCTGGCTCTGCTGTGCAGGTGCATGCCTCTGATGCGGGCATTTTGCAGACGCAGGATGCAGACCAGGTACAGGGAGCAGACGGACAGCAGAAGGAGCCTGAAGAGAATGATGCGGGAGAGCCCGCCGGCGAGGATGTGAAGCAGACAGAAGCCGGCGTGGCAGACTCCCAAAATTCCGGAATGGATTCGGAAAATGCCGGTTCCCAGACTGATGGAAAGCAGCCTGGAACAGAAGCGGCCGTCACAGCTTCTCAGGGTGATGATAAACAGGCAGAACCAGAGAAGGAAGACCCTGCCGCTGATAAGGAGCAGGCAGAGGTGAAGAGCGATGCTCCGGCTGGGGATGAACAGGAGACAGAGACAAAGGGGGCTCTGGTGGTGGAACTGATTCAGGGACTGCCATTTTTTGAAGAAAAGGGCCTGGAGGCAACGGTGTCTGTAGCCGGATTAGAGGCAGAAGAGAAAACCGTTACACTTGCCGGGAACGACGGCAGCGCCAGCGCCAGCGCACTGGTACGTTATAACAATGTTGCTCAGGGAAGCTATGAGGTTACGGTAAAGGCAGAAAAATTTGCGGATTATGTCCAGACGGTCGAAGTGGAGGCAAGGAAGGCTTCCAAGATCCAGGTCTATTCCGGACAGGTCGCGGGCGAAGACGCCAGTCAGGCCAAGCCGGGCTGGATGCTTCTTGGGAATGTGACAAAGGACGGAAAAGTGACTGCAGAAGATCGGGAAGCGATGCTTTCCGCGATCCGCAGGGGCTCTGCAGCCACAGGCGACAAGGCTGTGTTTAACCTGAATGGTGACGACCGGGTGGATATTGCAGATCTGCAGTATATAGTTCAGAACATTGGAGAGGAGCAGTATTCTACAGTGGAGCATCTGGCGATTCCTCAAGACATTGTCGGAGAGGAAGGCACAGTGGTAGAAGGGAAGCTCGGCGACCTTCTGAAAGGCGGGGAAAAAGTGTCATTGTCGCCGGCAGATAATCAGGCGATCTCGGCAGATAATCCGGTAGGGATTACCTTTGAACTTGCAGGAGAAAATCAGGAGCCCCAGAACATGGAGGCCATTGCCCTTCAGGCTCCAGTGACAGAGGAAAGCGATGGAAATACATATAGCAGCATTACTGCCGGTGTGGTGGAGATGGTCTGTGTGGAGGATGGCAAAGAGGTTACCAAAAAGATATCCTTTGATGTGGATGGGAAGAATGGAAGCGCAACCCCTCTGGCAAAAGCATCTGAAAGAATGTCTCTGGGCAGTATGCTTGCCGGTATTTTTGGTCCGCTGGAGGTGCACGCCGCTGACGGTGCGAAAGTGACGGTGGACGCGGGGGGCATGCTGATTCTTGACCTGGGCAGCCAGGTGGCAGTGAAGCGTGTGACGCTCCGCATTACGGGTACGCGAAAGACACAGCCTCTGGTAGAGATTGCCAGGGTAGAATTCGTGAATAATATGGAAAACCGGATTCCGGCGCCAGAGCTGAATATCCCGGAGATTACTAAGGTGGAACCAGGAGATGAGATGCTGACAGTATCCTGGGGAAAAGAGAATAATATAACTGGATATGAGGTTTATATTGCCGGTCCGGATGATCAGGAACAGATTACACGCGTGGGGAATACGACCCATATCATCAGCTCCATTAACAACAACGACCTGAAAAATTTCACGGAATATACAATCAAGGTGCGCTCGGTGAACGGCGACTGGAAGAGCCCCTGGTCTAAGGAACAGAAGGCAGCGCCGCAGCCTACAAAGCTTCCGGCGCCTCCGGATAATGTGAGTGTAACAGGCAGCTATCTCTCCCTGGCAGTGTCATGGAAGAAGATGAGCGATTCCGATGGTTATATGGTTTATTATAAAGAAACGGAAGATCAGAATGCTGAATTCAAGCCGGTTCTGGAGGGCTTTACGAAGGTTCCTGAGGGAACAGGAAAGCTTGCGGATAATTCCTATATCATTACAGGGCTTAAGGAGAACACTCAGTATTCCGTTTATGTCATTGGCTGGAACCAGCTGGGATGGGGTGCGAACTCCCTGATCTCCACAGGCACGACCAAAAGTGCACAGCCGCCCCAGGTGCCGAAGTTTGAACTTCTGAATACACCGGAGCGGGATGATGCAGGTGTAGAAGTGTCAGGTAAAGTGACAAGTCATATCGAGGATGCTGTGTTAGGAGGCAGCGGCGGGGCTTCCATGGTGGGAAGTCCTCTGGATGAAGGGAAGCCTAAGAGCGCCCTGGGTCTGGTTGATAATGACTATGCTTCCTACTGGACAAAGCCCAACGACTGGGATGACGGTGTATCCTATCCTGCCAGTGATAAGGGAGTGACCGTCACACTGGATCAGGATTATAAGTTGAATTACCTGAGCTTTGGTACTGCAGATGAGACATTAAGGCTAAATTATGTGCGTATCAGATACTGGAGTAAGGATGATTCAAAGACAGAGAAGACAGTAGGCGCTTCACTTCTGCGGAAGATGGACGAAAACCAGAATCCGTATTATATTGTGAAGCTGGATGAGGCTATTACAGCCAACAAGATCAATCTGTGCGTGAGCACAGGCTATAGCCGCGGCGCTATGAAGATTGCGGAGATTCATTTCCACCAGTATAATGATCTGGAAGAGCGGATTATGGGCCTGTTTAATGATGCAATGCATAATAAGTTAGCAGGCAGTGTGACGGAAGAGAAGATTGCGGAGCTGGAGACAGAGTTAGAGAAAGTGGATACTGCCAGTGGTGAAAAGCATCCTCTTTATGATGAGCTAAAACTGGAGATCCAGCTTGCGAGAGAGATTCTTACGGGAAGCCAGACGGATTCTTACAAGGTTCACAACCAGATCACGGCAAAGAAAGACGGACATCTTGGCTTTGGCGGCCTGAATGCATGGCAGCCTCTGGGCAAGACAGTATATGCAGGAGAGAGCCTCATAGTCTATGTGAGCCATAATACAAAGAATATGAATGCTTCTGCAAATCTGCAGCTTGTATTTACCCAGCAGCATGCAGAGTCCGGTGCATTTATGCAGACAGCAAGCCTGAAGGTAGGACGAAATTCCATTACTGTTCCGAAAATCGGAAGTACAGATACCGAGCGGGGCGGTCAGATGTATGTGGCATATACAGGGAATGACGCATCAGATGAATATTTTGTCCGTGTAGCCGGCGGAAGTGATATTCCTGTACTGGATCTTTATAAAAAGACCGGAGAAGACCGCACGGCAGCAATTGCAGCCTATGTGGAGAAACTGGAAGCCTACGTTTCGAAGATTGGAGAAGCGCACGAACAACCCGGGCATAAGGATAAGGTCAGTGGTACGAATAAGGCATATGATGCAAAGAACTGTATTCTGAATACGACAGATATCATGCTGGAGCCGATGATGTATTCACTGCCTGCAACTCAGATATGGGGAGGAATTGCCAAGGCTCCTGATAAGGTTAAGAAGCTTGACAACGCCCTGAAGGCAATGGAGGATACGATGACTCTGTTCTATCAGCATAAGGGGCTGAGTAATGAGGCCGGGGATGTGAACGGAAGGAATGATCTGCCTTCACAGCATCTGAATATCCGCTATATGCGTATGTTTGCCGGAGCCTTTATGTATGCTTCTGGAAACCATATCGGCATAGAGTGGGGATCAGCGCCTCTGGCAAGCGCGCCATCTGACTGGAATGGATTTGGATGGGGTGTGGCTCATGAGATTGGCCATGACATTAACCAGGGCACATATGCCATTGCTGAGATCACCAATAACTACTTTGCGCAGCTTCTTACGATTGAAGGAAGCGGAGTCCGCTGGCGCAGCTATGACAAGATCTATAAAAAGGTTACATCAGGAGCAGAAGGCCGTTCATCGAATGTGGCAATTCAGCTTGCCCTGTACTGGCAGCTTCATCTTGCCTATGACGACAATAAGGATGACCGCCATATCTATGCTGGTGAAGACAGCTATAATAACCTGTTTAACAACTTATTCTTTGCAAGAGTGGATACTTATTCCAGAAATCCGGCCAAGGCGCCGCAGGCAGGTCTTAGGCTGGATGGAGGCACAGACCAGAATCTGATGCGTCTGTCCTGTGCAGCGGCAAATAAAAATATTCTGACCTTCTTTGAGCGTTGGGGTATGGTACCGGATGCAGCCACAAAGGCTTATGCAGAAAAATACGGAGCTCCGGAAGAAAAGGCAATCTACTATGTAAATGATGCGGTGAGAAATTATCGTGTAGACCATCCGGAGAAGGATGCTTCCCTTACTGTTACAGGCAAAGACGCAGTGACAGAGGCAAATGCAGTAACAGAATCAGGCAGCAATACAGTAAAGATTACCATAAAGGCAGACGATGCTTATAAGGATGTTCTTCATGGTTATGAAATTATGCGGAAGATGACCGCAAACGGTGAGACTAAATCCCAGACAGCAGGATTTATTGAGGCAGACGCGGGTGGGACTACTGTATTTACGGATACGATAGATGCTATCAATAACCGTGTTATCACCTATGAGATACGGGCAGTGGATAAGTACCTGAATTATTCAAACGTTAAGGGGGCAGGCTCTGTAAAGATTGAGACGGGCGGCCAGCTTAATAAGGAACAATGGACTATTGAGACAGAAGGCCTTGAGGCCCAGGCAGATAAGATAAAGAATCCGCTGAAGGATGAAGATGACGCAGGAAGTGATACGGAGACCGATGGATGGCTGACAGATGATCCGGACAGCGGCTACCATGAAGATGATCCGTCCAGCGTACCTGCTGCAGCAGCGCTTCGCACCATTGAAAATGTCATTGACGGCGACACGACTACCACATATGAGGGAACCCGTACAGCGGATACAGACAAATCTGTGATTACCATTGACATGCACCAGTCAGAGCGTGTGACCGCACTGAGGTATCAGGGAAGCGACCTGGGCAGTGTGGATCTTGAGGTGAGCGCAGACGGAAGCACCTGGACGGCAGTAAAGAGCGGATATGCAGTACGTAAGGATGCCGGGAAGCCTTATACCGAAATATGGTTTGACGCCGTGGAAGAGGAAGCCAGGGATAAGTGGATCGGTACTTATGACGCCCGTTATGTGCGGCTGACCATATCCGGTACAGAAAAGGTTACCATTAATGAGATTGAGATCTGCGGGCCAAGCGGAGATAATGTGGATTTCTTCGCTACAGATGCGGGCCAGGCGGCTATCGGTATACTGGAAAACGACTATGTATATGGTACGGATACAACAAAGGATGTAATCAAAAAAGGTTCTCTGATATTCACAGGAACTTATAAAGGAAATCCGGCCTACAATGTAGTCATGGTATATGACGACAAGGGTAATGTTATTGGTTCCACAGAAGGGTCTGATGTGCTGGAGGCGGGTCAGGTCATCTTCGCAGATGTTCCAGAGAAAGGAAATCTGGGAGAAACCTCTAATGGAACATGGGTTTACTATGTTGAGCCAGGAAAATGGAATCAGGAAGATATGAAGGGTCTCAAGGTGCGTGCCGAGCTCTACCGCGTGGACAATGCCCTGACCCTGGAAGGTGAGCGAATGGTCAGCGATACTCAGATCATCAGCATGCCGGATACGATTCCGCCGATTACCCTGACAGGCTCAAAGTCAGAATAATGTATAAGAACGATGGAGGTAAACATGAAAACAAGGATGAAAGTCATACTAACATCCCTGCTGCTTATACTGGCATGTCCCTTCGCGGCGTCGGCTGCCACCGGCGCCGCCGGGGAACTTGCCGCAAAGGGCACTGATGTAAATGTATCCTTAAAGATGCCCCAGGGGGAGACGGAGATCATTACATCTATGCGCTTATGGCTGTATGTTAAGGTGGACAGCGGAGCGATCAAGGAACCAGCGTTTACGTTTAACAAATCCATTTCCAGCGATGTGAAGGATGCAGAGATCCGGAAGGATGGCAATGGGTATATCGTGGATTTGATCTTTTCTGGAAAAAAGAGTCAGGATATTTTCAGCGGAAAGGACGGTGCATCTCTTGGCACGCTTTCCCTTGCATCCGCAAACGACAAAGCATTTTCAGCTACAGTCGGGATTGCCGGGGAAGACGGACTGGCGGAAAATAAAGAAAAGCCTGTTGTAAAATACGTAAATGTCAGTGGTATAGAAGCTCTGACCATACCGCTTGCAGACAACGCGGCTGCAAAAGTGCAGGGAAAAGACAAGGAGGAGCCAAAGACTCCAGAGAAGAAACTGGCGGCAGTAAAGTCCTTCAGTGTACAGTATCAGAATACGAAAAAGGTAGCCATGACCTGGAAGAAGGTCTCTGGGGCAGAGGGCTATCAGATCTGGCGCAGTACGAAAAAGAATGGCAAATACAAGTTGGTAAAGACAGTGAAAAAGGGCTCTGCCGTAAAAGCGGGCGGAGTGAAGCATAAGGATGGGGACATCTATTACTATAAGATACGTGCTTACAGGACTGGGACTGGCGGGAATAAGCTTTACGGCGATTACAGCAGTCCGGTCAGGGCAGTCGTAGCAGCCCCGAGAGTGGGCTGTAAGGTAGAAAACGGCCGGCTTACGATCAAATGGAGTGAGCTGTCCAGAGCAGATGGCTATGTTATCTACCGCTACAATGCGAAGTCAAAGAGCTACAAAAAGCTTGCCAGCGTCAGTGGAAAGAAAAACACAATCTATACCAGTAAATTTACAGCCGGAAGTACTCCGGATATCAAAGTGCGCGGCTATGAGAAAGTAAAGGGAAAGAGCCGCATATATGGAAAATACAGTGTGATTGTGAAGTATAAGTCAGACCTGGAAATGTCTGGAAAAGTGACTGCAAAATCCAAGAGGAAAGAGCAGGCAACAATCTCCTGGAAAAAGGCAGGCGGTGCAGACGGATACCAGGTTTACCGCAGCACAAAAAAGGATGGAACTTACAAACGAGTGGAAACCCTGCGCGGCAATGCAGAGGTGAAGCTGGTGGATGAGGATCTGAAATCAAAGAAGACTTATTACTACAAAGTCAGAGCCTACCGGAAAGGGGCGGGCAAAAAGGTTTACGGACGATTCAGCAGTGCTGTTTCCGTCAAAGTAAAATAGCAGCAATTTGGGACGGGGCATTTTTAAAAATGCCCCGTCCCAGATTGAAAAAAATAATATTATACAATTGACAGAGCCCCGTCTGGCTCTATTTTTGTGAAATATTTTCGGGTGAAATCCGTTGACGGTATAATAGATATGATGATAATATTATATTCAGACAGCCTTATTGAAATACATGATATAGTGACATGGTGTGTGGAAGACACTAAATATAGACAAAAAGGGGAGTGGAAGACAGATGCTGACAAAAGCGGTAAAGGTAGTAAAGAAGGATGGAACTAAGGAAGAATTCAATGTCCAGAAGGTCGTTGTTGCAGTGAATAAATCGGCGTACAGAGCGCTGGTTAAGTTTACGGATGAAGAGATTGGTTTTATCTGCAAATTTGTAGAGGAGAAGGTAGAGGAGCTTGGAATTACCGAGATTCCGATTGCCGAGATGCATAATGTAGTGGAAGGAGCCCTTGAGAGAGTGAATGCTGCTGTAGCCAAGAGCTATAAGGACTACCGGAATTATAAGCAGGATTTCGTACAGATGCTGGATGATGTTTATAAAAAGAGTCAGTCGATTATGTACATTGGGGATAAGGAGAATAGTAATACAGACAGTGCCCTTGTATCAACCAAAAGAAGTCTGATCTTCAATGAGCTGAATAAGGAACTGTATAAGAAGTTTTTCCTGACGGTGGAGGAGATACAGGCAATCCGCGACGGATATATCTACATTCATGATATGTCAGCAAGAAGGGATACCATGAACTGCTGTCTGTTCGATGTAAAGAGGGTACTAAGCGGAGGCTTCGAGATGGGAAACCTCTGGTATAATGAACCGAAGACCTTAGACACAGCTTTTGATGTGATCGGCGATATTGTGCTCAGTGCGGCAAGCCAGCAGTACGGCGGATTTACTGTCCCAAGTGTGGATGACATTCTTGAGCCCTATGCGAAGAAGTCCCATACAAAGCTGATTCAGAAGTACCGGGATCTGGGCCTTGACGAGGAGACTGTCCAGAGGGTCGCATGGGCGGATCTGGAAAAAGAGATGGAGCAGGGCTTCCAGGGATGGGAGTACAAGTTCAACTCTGTTTCCTCAAGCAGAGGCGATTATCCTTTTATTACGGTTACAGCGGGAACCGTTACCAGTGAATATGGCAAACTTGTGACCCTTAAGATGCTGGAGGTCCGCAAAAACGGTCAGGGCAGGAAGGGCCATAAAAAGCCTGTATTATTCCCGAAGATTGTATTTTTGTATGATGAAAAGCTACACGGCCCGGGCGGTCCACTGGAGGATGTCTTCGAGGCGGGCATTGACTGCTCTGCCAGGACGATGTACCCGGACTGGTTAAGCCTTACCGGGGACGGATATGTAGCTGGCATGTATAAGAAATACGGGAAGATTATCAGCCCCATGGGATGCCGGGCATTTCTTTCGCCATGGTATGAAAGAGGCGGCATGGAGCCGGCAGATGAAAAGGACGAGCCGGTCTTTGTGGGGAGGTTCAACATCGGGGCCATCAGCCTTCATCTTCCTATGATTTATGCAAAGGCAAGGCAGGAGAGCAGGGATTTTTACGAGGTGCTGGATTATTACCTGGAGCTGATCCGGCAGCTCCATCTGAGAACCTATGATTACCTGGGCGAGCTTAAGGCATCCACGAATCCTCTTGCATACTGTGAAGGAGGCTTCTATGGCGGCAATTTGGGTCTCTACGACAAGATCAAGCCGCTTCTTAAGGCGGCAACTGCCTCCTTTGGAATTACAGCGTTAAATGAGCTTCAGCAGCTTCACAATAAGAAATCGCTGGCAGAGGACGGAAGGTTTGCCCTGGATACGCTGCAGCATATTAATGACAAGATCAATCAGTTTAAAAAAGAAGACGGACGTCTTTATGCCATCTATGGAACACCGGCGGAGAATCTGTGCGGCGTGCAGGTTCAGCAGTTCCGTAAAAAATACGGGATCATTGAGAACGTATCAGACCGTGAATACGTAAGCAACAGTTTCCACTGCCATGTAACAGAAGACATTACCCCGATCGAAAAACAGGATTTGGAGGGAAGGTTCTGGAACTTAAGTAATGGTGGAAAGATTCAGTATGTAAAATATCCGATCAATTACAATCGGGAAGCAATCAAGTCTCTTATCAGGCGCGCCATGGACAGAGGCTTCTACGAGGGCGTGAATCTGTCCCTTGCTTACTGCGATAACTGTGGACATGAGGAGCTTTCCATGGATGTATGTCCGGTATGCGGCAGCAAGAACCTGACGAAGATCGACCGGATGAACGGATATTTGTCCTATTCGAGAGTGAAAGGAGACACCCGTCTGAATGCGGCGAAGATGGCAGAGATTGCAGAAAGGAAAAGTATGTAATCATGCGGTATCACAATATAACAAAGGATGATATGCTCAACGGAGACGGGCTTCGGGTAGTGCTGTGGGTTGCCGGATGTTCCCATGCCTGCCCGGGATGCCATAATCCGGTAACCTGGGATCCCGAAGGAGGGATTCCCTTTGACGAGGCGGCAAGGCAGGAGATCTTTACAGAACTTGAAAAAGATTATGTAAGCGGAATCACATTTTCAGGAGGGGATCCCCTTCATGCAGCAAACCGCAAAGAAGTAACGGCACTTGCAGAGGAGATAAAAAAGGAATACCCAGAGAAGACCATCTGGCTCTACACCGGATATACCTGGGACGAGATAAAAGAGCTTCAGATCATGAAGTATCTGGATGTTTTAGTTGACGGAAGATTCGAGGAAGAAAAGAAGGATAACACGCTTCACTGGAGGGGCAGTGCGAATCAGTCCGTAATTGATGTGAAAAATACACTACAGACAGGAGGGCTTGTATTACATGGCTAAAAGAATCGCACAGTTCTATAAAGTAAGCTACGAACAATTTAAGGAGGCATGCCTGGATACATTCGATCATTTCGATGAATCAGATATTCAGGAGATCTATCAGGAGATCCGTCTGCCAAAAAGGGCAACAAAGGGATCCGCAGGATATGACTTCTTCACCCCGTTTCCGATTGCCCTGAATCCGGGAAAGACTGTAAAAGTACCAACCGGCATCCGGGCAGAGATGCAGGAAAACTGGGTGCTAAAGTGTTATCCGAGAAGCGGTCTGGGCTTCAAGTACAGACTGCAGCTCAATAATACAGTAGGGATCATTGACAGTGATTATTTTTATTCCGAGAATGAAGGACATATTTTTGCCAAGATCACCAATGACAGCAATGAGAAAAAAGTGCTGGAGCTTGATGCAGGAAAAGGATTTATGCAGGGGATCTTTGTGGAGTATGGAATCACGATGGATGATGATGTGAGCGAAGAACGAAACGGCGGCTTCGGGAGTACAGAAGCTTAATCGGGGACGGGGCATTTTTAAAAATGCCCCGTCCCAAATTAAAAATGCCCTGTCCCCGTTTAGATAAAGGGACCGAACAGCGCAGCCGTATCAAGCTTTCCAAGATAGTTATATATTGTGACAGATGTATATAATTTGAAAAAAAGACGGGGATTTTCAAAATCTATATTAAACATTTCTTTTAAGTTATTGATTCTGTGATATGCAGAAATTGCTGTGTAATTGCAGCAGAATTCGTAAGATTTCCGCTTAAAATATTTAATATAAACTGTTCCATAGGCGAAGAGCGGTATGAAAGAAGCTCACTGTTCTTATATGATTCCAATGCATTACATATTTTCGCTGCATAATTCATATCAATTGCATCTGAAAAAAGATTGTCTTTTTCGAAAACCAACAGATATCCGCCGGGTATGCCGTCTTCGTAAATTGGCGCAAGAAGATGACGGGTGGGAAAATTTTCATTTGCATTCATGATAACAGGATTATGGTCTAAATGTTCAGCCTTCCTTTTTAGTATTTCTGGAAAGAGAATCCTTCGTTTTCCGGGACAGGAATAGGAAATAATATGAAATGTCCTGTCAAGAAACCATACAGGATTCTGCATGACCTGATGACAGATTTCTACGAGTTTGGGCAGGGTGGTGGCAGCCGAAAAAGCATCATATAATCTGACAAGAGCAGCATTTCGCTTATATTCCTGCATGATGATCTGAATAATCTGCTGGTAGCACTGGCTGAGATGAAGTGCAGGGATGAAAAGAATGCATGCCGAAAGATTCGAAAACTGTGCTATTTCTTCAATGGCAGCAAGATACAGTGTGCCCCCTGATGGGAGGTCCTCAGGAAAGGCAGCATAATTCAGAATGCAGACACCATAGACATCTTCATCTTCGGAACCATGAAATGTAAATTTGAAAGAATGAATTTTTTCTAGTAAATATGCGGTTTTCAATGACAATCGTCCCTCCTGTTCCTTTGCTATTTGTATTATCAATAAATATATGTAGTAATTAAATGAGATAATAGCATATCTTTATATAAAAATCAAAGTATACAGATAATCATGAGAAAAAATGTAAAAAATGTACAAATACTACAAGAAATCGTGTTTGTTTCATACGATGCATTTAAGTGTTGCCTGGGTGGCAACGCTGGCCATTTGCGGATTCCTGTCAGCGCTTCCGGGACTTGCAATACAGCAGATTTTTCCGGAAATCACGGCAGGAAACCAGTTTACGCCTATATTTATTGTAACATATCTTCCTGCTGTGGTCCGGGGATTAATGCTTGCAGGGCTGCTAGGGCTGATGCTTACCTCGGGAGACAGCTATCTTCTGCTCCTTGCATCAACAGTAACAGATGATGTGGTTGTTCCGATAAAAAAGGATATGGATGAAAAAAAGAAAATTCTTTTCACACGTTTTACCTGTGTGGCGGGAGCGGTTGTTATTACTGCAATGGCATTATATGTGAATAGTATCTATCAATTGTTCAAGACAGGCGGGGGAGCTTACGGTGCGGGCGTTTTCCTGCCATTGTTCCTGGGATGTTTCTGGAAACGGGCAGATGCAAAGGCGATTAATGCGGGAATGTTTAGCGGATTTGTAATTGCTTTTTGCTTCGATATGTTTCTTAAGATACCGCTCGGTCTCAATATGGATGGATGTATTATTGGTGCAGGAGTATGCCTTGTGATCTGTGTGGCCGGCTCATTGCTGATCAGAAGAAATAAGAGGTAGAAAAGAGCTATAAAAAGTATCTTCAAATAGCAGTTTATTTGAAGATGCTTTTTTATTGTCTGATCCTTTCACGATGACTTTTACGTAAGTGCTTTTAAAAGGCCTGTTGTTTTTATATGGCATTGGTCTTGGCATTTTTGCTGCAGGAATTTTTGTCTGTATGGCCTTTTCAAAAAGGCTTAGACATGCAAAGGAAAGAGATGCTGTAGAAGAGGCGCCGCAGGGTTTGATGATTTGATTTTAAATCTGGCATATTTTTTCAGTTTACGGGCACGCTATTTCTATATCAGAATAAGTGGAGGGATGAATATGCCAGATAAAAAGAAGATAACTTCCATGAGGGAAGAAACCATTACTTATATGAATGAACTTCTTCCTGTGAAAGAGAGCTTTGATATTATACAGAGGGATGTGTACATCGGCGGCAGGGTGGCAACCTTTTATTTTATAGATGGTTTTACGAAGGATGAAGTCCTGCTTAAGATCATGGATTCCATCTTAAAGGTAACAGAAGAGGATATGCCAAAAGATGCCACAGAGTTTGCGAGAGTCTGTATTCCTTACGCTGAGGTGGATATATACGGAGACTTTGATCAGGCTGTCAAAAATATTTTGTCAGGTGTTACCTGTCTTTTTGTTGATGGGTATGAGGCATGTATTGCGATTGACTGCCGCACATATCCGGCAAGGAGTGTGGAGGAACCAGACAAGGATAAGTCGCTGCGGGGTTCCAGGGACGGGTTTGTAGAGACGATTGTATTCAATACAGCCATGATGCGAAGGAGAATACGGGATCCCCACCTGATTATGGAAATGGTGGAAATCGGAGACAGCTCCCGCACAGATGTTGCAATCTGCTATATGGAAGACCGGGTAGACCAGGAACTTCTTGAAACCGTATCAGGAAGGATTAAAAGCATCAGGACAGACGCCCTGCGCATGAACCAGCAGAGTCTGGCAGAATGTCTGTTTAAACGGAAGTGGTATAACCCTTTCCCCAAGTTCAAATTTACAGAACGACCGGATACGGCATCAGCGTGTCTCCTGGAAGGGAAGGTGGTCCTGCTGGTGGATAATTCCCCGTCAGCCATGATACTGCCGACTTCTATATTTGACATGATTGAAGAGGCGAATGATTATTATTTTCCAACCCTTACGAATATATATCTGAAAGTTGCAAGGACGCTGATTACCTTAATGACTGTATTTCTGACGCCGGTCTTTCTTCTGTTTATGCAGAATCTGAACTGGCTGCCAAAGGTCTTTGCCTTTGTGGCCGTCAAGGATATGGTGAACATTCCGCTTATTTTCCAGTTATTGATTCTGGAGATTGCGATCGACGGGCTGAGGCTTGCTGCTATGAACACCCCAAGTATGCTCAGCACACCTCTTAGTGTGATTGCAGGCCTTGTAATGGGAGAATTTTCCGTCCAGTCTGGCTGGTTTAACAGTGAAGTCATGCTCTATATGGCATTTGTCGCAGTGGCCAATTATACACAGCCCAATTTCGAACTGGGATATGCGCTGAAATTTATGAGGCTGCAGCTTCTGATACTGACGGCGCTGTTTAACTGGATTGGTTTTGCAGCAGGATGCTTAGTTATCATTTGCAGCCTTTGCTTTAATAAAACACTTTCGGGAAGAAATTATTTGAATGTAAAGCTGAATTAACCTGAGTTCCTGAGAGTTTTTTAGTCTACATCTCCCTCTTAGCGGGGGGATGTAGACTGAACATTTCACATTAAATGTCTTGTATACGTCATTCATCTTCTTTACAGGTTCAGCCGGAATAAACTCATTATCATATATACCGCTCAATCTTACAAGTATGCTTTCCGGTCTTTGTGCTGTAATTCAGCCCTACCAGAAGCAATTCACCTGTATAATCATATTTTTGCATAATCATTCCATATTGCTTTTCTTTTATTTGGGATATCGCTTTACCTGCACTTTTATTCCATTTCAATTCAACCAGCAGGGCAAGTTCTTGATGTCTGCCTTCTTTTACAGCTCTGATGAACTCACCTCTGACTTCCTCGTTTGGAATAAATACTTCTTTATTATCAAAATTATATGCAAGATATCCCAGATGCACAAGTAAAGTCAAGATATCATCCTTGCTTGATAAGGATGTCATATCATTTTGAAAAGTTCCTGTATCAATCCTGTGCTTTTTCCCTCCAAGCATGTTTATGATTGCGTCTTTTAAACCGTCCATATTCAGATCAATATAATCCCTTAACGATTCATAGGTTTCAGTCGTTGTCCAATAACTGTCAAATGCCTGCATGGATATAAGTTCTATGATAGAATTTGGACAATATACATGTCCGATGGTATCAAAGCGATAGCCATCATACCATTTCTGGGTTTCATCAAAATCTAGGTGATATTCCTGACACAATTGATATACTTCTTTCTCTGTAAAACCCACGAATTCAGCCAGAACTCCAGGCTTTAACATGGAGTATTCCCTGAAATCCGTTAGTGCTGACTGAGTTCCGTATTTTTTAATTGGCAGGATGCCAGTCATATATGCTCCGATAATAATCTGCGATGTCTGATTGCTTTTGAACAGGCTGCGGAGAAGATTGATATATTCCTTTTGCACGGAAATATTATCCTTTGCCTCCCTGAAAATCATATCCCATTCATCGATAACAATAAAAAATTTGCGTCCGGTTTTCAGATTAATTTGTAAAAGTGCCTTATATAAAGTCTTTGTGCCCTTCCTGATACAATTTGGGAATTCATTCTCAAGTTCCTCTATGACATCTTGCTGTAAATCACTGACAATCTCATTGGTACTTTCTGCCAGAGCAACAAATGGCGTCATATCAAGAGAGATTACGTCATATTTGTTCAGGTTTTCTTCAAAGTCTGCGTTCTTATTCTGATTTTGCTCCAAATTCATTTTGGCAATCTTTAGTCCTGCAAAAAGAGCAGCCGCGTTGGCGCCTTTTGAGTAATATGCAGTGATCATCTTTGCAGTAAATGATTTGCCGAAACGCCGGGGTTTGCTGAAACAGGTCAGTTTATCCGGAGTACCAAGTACGCTGTTCGTGTATGCTATTATCCCGGATTTATCAATATATTTTTTATAATTCAGAATTTCTGCGAAACCGTCAGCCGGAGGATTTACATATACGCCCATTTTAATGTACTCCTTTCTTATCACCCCTCACTCCTGAATCACGTTCTTACGGAATACCCTCGCTTCGCTGGGGCAGACCCTGCGCAGCTTACGCACATTCCTGACCCGTGAACAGTAACCTTTCTTTCTCATTATAGGCTAATCAGGTATATTTTACAAGGAGAAGCTTTGATTTATATACTTCGAATATGTTTTTATGATTTACATTTTATTACAATTTGTATATAATGCTTGTTAGGCTTATATTAGGGAGGAATTTTTATGCAGGAGAACACTCAAAAGGAAAACAAGCTGGGCACAGCGCCTTTGGGCAGGCTGATGGTCTCGCTGGCGCTTCCGTCAGTGGCAGCACAGCTGATTAACATACTGTATAATATTGTGGACCGGATCTATATCGGGCATATCAGAGGCTATGGGGATGTTGCACTTACCGGGGTCGGGGTAACCTTCCCGATCATAATGCTGATATCCGCTTTCAGTGCATTTGCAGGAATGGGCGGGGCTCCCCTTGCTTCAATCGAATTGGGTAAGAAGGACTACGAGAAGGCGGAAAAGATTCTTGGAAATTCGGCAGGGCTGATTCTCTTCTTTTCCGTGATCCTGACAGTTATATTTTCCATTTTCAAAAGACCTGTGCTGTTTGCCTTTGGAGCAAGCGAGGCAACCATCGGATATGCAGAAGGGTATATAGGCATCTACCTTGTGGGAACCATATTTGTTCAGGCGGCGCTTGGTCTTAATACTTTTATTAGCGGGCAGGGAGAGGCAAAGACAGCTATGCTCTCCGTGCTGATCGGGGCAGCGCTGAATATCTGCCTTGACCCGGTATTTATCTTTGCATTCGGGCTGGGGGTAAGGGGAGCAGCCATCGCCACCGTAATCTCCCAGGCGGTCAGTGCAGTCTGGGTTGTGCGTTTCCTCACATCAGAGAAAAGTGTCCTGCGCCTCAGACGGAAGAACATCCGGCTGCAGGCAGAATATATTAAGAAAATTGCCGCGCTGGGTGTATCCCCGTTTATTATGCAGAGCACAGAGAGTCTGGTAAGCATTACATTGAATACAGGACTTCAGAAATACGGCGGAGATCTGTATGTAGGCACCATGGCAATCCTTACCAGTATTATGCAGTTTATCGGCATACCAGCCCAGGGAATAACACAGGGAGTACAGCCTGTCATCAGTTACAATTACGGTGCAGGAAATAAGGAGAGGGTAAAGGGAACCTTTTTCAGACTGATAACAGTTACCTTTACATCCATGTTCCTTCTCGGGGGAATTGCAGTGATTGCTCCCCATATTTATGCAGGAATTTTTACAAATAACGAGCAGCTTGCAGATCTTACAGCACAGGTCATGCCGGTTTATTTCCTGGGCTTTATGTTTTTTGGCATACAGTCATCATGCCAGTCTACCTTTGTGGCGCTTGGACAGGCGAAGGTTTCCGTTTTTATCGCGCTTTTGCGAAAGGTTATCCTGCTGATTCCCCTGGCGCTGATCCTGCCAAGATTTATGGGAGTTATGGGAATCTACCGGGCAGAGCCGATTGCGGATTTCATATCCGTTACCACAGCAGCAACTCTTTTTGCCATTACCTTTAAAAAGGTTTTGCGTGAAATGGATTAAAGTGGTATGATAGGGTTATTATTCACATCCGGACCGCATTCCCGCCGCGGCTGCAGGAGAACAGGATTCAGAGTGAACAGTAATATGACAGGATACACAGTTAGGAGGTTTTAGACTATGAGTGACTACATTGTAACAGTAAACAGTACAGTTGATGTACCGAAGGAATGGCTGGAGGAGAGGAATGTACCATTTATTCCTTTAAAATACACGATTGACGGAGAAACTTATCAGGATATGCTGGGACTATCTGCAAAGGAATTCTTTACAAAAATGCGGGAAGGAAAGATGTCTGTCACATCCCAGGTAAATCCGGATGAAGCAAAAAAAGCTCTGGAGCCATATGTAAAGGAAGGAAAAGATATTCTTCACCTTGCTTTTTCATCAGGCTTAAGCGGTACCTGTAACAGCATGCAGATTGCTGCACAGGAGCTTGGAGAAGAGTATCCGGACAGAAAAATCATCATTGTTGATACATTGTGTGCCTGTATGGGAGAAGCCTTGCTCCTGTATTATGTACTAAAGAGAAAAAAAGAGGGCATGACCATAGAAGAAGCAGCAAAGTGGGCAGAGGAAAACAAGCTTCATGTCTGCCATAATGTAACAATAGATGATCTCTATCATCTTCAGAGAGGCGGACGGATATCAAAGACAGCAGCTGTCCTCGGGAGTGTTGTACAGATTAAACCCATGATCCATATGGACAATGAGGGTAAGCTTCAGGTCATAGGAAAAGAACGGGGAAGAAAAAAATCCCTTCAGAAGATTGTAGAGAAAGCAGCTGAACAGTCTCACGGCAGAGAGAACGATCTTATAATGATTACCCACGGTGACTGTCAGGAGGATGCGGAATATGTAGCCGGACTGGTCCGCGAAAAGCTGGGAATCCACAGCATTCTCATCAACAATATCGGAACCGTAATCGGAAGCCATACCGGCCCCGGTGTCGTAGCCGTCTTCTGTATGGGAGACAAACGCTAAAGCTGGGGACGGGGAATTTTTCACCCTAAAAGCTCTACTGGAGCTTTTAGGGCGAAAAATTCCCCGTCCCCAACTGAATATTTAAATCGTGAACACTCCTAATGCGCTTGCCACTGAACTTCCGAGTATCAGTACCAGGAAAATCGGCGCCACCCATTTTATAATCACATTGAACATCTTCTCTGCCTTAAAGGTTCCGTCAGTTACCTTTACTTCGTCAGAGATTGTCTTCGGCTTAATAATGAAGCCAATAAAGATACAGGTAAAGAATGCCACGATCGGCATCAGTACACTATTGCTTACAAAATCCATAATATCAAGGACAGACATACCCATCCAGCTTATGAAGCCAAGAGGTCCGAACCCGAGGGAGGACGGAATACCAAGAGCCAGTGACAGTACGGTTACAAAGATGCTTGCACCCTTTCGTCCCCAGCCGAACTTGTCCCGGAAGATGGATACGATTGTCTCCATCAGAGAGATTGCGGATGTGAGCGCCGCAAAAAATACAAGTACAAAAAAGATGATTCCGATCACGCCGCCGAATTTCATGCCTGCAAACACCTTCGGCAGAGTCATGAACATCAGTCCCGGGCCTGCATTAAGTGCGGATCTGTCTCCGCCGGAGAATGCGAATACCGCTGGAATAATCATCAGTCCTGCGAGAAAGGCAATACCGGTGTCAAACAGCTCAATCTGCCGCACAGAGCTCTCTAGATTGTTTTCCTTTTTCATATAAGAGCCATAGGTGATCATGATTCCCATTGCAAGTGACATAGAATAAAATAATTGTCCCATAGCAGCGAGAATCGTCTTGGCAGACACATCGGCCATATGGGGCTTGATGTAATATACCAGTCCTTCCATCGCCCCGTCAAGAGTCAGACTGTATACGGCGATAATAACGGTAAGTACCACGAGAACCGGCATCATGAATTTGCTCACCTTTTCGATTCCCTTTTCCACACCGCACAGGACGATAAGGGAAGTCACGGCCATAAACAGGAAAAACCAGCCGATCGGCTCAAAAGTACCGCTGATAAAATCTGTAAAATAGGTATCCCCGGCAGCCTTTTCGACACCGCCGCTTACAAATACGGAAAAATACTTTACCACCCATCCGCCGATAACGGAGTAGTAGGGGAAGATAATGATCGGGACTGCCGCTGCAAGAACGCCTACAAATCCGAAACGCCGGTCAAGAGATTTAAAGGCGCCAATGGCGCTTAAGCCTGTCTTTCTTCCAAGGGCGGTCTCTGCGGTCATAAGAGTAAAACCAAAGGTAACAGCCAAAACCAGATAGATCAGTAGAAATGTGCCGCCGCCGTATTTTGCAGCCAGATAGGGGAAGCGCCAGATGTTCCCAAGTCCTACTGCAGAGCCAGAAGCGGCAAGTACAAATCCCAGCTTGCTTGTAAAGTTGCTTCTTTTCTTCATAAAATAGAATCCTCCTCATCTCATTGCTCATTGTCAAAATAACAAATTTGATTCCAGACCCGTGAATAGAAATCAAATTTGTTCTATTATCCCATGAAAATACATATTTTTCAATAGTAATTTTGCAGTTCTTTGTGCATTATTAGTTACTATTCACGAGGCCGTGCACTTTGCTGCACGGCATCCGGATTGTTATTTATGATAAAAACAGGAAAATACTGTTGACACGAAGCGCCGGATGTGGTAGATTATTACTTGCGGAAAGCAGAAAATAAAGTAGAGTATCCACTGTTACTGTCTACACAGAATTTTGTATTTATGAACAGAGTGTGCAGTAACGATTCACTCTCACCGTAGCACAAGCGGGTGACTACTGGTTCGATAGATGAGTATGAAAGGTCTGTGGCTGTATATAATAAGCTCTGCATGAGTCAGGCAAGCACTATTTATTATATGATACAGCAGATTTGTCCTGTTATACAGAGAGAAAGGTGGATAGTCTTACGCTATTCATTTTTTTGTTGCTGTAAGGGCCATACGGGCATCTGCGGCAGCTGTAATATTTTCAATGGGGGTGCACTACAATTAGCGATTTAATGATTAACGGGCAGATCAGAGACAAGGAAGTAAGAGTTATCGGAGAGAATGGAGACCAGTTAGGTATTATGCCGATCAGGGAGGCAATGCATCTGGCTCAGGAAGCAGAGCTGGATTTGGTAAAGATTGCTCCGAAGGCCCAGCCGCCGGTATGCAAGATTATTGACTACGGCAAATACAGGTATGAGCTTGCAAGGAAAGAGAAGGAAGCAAGAAGAAAGCAGAAGACTGTAGAGGTGAAAGAGGTGCGTCTTTCACCGAATATTGACACGAACGACCTCAACACAAAGGTGAATAATGCCAGGAAGTTTCTCACAAAGGGCAACAAGGTGAAGGTTACCTTGCGTTTCAGAGGGCGTGAGATGGCACATGTGCATCAGAGCAGGCATATTCTGGATGATTTCGCAGGACTGGTTGCGGACATTGCGACGGTTGAAAAAGCTCCCAAACTGGAAGGCAGGAATATGAGTATGGTTTTAACTGAAAAACGTTAAAAATACATTAAATGAATTCAAGGAGGAACAAATCATGCCAAAAATCAAAACAAATAGAGCTGCTGCAAAGCGCTTCAAAAAGACAGGTACAGGTAAATTAAAAAGAAATAAAGCTTATAAGAGCCATATCTTAACAAAGAAGTCTACGAAGAGAAAGAGAAATCTCAGACAGTCAACAATTACAGATGCAACTAATGTAAAGAATATGAAGAAAGTATTACCTTATCTGTAAGACAGGTATATGAAGGAGGAGATAAGACATGGCAAGAATAAAAGGCGGACTTAACGCTAAAAAGAAACATAACAGAGTATTAAAATTAGCAAAGGGATACAGGGGAGCACGTTCAAAGCAGTACAGGGTTGCAAAGCAGTCTGTCATGAGGGCACTGGCATCTTCCTATGCAGGAAGAAAGCAGCGCAAGCGCCAGATGCGTCAGCTCTGGATTGCGCGTATTAATGCGGCAGCAAGGCTCAATGGACTGTCCTACAGTAAGCTTATGCACGGCCTTAAGCTGGCGAATATTGACATGAACAGAAAGATGCTCGCAGAGATGGCTGTAAATGACGCAGAAGGATTTACAGCAGTCGCAGAGATTGCGAAGAACAAGCTTGCTTAAGTAGCTTTAAATTTTATAAATCCTTCCTTATGCTATGGTAGGAAAAAGGCCCAGACTCATGAGAATCTGGGCCTTTAATTTCGCGCATTCTCCCGGTATTCAGAAGGAGTCATGTGTGTAACAGTACAAAAGTGGGAGGTGAAGGTATTGGTCTTCTGGAATCCGCACATATTGGCGATCTCCTTTATTGTATAGTCGGTAGTTTCCAAAAGAATCCGCGCCTTGGAAGTCCGGAGCCTGAGAAGATAGCTGTAAGGCGTCTCGCCAGTAACACGCTTGAATGCCGAAATAAAATAGGTCTTGGACAGATGGCACATCTGGGCAAGATCATCTACATTCAAAGGCTCTGTGTAATGCTGGTTGATGTAGGCTACTACCTGAAGAATACCCTGCTGATATTGTGCAGGTTTTCCAATCGGGGTTCCGCGTTTCTGAAATTCCGAATCAATAAAGGATGCTGTTATCAGCGCGGCGAGATGCCGGAGATTCTGCTGATCACAGGATGCACCGTTATCGAACTCATTTTTGAATAGCTGGATGTAGGCTTTCTGCTCTTTTGTAAGCTCAAAGCGCCAGTCAAATTCTTTTCCGTTATACTTTTTCTGCTTCATGATATCTTCAAGAAAAACCTTGTCAACACTGATGTTGTCATAAGAAATGTTCGTTACAAGGGATTTGAAGCCGTGTTCCTGTCCGCTCTGTACGGGATAAACATAACCAACCTCTCCGAAGTAAACTAAATCTTCGCACATAACAAGAGGAATAGGCCCATAAGGAATAAGGAATTCGTAAGCATCGTGTTTATGTCGGTAAGGAAGTGAGGTGCATTCAGTTGAATCAATGAAGGAAATAACCGAGAGCACATCACAATAGTAATGGTCACAATTCCTGTCTATAAAATTCTTATCGGCATGATGAGCGGAAAATAAATGCATAGGCTGTTTCATATATACCACTCCTTTTGCTTTTCGAATACTATTATTTATTACTTTTATTTATAATAAGAATACCATAAGAAAAAAAATATCAGTAAGAAAAATACTCGGAAAATTAATATTTGTTCGGAATGTTAGGATGACATTGTATTTATTGTCTCTGCTTTGCCAAATAAAAGGAAACCAATAAGGAACATAACGGCAAGTGAACCAACGCCTGCACTGGGACTTCCGGTTATCTGACTGATCAGTGAAACGAGAAAAGTGCCGAAAAAGGAGGCGCCTTTTCCGCATATATCAAGAAGTCCGAAGTATTCTCCGGATTTATCAGCCGGAATAATTCTTGCAAAATAGGAACGTGACAATGCCTGGATTGCTCCCTGGAACATACCAACCAGTACGGCAAGTACCCAGAAGTCGGCCTGGCTGTCAAGTCCTACTGCATACAGGGCAATGCACAGATATGCCCCAATACATATTCGGATCAGGAGGGCTGAGGATATGGTTTTGGAAAGCATGCCGAAGATCAGTGCACAGGGAAAGGCTACAATCTGCGTCAGGAGCAGCGCAAGCAAAAGGCCTGTGCTGTCAAGTCCCAGAGAGGTTCCGTAGGCAGTTGCCATATCTATAATTGTATATACTCCGTCAATATAAAAGAAAAAGGCAAGGAGGAAAAAGAAAATCTTCTTTTCATGATAGATCTCCTTTAATGAGCCTGCGAGCCTTGAAAAGCTGCGTTTTACTACATGAGTGCCCGCATCTGCGTAGTAGACCTGACGATAGCTTTTAAGAAGCGGGACAGAAGCAGCAAGCCACCATACAGCAGTAATGATGAATGCAATGAGCATGGCAGTTTTCATGGAAAGATGGAGCTTTTCAGCATTCAGGACAATGACCAGGCATATAACGAACGGGATGCAGCTTCCGATATACCCCCATGCATAGCCATGAGAGGAGACGGAATCCATACGATCCTCTGTTGTTACATCCGTCAGCATAGAGTCGTAAAAGACCAGGCTTGTGGAAAATGCGGTTTTTGCAATCACGAAGATGATGAGAAAGATCATCCACGAGGAAGTCGTACCAAGAAGCACACAGGAAACCACACCGATAACAAGTGCAGCAGAATATAATCTTTTTTTAAAATTTTTTGTGTCTGCTATGGCTCCGAGTGTCGGACCAAGGACAGCAACGATCAGAGTGGAGACGGATATGGCATACCCCCAGTATGCCAGGTATACAGAGGGTTCGATCTTCTCCATATCTGCCAGGTAATTAAAGTAGATGGGCAGAATTGTGGCTATAAGCAGGACGAACGCGGAGTTTCCCACATCATAGAGAATCCAGTGCTTCTCCAGGGCAGTGAGTTTGAATTTCATGATACGGCCTCCTTTCTTTTTATATAAATAAGCTTTCCCAGTTTTCACCTTTTCCAAACGTCAGAGAAAAACGTGAGGAAAGGGCAGAGGCATGATCCAGTACATTTGCATAATTCTGAATCAGGGAAGATGCCACAGTGACAGCCTCCGTGTACAGATTATGAAGCAGATTCATATATTTTGTACAGTCGCATACAGGTTCGGGCTTCATGATCAGCCCCTGCATGGAATCATATTTTTTTATAAGCTTCAGTCCAAGATACAAAAGCCTGCGCTTGTCCACCTTCTGATCCGTACGTTCTGGAGCGTGAAGAAGTTTATGAAAAAAGATCATTCCTTTCAGGCAGGATCTGATCTGTTCCGGAGTGGCGGGATCAAAGCAAGGAGCGATCACCTGAGAAATCCCGGGATCCGGATGAATATGCTGGACCGGGATATATTCAGCAGGGTTAAGACCATCCTTCTCCATGAAGAAACGCTCCAGCTCTGTCTCAATCTCAGCATGGCTTAAGCCGCTTTCCTGTTCAATTTTTTCAATGTATGGGTGGCAGACGCTGTCCAGTGAAAAATGGCAGACAAAACCGAACAGATACGCCTTTAAGGCATCCGGGTCCGCTGCATGCATATAAAGCGCTGCTGCCTGGCCAAAAAATTCTGATGCAGGTTTGTCATGGAGTGCATAGCCTGTCTGGTTAATCTCATTAGAGGATATCGGACGGTAATAGAACAGAATGTCTGGTCCGTGCAGACCAATATTATATAAATCCTGATGACTCTCAATCGTCTTTCTGTATACAAATGGGAGACATCCGGTAACTTCCCTTCCAAAACGATAGTGTGCATATGATGCTGGCATAAGTATAACCCCTTTCCCATTATATCAGTTACTATTTACAGCCTGAAAGACCGCTTATAGTAACATTATTATCGCACATTTAAAGGAAATAAGCAAATAAAACTTGCTTTTAGAAAAGACGGTGTTATAATGGTTACTGTTCACACAGGACTTTGCATTTACTGCAAAGTCCGTAAGAAAATGATTCGGGTGTGAGCAAACTCATTCGCGAAGCGAATTTTAACGGAGTGAACAGTAACTTATAATGGAGTTACTGCTCTAGAGAAAGTAATGCAGGAGGCATGCAAGATGAAAATACTGGTTGTTGTAGATATGCAAAATGATTTTATAGACGGTGCGCTTGGAACGGAGGAAGCAGAAGCAATCGTCCCGAAGGTGGCAGAAAAGATAGAGGAATTTGACGGAAAGGTATTTTATACGAGAGATACCCATGAGATCAACTATCTTGAAACCCAGGAGGGAAGAAAGCTTCCGGTTACGCATTGTATCCGCGGTTCGAAGGGCTGGGCTCTGCATCCCCGGATTGAGGCGCTCAGGGATGGCGAACCAATTAATAAACCGTCCTTTGGAAGCATAGAGCTGGGATATGCAGTAAGAGATTATCTGATGGATCAGGGAGTGCTTGGAACAGACACGGCGGAATCCATTACCTTCGTGGGACTGTGCACAGATATCTGCGTGATATCCAATGCGATGATCATAAAAGCAATGTTTCCGGAGCTGCCTGTCATCGTAGATGCTTCATGCTGCGCGGGTACAACACCTGAAAATCATAAAAACGCACTTGAGGCCATGAAAATGTGTCAGATTGAGATTGAATAGGCAGTGGAATGGGGAACAGGGCAGGAAATGCCCTGTCCCCATTCTACTGCGGATAGACCAGCCTGTCCTCCGTAATATTTTCCAGCACCTCTGACAGATACTTGTTTGCAAGATACTTTGCCATGGGAAGATTCATATCCAGATAGTTTCCGCAGTCCTTCGGGTGAGCTCCAGGAACTTCTCCTTCAAATCCAGCGATGAATGTATACATCTCCTTCATGAGCGGGATGATACCGGCGGAGCTTTGTTCTCCTGCCAGAAGAAGGTAGAAGCCGGTGCGGCAGCCCATGGGGCCGAAATAAATGGTTTTTCTGCCGAATTCGGGATGATTGCGCAAAAAGGTGGCGGCAAGATGCTCGATCGTATGCATCTCTGCAGTGTTCATGACCGGTTCTTCATTCGGGCTTGTCATGCGCAGATCAAAGGTGGTAACGGGATGTCCCTCCACATAATCAATCGGGATACATATACACCTGGCTGAAGCTTTAAATGGTCTATTGTAAAGCTGGTAATTTTTTCCATAGTCGTCTCTCCTTCTATTTTTACTTTTCACTTCTTTTTTATTATAACACAAAAGTTCATGAAAAACAGAAAAAGATATGTTATACTATTACTGGGCCGGATGTGTTACTATGAGTGGACGGCTAGTCCGTGAATAGTAACCATTGCCCCGGGTTGATTACAGATAGTTTGGAGGCAGATGAGAAAAATGAAGTTATATCTTGTAAGGCACGGCGAGACAGACTGGAATAAGACACGCAGGATACAGGGACAGGCAGACATCCCGTTAAATGAATTCGGGCGGAGCCTGGCTGTGAAGACGGCGGCAGGGCTTCGGGGTATTCCTTTTTCAGTGTGCTTCTGCAGCCCTCTTGGCAGGGCGGTGGAGACCGCCGGGCTTATTCTTGCCGGGCGTGATGTGCCGGTAATTAAGGATGAAAGAATTGCAGAGATGGCATTTGGCGAATGGGAGGGGAAATGCTGCTCGAAGGAAGGCTGGGAGCTTCCGGAGCGTTTTCAGGCATTTTTTAATGATCCTGTGAACTATGAACCTGCAGAAGGAGGGGAAGATTTTGCGGCAGTCAGGGCAAGAGTTGGTGATTTCCTTTCGTGGCTTTCCAGGCAGAGGGAGTATGAGGGAAAAAACATTCTCATTGCCACTCATGGAGCTGCTCTTGCGGGGATGCTTAATTATATGAAGAAAAAGCCGCTGGCAGAATACTGGGGACAGGGAGTACATAAAAACTGTGCTGTGACGGAAGTGGAAGCGGCAGGCGGGAAATTTCGCATATTGTCAGAGAATAAAGCCTATTACGATGATGATGTCAGGCCGTGGCAGAGCTATGAAAAAATACGATGATGATATCAGGCCGTGGCTTAGTTATGGGAAATTGCGATGATGAGGTCAGGCTGTGGCAGTGTTATGAAAGAATGTGAAAAATGGAGGACAGAAAAATGTTAGGTGATAAAAAAGTGTTATTCAGCGGAATGCAGGCAACAGGGAATCTGACCCTTGGAAATTATCTTGGGGCTCTCAAAAACTGGGTGACACTGAGTGATGAATACGAGTGCTTTTATAGCGTGGTAGATATGCATTCTATTACCGTACGGCAGGATCCGGCGGTGTTGAGAAAGCGGGCGAGGGCGCTTCTTACTCTGTATATTGCGGCGGGTCTTGATCCAGAGAAGAACTGCATCTATTATCAGTCCCATGTGTCAGGACATGCAGAGCTTGCATGGATTCTGAATTGCTTTACCTATATGGGCGAGCTGAACCGTATGACCCAGTTTAAGGATAAATCCGCGAAGCACGCAGACAATATTAATGCGGGATTATTTACTTATCCGGTATTGATGGCAGCGGATATTCTCCTTTATCAGGCAGATGTAGTCCCGGTGGGGATTGATCAGATGCAGCATCTGGAAATAACAAGAGATATTGCAGAAAGATTCAATCATATATACGGAGATGTATTTACCATTCCGGAGGCATATATCGGAAAGGTAGGAGCTAAGATCATGAGCCTTCAGGATCCGTCAAAGAAGATGTCCAAGTCGGATGAGAATCCCAATGCAAGCATCTATCTGCTGGATGATCCGGATACCATCATGCGGAAATGCAGGCGTGCAGTAACTGATTCTGAAGCGCAGATTCTCTATCGCGAAGAGCAGCCGGGAGTAAAAAATCTGATTGATATCTACAGCGCATGTACAGGAATGAAGCCAGACGAGGTCGTGAAAGAATTTGACGGGAAAGGCTATGGAGACTTTAAGACTGCGGTGGGAGAGGCCGTTGTGTCCGTGCTTAAACCCCTGCAGGACGAGGTGGCGCGCCTTGAGAAGGATAAGGCATATATTAATGGGATTATAAAAGATAATGCGGAAAAGGCAGGATATTTTGCAAATAAGACCCTCCGGAAGGTGCAGAAGAAGATAGGCTTTCCGGAAAGAGTACGATAAGAAGAAATTGCCCTGTCCCCGACTAGAGCGTGTCTGAAAATTCATTCCTGCCACCTGCACGCCCCACTTTGCGGTTAATTTGCCCTGCAATTTGTGACGCACATCTGGCAGAAAGCAATTTTCAAACACGCTCTAGTCGTCTTCCCTCTGTATGCTGTATGTCTGGCGTTTTCTTGCCATCTCATCATTTTCAAGGTATTCATCATAGGTTGTGATCTTGTCGATCAGTTTTCCGCCCGGTACGATTTCCATAATACGGTTTGCGGTTGTCTGTACAATCTGGTGGTCTCTTGATGTAAAGAGGATGACACCAGGAAATTTTGTCATTCCATTGTTGAGGGCTGTGATGGACTCCATGTCCAGATGGTTGGTCGGCTCATCGAAGAGGAGTACATTGGCGCCGGAGATCATCATCTTGGACAGCATGCAGCGGACCTTTTCGCCTCCGGACAGAACGCGTACCCTTTTTACACCATCGTCGCCGCCAAAAAGCATACGTCCTAGAAATCCGCGGACATAGGTGACATCCTTTTCCTCGGAGTATTGTGTCAGCCATTCCACAATGGTGTTATCATTGTCAAACTCTGCTCCGTTGTCCTGGGGGAAATAGGCCTGCGAAGTGGTGATACCCCATTTGTAGGTTCCGGTGTCGGGCTCCATCTCGCCCATGAGAATCTGAAAAAGCGTGGTCTTGGCAAGCTCATTGCTTCCGACAAAAGCCACCTTGTCGTCATGGTTCAGGGTGAAGGAGATATTGTCCAGCACCTTTTCGCCGTCAATGGTTTTGCTTAATCCCTCTACAGTCAGCACCTCATTTCCGATAGAACGATTCGGCTGGAAATGGATATAAGGGTACTTCCGGCTGGAGGGCTGTATATCATCCAGCTGGATCTTTTCCAGTGCACGTTTCCTGGAGGTTGCCTGTTTGGATTTGGATGCATTGGCGCTGAATCGGGAAATGAATTCCTGAAGCTCCTTAATCTTTTCTTCCTTTTTCTTGTTCGCTTCCTTCATCTGACGGATGAGAAGCTGGCTGGATTCATACCAGAAATCGTAGTTTCCTGCATATAGCTTGATCTTTCCATAGTCAATATCCGCAATCTGTGTACAAACCTTATTTAAGAAATAACGGTCATGCGAAACGACTATAACTGTGTTATTAAAGCCAATCAGAAATTCCTCCAGCCAGGCGATGGCATCAAGATCCAGATGGTTGGTTGGCTCGTCAAGGAGCAGAATGTCCGGGTTGCCGAACAGCGCCTGGGCGAGCAGAACCTTGACCTTCTCCGGACCGTTTAAATCCTTCATCAGTTCATAATGAAGTTCTGTCCCGATACCGAGGCCGTTTAAAAGAGAAGCGGCATCGGATTCGGCTTCCCACCCGTTCATGGCGGCAAATTCGCCCTCCAGTTCACTTGCCTTTATGCCGTCTTCATCTGTGAAATCTTCTTTTGCGTAGATGGCTTCCTTTTCCTTCATAATCTCATACAGCCTTGCATTTCCCAGCATAACTGTATCAAGGACAGGGTAGTTGTCATATTTAAAATGATCCTGCTGAAGGAAGGAAAGACGTTCGCCGGGGGTGATGATGACTTCCCCGTTCGTAGGCTCAAGCTGTCCGGACAGGATCTTCAGAAAGGTGGATTTACCTGCACCGTTGGCGCCGATCAGGCCATAGCAGTTCCCTTCTGTGAATTTGATATTGACATCCTCAAATAATGCCTTTTTGCCAACACGTAATGTAATATTACTTGTACTAATCATGTGTTTTAGTCTCCTTTTATTAACTGTAACATAAGTAGAAGCAACATTATACTACCAAATAAAGAAAGAAAAGGCAAGATGAATAATGCACATCCGGGGAATTTGGTATATAATAGTCGTAAGAAAGTGATTCTTAAGTAAATTGTGACAGCAGATGCAGAAAGGGGATAGTAGGTTATGATAAATGCAACAATGGTACTTGAGGGCGGAGCGACAAGAGGCGTATTTACATCAGGGGTACTGGATTATCTGATGGAAAAGGATGTCTACCTGTCTCATGTGATCGGTGTGTCAGCGGGATCCTGTAACGGGGTGGACTATGTGTCAAGGCAGATTGGAAGGACGAGAGACTGTATGATCCATAAAGAGAAGGAATACAGCTATTATTATGGATTTACCAGATTTGTCAGAGAGAAGAGCATTTTAGACATGGATATGGTATTTGACAAGTATCCCAATGAGATCTTTCCTTTTGATTATGACACTTATTTTGCATCAGACATGGAATGCGAGATTGTTACAACGAACTGTGAGACAGGGAAGGCCGAATATATGACGGAGGATCATGACAGGGAGAGGCTGATGAAGGTGTGCCGTGCTTCCAGCAGCATGCCGCTTGTATCACCGATGGTAAATGTGGATAACATCCCATACCTGGACGGCGGACTGGCGGATTCCGTTCCTGTCGGGCGGGCGTTAAGAAAGGGAAATGACAAAATTGTCATCATCCTTACGAGGAATCCGGGTTATCGGAAAAAGCCGGTGACAAAGATGATGACCCGGATGTACCAGAGGGCGTACCGGTCTTACCCGGAGCTTGTCAGGACAACAATACGGAGAAATGCAAAATATAACTGGCAGATGGGACAGATTGAGCGGTTGGAAAAGGAGGGGAGAATCTATGTCCTGAGGCCGCTTATTCCAACGGTATCCCGGCTTGAGAAGGACTATGATATGCTGATGAATTTTTATGAGCATGGGTACTGCCTGATGAAACGGGAGTATGACGGGCTTATGAAATATCTGGAAGGAGGAACACTATGAATTTGTATGAACACCACATTGCAACAAGAGGAGCACAGCAGATGTCCAAAGTAACGGACATGGTCCGTGAGGACATTGTAAAGAGCAAAGTGAGGGACGGAATTGTTGTCGTATTTTCCCCGCATACCACAGCGGGATTTACGATCAATGAAAATGCAGACCCAGACGTTGTACACGATATTCTGATGAAGATGGAAGAAACATTTCCTACTAATCATGCACGCTACCGCCATGCGGAAGGAAACTCTCACGCCCACATTAAGACAAGCTGTTTCGGACCGTCCCAGACAATGATCATAAGCGGCGGCGAGTTAGTTCTGGGAATTTGGCAGGACTTATATTTCTGTGAATTTGACGGACCGAGAAACCGCAGGTTTTATGTAAAAATCCTGGAGGGTTAGCTGTGAGATTTAAGCCCCTTTAGGACAAGAGAGGATAACGGATTATGGATGTAAGAATGCTGCTTGATTTTATGAGCCTGGCAGAAAAGCTTAAGTGCAATACAAGACACTCCTGGACCTCTGACGGCAGGCACGAGAGTGTGGCAGAGCATACCTGCAGGCTGTGTGTCTTTGCATGGCTCGTGAAGGAGGAATTTCCGCAGCTTAGTATGGATCATGTTATGAAGCTGTGTCTCTTTCATGACCTTGGAGAGGCCGTAACAGGCGATGTTCCCTGTTTTGAGAAAAAGGACTGTCACAGGGAGGCAGAAGATGAAGGGATCAAAAAGGCAGCTTCCATGCTGCCTGAGAAGTACGAAAAAGAGCTTTTGGAAATGTTCCGGGAGTTAGATGAAAATAAGACGGAAGAAGCAAAGCTGGTACACGCCCTCGACAAGATGGAGGCAGTCATCCAGCACAATGAGGCTCCCATAGATACATGGATTCCTCTGGAATATGACCTGCAGCTTAAGTACGGGCAGGAACAGGCAAAGGCTTTTCCATATCTTGCAGAGCTTCGCAGAGCAGTGGAAGAAGACACACGAAGGAAAATACTGCAATCGGGGACGGGGCAATTTTAAAATTGCCCCGTCCCCGATCTGGGCTAATAAGATATTTCCTGTAAGTATAAGCCTTTTGGATCGCATGGAGGACTGGAGGTCTGTGTCCCGTTAAAGATCTCGGGGATATCTTCTTTTTTACGGACTCCGAATCCGATATCAAGCAGTGTTCCAATGAGCATTCTTGCCATATTGTAGAGAAAATCGTCGGCATCCAGTAGAATCTGCATCTCTTCACCGCTGCTGTAGATATCTATGCCATAGATCTCCCGGACAGTGGATTTGGAGGTCCTGGTGTCCGAAAAGTTTTTAAAGTCATGGATGCCGGTAAGAAGAAGGGCAGCTTCCTGCATTACTTTTTTGTCAGGAACCTTGAAGCAGTGGTAGGTATGCTTGCGGTCAAAGATGCTGGGCACATCGGAAATAGACATGCGGTATACATATGTCCTTGCTGTTGCGGCAAGCTGTGCATGGAAACGTGTTGCGGCCTCCCGGACGCTTGTGACTGCGATGTCCATGGGGAGATAGCGGTTCAGGTAATGCCTGATGTCTGCTACGTCCATATCGGTTCCGGTTTTAAAATTGGCAACCTGTGCATAAGCATGTACCCCGGGCTCGGTGCGGCATCCGTAATGGATCTCAATGGAGCCTTCCCCGGTCATCTTTTGCAGTACATCCATAATCTTCGCGGAAACTGTGCCGGCAGAGTCTGCTTTTCCCGGGCGCATAAGTCCCTGATAGCGGCTCCCGTCGTATTCTATTGTAAATAAAATATTTCTCATATAATATGATTCACTCCCTTTGTATTTAAACCAGTTTTAGTATAGCAGATTTTGTGATATAATACTACTGCATTGAGCAAATTAAATGACACAGATAATAGGAGAGAGCAATTGGAAAAGAGAAGGGTTTCAGAATCGGTTGTGGAGACTGTGCATATTGTAAGACCGAACCATTTGAATGGGGCTGAGCGTCTGTTTGGCGGGATTCTTATGCAGTGGATGGATGAGGTGGCTGCGCTGGTGGCGAAGCGTCATACACACAGGAACGTGGTGACGCTTTCAGTGGATAATCTGCGGTTTTTTAAGGGAGCATATCAAAAGGATGTGATTGTGATTGTGGGACGGATGACTTATACGGGAAGAACCTCTATGGAGGTAGAGGTGGACAGCTTTGTGGAGGCGCTGGACGGGGAGCGGACACACATCAACCATGCCTATTTTACCATGGTTGCTCTTGATGAGAACGACCGGCCTGCGCCTGTGCCAGAATTGTCTCCCGAGACGGAAGAGGAGAAGGCAAAATGGGAACGGGCAAGAAAACGCAAAGAAGCGAGACTTATGGAAGCAAGCCAGTTTGCCCGTTAATTGTGCGGCTCCCGGATGGGAAACGTTACGCTTCTTGTAAACAGGCCTGTGCAGGGCCTGCCCCGGCGAAGCGGGGGCAGACCCTGCACAGGCTGTCACCTTATTTTCTTTTTGCATAAGACATGACCATGCTGACCATGTTTTCAATCTGCTCTTGTTCTTCCTTTGACTTCCCCTCTTTTAGAATAGAGATAACCATTGTCATCTCCTCCGGGGTGAAGCGGATTCCGTTTTTCTGGGCTCCGGTGATCAGCGCCATCATAATAGGCGCAAGGGATCTGCCGCTTTTTCCCTCAGTTCTTTTTGCTGCATTCCGGATCAGTTCCAGTTTCACTGGATCCATATTTTTCATGGAAGGGTGGTTCAGCCATTCATTCATCGGTATCGTCTCCTTTCTGTACGTCATTTTGTGTGCCGGAATCCGGCGCGTGAGGCATGTCGCCGAACATTCCGCCTAAGAAATCTGACATATCCGGCATATCCGGCTGCCCCTGCATCATTTCCATCATATTCATCAGCATCTCCATCTGTTCCATCATTTCCTGTTCTTCTGGCCCCATATAATCCTTGAGCAGATCGAAAAGCCTGGATGAATCGGCATTCCCGAAGCCGTTAAAATGTGAAAGTGTATAACGAAGCTCCAGAAATTTAATATAGATGCCGAGCATACGCTGTGTAGAAGGAGGAGTGTATGGAAGCATCAGTTTTAGTGTATAGAGAAAGGGCGGCGTTACCATATTATCGAAGGGTGTCATTGGTTTTGGCGGTTTGTGTTCCATAGGCACTCCTTAAGATTACGTTGTAAATATATATGTAAAAAGAATGGAATTTATGAAAAATGTTCATACTCTAAATATGTAAATATACTGCGCGCCATATAAGTCTGCCGCGCAGCATAACATGATGAAAGCATCGAAAGGTATTTTGAAGCTTGTATTATAACATTTAAAAAGGAGTATTAAAATGAAAAGAAAATTAATTATTGATGGAACGGCAGTATACGAGGTGGATGAGGACTGTATGCTTGGAAGGCGGAGAGAGGAAGACGAAAAAAGGACAGAAGAACGTAATGTTTATATGGAAGAATATAAGAAGGCAATGGGAAGGGCGGAGTGAAAAACACTCCGCCCTAATGGTATGATTAGCAGTCGCATCCGCATCCGCCGAAGTTGCATCCGCCGCAGAAGATCAGAAGCAGGATGATCCACAGGCAGCTGTCATTTCCGCATCCACATCCGCCTCTGTCCATTCCTCCGCCGCATCCGCCGCAGAAGATGAGGAGCAGGATAATCCACAGACAGCTGTTATTTCCTCCGAAACCACATCCGCAGTCTCCTCTTCCCATTGCTGAATCACATCCGCATCCACAGTTTGTAGCGCTTAAATCACTCATGTTAATGTCCTCCATATAGATTATATTTACACTACATAATATGTGCGGACTGTGAATGTGTGAATAGAAGCTTAGTATTTCATTAATCTTTTTACTGAGTGCTCGTACCGGATGGAGCGGTTCTTAAGCTTAAGTCCTGCTACCATGGGCATATCCTTCCTTGTGTGTTCGTCGTAGAGAGTCAGAAGATAATCTGTTGTATAATTCCTGTTTTTGTACCAGGCAAACAAAAGCCAGTTCATGATATCAGGAAGCCAGTAGCGCTCGGGAATCTGCGCCTCTCTTAACAGAAGGATATAAGGAAGGGCCTGCATGGCAAGCTGTGCCATGCGGCTGGTAGCATCCTTCTGCCGCGCCAGCTGGTCACTCTCTGCAATGATGTCATACAATTCATTGGAGGCCTTCCAGTAGACGACAAAACCGGTCTCCCCGGAGGCGGCATCTTCGTTGGCATGTTTCAGGTCATAGGTCTGCATGACGGGCTTTCTGCCGGTAAGATCCCGGTCATACTCTGCACGCTTTGACGGGTCAGAGAGTATGGCATAGGCTTCCAGGATCTCCTGCATCAGCTCTGTCGTATCAATGCCGTCCCTCAGATTGGCGTCAGGATGATACTTTTTGGCGAGTGCATTTTTTGCTGCGGTTATCTCAGCGTCAGTTGCTTTTACAGACACCCCTAATATGTCGTAATAACTTTTTCTATTCATATATATATACCCCTTTATATATTTCCATATATATTCCCCTGTTTATGATAGGAAATGACCGGTATCATGAAATGATCTTCCAGACGGTCTAGTAACAATTATAATACCCCAAAATACAAAAGAAATCAAATTTTATTTTCCGAATCTTGACGAATCGGTCCGGGGCATGTTAGAGTTAATTTACTGAGGGTATTATTTATAATCTTTTTTTCATTATTTTGCTATTGACAATTTGGGACAAGTATAATACTATAATAACATACAACGAACATTCGTTCGTTTTAAAAAGGAGAATTTAGGATGGCAGGTAATGAGGATAAGAAGAAAGCGTTAGACGCTGCGATAGCGAAACTGGAAAAGGACTTTGGAAAGGGAGCGGTTATGAAGCTTGGCGATCCATCGGCACAGGTCGCGGTGGAGACGATTCCGACCGGCGCGCTGAGCCTTGATATTGCACTTGGGCTTGGGGGAGTCCCCAGAGGACGTGTCGTGGAGGTCTATGGACCGGAATCAAGCGGTAAGACGACGGTTGCACTGCATATGATTTCAGAGGTCCAGAAGAGAGGCGGCATTGCAGGATTCATTGACGCGGAGCACGCGCTTGATCCTGTATATGCGAAGAATATCGGGGTAGATATTGATGAATTGTACATCTCGCAGCCGGACAGTGGAGACCAGGCCCTGGAGATTGCCGAGACGATGGTTCGTTCGGGTGCGATGGACATCATTGTAATTGACTCTGTGGCCGCCCTTGTGCCGCGTCAGGAGATTGAAGGAGACATGGGAGATTCCCATGTGGGACTTCAGGCAAGGCTCATGTCACAGGCACTTAGAAAGCTTACACCAGTAATCAGTAAGTCCAACTGTGTAGTGATCTTTATCAACCAGCTCCGCGAGAAGGTTGGAGTGATGTTCGGCAACCCGGAGACGACAACAGGAGGACGTGCGCTGAAGTTCTATGCATCCATCCGCATGGATGTCAGGAAGATCGAGACTCTGAAGCAGAGCGGGGAGATGATCGGGAACAGAACCCGTGTGAAGGTGGTTAAGAATAAGATTGCCCCCCCGTTTAAGGAGGCGGAGTTTGACATTATGTTCGGAAAAGGAATCTCCAGAGAAGGAGATGTTCTTGACCTGGCGGTTACGCTAGGGCTTGTGAATAAGAGCGGATCCTGGTTTTCCTATAATGGCGATAAGATCGGCCAGGGACGCGAGAATGCCAAGAACTACTTAAAAGAACATGAAGAAGTGATGACTGCACTTGATACGAAGATCCGCGAACATTATAACTTTGACGGATCCTCTCCTGACGGGCAGGAAAAGGAGCCGGTTAAGGAAGAAAAACCGGCAAAGAAGGGGCGGAAGGCAGAGAAGAGTGCAGCGAAGGAGGACGCCGGGAAAGGCCAGGAAGCTGACAAGATGCCTGAAGCAGAGGACACAGGAAGCGCAGAGGAGTAGCAGATGACTGTCACGAAGACTGAGGCTGTGACGAAGACAAGATATAAGGTGTACATAGACGGACAGTTCGCTTTTGTATTATACAAGGGCGAGCTGTCTCGCTATCATGTGAAGGAGGGCGCGGAGCTTTCGGAAGGAACTTATGAAAAAATCCGGGGAGAGGTTCTTGTTAAGAGGGCGAAGCTGCGCGCTATGCATCTTTTAAACGCTATGGGCCGTACTGAGGCACAGCTGAGAGAGAAACTAAAGCAGGGAGGATACCCTGAGGATATCATAGATGAGGCGGTTGCCTATGTGAAATCCTTCGGCTATGTGGATGACGTGAACTATGCGAGGAACTTTATTGAAGGCCGCAAGGAAAAGAAAAGTAAACGGGAGATTCAGATGCTCCTTAAGGGAAAGGGGATCTCAGACGGGGATGTGGAAAGGGCGATGGAGGAGTGCTACGCAAAGGAGGACTCCCTTCAGGCGATCCGGAAGCTGGCGGAGAAGCGTCATTACGTACCAGAGGAGGCCTCTTATGAAGAGAGGCAGAAACTTATGGCATATCTGATGAGGAAAGGCTTTTCCTATGACGACGTATGTAGTGTGGTGCATGGATCCCGGTAATCGTTTAGATGGATTTTTACAGTTCAGACCCGGGCCAGCCACTCCGCTGACTGGCTCGGAGCCATAGCGAAAGCTCTGAATATTTGAAAAGTTACTTGACAATTTTATGGAAAAAGTATAAAATTGAAGTGTTGTATTTGTACAATGAAAACTTAATAAGGAGGTGCTCCTGTGCCGTATGGAATATTTTTTGCTGTGACAGCAGTTCTTGTGATTGCAGCGGCAGTGGTCAGTCATTTTGCTACGGTTTCCAATTTGAAGAAGAATGCGGAGAGCAAGATCGGAAATGCGGAGAGTAAGGCGAGAGAGATTATTGACGATGCAGTAAAAACAGCAGAGGCCAAGAAGAAGGAGTCTCTCTTGGAGATTAAAGAAGAGTCTATCAAGAACAAGAATGAGCTTGAAAAAGAGACGAAGGAACGCAGAACTGAGTTACAGCGGTATGAGAAGCGTGTACTTTCCAAGGAAGAGGCTTTGGACAAAAAGGCAGATGCGATTGAGAAGCGAGAAGCAGCATTTACAGCAAAGGAAGAGCAATTACGTCAGCGAGAAGTGAAAGTGGACGAGCTGAGTAAGCAGAGGGTACAGGAACTAGAAAGAATCTCAGGACTTACCTCCGAACAGGCAAAAGAATACTTGTTAAAAACTGTTGAAGATGATGTGAAGCATGACACTGCCAAGATGATAAAAGAGGTTGAGATGCAGGCGAAGGAAGAGGCGGATAAGAAGGCAAGGGAATATGTTGTTACCGCTATCCAGAGATGCGCTGCAGATCATGTGGCAGAAACTACAATTTCGGTTGTACAGCTTCCAAGCGACGAGATGAAGGGGAGAATTATCGGAAGAGAAGGACGTAACATCCGTACACTCGAAACGATGACGGGTGTGGAGCTGATTATTGATGATACCCCGGAAGCTGTAGTCTTATCAGGCTTTGATCCGATAAGAAGGGAAGTTGCAAGGATTGCGCTCGAAAAGTTAATTGTCGATGGCCGTATTCATCCGGCAAGAATTGAGGAGATGGTTGAAAAGGCGCAAAAAGAAGTGGATGCAATGATACGTGAAGAAGGAGAGGCGGCGGCACTTGAAGTAGGCGTCC
Source organism: Lachnospiraceae bacterium (assembly GCA_910576335.1). Taxonomy (GTDB): domain Bacteria; phylum Bacillota; class Clostridia; order Lachnospirales; family Lachnospiraceae; genus CAPEBR01. The sequence goes on from CAJTIU010000010.1 coordinate 48,608, forward strand.
ACGGAATTCATCCGGAGCTGATCAGGCTTTTGGGAAGGATGAAATTCCGGACAAGCTATGGGCAGAATGCCCTGAAGCATTCTATTGAGGTTTCCCAGCTATCCGGGCTTCTTGCCGGAGAGCTTGGTCTTGATGTCAGAGTGGCGAAAAGAGCAGGACTTCTGCACGATATCGGAAAATCAATTGACCATGATGTGGAGGGATCCCATATCCAGATCGGTGTTGATCTTTGTAGAAAATACAAGGAGTCAGCAACCGTTGTTAATGCGGTCGAGGCACATCACGGTGATGTAGAACCGGAAACTTTGCTTGCATGTGTGGTACAGGCGGCAGATACAATCTCTGCGGCGCGTCCGGGTGCAAGGAGAGAAACATTAGAAACATACACAAACAGGTTAAAACAATTAGAAGAGATCACCAATCAGTTTAAGGGTGTTGAAAAGTCTTTTGCAATTCAGGCAGGTAGAGAGATTCGTGTTATGGTAGTTCCAGAGCAGGTATCTGATGCAGACATGGTATTGATGGCCAGGGATATAGCAAAGCAGATTGAGTATGAGCTTGAATACCCAGGTCAGATTAAGGTTAATGTAATTCGTGAATCACGGGTTACACACTATGCCAGGTAGAAGATAAATGAAGATGAAGGCTTGAAAATCCAGTGTTTTACACGAATGGATTTTTAAGCCTTTTTATAACTTCCGGGGCTCTTTTCTAAGAGGATTATACCGGAGAGAAGAGGTGTAAAGATGAGCGAAGAAATCAGAAGGGTAAAAAGAGAGCTTGCATATCACGGTACTGTGGTTGATGTCTACAAGGATTATATGGAATTCGCAAACGGAAGTACGGAAGAATGGGATTATATCCATCATAACGGGGCGGCGGCGGTTGTCCCGGTACTGGATGATGGGAGGATTCTCATGGTAACACAGTACAGGAACGCGCTGGACCGGATGACCCTTGAGATCCCGGCCGGAAAGCTTGACGTGCCAGACGAGCCTGGAATAGAGTGTGCGGCAAGGGAACTGGAGGAGGAGACAGGATATAAGTCAGATCATCTGGAATGGCTTCTTACACTCCGCACTACAGTGGCCCTCTGCAATGAACGAATCGAGATTTTTGCGGCAAAGGATTTAAAGCCTTCGAAGCAGAAGCTTGATGAGGGTGAATATGTGACTGTGAAGGCATATACACTGGAAGAATTAAAGCGTAAGATCTATGCAGGGGAGATTGAGGATTCCAAAACGGTGTCTGCAGTTCTGGCATATGGTGACAGATTTGCGGCCGGCAAAATGTGATGGGTGAGAATATATCAGAATACCCGGCATATAATGAAGTATCTTGACCTGGGAGGTTTTTTGAGTGAAGATACTGGAAGGCAAAAAGTATTTTATTTTGTGTTATATGACGGGCTTTTTTATTGGAATTCTCTATGCAAATCTTTTGTCAGGAGATTATATGGCCGGTATAGGAATACTGGACGACTATTTTTTGGAACAATACGTACAGACAGAGATTAATACAGCTGAGTTTTTGTGGTATGTGGCCTATCTGAGACTGCTCCCTGCAGTGTTTCTGTTTACCTTTGGCTGTACAAAGCTGAGAAAAGGTGCGGCACTGGTCTGTATCTTATGGACAGGCTTTTCAAGCGGTCTGATTCTGGTATCAGCTGTCATGAAGCTGGGAATGAAGGGAATCGTACTGTGTCTCTTGTGCCTGACGCCGCAGTTTATCTGCTATATGGCGGGATATCTGATGCTTCTGTGGTTTCTGTTCGCTTATCCGGCAGTGCGGTGGAATCTTTCAAAAACCGTATGCTTTTCTTTGTTTATGCTGACAGGGATTCTTTTGGAATGCTATGTAAATCCAGTAATCGTAAAAATGTTTCTGCGTACAATATAAATGATGTCAGGAGCATGAGATGCGGAGTAATCCGCGGCATCATGGAGCAAAATACCTTTTGGGCCAATAGCATATAAATGATACAAGCGTCAAAAGACCATGCCTTCATAAATAGGCATGGTCTTTTTCCTTACGTGCGCACATATCTGTACACATAGCCGAGGCAAAATAAAAAGATAAAGATCTGGCTGGCAAGAAGTCCCCATAGATAACCGAAGATGCCGTAGACCGGAATGAACAGGAATACGCTGGCAATCCGGATTCCCAGGCTGACTGAATTGATCAGGAAGGAAAGAGCCGTTTTTCCGATTCCATTTATAATGCTGATCAGAGTATTATTTGTATAGAGGAAGGGACACAGCCAGGACATGGCGGTTATGTATTTTCCTGCCAGTGTACTGTGAAACAAAAAAGTCCCGATCCAGCCGCCGAAGGCAAGGAGAAATACACAGCAGGCGCTTCCGAGAAAGATACAGCAATAGACGGCCTTTTGTATGATGGAGGACATTTCCCTTTTGTCGTTCAGCGCCTGCACTTCCGCTACAGTGGGAAGGAGCATGGTGGATACGGAATTGGTGATGGCGGAGGGAAAGAGGATGCAGGGCAGTGCCATGCCTGTCAGTACACCGTAGATGGCGAGGGCATCGCCCCGTACCATTCCGTACATCATCAGACGGATCGGAATAGAGACAGACTCCAAACTCTGCAAAATATTAAGAAGCACCCGGTTGGCAGTAAGGGGACAGGAGAGGAACAAAAGCTCCTTTGTGTGAAGGAGGAAGGCAGACATCTTAAGTTTCGGGAGCGGAGACAGGAGGGAGCCCCTGCGGATACGGGAAAGACAGTAAAGGGAGGAGGCAATCTCACCAGTTATCAGTCCTGCAACAGCGATGATGACGCCGGGACGGCTTCCCTGGATCAGCGCAATGCGGTAGATCAGATAAACAGAAAGAATCCGTACCGTCTGTTCCAAAAGCTGTGAGACAGCGGGGACCCGGGTTTCCTTTCCGCCAAGGTAATATCCGGCGATACAGCTGTGTACCGCGGCAAATGGAAAGGCATAAGACAGAAGAACCAGAAATTCTGTGCACCGCCCGTCCTTTAAAAAGCTTTCCGCTATAAAAGCTGCATAATACTGCAGTAAAATTGTAATGATACAGGAGAGAAATACGGTACAGATCAAGCTTGTATACAAGAGCTCCCGTGCCTCCTTTTTTTGTCCGCAGGTGAGCCTTCTGGCTACGCAGCGGGAAAGCGCGGTTTCAATACCCGCTGCCGTAAAAGAAAAGCAGAGGGCATAGACAGGAAAGATCAGCTGATACAGTCCAACTCCTTCCTCCCCGAAGGTATGACTTAAAAAAATACGGTAAAAAAATCCCATGAATCGTGTGGCAAAGCCGGTGGCTGTCAGAATAAAGGTTCCTTTTATGATTGTTTTTTTTCTGGACATATGAAAACTCCAAAAGGGATATTACTATAAGATATTCCTGTCTGAGGGTTGACAGAACTAAAATGAAGTGATATCCTACATAAGGAAATAAATCATAGTAATATACTGGGAATTAAAGAGAAGGTGAGAGGATGAAGCTTTCAACGAAAGGAAGATACGGACTCAGGGCAATGATTGATCTTGCAGAGCACAGCGGGAAGGAGCCGGCGGCGATCAGCAGTATTGCGGAACGCCAGGGTATTTCTGAGGGCTATCTGGAGCAGCTGGCAGCACTTCTTAAGAAGGCGGGGCTGATTAAAAGTATCCGCGGCGCCGGGGGAGGCTATATTCTGGCAAGGGACATGGAGGACATATCAGTGGGAGATATTCTTCGCGCCCTGGAGGGCAGCCTGGAACCGGTGAGGTGTGCTGCATTTTACTCTGAGGAAGGATGTGCTGCGTCAGAGAGCTGTGTGACGAAGTATGTGTGGCAGAAGATTAATGAAAGCATCACTCATACGGTGGATGAGATGAAGCTTGACGAGCTGGTGAAAGAGAGCAGGCAGATGAATTCTGGAAAGGAACAGACAGTTCCTAAGTGCAATGCCGGAAGATAAAAGATAAAATAACAGGAACAGGAAGAACCCCGGACTGTTATGATATAGAAGAAAAGAGACGGAGGAGACAGGCATGGAGAAATTAATATATCTTGATAATGCGGCGACAACAAAGACGGCGCCAGAGGTAGTAGAAGCGATGCTTCCTTATTTTACAGAGGACTATGGTAATCCATCCAGTGTGTACGGGTTTGCCGCGAAAAATAAAAGTGCAGTGGATGAGCAGCGTGAGGTTATCGCGGAGGCGCTGGGTGCGGATGCAAGGGAGATTTATTTTACGGCGGGAGGATCAGAAGCAGACAACTGGGCCCTTAAGGCAGCAGCAGAAGCCTATGAATCAAAAGGAAGGCATATTATTACGACGAAGATTGAGCACCATGCCATTCTTCATACAGCAGAATATCTGGAAAGCCGTGGTTTTGAGGTGACTTACCTGGATGTGGATGAGAACGGTGTGGTAAGGCTTGATGATCTGAGAGCAGCGATACGGCCGGATACCATCCTGATCTCTGTCATGTATGCAAATAATGAGATCGGAACCCTTGAGCCAGTCGTGGAGATCGGGAAGCTTGCACATGAGAACGGCATTCTGTTCCACACAGACGCGGTACAGGCATTCGGGCAGATTCCTGTTAATGTGGATGCGTGCCATATAGACCTGCTCAGCGCAAGCGGGCATAAGCTTAACGGGCCGAAGGGAATCGGTTTTCTCTATATCCGTAAGGGAGTAAAGATCCGGTCCTTTGTTCACGGCGGCGCCCAGGAAAGAAAGCGCCGTGCAGGCACCGAGAATGTGCCGGGGATTGTCGGGCTTGGTACTGCTGTAAAACGTGCGGTAAGGACCATGGAGGAAAGAACGGAAAAGGAGAGAGAGCTTCGGGACTATCTGATTGGCCGGGTGCTTGCGGAGATTCCTTATTGCCGCCTGAACGGGCACGGGACAGAACGCCTTCCCAATAATGCGAATTTCAGCTTCCGGTTTATTGAGGGAGAATCCCTTTTAATCAGACTGGATATGAAAGGAATCTGCGGCTCCAGCGGCTCTGCCTGCACATCAGGCTCCCTGGATCCAAGCCATGTGCTCCTGGCAATCGGACTGCCTCATGAGACGGCACACGGCTCCCTCAGACTGACTCTTGGGGAGGATACAACCAGAGAGGATCTGGATTATGTAATAGATTCTCTTAAGGAAATTGTGGCAGGACTTCGGGAGATGTCACCTTTATATGAAGATTATATCAAAAAGAACAAATAAGGACAGTTAGTCCGTGAATAGTAAGGCCAGATAAATAACAGACAGGAGAGAATAACAGATGTATTCAGCGAAGGTTATGGATCATTTTGAGCATCCAAGGAATGTGGGAGAGATTGAAAATGCCAGCGGCGTGGGAACTGTGGGAAATGCAAAATGCGGGGACATTATGAGGATTTATCTTGATATTGATGAGAATCAGATCATTAGGGATGTCAAGTTTAAAACCTTTGGCTGCGGGGCAGCAGTAGCTACAAGCAGTATGGCGACAGAGCTTGTGAAGGGAAAATCTATTCAGGAGGCCATGCAGGTGACGAATAAAGCGGTCATGGAGGCGCTTGACGGGCTTCCGCCAGTAAAGGTGCACTGCTCCCTTCTTGCAGAGGAGGCGATTCATGCGGCGCTTTGGGATTATGCCGGGAAGCATGATATTAAGATCGAAGGCTTAGAAAAGCCAAAGGCTGACATCCACGAAGGCGAGGAAGAGGAAGAAGAGGAGTATTAGGAACTGTATGGAGAAGGGACGAGTGGTTGTAGGAATGTCCGGCGGGGTGGATTCTTCGCTTGCCGCCTGGCTATTGAAGGAGCAGGGCTATGATGTGACCGGAGTCACGATGCAGATCTGGCAGGAGGAGCCGCACGGGTTTCAGGAGGCAGAGGGAGGCTGCTGCGGCATAGATGCAGCAGCAGATGCAAGACGTGTGGCGGAGCAGATTGGGATTCCCCATTATGTTATGAATTTCAGACAGGAATTTAAAGACAGCGTGACTGACTATTTTATCCGGGAATATCTGGAAGGAAGAACCCCAAATCCCTGTATTGCCTGCAATCGGTATGTGAAGTGGGAAGCGCTCCTTAAAAGGAGTCTTGCCATTGGGGCTGATTATATTGCCACAGGACACTATGCCCGGGTAGAGCAGCTTAAAAATGGGCGTTATGCCATCCGCATGGCAGCTTCGGATAAAAAGGACCAGACTTATGCTTTGTATAATCTGACCCAGGAGCAGCTAGAAAGAACCCGAATGCCGCTCGGGAGCTTCCAGAAGGAGGAGGTACGCGCCATGGCAGAAAAAATGGGGCTTCTGGTGGCAGACAAACCAGACAGCCAGGATATCTGTTTTGTTCCGGACGGAGATTATGCTTCCTATATTAAGAGGCATGCTCCGGGACAGGTGCGTCCCGGGAACTTCGTTCTTGCAGACGGAACAGTTGTGGGCCGTCATAAAGGGATCATTCATTATACAGTGGGCCAGCGTAAGGGACTTGGGATTGCTATGGGATATCCGGTTTTTGTCCTTGAGATACGCCCGGAGACCAATGAGGTTGTAATAGGAAAGGAACAGGAAGTAAAATCGCACCATGTGAAAGCACGAAACTTAAGCTTTATGTCAGAGCCTGATCTGGACGGAAGAAAACGTGTATGGGCAAAAATCCGTTACAATCATAAAGGCGCGTGGTGTGTGGCGGAGAAGACGAAAGAGGACGAGCTTGTGTGTACTTTCGAGGAGCCGGTCAGAGGCGTTACACCCGGGCAGGCAGTGGTGCTGTATGATGATGGATATGTACTGGGAGGAGGAGTGATCGTATGAGGGCGGATGTACATATGCATTCGACATTTTCTAGTGATTCGAAATCCTGTCCTGAGGAGATGATACTCGGTTCTATAGAAAAAGGGCTTGAGATGATATGCTTTACGGATCACTATGACAAAGACAATATGGACTGGGGACCCGAGGACATCTTTGATCCTGAGGAGTATTTCCAGATTCTTCTGCCTCTCCGGGAAAAATATAAGGAACAGATTGAGGTGAGGATCGGGGTGGAGACAGGGCTGCAGCCCCACCTGGCGGATTACTATGGGGAATTCGTAAGGAAGTATCCTTTTGACCTGGTAATTGGTTCTGTTCACTCTATTCAGAGAAGTGACGTCGCGGCCGGCCGTTTTTTCAAGACCTGTACAGATGAAGAGGTATACCGGATGACCTTCGAGGAGACACTTCTGGATGTACAGTCTGACGGTTCCTTTGATGTCCTGGGACATCTGGATTATGTTGTGCGCTATGGAAAAGAGAAGGAAGCACAGTATTCCTATAAAAAATATTCAGAACTTATTGATGAGATTCTCCGGACACTGATTGCAAAAGGAAAGGGCCTGGAGCTTAATATGGCGGGACTGAAATACGGCCTTCCGTTCGCCCATCCGCATCCGGACGTGCTGAGGCGGTACAAGGAACTGGGCGGAGAGATTATTACAGTGGGAGCCGACGGACATAAACCGGAGCATATTGCGTATGATTTTCATAAAGCAGAGGATATTTTGAAGGAAAGCGGTTTTCGGTATTATGCAGAATTCCGAGAAAGACAGCCATTTTTTAAGCGGCTTGCATAAAAATGGTTATATCCTTCATAAAAATGGAAAAGAGACTTGAATTTTTGTATGATTTTTAGTACAATAACATTTGGTTGATGATTCTTTAACAAAGTTAGAGAATTCACAATATAACGACTGCGTAGCCAGTTAATAAGAAAACTTTAGGAGGAATTAATCATGGCAGTAAAAGTAGCGATTAATGGATTCGGACGTATCGGACGTCTCGCATTCAGACAGATGTTTGGAGCAGAAGGATATGAAGTAGTTGCAATCAACGACTTAACATCTCCGAAGATGCTTGCTCATCTGTTAAAGTATGACTCATCTCAGGGCAGATATGCATTATGCGACAAGGTAGAGTCCACAGAGGATTCCATCATTGTTGACGGAAAAGAGATCAAGATCTATGCAAAGGCAAACGCAGAGGAGCTTCCATGGGGAGAGATCGGCGTAGACGTTGTTCTGGAGTGTACAGGCTTCTACACATCCAAAGAGAAAGCTTCCGCACATGTTAAGGCAGGTGCAAGAAAAGTTGTTATCTCTGCACCGGCAGGTAAAGACCTTCCGACTATCGTTTATAATGTAAATCATGACACACTGAAACCAGAGGATACGGTTATTTCCGCAGCTTCCTGTACAACGAACTGTCTGGCGCCTATGGCTAAGGCTCTGAATGATCTTGCAACAATCAAGTCCGGTATTATGTGCACAATCCACGCTTATACCGGTGATCAGATGACACTTGACGGACCGCAGAGAAAGGGTGACCTGAGGAGATCCCGCGCAGCAGCAGTAAATATCGTACCGAACAGTACAGGCGCTGCTAAGGCGATCGGTCTTGTTATTCCAGAGCTTAACGGCAAGTTAATCGGGGCTGCACAGAGAGTTCCGACCCCGACAGGTTCTACTACAATCTTAACAGCAGTAGTAGAAGGTGAAGTTACAGTTGATCAGATCAACGAGGCTATGAAGGCTGCTTCCAACGAGTCCTTCGGATACAATACAGATGAGATCGTATCCAGCGATATCGTTGGTATGAGATATGGTTCTCTCTTTGATGCAACACAGACAATGGCTCTTCCTGTTGGCGACGGTACAACAGAGGTTCAGGTTGTATCCTGGTATGACAATGAGAATTCCTACACAAGCCAGATGGTAAGAACAATCAAGTATTTCTCAGAGCTTGGCTAGTACCTGGTTATTCCAATTGACTCACAGCGGGTCCGGTCTTTTTGGACCGGACCTGTTTTTAACACAAAAATAAGGAGATATTTTTATGCTTAATAAGAAATCAGTTGATGATATTAATGTAAAAGGATTAAAGGTTCTCTGCAGATGTGACTTTAATGTTCCGCTTATTGACGGAAAGATTACAGATGAGAACCGTCTTGTAGCAGCGCTTCCAACGATCAAGAAGCTTGTAGCAGACGGAGGAAGGGTGATTCTCTGCTCTCACCTTGGAAAGCCAAAGGGAGAGCCGAAGCCGGAGTTATCTCTTGCACCGGTTGCAGCACGCCTGTCTGAATTACTGGGTCAGGAAGTGAAATTTGCAGCAGATCCGGAGGTTGTGGGAGCGAATGCAAAGGCAGCAGTAGAAGCAATGCAGGACGGCGACGTGATTCTTCTTGAAAACACACGTTACAGAGCAGAGGAGACAAAGAACGGAGAGGCCTTAAGCAAAGACCTGGCTTCCCTGTGTGATGTATTTGTAAATGACGCTTTTGGAACAGCTCACCGTGCACACTGTTCCAATGTAGGCGTGACACAGTTTGTTGATACCGCTGCAGTAGGATATTTAATGCAGAAGGAAATCGATTTCCTCGGAAATGCAGTGAATAACCCTGAGAGACCGTTTGTAGCCATCCTTGGCGGTGCAAAGGTTTCCAGTAAGATCTCTGTTATTGAGAATCTTCTTGACAAGGTCGATACCCTTATTATTGGCGGCGGTATGTCTTATACCTTCAGCAAAGCACAGGGCGGAAGCGTAGGTGAGTCTCTTCTTGAGGCAGATTACTGCGACTATGCGCTGAATATGCTGAAGAAGGCAGAGGAAAAAGGTGTAAAGCTGCTTCTTCCTGTAGATACTGTGATTGCAGATGACTTCTCGAATGATGCTGATTCCAGGGTTGTACCTGCAGGAGAGATTCCGGCAGGCTGGCAGGGACTGGATATCGGACCTGAGACAGAGAAGATCTTCTGCGAGGCTGTAAAGGATGCGAAGACAGTTGTATGGAACGGACCGATGGGATGTTTCGAGATGCCGAAATTTGCACACGGCACAGAGGCTGTTGCAAAGGCGCTTGCGGATACAGAGGCAGTGACGATTATCGGAGGTGGTGATTCAGCAGCAGCAGTAAACCAGCTTGGCTACGGCGATCAGATGACGCATATTTCCACAGGCGGCGGCGCTTCCCTTGAATTCCTGGAGGGGAAAGAGCTTCCGGGTGTAGCGGCTGCAAATGACAAGTAAAAAGTATGGCGGAATGAACACACCTATCTGACATAAAAGATTATATAAATATGAAGGAGACACAAAAATGGCAAGAAGAAAAATTGTAGCAGGTAACTGGAAGATGAATAAAACTCCAAGTGAGGCAGTTGCATTGGTTGAGGAATTAAAACCGTTAGTTGCAAGCGAGGATGTAGATGTAGTATTCTGCGTTCCGGCAATCGACATTATTCCGGTTGCAGAGGCTTGCAAGGGTTCCAATATTGAGGTTGGAGCTGAGAATATGTATTTCGAGGAGAGCGGGGCATATACAGGAGAGATTTCTCCGGCAATGCTCACAGATGCAGGCGTAAAATATGTGATTCTTGGACACTCTGAGAGAAGAGAGTATTTTGCAGAGACAAATGAGACTGTTAACAAAAAGGTTTTAAAGGCATTTGAGCATGGACTTACGCCGATCATGTGCTGCGGCGAGACCTTAGAGCAGAGAGAGCAGGGCGTAACGATGGATTTCATCCGCCAGCAGGTTAAGGTTGGTTTCCAGAATGTGACAGCAGACCAGGCAAAGAAAGCGGTGATTGCTTATGAGCCAATCTGGGCGATCGGGACTGGAAAAACGGCTACTACAGAGCAGGCTGAGGAAGTCTGCGCAGGAATCCGTGCATGTATCGCTGAGATTTATGACGATGCTACAGCGGCAGAGATCCGGATCCAGTACGGCGGTTCTGTAAACGCAGGAAATGCGGCAGAGTTATTTGCACAGGCAGACATTGACGGAGGCCTCGTAGGGGGCGCTTCCCTCAAAGCTGATTTTGGCAAGATCGTAAATTATAACTAACAATAACTAACAATAACTACCCAATGTTACTGTTCACTCCGTGACCAGTAACATTCGCAAATCCATCTAACATTCGCTCCGCGAATGGGATTTGCTCACTCCTGAATCACTTTCTTACGGTCTGTGCAGTAAATGCACAGACCGGTGTGAACAGTAACCTGCCCAATCCTATTGGATTATAAGTTCAATGGGATTGGGTTTACACTTTTTGAGGGGTGTGTTACAATGATTCTGGAAATGAAGTTATACTCACGGCTGATGAAATCGGCCGTGAGTATCGCGTCAGCCGCAGCCGCAAAGCGTCATACTTCCTTATGCGGCTGTGCGCATCATATTATGCTGCGCGACAGATTTATCTGGCGCGCAGTATATATCAGGAAAGGGAATGGAGATGCAAAAGATACTAATTATTGAAGAAAATCAGGAGGAGATTGAATTTCTCAAGGTGATCCTGGAGGAGTATGAGGTTACTGCGGTAAGCACTGCCAGGGAGGGGCTTTCCAGGGCGGAAACAGGAGAGTATTCCTTGATTTTTCTGGAGGAAGCCTTTCCCTCAATGGAAGATTTCTCTCTGCTTAAGGAGCTTCAGGGAAGAATTATGCCATGCCATACTCCAGTGATTTTGCTAATGGACGGGGCAGATGTGCGAAGGGGAGAGAGTGGGCTTGCATTAGGCGCAGCAGATTTCATAACAAGACCGCTCTATCCACTGATTGTGAAAGCAAGAACCCGTACATATGTCAGTCTGTATCAGTACAGAAAGAACGAGAAGGAGAAGTCAGTCATGGCTGACTCACTGACCGGTGTGGCAAGCAGGCAGAAGTTCGGGCTGAACCGTGGCCTGAAATGGCAGGAGGCTGTACGTCTTGAAGTTCCCGTCTCAGTCTGTATATTCGATATTGATAAGTTCAGGACATATAATGAGCGCTATGGATATCCGGCAGGTGACAAGGTCTTAATTTCTGTGGCGCAGACCATTTCCTCCTGTCTGAAACGCGGTACAGATCTGTTTGCACGGTATGAGAAAGACCGGTTTGCAGCCGTTGTTCTGGGAGGGGCAGGAAGCAGTGTTTCAGAGTATCAGGAGAAGATCTGCCGTGCAGTGGAGAAGCTTCATATTCCTCACTGGGATTCCGTTTCCAGATGGGTTACCGTAAGTATCGGCGGTGTTACCGTTATTCCGAAGCCGGATGATTCCTTTGATGCATATTTTGAAATTGCAGAGAATATGCTGAAAGAGGCAAAAAGATCAGGAGGAAACCAGGTGATGTGGATGGGCGGGAAATAAAGGAACATAGACAAAAAGTGTGGAGGGAAAGATGGGAAAATCAAAAGTTTATTATTCGGATTTTAGGGCAAAGCCAGGTGAAGGGCTTCCCACCAAGCTGAAAAAGCTGATCAGGGCTGCGGGAATTAGCGAGATTGATATGGACAATAAGTTCACTGCCATTAAGATGCATTTTGGAGAGCTTGGGAATATCAGCTATCTTCGCCCGAATTATGCGAAGGCAGTGGCAGATGTGGTAAAGGAGCTGGGAGGCAGACCATTTCTGACAGATTGTAATACACTCTATCCAGGCAGCCGCAAGAATGCCCTGGAGCATCTGTACTGTGCATGGGAGAATGGATTTACCCCCATGACCGTGGGATGTCCCATTCTGATCGGCGACGGCCTGAAGGGGACGGATGATGTTGAGGTGCCTGTCGAAGGCGGGGAATATATAGAAAAGGCAAAGATTGGACATGCCATCATGGATGCGGATGTCTTTATCAGCCTGACCCATTTTAAGGGACATGAGATGACAGGATTCGGAGGCACGATTAAGAATATTGGTATGGGCTGCGGATCCCGCGCAGGCAAGAAGGAACAGCATAATAACGGAAAGCCGACGATCGATCCGGAAGCATGCCGCGGATGCCGCCTGTGCATGAGGGAATGTGCCAGCGACGGCCTGGTATTTGACCAGGAGGCCAGGAAGATGACTGTGGATACAGAGCACTGTGCAGGCTGCGGAAGATGTATCGGGGCATGTAATTTTGATGCAATTTCTTTTGAGGACAGTGCGGCTACGAAGGTGCTGAACTGCAGGATGGCGGAATATACAAAGGCAGTACTTTACGGCAGACCGAATTTCCATATCTCATTAATCGTTGATGTATCACCGAACTGTGACTGCCATGCAGAGAACGATGCACCGATCCTGCCTGATATCGGTATGTTTGCGTCCTTTGACCCACTGGCGCTTGACCAGGCATGTGCAGATGCCTGCCTGAAGGCAGAGCCCCTTCCGAACAGCCAGCTTACAGACAATATGGAGCGGGAAGACTTCTGTGACTGCCATGATCACTTCGAAAATACGACGGTGAATTCCGAATACAAGACCTGTCTTGCCCATGCTGAAAAGATCGGGCTTGGAAGCAGGGAATATGAAATCATAACAGTAAAATAAAAACAGTAGCTAAGAGTGCAGAGTATTTGAAAAATACCAGGAGGACAGCGTCTATGATTTATAAAGAAATACCGCTTCATGCAGAAGGGTCTGCGGATTATGCAAGACTTCAGACTTATATTCAGGATACGCCCCATGACGGAAGCCTTAAGGTAAAGAAGCGGCCATTTATCCTGATCTGTCCGGGAGGAGGGTACGAGCGTACCAGCTACCGGGAGGGGGAACCTTTGGCGCTTCATTTTTTAAGCAGGGGATATCATGCGGGAGTGCTGCGTTATTCCACAGCGCCCCGACGGTTTCCGGTACAGGTTCTGGAACTGGGACAGGCGGTTTTAGAACTTCGTAAGCATGCCGGTGAGTGGAACATTGATATGGAACGGCTTGTGGTGCAGGGCTCCTCGGCAGGGGGACACCTGGCTGCCTGTTACGGCGCTTTCTGGAATCAGAATCTGATGACCGAAACACTTGGGACAAGGGCAGAGGACATAAAGCCGTCTGGAATTATGCTCAGCTACCCTGTGATCACTGCGGATGCCGTACATGCCCATATGGGAAGCTTTGAGAATCTTCTGGGTGATGAGTATCCAGAAAAAGCAGATGGGGTATCAGTTGAAAAGATGGTGACAAAGGCAATGCCGCCCTGCTTTCTGTGGCATACAGTAGAGGATGGCACAGTACCTGTAGAGAATTCTATTCTGCTTGCAATGGCACTTAGGAAAGAAGGAGTTCCCTTTGAGCTTCATATATTTCCAAAGGGAGAGCATGGCCTGAGCCTTGCCAGTCCCATTCTGGAGCGTGAGAACGGACATGGCGTACAGAAGGAATGTGCCCAGTGGATTACGCTGGCAGATGTATGGCTTGAGAAGCTGTTTTGCGGCAGCAGAGAGGAATTGAATGAATCTGCTGTCAGATAGAAATTTAATGAAATAAGCAATTACGACAAAATCAGGTGAAGGAGTGTTATTTACAATGAACAAGAAACCAACAGTACTTATGATCTTGGATGGTTATGGACTGAATGAGAAGACAGAGGGTAATGCAGTGAAGGAGGGAAAGACTCCGGTTATGGATCAGCTGATGGCAGAATATCCATTTGTCAGGGGCAATGCAAGCGGTATGGCAGTAGGACTCCCGGACGGCCAGATGGGTAATTCAGAGGTCGGACATCTGAACATGGGCGCAGGCCGTATTGTGTATCAGGATCTTACTAAGATTACGAAATCAATCCAGGACGGGGATTTCTTCGAAAATCCTGCTCTTCTTGCAGCATGCGAGAATGTGAAGAAGAATCACAGCGCTCTTCATATGTACGGCCTTGTATCGGACGGAGGCGTGCATAGCCATAATACACATATCTATGGTCTTTTGGAGCTGGCAAAGAGACAGGGAATCGAGAAGGTTTATGTACACTGCTTTTTGGACGGGCGTGATACGCCTCCGGCTTCTGGAAAGGAATATGTAGAGGAGCTGACTGCGAAGATGCAGGAAATTGGTGTCGGTGAGGTAGCAACCGTTATGGGCCGTTACTATGCAATGGACCGGGACAATCGCTGGGAGCGTGTGGAGAAGGCCTACCGTGCCATGGTTTACGGAGAGGGAGAGCAGGCAGCCAGCGGACCGGAAGGGATCCAGGCATCCTATGATAAGGAGATCACAGACGAGTTCGTGCTGCCTACAGTCATTATAAAGGACGGAGCGCCAGTAGCAACGATTCAAGAGAACGATTCCATCATCTTTTATAATTTCCGCCCGGATCGTGCAAGAGAGATTACAAGAACCTTCTGCGATGACGGATTTACAGGCTTTGACCGGGGTGAAAGAATCAAAACCACCTATGTCTGCTTCACAGAGTATGACGTAACCATCGAAAATAAATTAGTGGCATTCGTAAAAGAGGAGATTACAAACACCTTCGGCGAGTTCCTTGCAGCAAATGGAAAGAAGCAGGCACGTATTGCCGAGACAGAGAAGTACGCACATGTTACCTTCTTCTTCAATGGCGGCGTGGAAGAACCCAATAAGGGCGAGGACAGGATTCTCGTCAACTCCCCCAAAGTAGCAACCTACGACCTGAAGCCGGAGATGAGCGCCTATGAAGTGTGCGGCAAGCTGACTGGTGCCATTAGGTCCGGAGACTATGATGTCATCATCATTAACTTTGCAAATCCGGACATGGTAGGACATACTGGCGTCGAGGCTGCAGCAATCAAGGCTATTGAGGCTGTAGACGAGTGTGTAGGCAAAGCAGTCGAAGCTGTAAAGGAAGTAAACGGACAGATGTTCATCTGTGCCGACCACGGCAATGCCGAGCAGCTCATCGATGAGGAGACAGGCGAGCCCTTCACCGCGCATACGACCAATCCAGTACCATTTATCCTTGTAAATGCCGATCCGGCATACCGCTTAAGAGAAGGCGGATGCCTGGCAGATATCGCACCAACCCTCATAGAACTGATGGGCATGGAACAGCCAAAAGAAATGACCGGGAAGTCACTGTTGGAGAAATAAAAAAGTTTCTGGGGACGGGGTATTTTTAAAAATACCCCGTCCCCAATTGGCAGGTGGAGGAATATGCATATTATGATCATTGAGGATGACCTGGTCATCCGTCAGGAGCTCAGGCAATTATTAGAAAATTCATTGTATCAGGTGAGTGCCCCGGGAAATTTTGAGGGAATCGTCCCTTTTATACTGGAGAGGGATCCGGATCTGGTACTGCTGGATTTGAATCTTCCGGGGGAATCGGGATTTGAGATCTGCTCGAAGCTTAGGCTGTCATCAGAAGTACCGGTGATTTTTGTGACAGGAAGGACAGATTCCATGGATGAGCTGAATGGAATCTTAAGAGGCGGGGATGACTATATCACCAAGCCTTTTCATCCTCCAGTGCTGCTTGCCAGAATTGCTGCTGTGCTGAAGCGTACAAAAAGGAATACGGGGAGGGAGGAGGCTGTGCTCAGCCATAAGGGTGTGGAGCTTGACCTGGCAAGGGGCTGTGTGAGATATGAATGCCGTGAGATAGATATGTCGCGGAATGAGCTGAAGATCCTTCATTACCTGTTTATGAAAAAGGGAGAGATTGTTTCCCGCATGGAGCTTGTGGAGGCGCTGTGGGATCAGCAGGTGTTTATTGATGATAATGCGCTGAGTGTGAATATGACCCGGATACGGGGGAAGCTTGCGCGGATTGGCGTGCAGGAATTTATTGAGACAAAACGGGGAATGGGGTATCGGATATGACAGTCAGGGAATATGTGAAGGACAGATGTCTGTTTTTACTTCTCCATATATGCTGTATGCTTCTGGCGGGCGGGTTTTTATATGCTACCGGGTATCCCGGGGATTATATTTTTCTGCTTTTGTTATGCTGGGCGATTCTCCTTACAGCGGTGTCTGGCGTCTCCTATTGGAAGAAGAAGAGATATTTCTGCCAGATGGAAAAAATACTGGAACAGGTAGATCAGCGGTATCTTCTGGGAGAGGTGATGCCAGAGCCGGTGTGTCTGGAGGATTCGATTTACCGGGACATGATCCGCGTATCCAATAAATCTGCTATTGAGAAAATCCGGGATATTGAGGAGGAGAGGAAGGAATACCGGGAATTTATTGAGAGCTGGGTACATGAGATCAAAGCACCCATTACCGGAATTTCTCTGATCTGTGAAAATTACAGGGGAGAGCATGAGAGACGGATTGGCGGACTGAATCAGAAGACATGGGCGCTTGTAGAAATGGCTCTTTACTATGCACGCTCGGATGAGGTGTATAAGGATTACATGATCCAAAAGACCAGACTGCAGGCTCTGGCTTCTGAGGTGCTGTTAAAGAATAAATATTTGCTGATACAAAGCGGGATGACGGCAGAGGTGCAGTGTGAGGATGAGGTGTATACAGACGAGAAATGGATTGCTTTTATTCTGAATCAGATTGTCCTTAACAGTGTGAAATATAAGAAGGAAGAAGGAGCACATCTGTGTATTTATACAGAGAGGTATGGACATGGAGTCCGGCTTGTGACAGAGGATAATGGGATCGGAATTAAGGAGGAAGAGGCGGCCCGTGTCTTTGAGAAAGGCTTTACCGGAAGCAACGGGAGGAAAAATGAACGGTCAACCGGGATGGGGCTGTACCTTTGTAAGGTGCTTTGCGGGAAGCTTGGGATAGAGATTGGGCTGGAATCTGTGGAAGGAGAGGGCACAAGGGTCTTGCTGGAGTTTCCGGTGGGGGATTATTATGCCAGAGAAAGTGATGCGGGGGCTATTGAGAAATAGATAGCCCCCGCTCCTTTTTGCTGTTTTTATCTATCATGAATATAACTATTACCTTCCACCCTGCCTGGGAAGCTGCAGATAATCAATAAGGGCAGTCTCCAAAAGACGGGAATAATTGACCTTCTGCTCTTCTGCAATTCGCTTAAGCCATGCCGGAAGAGTAATATTTGTCTTAATGCGTTCATTGTCACGTTTTGCCCGGTATAAGTCGGGGTGGATTGTGACAGGCATCACCACGTTGCCCTCGGTGTGCTTCCGGGAGAGATTGAGGGAAGGGGCGGGTATTTCGTCACCATCACGCTCCATTCCATAAACATGGAGACTTGCAGCCTCTTCCGCCATCCGCTGAGCCTCTGCCAGATTGGATCCGTAACTGAAGCATCCGGGAAGATCGGGAAAGGAAACGCTGTATGAGCCACCCTCTCCGACTTCCAATACTGCAAGATATGTCAGATTCAACATAGTGCGTATGTTAATAGAGATGCTTATAAAATGCTTGTCTGCCGAATTCAATCGTTACTATTCACGGAAACCGTCCGCTCATAGTAACGCATCCAGCCCATTTAAAGTCGCTTTCAGCGAGGGGCTGGATGCCAGATACCACCACTTTATCGGCCCGGATGCCGTGCAGCGGGGTGCACGGCCCCGTGAATAGTAACATTCAATCAGTCTGCTCTTGTTAGGTTTTGCCTTGTGGTAACTTTTTTTACTATTGACATCACAACTATAGTTAACTATAATTATGTATAAAAGACAACTATAGTTAAGAGTTTGAAATAATATGATACAAGTGACAAAAAATCATGTGTTTTGTGGATGCATGAAAAATCATTGTCTCTTGAAATGAAAAGCACACAGAAGCAGGCGGAAAAAGAGGGAGGGTTTTGATGTAATGAAAAAATACAAAAAAGCAGCCGCATATTTTACTATGCTGGCTATGTTTTTGTCGTCAACAAAAGTTGAGGTAAAAGCAACTGAAGAGTCTGATGTTATTCAGATCAAGGACTGTCTGGAAATAAGCGATATAGTAAATGATAATTGGGAAGAGGACTTTTTTGTACAGAAGACGTTAGACAATTCCAGTGAAGAGGTCGAAGAATTTCTGGATGGGCAGGAAGATGATACAATTTATGAATTTGAAGAAAAGGATAATGAGATAGAAGTTACTGCGCCTTATCAGACAAAGAGGTTAATTGTGGAGAGCGCGGATCTCTATGAGTTTTATGGTGCTGAGACAGTATATTATAATGAGAAAATGAATGAGACATATCTGCAGTTTGCCACTGAAGAGGATACAAAGAACGCTTATGAGCAGCTTATCGCACGGTATGGGGAGGGATTTTGTTTTGTAGATGAAGTTTTTTGTATAGATGAAGCAATATGTGATGCAGACAGCGAAAACAGCTATTATTCCTGGGGAGTCGGATATATGGGAATGGATACCTTGAAAAGCCAGGCAGAGGGCAGATCTGATCTTTCAACTGTAAAAGTAGCTGTCATTGATACCGGAATTGATGCGTCTAACTTTATGTTTGAAGACCGGGTAATTACGCCGGACAGCTATAATATTGCAGCAGGAAATGGAAATGTGAAAGATGAACATGGGCATGGGACTCATGTTAGCGGAACAATCGTTGACGCCACGCCGGATCATGTTCAGATTATGTCTCTAAAGGTAGGTAATAGTCTGGGGCTTTCTACCACGAGCTTTTTGCGTACCGCAATCCAATATGCAGTAGAAAATAACGCCAATGTAGTAAATATTAGTATGGGTATGTTTGACACAAGCGGAAGGCCAATGACCGCATACGATACCGCAATACAGGCCGCATATAACAAGGGAATTCCGATTTGTGTAGCCGCAGGCAATGATTCTGTAGATGCAAAGTATACATATCCTGCGTGTAATCCACAGACTCTGACAGTAAGTGCACTTGGAAAATCAGGAAAGCTGGCCACCTATTCTAACCGCGGAAACGTGATAGATTTTACGGCTCCTGGAAGCGGTATTGTCAGTGCCTGTAATGGAGGCACTACAGTGGATATGGACGGAACATCTATGGCGGCGCCGCATATTACGGCAGCAGCAGCGTATATGAAGATGCTTAAACCAGATCTTACTGTTGAAGGTGTCTACAATGAATTGAAAAAATATTGCCTTGACCTGGGAGATACAGGGAAAGATACTCTGTACGGTTGGGGATGTCCGAATCTCAGGAGTCTGTTTCAGAATGGAATAGCGGGAGGAGTTACAGGAAGTGGGACTGGCCAGGGAAATAACGATGCAAACACATCGTCCAGACAGTTGGGAAAGCCTGTTTTGCAGACAGTAAGCAATGTAAAATCAGGAATCAAGATTCAGTGGTCAGGTGTGAAAGACTGTACAGGATATTCTCTGTACCGAAGAAACGGAAATGGCAAGTATGCCAGAATTGCAGCATTAAACAGATCAGCAACATCCTATACGGATAAAAAGGCAGCGGATGGAAAGAAGTATACCTATGCAGTGAAAGCCTGTTTGGATAAAGATGAGAGTGCATTCAGCAACGAGAAGCAGACGATACGTATTTCACAGCCTAAAATCACGAAGATTGTGAAAAAGAGTAAAAAGAGTATAACGGTAAAGTGGTCAAAGAAAAAGGGAGTATCCGGATATCAGATTCAATATTCAAAAAAGAAAAACTTTTCCAGGGCAAAGACAAAAAGACTTTCAGGAAAAAAGATATCGGCAGGTCTGAAAAAGCTGCCGAAAGGGAAATATTATATTCGGGTTCGCGCATGGTCCAAGGGCGGATCAGGTAAGGTGTATTCTTCCTGGTCCTCCAGTAAGCATGTCAGAATCATATAGGCTTAAAGAAGGGGTGGTTTGTTCGGATATGGGAAGGAGGCATATAAAAGAATCTGATTTGTAACGATTCGGCAGGAGACTGTAAAGGCTCTGAACAATTTCCCGGGCTTTAGTCCACTGTCCCTGGCGAGGGACGATAATCATTACTGCAGGAATAATTCAGAAAGGAAAAAATAAGATGAAAAAGTCAATCATGAAAAGAATCCTGACCTTTGTCGTAGCGATTGCTATGGTATTAACATCTGCAGCGATCCCATCTGTCCAGGCAGAGGCGGCATCGGCAAAAAAGGTAAAAAGCGTTAAACTTAAAATTGGTTCATCCACTGTCACAAATAAGAAATATACTATGACAGTTGGCCAGAAAAAGAAATTGAAGGTAACGGTCGCACCGAAAGCAGCTAAAAAGAGCATTGCATTCAAAACAAGCAAGAAGAAGGTTGCTGCAGTCGATAAAAAAGGAAAGATTACTGCAAAATCTGCAGGAAAGGCAAAGATAACAGTAACGGTTACTGGAAAGAACAAGAAAAAGGTCAAAAAGAACGTTACCATAGTGGTTAAGAAAAAATCGTCTTCCAATAATGGCAGTGCAAATCGTGAGATTGCGGTTACTGGTGTAACTGCAGCAATTGTACCGTCTACAATTAATGTTGGCGAGAGTGCGCAGGTGACCGCATCTGTAGCGCCTGCTAATGCTACGAATAAGACACTTACGTATTCTTCAAGTAACAGTGCAGTTGCAGCAGTTAATAATGCAGGGGCAGTCATTGGCATGGGTGCCGGTACAGCAACGATTACTGTAAAGTCTGCAAATGGGAAAACAGCAAGTGTAAATGTGACGGTTGTGAATATACCGGTAAAAGAGATTCAGCTGAATACGGAATCAGCGGAGGTTACGATCAGCGGTACAGTTGCGCTTAAAACAACCATTTTGCCGGAAAATGCCACAAATAAGGCTGTAAAGTGGATGTCAGAAGATGAGACAATCGCATCCGTATCTGTTGACGGCGTGGTAACCGGGCATAAAGTTGGAAGTACAAGCGTCTATGCAATTGCAGAAGATGGAAGCAATGTAAAATCATCCGAATGTAAAATTACCGTAAAGTCAGATTCGCAGATTGCAAATGGTATTACCCTGGAGGTTACAAATCCATATAAAGACGGAGAAGGCAAGCAATATAATAATACGGTTATTGCTGGTAAGGAAATGCATGTACGCGTATCCGTTGGAAAAGATGGTACGGGAGTAGGGAATGCAACAGTTGCCTTAGCTCTAAAGGCTGCTCATGGAAATCTTCCGAGGGGATTTGAGATAAAATCCGTAAGTTCTTCTAGTGCGGTTACAACTGATGCGAATGGTATTGCAACTTTTGCGGTTGGTCCGACACAAGATTATAGTAATATAAATGCATTCTCTGGAATATGGCAGAGTTATACTCTGACGGCAAAGGAGTCAGCAACGAATGCAGAAGCATCTATTCCAATTTCCTTTGCAGCAATGGGAATTCGGGAGGATGCGGAGGGCGAATATGGTGCCTTGGCTATAGAGAATAATCACAGCCAGGTTTATTCGAACATTGAACCTTCTGACAATGCAAGTGAATCTGACGATGGTATTTATACAACCCAGAAAATTTATAAAGATGGGTTTAATGGAGAAGCTAGAAGTCTGTCAGAAGAATACGTAACAAGCCAACAGTATTCTACAAACACTGATAGCAGAAAAGTATATCTGTCGATAGAACCTTATCTTGCGTTGCCGGCCACAGAAGAAAATGCAAGGGCAGGAGATTGGTCTAAAGATGTTGAAAGTAGTTCTGGAAAATATACAGTCTATAATGATGAACTTAATGAAACAACAACAACAATTGTAGAGGAAATTCCAGGCGGTTTGGAATATATGACATTATGCTTTGATAAGATAATGTTATCAAAATATTCTGTAATGTATATAGACCTGTATGATTTAGATGGCGTTTTAATGTATTCGAAGAAAATGGATGTTACAAATAATAGCTCCAAATCTCCGAATGTACAAATACGAAAGCTTGGAAACAGAGCAGGATATCTGCAGGTTTCCCTTGTTTCTCAGGGGCTGGTGGATGTAGCTAATGAAGGTTATGAATTGAAACGATTAGAAGGACGATTTGAATCAGGAGTTGCCAATGAGGCAAACCTTATAACAATGAAAAATGTAGTAAAATGGGAGGAAACATCTGACAAGATTGGATATGAGCCAACTGACATGACGTTGGATGAGGTTGAACAGTATCTTCCAGATGGTTCAAAGTACTTGAATGGTACTTACACATACAAGAGATATATTCCGACATACCCTAGGACAGGGAATGCTTATATTGAGGTGTTTAATGCTGATGGTGAGGTGAAAGCATGGTATCTCTACCCCACAGTAAATAATGGAAGAAATGTGAATGTACTTGCTCCTAATAAAAAAAATAATTCAAAAAATATTCATGCAATTCAAGTGACGGAGAAGGAGGCCTGTACGAAAGGTGTTGGTACTATCATTCCAGATGAAGATGGTAATGTTGCAGTGATTGATTCTAAAATGGCAGGAGTTACAAATATAGAAGCAACTTTAGATATTCCTGGAATTTCAAAAGAAGAATTAGACAGCATCGGCGGTGGAATTCTTTATTCTTCTGTACAATGGGTAAATAGTAATAAATCAGAGAATAAGACTCCGAATGAAGAGTTTTATGCAATTGAGGGACAAAGTGTAAAACTAACAGCCCAGTTGTTTGCCGAAAATGGTGATGAGACAACGATGGAGGATGAGAGCATTGATTTTTATTATCATGATGAAAATGATGATTTAGATGTTAAGCTTAAAAGCGGTGATAAAATTGGTGGGGAATTAGATGAAGACGGTAAGCTGATTAATCAAGTCACTGTAATATTAGCTGAAAGCAGAACGGATTCAAATGGACGTGCCAACCTCACTCTGAAGGGGGAAAATATTGACTTTGTAAAAGGTATTTATGCAGCCTCAGAAGCATGTGATGATGTGAAACTTAGTGTTGGGACAAAATCTAAATTGCCGAAGGCAGACATTTACTGGGTTGATCTTGGGGTTTCCTTCATGGACAGTGCAAATGAAGCAGATTCTCCTATAAGAACAACAACCTTTAGCGGAGCTGTTAAAGATATTGAGCGTCAGAGAGATAGTAAGGTTGGTAATACGTGGGATATTGGCTATCAGGTAGTTGCGCGTTCTAAAAATTTTGATTATGTAGAATTTCAAGATAAGACAAGCTGGTATATTAACGAGGGTATGTTTGACAGAATTACAAATGTTCCTATATTCTATACGATGACAGGAGTAGGAGAGATTAGTAGTCAATCAAAGAATGTTGCTGTAATTACATCCAGTAAAATAGGAGCCATGGAAGTTACAGGTACCATTGATACGGCAAATCTCGGCGAAAATGTCCGCTTTACATATTACGATGAGGAAAAAAGAAAACACGAGGCATCCAATGTTGGTACTGGAGATACAGATGCTGTTTCAAAGCTTGGATTAAAATTCACTATGAACTGGAGCAACAATGGAATAGATTCTCAGATTCTTACACCGGATGGTACGAATTTATATATGGATACGGCTACGACAGTATATGTACAGGTAAAAGACATGTTGGGAAATCCTCGTGCAAGAACATCTGTTTCATATATGATTAAAGAACTAAACGAAACATTTGAGGAAATAAGTGCACAAACAGATAGTAAAGGTATTCTGGCTATTCCATTAGAGGCACCGGGCATGTCAGGAAAAAGTGTGATTACTTTTAATATTAATAATGATACTACGAAAGATATTACCTTGACTTATAATGACGAGAGTTCTCCCGAATTTGGACTTGCATCAGATGATCTCGCCAATAAGGTGTATGCTGTGGAAAGAGTAGGAACTAACAGATTAAAGGTGAAGTTCACAAATCAGGTGAGATTATCGACTGTGCAGACTGGAGAATTTACATTTACACAATTGAATGATGATACAAAGTATGCTGTGACTGACTTTGAAGCAGTAAAGAATGACAATACTGCGATTTATCTCACACTTGACCAGGATATTAAAAATCCTGGAAACGAGCACACCTTAACAATTGCATCCTGGCAGGACGATACAACAGGTGTTACATATGAATTGCTTGACAACAATGGCAAAAAGATAACAGGCAGTAATTCATATACATTTACACCATCTAGATAATAGGGAGCAAATCAGAGAAAGTACAGATTTCAGGGAAAGAGTGAGTTCCATTCCCTGTGAGGAGGTGTTGATACGGCAGTATCGAATAGTTTTACGAATGAAAAAGATGGGGATATGCAGAAGGCTGACAGTTTAACTGGCAGTCCGTGGGATGGTCTTAATTTGCCTGAAAGACCTCCTGAGGGAACAGGGATTCCGCTTCTTACTAATATAAGTGAAATAAATAAGTTTGTTGGAGTCTGGGAAAAAGAAAAATCAAAGTAACAGAAAACCAGGTCTGCACATTTATGTGCAGACCTGGTTTTTGTTGCGGCAGCTGGAGCGATACTCACGACTGTATCTTACAACTCTGTAACCTTCCTGTAACCTACCAAAATACAAACCTTCAGAAAAATATGATATAGTTATACTCACGGCAGGTCTCATCTGCCGTGAGTATAATGAAAAGATCAAAAAAGACGGGAGTGAAATCTATGTATGACAATATCCGTGTATGCGACGTAGAGAAATACTACGGAAATGATTCCAATGTAACAAAAGCCATAGACCGTGTTAGCTTCACGGTAGAGCGCGGCGAATTCGTTGGCGTGATGGGAGCGTCAGGCTCAGGAAAGACAACGCTTCTCAACATGCTTGCCACCATTGACCGGGTGACGTCAGGACATATCTTTTATGGAGACACTGATATTACAGAGCTAAAGGATGAGAAACTGTCGGATTTCAGGAAGGAGAATCTGGGATTTGTCTTTCAGGACTATAATCTTCTGGATACGCTGACCATGGAGGAAAATATCGTGCTTGCCCTTACCATACGGAAGGAAGGAAAGGCAGAGATTCAGCGAAAATGCGGTGAGATTATGCGGATCCTTGGTATTGAGGAGATTAAGAATAAGTTCCCCTATCAGGTGTCAGGGGGACAGAAACAGCGGTGTGCCTGCGCAAGGGCTCTTGTAAACCGCCCCCGGCTTCTTCTGGCGGATGAGCCGACAGGGGCGCTGGATTCCCGCTCGGCGCAGACGCTTCTTGAGACCTTTACGGACATGAACCATTCTTTAAATGCTACGATTCTCATGGTAACTCATGATGCCTTTTCCGCAAGCTACTGCAGCCGGATCCTGTTTTTAAAGGACGGAAGGATTTTCCATGAGCTTGTGCGTGGGAAGAAAGAACGGAGGGTATTTCTGAATGAGATTCTGGACGTTCTGTCCCTGACAGGAGGTGAGCTTTCCGATGCTCGGTAAACTTGCAGTCAGAAATGTAAAGCGTTCCGCAAAAGATTATCTTGTGTATGTGATTACCATGATGCTGGTTACGGCTCTGATGTTTGCCTTTAACAGCATTTTATTCTCTCCGGATATCCGCAGACGGATTGATATGGCGGGAATCATGACAGCAATGATCGGACTTGCCACATTTTTCATTGTAATAATTGTTGCATGGCTCATTAACTATATGGTACGGTTCATGCTGGAAAAGAGGAGCCGCGAATTCGGGACCTATCTGCTTCTCGGAATGAAGAAGAAGGAGATCGCGCGCCTCTACATGCGGGAAAATGTGATTATGGGAATGGGGGCATTTATTGCAGGGATGGCCATGGGAGTGCTACTGCAGCAGATGATTATGGCAGTGCTCTACACCATGCTCCAGGAAAATTATCACCTGAAGCTGCAGTTCAACCGATGGTGTATTCTGATGACAGTATGCTGCTATGGGGGCTGCTACGTTCTGGCGCTTTTCAGGTGCAAACGAAGATTTAAGAAAATGAATATCCGGGACCTTATGGATGCAGGAAATAAAAATGAAGAAGTGAAGGAATCCCATGAGCGTGTGAAGCAGTGGCTTCTTCCCCTGTCCCTGGTATTTCTGATTTTCTTCGGAGTATGGCTGTTTTTCGGCGCTGCTTTGTTTGGCGGATGGAACGGCGGGACGGTAATCGGCTTCCTTGTTGGACTTATCCTGGTTATTTATCTTTTTTACATCGGGCTGTCCTCCTTTATCATTTGCTATATCAGACGGGGAGGAGCGCTGATCTACAAGGGGCAGAATCTGTTTTTACTCCGGCAGCTTTCCTCGAAGATCAGGACCATGTGGTTTACCATGGGGACACTGACCTCTCTCTTTACCATTGCCTTTTTAGGATGCACGGTGGCAATGATGTTCAGTGATTACCAGAGCAAGGCATTAGAAGACAAGTTCCCGTTCGATGTACAGATAAACAGTCCGGATGTGGAATATGATTTTTCGGAGGAGATTCAGATTTTGAACGAGTACACAGAGGTAAAGGATATTTACCCCTATTATATCTGTGAAAATGGGACAGACCAGGTAAATGTATGGCTTCGTACTCACTTAAGATGCTTTGGAACAATGTACAGAAAAGGCGGAAAAGAAGACGCAGAGGCTGATCTTGAAAAGATCCGGAATACAGATGACGGCTCCTACTGCCGCTTTGATACCTATATGAAGCTTTCAGATTATAATTATCTGCGGAAAATGCTGGGTTATCAGGAGATATCTTTAAAGGCAGATGAGTATGCACTTCACATAAAAAACAGAGTATACAGGGAGACCGGGGATTTTGCAGGGCATCTTACCGTGGAAGGAGATGCGGGTGAGCTGAAATTCGCAGGATACCATATGGAGTCCTTTTCCCAGGACGGACACAATGGCGGGGACTATGTGATTGTGGTTCCGGATGAAAGCGCCGGGAATCTGCGTCCATATTATAAAGAACTTGTGGCAGATCTCAAAGGCAGGGCGCCGGCCGGACTGGCAGACAGGCTGGATGATATCGGAAGAGATGATGAGGTTTACGGTCATCTTGATATGGCAGGAGATTTGGATGATGAAATAGAAGAGGATGAAGAAATGGTGCCAAATTCCTGTTTTGGTACTGATCAGATTATCGTTTATGCTGCGGTCAATCTGGTAAGGGATAATCTGATCCCGGAGGTGAAGTATATGCTGTCAGCTATTGTATTCCCATGCTTTTACCTGGGATTTGTATTTGTGTGCGTGGCTCTTACTGTACTGTCTGTGCAGCAGCTCAGTGACTCGGCAAAATATAAGTTCCGCTATGACATACTCCGTAAAATCGGACTCCGTAAAAACGAGGTGGCGGCAGCAGTCGCAAAGCAGCTATTCTTATATTACCTCTGTCCGGCAGTTTTTGCAGCAGGGATAGCAGGAACAGTCGCTATATTTATCAGCGGAAAATTTATCTTTTACACAGGAATTTCAACATCTGTTTTTCAATATTTTGGAGTTTCCTTCCTGTTGTTTTTTGGAATTTATGGTCTCTATTTTGCTGCAACTTACGCAGGCTTTCAGAGGAATATTACTTTACACACAAGGTATGAATTGTTATAATGTAAGCACAAAAACAGCAGGTCAGCAATACTTTATAACAGAGGCTGATGATAGATAGAAAGAATGAAGGTAACTACTCAGCAGGTCTGTGCATTTACTGCACAGACCGTAAGAAAGTGATTCAGGAGTGCAAAAATCCCATTGCCGAAGGCAATTTCAAATGGATTTTTGCATGTAACTGTGAAGGTACTGAGCAGTTACGAATGAAGGATGTTACTGGTCACGAAGTGAACAGTAAAGAATTTGATAAGAAGGAGCTGCAATGAAGGTATACGATACATTTTTCTTTGATCTGGATGGAACAATTACGGATTCTGCCCCTGGCATTACGAATTCTGTTGTCTACGCACTAAAAAAATACGGTATTGAGGAGAAGGATTACGTGAAGCTGTGCAAGTTCATCGGTCCACCCCTTACCGTTTCCTTCCAGGAACTCTACGGATTTTCCAGGGAACAGTCCCAGGAAGCTGTGAAATATTACAGGGAATATTACGCAGATAAGGGAATATTTGAAAACAGTGTCTACGATGGATTCGAAGAGGTGGCAGGGAAGCTTAAGAAAAGTGGAAAAAGACTTGTAGTAGCCACTTCAAAGCCAGAGCCCTTTGCAAGAAAGATTATTGATTATTTCGCCCTGACTCCTTACTTTGATTATGTGGCGGGGATGGAACTTGACGGCGGCAGGGGAACAAAAACAGAAGTCATTCGCTATGCCCTCAGGGAGTGTGGGATAAAAGATAGGGCAACAGTTCTTATGGTAGGTGACCGTGAGCATGATGTGATCGGGGCAAGAGAAGCCGGAATAGACTGTCTTGGGGTACTGTATGGTTTTGGAACCCGGGAAGAGCTTGAAAAAGCAGGTGCTGTGTATATTGCAGAAAGTGTAGAGGATATTTTGCATCCTGAGGAGTTACGAGCCGCGGATCAGGAATGCGTGGATCCAGGCTTATGCCCGTATGAAAATGTATGACTGCCAGGTGATTTTATGAGTATGAAAAGAAATATCAGAACCTGCAGAAGCGTTCTGGCCTGCCTGTTCCTGATACTGACCTGTATGTCGGTTTTTACTGTCCAGGCAGAGGAAAAGGTTTTCTGTGCGGCTTACGGCGACAGCATAGCAAAGGGATATTCGGGGCGGAAGAAGGAGGATCTTAGAAGCTATCCTGAGCTTCTGGCAGATGAGGTGTCAGGGAAGACAGGGATTCCTTCGGAATGCGTGAAGCATGCCAGAAACGGGCTAGATTCGCGGCGGCTTAATTCTGAGATTCTTAGTACGGATGAAGCGGCAAAGGACATGGAGAGGGCAGATATTATTACTCTCACAATTGGGGCAAATGACTTGATGATTGAGCTTAAAGAGGCGGCGCAGGAGGTCCTGGGAACAGAACGCAGATTCGTGAGCGCCTACGATGCAATGGATACGCTTATGGAAGGAGTGGAGGGGAATCCGCTGCTTATCATGCGGATCCTGGATGTGCTGAATAACTGGGATTATCATACCTTCGAGGAACAGTGGGTGGCTGCCATGAGGACATTTGCACAGTACAGGAAGGATACTTCCCAGATGATCGTGACAAATATCTATAATCCTGTGGGGATGTTTGAGCTTCCAGGAACCATTAACGAGATCTTAGAGGATATTATCCTGAATATGAATGAGATCATGTACCGGTACGCCCAGGAGTATGATTACCATGTAATTGATCTTTTTACGTCAGATATCTGTGACCATCTCCAGGATGACGGTCTGCATCCGGACCAGAAGGGGCAGGGGATAATCGCCGCGCTGGCAGAAAAGAAGATTGATACCGGGCGTTTCATGGGAAAACCGGAAAAGGAGATTCAGAAAGAAACCGCGCCCCAGAGAACCGGACGGCGAAGGTTCAGTCTGTTTACCATCCTTGGGCCTGGGCCTATTGCAGCGGTCGCTGCCGCTGCAATGCTCGCAGGTATGACCGTATGGTGGAGAGTCAGGAGAAAGAGGGCGTAAAATGTTGAAAAACAGTACCTGGCTGTCAGGCTGTTTCGTATATAGATGCCATTAAGTATCCATTAGGAGAATGTATATGTAGCATGTTGGCGTCTATATGTGTCGTTGTCCTTCTGCCTCAAGTCTCTTTCTACCTGTGCCAATTTTGCTTTCAAAGCATCCACTTTGGTTTCATCTGTTTCCCTGTTGATCTGCTTCTCCAACTCTTGTTTCTGTTTTTTCAGTTTTTCGATCTCGCGGTCAACCTTATCGGTATTGCAGGTGCAGCTTTTCGCCTTTTTGTCAGAGCCGCTTTTTTCCGGTTCTTCTGCACCCTTGTTCCGGTCAGAGGCATCGGGAGCATTCGAGGCATCCTCTGCCCGCCCAGGGTCATCGAAATAGATTTTGGGATTGCCGTCCCCGTCCTTACCAGGCCGGTAATGCCCTGACGGTTCCGGTTTTTCCTCCGGAACATATTCATCCATCACAGGCCTTTGACGGCGCTCCAAGGTTTCATCTTCGGGCCGCCGGATTTTTTTCGGTTCATCTACACCGGCAATCGGCACAGAGGGTTGCGCCGCGCCAGAACTTATTCCAGAAATAAGTTGCATGATATATTCCTCCAATCCACATAATAGGTAGCTGATATTGCTATCATCAGTTTACCTCGCAAAAAAAAGCATTTCAAGACCTTTGTATTGAAAGGCTCTCTGTATGTAATGAAAGGTTACTATTCACGGCGATATATAAAGTTTTCCTCTCTTCTTTGAACCTCTGCAATTAACAGGGGCTGTATCTGTGGGTATGTCAATGCATCTGGCAATTCGTTAAACAGCCGGACTTTTTCCATCTCGCTGTGGAGTTCTTTTTCGAAGCGTTTAATATCGGCAAAATAGAGCATGCCGTATGTCTCGTCTCCTGATTCGTTTACTCTGTTTTTTCCGGTAACGGAATATACGCATACTGGCTTCATGTCAAACAGTACGGCTCCCGTCTCTTCCCGTAATTCTCTTTCAGCCGTCCCAAGGATTGTCTCACCCTCTTCCCTGTGCCCGCCCGGCACTTCATAGGTATCTCTTTCCCGGTGTTTGCAAAACACCCATTTTCCACATGATTTTGAAACAATCACTGCAAATTTTAACAGGCTGTCCTCCGCCTGCTCATAAAATTTTACTTGCATAAGTACGTCCCTCCTTTCACCGGTCAGTATCTCAGCTTTATATTAGAGAGAGCTACCTTTGCCGTATACCCCTTTGTGCGCAGCATATATTCCATCCCGTTTTTTGCCAGGTCAATATGGTTCTGCGGCGCTACCATAATCTCTTCAATGGGCAGGTTCCGGTCACTCAGCGGGATTTCAATATAGGGGAGCATAAAGCCGTCCTTGGGACGAAAATATACAGCGGTGTCCTTTCTCTTTTTAAAAATAAACCGGTATTCCTGTTCCTCTGCAAAGCCTTCGTGCTTAAAAAACATGGCATACACCTCAGCCATTTTCTGAAACTTTCTGCATGCCTTTACATAAGTGCGTTCCTGACGGTTATTCCTTCCATTTTCTAAGATATCCTGCAGGGGCATTCTCAGAAGATTCGGCAGGTAATTGCACAGATTCCGCCGGATCAGCTGATGCTGTTTTTTCGTACTGTATACGACAAGGCCGTGATAAGCGATCTCTGCTGCCTCTTCGATTCTTGCGATAATCTCATCACTCCTAAAGCCAATATTATAACCGGTTTTGCTTCCGAATTCTGACCACATGGTAATGCTGTCCCGGCATTTGGAAAAGGAGAGGACGAAGTATTCCCTGCCCTTCTCTTGATCTGAGTAAATGGAATCTGCAAGGAACATCTCCTTAAGACAGGGATCCTTAATCTGTTCCCGGCAAACGTCATCTATGATTCCCTGGATATGGGAAAATTCATTGGGGTCATTTAAAAAATCGCTTTTTGTTGCCCAGAAGCAGTTGTGGTTAATAATGCCATTGATCCCGTTGCTCTTCGTGTAGTGGTACAGAATGCTGCCTTTTTCTGCACGGGCAAGCTTTACCTGTCTTCCTGACACTGGTTCAGACCTCCTCTCTGTGTATGCTCTGTATGCTTACTTTGGTTATTGGCACATATAGAAAGTAATACCGTAAGAAGCTCTAGTCTTGTCATATTATCACCACCTTTTATATAAGTGCCGTTCATTTGATGTAATCATTATATCAAATATGTACGGAAGGTGTAAAGTCTATGTTGTCTGCGAAATCTTTGGTGCATCACAGACTATTTGTGGTATACTATATTTAACTGGTAACGATTCGAAATACCTTGTGACATCTGCATCATAAAGAACACTCATAAAATCAGAGGGGAGGCTGCGGCAAAAGATATGGAAAATCAGAGGGAAGCGGAGGAATGTCCTGGAGACTGCGGTGAGATATTACTACGGGCAGGCGTGCAGAGTGCTGGACGGGATGATCGCTGCAGAGGCTTACCGGAATAAGGCGCTGGAATCTGCAGTGCCTGAGACGGTGACACCGGATTTTGAGCGGGAACAGGAGCAGGGGAGTGTGAGAGGATATGGGAAAGGTATTTAATACGGACGGATATTGCGACCCAGAGATCAACTATATGGTGAATCTTACGGAGCGCCTGGAAGAAATCAGGGCAATGGTGGATGCGGAAAAGTACTTTGTCATAAACCGTGCATTTTGAGGATATTTATGGGG
This sequence comes from Lachnospiraceae bacterium, assembly GCA_910576335.1. Classification (GTDB taxonomy): domain Bacteria; phylum Bacillota; class Clostridia; order Lachnospirales; family Lachnospiraceae; genus CAPEBR01. The sequence continues at coordinate 81,317 of CAJTIU010000010.1, forward strand.
ATCAGAACAAATAAGAAGAAGGAAACCGGTGTGAAGGAAATTGTGCTGGGGGACAAAATACTGATAGAAGCAGTTGTGTAAGGCAGGGAGAAGATCATGAAAGTTTTGATAGGTACAACAAATCCGTCCAAGGTGAAGCGTTTCGAAGAGCTTCTGGACGGCTGCGACATAGAATTCTGTACTCTCAGTGACCTGGGAATTTGTACGGAACCGGAAGAGACAGGAAAAACGCCTGAGGAGAATGCGGTCATAAAGGCAAAGTATTACGGAAGCTTCTGTGATTTTGTTATCTGTAATGATTCCGGACTGTATTTTGAAGATTTGCCAATGGATGACTACAGGCAGCCCGGACTGAATATCAGGGAACCCCAGGGCAGCAGACGGCTGAATGATGAGGAAATGATAGAGTATTATTCCGGACTGATCCATTCCCTTGGGGGAAGGGTGACGGCTTATTATCTGGATGGGATTGCAGTGAATAACAGAGGAATTATTTCATCTTTTATGGAAAACAGTGAGAGCAGAAAAGAGAATGCTTTTTATATGGTTGATACGCCGTCAGAAAAGAGGCATGCGGGCTGGCCGCTGGATTCGCTCTCTCTAAACAAGAAGGATCTGACATATTTTTCATGTGAAGGAGATAAAAAGTATGATATGTCAGAGGAGGATCTCGTGGAGAGGGAGTACCGGAAAAGGCTTATTCGGTTTTTAAAGGAGGCTTTGTTACAGAGTGGCCTTCCGGGCCGTGAATGGTAACGAGGCTTTAGGCATTTTGCTAGAAAGGAATGGACAGAATTGATTTATTTATATACAGAAAAACAGAATTCACCGGACTGGATATTAAAAAATGATTTTTATTTTAATTTATATACCGGCAACTTTCCGCTTACAGAGCAGGACAAAGAGGCGATTTTCCGGATTGACAGTGCAAGGGTAACTGAGGATAAACATATTGAAACAAAATATGGACTGGGGACATTGCGCAATCTTTCCAGCGGGTGCAAAACCTATTTAAATATTATTAAAAATCCGGATAAGATTGTGAGTGTGAAAGAATGTGGCGGGAATGTTCTTGACCTGCTCTTTATGTTAGATGGGATTCATATTTTTATGGACTATCCAGAAAGGTTCCACATCTCAGAAAATGTAAAGATTCTCTTCAACGATACAGAGATTGCTGTGGGAAGATCCGGCTATGAAGCATGGTGGACAAAAGAATATAAGAGGAGGGAAGATGATGATTTACAGGAATATTGAATTTGAAGCCAGTCCCTTTAAATACCATTTGGAGTTCACGGGCAGGATTACACTGGTAAGAGGTGACAGTGCTACTGGAAAAACTTATCTGTATCAGATGCTGGAAGATTTAAAGCAATTAGAACAGTATCAGGCTATTAAGCTGTTTAACTATAAAAGTGATGACTTTCATGAGAGACTGAAAATCTGTCAGAATAAATTTATTGTAATAGACAATGCAGACACAATTTTAGATGACGAAGATAAAAGATTTATTAATTTTGAAATAAGTAATCAGTATCTTCTGTTTCTCAGGAACTGTGATGGTTTGAATGTTTCTGCTGACAGTTTCACGATTTTGCAGGAAGAAGATCATTATATTTCATTACGGAAAGAACTGGTATTATCTGATCATGAATTCCGAAAGGTTTCAGATGTTATCTGTGAGACACTGGATTTGGAAATCATTCCCGCCTACGGGTTCCCTCAGGAGATCGGTGCGTTGTTTTCGGAATATACGGATATGCTGATTGAAGGTGACAGTTCATTTCAGAAATACCTGGATGTCCAGTGTTATGATGAGGAGCTAAAGCACCTGGAAGCCAAGTATGGCCTTCCATATGGCAGGCTGTATCTGGCATGTTATAATGGAGAGACGGCAGGCTGTATAGCGCTGAGAAGGATTGATGATCACAATTGTGAAATGAAACGTCTCTATGTAAGGCAGCAGTTCAGAGGGAAGCACATTGGAGACCGGCTGGTGCAGAAGATTATCACAGAAGCGAAACAGGCAGGCTATTCTTATATGCTGTTAGATACCCTCCCCTTTTTGAAGGGAGCGCTTCATCTGTACAAAAAGTATGGATTTTGCGAAACAGGCCGGTATAATGACAGCCCAATGGATTCTTCCATATATATGAAATTAGATTTGGCAGGTGAAGAATAATGAAGTTGAAAAATGTATTGATTGTTGTAAAGGATATTGAAAAGTCAAGAAAGTTCTACCATGATCTGTTTGGCCTTGATCTGATACTGGACAATGGAGGCAATATGATCCTGACAGAGGGGCTTGTCCTTCAGGATGAAAAGATATGGAAGGAGTTCCTTGGGAAGGAGATCATCCCGGAGAATCACTCCTGTGAGCTGTATTTTGAGGAGGAGGACCTGGAGGCATTCATTCAGAAACTTGAAAATCTGTACCCGCAGGTCAGGTATGTGAACAGGCTTATGACACACAGCTGGGGACAGAAGGTGGTCCGGTTTTATGATCCTGACGGGAACCTGATTGAGGTGGGGACGCCCATGTGACTAGTACAGCATTGCGTAATTAACAGTGAATTCTGCACTCGCTATCTGTGCCAGATGCACGTCTCCAATCCTAGACGTAGCCCGCTACGCCGTCGGATTGTAGCCGCACATCTGACGCAGATATCAAGCACATTATTCACTGTTAATTAAGCAAGGCTGTACTAGATTGATGTATTTGCAGGAGGAGATTATGCTGAAAATAGTTTTTGGGGATATAGAGAATTCCATATACCATCCGCCGACATATTTTGATAATCAGTATGAGGACGAGTGGATCACGGATCCTTTGTCGGTAGCAATGATTAAAGAGATTGATAAATCCGAAGTGATCAGTGCACATCTGATTGAAAGCCCCGTTCTGGGGCCGATCTCTACAAAGGAGATATCCGGAGGAGTAAAGACACTGATGCTTATGGCATTTGACGAATCGGGAAAAATTTTCAATGGGTCATTATGCGGGGATAACTGTGCAAAATGGATTGTGGAGATCGCAAAAAGGAAGGACTTGACCGTTAATCTTCACCATGTGCTGGATTTCAGCTCCGCCGGTGAATTCGATGCCCTGATGGTGAATACCGGAACAATGGTTCACGGATACATGGAATATCTGCATGAAGCACTCCGGATAAAGGAGCGGTAACAGATGAAAGGGAAATATCACATTATCGTACAGAATAACAGGCTCCGCTATGAATTCGATATAAAGCGAAATATTACAGTGATCAAAGGTGACAGTGCAACCGGAAAAACGACTTTGTATGAAATGATATCGCTTGCAGCAAGGCGCGGTGACAGTTCCGGTATTGATCTGCAGTGCGAAAAGAAGTGCCGTACTTTAGAGGAACCCGACTGGAAACTGATACTTCCAACGTTACGTGATTATATTATATTTTTGGATGAAGAAAGCCGGTTTGTTAAAACAACTGACTTTGCAGGAATGGTAAAAGAGTCCGATAATTATTTTGTGATTATCACAAGAGAAGATCTGCCAGGGCTGCCGTATTCTGCAGAGGAAATTTATGGAATTCACACATCAGGAAAATACCATGATATGAAAAGAGTATTCAATGAATTTTATCATATATACGGCTGCGGAGAAATTGCAGAGAAGTTCAGACCGGATCAAATTATAGTCGAGGACTCGAATTCCGGGTATGACTTTTTTTGTAATGTGTGCAGTGAATATGGCATTGTATGTAAAAGTGCAGGGGGAAAATCGAAAATAATAGACCAGCTGAAAGAATCAGGAGCTGAAAATGCACTTGTCATAGCTGACGGCGCATCGATTGGCCCGGAGATGAATGAGCTGGCCCAATATATGAGAGCACATCCGGATGTGAAATGTTATCTTCCGGAATCCTTTGAATGGATCATCTTAAAATCAGGGCTGATTGACGGAAATGAAATCCAGGATATTTTAGCACATCCCCAGGATTTTGCAGAGAGTCAGGATTATTTTAGCTGGGAGCGTTTTTTCACAGATGTGCTGATCCAGTATACGAAAGACACTTACCTCCAGTATCATAAACGGAGACTGAATACGGTCTATCTGCATGAAAGAGCGAAGAAAGAGATTCTGCGTGTCTGTAATAAGATATCATTTAAAAAGGATGAGTAATGACAAAGGATTTATTTCAGAGGGAGAGAATTATGAGTGGAAATGATGTAAATAAAGACCGTCTTCTGGATTCCTTTCTACAGCTGGCGAAGATTGATTCGGAATCTTTTTATGAGAGGGACATGGCAGATTATCTGAAAGGGGAGCTGAGCAGTCTTGGAATCCGTGTCCATGAAGACAGCGCCGGGGAACGGCTTGGGGAAATCTGTGAGAAATCCCTTAAGAAGGAGGGGAATCCTGCCGGGAATCTATGGGCTTTTATGCCCGGCAATATGGATAGCCGTGAGGAAAATGAAAAGAAGGCTTTGTTGTTCTGCGCCCATATGGACACTGTCAGTCCGGGGAGAGGGAAGAAAGCCCGTGTGCAGGAAGGCGGCAGGATTACTTCTGACGGTACAACGGTGCTGGGGGCGGACGACCTGGCGGGGATTGCAGAGATTCTGGAGGTTCTGCATATTTTAGAGGAGACAGACGCAGTGCATCCGGATATTGAGATTCTGTTTACGGCAGCGGAGGAACCCTACTGTCAGGGCAGCCGTCTCTTTGACTTCGGGAATTTTCATTCAAAGACAGCCTGTATACTGGATATGAGCGGGGAAGTGGGAACAGTGGCTCTTGCGGCGCCGTGCATCTATTCCCTCTATATATGGATTCACGGAAAGAGCGCCCATGCGGGGTTCTGTCCAGAGGAGGGAGTACATGCAATCCACATTGCGGCGAAGGCAGTTTCCATCCTGCCCTATGGACGTGTGGAGGAGGATACTACGCTGAATCTTGGCATGATCGAAGGCGGGAGCGGAAAGAATATTGTTCCGGGCGAGGTGTATCTGACAGGGGAGATCCGGAGTATGGATTCCAAAAAAGCAGAATACTGGGCAGGCAGAGTACGGGAAACATTTGAAAAGTGCGCAGAGGAAGCAGGCGGAAGGGTGGATTTTCTCGCAGAGAAGGAATTCGACGCCTACCGGGTAAAGAAGGATTCTTATACTCCCCGGATGTTAAAAAAGGCGGCAGGCCGCCTGGGAGTGAAGATGAGATTTGTGGAAACCTTTGGAGGCAGCGATAATAACCACTTCCATTCCAACGGGATTGAGGGAGTTGTGCTGGCAAATGCTATGGAGGAGGTCCACACGGTCCGCGAATATACCGACTTAAGTCAGATGGCAGTCTGTGTAGAACTGCTGCTGGAGCTGATACGGGCAGTGACAGAGTAAACAATCCGGTGTATCATGAGGGGCTGTCGGGAAATAGCAGTATGACCGCAAGATATTGCCGTGATTTATAATGTCACATAACAATATCTTGTGGGCAATCTGCATTTCCCGACAGCCCCTTTCATCATTATATGAAATATTCAATTGTCTTTTCTGCAGTCAGTTTTGTCTTTTTATTGAAGAGGAGTACGGCTTCCCTGTATTCTGTCTTCCCGAGCGCATAGAGTTCATGGCTTTCCCGGTTAAAACAGGAAAGAGGGACGATCCGGTTATAGGTAAAAGGGTGTGAGGATGTGACGATGATGTCCGTCTGCTCAAAGTCTTCTGTCTGATAATAGGGGTCGAACATCAGGATGTTCCCGTCCTTTTCACCAGTCAGCAGGACATAGTGTGCAATTTCATAGTAGAGCCTTACAACCGCTGCGCCGCCGCGGTGCAGGGCATCCACGATTTCCCCGTTCTGTGTTATGACGACTCGTCTGCCGGCGAGGTAGGAGCTTGACACGGCAAGCTTTCCGGTATTGCCAAAACCGTCAAGCCAGTTGCTTAAAAACATCATAGCGGTGCAGGAGGTTCCGCTTTTTCCGGGAGAGCCTTCCAGGCCATAGCAGTCCAGACAGTAGAGCATAATATTGCGGACTACCTCCGGCGGGATTTCCTCCCGTTCAAATAAATAGTTGACGGCATTGAGCATGGAGGTGGGGCCGCAGTCGTATTCCGTGAGCTGATAGTGCAATGGATTTTTCATGTCTGGTTCTCCTTTGTTCTTTGGTGTTTTACGCGTCCTGGGGTCGTGCGTTTCATGCAGGCATGGAACACAGGATCCTTTTGACGTTTGTATCATTATATCCATACAGGACAGGAGTGTCAAGATTTTTGAAAAATGGTATTGACAAATGAAAAGTGTGCTGATAATATAAAAACACATAAATAACATAAAACATATATGAATACTAGGTGATAAGAAGGGAGAATTTTTATGAAAGTATATGAAAGAATTACAGATCTGATCGGTGGGACTCCGCTTTTGAAGCTCACGAATTATATTGCGGGAGAGAAGCTGGATGCCGAGATTTACGGAAAGCTGGAGTATTTTAACCCCGCCGGGAGTGTCAAGGATCGGATTGCAAAAGCCATGATTGACGAAGCGGAAGAAAAAGGAATTCTAAAGCCGGGCTCTGTGATTATTGAGCCGACCAGCGGAAACACGGGAATCGGTCTCGCATCAGTGGCGGCTGCAAGAGGGTACCGGATCATTCTCACCATGCCGGAGACTATGAGTATTGAAAGACGCAACCTGTTAAAAGCATATGGCGCAGAGCTAGTGCTTACAGACGGAACAAAGGGAATGAAGGGAGCGATTGCCAGGGCACAGGAACTTGCAGACGAGACGACGGACAGCTTTATCCCAAGCCAGTTTACCAATGCGGCAAACCCTGCGACCCACAGGAGTACGACAGGTCCGGAGATTTGGGAGGATACAGACGGAAAGGTGGATATTTTTGTGGCAGGTGTAGGTACAGGCGGCACAGTATCCGGTGTAGGCGAATATCTGAAGAGCCAGAACCCGGAGGTGAAGGTCGTAGCTGTAGAGCCTGCAGGTTCCCCGGTTCTTTCAAAAGGGACCCCGGGGCCTCACAAGATCCAGGGGATCGGCGCCGGATTTGTACCGGACACATTGAACACCAGCGTTTATGACGAGGTGATTGCTGTAAAGAATGAGGATGCATTTGAAACCGGAAGGGCTCTTGCCAGAAAGGAAGGGGTTCTTGTAGGAATTTCCTCAGGAGCCGCGGTATATGCGGCATCAGAGCTTGCAAAGCGGCCGGAAAATAAAGGAAAGATTATCGTGGCACTTCTTCCGGATACGGGAGAGAGGTATCTGTCCACACCGATGTTTGACGAATAATGCAGTTGGGGACGGGGCATTTTTAAAAATGCCCCGTCCCCAACTGCATTCAGATCATATAATCATACATATACCGCTCTTTTTGCTGCTCCATGATATCCTGCAGTGTTATCCCGTCCAGATATTCATTGATAACCCGGGTGAGACCCTGCCATACAGGAAGCATGGGGCACTCTGTGCTGCGGTCGCACTCTATGGGATCCTGTTCTGCGCATGCAACAGGAGACAGGTTTCCCTCTGTCAGTCTTAAGACATCTCCGACTGTATATTTATCAGGCGTTTTTGCAAGCTGGTAGCCGCCCTGGGAGCCCCGGTTTGTTTTCAGAAATCCGGTTTTATTAAATACCGGGATAATCTGTTCCAGATATTTTTTTGAAATATTCTGCCGCTTCGCAATATCCTTAAGGGCAATATAGCCGCAGTTCTGATGTTCTGCAAGGTCTAAAAGCATCCGGAGGGCATAGCGGCCTTTTGTTGAAATTTTCATATGGAATCACCTCTGTAGCTTGATAGTACTGTCTTTTGACACTTGTATCATACCATGTATTGGGTGGCCTTTCAAGGTTGGGGACGGGGCAAAATTAAAAATGCCCCGTCCCCAATTGTAGGCTATAGGCCCTTCCTATAACCTACTATACCTATATGATATTGGACAATTGATAAATGTTGGTGTATGATATAGCACAGGAAGAAGGAGGAGGAATAACATGACAGAGATTATATGGCATGGAAGGGGCGGACAGGGTGCGTTTACTGCTGCGAAGCTTTTAGGGGCAGCATTCATCCTGGCGGATGAGAATCATTTTGCATTAGCTTTTCCGTCTTTCGGGCCAGAGAGAAGGGGAGCTCCCATAAGGGCATTTACGAAGCTCTGCGGGGGGGCGGTTGGAAACAGGAGTGAGGTGGAGCAGGCGGACTATAGTATTTTTCTTGACGATACTCTGTTTACAGAGACTGCATATGAGGAGTTAAAGCCAGGTGGAAGAATTCTGCTGAATACAAAGCAGGAAGTGAAGGATACAAAAGTGACGGCACTGGACGGAGACGGACTGGCAAGAGAGATCTTAGGTCTTCCTATTACAAATACGGTGATGCTAGGTGCTTTTACGGCGCTTTTTCCTGATATTTCACTGGAGGACGCAGAAGCGGCAGTCCGTCAGTATATGCCGGAGAGGCTTTGGATGAAAAATATTGCGGCAATGAAAAAAGCGGCGGAGACAGTCAGGAAGGGGGCCATATCATGAAACCGTATTTAAGAGACCGGATTCCGGAGACGCTGGCGGAGCTTCCGGATGCAACGGCTTATGAAGCCGGGTATCTTGTGACAAAGAATGCCGGCTGGCGCAGCAGCCGTCCGGTTATCCACCAGGAAACATGCAGGGGATGCCTTAAGTGCTACCTTTACTGCCCGGAGGGTGTGATCTTTCAGGATGGCGGAAAGGTGAAGATCAATTATGATTTCTGTAAGGGCTGCGGCATTTGCAGAAAAATATGCCGTTTTGGAGCCATTGAAATGGAGGAGGAAAAATAATGGCAAGAAAATTTTTATCAGGAAATGAGGCATTTGCAGAAGGAATCCGGCTGGCAGGGCCGCGGGTGATTTCAGCCTATCCCATTACGCCGCAGACTATTGTGGTGGAGCGGCTTTCTGAGATGGTGGAGGAGGGGAGCCTTTCCGCGGAGTTTATCCATGTGGAATCTGAGCATTCGGCGCTCTCCTGCGCCATCGGGGCATCGGCAGTGGGAGCCCGGGCATTTACCGCCACTTCCTCACAGGGACTTCTCTATATGGCGGAATGTCTTACCTATGCTTCTGGCGGAAGATTTCCCATTGTGATGATGAATGCTAATCGTTCCACAGCGCTTCCATGGAATATTTACGGGGATCAGAGGGATTCTATTTCCCTTTTAGACTCAGGGTGGATCCAGTGCTATGTGGAGAATGCCCAGGAGGCTCTGGATCTTGCGCTTATGAGCTACTATATTGCAGAAAAGAAGGAGGTTTCCACTCCTTTTATGGTAAATCTCGACGGGTTTGTCCTTACCCACACCTATGAGGTGACAGATGTCCCGGAAAAAGAACAGGCAGATGCATTTCTTCCGGGTTATGAGACGGAAAATAAGCTGGATCCTGACCATCCAAGGAATCTTGGATTCTCCGTGGGGCCGGAGCATAATATAGCTTTCAAATATAAAGAACATCTTGGAATTCTGCATGCAAAAGAAGCAGTCAGGGAAGCAGAAGAGCGTTTTGCGCAGATTTTCGGGAGACAGTATACCGGCCTTGTGGAAGCTTACCGGACGGAGGATGCAAGCTTTGTCCTTATTACCCTTGGCAGTATTGCAGGACTTGTGCGGGAGACGGTAGACCGGCTCCGGGAGAGAGGGGAAAAGGTGGGCCTTCTAAGGATCCGGTACCCGAGACCCTTCCCCAATAAGGAGATTGCGGAGGTTCTTGGGAATGTGAGGGCTGCTGCAGTCCTTGAGAAGGATATCTCTTTTGGAAATGAGGGAACGGTCTTTTCTAATGTGAATTCCGCTCTGCATAAGGCAGGAATTCCGGTACCGGTTTCCGGCTATATCGGCGGACTGGGAGGGAGAAATATTTCCAGTGAGGAGATTGAAGGAATTTTTGCAGACCTGAAGTCAGAAAAGAGAAAGACCATGTTTCTTGGATTAGGAGGTGAGGGGGAATGGGTATAAATGTGAAAACACTGTGTAAGGATGAGTTTTTCTACGGGCATAAGGCCTGTGCCGGATGCGGCGGAAGCCTTGCCGTCCGGATTGCCCTGAAGGTGTTGGGGGAACGTTCCTTTGCGGTGCTTCCGGCAGGCTGTATGTCGGCAGTGGGTTTTAATTTTCCCCAGCTCTGTTTTGGCAATAATGCAGTGATCTCTACCTTTGCGGGAACCGCTTCCATGCTGACAGGAATCGAGGCAGGGCTTAGGGCACAGGGAATTAGGGATTTCCAGGCAGTGGGGTTTGCGGGAGACGGGGGAACGGCGGACATCGGCCTCCAGGCACTATCCGGCGCCATAGACCGGAACGATGACATCCTGTACATATGCTATGATAACGAGGCTTACATGAATACCGGGATTCAGAAAAGCTCCCTGACGCCTTTTGGAGCAAGGACCACGACCACTCCGGCAGGGAAGAATATCCGGGGCAATTTAAGACCTAAGAAAAATATGTTTGAGATTGTGGCTGCCCATGGGATTCCTTATGCGGCAACGGCCAGCATCGGAGATCTGAATGATTTTATGGAAAAGGTGGAAAAGGCATCCAGGATAAAGGGAACAAAATATATTCATGTGATCGCGCCCTGTCCCACTGGCTGGGGAATTGCCCCGGATGAAACGGTGGAGGTCGCAAAGGAGGCCCTGGACTGCGGGCTGTGGTATCTTGCAGAATACGAGGAAGGCTCCGGGATGACGCTGAATTACCGGCCTGGGACATTTGCCAGTGTGGAACACTATCTGAAGCGGCAGGGGCGTTTCCGGCATCTTACCGGGGACGATATAGATATAATTAACCATTCACGGGATGTGAAATGGAAACTAATTGAAAAGAATTTAGGAGTGATAAAATGAGCAGAGATCTTACAAGCAAGTACTGGGACGAGGAACTGGAGACACTTCCGAGAGAAGAGCTGGAAAAACGCCAGCTCGCGGATTTAAAAGAGATTGTAAAGTTTGCCTATGACAATGCGCCTTATTATAAGCGTTCCTTTGATGAGGCGGGCGTGAAGCCAGAGGATATCCAGACCCTTGCGGATATTCAGAAGTTTCCTTTTATAGACAAAAAAACCCAACGGGATACCCAGGGGAAAGGCTCCTTTCTGGGAGAGCTGGCCGCTGTGCCGGAGGAGGATGTGGTGTTTATCTCTACGTCCTCAGGCTCCACGGGCGTGCCTACTATGAGTCCTTTTACGAAGAAGGATTTTGATGAATTTCAGGATACCGAGAGCCGATGGTTCTGGCAGGTGGGGATGCGCCCCAGTGACCGGTATGTGCATGCGCTGAATTTTTCTCTGTATGTGGGCGGGCCGGACGTAATCGGCGCCCAGAATCTGGGGGCATTATGTATCTGGGGCGGCACACTGCCCAGTGAACGGCTTTTGTTTGTTCTGAAAACCTATCAGCCGACTGTAATATGGACCAGCCCCTCCTATGCATGGCAGCTGGGGGAGAAGGCATTAAAGAGCGGGATTGACCCGAAAAAGGACTTGAATATCAAGACCATTATTGTGGCCGGTGAGCTTGGAGGCTCCATTGACGCAACCAGGAAGGCGATTGAAGATCTGTGGGGCGCACAGGTGTATGATTTCTACGGGCTTTCGGACATCTTCGGAGCCTGTGCGGCAATGTGCGAGGCGAAGGACGGGCTGCACATTGCGGAGAACCATATTCTCGTGGAAACGGTTGACATCCATACAGGGGAGGTTCTCAGGCCAGGAGAAGTGGGCGAGCTGGTATTTACCACACTGCGCAAGCATGCAAGGCCGCTGATCCGTTTCCGGACCGGGGACATTGGCTGGATTGACAATACTCCCTGCTCCTGCGGACGGACCCATGGCAGGATTCATATAAGCGGGCGGAAAGATGATATGTTCATTGTCTCTGCTGTCAATGTGTTCCCAAGTGATATTGAAGCAGTGGTCAGGGAGCTTCCCGGCATAACAGGCGAATATCTGATCCGTGTGTTCGAGAAGGGTTTTACATGCAAATATTCGGTGGAGATTGAGAAAAACGGGGATAATCCGAAGACAGATGAAGAGGTGTCCGCTGAGGTTTCGGGAGCTTTAAAGGCCCGCATCGGGGTAAAGCCCTACGAGGTAACGGTACATCCGGACGGAGGACTTGATACCCGCTCCGAACACAAATCCAGGCGGATTATTGATGAGCGGAAACTGGATTACAGTATATAAGAGAAAAGAGAACAGGGAGGAGGCAGAAATATGCCGCAGCTTTCAAAACGTACAGAAACATTTACAGATTCCGTGATCCGGAGAATGACTAGAGTATCCCTGCAATATGGTGCAGTGAATTTATCCCAGGGGTTTCCGGATTTCGATCCGCCGGAGGAGATCTTAACACGGCTTAAGGAAGTGGCAGGGGAAGATTTCCATCAGTATTCCATCACATGGGGAGCGCAGAATTTCCGGGAAGCGCTCTCAGAGAAGCAGTCCCCTCTGATGGGGCGGGAAATCGACCCGGACACAGAGATTGTAGTGACCTGCGGGAGTACAGAGGCCATGATGGCTGCCATGATGACTGTGGCGAATCCGGGAGATAAGGTGATTGTATTTTCCCCCTTTTATGAAAACTATGGCGCGGACACGATTCTCTCAGGGGCAGAGCCCATCTATGTTCCTCTGCATCCCCCGGAATTCCGGTTTGATGTGGAGGAGCTGGAAGCAGCATTTAAGCAGCATCCCAAGGCGCTGATTCTCTGCAATCCTTCCAATCCCTGCGGAAAGGTGTTTACTTTAGAAGAGCTGAATGTGATTGCGGGATTTGCGCAGAAGTATGATACTTTTGTGATCACGGATGAGGTGTATGAGCATATTGTATATGAGCCTTACCAGCATATTTATTTTGCATCCCTTCCCGGTATGTGGGAGCGGACTATATCCTGCTCGTCTCTGTCGAAGACCTATTCCATTACCGGCTGGCGGCTTGGATATATCATCGGACCGGCTCCTGTCATAGAAGCAGCGAAGAAGGTGCATGACTTCCTGACCGTGGGCGCGGCGGCTCCCCTTCAGGAAGCGGCAGTTACGGGGCTTAAGTTCGGGGCAGAATATTACCAGTGGCTTAAGGAGAAGTATACTGGAAAGCGCGACCTGTTTTTAAAGGGGCTGGATGACATTGGAATTGTTCATACAGTGCCCCAGGGAGCTTACTATGTTCTTCTTGATATTTCAAAATTTGGCTATGAGAGCGACCTGGCATTCTGCGAGGATCTGGCAAAAAATGCAGGAGTGGGCGCGGTTCCGGGCTCCAGCTTTTTCAGGGAACCGGTCAGGCATCTGATCCGGATGCATTTCGCGAAGAAGGATGAGACCCTTTATGAGGCGCTCGGGCGGCTTCGGAGTTACTGGCCAGGGCTCAATGACTAAAATTACTGTTGAATTTTTATTAAATATTATGAACCAGGAAAGTATCCACTTCAAAGTGGATGCCCACCGAAATGGTTTAGATGTCTTTACAGACACCGCCTATCCCGTGTGCAGAGGATAGGCATTTTTTATTTCTTCTTATAAATGACATTATGCGTCTGCCTGAGGACTTATAATATGAGGAAAAGAGTATGGAAAGGAAAGGCTTATGGGAAGGATAGAAGAGATTTACCGGAACATACAGGAAACAGATGATGTGATAAGGAAGAGGAGAGAGGTAGAGCTGTTGATTGAGGAATTACTGGGAGGGAAAAGACAGGAAAATACAAAAGATGAAGATATGACAGATTATGAGAAGAACAGGGATAGATTTTATGAGGTTGCAGTTGCAGCGGAGAAAAATGGGTTCATCCTGGGATTTCAATATGCTGTACAGCTGATGAAAGAATGCCTGGAAGAAAGTTTGCAAAATCCCAGGTGAAAATAGAGATCAGTTTTGAGATGATCTCTATTTCTTATTATTAGGATTATCAAAATAACTTTCTATGATAGAATGTATAAGGGAACGACGCTCAGGCGGAAGAGAAAGGATTTTGTCTATTTATTCCAGACTGATGCAGGGGCAGGTGATTCATAAAGCGAAGGAAAGCTCGGCATATGGTGTTACGGACCGGACGATTCAGAGAGATATTTCTGACATCCAGTGTTTCCTGCATAATCAGAAAAATGACACAGGAGACGAAAAGGTCATAATTTTTGACCGGATTGCCGGAGGATACCGAATTGAGACAAAGGAAAAGAACAAACTGGAACGAGGCTACAAGTAGAGCGATGGACGAGCTGGGGACCCTGGAACTGGAGATACTTAAAAGTTTTGATGAATTTTCTGATACAATTGAAAGAATTCAAAACAGGCCTCAATTTAAGGAGTACACAAAAGATGGTGTTAAATTGCCTGCATATGACAAAGAAACATTGAAAAAGGTATCAGTTGGTGCCGGAGTGCTGCTTGGCGGATTAGGAGGTGCTGCTGTTGGGGCTGCAGGGGGATTTGCTGCGGCAGGTGCAACTACATCTGCTATTATGGCATTGGGAACCGCATCAACGGGAACTGCTATAGCATCACTCAGCGGAGTGGCGGCAACAAATGCTACGCTGGCCGCTTTAGGAGGCGGAGGCATCGCCTTAGGCACTACAATCCTTGGCGCAACAACACTTGGTGCAGCATTATTAGTTGGTGGGGTTATTTTCAATATTACAGGGGGTAAATTATCTGATAAAGCGGATGAAGCGTGGGAGCAGATGAAAAAAGCCGAGAAGACAATAGATTTTGCATGCAGATACTTAAATGAATTGAAAGCAGCGTCCGTTGCATATAAGAAATCATTATTGTCTGTGAGAGATAAGTACAAAGAAATTTTTGGATATGTTTCTTATACTGTAAACAGTCTGCACAAGACAGACTGGCATGCTTTTTCTCAGGAAGAAAAAATTGCAACTGAGAATTCAGTTTTGCTTATAGGATTGCTTTACAAGATGTGTCAGGTAAGCCTCGTAAATAAGGCTAAATATCAAAATGATTTGAATTCGGTTTATATATCCGAAATCAATGAATCAATCAGTAATGCAGATAATGTAATGAAGAGTCTGGCATAAAATAAAGTTGTACTCATGACCGGTGAAACCTGGCGTGAGCATTGCGCCAACCGCAGCCGTAAAGTAGCATATTTCCTTATGCGGTTGTGCGCATCCTGTTATACTGCGCGGCAAATTTTTGACGCGCAGTATATTTCGAGAGCTGAATGCCTACTATGATTCCCTTTCAGACAGGGATGACTTGTATAACGCTTCCGCCTCTCTGTCATATTTCTCAATCCTGCAATGGTGTATCTTTTTTGCTTTGTCATAAGCAATCCCCACAAGCAAAACAGCGCCGTTTCCCATGGCTTTCTTCATATATTGCTTTTCCTTAATCTGGGCTATTGCATCCTCTGCGGTATCCCCTGTCTTTAATTCCAGAATAATGGCCGGCGTCCCGCTTTTCTTTGGATAAAACAGATAATCACAATATCCCTTGCCGCTTTTTTCTTCGCGTCTGATCCAATAATCCTTTCTGGCATACAAATAACATAAAGTAATCACGCAGGATAATGAATTTTCATCATTGTATTTCAAAAATGGAATCTCCCTGTCATGGGCAGCTTCCAAAAGTTCCGCTACTTTTGCTTCGTCCATCGCAAGCGTTGCATCCAATATCTTTTTTGAACTGTCTACAATCTCTTTCACTTCCCCCATACTGTCTCGTGCCAGAACCTTCTGATATTTCTCCATCAATTCACCATTGGGAATTTTTAAGAATCCTTTGTAGTAAGAGAGGAAGCCATAAACCACCATTGCCGACAATATCTCATCCCGCGTTTCAAGCCGCTGCTCTGCCGCGCTGTATCCGCTTAATTCTGCCTCAATTGGAATCCCGGAAACCAGTTTGACAATATCTTCCCTCACTTCATCTACATTATGTTCGATACATTCTGCAATCTCATTCATCGGTCCTGTTTCCGTCCAGTAATTCAAACACACACACCGCGTCAATGCCTTGCTTACTGACCGGGGATTAAAGAGACTTTCCCCTTTACTGGTAAAATACCCATCATACCATTGTTTCATTTCTTCATAGGAAACAGCAGTATTTTCCCGGCATAATTTCTGTACCTCTGCCTCATCAAAGCCAAAATATGCATCATAGACATTATCGTTCATGAAATTATACTCATCAAACATATTCAATTCCGAACCACTGGAATACTTTGCAATTGGCAGTATGCCAGTCATATAGGCCAGATCCACATACGGCATATCTTTGAGAAGACCTTTTAAGAATTTCAAAAAATTACTTTTGTCCTCATCTGTCATAAAAGTTTCGTAAAACACAGAGTCCCATTCATCCAGTATGAATATGAATGATTCTTTCGCATCCTGCAGCATCCGGGATAAGCTTCTATATTCCTTTCCCTTAAGTTCAGGATAATATTCCCTTAAATCTTCCTTTAATGTTTCTGTAATATCCCTGATATAATCCCCATATCCTCCGCAATAATCTGGAAACCTGCTAAAATCAATGTGGATTACATTGTATTGATTCATATGCTGTTCATATTTTTCTGTGCCAGCGATTGCAAGGCTGTCAAAAATCGGATGGCTGTCTAATCCCTTCGTGTAATAAGCCCCAAGCATATTCGCGTTAATCGTCTTTCCGAACCTCCGTGGCCTGGTAATACACACATATGGATTCCCTGTCCCAATCACCTGGGAAATTTTCTCTATAAGCATACTCTTATCCACAAAAATCTTGTTATTTACAACTTTTTGATACAGTAAACTTTGGATGTCTGTATTCAGATAATACATAAGAACCTCCTTCTGGAAGATTTAGGCTTCTACATGTAATTGTACCAAATACAAATCAAATATGCATCTTATTTTTAAATTATTTCTATCGTAATAGTTACAGTTCAGCCTTTGGCAGAACTGTAACTGAATCCGGCTCATTTAAAGTTCGCTTCGCGAAGAGCCGGATTCACTCTTGGCACAATTTATGCGTTCTTACGGACTTTGCAGCGGAATGCAAAGTCCTGGGCTGAACTGTTACTCGTAATATACTAACGGTATATTTTTGTGCCAACATATCAAGAATAAAGTTCAAATGGTAGAGAATGAGAATTCTTTGGTACATTACAGTTCATTTATGGTATACTATATTTAACTGGTAAGTTGTGCCGGATTTTAGCTCTGCAGGTAAATTCGATGCCCTGGTGGTGAATACCGGGAGAATGGTTCACGGATACATGGAATATCTGCATGAAATAATCCGGATAAAGGAGCGGTAACAGATGAAGTTTGAGAGGGAGGAGTAAAGGATGTTAAGACTAAGGCCTTATAAATCCTGTGACGGGGAGGCGGTTGTTTCCTGGATAAAGGATGAAACGGCATTTTATAAATGGAGTGCAGGGAGGCTTAAGCATTATCCGGTTACTGCGGATGAGCTGAATGCCTACTACGATTCCTTTGCATACAGAGATGATTTTTTCGTTATGGCAGCATTTGACGAAACGGGAATAACCGGACAGTTATTCATGAGGTTTCTTGATGAAGAGAAGAAGCTTCTCCGTTTTGGCTTTATCATTGTGGATGATTCAAAGCGGGGCAGGGGTTATGGCAGGGAGATGCTGAAGCTCGCCGCACAATATGCATTCGGCATTTTAAAAGTTGAAAGGATCACCCTCGGAGTGTTTGAGAATAATAAATCGGCGTATCTCTGTTATAAATCAGCAGGATTTCAGGACACAGGTCAGTGGGAGAGCTATGACATTCTGAATGAAAGCTGGAAATGCCTGGAGCTTGCGCTGGAACCTGTGGAGAGGGATGTGTTATGGGAGTGTATCTGAATCCTGGAAATAGCGGATTTACCGGAATCCGGAATGATACGTACGTGGACAAGAGCGGGCTGATTGCCTTGATTAATGATACAATTGAAACACCAAGGCGGCTTACGTGTATCAGCAGGCCCCGCAGATTCGGAAAATGTGATTGAGAGAATACGAAGGACAGATTATGATTGACAAACATACTGTTAGTATGATAATATTATACATACCAACAGTATGTGAAGGACTTTGTTCACTGAATGGACAGCAGCCATGTGGAAGGGAGGGATGGGACAGTGGCAAGAAATAAGCACCCCGAGGAAACCGTGAATCTGATTCTGGATGTGGCTTTCCGCCTGTTTATGGAGAAGGGATATGAGCATACATCCATTCAGGATATTATTGACCATCTGGGTGGTCTTAGTAAAGGCGCCATCTATCACCATTTTAAGTCTAAGGAAGATATATTAGTGGCGGTTACAGACCGGATAACGGCTGAATCGAATCAGATGCTGGCGGATATCCGTGACCGTTCTGACATGAGCGGACAGGAAAAGCTGAAGACGATTTTCAGAGAGTCGATCAGACGGCCTGTACAGAACGATATTTTTACCGTGGCTCCGGATTTTCATAAGAACCCGAAGCTTCTCTTCAGTCTTTTGCATGATACCATAGACGAGGCTGCGCCTAACTATATTCTTCCGATCATTAAGCAGGGAATTTTAGATGGCTCTATTAAAACGGACTATCCGGAGCAATTGGCTGAACTGATTTTACTGGTAGCGAATGTCTGGATGAATCCTATGATCTTTGACAGCTCTGAGGAAGAATCTTACTGTAAGTTTATGGTATTCCGCCAGATGATGCAGGGGCTGGGACTGGATGTTGTAGATGACGATCTATTAGAAAGACTGCAGGAGCTGACCTCGATCTATCAGAAGAGCAAATAAAAATCTGCCCTTTTAATTGGGCAAATTTTTTTAGACACTTACATACCGTCGTTTGGTATTGAAAGGAGAAATTATGAAATATATTGATAAGGAAGATGTGAAGAATACGAAACTGTTTTCAAGGGATTTTACGTTAGTTGTCATTGGGCAGATTATTTCGCTGTTTGGAAATGCGGCGGTCAGATTTGCATTGCCTTTATATTTATTGAATCTGACAGGTTCCTCTGCACTTTACGGAACCGTAACAGCGTGTGCATTTATTCCGGCAGTCCTGCTGTCTCCCATAGGCGGTATTGTCGCTGACAGGGTAAATAAAAGAAATATTATGGTAATACTGGATTTTTTTACGGCGGGAGTGATATTTGTATTTTCCCTGCTCATGAATGGAGGAAATCTCATTCTCCTTCTGACTGTTACACTGATGCTTCTGTATGGCATTGCCGGGGCATACCAGCCATCCGTGCAGGCAAGCATCCCTGCACTGACAGACCAGGCTCATTTTATGGCGGCAAATTCGGTCATTAATACAATAAGCTCTTTTTCATCCCTGACAGGCCCTGTGCTCGGCGGCATCTTATATAGTGCATATGGATTGGAGCCTGTGCTGTGGGTCTGCATGATATGCTTTAGTCTGTCGGCGGTTATGGAGATTTTTATCAGGATTCCATTTCAGAAGCAGCCTTCGGACGGAGGGATATGGAAGACGGCCAGAACTGATTTTACAGAGAGCGTCCGCTTTATCCGGAGGGAGAAGCCGGTTATCGGAAAAGTCCTTCTTGTAGTCTGCGGGATTAATTTCTTCCTGTCTGCAATGATCATTGTTGGATTGCCGTATCTGGTAACGGAGGTGCTGAATCTGGAGACTTCACAGGCAAACAGGCTTTATGGCTTTGCAGAAGGGGCACTGGCGGCCGGAGGACTTACTGGCGGTATCTGTGCAGGTGTTTTCTCAGACAGGCTGGAAATTCATCAGTCGGGTAAGCTGATCATTGCCTGCGCGGCATGTGTGTTTCCAATCAGTGCGGGATTGGTAGTGTTTTCATCTGGAATGATAAATTATGTCATGATAACTATATGCTGTTTTGGCATTATGGTGTTTTCTACGATTTTTACGGTGCAGATGATGTCCTTTGTTCAGAAAGAAACACCGCAAAATATGATCGGCAAGGTGATTGCTGTTCTTCTGACGGTTTCTATGTGTGCACAGCCCCTTGGAAATGCATTATATGGCATCTTGTTTGAAATCGGTAAAGGATATGAGTATGCTGTCGTTTTGTTTTCAGGTGTTGTGTCGCTTGGGATTGCAATGGGCGCGAAGAATATTTTTCTTGCTATCCGGGAAGCCTGAGGAGCTGCTATATTCATGGCCGATGAAATCTGCCGTTAGTATCGCGCCAGCCGCAGCCACAAAGCGGCATACATACCTTTGTGGCTGTGCACACCATATTATGATATGCGGCAGATTTATCTGGCGCGCAGTATAAAGAGCGTGGTAAGCTAATTTCGACATCTGAATCATTTTCTTACGGACTTTGCAGTAAATGCAAAGTCCTGTGTGAACAGTAACAAAGCATCCTCTGCGAAACAGAAAGTTCCTTAGGAAAGGGTTAGGAATCACGAAAGCAGTGATATACATATAATATGATGCAGATCACGGACAGGACGGCTCCCACATAGTATAGAGCCGTGCCCAGGGGGTAATTCAGAGCGATTTCTTTTTGCAGAGCAGTCAGTTCTGCTTCGCTCATAAGATCTATATCCTGTACCGGGAACCAGATCATGCGCAGGACAAAGCCCGCTGCAGACAATAGAAAGCTTATTAGAATTCCTGTGAGAAATCTTTTTGTTCTTTTTTTCATGGGATGCTCCTTTCTCTTTAGGGACTGTATCAGTTATCTTTATACAACTCCTTACTCTGTCTCAGGGTTCTGCCTGTATTCCAGAATGTCTCCGGGCTGGCAGTCTAATGCCTCGCATAGCTTACACAGTGTAGAGATTTTCAGGGCCCTGGCTTTTCCATTTTTCAGCACAGAAACATTGGCAATGGTAATGCCGATACGTTCTGAGAGTTCTGTTACGCTCATCTTTCTCTTTGCAAGCATGACATCAATATTGAAAATAATCTCACCGTTCATCTTATCCTCCTATATGGTCAGATCACTCTGGTTCTGCAAATCGGCAGCCTTCATTACAAGATGCGACAGGGCCGCCGACGCGACAGAAGCAGCTATGCCTGCAAATACAACGACCAGAGAGAGCAGTACAATTCCTGGATGGTTCATATTGAGGAATAGAAAAACAATATTACCCACAAAGAAAAATGCGGCATCTCCTGCGGCAAGGATGGAGATCCATTTCAGCAGCCTGGCATTTGCCGTAGAAAAGGAGTTATCAGTGCCAATGTTCCCGGCTATCCTCCATGCGAAGACAAGACCGGCATAACAGGGGATCCCCGTCATCCAGATGAAAAAAAGCCACGGATGGTAGCAGTAATCGAATGCTCCATTTTCCGCTGCAGCGATTGCCTGCCCAAGCATGGGGATAATGAAAACGTAAATGAAAAATCCGCAGATTCCTGTTCCGGTAATAATCAGCTTCAGCCATAGTGATAAAGATTTCTGCTTCATGAGAAATCCTCCTTCCTGTTAGATTTTGTATTTGTATCATAACACGAGGATTATCGAATATCAATTATTATTTATTGTAGTACGATAAATAATCAGTCTTGCTACTTCTATGAACGGACAATTATCATACATTCCTTTGCAATCTGTTCTTTTGTTGCTCCATGCCTTTTTGGTTGCTGTTCATGGCCTGGGAGGCCGCTTATAGTAATAAAAATCCAGATGTACAAAGAATTTATTCTTGATTCCAGACAGAGAAAATGATAATATAAAAAATGAAAGAGGCAACAGAACAGGGTTATAAAGACAAATGATAGCTTGCTGCTATGGGCGCATCCTGGATGGGCAGGCGCAGTTCAAAGCAGACCGTCAGCGCATCATTCTCCCATGCTTCCTGACTTTCCGGGACATACGCCTGAAGGGAGCCGTGCATTTCCACAGCCAGGGCTTTTGCCACAGTCAGCCCCAGGCCGGTGCCGCCCTGGCTGCGGGAGGCATCCTGCATATAAAAACGGTCGAACAGCCGGGGGATCTCTTCCCTGGAGAGGAGCAGCGTGTCGTTGGAAAACCGGACGGAGACGGTTTCTGGTTCTTCCTCCACGGTGATCCGAAGCCAGGAATGTGCATATCTGCCTGCATTCTGAAACAGGTTAAAGAGAATGCGGTCCACAGGGGATTCCCCGCCGGACACCCATACAGGGTGTTCCGGAATGTCTGCCTCTACCGTCAGGTGCGCCTGCTCCAGAAGAGTGAAATTTCCCATAAGAGCTTCCCGGAGATGCCTTGAGATGTCAACCGGCTCAGACTTCAGGACAAAATCACCGGCATTTACCCGGGAATAATCATAGAATTCTTCTACCAGCTTCTTCATGGATTCTGCTTTATGTTCCACAATCTCCATAGTTTCATCTAATTCTGGGCAGCCGGAATGCTGCGCGGCAGAGGATTTCCTGAATAGCTTCAGATAGCCGAGAATTACAGTCAGAGGCGTGCGCAGATCGTGGCTGATATTCTCAATCTGTTTCTGAAAATCTTTTTCTCTTTTTTCGTATTTCAGACGTTCTGCCTGAAGTGCTTTCAGTGCGCAATTAAAGGTATACAGAAGATCGCTCAGATGCCGGTCCGGCATGGGCAGGTGCAGCATCTGATTCTGGGTAAGATCTTTCTGTATTTCCTGCAGCTCCCGGACAATTTCCCGGATTCCATGAATGAGTGAAACATATCGGAATACCATATATCCGCACAGGACAATGAGTATTATCAGCAGGGCTGTCTTAAGCATAGGAATGCCTCCTTCTTCATGTCATGCCGTGTTCTGGCACCTCATTGCATTCATTCTATTACTTAAAGATTCATGCAATGAGGTACTGGTCAGGCTAAATCCTTTTTCTTTAAAAGCAGGATGCCGGACAGGACGAAGACCAGGGTTCCGATTCCGCCTGAGGCGATGCAGCGCAGCATTCCGCCCACGGTATCCCACGCGGTGATGCATTCACGGGTATTCACATACAGGCCGTTTACTACTGAGAACAGGTTGGATGGAAGCCACAGGGCCGCCTGATACAATGCTTCGGAACGCATCCCCCCAATCAGAAAGATCTTGGGAATCAAAAACCAGATCAGGCCCCACACAAGAATTCCCGTAATGGTTTTTTCAAAATAACTGATACAGACAAGGGCGCATACCAGGCAGGCCGCAGAGATCAGGTATATGGCGGGGATCTCGGACAGCAGGTGGGCCAGATGGACAGGCCCTGTCTTGGGAAGCAGCAGTTCTGCACTTATGATCCATACTGTAAGAGTGAGAAGCATGGCGCATGTAGAAGCAGCAAGGCTGATGAGGCACTGTCCTGCAAAGATCTTCACCCGGGAGATTCCGCATGCAGCTGCATTTTTTATATTCCCGTTCCGTCTGTTCCCTTCGTATAAAAAGTAAGTAATGACCGTTCCGGCACAGGCAAACAGCATGGGGTTTGCAACCAGGCAGGAATAGGAAAAGGATGTGGTGGCATAGCGCGGCGCCAGCCCCTTAGAAAGGAAGGTGAGGATGTGGTACAGGACTGTAATCACCACGAGAGTGCCGGTGATCAGATACATCTCCTTTGTGTGCAGAATGCGGTAAAGCTCACTTTTCATATAATTTCTCATCTGTCCATCCCTCCTTCTTTCAGTTTCATATAGTAATCCTCCAAAGAGGATTTGACCGTCTGCATGCCTGTAATATAGATCTGCTGGTCAAGGGCGAGCTTACTGTAGGTCTGGGCTGTATGCTTTGGATTCATGATCCGGATTTTGTTTTCCGGCAGGATTTTATAAGAATCATCTGGAAAAGTCTTTTCAAATACTGCCGCGTATTTTTCAATATCCGGAAGAGTGATTTCAATGCAGTCCGAACATTTCTCAGCCAGTCTTTTTGCGGTAATCTCTTCAATGAGCGATCCGCTGCTTAAAAAGCCATAAATATCAGCCACCTGCTGAAGCTCGGACAGGATGTGGCTTGACAGAAGAATGGTAATATTCCGTTCCGCATTTAACCGTCTCAGAAGGCTTCTGAATTCAAGAATCCCGCTGGGGTCAAGTCCGTTGATCGGTTCATCCAGCATCAGAAGTCTGGGTTCCCCGAGCAGGGCGGCTGCAAGCCCGAGCCTCTGCCGCTGGCCCAGAGAGAGCGTCTGACATCTGCATCTTTTCTTTTCTGCGATTCCGGTTAGCTGCATCATCTCTTCTGCCTTTTTCGTGCCGGGAACCCCTTTTTGGATACAATAATAATTCAGAGTCTGTTCCACGGTCATATTCGGGAAAAAGGCGGGCCGCTCAATCATGCAGCCAGTATGCTTCCTTGCCTGTAAGAGCCCTTTCTCCCCCTGCTGCCCGAGAAGGAATATGTCGCCCTCTGTTGCAAAGCACTGGCCTGCCAGAAGCTTTAGCAGAGTACTTTTCCCGGCGCCGTTGTCACCCACCAGCCCGTAGATACATCCCTTCCTTACATGGAGATCCACATGATCCAGGGCAGGGAAGGAGCCGTAGGACTTTGTCAGCCCTTTCGTTTCTATGACGTATTCATTCATTGTATTTCCTCCTGTAAAAATAATCTGTCTCCTGCTGACAGATATTATCCTACAATACCTTCCATAAATAAGTCATAAAGAAGATTTAAAGAAGTTATAAAGATTTGTTTCGCATTTCTAGACCAGTTTAAATCCAATGCCATATACTGTCTGGATATATTCTTCGTCCGGAGCGATCTTTTTGATTTTTCTGCGGATATTGCTGACATGGACATTGACCGTGTTGTTTTCCCCGTAGTATCCTCCCTGCCATACGGCTTCATATAAAGCCTCCCTTGAATATACCCGCTCCGGATTCCGCATCAGAAGGCAGAGTATATCAAATTCATGCACAGTGAGGGAAAGTTCCTCTCCCGAAAGAACCGCCTTTCTCCTGTCAGGATAAAGCTGCATCTCTCTGTGAACCAGGCAGTCCTTCTTAAGGGAGTCTTTTTTAAGGGAGTCCTTCCCGCACCGCCTTAATCCTGCTTCCACCCTTGCAGCAACTTCATCCGGCTCAAAGGGCTTCGTAATATAATCATCCGCGCCGTTTCTCAGAAGAGCCACCTTATCTCCCAGGGAGTTCTTCGCGGAAAGAACCAGCACCGGCACATCCCTGTGGCGTCCGTTCCGGATTTCACCGAGAAGTTCCTCTCCGGAGATTCCCGGAAGCATAAGATCCAGAAGAATCAGATCCGGACTTTCCCCCTCTAAAACAAGCCTTGCCTCTGTCCCCGAAAATGCCTGCCGGACCTTGTAGCCTGCTTCATTCAGTATCCTGGCTAGAAGACGGCTGATGTCTGCATCATCCTCAACAACTAATATTTCATACCTCATATACACACTCCCTGGCAGTAAGAATATCTGCCTGTTATCCTTTCCCTGTACATTCAGACTGCTTTTATTTCCTGATTTGTATTATAGCAGACTGTTGGCGGGGCGGCTAGATCTAACAAATAAAAAAGAGTGCGCTCTAAAACTGTTGATTTTTATTTCACAAAGTGCTATACTCTAACCGTATAAAAATACTTTAGAGGAAAATGAAATATGACAGGCGACTATCTATTAGAAAAACTGCTTGAATCATTTCAAAACAGCTACGATGTAGAACGAACCTGCGATATCAACGGGGATATCTGTGATGCCTATGCCAGCTTTCAGGCGGCCAGTGCGAAGTATGTCCTTGTTCGGAAAGTAGAGCTGTGGAGGGCGGAATGTTTCGAGCATGTTTTTTTTCATGTAAAAAGAAATACACTTGAAATGCAGGATCTGGAACATTTTCAGAAACAGATCGAGGGATACATAGAGCCCGTGCTGGTGCGGGGCGGGAAAAAATGGCCGGGGGAGAACCATATGTACACGTACATGACAGCCATTTACATCTGTGAAAACGGAGTAAAGCCGGAGGCGCTGAAATGGATTCGTGCCTTCCGGTATGTAAAAAATTACATGCTGACAATCCGGGGCTACAGCGAGGCAAGAATTCTTGTCTTTGACATGAAAGAACGGAACATATATGGAAACCGGGCAGCAAAGGATCTGGTAAAGGGCTATAAAAAGGCCAGGCTTCTCTGACCTTTTTGGCAAATAGATGTAACTGTGGAGGTACAGGAACAGTTACAAAGAAATAAAAGGAACGAAGGAGGAAGGAAACATGAATGGTGTATTAGTGTTAATTGCAGGCATTGCAATCCTTGTGATTGCCTATCTTACATACGGCAAATGGCTTGCAAAGCAGTGGGGGATCGATCCGTCCAGGACAACGCCCTCACACACAGAGGAGGATGGTGTGGACTATGTCCCGGCGAAGGCGCCGGTGCTGATGGGGCATCATTTTTCATCCATAGCGGGGGCAGGACCGATCAACGGGCCGATTCAGGCAGCGGTATTCGGCTGGGTTCCGGTATTTCTGTGGGTTCTGATCGGCGGCATTTTCTTTGGAGCGGTCCATGATTTTGGCGCTCTGTTCGCGTCTATCCGCAACAAAGGACAGTCTATCGGCGAGGTAATCGCATCCACAATGGGGGCGAAGGCGAAGAAGCTCTTCATTATCTTCTCTTACCTGACACTGATTCTTGTAGTAGCGGCATTTGCTTCTATTGTGGCAAATACCTTTATGGCAACCTATACGGAGGGCGGCGCAGTAGACTATACAGCCAGTGCGGCCAATGCCACAACGGCAATGATCTCTCTTCTGTTTATCCTGATTGCCATTGCTTTTGGATTTCTCGTTTACAGGAGAAATGCGTCCCTGGCAGTCTCCACGGTCATAGGTGTGGCTGCGATAGTGGTCTGTATGGTCATTGGGCTGAACTGGCATCCAATCTATCTGAGCAACAGAGCGTGGATGATTATTGTGGGAATCTATATTCTGGCGGCATCCGTGGCGCCGGTGTGGATCCTCTTGCAGCCCCGGGATTATCTGAGCTCATTTCTTCTTTATTTTATGATGATTGTGGCAGTGGTGGGAATTATAGGCTGTGGACTGACAGGAGGGGCACAGATGGATATTCCGGCATTTACAGGTTTCCGGGATACACTAGCGCCGACAGGGGCTTCCCTTGGCTATATGTTCCCGGCATTATTCGTTACGATTGCCTGCGGCGCCATCTCGGGCTTCCATTCCTTGGTAGGCTCAGGAACGACAGCAAAGCAGCTGAACAATGAAAAGGATGCGCAGCCGATTGCCTACGGCGGCATGCTGATCGAATGCGCGCTGGCAATCATTTCCCTGTGTGCAGTAGGCTACATATGGGCAAATTATGCCTCAGGGGAAACTGTAACGCCTACAGTCGTATTTGCCACAGGTATCTCCAAAATGCTTGGAACCATTCCCGGACTTGGGGGAACAGAGAAGATTGCGTATACACTGCTTGTGCTTACAGTATCCGTATTCTGCCTTACGTCACTGGATACGGCGACACGCCTTGCACGCTATATGTTCCAGGAATTCTGGCTTGAGCCGGGGCAGACCCACAAGGATGCTACAGGTTACAAAAAGACACTTACCAATCCTTTTGTAGCGACGCTGATTACAGTGGTTCTCGGAATCGGCCTTGGACTTACCGGCTATGCAAACATCTGGCCGTTGTTCGGGGCTGCGAACCAGCTCCTTGCGGCGCTGGGGCTTCTGGCCGTCGCAACCTGGCTTGGACAGGCGGGGAAGAACAACAAGATGTTCCTGTTCCCTATGGCATTTATGCTGATTGTTACGATTACGTCACTGTGCTTTACACTTAAGGCAAACTTCGCAGGCATTACGGCAGGCGGAGAGGGCGTGACATGGTGCTGGGTGCGGGCGGTCATTGCCGCATTGCTTGTTATCCTTGCGGTGATCCTCGCAATTGACGGAGTGAAGACGATGGCAAAACAAAAGAAATGATGAGTTGGGGACGGGGTAAAATTAATTTTACCCCGTCCCCAACTTTTTTCTTGACAACAGTTATATACTGTTATATACTGTTTATAGCGAAGGAGGGGTGAAATGAAGCTGATTATCAACAATTCTTCCATGCAGCCAATCTATGACCAGATTGTGACCCAGATAAGAGGCGGCATTATGTGTGGGGAATTGAAGGAAGAAGAGATGCTCCCGTCGGTTCGCACCCTGGCCAGGGAACTGAAGGTCAGTGCACTGACTGTGAAGAAGGCATATGATGCCCTGGATGCGGAAGGATTCATTGTCACGGTACATGGGAAGGGAAGCTTTGTGGCAGCTTTTAACCAGAACCTTCTGATGGAGGAGAAGAAGAAGGAAGTGGAAGCGGATCTGGAAAAGGCCATCCGGAAAGGCAGAAGCTGCGGGATGAGTGATCAGGAGATTACAGATTTATTTTATATTGTTTTGGAGGACTAGCAGGATGTTGAAATTGGAAAATGTAAAGAAACAGTATGATGGCTTCGAACTGGACTGCTCCCTTGAGGTAAAGGAAGGGTGCGTCACAGGGCTGGTGGGGAAGAACGGAGCGGGAAAGAGCACGGTGTTTAAGGCGGTGCTGGGGCTCATTCAGACGGACGGCGGAAGCCTCCGGGTGTTCGGAAAGTCTCCGGGTGAGCTTGATAAGAAGGATAAGCAGCGGATCGGGGTAGTGCTGGCGGATTCGGGATTCAGCGGATATCTGACGGTGAAGGATCTGGTTCCGGTTCTGGAACAGCTGTATACAGGTTTTCGGAGAGAAGAATTTCTTGAAAAATGTAAAAAGTTCCGTCTGCCGCAGGATAAGAAGATCAAAGAATTCTCTACTGGCATGAAGCGCAAGCTCCAGGTGCTTGCTGCTATATCACACGGAGCCGGGCTCCTGCTTCTTGACGAGCCGACGGCAGGGCTTGATGTTGTGGCGAGGGATGATCTGTTGGAGCTCTTGAGGGAATATATGGAGACAGAGGGGCGCAGCATCCTGATCAGCTCCCACATATCCAGTGACCTGGAGGGGTTCTGCGATGATATTTACATGATTGACGACGGGAAGATCATTCTCCATGAGGAGACGGATGTGCTGCTCAGTGATTATGCGGTTTTAAAGGCTACGGACGAACAGTATCATGTGCTGGATAAATCTTATATTCTGCGGTATAAAAAAGAGGGGTTTGGGTACAGCTGTCTGACAGACCAGAGACAGTTTTACCAGGAAAACTATCCGGAGCTTGTGATTGAGCGGGGAAATATTGATGAGCTGATTATGATGATGATTCGAGGTGAAAGAAAATGAAAGCATTATTAATAAAGGATATCCATTTACTGAAAAGCCAGAAGCAGTTTTTCGGGATTGTAGCGCTCATGCTGGTGCTGTTTACGGTCGTCCAGGATAACAAATCGTTTGCGATTATCTATGTTGCGATGATGTTTTCCATACTGTCCATGACAACCATGGGTTATGATGAATATGAAAACGGTATGTGTTATCTTATGACGCTGCCCTTTTCACGGAAGGAATACGTGCAGAGTAAATATGTTTTCGGAATTCTGTCGAGCTTTCTTGGCCTGACATTTAGTGTTATTTTTGCAGTCGCAGCTACGGTGGCTAAGGGTGGAATCTATCCGTGGGAGGAGCTCCGGGATGCTTTGCTCCCCTGTATTATGCTCATTACGGGTACGCTGTCGGTGTCAATGCCCGTCCAGTTGAAATTCGGCTCAGAGAAGAGCAGGGTTGTTTTCCTAAGCATATACGGTATAGGCTTTGTGGCTGTCTATGGGGTTATACAGATCTGCAGGAAGGCCGATATCAGGCTCTCAGACATGATGTCTTTTGTGAAAGATGTCCTGTCCACACCATGGAGACTCGGCCTGATCTGTGTGGTCGTGCTCATTGCTTCTTATTTTCTCTCTGTACGGATTATAAGCAGAAGAGAGTTCTAGAGCGTGTTTGAAATGTGCTGTTGGCACATGTTTAGCGCCGTCAATCGACGATGCCACCGTGTCAGCCGCCGGGACCGGTTATGGTTCCCGGTGGCTTTTTATGATCAGCCGGACAGCGCGGTACAGGAAGGGCCGGTATTCCGCGAATGGCAGAGGTTCCTGGTACATGACAGAATTGTAGGCAGCGGAGCCGGCCAGTTCCACGATGGTAAAGAGCATGACATCCACATCCCCGTAATAATAATCATCGTGTGCCACCAGTTCCAGGAAGCGCTCATAGATCTCATTGTCATTCTTTTCCCCGGTAAACAGTGTGGAGCGCAGTGCTCCCATTACGAGATTCTTCGAAATGAAGTTCAGAAGGGGCTTATTTTTCTCTAGTGTGTTGATGACGTGGTCAATGATGAAAATAAGCTGATCCTCAAGCCCGTGGATGCCGGCTTCGGAGAGGGCGTTTCCGGCGGCATCAAAGAGCTCCTTTGCCTTATGGACTACAAGCTTGTTCTTAATATCATATTTATCCTTAAAATACAGATAAAAGGTGCCCTTTGCAACTCCGGCCTTTTCTACAATATCAGAGATGGCGGTGGAGTTGATGCCTTTTGTTGTAAATAATTCGTAGGCGGTGTTGAACAGAGCCTCTTTTTTTCTTCTCTTATTTTCATTAATTTTACCCATATCATCATCTTCCTTTTTTTATAGTTATACTCATGACCGGTGAAATCTGCCGTGAGAATCGCAAAAGCCGTAGCCACACAATATACTTATCTGAATCGTATTCTTACGGAATGTGCTGTCCGTGTTCCCTTCTGAGCCGTGAATCATGACGTTCTTTCTTGCATTATAACCATATTTTTGCGCTGTGGCAAGTATAATTGTAAAAAAATGACCAAAAGTCATATTTAGTATTGACTATTGGTCATTTTTGGTGTATAGTGCTTATTGTAAGAAATGACCAGTGGTCATAATGAAAAACTGTCAGAATGAAAGGTAGGAGAAGCAGATGGTAAATTTCGGGAAAAAGGTGGTAAAGCACAGGGTATTGATTCTGATCATCAGCGTATTGCTGCTGATTCCCGCTGCATTTGGGTATATCAATACCAGAATTAATTATGATGTACTCACGTATCTTCCCCAGGACATTGAGACAATGGAAGGGCAGGACATCATGGTGGAGGATTTCGGAGTGGGCGCGTTTTCCATGCTCGTGGTAGACGGTATGGAGAATAAGGATGTAGTAAAGCTTAAGAGCCAGGTGGAGGAGGTCGGGCATGTAGAGAAGGTGCTCTGGTATGATTCCCTGATGGATATCTCCGTTCCGGAGAGTATGCTTCCGGACCGGATCAGGAAGGTGTTCAATTCCGATACCGGCACGATGATGGCAGTGTTCTTTGATGACACCACATCCGCAGACGGCACGCTTGAGGCGGTGAAGGAGATCAGGCACATTGCAGATAAGCAGTGCTTCTTAAGCGGAATGTCCGGCATCGTGCTGGATACGAAGGAACTGTCAGAGCATGAGACGCCGATCTATGTTCTGATCGCGGTGGCACTCTCCACGCTTGTGCTGGGGCTTACGATGGATTCCTTCTTTATTCCGGTACTGTTTCTTTTAAGCATCGGGATGGCAATTATATATAATCTGGGAAGCAATATTTTCATGGGAGAGATCTCCTATATTACGAAGGCCCTCGCGGCAGTACTGCAGCTTGGTGTTACCATGGATTACTCCATCTTCCTGATGCACAGCTATGAGGAGCAGCAGGAGCGGTACCAGGGTGACAAGAAGCGGGCCATGGCACACGCCATATCCCAGACATTTTCCTCGGTAATCGGAAGTTCCATTACAACGGTGGCAGGATTTATCGCCCTGTGCTTCATGAGCTTCACCCTGGGGCTTGACATTGGAATCGTAATGGCAAAGGGTGTGATCTTCGGTGTGATTGCATGTGTGACCATCCTGCCGTCCATGATTCTCTGCTGTGATAAGGTGATTGAGAAGACCAGGCATAAGCCGCTGCTTCCGGATATCGGGAGGATTTCCGACAAGGTGACAAAGCATTATGTAGTGTATGTGGTGATCTTCCTGGTGCTTCTGGGGCCGGCTATATTCGGAAACAACCATACAGGGGTTTACTACAAGCTGGACGATTCCCTCCCGGAAGACCTGCCCAGTATCCAGGCAAACGGAAAGCTTAACAGGGACTATAATATGAACACCACCCATGTCCTCCTGCTTAAGAGTGACGTTTCCGCCTCGAATGTAAGCCGGATGATTAAAAAAGTGGAAAAGGTAGACGGTGTGAAATGGGCTCTGGGGCTGAATTCGGTAGTGGGTCCCGGGATTCCGGCAGGGATGCTTCCAGATTCCGCAGCCGGGATGCTGAAAAATGACAACTATCAGATGCTGATGATTAATTCAGAATACGAGGTGGCGACCGATGAGGTAAATGATCAGATCGCACAGATCCATGGTATTATCCAACAGTATGACCCGGAGGCCATGCTTGTAGGAGAGGCACCTCTTACGAAGGATCTGATCGACATTACGGATACGGATTTTAAGACAGTCAGTGTTGTTTCCATAGGGATTATATTTGTCATCATACTGATTCTGTTCAAGTCCGTCACACTGCCGGTCATCCTGGTGGGAATTATTGAGTTTGCTATATTTGTGAACATGGGAATACCCTATTATACGGGCACGAAGCTGCCCTTTGTGGCATCCATTGTAATCGGGACGATCCAGCTAGGGGCTACGGTGGACTATGCAATCCTGATGACGACCCGGTACAAGCGGGAGCGGAGCATGGGAGCAGGAAAATATGAAGCCATCACCACGGCTCATAAGGTGTCGGCACAGTCAGTTATTGTAAGTGCGCTGAGTTTCTTTGCCGCGACCATCGGAGTAGGGCTGTATTCCAATATTGATATGATTAGTTCCTTATGTATCCTGATGGCGAGAGGCGCGATCATCAGTATGTTTGTAGTCGTATTTATCCTTCCGTCCATGTTTATGGTGTTTGATAAAGTAATTGTAAAGACGAGCAGGGATTTCCTGCCGAAGAAGGAAAAGGCGGAAAAGATGAAGCGTCACTATAGAAAATCTGCTGTATAGATATGACAGCAGAGATTGTTGCAAATTAAGAAGGAGGCTTTAGCATCTTTTGATGCTCTGGCTGTCCAGGTGGAAAAATTAAAAAAGAAAGGAAGAATATCTATGAAAAATCAGATCGTAAAAAAATTACTGGCAGGTTCTATGGCGATTGTAATAGGAGCAGGGGCAATAGGAGTCTATGATTACAGCCACCCGGAGATGACAGCGGTGCGTGCAGAAGACGAGGCAGAGCAGTTAAAGGAAGCGGCAGAGGAGGTCTTAGGCGACAGCACGTCCAGGGATGAAGGCGAATTTTTCAAGGATGAGTCCGTATATGTGAAGGCGGATGCCTCCGGCAATGTGGAGGAGACGGTAGTCACTGAGTGGCTGAAGAATCCGGGCATCGGGGAGACAAAAGACTCATCAGAGCTTCAGGATATTGAGAATATCAAAGGCGACGAGACATTTTCAAGAGGAAATGACGGGGAGATCGTATGGAACTCTGAGGGAGAGGACATCTACTACCAGGGCACGACCAGCAAGGCTCTCCCGGTGGATGTGAAGGTGTCCTACAAGCTGGACGGCAGAAGCATTTCGGCGGAGGAACTGAAAGGAAAGAGCGGAAAGGTGGAGATCCGCATTGACTACACCAACAACTCCAGAAAGACGGTTTCCATAAAGAAGAAAAAGGTAAAGATGTATACGCCATTTACGGTTGTGACAGCGCTGATGCTTCCTACAGAAGAGTATAAAAATGTGACCATTGACAATGGAAAGATTGTCTCTGATGCAGATAAAGATATTGTGGTAGGGCTTGCCTTCCCGGGACTTAGGGAGAATCTTAAGCTGGAGAAGCTGGATGTGGATATTCCGGAGAGCGTAACCATCACTGCGGATGTGAAAAATGCCAGCGTGGGCTCCACCGTAACGGTAGCGACGGCAGATATGATCGACAAGCTGGGCTTCGATAAAGTAAATGATTTTGACAGCTTTGAATCCTCCATTAATGACCTTGACGATGCGGCAGAAAAGCTATCCGACGGCTCAAATGAGCTGGCAGACGGGGCAAAGACACTGGACAGCAAAGCCGGAGAGCTAAATGACGGCGTAAACCAGGTGGCTGAGGGCGTGAATTCCTACGTGGGAGGCGTCAGGGAGCTGGCAGCAGGAAGCGAACAGCTCACCCAGGGAGCCGATGCCTTAAAGCAGGGAACTAAAGCAGCACAGGCAGGCATCGCCTCCGCAAAGGAAGGAGCGGACGCCCTGGTAGGAAACTACGACGCAGCAGTAAACGGCGCAGCACAGTTAAGCGGAGGATTAAAGGAACTAAGCTCTGCACTTAGCCAGAGTCAGATGAATATAGCCCTTCCGGATGTAGGCGCCCAGTTAAATGGTGCGATTGCGCCTATGGCGTCCCAGATGGCATCCCAGATGGCGGCGGGAGCTGTAGCGAATATCCCGGACGAAGTATTTGAGCAGCTCGGAACAACAAGGGATGCTTACGTGGCAGGCCTTACCCAGACCTACGCCGGTATTCTGACCGAAGGTCTCTCCGGCCTGGGACCGCAGCTTAACGGAGCCCTTGAACAGACCGCAGCCCAGGTACAGGGAGAAATCGAAGGGAAGATGGGTGTAATTAAGCAGAACGTGGATGCCCTGGCAGGCGGTGCGGACAGCCTGGCTGCAGGCATCGGCCAGCTAAAGGACGGAACCGTTAAGCTTCAGGGAGGTCTTGGCCAGTTAAATGACGGAAGCGGCGCACTCGTCCAGGGAACCAGCGACCTCTACAACGGCGCATATGCCCTCCAGCAGGGAGCCGCAAAGCTGAATGATGCAGGAAGCGTCCTTCAGACCGGAACCCAGAAGCTAAAAGACGGAGGCTCCCAGTTCGCGGCAGGTGTCAGCGAACTTGCAGGAGGAAGCACCACCCTGGCAGACGGAATGAAGGAATTCAAAACAACCGGAATCGACGAGCTTACAAAAGTATTCAACGGAGACATTAAAAATGTAACCAACAGAATCAATGCCATGAAAAAATTAGGAAAGAAGTACAGCTCCTTCGCCGGGATGAAAGACGGGACGGCAGGAAGTACAAAATTTATCATTGAGACAAAAGGAATTGAAGAATAATTGTAGTCGGGGACGGGGTATTTTTAAAAATACCCCGTCCCCAATTCGTTCAAGATGTGGTAAGATAGAGAGAGCAAAAGAAAGGAGTCATGGAAATGGCAGGATATAAAAATATTGGAAAAGAGGAAATCTTAGAATTAAAGGAGCAGGTTGCCTACCAGGAGGGACAGGTTGTAAGTAAGACGCTTGTCCAGAACCAGGCGGTCAGTGTGACGTTGTTTGCTTTTGAGAAGGATGAGGAAATCAGCACCCATGAATCAGGCGGTGATGCCATGGTGACAGTGCTTGAGGGAACAGGTAAATTCACGATTGACGGGACAGAATACTTTCTTGAGGCAGGGCAGACAATTATTATGCCTGCGAAGAAGCCCCATGCTGTTTACGGACAGGAGAGATTCAAGATGCTTCTGATGGTTGTATTTTGAAAAGAAGCAAATTGGGGACGGGGTATTTTTAAAAATACCCCGTCCCCAAAGACAAGGAGGACAGGCATGGAGGCGTATACTGGCTTTGCCGGGGTATATGATATTTTTATGGATAATGTTCCCTATGAGGAATGGGCCGGCTATCTGTGGGAGATTCTTAGGGAATATGGAATTGAGGACGGTCTGCTCCTGGAACTTGGATGCGGCACCGGCAGTATGACGGAGTGTATGGCAGGATATGGCTATGACATGATCGGGGTGGATTATTCTATTGAAATGCTGGAGCTGGCATGGAAGAAGAAGGAGAAGAGCGGACATGACATCTTATATCTGAACCAGGATATGAGGGAATTTGAATTGTATGGGACAGTGCGGGCAGTGATCAGTGTCTGTGATTCCGTGAATTACATCCTGGAGGATGGCGGGCTTACGGAGGTGTTCCGTCTTGTGAATAATTACCTGGATCCAGGTGGGATCTTTCTGTTTGATTTCAATACGGAGTATAAGTACCAGGAAGTCTTAGGCGTGCAGGTGATTGCAGAGGACCGGGAGGACTGCAGCTTTATCTGGGATAATTATTATGATGACGCAGAGCGGATCAATGAATATGAACTGACTCTCTTTATCCGTGAGGAGGAATCGGAGCTGTACCGGAAATATCAGGAGACCCATTTCCAGAGAGCATATACGCTGGAGGAGATGCGGCAGTATATTGAGGAATCGGGCCTTTTGTATGTGACTGCCTATGATGCGTATACAAGACAGTCTCCAGGGGAAAGAAGTGAGAGAATCTGTGTTGTGGCGAGAGAACAGGGAAAGGAATGATGATTAGGATGAAAGACTATATTGTAAGAGCAACAGCAGCGGACGGCCAGGCCAGGGCCTTTGCGGCTACGACAGGAGGGCTTGTGGAAGAGGCTAGGAGGCGGCATGGCACCAGTCCGGTCGCGACGGCTGCGCTGGGCCGTCTTCTTAGTGCAGGAGCCATGATGGGAAGTATGATGAAAAATGATACGGATATGCTGACACTCCAGATCCGTTCCGGCGGACCTCTCGGAGGGATCACGGTTACGGCAGACAGCCATGCGAATGTGAAGGGATATGTGCTGAATCCGGATGTGATGCTTCCGCCGAAGAACGGCAAGCTTGACGTAGGCGGTGCAGTAGGAGTCGGCCTTCTGCAGGTAATCAAGGACATGGGGCTGAAAGAGCCCTATTCGGGACAGACAGTACTGGTAAGCAGCGAGATTGCAGAAGATCTGACTTATTATTTCGCTAATTCGGAACAGGTGCCCTCAACGGTAGGGCTCGGGGTGCTGATGGAAAAGGACAACACGGTAAAATGCGCCGGGGGATTTATCATCCAGCTGATGCCCTTTGCGCAGGAGAAAATGATCCGGCAGCTTGAAGAAAACCTGAAAAATGTCACATCCGTCACCGCCCTTCTGGATAAAGGCTATACGCCCGAACAGCTTTTAGAGGAGCTTTTGGGAAATCTCGGACTTGAGATCACGGAC
This sequence comes from Lachnospiraceae bacterium, assembly GCA_910576335.1. Classification (GTDB taxonomy): domain Bacteria; phylum Bacillota; class Clostridia; order Lachnospirales; family Lachnospiraceae; genus CAPEBR01. The sequence goes on from CAJTIU010000010.1 coordinate 118,296, forward strand.
ACGATAGACACCAGATTTTACTGCAACTGCTCCAAGGAACGGGTAGAGCAGGCAGTTGTAAGTATCGGAAGAAAAGATATTCAGGAAATGATTGACGACGGAAAAGATATTGAAGTCAAATGCCATTTCTGCAATACAGCATACCAGTATACGATAGAAGACCTGAAGCGCATTATCAGACACAGCAAATATTAAACATTTTCCTGCAAAGTCTTATGTGGTAACGCCAAGACAGATGTTGGATATTATTATTGAGAACACGGAGGATATGGGATTATGAAACATGGATTTATTAAGGCTGCGGCAGTAACGCCGGATATCCGGGTGGCAGACGTGGAATTCAACATAGAACAGATCCTAAAAAAAATAGATGAGACAACCGAAAACGGGGCGAAGATCATAGTCTTCCCCGAGCTGTGCATCACGGGATACACATGCGGAGACCTTTTTACACAGGAGCTTCTTCTCACCCAGGCGAGAAAAGCGCTCCACACAGTGGCAGAGCATACAGCAGGGAAGGACGGGCTGGTCTTTGTAGGAGTCCCCCTGGCAGTCGGAGGGGAACTCTACAATGTTGCCGCTGCATGCAGCGGCGGACGGATCCTCGGCCTTACAACAAAAAGCTTTCTCCCCAATTACGGAGAATTCTATGAGATGCGCCAGTTCAGGCCAGGGCCTGATGAGGCGGGGGAAATCCTCTTTGACGGGGAAAGAATTCCTTTTGGCCCGAAGCTTCTCTTCGAAGCCAGGGAGCCTGCCTCCCTCATCGTATCCGCCGAGATCTGCGAGGACGTGTGGTCCCCGGTTCCCCCCAGCATCCAGGCAGCGAGAGAGGGGGCGGTAATCATCGTGAACTGCTCCGCAAGCGACGAGACCATCGGAAAGGCGGCCTACAGGAACAGCCTGATCTCCGGACAGTCCGCAAGGCTCATCTGCGGTTATGTTTACGCGAATGCCGGAGAGGGAGAGTCCACTACAGACCTTGTCTTCGGAGGTCACAACCTGATCGCCGAGAACGGAACCATACTGGCAGAGGGAAAAAGATTCGAGAACGGAGTGATCTACTCCGAGATTGACATACAGAGAATGAATAGCGAACGCCGGAAAAACACCACCTTCCAGGCAGCAAAAGAGCGGAAGCTGATCAGAATCCCCTTCACCATAAAAAATGAAGAGACAGCCCTCACAAGAACCTTCCCCTCCAGGCCCTTCGTGCCCGCAGAGGACACAGAGCGGAAAAAACGCTGTGAGGAAATCCTCATGGTCCAGGCCATGGGTCTGAAAAAGCGTCTGTCCCACACAGGATCAAAAAGCGCAGTAGTCGGCATATCCGGAGGCCTTGACTCCACCCTCGCTCTCCTTGTAACGGCAAAGGCCTTTGATCTTCTGGGACTCCAGAGAAATCAGATCACTGCAGTCACAATGCCCTGCTTCGGAACCACGGACCGCACCTATCAGAACGCCTGCAGGATGTCAGAAAAACTCGGTGCAGACTTAAGAGAGGTGCCCATCGGTGATGCTGTACTGCAGCACTTTAAAGACATCGGGCATGACCCGGAAAACCACAGCGTGACATACGAAAACGCCCAGGCCAGGGAGCGCACCCAGGTACTGATGGACATCGCCAATCAGACCGGCGGTCTTGTGATCGGAACCGGCGATATGTCAGAATTGGCGCTTGGCTGGGCGACCTATAACGGAGACCACATGTCCATGTACGGGGTAAATGCTTCCGTTCCCAAAACCCTGGTAAGGCATCTGGTGCACTACTACGCAGACACCTGTGAAGACAAGAGCCTGCGCGAGACGCTCTATGACGTGCTGGACACCCCCGTAAGCCCGGAGCTTCTCCCTCCAAAAGACGGTGAGATTGCACAAAAGACAGAAGATCTGGTAGGTCCCTACGAGCTCCATGATTTCTACCTGTACTACATGCTGCGTTTCGGCTATCCCCCGGAAAAAATCTACCGGATCGCCCGTCTCGCCTTCGCCGGGGAATACGACGATACCACCATCGCCCGCTGGCTTCACACCTTCTACAGGAGGTTCTTCACCCAGCAATTCAAACGCTCCTGCCTCCCCGACGGCCCCAAGGTAGGAACCGTAGCCCTCTCCCCAAGAGGAGACTGGCGCATGCCAAGCGACGCCGCCATGACCCTGTGGATAAAAGAAACCGAACATCTCATCCCTTAACAGCTAGTACAATCCACACTAATGTAAAACCTTCAAGTTGACTGATACTTCCTCATTTTCACCCCGTAGCGGCAGTGAGAGCAGTGCAGCCAAAAAACAGCAGGGATGGACGCCCCTGTATTCCAATGAAAACAATCAGGGGCATCCTTTGCGGAGGTGAAATCCACTGTTTACGGAAACTTAGGCGTGAGGGCATTCCCGAACGCCTTAGTTGCAGTTAACAGTTAGTTCACCATAGCTTTGCCCCGTTTGAATGGAATACAGGGGCGTCCATCCCTGCGTCCTCATTTCACATTTACACACAGCCGCTACAGCTTAATATTCTTAAAGAGCTCCCCAAGACTGGTTCCCACGCGCTCTGACTTCGGATACTCAATCTTCTCGACAGGCTCTTCCGGCACCTCTTCAAGCGCCTTCATGCTCAGACTGATCTTCCCGTCCTTCACGCCAATAATCTTAACCGATACCTCGTCCCCGATCTTAAGCACATCCTTAGGAGCCTTTACACGCTTCTGGCTGATCTGCGACACATGAACCAGGCCGGAAAGTCCGTCCTCCAGACGGATAAATGCACCATAATTCTGAAGTGACTCAACCTTACCAGTTGTCACACTTCCAATCTGAACGTTTGCAATCTTTTCCGCAAGTGCCTTTCTCTCTTTTTCTTTCAGAATCTCGCGTGCAGACAGGACGAGACGGCCATTTGCCTGGTCAACGTCAATCACCTGCACTTCAATGTCTTTGAGGAGATATGTCTCCAGATCCTCAATGTAAGACAGGGACAGCTTTGAAGCCGGGATAAATCCCCTAAGCCCCTCTACCATGGCGATCGCCCCGCCGTTCACGATTCCTTCCACCTTAACAGGAAGAACCGTTTTCTTCTCCAAATAGGACTGAACAACATTCCATGGATTCGCATCGTCAAAATGCTCTTCCAAATCTGCCATTGTCACCTCTTCGGCAGAAGCCTCCGCCTGTGTCTCTTCTCGTAATAATTCTTCACTCATAGTAAATCCCTTCCTAATCTTAAACTGATTGGTATACGGAGTCAGCTGAATGTTTGAGCCTTCCGTCCACGTAAGCTAGTATATCATAAAAGTACCTCCTATTCCAAGAAAAATATAGAGTTTTTTAAAATTAAGGTTGACGAAAGAATAAAAAGATGGCAATCTAAATTTAAAGAATGGTCCGCGGAAGCTTTCCGGCGGACACAGGAACTGAATTTTGAGGTGAGAGATTATGGGAAAAAAAGCAGAAAAAGCACAGAACACCGTTCAGACCCCTCCGGTGGGGCAGCTTGCGTCCGGCAAGGTGTATGTTGTGGGACATAAGAATCCGGATACGGATTCCATCTGTTCCGCCATTGCATATGCTGCACTGAAGCATAAGATAACAGGAAATGTATATGAGGCGAGAAGAGCCGGCCAGATCAATGAGGAGACCTCTTACGTACTGAAGCGGTTTAAGACGGATCCCCCGTCCCTTTTGTCCAATGTAAAACTACAGGTTAAGGATATTGACATACATAAGATTGAAGGAGTGGATCCGAATGTTTCAATTAAGGAAGTGTGGGGCAAGATGGGGGAGCACCAGGTAAAGACCATCCCGGTAGTAAAAGACGGAGAGCTTCTGGGTGTGATTACCACAGGAGATATTGCCATGTCTTACATGGACGTTCATGATAATCATATCCTGTCCGAGGCAAAGACTCAGTACAGGAACATCTTAAAGACGCTAAATGGAACTATGCTTGTAGGAAATGAGCATGGACAATTCTCTAAGGGGAAGGTTACGATCGGGGCATCCAGCTCAGACGTTATGGAGGAGTTTATTCATAAGGATGACCTGGTGATTGTGGGAAACCGGTATGATGCCCAGGCATGTGCTGTGGATATTGATGCAGGATGTCTTGTTGTATGCCATGGTGCCGAGGTTCCGGATGAGCTTTTAAAGAGGGCGGAGGAGCAGAGCATAGTTGTGATTCAGACGCCCTATGATACGTTTACGGCAGTCCGACTGATTAATCAGAGTATTCCTGTAAAATATTTTATGACAAAGGGCCCTCTTACTACATTCCAGATGAATGACTACGTGGACGATATTAAGGAGGTCATGACCAAGAAAAAATACCGGGACTTCCCCATACTGGACCGTCACGGGCGGTTTAAAGGATTTATCTCCAGGCGCCGTTTCATGAATTCCAGTAAGAAGAAGGTCATTCTGGTGGACCATAATGAGAAGTCCCAGGCAGTGGATGGAATCGAGGAGGCAGAGATCGTAGAGATTATTGATCACCACAGACTGGGCAATATTGAGACCATGGGACCGGTCTTTTTCAGAAACCAGCCAGTGGGCTGTACGGCTACCATTGTCTTTCAGATGTATGAGGAGGCGGATGTGAAGATCCCGAAGAAGATTGCCGGGCTTCTCTGTGCAGCGATCATTTCAGATACCCTTCTGTTCCGTTCCCCTACATGCACGCCGCTTGATGAAAAGACAGCCAGAAAGCTTGCGAAGATGGCAGAGATCGACCTGGAGGAAATGGCAAAGGAGATGTTTAATGCAGGAAGCAGCCTGAAGGGAAAGAGCGCAGAGGAGATCTGTTTCCAGGATTTCAAGCAGTTTACAGTAAATGATACAGTATTCGGGGTTGGACAGATTAATTCCATGAATAAGGAGGAGCTGGAGGAGATTAAAGAAACGCTTTCAGAGCATCTTCCGAAGGTTCTGACAGAGAACAAGCTTCATATGATTTATTTTATGCTGACCGATATTCTAGATGAATCCACAGAGCTTCTCTGCTGCGGAACCGGGGCGAGGGCACACATTGCAGATGCCTTTGACATCCCTGAAAATGCAGAGAAGATAGTGTTAAAGGGTGTTGTGTCAAGGAAGAAGCAGCTGATTCCTGCCCTTGTGGCGACACTGCAGCAATAGAGGATAAACACAAAGACAGGAAAGGAGATCCTATGGGAAAACAGTTATGGAAGCCGGGTAATATGCTTTATCCACTGCCGGCAGTCATGGTAAGTACAGCAGACCTTACGGGAAATGACAATATCATTACGGTTGCATGGACAGGAACCGTGTGTACGAACCCTGCCATGCTCTATATCTCGGTAAGGCCCGAGAGGTATTCTTATCACATGCTTAAGGAGAGCGGAGAATTTGCCGTGAATCTTACGACAGAGAAGCTTGCCCGTGCCACAGACTGGTGCGGGGTCCGCTCCGGAAGAGATGTGGACAAATGGAAGGAGACAGGCCTGACCAGGGGAAAGGCACAGAAGCTTCAGTATGCACCGGTGATTCAGGAAAGCCCGGTGAATCTTGAATGTAAGGTGTGCGAGGTAAAGGAACTGGGGTCGCACCATATGTTTCTTGCAGAGGTTCTGGCAGTACAGGCGGATGAAAGTTTTATGAAGAAGGACGGAAAGTTTGAACTGAATGCTTCGGGGCTTCTTGCATATTCACATGGAGAATATTTTACTCTTGGGAAAGAGCTGGGGAGATTCGGATTTAGTGTAAAGAAATAAAAAGTGTGATTTTGGTGATGGGAGGTTGCTGCTATTAAGGTGTAAAGGGTGAAGAAAAAGGGCATAATATTAAAAAATGTTTGCTTGTGGGCTGGGTATATGGTAAAATACAGCTAAGAAATCAAATTATTTGTTCTTTCCCCAGCTTTCAGTAAAATAAGACTGGGGTGTTATAGTATGAAGAAGAACTATATTTCAAAGAAGGGAGAAAAGGAAATGAATGCGTGTGCAATGAAGCCTAGTTTACCATTTATTACAAATACTGCATTGGCTAGAACTCCGGCATCTGAAGACAACAGGAAGATGACCGAGTTTATAAATTCTCATGATTTTTTCTTTGAGGTTGATTCTGATGGAAAATTGATAAGTACTGTAGCAAATAAAGGGAAATAAGATGATAATTGAAAAATATACAAGAGAATATGAAAATTTAAGGGACAGTTTTAAATGTGGAAACAATATTATTGATAATTTTTTGAGGGAAGGTAATGCTTTGAATGAGAACCAAGGCATTACTTATGTGATGTTGTCTGATAAGAGGGATGTCATAATTGGATATTATAATATTGAAGTTGGAAGAATCGACCAAAGAGAAGAAGTTGGCAACAATATTTTTTATAGACCTATGGGAGGAACGGTTAATATAAACTATCTTGCAATACATAGAGATTTTCAAGGGATAAAAGTTGCGACAGTAGATGATAAAAACATTTATCTTGGAGATATCCTTTTGAATGATTGTGAGAGACGAATTCTCAGTTTAAGAAAACAAGTTGGAATTACTTTTATTACTCTGTATTCTACAAACGAGGGGTATCATCTATATAAAGGACGAAATAGTTATGAGGATTTTGAAGATGATATGAGTACGTTTGTTCAGGAAAGTGATCAAAAATGTTTTAAGCTATATAAATGTATTGATGATATAGTTGAGTGAATAGGGCATATCGGATGTAAAGTCTGATGTGCTCTTTTTTATGATTTTTCAGAGGTTGGGTACCGCATTAAAGGATTACGAATATCTCAAGTTTAAGGGAAAAAAGGAACCCCCGCGCTATCGGAACAATGGCGGAGGGTTCTTTTCTTTACGATACAGGAAAGCCTCGCTCCCCTGTATCACAAGATTTATGTATCCTCACATTAATTATCAAGAGGTTTTACCTGTAACCTGTAAATTCTTTTCAGCAGTATAGCTGAGAGGATCAGGGAAGCAACCTCTGCGATCGGGAATGCCCACCATACGGCAGACAGGCCAAACAGGGAAGCAAATGCAAAAGCAACTGGAAGCAGTACAATCAGCTGTCTTGTGGCAGAGGTAATCAGGCTGTACACACCGTTTCCAAGTGCCTGGAAGACGCTTCCTGCAATAATACAGAAGCCTGCAACCGGGAAATGGATGCTGATGATCCGCAGGGCCGGCACCCCGATGGAAAGCATATTGTCCGAGGCATCAAACAGGTTCTTAAGAAGGAAGCCTGCGCCGAACTGGAATAACAAAAGGCCCACGACCATAATGGATACAGAGATTGCTACGCTGAGACGGATTGTATCGGTAATCCTCTTTTTCTTCCTTGCGCCGTAATTATAGGCAATAATCGGCGTCATCCCGTTGTTCAGTCCGAATACGGGCATGAAGATGAAGCTCTGAAGCTTAAAGTATACACCAAATACCGCAGCCGCGGTGGAAGAGAACATAAGCAGGATCTTATTCATCCCAAAGGTCATGACAGAGCCGATGGACTGCATAACAATAGAGGGAAGCCCGACCTTGTATATGGTAAGGATCGTTCCCTTATGAGGCCTGAAATGCCGCAGGCTTACATGGATCTCCTTATTACGTGTCTGATTAAAAAATATGGAGAGACAGACAGCAATGATCTGCCCGGTTATGGTGGCAATGGCTGCCCCGGCAACCTCCAGTCTCGGGAAGCCGAATAATCCGAAGATCATGATCGGGTCAAGGACAATATTAATGATTGCTCCAAGTCCCTGTGTAACCATGTTATAAAAGGTTTTGCCCGTAGACTGCATCAGCCGTTCAAAAGTAATCTGTAAGAAAATTCCCGCACAGAAAATCGTAATGATGGACAGATACTGTGTCCCGTATTCCACAATTTCAGGGTTATCGGTCTGCAGGGTGAAAAACAGCCGGGAGCCGAATCCTCCCAGTATGGCAAAGACAATGCAGCTTACAATTGCAAGAAACAGTCCGTTATTTGCCGCACAGTCTGCACTCTGGACGTTTTTTTCTCCCAGGCTTCTTGACAGCAATGCATTGATGCCGACACCTGTACCAGAAGATATGGAGATCATCAGAGTCTGTACCGGGAATGCAAGAGAGACCGCAGTCAGGGCATCTTCGCTTAATTTTGCAACAAACATGCTGTCTACGATATTATAAAGTGCCTGCACAAGCATGGACAGCATCATGGGAAGCGACATGGTAATTAATAGTCTAGGGACGGGCATGATACCCATCTTATTTTCTTTTTGTTCTGACATATATATTCCTCCTGTATGATTATGTAAAATTATGATTTTAACTTAAAAGTGCAAGAGGTATTATAGCATGGAGATCATGATATTTCAATGCTAACTATCATAAACATACTTACACGGAGATTTACATATATATTAAAAAAACAATATGGCGGGTCAGACTATTGAATGGGCGGAAATGGCTTCATGAAGTGAAGATCTTATGTGGAATTTTTATGGTGATAAGCTTTTTTACAGGGTATGCTGTCTTTGGCGGCATGCCTTTTCAAGGCACATCTGCAGAAAAGGAGGGACAGAGTCAAAAGGAGAAGGAGACAGCCGGGAAGGCAGAGGCTTCAGAATCCGGTTATGACATGGAGCTGCCGAAAATAGCTATTACCTTTGACGACGGACCCAGCGCTGCCTGTACGGGAAGGCTTTTAGACGGGCTGAAGGAGAGAAAGGTGAAAGCAACCTTTTTCCTGATTGGGGAATATGCGGCAGAAAATAAGGAACTGGTGAAGCGCATTTATGATGAGGGTCATGTGATTGGAAATCACACTTACCACCATGTGGATATTACAAGATTATCGGACGAGGAGGCTGCATCCGAAATTAATGAGACGGATCGGGTGATCTGTGAGGTTACCGGGGAGCATGTAAGATATGTAAGGCCGCCTTTTGGCGTATGGCAGAAGGATCTGGAGCTTGAAATGGAGGTTCTGCCAGTCATGTGGTCCGTGGATCCGCTTGACTGGACAACGGAAAATGTAGATGAAATTGTAAATAAAGTAGTGACGGAAGCCTCAGAAGGTGATATTATTCTATTGCACGACTGCTACGATTCCTCGGTAGATGCCGCTCTCAGGATTATTGACATCCTTACAAAGGAAGGGTTTGAATTCGTGACAGTTGATGAGATGATTCTGGACTAAATTCAACTGCCTGGTTTCCTGCGGTCTGTGCAGGTACAGACATCTGAATGGTTCGTTATACTGGAAATACAAAGGAGAGGAAGTGGACAGGATGATGGAGCATGAATTTTCAAGAACAGAGTTTCTGATCGGGGAAGAGGGAATACGAAGGCTTAAGAGCGCTTCAGTTCTTGTGTTCGGGTTGGGAGGAGTGGGCTCCCACTGCGTTGAAGCGCTGGCAAGGTGCAGTATTGGAAAGCTGATACTGGTGGATCCGGATACGGTGTCCCTTTCGAATATAAACCGCCAGTGTGTGGCGTTCCACAGTACGGTGGGAGAGTATAAGACGGCGGTAATGAAACGGATCATCGCAGATATCAGCCCGGAGGTGGCGGTAATGACACACGAAACTTTCGTACTCCCGGACAATATAGATGAGATCTTTACAGAAAGGCCGGATTATGTGATTGATGCCGTAGATACGGTGACGGCGAAGCTAGCCATTGTACAGAAGGCAGAGGAGTATGGCGTGCCGGTGATCAGCTGCATGGGAACAGGCAATAAGCTTTACGGGGATCTTTTTGAGATTGCAGACCTAAGTGAGACTTCCGTGTGCCCCCTCTGCCGCGTCATGCGGCGGGAACTGAAAAAAAGGGGGATAGAGCACCTGAAGGTGCTGTATTCCAAAGAGGTTCCCGTCAGTGCATCCACAGGGGGCGCCGGCAAGGATGAAAGGCAGGCGCGTCCCCTTCCGGGAAGCATCTCCTTCGTGCCGCCTGTGGCGGGGCTGCTCATTGCAGGGGAGGCAGTCAGGGATATGATAAAGGACAAATAAGTGTAATGATACAGCAGGTCTGCGCATCTACTACGCAGACCTGTGAAGGTAGTAGACAGTTATCAGCAAGGAGGAAAAAGGACATGGATCTGTTTGAATATGCAAGAGAAAAAAACATGGAGCGGGAATCTCCGCTTGCGTCAAGACTCAGGCCAGCCACGCTTGAAGAGGTAGTGGGGCAGCAGCATATTATCGGGAAGGGAAAGCTTCTCTATCGCGCAATCAAGGCGGACAAGCTAAGTTCAGTCATATTTTACGGGCCTCCCGGAACAGGGAAGACCACACTCGCTAAGGTGATCGCCCATACCACCAGTGCACAGTTTACCCAGATTAACGCCACAGTGGCGGGAAAAAAGGATATGGAGGAAGTCGTAAAGAAGGCAAAAGACACGCTCGGCATGTATCAGAAGAGAACCATTTTATTTGTGGACGAGATCCATAGATTTAACAAGGGACAGCAGGACTATCTTCTTCCCTTTGTGGAGGACGGGACGGTCATTCTGATCGGGGCAACCACAGAGAATCCTTATTTTGAAGTGAACGGGGCGCTCATATCCCGTTCCAGCATCTTTGAACTGCATCCACTTGATCAGGAGGACATTAAGACACTTCTTAAACGGGCGGTCAGTGATGTGGAAAAGGGAATGGGAAGCTATCAGGCGGTGATCGAGGAGGATGCCCTGGAGTTCCTTTCGGATATTTCAGGCGGTGATGCAAGAAATGCCCTGAATGCCCTTGAACTGGGAGTACTTACGACAGAGCGGAGCGCTGACGGGAAAATTCATATTACCCTTGATGTCGCATCGGAGTGTATTCAGAAGCGGGTGGTCCGCTACGATAAGACAGGGGACAACCACTATGATACGATTTCCGCATTCATCAAGAGCATGCGGGGTTCTGACCCGGATGCGGCGGTATATTATCTGGCAAAGATGCTCTACGCGGGGGAGGATGTCAAGTTTATCTCCAGGCGGATTATGATCTGCGCCGCCGAGGATGTGGGGAACGCAGATCCTATGGCGCTGACGGTGGCGGTATCCGCGGCTCAGGCGGTGGAGCGGATCGGGATGCCGGAGGCGCAGATCATCCTCTCCCAGGCAGTACTTTATGTGGCATCTGCCCCCAAGAGCAATTCGGCGGTAAATGCCATTAGTTCCGCCATGGGGAATGTAAAGAGCAGGAGAACAACTGTCCCTGCCCATCTTCAGGACGCCCACTATAAAGGAGCCGGAAAGCTTGGACATGGCGCGGGGTATAAATATGCCCATGATTATCCGAACCACTATGTGCAGCAGCAGTATCTGCCGGAGGAGATCAGAGGGGAAGTCTTCTATGAACCCGGCGATAATGGAAAAGAAAAAGAGATTAAGGAATGGCTTAAGTTTATCAGGAAAGAGGGAGGACAAACGCTTTGAAGGAACTGAAGAAGGAGCTGCGTGTACAGAGCCGGAGAGTCTATGGCATTGCATTTCTCGCGGCGGCAGGCTTTAACCAGCTTGTGTGGCTGCTTTATGACCTGTTCACAGCTCCATGGTATGCTGTACTGATGCTTCTCACCCTGGCGGTGATATCTGCCGGCATCATTATCCTGTGCAGGAAAGTTGCGGCGGAGGAAAGAGCATGGGCGGCGGAGGACTGCGGTGAGGAGGCAGTCTGGTATTTTCGCACCATGTCAGAGAGATATGCAAAAAGGACCATAAACGGGACAGCTCTTTTCTTTGCGGCATGTTCCTTTTTCCTGGCAGCGGAGGTTATCTTTGCCTTCCAGGGAAATTCCAAGCCGGCGGAAATTGCAGAAAATATCTTTGCTAATATGCTGGTCATTCAGGCTCCGCTTTTTCTCTGTGTGAAAAATCTGTTACTGTCTGGAGTCCTGCGGAAAAGATGCGGCTATCCGGAAAAAGGGATCTACCAAAGGCACCTGAAGGGAGTGGCGCTCTTTTCAGGTGTTTACTGGCTGGCCGTTCTTCTGACAGTGTATCTTTTTATTGACCATATTTCCCGTCCGGTTAATGTCATGCTTGTGACAGGGGTGTTTTTTGCAGGACTGATCCTGCTTTACAATTTAAAGCTTCGAAAAAAATTTATAACCGCCAATATCGTCATAAACAGGCGCAGGATTGCGGTATTTCTTCTGATGGCTGTGTGCATTTCGGGATATCAGTTTTTAACCAGGGATACCTGGTATACCCAGACCTATATTAACTCGATTCCAATTGTCGGCGACCATGGAGATCCGGTTGTCTATGATGAAAGAACCGGGGTGTACACCATCACATCCTCCACGGATGATTTCAGGATCCTTCATCTGACGGATATCCATCTCGGCGGTAGTCTCTATTCCTACCAGAAGGATATGAAGGCGCTTAGGGCCTGCTATGCGGAGATTGAGCATACGAAGCCGGATCTTGTGGTGGTGACCGGAGATCTTACTTTTCCCATGGGGATTATGTCCCTGTCTCTGAATAACTCGGCTCCAGTGGGGCAGTTTGCGGCATTTATGAGAAATATCGGAATCCCCTGGTGCTTTACTTACGGAAACCATGATACAGAAGGCATGGCTGTTATGTCAAAGTCAGATTTGAATGACCTGTACAAATCTCTTTCCTTTAAGACTTCCGGAACCCTTTTATATCCTTATGTACAGCCTGCCATTACGGGGAGGAATAACCAGCTGATCAAGGTGAGAAACAGTGACGGGACGCTTAATACCGCCCTTTTCCTCATAGATTCCAATAGCTATACAGGAGAGGGGATTAATGTGTATGATTATATTCACGATGACCAGGTGGACTGGTACGCAGAAGAGGTGAAACGGATGAACATGGAAGAGGGACATACCGTGAATTCCATGGTGTTTTTCCATATCCCTCTAAAGGAGTACCGCACAGCCTATGAGCTCTATGAAGAGGGCAGCAGCGAAGTGACATATTTTTTCGGGGAAAACGGGGAGAAAATGATCGACAAGGTGTGCTGCTCCGATTATCCGAGCAGTCTGTTTGACCGTATGGTGGAACTTGGGAGCACGAAGGCGGTCTTCTGCGGGCATGACCATTATAACAATATGTCCCTGGAGTACAAAGGGATAAGGCTGACCTACGGCATGAGCATTGATTACCTTGCCATGCCGGGCATTGAGGATGACACAGAGCAGAGAGGGGCAGAACTAATTACGCTCCACAGGAACGGATCCTGGGATCTCAGGCAGATTCCCTTAGTGGAAATTGAGTAGCAGACAGATGGGGACGGGGCATTTTTAAAAATGCCCCGTCCCCATTATCATCTTACTTTCAAATCTTCTGCTCTTGCCGCAATAGAAGCCCCCGGTACGGAGAAGGAGGGCATTCCGTCCGGATTCCAGAAGACTTTTCCGATATATGCATTCCGCCCCGCATCATAAAGGGGCTGGTAATCATCTTCACCAAGATAGCGTTCCTCCTGGCGGCAGTGATAAATGATCAGATCCTCGCTGTCATCATCCGAGCGTGTAAAGCTGTTGTGGCCGGGGCCGTAGTATCCGGTAGTGGGACTGCTCTGGAATACGGGGTAAGGGCATTTTGTCCAGGAGGCGGCATTCAGAAGGTCTGCTGTCTCCTCTGCGTACAAAAGCCCCATACAGTACATGGCATCTGTCCCGCTGGCGGAAAAGGTTACAAAGATTTTACCGCCATGCTTTAACACCGCCGGGCCTTCATTGACCGGGAATCCGTGCAGCTCCCAGCTGTATTCCGGGCGGGTAAGCTTTACAGCCGGAGTGCAGATGGTCCAGGGGTTTTCAAGCCTGGCGATGAAGATATCGGATATATTATCCGTCTTCTGCGCCCACAGAAAATAGTCCTGTCCGTTATGACAGAGATAGGTGTGGTCCAGGGAAAAATCCGTAAAGGCAATATCGCCCTCTACAGTAGTCCTGACCGGTCCTTTCTCCACCCAGTTATCCTTCATGGGATCCGGCCCGGTGCACGCAAGGCAGTGCGGGCGGATCCGCCAGGACGACGTGTCAGAGATGCTGGCAGTATAGTACACATACCAGCCCCCATTTATAAAATGAATCTCCGGGGCCCACAGATGGGGACTTTTCAGAAAGCCGTCTGCTCCTTCTAACGGAGCTTTTTCATAAATAATCTTCTCCGTGTACCGTCCGGAATTATCCGTTAGTCCCTCTAAGGTATCCGCACAGCGCAGAATCAGATACAGATACTGGTATCTCCCGTCAAGGTTGTGTCCGGCATCTGTGTGTGAGCCTATGAAATAATATTTTCCGTCAGTATGCTTGTATATATAAGGATCCGCCCGGTGGCTGGCCAGGGGCGCAGCACAGTCCGGCGTCTGTATAAAGCCTGTCATGCGGGGGTTTTTCTTACTGCCCTTTCCGGCCTCCCAGGTTTCATCTGGTTTCCATATAAGAGGGCGTTCCTCTGTCATGCCATTTGTATAGGTGACTGTAATTTTCTCCGGAAGCCTGCCAGAATCCCCCGGAAGGTCAATGTCTTCCCTGGAGGCCAGGACAATCGGCTCAGGAGCGCCGTACCGCGCCTGAAGCGTCCTGATAATGGAAAGTGGAAGGGTAATGACCGGATGGCGCGGGGAAGCAAGCTCTTCCTTATGGGAAAGAACTTCTCCGGGCAGGGCTGAGACCTCAATGCGGCATCCGCCGTTTAACCGGTACCAGTGGGTACGGCTGTAGCTGTATTCCAGGTAAAAAAATCCATCCGCCGGGGGTTCCCACGTTGCCGTGTAAGACCGCAGATATGCAGAAGTCTGCGATTTTCTGCACAAAAAATCTGCCTCAGGAAGCTGATACATTGGTTTCTTATAATCAGATATCATAATCTTCTCCTTTGGCATCTGTTTAATGAATGAAAACTAAGAACGATAAATATGATAACATATAAATCCCCAGTTGACAAGTAAAAGTAGAATGGAATAAGATATAAATATTAAGTCTGTTTTAAGCCCTTATGCGGTTATAGACAACAGCAGGGATGGAGAAGAGAGAGATGGCTACAATTAAGGAAATTGCACGCGAGTGCGGCGTATCGGTTGCGACGGTGTCGAATATTCTGAATCATAAGCCGGGTGCGAGTGATGAGACGAGGAAGAGGGTGATGGAGAAGGTAAAAGAGCTGAATTATCATCCGAATACGATTGCGAGGAACCTGAAGACGAAGAACTCACGGAGCATCGGTGTCATTGTGGAGGATATGACAATATTCAGTATTCCGGATATTGTAGACGGCATTACAGAACACTGTGAGGAGGAGAAGTACCAGATTCTCCTGATTAATCTGCGTTTATATAAAAAGTATAACGACACGTATTACCACAGAGATGATTTTTATCCCATTGTGAGGGATGAGATTGGGGAGCTGATTGCAAAGCAGGTGGAGGGGATTATCTACGTAGCGGCCCATGAAAGGACGCTTAAGTGTATTCCGGAAACCCTTCCGGTTCCGGCGGTGATGGCATACGGGTATACAAGGAGCGCCAAGGTGCCTTCGGTTGTGGTGGACGATGAGGACGGCGCATATCAGATTGTGCAGCATATGATAGATCAGGGGCACAGGAGGATCGGTGTGATTACCGGAAAGCGGGACAGCCCCCATATGCAGGACCGTCTGCTTGGATATCAGAGGGCGCTCTTTGAGAACCAGATCCTTTATAATCCAGAGTATATCTGTACCGGGGACTGGTTCAGGGACAGTGGGTACGCCGGGACGGATCTGCTTCTTAAGAAGAATGTAACGGCTATTTTCTGTATGAATGACCTGATGGCCGGCGGGGTGTATGACCGCCTTGAAGAGCTTAATCTCAGGCCAGGCCGGGACATTTCGGTGGCAGGGTATGATAACAGGGAGCTGTCGGGATATTATAAGCCCCCTCTTTCAACAATTACGCTGCCTCTTCATGATATAGGGTATGAGGCCAGTGAGATTATCATCAGAATGCTCCGCAGGGAAGAGCTGGGGCTTCAGGACAATATCAGGAAAGTAAAATGTTATCCGCTCATCAGAAAATCTGTTTCAGCCATTCAGAAGAGCGGAACAGCCGTATAGGCTGAAAATTTTAACGAAAAAAGCTGCCATCGGCAGTTTTTTCGCATATAACAACAAAAAAACAGGCGCTTTGAGCGGCGAAAAAGCCCTCAAAGTGCCTGTTTTATAGGATTGTTGTACAAATTGCACAATATTAAACGTTTAATTTTTACTTGCAATTGTGCAAAGAATGTGGTATAAAGATAATAAAGAACAAAAAACACCGTAATAAGCAAAAAAATAATTTAGAAAGAGCATCTGTTTGAAAATAAGAGCGCATTTTTTATGAAATACATATTAAACGATTAACCGAAAGGAGGTGCAACATGGAAAAGAGACGGCTGGAAACAATACCTTTACGTCAGATAAAGATAAAGGATCCGTTCTGGGACAAATACACCGGGCTGGTAAAGGATGTATTAATTCCTTATCAGTGGGATATTCTGAATGACCGGATAGAGGGAGCGGAAACAAGCCACTGTATACATAATTTTAAAGTTGCAGCAAAAGAGGCGGAAGGAAATTTTGAAGGAGCGGTTTTCCAGGACACGGATGTGGCAAAGTGGCTTGAAGCAGTCGCTTATACCCTTGAGGTGTCTCCTGACAAAGAACTTGAAGAGCTGGCTGATGGAACGATTAATCTTATAGGCCGGGCACAGGGTGAGGACGGGTACCTGAATACGTACTTTACGATTAAGGCGCCAGAGCTCCGCTGGAAGAATCTGAGAGAGGGTCATGAGCTGTATACAGCGGGACATATGATCGAAGCGGCGGCAGCATACTATAAAGCTACCGGGAAGACAGAGTTTCTGGAGATTATGAAACGATTCGCGGATCTCATCTGTCAGATCTTCGGCAGTGAAGAAGGAAAATGTCATGGGTATCCGGGCCATCAGGAGATTGAGCTTGCCCTTGTCAGGCTCTATGAGGTAACGGGGGATCAGAAATATCTGAAGACGGCAAAATATTTTATTGATGCCAGAGGCACAGGAGAGAACTATTTCCTGGAGGAGGAGAGAAAACCGGGATACCGGCAGCTCTCTCCGGAGTTTGAAGATTATGATGTGAGTTACTCCCAGTCCCATCTTCCGGTGCGGGAGCAGACTACCGCAGAAGGACATGCGGTGCGTGCAGTGTATATGTACTGTGCCATGGCAGATCTGGCATACCTGTATCAGGATCAGGAGCTGTTTCAGGCCTGCGAAACGCTCTGGGAGGATATGACAAAGCGCAGGATGTACATAACCGGGGGAATCGGTTCCTCGGGGTTTTTGGAAAGGTTTACAACAGATTATGACCTTCCTAATGACAGAAATTATTCCGAGACATGCGCATCCATAGGGCTGGCGCTTTTTGGAAGAAGGATGGCCCAGATTACGAAGGATGCATCCTATATGGATACGGCGGAGAGGGCGCTCTATAATACGGTGCTTTCAGGAATAGCGATGGACGGGAAGAGCTTCTTTTATGTGAATCCGCTGGAGGTGTGGCCTGATAACTGCAGGAAGCGTACATCCATGGAGCATGTAAAACCGGTACGTCAGAAATGGTTCGGCGTAGCCTGCTGCCCGCCGAATATTGCAAGGACCCTCGCGTCGCTGGGACAGTATCTGTATTTCACATCAGAGGATACGCTGTATGTGAATCTCTATATATCCGGCAGCGTGGATACAAAGCTTCAGGGTTCTGATGTAAATCTGACAGTGGAGAGCGACCTGACAAATACAGGAAGGATTAAGCTTGTTTTTGAGTCAGAAAAGGACGGGGCGGGACGAAACCTTGCACTTCGGATTCCGTCTTATGTAAAGGAGTATACCGTATCGGGCAGTGCATATACTGCGGACTGTCCGGTAGAAAAGGGATATTTATATATCAGGAACCTTCCGGCAGGGAGGACGGAGCTTGTCATCAGTTTTTCAGTCCCGGCGCGTTTCGTGCGTGCCAACCCGAAGGTGCGTGCAGATGCAGGACGGATTGCCATTGTTAAGGGGCCCCTGGTGTACTGTCTGGAGGAGACGGACAACGGAGAGAATCTGTCCGGGGTATTTGCCGATGCGAAGGGAAAGCTTGTGGAAGCTTATGAGGAAAATCTGTTAGGCGGAGTGACAACAGTAACATTTACCGGAAAGCGTCTTAAGGATACGCTCTGGGAAGACGGTGCACTCTATGGCGACAGAGAGAATCTGTTTGAGGAGGTAACACTCCGTGCGGTTCCTTACCATGCCTGGGGCAACCGGAAGCCGGGCGAGATGCAGGTGTGGATGAAGGAATTACTATAACCATGGTCTTTGAGGGGCATGTTCCCCTGGAAGATAGAAAAACAAAAAGAAGGAGGATTCAACATGAAAAAGAAACTTTTAGCAACGCTGTTATGTATTGCAATGACAGCATCTATGCTGCTTGGCTGCAGCGCCGGAAGCGAGGGAGGCGATTCTGAGAAGTCAGAGGGTTCAGGCTCTGCCGGAAAGAACGAGATGGAGGTAGAAGGAGAAGCTACCGAGTTAGAGGTATGGACATTCATTGAGCTTCATCAGCAGTTCTATACAGATATGGCAGAGAGATGGAATGAAGAGCATCCGGACAAGAAGGTAAAGCTGGTGCTTAGCAACATGCAGTACGATGACATGCACAACAAGCTGTCACTGGCCCTGGAATCAGGAGAAGGTGCACCGGATGTTGTAGATATTGAGCTTGGCAAGTTCCCGGCGTTCATGACAGGGCAGATTGGTCTTAAGGATCTGACACCGCAGATCCAGCCGTATCTTAGCAACATTATTGAGTCACGTCTTAAGATTTATGGAAAAGACGGTGCATATTACGGATTCCCGACACACGTAGGAGCCATGGTTGCATTCTACAACACAGAGGCACTTAAGGAAGCAGAAGTAGACTACACGACCATCAAGACATGGGATGACTTCAAGGAAGCAGGAGTAAAATACCATGAGAAGACCGGAAAGATCTTCGCATGTGTGGAGACAACGGCACAGTGGATGATCAACCTGATGTTAAGACAGAAGGGCGGAGATTATCTGGATGCTGACGGCAACATTGATATCACCAATGACAAGATGGTAGAGGTTCTAGAGTACATCAAGGGAATGCAGGATACAGGCGCATTCGCAACCGTACCGGGAGGACAGCCGGATAATGAGGAAGCATATCCGTCCTACAACAACGGGGATTACGCAGTACAGATTATGCCTTTCTGGCAGACGTCCAGATTCACAAGCTACATGACAGACCTTTCCGGAAAAGTAGCAATCGCTCCGACGCCGGTATGGAATGAAGGCGATGAAGTGAAGTCCATCGGTGGCGGCGGTACTGGTACTGCAGTTGTAGCAAGCAGCGAGAACGCAGACCTTGCAGCAGAAGTATTTGCATACATCAAGCTGTCTGAGGGAGCAAATGAGGAAGTATGGAATGTATTAGGTTTTGACCCGGTAAATACAGCAGTATGGACCGATACAGAACTGACACAGAATCCGGAAAACCAGTTCGTAAAATTCTTTAATACATATCCGTTTGACACACTGCTTGAGATTCAGGATGGTATTATGGCACTTGATTCACTGACCAGTGAGAAGTTCCCGTCCATCAATAACGAATTCTGTAATGTGACACTGAATAACATCTATGAAAACGGTATGGATGTGAAGGAAGCACTTGAAGAGTCACAGGCAACTCTGAAGAATGAGTTCGGCGAGTAAGTAAGAACCAGGTAAAACGTAAAGGGCTGTGTGTTTATTGGGCCGCAGCCCTTATTCATTACAAGAAAAGAGATGTGAGAGTATGAAGAAATTGTTCTATTCACAGAAAATAGCCCCGTATGTATTTGTACTTCCGTTTGCACTTACAGTGGTTCTTTTCTGGATGTTTCCTATAGGAAATGGTATCCTTTTAAGCTTTCAGGATGTATTAAAAGATGAGTGGGTTGGATTTGGAAATTATCAAAGACTTCTGTCTGATAAGATATTTTTAAAGGCTGTATATAACAGTGCAAAATATATGGTGGGGACGCTGCTTCTTCTGATTCCGTTCCCTATGCTTTTTGCAACATTGTTAAACAGCAAGCTGATGAAAAAGCCGGGATTATTTAAATCTATCTATTTTATTCCGGCACTTACTTCTGTCGTTGTTGCCGGTACGATTTTCCGTCTGATGTTTGGTGAGATGGAGACATCACTGGCAAACCAGATGATCGGAATGTTCGGACTTGAACCTATTAAATGGCTTAAGGGTGAATGGACCAGCTTTTTTGCCCTGCTCCTTTTGGCATGCTGGCGGTGGACCGGAGTTAATATCCTGTATTTCCTGGCAGGCCTCCAGAGTATCTCCACAGATATTTACGAGGCGGCATCCATTGACGGGGCAAGTAAATGGCAGCAGTTTACAAAGATTTCCTTCCCGCTCTTAAAGCCAACGACTGTATACGTACTGACCATCAGTATTTATGCCGGTCTTTCCATGTTTACAGAGAGCTACATGTTATGGAAAGGAAATAACTCGCCGCAGAATATCGGCCTTACCATTGTCGGCTATCTGTACCGGCAGGGAATTGAAAAGCGTGCCATGGGCTATGCATGCGCGGTCGGTCTGATTCTGCTGATTATTGTCATGATCGTAAACTTGATCCAGCTTAAGGCAACCGGAACATTTGATAAGGAGGAGAGATAGTATGAAGAGTCAGAGAAGTAAAAACACACTCAGTACTGTAATGCTGATTATCCTCTTTACAATACTGGCAGTTTTGATTATTATACCAATCTACACCATCTTTATCGCAAGCTTTAAGCCGGGCGGAGATCTGCTGCAGTACGGACTCAACCTGGGAATTGACTGGGGCAGAATGAGCCTGGACAATTACTCTTTGCTGTTTACCGGACAGCATGAGTACTGGAGATGGTTTATGAACAGTATTATACTGACCGTCATTACGGTGGTGGCAACGCTCCTTGTGAGTGCATTTGTAGGTTATGGATTTGCGGCGTACGATTTCAGGGGGAAGAATGTAATGTTTATTATCGTTCTTCTCATCCTGTCCATTCCGCTGGAGGTTGTTATGCTTCCCCTTTATAAGCAGATGACAACCTGGGGACTGATGGACAGCTATGTGGCAATCATCCTTCCTTTCGTGGCACACGCCTCTACCATATTTTTCTTCCGTCAGTATCTGCTGGGACTTCCGAAGTCTCTTCTGGAGGCCGGACGTATTGATGGTGCTACGGAGTACGGAATCTTTTTCCGTCTGATTATACCAATTATGAAACCGGCGTTTGCTGCAATGGCAATCTTAAATGGTATGAATGCATGGAATAATTATCTGTGGCCGTTGCTTGTAATCCGGTCTTCAGATAAGTACACACTGACACTGGGTCTTAACACGTTGATTAATCCGTATGGGGATAATTACAGCCTTCTTGTTGTAGGCGCGTTCTTCTCCATTATACCGATTTTCATCTTGTTTGTATGCTTCCAGCAGTATTTTATCGAAGGTATGACGGCAGGTGCAGTAAAAGAATAGTTACTGATGACATTCGCGAAAGTTAGTGTGAATTGGGGAACAGCAACAAAGAATAGTGAGGTTATATATGAGCAAAACAGCAAAGATGATTATTGACAAAGATTTTAAGGTCTCTAAGGTTGACGACAGGATTTATGGCTCCTTTATTGAGCATTTGGGCCGTGCTGTCTATGACGGGCTGTATCAGCCGGGGAACCCTCTTTCTGACGGGGAGGGCTTCCGGACGGATGTGATTGACTTGGTAAAAGAATTGAATGTGCCGATTATCCGGTATCCGGGCGGAAACTTTGTGTCTAATTTCTTTTGGGAAGACAGCGTCGGACCAGTGGACAAAAGACCGGGGCGGCTGGAGCTTGCCTGGAGAAGTCTTGAGACGAACCAGGTGGGATTAAATGAATTTGCCAGATGGACAGATAAGGTGAATTCTCAGATGATGATGGCTGTAAACCTTGGTACAAGAGGAATCGCAGATGCATGTAATCTGTTAGAGTACTGCAATCATCCAAAGGGAACAAAGTACAGTGACCTGCGCGTCAGTCATGGCGTGAAGGATCCTCATAATGTAAAGGTGTGGTGTCTGGGCAACGAGATGGACGGCCCATGGCAGCTGGGACACAAGACTATGGAAGAATATGGACGTCTCGCGGAGGAGACGGCTAAGGCCATGAAACTGATTGATCCGTCCATTGAGCTGGTATCCTGCGGAAGCTCGGCGCTTGATATGCCGACTTTCCCGAGATGGGAGTCTAAGACACTGGAATGTACCTATGATCATGTGGATTATGTATCCATGCATCAATACTATGGAAACCGGGACGGGGACAGTGCAGATTTCCTTGCATGCTCGGATGATATGGATGAATTTATCCGTACCGTCATTGCCACCTGTGACTATGTGAAGGCAAAGAAGAGAGGACGCAAGAATATTAATATCAGTTTTGATGAGTGGAATGTATGGTTCCATTCCAATGCAGCCGATGATGATATTACAGAAAATCATCCGTGGCAGGTGGCACCGCCTATGCTGGAGGACATCTATACCTTTGAGGATTCTCTTCTTGTAGGGCTGATGCTGATTACACTCCTAAAACATGCAGACAGGGTAAAGATCGCATGCCTTGCACAGCTTGTTAATGTCATTGCGCCAATTATGACGGATGCAGGAGGAGGCGCTGCGTGGAAACAGACCATCTTCTATCCTTTCATGCATGCATCAAAGTACGGAAGAGGCGTTGTACTCATGCCGATGCTTAGTACAGACACACATGATACATCTAAGCACGACCATGTGACAGACGTAGATAGCGTTGCCGTGTACAATGAAGAAAAAGAAGAGCTGACCATCTTTGCAGTAAACCGTACTCTTGATGCGGATATTGAGCTTACGACCGACATGCGGGGAATGGAAGGCTATAAGGTTACAGAGCACATTGTACTGGAGAATTCAGACCTTAAGGCGGTGAACTGCGCCGGCGGGCAGCATGTTCTGCCTAAGACTGTGGAACGCTCTAAGATGGATGGAGGCATCATGACTAGTATGCTTCATAAGGCATCCTGGAACGTAATCCGTTTAAGCCGTAAATAACAATCTGGGACGGGGCATTTTTCACAGCAAAAGCTCCACTGGAGCTTTTGCTGCGTGCTATGGCAAAAAATGCCCCGTCCCAGATTGCACCGATGGAGGAAATATTATGAGATTTTTTGTAATTGACAGTCCGCTTATGCGGTTTCTCGCAAGAATCGGGGATCTGATCCTGTTAAATCTGATTTTTGTGATCAGCTGTATCCCCGTGATTACAGCAGGAGCAGCAATCAGCTCCCTCTACGCTGTGGCCATGAAGCTTGTAAGGGGTGAGGAGCCTTCGGTCATGAGGGACTATGTGAAAGCCTTTAAGATGAACTTTAAAGAAGCAACCGCCGTGTGGGTGATCCTGGCATCGGCGGCGGGACTCCTGTTCGTGGACTTCCGGTTTATCGGGCTGCTTGAAGGAGGAGTGTACTTAGGTTTTAAACTGCTGTTAGGCGTTATACTTGGAATATGGCTTCTCGTCTTCCAGTATGTATTTCCTTACATCGGAAGGTTTCAGAATACAGTGCTGCAGTCGTTAAAAAATGCTTTGTTTTTAAGCGCCGCACATCTCCCTTCCACAGTGATGCTTCTTGGAATCAGCATTGGGCTTTTTATCATTACCCTCTTTACCTCCAGAACATTCGTTGTGGGGACGATTCTATGGACATTCTTCGGATTTGCGCTTCTTGCGTATGTTCAGTCCTTCCTGCTCGGCAGGATATTTTCAAAATATGAGTAAAGTGCAATTTGGGACGGGGCATTTTTAAAAATGCCCCGTCCCAGATTGATAATGAGGAGATTAGTGGTATGGGTTCTTTACTGAAATGCAAGAACATTTGTTCTTGCTGGTTGACATAGGAATTAAGCCTATGGTATAATCCTCTGAAGTAGTCACAAAGTGGCAGGATACAGTGGAGGAAGATGCCAATGAACGAAAAGAAGGAAGAAAAGAGAGTGGATAAGGGTGTAGTGAAAGCGGCGATTCGCCTGACGGCGGTAATTGTGATTGCTGTTGTCG
Organism: Lachnospiraceae bacterium; assembly: GCA_910576335.1. Taxonomy (GTDB): domain Bacteria; phylum Bacillota; class Clostridia; order Lachnospirales; family Lachnospiraceae; genus CAPEBR01. Next base: position 142,396 of record CAJTIU010000010.1, read on the forward strand.
TTGTTATAGTGGCTGTATTATGGAAACAGGAGAAGGAACCGGAAATTACCAGTTCTTTTATTAATAATAAGATTGAGGCGGCTGGTGAGCTGACCTCGGCAAAGATGATCTATAACGGGCTGGTGCGTTATTCTGACGGAGAGATTCCTTTTCTTACGAAAAAAGCGTTTACCATGATTTACCGTGCACAGGTGAGTGCAGGGATTGATACAGAGAAGGTGACAGCCTCTGTGACAGATTCGAAGGTGACAGTGAGACTTCCGGAAGTGGAGATTCTGGACATCCATGTCGATGCAGACTCAATCCAGTATTATGATGAAAAATTTGCTCTTTTTAACGGGGAAAAAAGGGAGGATGCCATTCAGGCAATTCAGAAGGCGGAAAAGGATGTGCGGGAGAATGGGGACATGGAATCGCTTAAGGAGAATGCCCGGAAGCAGACAGAGGTACTTTTGGCTGGATTATTTGAAGATGTAGTTGGAGACAGGAAACTGGCAGTTGAGTGGGAATAGAAGAGAATGTGTCATATATTTGAAGAATATTAAGGTCTGCATAATATATTGTGCAGATCTTAATATTTTATAATTTCAACGATTGGCAAATGGAGCAAAATTCGGTATAATAAAAAAGCACAGATAAATTTATGAAGGAGTGATGGTAAGACAAAAGAACAATGCAGTGCACGGAAGTATAGACGGGCAGCAGCGGCAAAATTTGAAAATTAATTTGAAAGATATATATGACAGGAGGAAATGACATTGGAGAACAACGTTTTTTTAAGAGACAGCAAGAAGCTTAAGCTTGCGGATTATATGCGGGCGCAGGAAAACGGCAGGGAGAATCTCGGGTCGGAGCTTCCGGTTGCTGTTTACAGACTTTTAGAATATTCATTAAGGGAGGAACTGGAGGAACGGTTCGGAAAAGAAGAGCAGATTCGTATTTTCCGGAATGCCGGGTACAAGGCAGGCGTTTATTTTGCGCAGAAATATCTTGATTCGTCTCTGGAGATGTCTGAATTTACGGCACAGCTTCAGAAGCGTCTGGAGGAATTTAAGATTGGCGTACTCCGGATTGAAAAATTCGATGAGGATACAGGGAGGGCGGTTCTTACGGTATCCGAGGATGCGGACTGCTCGGGACTTCCTCTTTTAGGTGAGACAGTCTGCAATTATGACGAGGGATTCCTGTCTGGAATTCTCACTTCCTATACAGGGAGAAACTATACCGCCACAGAGGTGAACTGTTGGGCTACCGGTGACAGAGTATGCCGGTTCCGGGCAGATATAGACGGGTAAGGAGGTCTGGGAGAGAAATGGATACAAGTAAGAACTGTGAGATGCTGTTTGAATATTTGAGAGGAATACTCTACGATTCCTGGATTGAGCATTTTGATGTAGGCGAATTAAGCGAGCCCTATAAGGATCTGGGACGCGGGCTCCAGTATCTGGAGAATGCGGTAAGAGAGTTAGTTGTTTATTCAGCAGAGTTGTCAAAAGGTAATCTCTCGGTGGAATTTCCGGAGGAATATAATTTTTTATGTGAGAATCTGAAAAATCTTCATGCGAACCTGAATCACCTTACCTGGCAGGCGCAGCAGGTGACAAAGGGGGATTACTCCCAGCATGTAGCATTTTTGGGGGAATTTTCCACTGCGTTTAATGAGATGACAAGACAGCTTCAGGAGAGAGAGGAAAAGCTTCAGGAGGCGGCTGTGAAGGCAGAGCGCCGGGCAGAGATGATTGAAGGCTATAATGAACTTCTGGTAGAGATGCTAAGCAAGCGCAAAGAATGGCTTCTTGTTGTAGATAGGGATACGAAGGAGATTATCTACTGCAATAAAAGAAAACAGGTAGGGTCAGTGGGCACCTCCTTCTGCAAGACCTGTAAGCGCCGCCTTTCCTTCCAGCCTGAGCTTTTAAAATGGGACAGCAGCGAACAGTATAAGGTATGGGAGATGAATGGCGAGCTTGATACGGTTTACCGCGTCACTTCTTTTCAGATGGAATGGAAGGACCGCTCCTCCTATGTGCATGTGGTGGTTGACATTACGGATGAGAAGCAGAATGTGCGCAATCTTACGAACAAGGAGAACCGGGATCCACTGACCGGAATTAAAAACAGATCCTTCTTTGAGGAATATATGGATATTGTGCTTGGTGAAGAGCTGGATGCAACCCTTTGTTACCTGAAGCTTGACGGTCTGGAATATGTAAATGAAACATTTGGACATCAGACTGGAGATTCTTATATACAAAATGTTGTAGAGATTGTCAGAAAAAATTTCCGGGGCGGAGATACCTTTGCGCGAATTGGCGGGGATGAATTCTGCGTGGTTCTCACCGGCAACATGTCAGAGCTGATGAACAGGAAGCTTGCTGAAATCCGCCGGGAGTTTAAGGAAGAATTTTACGGCAGATACCAGTGCGGCTTCCGCTACGGTATTCTGGATGTGATGGGAAAGGATAATGACATGTCTTTGGAGGAAATTCTAAGGAATGCAGAGGAGATCATGAATGAGCAGTTTAAGAAGGAGTCAGAGAGAGTCTCTGAACCCGGGGGCGTATAAAAGCGCTGCTGTGAATGGAGCATAAAAGGAGATTAGGAAGGAGTCGGAAGTATGCAGAAATGTATTTTAGTAGTAGATGATGATGCGATGAATCTGAGAAGAACAAAGATGATTCTGGAGAAGCAGCAGTATGGCGTAATCCTGGCAGAGTCGGGAGAAAAGGCGCTTCAAAAGCTGGCAGGGGAAAAGATTGATCTGGTTCTTCTTGATATTGAGATGCCCGGAATGAACGGGATTGAGACCTTTGAGCATATGAAAGGGAAGTATGATGATATTCCTGTAATATTCCTGACAGCTTCAGGATATGAGGATGATGTAATGAGCGCCATCAGGCTGGGAGCGGTCAATTACTTAAAGAAGCCGTTTCTCCCGCAGGATCTGCTGGACAGAATAGCAAAGGAGTTTGAGATTAAATGAGAGAACAGGAGCAGACAAGCATACATCTGTTTTTGGCTGTCACCGCCAACGCGTTCAGTGTAATGCTTGTTCTAGTTATACTGGCTATGTCATGGGAATTGTGGGTGATTCCTCTGATTGTCGTCGGCTGTTTTATAATCTGGTGGTTTCATATTGGAAGAGATGGTTCGGAAATTCTTTATGAAAATATATGTACCGGACTGATGCTGATTGAGTTTTTCTTTTTCGGGGTACACCGGGATATTCTTTTTGAAATCCCAGTTGTGGCATGTACCCTGCTTCTTATTTTTTCCCTGCGGGACCGGAAAAAACTGCTGTATATGACGGCTGGACTGTATATACTGGAGCTTTTGTATCATTTTTTTGTATTACATACCATTTCCTTTAAAATGGAATTTCTGGAAATGACTCGTCTGATAGTTGGCGGGGCAGTGTCGGCCGGGGCTTTCACAATTTCAAGATACCGGCTTAAAAGAAGAGGCGATGCAAGGAAGAGACATGAAACAGCCCTTGCAGAATTGGAAGCGGCAGGGCGGCAGAATGCAGAATTTTTATCGAATGTTTCACATGAGCTCAGGACGCCCATCAATATGGTGATCGGAATCAGTGAGGTTGCCCTTGGCAAGGGGCTTTCGCCGGAAGCCAGGGAAGATATGCAGTCAATACAGATGGCGGGCAAACGCCTGTCAAACCAGATCAATAATATGCTGGATTACACAGAGATTGTAGAAGGCACACTGACTGCAGCAAAGGAAGAATATATGATTACCTCGGTGATTAATGATGTAATCACTATGACTGCGGCGCAGAACAGCAGGCATAATCTGGAAATGGTATTTGACGTGGAGCCGAAGATTCCATCCGTTCTGATTGGAGATGCAGAAAAGATCTCACATGTACTTAAAATTCTTTTGGAAAACGCCATTAAATTTACGGAAGAAGGCGGTATCTATATTTATGCCGGATACCGGATGGAGGATTACGGAATCAATCTGATCATTGACATCTATGATACAGGTATTGGCATGACGCCCTCCCAGCTTGCGCAGATGTATGATGAGTTTTATCAGGCGGATACAGGGAGCAGCCGTTTTGCAGGCGGCCTGGGGCTGGGGATTCCTATCGCCAGAGGGCTTCTTCATGCGATGGGCGGATTTATTCGCTTTGACAGCAGGGGACACCAGGGGCTGGAGGCACATATCGCGATTCCCCAGAAGGTGGGGAACTATGCACCGGGAATTGAGATTTTAGATGTGGATAAGATATGTATTGCCTGTTATTTCAGACCGGAAAAATACAGCTGTGATGAGGTCCGGGAATACTATGACCGTATGATCCTCCACATGGTAGAGGGCCTTGGCATTGAGGGATACCAGGCTCACAATTTTGAAGGGCTTCTGAAGCTTCAAAAAGATCATAATCTGACACATGTGTTTATGGCCCAGACAGAATATGAGGAGAACAGCGCTTATTACGAAGAACTGGCAGAGACAATGCCGGTTGTCGTGATTGCGGAACGAAATTTTATACTGCCGTCAAAAAGCAGACTGCTTGTCCTGCGCAAGCCATTTTTTGTACTCTCAGTTGTGAACCTTCTGAATGGAAGAAGCCAGGAGAACGGTTTCGGGGAAGACGGGGAGCCGGGCAGCAGACCGTTTTCCTGTACAGGAGTAAGAGCTCTTGCGGTTGACGACGAGGAAATGAACCTTGTGGTGGCCAAGGGCATCCTGGGAAGCTACGGCATGGAGGTGGATACCTGTCTGAGCGGCAGGATGGCAGTGGAGCGGTGTAAACATACGTCCTATGATATTATATTCCTTGACCATATGATGCCGGGCTTTGACGGCGTAGAGACATTAAAATGTATCCGTGAGATGAATAACGGATCCTATTTGGAACTGCCGGTGGTGGCTCTGACGGCAAATACCATCAGTGGAGCAAGGGAAATGTTTAAGAATGAAGGCTTTACAGAATTTGTGCCGAAGCCAATAGAACGCTCTGTTTTGGAGCGGGCGCTGCGCAGGGTGCTGCCAAAAGAGCTCATTCAGTATGGCGAAGAGGATTCGGAAAAGGAAGTGCATACCCTGGATGAGGACGCAGATCTGTTGAAGCCAGAGGAGGGCATGGATGACCACAGCCACATGTCCCGCTATGATCTGCTGATCAGAGCTGGCATTAACGTAAAAATGGGACTGGATTATTGCTGCGGCGAGGAAGAGTTTTATGAGGAAATGCTTCAGATGTTCTGCTCTCAGAGAGAGGAGCGTAAGGAGGAGATTATTGCCTTTTATGAAGCGGGCAACTGGCCGGATTATGCAGTTAAGGTTCATGCACTGAAAAGTACCTCCCTTACAATCGGTGCCGAGGAGCTCTCCGCATATGCAAAGTCTTTGGAGATGGCGGGAAAAAAGGGAGATGTAGATTATATTATAGAGCATCACCCGGCGCTGCTTCGCATGTATGACGAGATCTGTGAAAGCATTGCCGGATGAAGGAGGAATTTCAAGTGTTGAAAAAATGGTTTGATAAGATTTTTGACCATAAGCTTAGTCTGCGGGAGCGTATGTTTCGCCTGGTCACAAGTATCAGCATGGTTGCCCTGGTATTTATACTGATGATGAGCAGGTACGCCCTCAATCTGTATGTACTGCCTCTTAGTCTGGTCTATATGATCGTGGTAATGAAGGTCAGCATTCAGAAGGGCTGTATTAATGCAGGTGCAACAGCTATCGTTATCCTGATTCTTCTGCTTTTTCCTATCAGTTTTTTCACCGCAGGCGGAGCATACGGAGGCGCGCCTGAGTGGTTTGTGCTCTGCTTTATCTATATAAGCCTTGCCCTGGAGGGAAGGAGGAAGGCTGTGTTTTTCCTGCTCTGTATGGCGGAGACAATTGCATGCTATTATGCTGCCTATTTTTATCCGCAGCTTGTTGTGCCGAATACTGCGGCGCAGGCACATTTTGATTCCGTTCGCTGTGTGATACTGACAGGCATCCTGACCAGTATACTGCTTTTATTTCAAAACAGTCTCTATGAAGAGGAAAATGAGCTTTCTATTCAGCAGAAGAAGGAGATTGAGGAGCTCAATGAGGCGGAAAATTACTTTTTTACCAGTATGAGCCATGAGATCCGTACCCCCATCAATACGATCATCGGATTGAATGAAATCATACTGCGGGGTGATATCTCTGCGGATGTTGCAGAGAATGCCAGAAATATTCAGGGAGCCAGCAAGATGCTCCTTACGCTTATTAATGATATTCTGGATCTGTCTAAGATAAAATCCGGGAAAATGGAAATTATTAACGTATCCTATGAGACAGGGAAGCTTTTTTCAGATATTGTCAACATGATCTGGATTAAAGCAAAGGAAAAAGGGCTTGAGTTCCGGCTTAAGGTGGATGCATCGATTCCAAGCATGCTTTGCGGTGATGAGGTGCGGATCAAGCAGATTCTGATTAATTTGCTGAATAATGCTGTAAAATATACAAAGGAAGGTTCCGTTACGCTTTCTGCCAGATGTGAACGTCTGGGGCTTAACAGGGTGCGAGTCTGGTGTTCGGTGGAGGATACCGGACAGGGAGTGAAAAAAGAGAATATTCCTTATCTCTTTAATGCCTTCCGGCGTGTGGATGAGAAAAAGAACCGGCATATTGAGGGAACCGGTCTGGGACTTAGTATTGTCCGCCAGCTGGTAGAACTTATGGGCGGAGAGATCAGTGTGAACAGCGTGTATACGAAGGGTTCCACGTTTATCGTTACCTTTGAACAGGACATTGTGGATGATAAGGAGCTGGGGACATTCACGCTGGATTCCAGAGCAAAAGGCCATGAAGGGGAGCAGTACAGACAAAGCTTTGAGGCGCCCGGGGCACACCTTCTTATAGTAGATGACAATGATATGAATCTGATGGTTGCGCGCAAGCTTCTTGCAGACACTAGGATTCAGATTGATACAGCATCCGGAGCAGCTGAATGTCTGAAGCTGACCCGGACAAAGCATTATGACGGGATTCTGATGGATCATCTGATGCCAGAGATGGACGGAATCGAATGTTTCCACATGCTGCGCACGCAGCCAGGCGGGTTGTGTCAGGATGTACCGGTTATTGCGCTGACTGCCAACGCAGGAAGCGACAACCAGCTTCTTTACCGGAAGGAAGGTTTTAGCGGATATTTGGCAAAGCCGGTGAGTGGCGCGCTTCTGGAGGCGGCTGTTTTAAGCATTTTACCAAAAGAGCTGGTAAAGCTAAGCGAGGATGCCAGCCAGTCTGAGATCGGGAAAGATATCCTGATTTTCGAACGGGCACAGCGTATGTCTGTTTTGGTTACAACGGACAGTGTATGTGATCTTCCGGAATCTCTCAAAAAAGAGTTCCGTATTTCGGTGTGTCCGTATTATGTCTGTACAGAACAGGGCCGTTTTTTGGATGAGGTAGAGATCAGTGCGGACGAGCTTCTGGCGTACATGTTAGAAGGAAAAACCGGTTTCTCCAGGCCGCCGGATGTGAAGGACTATGAGAAATTTTTTGCTCAGAAGCTCACTGAAGCCCAGAATATCATTCACATTACAATGGCGAAGAACGTAAGCCGGGGATATTATAATGCAACAGAGGCGGCAAAATCCTTTGAAAATGTGACAGTAATTGACTCCGGGCATCTGTCAAGCAGTATGGGGCTTTCCGTGCTGTATGCTGCTTACCTTGCGGAGCACCATGCAGGGAAGGAGGAGATTGCAGAGACAGTAAAGCGGCTGAGCCGATATATTTCCTCTGCCTTTATCATTGACAGCACGCACATGATGTGCCATTCCGGCAGGATTCCCAGAAGAATACAGGCTGTCTGCGACGCGCTTCTTCTTCATCCGGTTATTAAACTTAAGAAAAGCAGGATGGTAGTCGGCAGTATGGAGATGGGGGATTTTCCCCATGTTATAAAAAGATATATCCGGAAGGTGCTTCTGGATGTGAGAAATATTGACCGCCGTATTCTTTTTATTACCTATGCGGGAATGGATGAAAAAAGTCTCCGGTATATACAGGAACTAGTGGAGCAGTACTGTAAGTTTGAGAGGGTTTATCTGCAGAAGGCTTCTTCTGCCATCTCGAGTAACTGCGGTCCGGGGTCATTCGGCCTTCTGTTTATGAAAAAGAATGATGTGGGGATCTCATATTCCCAGAGTTCAATTCTGGAATAGAAATGGAGTACATGGAATGAAAAAGATCAGATGGAATGCGCCAGATTGTGCAATCCCTGAGAGCATGATGCAAGAATCGTAATTTTGGGATTGTCTCTTGTCGAAGGGTGGTTTCAATGGTATAATCAGAATATCGAAGTCATACAGGAGGGAATAAAAGATGAAGGTTTATGATTCAGTAAAAAAGGAAGAGGTAGAAGTTGACGGAACGAAAGGTCTGATTGACATCATGAGGGACGGCCGTCAGGTAGATCTCTATCTGAAGGAGAAAAAGACAGACGCGGATGGATACATGAGCTGGGATGTGGAGCACTGGTCCAGTATTGACGTAAAACGATTCATCCGCTGCTACTCTCTAGAAGGAAAAGTATTGGGGGAATCCACAGGACATAATATCTATGACCTGGAAAATGAATTCAAACCAGAGCAGGCATTGAAGATTGAACTTAGCTGATAAAACAGGGGATTCTTAAAATCCCCTGTTTTTATGGATATTTGTATAGAAATGCAGAGTGCTTTTTAGATTCGAAGAATGGAACAGTTGCAAAATAAGGAGACTAACAAGGTGAATTTTGTTTTTGATATGGATGATACGATCTATGATTTGATGGAGCCATTTAAAAAATGCCATGAAAAATTATTTGCAGAGAGAGTCAGTATAGACTGTAAGGAGTTGTTCTTGAAATCCAGAATTTATTCTGATATCATACTTGACAGAGAAAAGGAAGGGAAGATTGCAAAGGGGGCTGGCTTTTATGAAAGAATACGGATGACGTACGAGTATGCGGGATTACAGATCAGCAGAGAGGATGGAGCCCGGTTTGAGGATGCATACCGGTATTACCAGACCACAATAGAGCCCTTTGACTTTATGGAGAAGATCCTGGATTACTGCCGAAAGGAGAGGATTCCCATCGCAGTACTAACCAATGGAGGCAGCGAAAGACAGCGGCGAAAGGCAGATGTACTAAAGCTTCAGAGATGGTTTGAGGACGACTGGATCTTCCCCACCGGGGAGATCGGATTCCATAAGCCCCATGCAGGAGCCTTTCGGGCAGTGGAGAAACGGATGAATTTTTGTCCAAAGGATACATGGTATATAGGCGACACCTACCGGTCAGATATTGTGGGAGCTGCAGAGACCGGCTGGAATACCATATGGCTGAACCACAGAGAGAGCGAATGTCCGGAGGAAGTCAGCAGGGCGACGGCTGAGGTCAGAGGAGGAGACGAACTTTTCACGTTGCTTAGAAAGTTGCATTTGCGAATTTGACGCAAATAGTGTATACTTGTAACCGTTCAAAGAGAATAATAATAGCGAAATGGAGAATGATATGGCACTTGAAGATTATGTAAAAGCCTACAAGCTTGGAAAAAGAGACTATCAGTACCGGATGCTTCACGGAATGCAGCCAACCGTGCAGGTTTTAGACGACATTCTGCCGGGGCGAGGAACTTATTCCGAAGTATCTCTTGGACTTGTGCAGATACCGGCGGATCAGATTGTGGGGACGAAGACCGGAGGAAGAAGTAGCGCCTTTGCCGGTAATTTTATGCCCATTCTAAGAGAAAATACAGAATTTGCATCAAAATGGGCAAGTCTCAGCACAAGCCATATACAGGAAGGAATCAGGGAACCCATTAAAGCCTATGAATATATGAATAAATTTTATGTTCTGGAAGGCAATAAGCGGGTCAGCGTCATGAAGTTTTTCGATGTTGCAGCGATCCCTGGAGTTGTTACCAGAATTGTACCGAAGCGCACAGAGGAAAAAGAAAATAAGATCTATTACGAATTTATGGATTTTTATGAGCTATCGAATATAAATTACATCTGGTTTTCCGAAGAAGGGAGCTTTGCGAAACTTCAGGAGGCAGTGGGCAAAGAACCGGAAGAGTCTTGGTCAGAGGATGACAAGCTGACCTTTAGTTCTGTTTACCGGAGATTTAGCGCCGAATATGATCAGATTAACGATTCACAAAAAGGGGACGATGAGCTCGAAGTCCTTCCAGGGGATGCATTCCTTTCGTTTATTACTCTGTATGGGTATGCGGATATCTGTGAGAAGACGACAAAGGAGCTTAAGAACCTGATTGCAGACACATGGGAAGAGTTTAAGCTTCTGGAAAAGAAGGAGGAAGCCGTTGACCTGAAGCTGGATCCAAATAATGAGAAAAAGTCTCTTCTCAACCTGCTTCTTCCTACTGGAATGACAAAGCTTAAAATTGCATTTTTATATGCAAAGACAGCTTCCTCTTCCGCATGGACATACGCCCATGAACTGGGAAGGCTCCATCTGTATCAGGCCTTTCCAGAGAAGGTTAGTACAGTATACTATGATAATGTAACAGAGGAAAATGTAAATACGGTGATTGAGGATGCAATTGAGAATGAGTGCGACATTATTTTCACCACCTCTCCTGCATTTGTCCAGGCCAGTGTGAAAGCAGCAATTGCCCATCCAGATGTACGGATACTGAACTGCTCGCTGAACACCTCCCACCGATACATTAGAACCTATTATGCGCGCATGCATGAGGCGAAGTTTCTTATGGGCGCCATAGCAGGCGCTATGGCAGACAATAATAAGCTTGCCTATGTGGCGGATCTGCCAATCTACGGCTCCATTGCAAATATTAATGCATTTGCTCTTGGTGCGAAGATGATTAATCCCCGGGCAGAGGTGTATCTGGAGTGGACATCACTTAAGGACCGGGATATTTATGAGAACATCCGCCGGACCGGAGCCAGCTGCATTTCGGGAATGGATATGGTGATTCCAGAGGATTCTTCCCGGTATTTCGGAATCTATACGCTGGAGAACGACTGGCCCAGAAGTCTTGCCATGCCGCTGTGGCACTGGGGAAAGTTCTATGAGAGCCTTGTACGCACGATTATGGACGGGACATGGAAGTACGACGATAAATCCCCGGAGAAGAAGGCGATTAATTACTGGTGGGGCATGTCCTCAGGAGTCATTGACGTCATCTGCTCCAAAAATCTTCCGATCGGAACGAAGCGTCTGGTAGACCTTCTGAAGAAGACTATCAGCAGCGGAGAGTTTAACCCATTTTCAGGTATTCTTTATTCCCAGGAGGGAATGGTTCAGGGAGATCCCCATGTGACGCTCAGTCCTGACCAGATCGCGAAGATGGACTGGCTGGCAGAGAACGTCCGAGGCTCCCTTCCAAAGGAATATGAGCTGCAGGATCAGGCAAAGCCGGCAGTACTGCAGCAGGGAGTGAAAAAAAAGGAAGGTTAAAGGATCTATGAAAATACTTGCAATCGCAGACGAGGAATCGGCGTATCTGTGGGATTATTTTGAAAAGAGCAAGCTTGAGGGCGTTGACTTGATTATATCCTGCGGAGACCTGGCACCGGAGTATCTGTCCTTTCTGACAACGCTTTCATCCATTCCCGTCCTCTATGTACACGGGAACCATGATGAGAAATATGACAGAAATCCTCCAGAGGGCTGCGTCTGTATTGATGACAGAATTTATGTGCATAATGGAGTAAGGATTCTGGGGCTGGGCGGTTCCATGCGCTACAGTTCCGGGAAATATCAGTATACAGAATTTCAGATGCTGTCGCGCGTAAGAAAGCTGGGACTTCGGCTTTTTTTCGGAAGAGGATTCGATATCCTTGTGGCACATGCACCTGCATACCAGCTTAATGATGGAGAAGATCTTCCGCATCAGGGGTTTAAGGCATTTCTCACTCTGATGAAAAAATACAAGCCAAGATTTTTCCTCCATGGACATGTTCATATGTCCTACGGGAGGAAACATAAGCGGTATGATAAATATGAGGATACGCATGTAATCAATGCATTTGAGAGATGTATATTTGAATATGAAGACGAATGTGTGGGGGAGCATCTTTGAATTGTTGAATTGGGGACGGGGTATTTTTAAAAATACCCCGTCCCCAATTCGTAAAAAAGTATTGCAAAATACCTTGACGGGGTATATAATGTCTAAGGAAAGGAGGAATACTGATGAGTGAGAATACAGAATCTTCTGCAAAAAAGAAAGCGAGATCAGAGAAGGAGTACCGCGATCTGCTGAATCGTCTTTCAAGGGTGGAAGGACAGATCCGGGGAATTAAGAGAATGGTTGAGGAGGACGCCTACTGTACGGATATTCTGATCCAGGTGTCTGCGGCCAATGCGGCACTCAACAGTTTTAACAAGGTGCTGCTGGCGGAGCATATCCGTACCTGTGTGGCAGAAGATATCCGCTGCGGCAGAGAGGATACGGTCGATGAGCTTGTGGCTACTTTGCAGAAGCTGATGAAATAGGAGGAGCATGATGGAACAGTATAGAGTAACGGGCATGAGCTGTGCGGCATGCAGCGCCCGTGTGGAGAAAGCGGTCTCTAAGGTGCCGGGCGTGACTGCGTGTTCTGTAAGTCTTCTGACAAATTCCATGGGTGTGGAGGGAACAGCAGGATCCGGCGAGGTGATTGCCGCCGTAACAGAAGCGGGTTACGGCGCCTCTTTAAAAAAAGGAGAGAAGGCAGGCGCCGGCAGAGAGGATGTAGGGGAGCTTTTGAAGGACAGGGAAACACCGGTTCTTAAAAAGCGTCTGTCAGCATCACTTTGCTTTCTGATTCCGCTTATGTATGTCTCCATGGGACATATGATGTGGGGATGGCCTGTACCGTCTGTGCTTCAGGGTAATCATGTTGCTGCGGGGCTCATACAACTGCTACTGACTACGATTATTATGGTGATCAACCAGAAATTTTTCATAAGCGGCTTTAAGAGCCTGTGGCACAAAGCGCCAAATATGGATACGCTTGTGGCCCTGGGAGCGGGGGCGTCCTACGTGTACAGCGTCTATGCCCTGTTCGCCATGACAGACGCCCAGCTTAAGATGGATATGCCTGGAGTCATGGAGTACATGCACGAATTTTATTTTGAATCTGCGGCAATGATCCTGACGCTCATTACGGTGGGAAAAATGCTGGAGGCGCTCTCTAAGGGGAGGACGACAGATGCCCTTAAGAGCTTGATGAAGCTGGCGCCAAAGACGGCGGTGGTAGTGAGAAACGGGAAGGAAGAAAAGGTTTCCATAGAGCAGGTGGGAATTGGTGATATTTTTGTAGTAAGACCTGGAGAAAATATTCCGGTTGACGGCGTGGTACTGGAGGGAAGCAGCGCTGTCAATGAGTCTGCCCTCACTGGAGAGAGCATTCCGGCTGACAAGGAGCCGGGCGATCCTGTGTCAGCGGCCACGCTGAACAGTTCTGGATTTTTAAAATGCCGGGCAAGCCGGGTGGGGGAGGATACGACGATCTCCCAGATTATTCAGATGGTCAGCGATGCGGCGGCTACAAAGGCTCCCATTGCAAAAGTAGCGGACAGTGTGTCCGGTGTGTTCGTTCCTGTAGTGATTAGTATTGCAGCCCTGACAACCATCATCTGGCTTCTGGCCGGACAGGGAATCGGCTTTGCTCTTGCCAGAGGGATCTCTGTGCTGGTGATCAGCTGTCCCTGTGCGCTGGGCCTTGCAACGCCGGTTGCTATTATGGTTGGAAACGGGATGGGGGCAAAAAACGGGATTATGTTTAAGACAGCAGTTTCCCTTGAGGAAACCGGAAAGATGCAGGTGGTCGCCCTTGATAAGACAGGAACCATCACAAACGGCGAGCCCCGGGTAACAGATCTTTTTCCTGGAGAAGGCATAACCAAGGAGGAGCTTCTTACCATGGCATACATGCTGGAGAGAAAGAGCGAGCATCCTCTTGCAAAGGCAATCCTTCTGCTTGCGCAGGAGAGGGGAATTGCCCGGGAGGGAGATGCCCCTGACATGGAGGTTACGGATTTTCAGGCGCTTCCTGGAAACGGGCTTACCGGAACGGCAGGGAAGCACAGGCTTGCAGGAGGCAATTTGGGATTTATCGCAGACCGGGCGGAAATATGTGAACGAGACATCATCCGGGCAGAGCAGCTTGCAGAAGAGGGAAAAACCCCGTTATTTTTCAGCCGCGACGGAGCATTCACAGGTATTATCGCTGTAGCAGACGTGATCAAGAAGGACAGCCCCCAGGCGGTGCACGAGCTTCAGAACATGGGGATCCATGTTGTCATGCTGACAGGAGACAATGAGCGCACTGCAAGAGCCATTGGAAGACAGGCGGGAGTGGATGAGGTCATCGCAGGAGTACTTCCGGACGGAAAAGAGCAGGTAATCCGTACCCTTAAGGAAAAAGGAAAGGTTGCCATGGTGGGAGACGGAATCAACGATGCGCCGGCTCTTACGAGAGCAGACATTGGAATCGCCATCGGGGCAGGAACCGATATCGCCATTGACGCCGCAGATGTGGTGCTCATGAAAAGCAGACTTTCAGATGTACCGGCGGCGATCCGCCTGAGCCGGGCAGCACTGCGCAATATCCATGAAAATCTGTTCTGGGCATTTTTCTACAATGTAATCGGAATTCCCTTAGCGGCAGGGCTCTGGTATCCATGGTTCGGTCTGAAGCTAAACCCTATGTTCGGAGCCGCGGCAATGAGCCTGTCAAGCTTCTGTGTCGTGACAAACGCACTGCGGCTTAACCTGTTCAGAATGTATGATTCATCAAGGGACAGGAAGATCAGACATAAGAATCGTAAGAATACGGATATTAAGAATAAAAATAATGGAAGCGCCGATGCAGAGAATAAAAGCAGCGGCAGCAGCAGATCAAAGGAGGATAAGACCATGACAAAAACGATGAAAATTGAAGGAATGATGTGCGGACACTGTGAGGCACGGGTAAAGAAGGTTCTAGAAGCCCTTCCAAAGGTTTCGGCAGCAGAGGTAAGCCACGAGGCAGGAACCGCAGTCGTGACCCTCGAAGACGGAGTGTCAGATGAAGTGCTGAAAAAGACAGTGGAAGACCAGGATTATAAGGTTCTTGGGATCGAGTAGAAAGCGTCAGTTGGGGACGGGGTAAAATTAATTTTACCCCGTCCCCAACTAGCGTGTCTGCATAAATGGAGTGATACCAGGTGGTTACGACGACGGAGACGGGGCAGGACGGAGCCGACAGATGATTTTTACAGTGATGAGACCGGCACACACACCGATACTGTCAATTATTACGTCGCGCTTTGACGGTCCCCTGCCGTCCACAAAGGACTGGTGATATTCGTCCCCGGCGGCAAACCCGACACAGAATAGCCCGGCGGCGAGCATCAGCGGAAGGCCCCTGAGCCCGTATACATAGAGAGGAAAGGATACGGCCAGCGTTAGCAGGAAATATTCGGTCATATGGGCGAGTTTCCTGACCGGGTGGGAGATCTGCCCTGCATATTCTTGAATCTGGCGGTCATTAAGCCCCTGATCAAAGGCGGTATTTCCCATTTCTACGATCCGGCAGCTTACTTCAAAGCTTAAATTTCCCGATTCCTCGCCATTCTGTGCGGAAAAGCCGTAGATGATATACATCATGGCAAGCGCAGGAAGAAAGGAAAAGGGCTTTAAAAGAAAAATGAATTTGTGCGTCATTTATAATACCTCCAACTATGAATGGCAAACCAGGTTACCGGTTCCCGTTCCTATTGTAATGGGAAGAAGAGTACAAGTCAAGTTTGATATTAAGGTCATATTTTCTAAGTTTTACTATTACAATTAGTAATAATACATTCTATATGGAGAGATTTCAGATGAAACGGTTTCTGGCATTATTACTATGTGTCATCCTTTGGGCACAGCCGGTTCTGGCGGCGGATGCGAAAAAAGATGCAAAAGAAAAAGGGACAGAAGGGGTTGAGGTGTCGGCTCCTTCGGCAATCCTGATGGAGGCTTCGACGGGGCAGGTGATTTATGAAAAGGATGCGGATTCGGTGAGGCCCCCGGCAAGTGTTACAAAGGTTATGACGATGCTCCTCATCTTTGATGCCCTTGCAGAAGGAAAGATTAAGCTGGAGGATGAAGTGACTACATCAGAATACGCGGCATCCATGGGAGGTTCCCAGGTGTTTTTAGAGCCTGGCGAGGTACAGACAGTAGATACGATGATCAAATGCATCTCTGTGGCAAGCGCAAACGACGCATGTGTGTCGTTTTATAATAGTAGAAAAAGGAACCCGGATATTGCTGGTATTAAGGAAAATACGTTTGCAGAGTTTCCGATCATGGTATTAAAAGTAATTATATTGCGCCTGATAGGCTGAGAATCTATATCAGGCTCTTTACTATTCCGATTTGGCGATACCATGATCCAGATCGGAGAAGGTACAAATAGGCTCCTAAAGCAATGTAGCAGGATAGTAGGACAAGCGTCTCTTTTAAAGGCTGCATTGACATTATAATGCACTTATTATAATATAGTCTATATCACTTATAATATGAAAAGAGATGTTGTTTATATGGAAAACAGAGCCCCCAGAACGTCAGAAGCGCAAAGAAAAGCAGTGAGGGAATACGAAAAAAGGAATGACAGAATAAATATAATATTTCCTGGCGGAACAAAAAAGAGAATGAAAGAATTAGGAATAGAAAAGCCTAATACATTTATTAAAGAGGCTGTTTCTGCTGAGTTGGATAGAATGGAAAAATATAGTAGTGGGAAAGGATTATAAAAGCTATGGCAAGAACAGTGGCAATTGGGAGGCAGGATTTCGAAAAGATCAGAATTAATAATAATTTCTATGTGGACAAAACGGACTTCATCCGGGAATGGTGGGAAAATGGAGATGATGTCACACTGATTACCCGACCCCGGAGATTTGGAAAAACTCTGAATATGAGTATGACAGAGCAATTTTTTTCTGTGAAATACAGTGGACGTGGAGAATTATTTGAAGGGCTTTCCATATGGGAGGATGAAACTTATCGTAAGCTCCAGGGAACCTATCCAGTTATCAGTCTTTCGTTTGCGAATATAAAGGAGAGTAATTATGAGTCAGCCCGTAAAAAGATATGCCAGATCTTAACGGGTTTATATTCTGAGAACAGATTTTTAACAAAAGCGGGCATTCTGGACGATAAGGAGCAGAAGTTTTTTGCAGAAATATCGGCAGACATGGATGATGTGTCAGCGACACTTTCCGTTCATCAGCTGTCTCTCTATCTCTCCCGTTATTATGGAAAAAAAGTTATCATTCTTTTAGATGAGTATGATACGCCTATGCAGGAAGCATATATAAATGGATACTGGGACGAACTTGTGGAGTTTACCAGGGGGTTATTTAATGCATCATTTAAGACCAATCCGTCTTTGGAGCGTGGAATTATGACGGGGATTACAAGGGTGAGTAAGGAATCCATTTTTTCGGATCTGAACAATCTGGAGGTAGTTACGACAACGTCGGAAAAGTATGAGGATGCTTTTGGCTTTACAGAAAAGGAAATGGCTGAAGCACTGGAAGAGTACGGCCTGTCAGAACGGAAGCAGGAAGTAAAGGAATGGTATGACGGATTTACATTTGGGAGAGTAACAGATATTTATAATCCCTGGTCAATTATTAATTATCTTGACAAGAAAAAGGTGGCAGCATACTGGGCAAACTCCAGTTCTAATAGTCTTGTAGGAAGACTGCTCCGGGAGGGGAGCCGGGAAGTGAAGAAGTCTTTTGAGACACTCTTATCAGGAGCGCATCTCATTACCCCTGTGGACGAACAAATTGTATATAATCAGCTTGATACGAACGAGACGGCAATCTGGAGTCTTCTTCTTGCCAGCGGATATCTGAAGGTGCTTAAGCACGGAGAGTATTCTGCTCCTGTTATGGAGCCTGACTATGAGCTTGCCTTGACGAATCTTGAAGTCAGGAAGATGTTTCAGGGAATGGTCAGAGAATGGTTTTGTGAAAGCAGGACAGACTATCATGATTTTATCAGGGCACTGCTAATGGGAAACGTGAAGATAATGAATAAGTATATGAATAAAGTATCACAGGAAATGTTCAGTTATTTTGATACAGGGAAAAAACCATCAGAGGAAGAGCCCGAACGCTTCTACCACGGTTTTGTCTTAGGTCTGCTGGTGGAGCTTTATGACAGATATGTGATTACATCAAACAGGGAAAGCGGTTTTGGAAGATATGACGTGATGATGGAGCCACGGAAGCCGGATATGGATGCAATCATACTGGAGTTTAAAGTGCAGGACAGTGATGAGGAAAAAGACTTATCGGATACGGTACAGGCAGCTTTAAAGCAGATTGACCATATGTGTTATGAGACGGCTCTTATAGCAAAGGGAATTCCTGCAGAGAGAATCAGAAAGTATGGGGTTGCCTTCTGCGGAAAAAAGGTGCTGATTGGAAATCATTTATAAGAGAAATATGAAGCCATGTAAAGGCATAGAATAAAAAAAACGGAGTTTTATTCTATGCCTTTACAATTTGAACAATCTGAACAAAAAAAGAAGAAAGGTATAAAAGGTAAAAGCACAGCCGCTTCAGAACCATTGAAAATTGCAAAAATCATATATGGAACAAAAGATCTTCGTCAATGTATGGAATCAGTGATAAGAATGCGTGGGCCGCTATGAAAGAGAAAAATAAAGCAGCTTTATATCTTCGGCTGTCCAAAGAGGATAAAGATAAGCTCGGCAGGGGAGATGACAGCGCCAGCATTCAGAATCAGAGGCTTCTGCTGGCTGATTATGCCCTGCAGCATGATTATCAGATTGCCGGAGTATATTCTGATGATGATGAGAGCGGGCTCTTTGACACGAGGCCTGAATTTGAACGTATGATAAGGGATGCGAAGCTGGGGAAATTTCAGATTGTAATCGCCAAGTCGCAGTCCAGATTTTCCCGTAATATGGAGCATGTGGAAAAATATCTCCATCATGATTTCCCGAATCTTGGAATCCGCTTTATCGGAGTTGTGGATGGGGCAGATACTTCAGATACAGGGAACAAGAAATCACGTCAGATCAACGGACTGGTAAATGAATGGTATTGTGAAGACCTGTCTGAAAATATCCGCAGTGCATTTAGGGCGAAGATGAAGAACGGGCAGTATCTGGGAGCCTCCTGTCCTTATGGATACGTAAAGGATCCAAAGAACCATAATCATCTGGTGGTGGATGAATATGCGGCAGGAGTTGTCCGCAAAATCTATCTTCTCTATCTGAAGGGATATGGAAAAGCAAAAATCGGGAAGATTCTGACAGAAGAAGGAATCTTGATTCCTACCCGGTATAAAAGAGAGGTGCTTGGCATCAATTATCATAATTCTCATGAGATGGAGACGACAAAAGGGTGGTCGTATCAGACCATACATACCATATTGAATAATGAAGTTTATATAGGAAATGTGGTACAGAACAAGTATCATAATCTGTCCTATAAGGACAAAAGACATGTAAAGCAGCCAGAGGATCAATGGATCCGGGTTACAGGAATGCACGAAGCGGTGATTGATCCAAAGACCTTTCAGAAGGTACAGGAAAGGCAGAAGATGCGTACAAAGGCAGTCGGTAAAGAGGGAACGGCATCTTTATTTTCCGGAATGATTTTCTGTGCAGACTGTAAGCATACAATGGTAAGAATGTACGGGCGCGGGGGCAGTCATAAATTTACGGGATATTGCTGTAAAACTTACAAATCACAGGGGAAAAACGTATGTACAAGTCATGCTGTTAATTACAGGCAGCTGATAGAGGCCGTATTAGATTCTGTTAAGAGCGAAGCCCGGAAGATCCTGACCCCGGAGGATCTCAGCTATCTCAGCAAAGTAAAGTCTGCTGGGGATGCCGTAACAGGAAATCAGCTTCAGATTCACAATATAGAAAAGGAGATTCACAGGAAAGAGCTGTATAAGAAGAAAACATACCAGAACTATATGGATGAAACTATATCAGAAGAGGAGTATAGGTCTTATATGAGAGAATTTGAAGCAGACATCAGTGAACGGAAAGAGAAGCTTTTATATTTACAGAAGCAGCTTGCAAAACAGAACAGGCAGAGCCAGGAGAATAACGAATGGAAAGAGCGGTTCAAAAATTATATAGATATAGATGAGCTTACACGGGAAATTGTACTGGAGCTTATTGAAAAGATTGAGGTGAATGCAGATGGCTCAATTAATATCTTTTACAAGTTTAAAAACCCTGGGGTAATTCCAACACAGGAAAGGCTTTACACTTGAATCACCTGTTGATATCATTTATGTAATTGATAAATGTGAAGAGATGGGATTTGGGTTATATGTTACGAATCCATGTTTCGAATTTTGGCTGTTACTGCATTTTGATGAAGTATTTGACTTAGATAAGGGGAGGTTCTTTTTTTAAACGACGCATGTGTTGCCATGTCAGAATTTATCAGTGGGAGTGAGACGGAATTCGTTGCGCAGATGAATGAGAGGGCAAAAGGTCTTGGCATGGAGAATACGCATTTTGTCAACTGCAACGGACTGGATACTGACGGGCATGAGACGACTGCGAGAGACATTGCCCTTATGTCCCGCGAGCTGATCACTACATATCCTCAGATCCGTGATTACTGCATGATCTGGATGGAAAATATTACCCACACCACGAAAAAAGGTACTTCTGAATTTGGGCTTACGAATACAAACAAGCTGATCCGGCAGTACCAGTATGCCACAGGGCTGAAAACGGGGTCCACCAGCAAGGCGAAGTTCTGTCTGTCTGCAACAGCGGAAAAGGACGGGATGGAGCTGATCGCTGTAATCATGGCGGCAAATGACGGAAAAGCCCGGATCAGGGATGCCACGGCGCTTCTAGGTTACGGATTTGGAAAATGCAGGAAGTATGAAGAAGAGCAGACGGAAAAGGTAAAACCAGTTCCGGTAAAGAGAGGAGTAAAGACCCAGGTGCAGACGGTTCAGAAGGAGCCCTTTGCCTATGTGGATACCACAGGTGCGGATCTTTCGGCGGTTGAGAGGAAGGTTTCCCTGAAAAAGAGTGTTAGGGCGCCAGTAAAAAAAGGAAAAAAAGTAGGAGAGGCAGCCTATTATCTGAACGGCGCTGAGATCGGGAAGGTGGATATACTCACTGCGGAAGCAGTGAAGGAGGTGAGCCTCGGGAGCGTGATGGGAGATATGGTGAAGCGACTGCTGTTGTAAGTCACATAGGCATCTCCATGTGAGCGCCCGACATTCAAAAATGCCGGGCACTCAGTTCATTACATGATTATCTTCCCATTAAAGCTTCTATGTCCGCGATCTTCTTCGGAATATCCCGGGAAAGATTCTCGCATCCATCTTCCGTGATCAGGCAGTTGTCTTCTATGCGGAAACCGATGCCCCATTCCTCGTGGTAGATGCCAACATCTACACAGAACACCATGCCGGGCTCTGTCTTACGGCCCTTGACAGATACTGTGTCGTGTACATCCAGACCGATATGGTGTGCGCCGCCGTGCCACAGGTAAGTACTGATTTCCTCACGGGTCTTTAATACTCCGGCTTCTTTAAGCTGTCCGTAATTGTATTCCCTGATCATGGGATCCACGTCAGCCATGGGAATGCCTGGCTTCAGAAGTCCGAACATATGCTCAGAGGTGCGGTAGGCGCACTCATAGAGGAGTCTCTGACGTTCTGTGAATTTTCCATTGCAGGGCCATGCCCTGGATACATCGGTAATCTCATGGTCCCAGACAGCGCCTACATCATTTAAAATCATATCGCCGTCCTTTGCCTGTCCCCAATAGCCATTGTAGTGTATGCAGAAATTATTTTTTCCAGCGGAGATGATTGACGGAAATCCGGGGACGGTCACGCCGTGCTGTGCCAGTGCATAGTCGTACTCAGCCTTGTACTGGTACTCGTACATTCCGGGTTTTGAGGCGTGCATCATCGCTTCGATTCCTGCTTTTGTTACGGCTTCTGCCTTTCTTAATGCCTCAATCTCGCAGGGCTTCTTGATTGTCCGCTGCCTGCGCAGCAGAGGGTTTAATGATTCCATGACAATATGCGGAGTCTCTGACCGGAGTTTTGCTGCCAGCCGGAAGGCTTCGTTTCCTTTATCCCCTTGGAAATTTGGATCAAAATCAAGGTAAAGCTGCTTAATATCACCTGAATAAAGGAGTCGGTATAGGTCCTCCTCGAAGTTTTCTACATTATCAAACGTTAAGATGCCGGATCTATCTGACGCTTCATCTTCCTTGATCCGTTTCCCGTTCCAACGCTCCAGAAAAGGATTGGCTGGAAGGAGATAAAGCTTTTCACGGATACCAGAAGAGCCTGTCTGAAGCATCAGTACAGTGTCAGCCTGCTCAATTCCGGTCAGATATAAAAAGTTCCGGTTTGCATAAAAAGGATAGTCTTCATCGCCGGTTTTTCTTGGGGCATGCCCGCTGAATAAGAGAATTAGTGACTCCGGCTCTGCATCTCTACATAAAATCTGTCTGTTTTCTCTGTAAAATTCTTTTGTCATGATGTCTTTTTTCGTCTCCTGTCTAAAATTAAAGTAGATTAGGTGGTTACTGTTTACGCCTGTTCACGTAAACAGTAACGCAATTAGATTGCTCTGGTGTATTCTTTCAGCCAGGTCTTTTCATCGTTATTTAAATGAGGAGCGATCACCTCGTATACCTTTGCATGGTAGGCATTCAGCTGCTCTTTATCCTCAGGAGTCAGCATGTCAGGAATGATCGCGTCCAGGTCGATGGGCACATAGGTAATCGTCTCAAAGTAGAGGAACTGTCCATATTCCGTCTTCTGTCCCTTGCGGACAAGCAGCTCATTTTCCGTACGGATGCCGTGGGAGCCTTCGATATAGATGCCCGGTTCATCTGTTATGACCATGCCTGGTTCAATGGCAGACTGCTCCTTTCCAACAATTTTAATACGGAAGCCGCAGGGCGGTTCATGGATATTCATCAGGTATCCTACGCCGTGGCCGGTGCCGTGTTTGTAATCAATGCCGCGTTCCCATGCAGGCATTCTTGCCAGAATATCCAGGTTGTAGCCGCAGGTTCCCTCCAGGAATACGGCTCTTGCCAGCCGGAGATTACACAGAAGCACTATGGTAAAATCTTCTTTCATACGGTCACTGACTTTTCCAAAGGCAAAGGTTCTTGTAATATCTGTAGAGCCCTCCATATATCCGCCGCCGGTATCTGTAAGGAACAGATTGTCCGGTTCAACGGGGATGTTTGTCTCTGGCGTCGCCGCATAGTGTACGATGGCGCCGTGGGGGCCGAAGCCGCAGATGGGGTCAAAGCTCTGCCAGAGATAGCCCTCCTGCTTCTTCCGGAATTCCTCCAGCTTTTCGGCGGAGCTGATCTCAGTGATCTTGGCTTTTCCCACATTTTTCTTAAGCCAGTACATGAATTTTGTGACTGCCACACCGTCCTTAATATGGGCATTAATAATATTTTTTATTTCCGTGTCATTCTTCACTGCCTTCATGAGAATGGATGGATTCATTTTTTCAATAATATTTGCAGTTTTTGGAAGATTATTGTAAAGAGCATAGTTGAATCTGTCGGGATCTACTAAAATCGTGCAGTCCTCTGGCAGTGCCTTTACATCCTCGTATATATCGTTGTAGGAGTGGATGGCGACACCTGACCTGGCAAGTGTTTCCTTCATCTCATCTGTCAGCTTGCGACCGTCCACATAGAGCTTCATCTCATCCGGCGTAATGACTGCGTAGGAGAGAAGCAGCGGGAAAAATTCAATGTCATTGCCCCGCAGATTGGTAAGCCAGCAGATATCATCCAGCGATGCCAGGATATGTACACTGGCATTTTCTTCTTTCATTGCTTCGCGGATGCGTTTAAGCTTGCTTTCCGTGCTCTCGCCGGTGTACTCCACTCCAAGGGCAAAGGCTGGATTCTCGGAAAGGGGAGGGCGGTTCTCCCAGATCAGGTCAATAAGATCTTCTGAGTAGCTGACAGAGCCCTTCCGTGCTGCGGCGGCCTCCTCAAGAGCCTGTCCCTTCCCCATTGCGACAACGCGGCCGTCAAAGCCCAGAATGCCGCCTTCGGGGAGTGTCTTTTCCACGTATTCCTCCACGGTGGGTACGTCCTTTTCCCCCATTTTAAATAATGTGACGCCGCTTCCTGCAAGCTGGTTCTCAGCCTGGATAAAGTAGCGGCCGTCTGTCCACAGTCCGGCCTCTGTCTGCGTAATGACAGCAGTTCCCGAGGAGCCGGTGAAGCCTGTGATGAATGCTCTCGCCTTAAAATGTTCCCCAACATATTCGCTCTGGTGACTGTCATCAGTGGGAATCAGATACATATCATATCCGCGATCCTCCATTAAGCGGCGCAGAGCAGCAATTCTTTCTGGTACATTCATGTTCAAACCTCCCTTGTTTTCATCTTAATATCCAATATAAGATTCTAGCATATTTAATTGCAAAATAACAGGAATAATTATATAATTTTAAATATACTTTTTGTTACGGTATTCTGGAGGATGGGCACATGCTGAAATATAAGAAATATTTTCTGTTTGATATTGACGGAACACTGGGAGTAGATGATATATTATATGAAGGAAGCAGGGAGCTTCTGGGTCTGATTGAGAGGATTGGAGGCAGATCCTTTTTCATTACCAATAATTCCACGAAGAGCAGGAAGGACTATGTGGAAAAATTTAAAGGATGGGGCCTTGATACAGATGAGGAGCAGTTCATGACAGCCTCTTATGCTGCCTGTATGTATCTGAAAAAGCATTATGAGGGCAGAAAGCTTTTTGTTGTGGGAACACCCTCTTTTGAGGAAGAGCTGAAAAGCTTCGGCCTTCTGACTGTGGACCGGGCACAGCCGGATACGGCATGCGTTGTGGTTGGATTTGACCGTACGCTTGACTACAGGAAGATAGAGGAGGCCTGCAGGCTTCTCTTTAGGCCAGAGGTTGATTATGTGGCTACCAATCCGGATCTGCGCTGCCCTGTGTCCTTCGGGTTTATACCGGACTGCGGAGGAATCTGTGAGATGCTGCGTGTAACAACTGGAAGAACTCCCTGTTTTGCCGGGAAGCCAGACAAGGGCATTGTCACACTCTGCATGGATCAGGCGGAAGCAGAAAAAGATGAGGTGCTGGTGGTTGGAGACAGGCTGTACACGGACATCGCCTGCGGAATGAATGCAGGGGTGGAGACAGCCCTTGTGTATACGGGAGAAGCAAAGCCAGGGGATCTGGAAGATACGGAATATAAGCCGGATTATGTATATAATACCATTGAGGAGCTGTATCAGGAACTTTACAGGCTCCATGTCAGAAAAGGAGAGGGGCAGGGTTAAAGGCAGCTTTAACCTGGCAGTTATTAAGAGTCTGGAGGGATAGAATGCACAAGAAAAGCAGAAGTTATAAGAAAACAGAGAAAGGTGTGTCCGGCCTTCTGGGACTCTTTCTGACAGAGTGTTTCCTGACCGTGGCAGCAGAGATCTTCCGGGAACTTCACAGCTTCCGGACAACCGGCTACCGGATTTTTTCTAAGAAATGGAGAGGGGCAGGCAGATGCCGGATGGTATTTTTAAGTGATCTCCATAATCAGGTATATGGACATAGAAATAACAGACTGTTTTATGCGGTTAAGCGTGCAAGGCCGGATCTGATCCTGGTGGGCGGCGATATGCTGGTGGGAAAGAACGGGCATGATTACCGCAGAACACTGGATTTTTTAAAAAGACTTCCAAAGATCTGTCCGGTTTACTATGCAAATGGCAACCACGAGCAGAGAATGAAGGAGAATCCGGCGGAGTACAGCCAGTCTTATAAAGGATACAAAAGAGAACTTCAAAAGGCAGGCATCCGGCTTCTGGAAAACGAATCTGAGGAGATCTCTATTGGAGGGGTACCGGTCCGGGTGACAGGGCTTGAGATTCCTGATACAGGTTATGCAAGAACCCGCAGGGATAAGATAGATGCAGAGACGGTCGCGGACTGTGTGGGAGACTGTGACCGGGATTATTACCAGATACTATTAGCACACAATCCTTCTTACATGAAGGCATATCTGTCATGGGGGGCAGATCTTGTCCTGTCAGGGCATCTGCATGGAGGTATTGTGCGTATCCCGGGCTTTCGGGGAGTGATTTCACCTGGATTTGAGCTTTTCCCCAAATATTCGGGCGGGTGCTGCAGGGAGGGAAGCCAGACAGCCGTGGTAAGCAGAGGGCTTGGAAGCCATACTATTCCAGTCAGGCTGTTTAACGAAGCAGAGCTGATCGTGTTAGAGTTTTAAGAAATTGCTGATAGTTTCAAAGGGTTGTGGAAAACAGAAATATCCTGTATAATATAAAAGTTGCGTAACCAGGAAGGCCTGTTGTTACGGATTATTACACTTTGGCAAATATATACGGGGGTCAGATTTATGGGAATTCCGGTAAAGCTGCAGGTGTTTGAGGGACCGCTTGATCTCCTCCTGCATCTGATCGATAAAAATAAAATAGATATTTATGATATCCCGATCGTGGAGATTACGAATCAGTATATGGAATATATTCACGAGATGGAGAAGGAAGACCTCAATATAATGAGTGAATTTCTTGTTATGGCGGCGACACTTCTTGACATTAAGTGTAAGATGCTTCTTCCCAAAGAGGTAAACGAGGAGGGAGAGGAAGAAGATCCAAGACAGGAGCTGGTGGAACAGCTCCTGGAGTACAAGATGTATAAATATATGTCCTATGAACTGAAAGACCGCCAGACCGAGGGGGAACGCTCAGTTTTTAAGCCGCCGACAATACCGTCAGAGGTTCAGGACTATGTGCAGCCCGTTAATATGGATGAGCTTCTGGGCGACCTTACCTTAGTGAGATTAAACCAGATTTTCAATGAGGTTATGAGGCGGCAGGCTGACAAGATTGATCCGGTCCGCAGCAAGTTTGGAAAGCTTGAAAAGGAGGAGGTTACACTTCCGGATAAGCTTCTGTATGTGACAGAATATGCAAAGGGGCATAAAAGCTTCCTTTTTAGGGAGCTTCTTATGAGGCAGAGCTCAAAGGTACAGGTTGTGGTGACCTTTCTGGCAGTGCTGCAGCTTATGAAGGAGGGAGTGATCCGGATTTTTCAGGAAAACTCTTTTGATGATATTGTGATTACATCAATGGTATAGGTTATACTGCGGCCAGATAAATCTGCCGCACAGTATAACATGATGCGCACAGCCGCATAAGGAAGTTTGCCGCTTTGCGGCTGCGGCTGGCGCGATACTCACGGCAGATTTCATCGGCCGTGAGTATATTTACTTACAGTTAGTAAGGACTGTAAACGAATATGAGAGTGGGAAAGGTAGTATGGAGCAGGTGGAAATTAACAGACTGGAAGGTATTATAGAAGCGATTCTCTTCACCATGGGAGAGTCGGTGGAACTTGGTAAGATTGCTGCGGCCATTGAGCATGATGAGGCGACTACCAGGCGGCTAATTCATCAGATGCAGGATAAGTACAGGGCGGATGACCGGGGAATTCATATTATTGAACTGGAGGATTCCTTTCAGATGTGTACAAAGGTGGAGATGTACGAATATCTGATCCGGGTTGCAAAGCAGCCGAGAAAGTATGTACTGACGGATGTTCTGTTAGAGACGCTTTCAATCATTGCCTATAAGCAGCCGGTGACCAAACTGGAGATTGAGAAGATCAGGGGGGTAAAGTCTGACCACGCAGTGAATAAGCTGGTGGAATATAACCTTGTCTGCGAGGTGGGAAGGCTGGAGGCGCCAGGAAAGCCGATCCAGTTTGGAACAACAGAGGAATTTCTGCGAAGGTTCAGCATCCATTCCGTGGATGAGCTCCCCAGTATGAATCCAGAGCAGGTAGAGAGCTTCAAGGAAGAGGCAGAAGAGGAGATTCAGCTGCGGCTTAATGTATAAATCTATAAATGTATAAATGAATAAATGAAGGCGGCGCATCATACATTGTTGTAATATGGTAGTTTTAAGGTGCGTGCAATGAAGAGAAGATGGAGCAGTATAATCAGCCTGGTTTGTATCCTGTCCATGTGCCTGTGCCGCACCCCGGCAAAGGCGCAGGAGACAGAAAAAGGGCCAGGAGAGCTTTATGCCCGGTCAGCAGTATTAATGGATGCAGACAGCGGGCGTATTTTATTTGGAAAAGAAGCAGATAAGGCCCGTCCAATGGCAAGTACGACGAAGATCATGACCTGTATCCTGGCGCTGGAACACATGAAGGAGGATCAGGAAACAGAGGCTTCTGATTATGCAGCAGGTCAGCCGGAGGTACATCTAGGTGTGCGTGCCGGGGAGAGATATAAGATCCGGGATCTCCTTTATTCCCTGATGCTGGAGTCCCACAATGACAGTGCTGTGATGATTGCGGAGGGAATTGCCGGGTCAGTGGAGCAGTTTGCCGCCCTTATGAATCAAAAGGCAGTAGAGCTTGGGTGTAAGAATACTCATTTTATTACACCGAACGGACTGGATGGAAAGGATGAGAAGGGCATACACTCTACAACAGCAGCAGACCTTGCAAGAATCATGAAATACTGCATTATGGACTCCCCAGAACGGGATGAATTCCTGGAGATTACAAGGACCGGAAGCTTTCAGTTTTCAGATGTGGAAAAGAAACGCTCCTTTTCCTGCAATAATCATAATGCATTTTTAGGGATGATGGAAGGAGCGCTGTCCGGAAAAACCGGATTTACCGGAGATGCGGGATACTGCTATGTAGGGGCGCTTGAGCGGGACGGCAGAACCTTTATTGTAGCACTTCTTGCCTGTGGCTGGCCAAATAACAAGGGATATAAGTGGAAAGACACCCGCACCCTTATGGAATACGGGCTTTCCCATTATGAGTACCGGAATGTCTGGGAGGATACCGGGAACACGGAGCTTCCGGTGAAGGGCGGCATCTCTGAATCCGAGATTTATTCAAAAAATACTGTAGTTCCGGTTGGGTTGAAGCAGAAGACAGGGGAGCTTCGGGTTCTGATGCGTGATGGGGAAAGCGTAGAAGTAACCCGGAAACTTAAGGGAGGCTTCAAGGCTCCGGTGAAAAAGGGAACCTGTGCGGGAAAGGTAATCTATACACTGGAAGGCGAAGTGATTGCATCCTATGACCTGGTGACACTGGAGGAAGCAGGAAAACGGGATTTCCTATGGTGCTTTCAGAAAATGTTAAAGCAGTTTTGCTGCTAAAGGTCAGTTGGGGACGGGGTATTTTTAAAAATACCCCGTCCCCAATTCTCGCCGTTGTGGTATAATTCTTTAGGAAAGTATCAGATTCAGGGCAGACGAAAAGAGCAGCTTTATACAAAAGATAAAACTGCCCTGAATGTGATTCTTTCCGATTGTACCAGACTGCGGACCTTTAGCCAATATGTGTATGGAGGAAGTATTTTTCACAGTTAGTGAAACTGCACAGATTTTGCAGGTACTTCCTGGCATAAGCATCTGTTTTTTGTGTAGATTTACAAATATATCCGGTAAAAAGGCATGCTTCGCAAGCCTTCTTGCGGAGGCTTTTAAAAAATTTATTCAGTAAGAAAAAGTTTGTATCAGGATGAACCATATGTCCTTCCGGCCTGTTGCAT
>CAJTIU010000011.1 GCA_910576335.1 Lachnospiraceae bacterium
ATGGAGTATTGTATCAGAAAACATCACCAAATGGGTGATATTATTTCATCTTAAAAAAATATCGGAAGGCCGCATAAACAGAGCGATTATAGCATGGAATAATAATTAAGCTTCACGGATTAAGGTATTATCATGAAACAGAGGAACAAGGTGGAAGATTTCTTTTTACACAATACAAAAGGGCATACTGAACATTGGAGAAATTTGGGTGTCATAAGGTAGCAAAAAAGAACAATAAGACAAAAAATATGACAAAAAATGGAAAAAAAGGTTGAAAAACATTAAAAGGTGTTTTATTATATTTTAATAAATAGACATAAATTATTAGACTTTGCATCGTTTTTAGAATATTATTAGAAATATGATGTGATGTTTACAGGGACTTCCAATAAGGGGTATAGAAATTGTTGTTTAGTAGCTTGATATCTAAATAGATAATAGAATTAGGCAGAGAATATACAATATATCTCAAGGTACTTAAAAAATTATGCCAAACAAATTGGCGAGATATTCTGTACTGTTTATATTAATAAGGAGTTTCTTGTAAAGGGAGTGATGATAGTGAAGACAGTTTTAAACAAAAATTTTCTAAAAGGATATGGCAGTGTGTTGAATTTAGACGGTGCAAAAGAATGGCCGGATATCTCAAGAGAAAGACAGAGAGATTATGAGGCATTAAGGGGCGATTGGTATAATGTCGGAAGAAACATCCGAGAAGGAACAAGGAATTTTAGAAGAACAAGGGGTTAAAATTGAGGAACAGGTTGATTCGGATTCAAAACAAGAAATTTCGAAAGAACACGATATTGAAGTTGAGGAATATGATGATCCACATGTAAAACAAGTAATAGCGAAAATTCAGAGTGAATTTAGTGGGCCTATTCCTCCACCTAATATTATTAAAGGTTACGAAGAGGTTTTATCTGGTTCGGCAAACAGGATATTAGAAATGGCTGAAAAGCAGGCAGAACATCGCCAAAAAATGGAATTCACTATGATTCAAACAGAATCAAGAGATAGTCTTTTGGGAATACTGTTTGCATTTGTATTGGGTGTTGGATGTATAGTGGCTTCCATTGTTATGGTGATTATGGTGCCTCAAAATGCCGGAGCTATTTCGGGGGCATTGATTGGTGTAACCGGAATAGGTTCAATTATTACTGCATTTATAAAGACTACTCGAAGTGGATATAGCCATTCTGAGAAGCATGATAAAAACGGATAATGAATAAAAGTGGAAATTCAAAGACACCTTTTTAAGGTGTCTTTTCTAATGCAATAGACCAGGAGATATTTAACTTAACAAAAGGAGCACATTTACAAAGAACTGAGAGGTGGTGGGAGTGCCAAGAGCCAGGAGCCCGAAGCGGGACGAAGCCTACAGGATATGGCTCTCTTCGGGAAAAGAGAAAACATTAAAAGAAATTGCAGCTGAACTGGGCGTGTCAGAAACGCAGGTTCGGAAGTGGAAAAACCAGGATAAATGGAATAGTAACGTTACTAATCCGAATGGTAACGTTACCAATCCGAAAAGTAACGTTACTAATCAGAAAAAGATCCCCTGCAGCGCAGAAAAAGATGCAGTTGCAGAGGAGGTTCAGCAAGTAACCGAAAACAGCGGACTGACCGATAAACAGCGACTTTTCTGCATCAGCTACATCCGGTGCTTCAATGCCACAAAAGCCTATCAAAAAGCCTACGGCGTAAGCTATGACACAGCAATGGCGGCGGGTTCCCAGCTATTGAGAAACATTAAGGTAAGGGAGCAGATACAGCGGCTGAAGCAGAATCGGCTTAACCGGGAGTTCCTGGAGGAACCGGACATCTTTCAGAAGTACATGGACATTGCTTTTGCTGACATGACGGAATTCGTACAGTTTGGACATAAGGAGGTTCCCGTCATAGGCCCCGACGGCCTGCCGGTAGAAGTAACAGATGAAGAGACTGGAGAAAGGAAGCAGCTGACAAGGGAGATCAATGTTGTCAGATTCCGTGATTCGGATGAAGTGGACGGGACGCTGATCAGCGAAGTAAAGCAGGGCAGGGACGGCGCAAGCATTAAGCTGGCCGACCGGATGAAGGCGCTCGACTGGATATCCTCCCACATGTCCCTTGCCACAGAAGAGCAGAAAGCAAAGATCGAGCATCTCCGTGCAAATACGGAGAAGCTTAAGAGTGATTCCTCTTCTGACGGGATTGAGGCTATCAAGGCTTATGTGGAATCAGTGACAAAGTCAAGGGGGCAGCAGGATGGCGGATGATATGAAGTGGCTGGGTGATTTCCTTGATATCAGCATTCCCATGTGGCAGGAAGACCCGGTTATCTTTTTCAGGGAAGTTCTCCGGTTTGAACCGGACAAGTGGCAGGCAGAAGCAGCAAGGGATCTGGCGCACCACCCGAAGGTCAGTATCAAGTCAGGACAGGGTGTTGGTAAGACCGGACTGGAGGCGGCTCTTTTTTTATGGTTCATTACATGTTTCCCGTATCCCCGTGTCGTTGCCACGGCTCCGACGAAGCAGCAGCTCCACGACGTGCTGTGGTCGGAGATTTCAAAGTGGATGAGCCGTTCCCCGCTCCTTACCCTGCTTCTGAAATGGACGAAGACATATGTCTATATGAAGGGAAATGAGAAGCGCTGGTTCGGTGTGGCCAGGACGGCCACGAAGCCCGAGAACATGCAGGGATTCCATGAGGACAACATGCTGTTCATTGTGGATGAAGCTTCGGGTGTTGCAGAGCCGATCATGGAGGCGATCCTCGGGACGCTGTCCGGGGGAAATAACAAGCTGCTGCTGTGTGGGAACCCGACGAAGACCAGCGGGACGTTTTATGACAGCCATAATTCAGACATGGCTCTGTACCAACGTCATACGGTATCTTCTATGGACAGTTGCAGGACAAATAAAGAAAACATCGAATCACTGATAAAGAAGTATGGGTGGGATTCCAATGTGGTGCGTGTCCGGATCCGGGGTGAATTCCCGAATCAGGAAGATGATATCTTTATTGGCTCACAGCTTATGAACCAGTGTTCAGACCGCTGGTATGAGCTGCCGGACGGGAAAGGGATGTCCCTGGTCATACTCGGGGTGGATGTGGCCCGTTTCGGTGACGATGAGACAGTGATTTACAGGAACTTCAAGGGACATTTAAAGATGGTGAAGCACCGCAGGGGACAGGATCTTATGGCTACGGTAGGAGATATTGTACTGGCATATCAGCGTATTGTCAGGGATTTTCCGGATTACCAAGGGAGGATTTATGTCAATATTGATGATACGGGCCTTGGAGGAGGAGTTACGGACCGGCTGAAAGAGGTCAGGCGTGAGCGGAGACTGGGACGGCTGTATATCATTCCGATAAACGCAGCCGAGAAGATAGAGACTAACTCACTGGAAGGAAAAGAGGCGGCAGAATACTACAATAATCTGACCACCCACATGTGGGCTGTACTAAAAGAACTGCTGGAGAACATGGATATTGTGATTGAGGATGATCCGGAAACTGCGGCACAGGTGATTACCAGGAAGTATTCCATAGCCAGTAACGGGAAGATAGAGATAGAGCCAAAGAAAGAAATGAAGAAGAGAGGGCTGGATTCACCGGACAGGGCAGATGCGCTGACACTGGCATGTTACACCGGAAAGATCAGAAAGCATACCGGCAGTGCACCGCCGAAGGATTCCTTGAATAAGAGCAGCTATTGGAGAAGGTGAGGTGAGAAAGGATGGAAAATTTAAACCTTCCAAAGGTTACCATAAAAAACAACGGGGCAGTTACCAATGTTTTTGTTGACGGAAAAGAAATCAGGGGAGTGAGAGGCATTGAGTTTTTACATAACCGTGAGAAAGATCATCTTCCGGTTCTTCGAATTAGCCTTTTGGCAGATCAGATTACGATAGATACACCTGTCCTGTTTGATCTGCCAGAAGTGTACTGGCCGCATTATGTTTCTGCGGACAAATTAATCAGTGCCGGGGTTCTGACACAGGACAGGTTAAATGAACTGATAGAACAGGGGGCACTTTAAAGTGGCATACCGTGGGGCGCGTTGCTGTAAAGAGGACATTTCCCGGGGTCAGGTAAAGGGCAGTCTTTTATGTGTTCACACTGGAAAATATCTTTGGTGAAACCGCCAAAATTGAGAGTATGCACTTGGATATAGGTAACTTTTATGGAACAGTCATCATTCAACACGGGGCAGTATCCACTAATTGAAACATTCTTTTTCATGGTTTATATTCTCTTTTCTTCATACTTGGCATTGGCAGATGCCTGTAGATACAGTATAGGAGAATACATGAGAAAATACAATATAGCAGCCAGGGAAGGTGAGGACAATGGCAGGCAGAAAAGAGATAGGCCGTATCGGGCAGCGCCGGTACGGCGGAATTATTTATGAGGAATTCCTGCAGGAGCTGCAGGGCCGCAAAGGGATAGAAGCATACCGGGAAATGTCGGATAATGATGACGTGATAGGGGCAATCCTGTATGCGATTGAAATGCTGGTAAGGCAGACCACATGGACTGTGGAGCCAGGAGGCAGTACTCCGGCAGACAGGGAAGCGGCAGAATTCGTCCAGTCCTGCATGGATGATATGCAGTCTACCTGGGTGGACACGGTTTCGGAGATCCTTTCCTTCCTTACCTATGGCTGGAGCTTCCATGAGATCGTGTACAAGCGCAGGATGGGAAATACAAGGGACATCCGGACACGGAGCAAGTTCAGTGACGGTCTGATCGGGTGGGCGAAGCTGCCGATCCGGGCGCAGGAGACGCTCTATCAGTGGGAATATGATGATGCGGACAATCTGGTCGGGATGACGCAGATGCCGCCCCCGGATTTCGGCCTGTTTACAATTCCCTTAAGCAAGGGGATGCTGTTCCGGACACGCTCCCGGAAGGATAACCCGGAGGGGCGGAGCATTCTGAGAAATGCTTACAGATCATGGTATTTCAAGCGGAGGATACAGGAGATTGAGGGAATCGGCATAGAAAGGGACCTGGCAGGTCTGCCGGTTATTTATACTCCAGAGGCAATGGGAGATACAATTTGGGATACTAATGATAAGGAAATGGTGGAAGTTAGGGCCGGCCTGGAAGAAATGGTACGGAACATAAGGCGTGACGAGAAAGAAGGGATTGTCCTTCCCGGGGGCTATAAATTGGAGCTGCTCAGCACAGGGGGTACAAGGCAGTTTGACACGAACGCTATTATAGAGCGCTACGACACCCGGATTGCAATGACAGTTCTGGCTGATTTCATCTTCCTGGGTCATCAGCAGAACGGCTCCTGGGCTTTAAGCTCCGACAAGACAGAGCTGTTTGCCATGGCTTGCGGCGCATACCTTGACATTATTGCGGAGACGGTGAACAGTCAGGGAATTCCAAATCTGATTGACATAAACGGGGAACACTTTGCAGGGATCACGGATTACCCGAAGCTGACACACGGTGATATTGAGGATGCTGATATTGCCAAAGTATCCACATTTATTAAGGATATGGTTGGCATCGGTGTATTAATCCCGGATGAATCCATTGAGGATTATGTCCGTCAGATCGGGAGCCTTCCGGAAAGGACAAGGACAGAGGATGTAAGGGAGATGGATGAAAGACGGAGACGGCAGCAGAACCGGAACCAGCCTCCGGAGCCCGGGGCAGATGGTAAAAAATCAGACGGCGGAAAAGAAACCATTTCCGAAGAGGTAATAGAAGAGGCGAAAAAGCGGCTGGGAAGGTGAGGGTATGACATTCATTTTTAAAAAGCCAAAAAAACATCCCGTGAGGAAGAAAAAGAGCCAGGACAGCCAGGAGGTGCTTGACCGTCTGAACCGGTATCTTTCGGAGAATGGTGGGGAGCCTGCAGAGTTTATTGCCAGGCACTGGAAGGACCAGGCCGCAGTCTTTTCCTACCAGGAGATTCGGCAGGCAGTACTGGACGGATACATCCATGAAGAAACCATGGAGCTGTGGAGGCAGGACTATTCGAAGCTTGTGAGCGAAAAGATGTATCCGGTATGGAAGGATGCCATTGCGGCCGGCTCGCTCGGACAGCCTGTAATAGACAGGCAGGCAGCAGGAATGGTCTTCAATATAAATGAACCGTCTGCCATCTCATGGCTTGAAACGAGGGGAGCGGAGTTCGTGACCAACTCCACGGAGACGCAGAGAAAAGCGATACAGGCGCTCCTTATGAAAAAGATTGCAGACGAGCATACCGTGGATGAACTGGCAAAGATGATCCGCCCGTGCATCGGGCTGACGGAGGCACAGGCGAAGGCGAACGTACGGTTTTACGACAATATGGTTGCCACGCTGAAGGAAGAGCATCCAAGGATGTCGCAGGAGGCCGTTGAGAAAAAAGCCCGGGAAGCGCAGCTTAAATATGCAGAGAAACAGCACCGGTACAGGGCGCATACCATTGCGCAGACGGAAATGGCGATTGCATACAACAAGGGTGCGGATGAAGGCATACGGCAGGCACAGGCGCAGGGCCTGCTGGGTGTCATGGAAAAACGGTGGAGTACATCGGGGGATGACAATGTCTGTGATGTCTGCCGCGCCCTGGAGGGGACGCAGATTGCCATGGATGATGAGTTCGACTTTAAGGGCAGGTCGCTGTACCCGGGGGCGAAGCGCACGCCCCCTGCACATCCGTGGTGCGGATGCGCGGTACAGTACATAGAGGTAGAGCCGCCGAAGTGGGGAGTTGCTGCAGATGATGTGATATCCCGGACTATGCAGGGACTTGCTGCCGGAGATGGTGAAGAAGAAAATACCGAACATGACCCACCGAAATACCTCGGAGCCCTTGATAATATGTCGGAAGATGTGGTAATATCTACATTAGAAGAATACGAAAAAGAGATTGCCGGGTATGATAAAGAATCGGCGATTGTCATAACAGATACAGGGCTTATTTTCCAATGTTTTGGGAATAGGGAGAACGTATATGTGAATGAGGATATGGGAGATGCATTAAAGGGAGCATATGTTACGCATAATCATCCTGTAGATTCCTCGAATGAATATTCTTTTAGTAGCGATGATATTCAGTTATTCACGGAGTGCGAATTGAAGGTACTACGTGGGATTGATGAAAGATATATTTATGAGCTGACAAGAGAGATAAATGATATGGAAGGCTATGCAACCATAGAAGAATTAATGGCATCAGTTGGAGAGTTGGCAAGACATCAAGCTGTGATCCAACTGGCTCAAGAGCTAGGTATTGGGTATGCGAGGTGGAAAAGATGACAAAGGAAGAAGTGCGTGCACTATATGATAAGTTGGACGAAGCACAAAAAAAAGAAGTTCAAAAAATATTTGAAGAGAAAAGAACCGAACTTTTCAAATGGTATGATGTAGAAACTGAAAAAGTCTATGAGAAGCTGAAGGAGGAAGGAAGATATAGACTGGGACTGGATGCTAATAACAGTCAGCCGGAAGCAAGAGCCCTTTCAGCAGAGTATAACCACCGATTTTGCGCACTGCCGGAAGAAAGTATTTGTGAATTCCTTGGAATTGATGCAGGATAATGCCATCGTATAGAAATATACGGTGGTATTTTTATGGGAAAATGATGAAATTAATTGAATACCGGGGAGAAGTCCTGCCAGGGTATGCTCCTGGCCTCCCCAAAAGAAACGGAAGGTGTGGCGAAAGGCCGCGCCTTATTTTGATGCCATAATTCAAAATAAAAAGGAGATGTGCTTATGAAACTAAAGCTTGTGAAACAAGGGGAATTTTTAGGAACAATATGTGATTTTTATGTAGATGAAGAAAATAATATTTATATGAGCCGGACACAGATAGGTTACGCATTGCAGTATAAAGACCCTGCAAATGCTGTCCTTCGAATTCATCAAAGGCATTACGGGCGTTTGGACAAAATGAGCGTGGAAGTGAAGGGGTGTCAGTTTGTCACCCCTTATCCAAATAATGATAAGAATGCTCATCTGTATATGTATACTGTAAAAGGAGTATATGAAATTTGCCGACATTCAAAACAGAAAGTTGCTGACAGCTTTTATGACTGGGTGTACGGGGTTGCGATTAGCATTACGAAAAATGGATTTTACATTGCCACTCAAAAAGACGAAGAATGGTTAGGCATCCGTGAGGAATCCAAACAGGCAAGAAAGCAGGAAACAGACCAGATAAAACTGTTTGTTGAGTATGCCAGGGAACAGGGCAGCCGGAATGCGGAAAGATATTATACAGTCTTCACAAAACTGGTGAATAATAAACTGTCACTGGACAGCCATCAGCGCGACGGTTTGCCGCAGGAGACATTGATGGAGCTTAAGGCGCTGGAAACCCTGGTGAAGCTGAGGATACGGAAACTGATGCAGGGCGGTACACCATATAAAAAGATTTACCAGGATGTGAAGAAGCTGATGGGAGAATTGTGAAAAGATATCAGAAGATACGCGTCCCAGTTAGACGAAGGGAAAGCCTCCTCCGTTGAATTTTTCACGGTATTTGAAAATATCTCTTGACTTTTGGTCGACCATAATATATAATATAATTACAGTTAAGAAACTGCTTAACAAGTAAGGCAGGCAGGGAGCCGGAAAGGAGAAAAAATGGTTGACATGGGAATGACAGATAAACAGTTCAATGGTTTTGTGAGATTTCTGCTGGACGCGCTGAAAGACGCAATGGAGGAAACGGAAAGCGAGAAGAGGGAAGAAAAGCTTACCAAAATTGCCGACAATCTCCAAAAGACGCTGGAAGATTAAAAGCCCCATTTATCACTAAATAGGGCTAAACCACAAAAAGGGGCGGTACTTGCCACTGCCCCTGTACCAATCAAATAATACCATTTGTTTGGCGAAAAGGCAAGGGCAAGGGGGTGATGGCTGTAGAAAAGAAAAAACTGGGCAGACCAACGGATAATCCTCGGACAGAAAAGGTAGGCTTTAGAATGTCACCGGCTGAAATTGCAGATATACAGAAATGTGCGGACGCAATGGAAACACAACGTGTAAATGCGGTAGTTGAGGGGATAAATCTTCTCAAGAAAAAACTGGGAATATAATTAGTTGTATTAAAAAGGACATCGCAGAAAGCAATGTCCTTTTTTGATATAGAAATCAGAAAGGACGTGGATGGAATGAAGTTTTTTTCAGAACTAATAGAAAAGCCAGGCGGAAGCATCCGGCCAAAGCCGAGGGAGTCTCCGGCTCCCAGAGTGGGCGGCATCTTCCGGATCACGAAGTCCGATGATGACCGGATGCTCGCCTTCGGCTGGGCGAACGTATCTGTCCGGACAGACGGGGAGCTCATAGAGGACTGGCAGGATGACATCGTGGAGCCGGAAGAGCTGGAGAACGCTGCCTATAAATTTGTAGAGTTCTACCGTGAAGGCGGTGAGATGCATGAAAGAGGAGGGGCAGCAGTCCTGGTTGAAAGCGTAGTCTTCACGGAAGAGAAGCAGCGTGTGATCGGGATCCCGGAAGGCACTCTTCCGGTTGGCTGGTGGATCGGGTTCAAGGTGACGGATCCGGATGTATGGGAGAAGGTAAAGGACGGGACATACAGCATGTTCAGTATCGAAGGGGAAGCCGAAAGGATTGAGGTGGAAAGTGAAGATGGTTTGTGATAATGGGAGGGGCATCCGGGAGGGTGTCTTTTTGCATTATAAATACAGGGAAAGGAGAAGATATGGCAACTAAGTTAAAGAACCTTAAGGTTACGAAGGTTGACTTCGTAGACCAGGGAGCGAATCCGGACGCCCATATCATGCTGTTCAAAAGCAGGAACGGCGGTTCCGGAACAAAAGACGGTGATCCTGTATCAAAAGGCAGTGAATCCGGAACAAAAGACGGTGATCCTGTATCAAAAGGCGGCGAATCCGGAACGGAGCCTTCCGGAAGTGGGGACAGGGGCAATGTACTGAAGCGTCTGTTTGAAGCCATCGCAAAGGCGGTCACCATGAGGCCGGAAGACCTGGACAGTGCGGTGGAGCAGATCGAAAAGGGCGGTGCAGAGACGTTCTCCGAGACCATATCCCGGAGGAAGAACCAGAAGATCGCAGACGAGATATGGGATGTGTGCTATGCACTCCAGGCTTCCCTCTGCTCCATCCTGTGGGATGAAGAGCTTGACAGCGCAGGCGCATCTGCAGCCATGGGGGAGAGTATAGACGAGTTTCACAAAGTCGTGAAGGATTCCGTCAGCCAGTGGACTGCAGGCAAGGCAGTGGGGATTACGAAGAATGCAGGGGAGGTTACGGCCAGGGAGCTGGAGGCCATGAAGGCGGTCCATAAGAGGCTGTCTGAGACGATTGAAAAAGCTTCGGCCATACCGGGAGCAGGGGAACCAGTAAATAAGGAGAATCAGAAAGGAGAAGTTGACATGGGTAAGATTGACAAAAGCAGGCTGACAGGAGCCGAGAGGGCGTTCCTGGAGGATATTGAGAAGCGCTGTGCGGCAGAGGAGCCGGGAACCGGGGAAGAGCCGGGCAGCGTGGAAAAGAAAACATCCGCAGGGGACGGAACGAAACAGGAAGGAGCAGGGAAGCAGGAAGAGGATGCAGTTACAAAGGCCCTCCAGGCACTGGGGCTTGGAACCGGAACACAGCAGGCAGAAGTGCATGAGGACATTTACAAAGGCCTTCATCCGGCATTAAAGGCAGAGTTTGAGGCGCTGCGCAAATTCCGTGAGGACACAGAGGAGAAGGAGCTCCGTGAGGTGGCCAAGAGTTATGAGATCATCGGGAAGAAGGAAGAGGAACTTTACCCGGTCCTTAAGAGCGTGAAGGCAGCAGGCACCGAGGCATACGGCCAGCTGATCACCGTCCTTGACGGGGTAAAGGCTGCTGTTGAGAAGTCCGGTGTATTCTCGGAGATTGGGAAATCGGGACACAGCGCGCCCGGTGTGACACCGCCCGTGCAGCTGGCGGCAACTTCCGCAGAGACCAGGATTGAGGGGATTGCAAAAGGCTATATGGAGAAGGAACCTGCCATGAGCTACCTGGATGCGGTTGCGAAGGCATGGGAGGACAACCCGGACCTGCTGGCTGAGTATGACACAGAGGCAGGATTCTAGGAGACAGGAGAGGAGGTGAAAAGCATGCGCAGGAATTTTAACGGGGTACAGATTAACCAGAGTGTGACGATTGTGGAAAAGGCAGGCGCGGACATTGCGGACTGCAGGAACCGGATCATGGTTTACGATGACAATGGGGATGTAGTCCCGGCATCGGACGGCACAAAGATGCCGGTAGGGATTGCCATCATTGAGGCCGGTGTGAATGACATTTCCGGTGTGGAATCCGGAAAGGCTGCAAAGGGTGATGACGTGGATATCCAGGTCAAGGATATCGGCTATGTCATTGCAGGAGCCGAGATTCCAAAGGGAGCCGAAGTGACAGCCGGGGCAGACGGCCTTGCAGCCGTTGCGGCCGCAGGGGACTATGTCCTGGGGACGGCCCTCAGGAAGGCGGCAGAGGATGGATACTGTCTGGTGCAGATCTCTAAATACCAGAAGGCAGCAGCAAAAGCGTAAACACATAGAAGGAGGTAAATGATACATGAAAAGAACAGCAGCAACCATTGCCGTGGATATTGCCAAGGGGAATTTCAGGCCCCACACGGCATTATCCAACATGGCACTGGCTTATTATCAGAGCGATTCACAGTATTTTGCAAGGACGATCTTCCCGATCTGCCCGGTAACGGTATCTTCGGACAACTATTACATCTTTGACAAGGAAGATCTGCTCCGTGACAACTGGAAGAGGAAACCGGCGTACGGAAAGGTAGCGCCTGCGGTACTGTCCGAGCATACAGATACCTATGCCTGCCTGGTAGACCAGATGATCATGGGGATTGACCAGATCAGGCAGACGGACCTCACCAGGAGGATGGGGCCAGTGATCCGCGACCCGAGACAGCAGAGGACAAAGACCGTGTCGGCACAGGCAAACATCCACCAGGACAGGCTGTTTGCGGAAACGTATTTCAGGGCAGGCGTATGGGCGAACGAGATGGAGGGCGTGGACAGCACGTCATTATCTGCAGGACAGTTTATCAGGTTCTCCAACGGCAATTCTGACCCTGTTGCCTTTGTGGA
Source organism: Lachnospiraceae bacterium (assembly GCA_910576335.1). GTDB lineage: Bacteria > Bacillota > Clostridia > Lachnospirales > Lachnospiraceae > CAPEBR01. The sequence continues at coordinate 12,086 of CAJTIU010000011.1, forward strand.
TCAGAAGAAAACAGAGATGGAGGAGTCCACAGGCAGGACACCTAACAGGATGGCGATCGGTGTGAATGTATACAATGCACTGAAAAAACATCCGGCAATCCTCGAACGGGTGAAGTATGGCGGGACATCCGTAAACCCGGCAAAGGTTAACTTGAATGTACTGGCACAGCTGTTTGAGGTGGACCGGATTTCCGTACAGCGCTCCATCATGAATAAGGCAGACCTGGGAGAAGAGGCAGACATGCAGTATATTGGTGATCCCAACGCGTTCCTTCTGGCCTATGCTACGGATTCACCGTCAGTTGAGGAACCGTCCGCAGGCTATATCTTCACCTGGGACATGCTGGGGAACGGCAATATCCTGCCGATTCTGAACTATCTCGGTGAAAACGGCACGCACTCCGAATTTATTGAGGGGCTGATGGCCACGGACATGAAGAAAACAGCGGATGACCTGGCAATGTTCTTCCGGAACGCGGCATAGGAGGTACTGGTATGAAGCTGATTGCAAAAAAGCCGTGCAGCTTTGGCGGGAGGGATTTTTACATCAATGATGAAATCCCTCCGGGGCTCGTTGCGGATGCGGCATTACAGGAGCGTATGGGGATGCTTGCGGTGGTCGCAGATCCCCCTGGTTCTTCCAGTGTGAAGGAGGAACTGTTTACCGCTGAACAGGTGGAGGAGATGATCTCCAGGGCAGCAGCGGAGGCGCGGGAGGAATATGAACAGGAGATTTTCGGCGGGGCATCAGAAGGAGTGACAGCAGAAGGAATAGCGGAAGCCGATACATCTGACACAGTGACTGTACCGGTTACTGTGAAAGAGGATGATGATTCTGCAGAGATGATGGCTGTGCCGCTGACCCCTGCAGAAGTGGAGAAGGTATTTTCCATCATGCAGATGGTTGTCCCGGATGCGGAGAAGGCGGTCAGCGAGGTGACAGGGGAAAATGTGCTGATCGTCCTTCATGCCTGTGATTCACGTACAGGGGTAAAAAAAGCGGCACGGAAAAGAGCAGACACCTTATTCCCCGTTAAGCAGGAAAGCAGTGCAGTACAGGATGGTAACGGGGCTGCAGGGGATCATGAGGAGGCTGAGACAAAGCCTGCCGGATAAGTGGGAGGTATGATTATGGAAGATAGTAATTACACCTATGAACCGGGGAAGATCGCTGAGCCGGGGAAGGACCGGATGCGGTTTGAACTTGGTGATACAGAAGTGGAGGGCGGTGCGGAGACATCCGCCCTCACGGATATAGAGATTGAGACTGTGCTTGCACTGTATCCGGGGAGATGGAAGAGGGCAAAGCTTGCACTGCTTGAAAGCATCTGCAGGCGGTTCTCCTATGAGCCGGATACGAAGACCGGTCCCCTGTCCTTTTCCTTTGGAGAGCGGGCGAAGCTGTGGCGTGAGGATTACGAAAGGCTGAAACATGAGGTTGGCCTTGGGTCCTGTTCAGTGCCGGCTTCCATGAGGGGCGATACCGGAAAGCCGCCGTATTTTTATGCAGGAATGCATCAGAATGGAAGGGGGTAACAGGGATGATCAGTGCAAGACGCATGTATCTGCGGCCGGGGCATCTGTACAAAAAGTTTGAGGTAAAGAACTTTTCGGCTAAGATCGGTGCAGGAGGGAGGCCGCAGCATACCTACAAGGATACGGATGTTGTTCTGTCCGGTGTGCTGGCAGAAGCTGACAACAGGCAGATGGAGCGCTTTCAGCAGCTGCAGCACCCGGTTACGCATACAATCGTGCAGAAAGGCAGGCCGCTGGCGAAAGAGATGGATAAACTGGTCTTTGGGGAAAGGGTGTTCTTTGTCCAGGGGGTAGACGAGCCGGGGGCGCTGGGGATCTGTACGATTTATTATGTGGAGGAAAGGAAGGATGTCAAATGAGCAGTGTGTTGATTTCTTCTGTTGATAAAACAGTAAGGGGTATAAGAAGGCAAATGAAATCCAGGAGTTACCGGGCAGCAAATGAGCTTAGGAAGGCGGCATTGGATGTACTGGAGGGGCAGAGGAGTGGAAGGGTATATAAAAAGCCTGGCACACACGGAAAGACCCCGAGCAAGGCAACCAGGAAGCTTAAGAAAGAATATGGCCATAAGCTTAGGGGCGGACAGTTGTACAAGGCATCAGCCCCGGGAGAGCCACCGGCAAGGAGGCTCGGGGATCTCCGAAAACACTGGAAACAGGATGCGAGAGAAGAAGGGGGAGCTTTTGTTGCTGAGATTGAGAGCACGGAAAAATATGCCGGTTACCTGGAACATGGTACTCCAGGTGGCAGGATTGCCCCGAGACCTTACGCTGACAGGATCCGGGAAAAAGCCACCCCTGCAATCCAAAGGATATACAAGGAACCCTATGTATAGGGGAGAGGTGTATTTATGATTGAGAATCTGTTATATGAACACTTACAGGGCTGTGATGCTCTTGCACCGTACCTGGCCGTTTATGACGGAAGCATGGCGGTATTCGGGCAGGAATCGCCTGCGGATACGGATCCTTTATGGGAGGGCGGCTCCCAGTACGGAAGGATTGTATTTTCAGTCAGTATGTCCGATGATCCGGAACGTACACTGGAAGGAACCCTTGCATTAGATATCATAAGTGAAAAAGGAAAGTATCCTCCGGAGGAAATAGAGCCTGTACTGAAACCGCTGATAGACGGATATTTCTTTTCGGGAGACGGAATGACTGTGTCAGCCAGGTGGGCGGCATCAGACTATTTTACGACACCGGATGAAAATATTACAGGGATTACAATGACGTTCGGCCTGGTGGCATATCCCGCACAGACCACAGCAGAGCCTGACCCGGTGCGTCTTGTCAATAAATGGTCTTTTAAGGAGCTTCCGGCTGTCATTGGCCAGGAGCTTTATGTAATCGGGTACGGGGAGCAGGAGCTTCCTGCGGTGTTCCGGCCATCAAAGGAAAAGCCTGCCCTGTACTGGAGGAACATCGGCACAAGGAAATGCGGATGGATACCGGATACATGGAACTGTATCTGGCAGACCGCACAGCTTCAGTGCCACATACTGACGCCGGATCCGGAGGATGCCGGACGCATTGCAGGAGTTATGGATGTGGAGCTTACGCGGAAAGGGCGGCTCATATTTGAGAGCCACAGCCCCCTGTTCCTTGACCGCAACAACCGGATCACCCTGATAACGGATCCTCACAGGTCAGGGCAGTTATCCATAGAAGCATCTTACGGGATTCTGCGGCAGGAACCCCAGAGTAAGATGAACCATATATCAGTCACACAGAAACCAGATGGAAAAGGAAAGGAGAATCAGAAGATGGCAAGAGAACCCAAAACCGCCAGTGCAGCAGAAAAGCAGGCGGAGAAGGCAGCAGACAGGGAAGAAAAGCAGACACAGATGGAAGAACAAGTGGAGACATGCAAAACAAACTATCAGATTGCCGAGCTTGTGGAGGCATCCGAAAAGGTGTTCCATGCAAGACCTGTCATTGTCCGTGCAGCGCTTAAGGCAGGCGGGCAGAAGGAGTATACGAAGGAGCAGGCAGTAAAGACTGTGGAAAGCTTCATGAAGAAGGCAGTCGGGAACACGCAGAAGGAGGGAAAATAGGATGGGATATTTTTATGCGGAAGGAGAACAGAAGATACGTGCAGGTGTCTACAAGAGATACAGCAGCCGGACCCCTGCAGGTGAGGAGCCCATTCTTGACGGGGTTAATGCGATTGTAATCCAGTCAGCATGGGGGCCGGTGGATGCTGTAACTACACATACCTCACAGAAGAGCATCCGGGAGACATATGGAGACGGGGAAGGCACAGATGCAGCCCTGGCAGTCATGGGCGGCGGGGCTTCCTGCGTTTATATCTGCAGGGCCGGAAAAGGCAAGGGAACTGCAGGGACGGCTGTCATTGATGAAAAACTGACCGTAACAGCAAAATACCCGGGCGAAAAGACATTAAAGGTCAAGGTTCAGACTATGCCCGGGGAGGATGATAAGAAGCAGCTGCTGATTGTGGACGGGACAGCCGTGAAGGAAACTTATACGGTAGATGCCGGGGATACGGAGGCATCCCTGTTTGCAGACGCACTTGCTGACAGCAGCTATGTAACGGCAGCTGCTGCGGTAAACGGTTCCCTGGCAGCGTCCGAGGTAAGCCTGACGGGCGGGAAGAATCCGGAGGTAACGCTTGCCGACTATGTGGAAGGGTTTTATGCGCTGGAGCCGTACCATTATAATGTGATCTGCACGGATTCGGAAGACGTGAACGTCGCGGATGCGCTGACGGAATATGTGGAGGAAAGCGTGGAGGCCGGGAAGCAGGTGATTGCCGTGACCGGGCAGGGTTCCGGGACGGAATTCAAGAAACGTCTTGCCAGGGCAAAGGAGATGAACAGTGCTTATATCGTGTACCTTGGAAACGGCTACGTGGACGCAGACGGAAACAGGGTGGAAGGAGTGAAGGCAGTGGCCTACACGGCAGGCATGGTCTCCGCAACGCCGTCCAACCAGTCCGTGGTACATGCCATAGTGCCTGGTGCGGCTGACACCATAGAGAAGTTTACCAATGCGCAGTATGAGGAAGCCATCCGGAACGGGATGCTGCTGTTCTCCAGAAGCCAGGACGGGCAGGTATGGTTTGATTCCGGCATCAATACGCTGACGGAGCTGTCAGAAAAGCAGGATGCAGGATGGAAAAAGATCAAGCGTACCAAGGTCAGGATTGAGCTGATGGCAAGGATTGACAGGGTCCTGGAACGGAAAATCGGGAGGGTCAACTGTGATCCGGACGGCATTGCGGATATCCTTCAGACCGGGACAGGGGTGCTGAATGCCATGGTGGAGGAAAGAAAGCTTCTGGCAGGCGCCCGGATGTATGAGGATCCGGAGAACCCTTACGGGGCAGACAGCGCCTGGTTCCTCATTGAGGCGGATGACATTGATACGCTGGAGAAGATTTATCTGCACTACCAGTTCAGATACAGCCAGAATGTATAGCAGGACAGAAGGGAGGAGGAAAGGAACATGCCAAGAAACATTGGAATTATGGACACAACCCAGTTAATGACCGGCAAGGATGGGAAATGCTTTGTGGAGGTTGACGGGGAAAATTATTTTCTCGCGGAGGTGGATTCCTTTGCAGTCAATATGAGTGTGACAAATGTGGACGTGCAGCCGGTGGGAAATATTGTATCGGGCGCCGTCCCGACCGGGGTAACATTCAACATAACGCTTTCAGAGATGGTGATCCGGGATGACCTGATCATGGAGCCGCTGCTTAAGGCCATTGCGGCAGGGAAGATCCCGACATTCACCTTCCAGACTGCCACGGTCCGCCCGACAGACGGACAGGAGCAGCGGATGGTATTAAGGTCATGTGTGCCGGACGGGGAATTCAACCTGATGAACCTTGTGCCGGGGGAAGTCATCAAGAGGAACCAGTCCTACCGGATCAACCGGGTGCCGGAGTGGCTTAAGACCCTGGCGGCACCGAAAATTGCATAGTGTAACCCATTGGAACAGGGCAGGAATCAGGGCATTCCTGCCTTTTTAAATGAAAGAGTAACTGCTCAGTACCTTCACAGTTACATGCAAAAATCCATTTGAAATTGCCTTCGGCAATGGGATTTTTGCACTCCTGAATCACTTTCTTACGGTCTGTGCAGTAAATGCACAGACCTGCTGAGTAGTTACATGAAAGATTCAGAGTGCTTATGAAAGCCATGAAAGGAGAAAAAATGGAAGCAAACGAGAACAGGGAAGTTAAAGATTATACAGGAGTATCAGTTCCGACACAGGGAGCCGGTGACACAGGCTGCGCCGCGGTACTGCAGAGAGGGAAGGAAGAGGATATTGTAACCGCGCTGCTGAAAGCTGCGGAATTCCGCAGTGACGAGGAACTGGTCACTCCGATTGAATTAAAAAGGAACGGGAAGCTGCTGTTTACGTTACGGGTAAGGCCTGTGTCGGATGAAGAGCTTAATTATGTACGGAGGCAGACAAGGATAATGTATAAGAATCCGGCAGGAAAGAAATATCCGCCGATTGAAGGTCCTATTGATCTTGCAAAGTTCAATTCCCGTCTGATCTATGTTGCCACGGTGGAAGAGGACAGAGAGCGTGTATGGGGACAGCGCGCGGTCAAGGAAAGGTACGATCTTGTGGAATCCTGGGAGACGGTGGGCATTATCCTTACGGCCGGTGAGAAGTCCAGGATCACAGACGTGATTCTGACGATCAGTGGAATGAATGAGGATGCGGATGCTGATGAAGAAGAGGATGAAGGCACAGAAAAGCTGGAATCCCTTGAGGACTACGCAAAAAACTGATAGAGGTCAGCGGGCTTGCGTACCTGCTGCATACGGCTTATCAGAACCACCACAAGGAGCCGGGGATCATGATGGGCCTGAGGACAGCCGGTGACCTGGTGCCGCGCGGGGAGAGGGCATTCATGATGGCTTCCGACCGCCTTGCAATGGAAGACCTGGCCGTGCCTCCGAAGCTCAGTAATTTTGTGAAGAAGGAGGGGACAAATGGCTGATACGGTAGTAATTGATATTGTTGCTAATTTTGAAGACAGGACAAAAGGCGTGGAGGCTGCCCAGAAAAAGCTGGACGGACTGGTGTCATCCGCAAAAAAACTGGGAAAAACAAAGTTCTCCGTGGACGTGAATGCCAAAGACAACTCCTTCCATAAAAAGATGGAGAAGGCAGAACAACGGGCGGAGGGATTCAAAAAAACCAGGGCGGAAAAGGTTCTGGATGCAATAGACAAGGCATCCAGGGTAATCAATAAGGTTTCCTCTGCGGCAAAAGCAGTATCGGGGAAAGCGTGGAGTATCACCCTGAAGGCGAAGGATCTTGTGACTGCCCCGATCCGTAAGGTACTGGGAATCCTGCGTAATCCCATGTTTGCGGCCGGGGCGGTGCTTGGCATCAGTGTCGGGCTTAAGGATACGGTGGATACCTACAAGGACTTTGAAGCCGCCATGTCCCAGGTGCAGGCCATAAGCGGGGCTACTGCCCCGCAGCTGGCAAAGCTTTCTGACAAGGCATCGGAGATGGGGGCAACGACAAAGTTCACGGCAAAGGAATCCGCGGAAGCTTTCAATTATATGGCCATGGCAGGATGGAAGACCGAAGACATGCTCGGGGGTATTGAGGGTATCTTAAATCTTGCCGCCGCATCCGGGGAAGCGCTTGCGACCACTTCGGATATTGTGACGGATGCCCTTACGGCATTCGGGTTAAAGGCAGGTGATTCCGGGCACTTCGCGGATGTGCTCGCCGCAGCGGCATCGAATGCTAACACAACGGTGTCCGGCATGGGAGAGACCTTCAAGTATGTCGGCACAATGGCAGGATCCCTGGGGTATTCCATTGAGGATGTATCCCTTGCAGTCGGTCTGATGGCGAATTCCGGGCTGAAAGGCAGTATGGCAGGTACAGCGCTTAATTCCGTCCTTACAAGGCTGTCCACAAATGCAAACGGTGCAAGGACAGCCGTTGAAGAACTCGGGGTGAAGTTCTATAAGAGTGACGGAACCGCAAGAAAGTTCGGGACAGTCATGGGAGAACTTAGGGCCGCGACCGCAGGCTTTACCCAGGAGCAGAAAGCAGCCTTTGCGAATACATTGGCAGGCACGGAAGCGCAGAAAGGCCTGCTGGCCGTCCTAAATGCATCACAGAGCGACTATGACAAGCTGTCGGATGCAATCAACCATGCAGACGGGGCCGCCAAAAATATGTCAGAGACCATGCTTGACAACCTGCAGGGCTCCCTTACCCTGCTCGGCAGTGCCGTTGACGGGGCAAAGAAAGCATTCGGTGAAAGGCTGTCCCCGTATATCCGGGGCGCGGCTGACTGGCTTACGGGCATGGTTCCGGCCATAGAGTCTGCACTGGACAGCTTCATGGACCGTGTGGACAGCAAGGTGGAGAAAATAAAGACGAAGTTCAGGGGCATTACCCTGACGGATGACTGGCAGAATGCAGACCTGTTCGGAAAGGCGAGGATCCTGTGGGATGATTTTATCGCGGAACCGTTTGCCGAATGGTGGAGTGGCAGAGGGAAAGCGAAGCTTGCCGGAATCGCAAGGGATGCAGGTACCAGTATTGGTACAGGAATCTCTGCAGGAATCAGCACCCTGCTCGGGATTGACGGGCCGGGTGCAGCTGAGGAAGGCCTTAGTATCGGGCAGCAGTTCGCGGAAGGATTCCTGCAGGGATTCGAAGGGCTTGACATTGCAGGAGCCCTGGGGAAGACGGTTTCAAAGCTGTTTTCAAATGCAGGGAAGCTGCTCCCGGGAGGGGAGAAGGCAGACCTGTCCTCCCTGATGTCAGCCGGACTGTTGGCAAAATTCGGGATCCCGCTGCTTGGCGCCGGGATAAATGGCGTGAAAATTGGGGCGGATATTTACAGAAGCGCAAAATCGGGAAAACTGTCAAAGCTGATAGGCTCTGCCACCCTCAGTGAAAATCTGGATGGTTCAGGCATTGCCGGTGGTACCGGTCTGTTGGGGCTTTTCGGAAAGACAGGCAAGGCGCTGCGTTCGGGGGCCACAACAGCCGGAGGATTGTCTACAGTCGGCGGTGGAGCCATAGCCGGAGGCCTGGCTGCTGGTGCAACCCTGCTGAGCGGGGCTAATGACCTCTATGCAGGCTTTAAATCGGAGGATAAGCAGGAAAAGAAATACTATTATGCAAAAGGCGGTACTAAACTGGCCGGAGTAGGCGCCGGTGCGGCGGCAGGGGCTGCACTTGGAAGTGTTGTTCCGGTGATTGGGACTGCCGCGGGTGCACTGATCGGAGCCGGTGTCGGGGGCCTTGCCGGGTGGTTTGCTTCCGGGAAGGTTGCGGACAAGATCGCAGGGACGGCTGACGCGGCTAAGAAATATGGTGAGGATGCAGCCGAAGCCGCAAGGAAGACCGAAGAACTGAAAAAGAGGCAGGAGAAGCTTGCAAAGACAAGCCTTGACAAGCATTTCGGGGATATTGCCCTCAGTGCTGGCGAGATGGATGCTTCCATCAGAAATGTCTTCGGGACAAAGCGGATGGAGGAAATCGAAAAGACCACGGCATCCATCACCCAGATGAAACAGGCATATGAATCCTTCCGGGAAGCAGGGGAAGGGCTGAAAAAATCACTGTGGATGGCAGGGATTAAGGATGGCGCGAAGCTTGCCTCTGAGGAGGTGGACAGCCTGAAAGCATCTGTAAAAGCGTATTCAGACAGTGCAAAGCAGTACCTGACGGATAGCCAGTATGCAGCCACACAGTCAGTGGAGCTCCTTATGGGCAATTCCAAAGAGGCCAGATCCCTGGTGGAATCCACGGACCAGTATTACAGTGAGACACAGGGGAAACTCAGCCGTCTGACCGGAAAACTGGAGAAAACCATGAATATTGCCCTTGCTGATGGGAAGATCAGCCTTGATGTGGAACTGCCGAAGATTGAGGAGCTCCGGGCGAAGATCGCCAGTCTCACAGCACAGCTTGCAAAAGAGGACTTTGAGGCTGACCTTAATATTTTAAAGGCGAAATACGGAGAAGGGGATTTGTCTGCTGAGGATTTCGGCAAACTTATGTCCGGTGCACAGGAGACGGCTGCACAGAATGCAGAAGGATTTTGGGATTCCTATGGAGCGGCGTCAGTAGGTAAAAGTGAGGAAGAGATCAGGAAGCTTCAGAAAGGGCTGTATGATAATCTGTCAAGAGACCAGCTTAAAGCAGGCAGTCTGGGACTGGATACGATCCGGGAGCAGTATGGAAAGGAGCTGGGTACTCTTGGAAAGGATGTCAGCGCTATGCTTTCGGAGAATACAGGATTTGATATTCTAAAGGCTACAGGAGGTTTATCAGAAGATACAAGGGCAGCAGTTGGAACGCTGATAGAACAGATGGCACCGACTACGGAGCAGATACAGGGGCTTGCTGATAAATATAAAAGCCTTGGGGTTAAAGTTCCGGATGCAATAACGGAATACTTGAATTCTGCTTCTCTTTATGAAGCAGTAGCACAGGGAACCAGCCAGGTAAAGGAGTGGCTTTCCAGTCAGAATATTGAAGCAGAACCTCTTGTATCGCTGAATCCGGAACTGCAGGTGGAGGATATTAACGGTGATGGTATTGTAACCTGGCTGGAGCATCAGCTCCAAACTCCGCTTTCCCCCACAATGCCAGTGAACCCTGAGTATGAATTTAAAAATACAGATACATCAGCGCTTGTCTCCAGTTTCATTTCAAGGGCACAGAAGCCAGTTACTGCATCAGTCAATGTAAATGCGGATTACCTTCTGAATAAGAAATTTGAGGCATCACAGGGGGTTGACAAAAACTATGCAGAAGATACCAGTGTGGATGTAAACGCAGATTACCATGCAAACAGATTCGATGTCAGAAAGTTTATAAATGACAGTTACAGAACCAGTACGACGGTAACTGTAGATGTGGATTATAAGCAGACCGGGGGAACCTTTACCCCGAAAAAACCGGGAAGCCCTGTAAAGGGATTCCGGGGAGGGGTCTTTGGCAGTCAGAATATCCCGGGATTCTCAAACGGCGGGATGGTGGCAGGAGGCGGACAGTTTATAAAGGTTGCCGAGGAGGGAGATCCGGAGATGGTGATCCCGCTTGGCAGAAGACGGAAGAAGCGCGGCATGGAGCTGTGGCAGAAGGCCGGGGAGTATCTCGGGGTCCGCGGCTATGCGGCGCAGGGCTTCGCCACAGGAGGTCTGGCAGGAGGAAGCATGGCTCCTTTGGCATCTGTTCCCATGACAACGGGAAGCAGCGGAATTCGTGTGGACATCGGGAATGTGACAGTGAACGTGCCCGTTAGTGGCGGAAATGATGTGATGGCAGCAGTCAGGGAAAACCTGGAGGCAATCTCCGATGAAATTGCCGGGGAGATTCTGGCCGTCCTCAGCAGCCAGTTTGCAAACACACCGGCAAGGGCATAAAGAAGACGGAGGTGGCAGATGGCCCAGTCAGTTGAAATTATTGTAAAGGAAAAGGAAGGTTCCACGGAAATCAATTTTCCGTGGCTTCCGGATGAAATCAGTTATAAAAGCGGAGGGGTGCAGTTTTCCACATATAAGCTTCTGAACTTCCGGGAAGCTGCACGCCCGTCCAGTGTCGGGCTTGCGGAAGTATCCTGGGAAGGCATATTCCCGGGAGAAGCACGCAGAGACCATCCTTTCTGCACGGGAAAATGGAAAAGCCCTTCCACTTACCAGGCGATCCTGAATAAGTGGAAAAACAAGAAAAGACTGCTGAAAATAACGGTCACCGGAACCCCGGTCAGTATGTACTGCTATCTGAAGGATTTTGAGTGCACCTGGTCCGGGGGAGCAGGGGACTGCCATTACAAGGTAGGTTTCCTGGAGTACAGGAACATCAGCGTTACTGTAAAGAAGGCAAAAACAAAGTCTAAATCCAAATCCTCAGAAAAGAACAGGCTTGGAGGGAAGCTGACGGCAAAGCGGCCTGCGTCCCTGGCTCCGTCGACTTTCGTTGTAAAGACTGGTGACAGCCTGTGGAGTATAGCAAAACAGCTCCTGGGGACAGGGGACCGGTGGAAAGAGATTTACAGCCTGAACAAGTCAGCCATTGAAGAGGCAGCAAAAAAGCACGGGGTAAAAAATGGATATGAGGTCTTTGCAGGGACAAAACTTAAGCTGCCGAAGAAATAGGAGGGAGGCTGAAAAAAGTGAAGTATGAAAGACCCCAGTATTCTGTGGCAGTGATTACAGAAGGCGGTACAAAGTACTGTGTGAAAAATATGGGGGAATCGGAATCCAATATTATTACCAGCCTGTCTCTGTCAGAACCTGACGGACAGCTTGCACAGAAAGTAGCCATGAAGGTTGCCGATATGAAGATACCCGGGAAAAACGGAGGATACCCCAGCGTCCTGTTCAAGGTAAAGAGCAGGGTGTTTGTTTATGCAAAGGGTGTGGGCGTGGAAACAAAGAAGGAGGTCTTCCGGGGATTCATCTGGGAGAACCGGATCTCAAACAGCCAGAAAAAGGAGCTGGAGCTTACCTGTTATGACAATCTGATCTACTTTATGAAATCAGAAACCAGCATGTTTTTCTCCAGGGGAAAGCCGACAAAGGCTGTCGTGAGCGCAATCTGCAAAAAGTGGGGGATAAAGGTAAAGTATTCCTATCTGTCCATCACGCATCCGAAGCTGCCCCTGTCCGGAACACTTGCGGATGTATTCACGGCAGACATCCTGGACAGCGTGAAAAAGAAAAAGGGGACGGAATATGTAATCCGCAGCGTCAAGGATGTCATGAACGTCCTTTCCGTGGGGAAGAATACCACAATCTATAACATTGACAAGGGCGGACGCGGGGTTGAGATTGAGTATACAAGGACAACAACGATGGAAGGAATGGTCACGAAGGTGGTCATTACCGGAAAGACAGACAAGGCAGGAAAGACGAAGATTGAGGCAGCCGTAAGGAAAAACACAAAAAAATACGGTACGCTGCAGAAGGTAATCAATAAGGATGAAGATACAAAGCTGAAAGAAATCAGGGCGGAGGCTCAGACGGTTCTCAAAGAGCACGCGCAGCCGGAGACGAAATATGAGGTTACCGCCCTGGACATCCCCTGGATCCGGAAAGGGGATAAGGTTGGAGTGTGTTTCAACAATGATAAAATCAAATACTGTATTGTCAGATCCATTACCCATGATGCCGTGGAGGGAACCATGGTGATGGAAGTAAGAAGATGCTAGGAGGCAGTGAGAATGTCCGGTAATATAGAAAAGCTTGGAAATGTCATTATGGGGCAGATTCTGACAGTGAACAGGTCTAATTCAAAGACAGTCATGGAGTTAGGAAACATAAACAGCGCCATGGCTCTTGTGCCGGATCATTCCCCCGGGCCAATACCGGAAGGGGAATATACCGTGTGCAGAAATGCAGCGTCTTCTATAAAGAAAGACGCCCGTGTGCTGGTTGCATGGTGTGGGGGAGAGCCGGTTGTGGTGGACGCGGTCAGTTAGGAGGCAGATATGGAAGAACTGGGTATGGAAGAACCGGATATGGAAGAGGAGGATTCCTTATTTCCGGAAGATATGGAAGAAATGACCATGGAAGAAGATGAAGAGCTGGATGAAGAGGAAGAAACAGGATACCTGCCGGGAATCAGTTTTGAGAATGATTTCCTGCGTGACGGCAGGTATGTTGTCCAGGCGGCATCCGGTATTGAAGCATGGAAGCAGTGGTGCAGCAACTGCCTGGCCACGGAACGGTTTTCAAGCCCTCTGTATTCCACGGATTTTGGAATCAGTACAAGCGAGGCATTGGCGGCCGGAAGCCGGGAAGAGGCGGAGGCAGTGCTTGTATCCGAGATCACGGAGGCGATTGAGGCAGACCCTTACGGGCGGGCAGACCATATCAATGAGATCAGCTTCCAGTGGGGTACGGATTCCGTGACAGTACTTGTTGATATTGAAGGCGTGGACGGCGCTTCCATTGATGTGGAGGCTGTTCTCGGCGGAAACCGTTCATGAAGAAAGCAGGTGAAAAAATGAGTGAATTTACAGCGCCGGCCTTCCTGGACAACCAGGGGGCGGAGGAGATCATGGAGCGGATGGTCGGTTCCCTTCCAGATGACATTGATGTGAGTGAGGGGAGTCATCCTTATAATCTGCTCATGCCAACGGCGGTTGAAAAAGAGATGTTTGTGAATTTCATACTCCGGGAAGCAGTAAAGCTGATCTTTCCCAGGTATTGTGAAGGGTATGACGCGATTGCTGACTACCATGCAGAAACGAACGGCCTGTCCAGGAAGGAGGCATTTTATGCGGTCGGGGAAGTTACCGTTACCGGGGACGCGGGAACCGTCATTCCTGCCGGGACTGTGTTTTCAACGGCAAGCTTGAATGAGACCCCTTCCATGGAGTTTGTGGCAGCCGGGGAGGCAGTCATTGGAACGGATGGCACATGCAAAGTAAAGATACAGTGTGCGGAACCCGGAACTGCAGGCAATGTGGCAAGGGAAACCATTATTTTTTCAGACGGTTCCATTGACGGGATTGCATCCGTGATCAATGAGAAACCTGTGACTGGGGGCGTGGATGAAGAATCCACGGAAAGCCTGATAGAGCGGATTGTGGAATACGAGAGGAACCAGGGAATCTCTTTTGTGGGGTGCAATGCTGATTATAAACGGTGGGCAGAGGAAGTGGATGGTACAGGTTCAGCCGTGGTCATTCCCCCGGAGGATGATTCCGGGCTTGTGTTAATTGTCCTCACGGATATGGAAGGAAATCCGGCATCAGAGGAGCTGTGCAGCATTGTATATGACCATATCATGCGGCCCGGGGATCCGGGTATGAGGCTTGCACCCATTAATGCAAAGCTTTCGGTGGCGGCGCCGTCTGTTGTGTCAGTGTCCGTATCCGCTGATGTGCAGACCAACAGTAGTTATACACTGGAGATGGTAAAGGAAGGTTTCCTGCGGAATATACAGGAATATTTAAAGAAAGTGCCGGATGACAAGGAAATCCGGTACAGCCGGGTGTATTCCATCCTGTCCCGGACAGAGGGGGTGGAGGATCTGCGCAATCTGTCTCTGAACGGGGCAGCAGTGAATATTCCGGTAGATAACAATGAGTTTCCAAGTATAGAGACAGAAAATATTTCCTTTACGCAGGTTGAGAATATATGAAACAGTAAAGGTATCTGAACTATTACGAATATATAGCAGACAGGGGGCATGTGGAATTGGCGATGTACTATACGACAGAACTGATTGAAAAGATACTGAAAAGCCCGAAGGCAAGGGAGATTATTGGCTGGCTTCCTCCGGTATACGGGGAGGCCTATGTGTTTCTGTGGCTTCTGGAGGCGATCGGACGGGAGCTGGATGACATGGCGGAATGGTCAGAGGGGTTGAAGGACCAGGCCCTTCCCCAGACAGCTACATGGTCCCTGCCTTACTGGGAAGAACGGTACGGAATTCCATCCAATCCGGAGCTGCCTGTGGAGAGACGGAGGGCCAGTATCCTGTTTAAGATGAACAGCAGGGCTCCCGTAAATCCGCATAAACTTGAAGAGATTGTATCAAAGGTTACCGGTGTGCCTACAGGTGTGGAGGAGAATACAGGGAAGAACAGGTTCGCCGTCAGGTGTCTCGGATATATTGACAGCCTGGCAGTTGAACGCGCAAAAGAACAGATTAATCTGATAAAGCCATCGCACCTGGTATATGACATCAATGTGGCAATCCGGCATAAGACAGGCCATGTCTCGTATATGCCGGTGGTTCTTCAGGTGCGGAAAACATATGAAGTGGAGGTGGTTTAAGAATGGCGGCATGGACATATGCGTGTAAAACCATTCAGGGAATGGATCTTGACATGAAGATTTTGAGCAGGCCGGGGATACCGCTGAAAATTACAAGGGGCATGACAGGTGCGGGGAAAGTGAATCCCACACAGCTTGTCTCACTTACGGATGTAGCTGACCCGGTACAGGAGGTTGAGCTTCATAAAATAGCAGAATATCCAGGGGAAAATAAGGTTATGCTTCCGGTTATGCTGAAGAACTCGGGGGTAACGGCGCGGTACAGCATGTATCAGCTGGGGCTTTATGCAGAGGATCCGGATAAGGGGGAAATTCTGTATCTGATTCTCCAGTCGGACGGACCGGAGGAAGTCCCTGCAGAGGATGAAATGAAGGATTTCACACTGGAATGGTACTTGACACTGTCTGTCAGCAATACGGAAAATGTGGAGATTGTCCTGGACGAAACAGGCCATGCGACCCTCGGGGACCTGGCTGCGGTGGAAAACAGGGTGGCAGTGATTGAAGAGTTTAACAGAAATATGACAGAACTGTCAGACAAAGAGGTGGAGGACATATTCAAATGGCCGGAAGAAGCGGATCCGGATGAAGGAACGGGCACAGCATTCCTGTATTTTGCAAAAAACAGCCTGAGGAAACTGATCAGCCTGATAAAAGGCCATTATGTCAGCAGCCAGCGGAAAATAAACGGGAAAATGCTTGACCGGGACATTACCCTTACCGCGGAGGATGTTGAGGCTGTGCCGGTTATACAGAAAGGTGCGGCCGGCGGTGTGGCTGAACTGGACGGAGCGGGGAAAGTACCGGCAGGCCAGCTTCCGTCATATGTAGATGATGTACTGGAGGGATATCTAAGCGGAGGGGAATTTTATAAAGAAGCAACGCACAAAACGGTATTTGCCCAGGAATCCGGAAAAATCTATGTGGATCTGCCGAGCGGGAAGACCTACAGATGGGGAGGATCAGCATATGTGGTCATATCAGAGACTCTTGCGCTTGGTGAAACATCCGGCACAGCATACAGGGGGGACTTTGGAAAGGCAGCTTTTGCCCACAGCCAGTCAGCCCATGCACCTGCAAATGCTGAACAGAATGTGCAGTCTGACTGGAATGCGACAAATACTACAGATGATGCCTTCATAAAGAACAAGCCGGAATCACTTCCGGCGAACGGAGGCAATGCAGCTACAGTAAATAAACATACAGTAGATTCGGATGTTCCTGCAGATGCAAAATTTACGGATACGACATACGGATCCATGAGAGGCGCCACTTCCAGTGCGGCAGGGATAGCAGGATTAGTGCCCGCACCATCTCCAGGAGCCGGGGACAGGTATCTAGGGGCAGATGGGACGTGGAGGACAGGGGCGATCGGTCCTACCGGACCAACAGGTCTGCCTGGAGCGTCAGCCGGATTCGGAACACCCACGGCATCAGTAGACAACAATACAGGCGCGCCGTCAGTAGAGGTCATAGCAAGCGGTCCGAACACGGCGAAGATCTTTAATTTCGTATTTAAGAATTTAAAGGGAGCTAAAGGAGATAAAGGCAATGATGGTACTAATGGCACGAATGGAACATCAGCTGGATTCGGAACACCCACGGCATCAGTAGACAACAATACAGGCACGCCGTCAGTAGAGGTCACAGCAAGCGGTCCGAACACGGCGAAGATCTTTAATTTCGTATTTAAGAATTTAAAGGGAGCTAAAGGAGATAAAGGCAATGATGGTACTAATGGCACGAATGGAACATCAGCTGGATTCGGAACACCCACGGCATCAGTAGACAACAATACAGGCACGCCGTCAGTAGAGGTCACAGCAAGCGGTCCGAACACGGCGAAGATCTTTAATTTCGTATTTAAGAATTTAAAGGGAGCTAAGGGAGACACCCCAAGCCTGGTCAATAATCTGCTTGCCACAGCAGCCGGATATGCACTGGATGCCCGGCAGGGGAAGGTATTAGATGATAAGATTACTGCATTAAATGGCAAATTAGACAACAAAACATCATTAGTCGGATTTGGCAATCAACACACTATCTCCTTTGGTTGGACAGGATCAAAGCTTAACATCTATGTTGATGGCATAAATGTACGTACGCTTTGATTAAGTTTTTTGTGAGCAGTAAATCATCTATAATACTCAAGCCAAAAGGATAGTACTGTATTTACAGCAAGATTATTTGTATAATCCTGGCCGATATATGCCGGTTCTGAACCGGTTCCAGAGAAGACTTTACATAATCCCGCGCGTGCAGCTCCATTGACAGCAAGAATCCCTAATATACCGATGTTGACAGGCGGACGGTAAGGCTCAGGGATAATTAATAGCGGCAGGCTTGTACCGTCGCTTCTTGCAGATGTTACCTGTATTTCGCAGCATATTACTACACGTTTTCCAATACAGTAGCATCTTTGCCGTAAAATTTTTATGGATCCTGTCCCTGCAGTTAAGCTAAAATCTAATTTGCCATTTAATTCAGAACGGATGCTCCAAGATGATACAATAAAATCAAAAAAAGGAGCTTCAAAAGATGAAAGAACAATTGATTAACAGGGTGCTGTACTGTATGCAGGACATAATTAAGGAAACCGAGCTGTCAGAGCTAAAGATTGTACTGCAGAATGTATTGTGTACATACAGGGTGGAATCAGAGAAGGCAGAATTAAAGGTCATTGATGGGGGATGGACAGAAGATTTGGAGGGCTATCTGATGGCAAAAGCACTGGAAGGAAAATCTCCGGCCACAGTGCAGAGGTACAGGTATGAGCTGAGCCGTTTACTATCCTATGTTGATAAGAATGTTGTAAATGTTACTGAGGCAGACGTGTCGGCATACATGCAGATGTACAAGAAAATACGCAATGTAAGCAACCAGACGCTGAAGAATATACGTGCAGTGTTCAGCAGTTTTTTCGGATGGCTGAGGGACCGGGAGAAAATAACGAGGAACCCGATGGCACTGGTTGAGCAGATCAAGGTGGAGAAAAAGATTAAAAAGCCGTACACGGATGAGGAGAGGGAGCGGATGCTGATGAACTGTAACTGCATTAGGGACAGGGCGATCATGGAATTTCTGTACAGTACTGCCGTCAGGGTGTCGGAGCTGACTGCCCTGAACAGGGAAGACATCAGATTTACGTCAAAAGAACTTACTGTATTTGGAAAGGGGGCGAAGGAACGTGTAACCTATCTTAATGAAAGATCACACAGGTACTTAAAAGAGTACCTGGACAGCCGTACAGATGATAATCCTGCTTTATTTGTAAGCAGGAAGACGCCGCACCAGAGACTGTCCAAGAATGGAATTGAGGATATCATCCGCCGCATAGGGAGGCAGGCAGATATACATGCATACCCACACCGGTTCCGGAGGACAGCCGCAACTAACGCGCTTAACCGGGGAATGCCGGTTCAGGAGGTTGCCCTGCTGCTAGGGCATGAAAAGCTGGAAACCACGATGCTTTACTGCACCGTGGCGCAGGAAAAATTAAAGACAGACCACGAAAAGTATTTAAGCGCATAGCATTAGGCCATAGGGAATACGCCTGGCAGCTGTCAGGCGCTTTTGCTATGCAAAGAAAGGAGTTAAAACAGCATGAAAATAAGATTAGTAGACGGATCAGTATATTCAGCAGAACGCGCTGAAATCACAAACGGCAGACTGGAAATTGATATGAAGGACAAGACCGCTGAGGAACTGCAGGATATATTCATGACACAGGCCAACATTTCAAATATTGAGCTTCTGACGGACATGGATGAAAAGTTCGGGGATGTTCCAGGCTGGACGGTATACGGCGGTGTGATGCTTGTGGGAGATACGAAAACAGTGATTCTGACGAAAGAGAAAGATTCCCTGAAAGAAAGGCTGATAAATGCAGAAGCTGGTGTACTGTCTGTAAATGCCATGGCGGAAGCAGCAAAAGCATTGTCTGAGAATACGGCGTCACAGGTAACGGATCTGCAGATGGCAATCTGCGAAATCTATGAAGGGATGGAGGTGTAACCATGAGCTGGATAGCAAAGGTGTATGCGGACTTAATCCGCAAGAACGAGAAAAGACTGGAAGAGATACCGGAAAAGTTAAGGGATGAAGTTCAGCAGCTGCTTGACCAGGGGAATGAAAACCGTGATTAGGAAGCTGCTGTTTTTCATATATGAAAAAATATTCGGGAAGGAGGTGGAACTGATGGCAGTGATCTATGCGATGCTCATCGTTAAAGGTAAGAAAACGATTGGACAGGTTCCGGAAAAAATCCGGGAGCAGGTCAGACAGGTTTTGGAAGATCTTGAGGTAACAGAACTGTCAGAGTAACCCAAAGGAGGATGCGAGGTGTCGAAATTTAAAGGATAGTCCATCCTCCGCAAGAAAGTAAGAGAGTGAGGCGTATGAAGAAAATGGAACAGGCAACTTATATTAAGGCGGCTTTTACTGCAGTATTTGCATTTCTGTCTTCCCTGTTGGGGATTTTAGCGCTGCCGATCATACTGATGGTAACATGTAATGTAATTGATTACATAACCGGGCTTATGGCCACCCCATACCGGAAACAGGACATCAATTCGTATAAAAGCATCCGCGGAGTGAAAAAGAAAGTAAGCATGTGGCTCCTGGTCGTAGTGGGCGCGGTAATGGATCAGCTCATTAAGTATGCATGCGAGACGGTGGGCTATGAATCGCCGGCGTCATTTTTGGTAGCATGTATTGTTGCCATCTGGATTATATGCAACGAAATTATCAGTATACTGGAAAATGTTAAGGACATGGGTGTAGCGGTACCTTCATTCCTGGAGCCTTTGGCACGGAATATCAAAACACAGATTGATGACAGGGCAAGTATTGAAGAGAAGGATTCAGAGGGCGAGTAAGACCGCCCTCTGTCTATGTGCGACATCGCACGGGAAAGGAAAAGAATATGATCAGAATTGTATTTAAGAATGGTGAAGTCGTAAAGTGGAAGAAAAAGAAGTATACAGATTACAGATACGATGGCAGATACTTTATTGTGATCAGGGATAAGCAGTGGGTAGGCCTGTATAATTTGGACTGTGTTGCAACTATAGTGATTAAATAGATTCGGAGAAGGGAGAAATATAATAATGAAGAAAAAGCAGGTTGCGGTTAAAATCATGAAGCATCTGGTTACCCATGACGGAAACAATGGACACGGGTACAGCCAGTACAGCAGACAGGGAGACGGGAAAGGTTATTGTATCGTCAAAATAGATGGGAAAGATTATAAGGTCCGGACAGGAGACAGGGATTGTTCTTCCGCAATCATCGACGCTTTTGAAACGGCAGGCATTTCCTGTGGAGGGGCAACTTATACCGGGAATATGCGTTCCTGTATGGTGAAGACCGGTAATTTTAAATGGCATCCGATGTCCAGTGGATATGTGGCAAAAGCAGGTGACGTATATCTCAATGAGGTCTGCCATACTGCTATGTGCCTGTCTGCAAATCCGGACAGGCTGATGGAGTTTTCCATTTCCGAGAATGGGACCATTGACGGCAAAGAAGGAGATCAGACAGGATGGGAGAGCCATACATGCGCATATTACAGCTATCCTTGGGATGGCATCCTGGAATGTATCAATAACGAGGACGTAAAGGGAACACCTTCTGCTGCAAAGCCAAAGGATACCAGTGGCATAATTTTTACCTATGCCGTGCAGCTGACAGACGGAACCACGCTTAAGGCTGTGCAAAACCTTAAGGACTATGCAGGAATCATCGGGAAAAAGATTGCGAATATTGCGATCAAGGTCAATAAGGGAAAGATCAAGTACAGGGTGCATGTTTTGGACGGTAAATGGCTGCCCTGGGTAACCGGGTACAATTTCCGCGACCATAAAAACGGCTACGCAGGTAACCGGAAAGCAATTGATGCAATACAGATCATCTATACCGCACCGGATGGCAGCAAGAAGAAAGTGAAATACCGGGTAAGTCCTGTAAAAGGTGATTACTACTCCTGGCAGACCGGGACGGAGAAGACGGGCGGGCAGGATGGCTATGCAGGAAGTTGTGGAAAGGCCATTGACAGGCTGCAGGTGACAGTGAAATGAAAAGAAATTAAGAGATAAAAAAGTTTGCCCCTTTTCTGCCCCTTTTATTGAAAGCAGATAAGAAAAACCCCTGTAAATCCTTGAATTTACAGGGGTTTTGCGTTTTTTATTCAATGCGGAAGATGGGACTTGAACCCACACAGCTCGAAAGCTACAAGATCCTTAGTCTTGCTCGTCTGCCAGTTCCGACACTTCCGCAAAAGACTTTTTTATTTCGTCCGAAGATTATAATACTACATATGTTTTGAAATGTCAACAGATAATTCCAATTTTTTTACATGACTTTTTACTCGGCAAGATATTCCTGTTTTTTTTAAGATGAAATAAAACTGGAAAAAGTCTGTATTTATGCGTTTTTTCGTGTATAATTATATATAATAGAACATGGAGCGTATACACATGAAAAAAACAGAAGGAGAAAAGAAGATGTTAGAAAAACTGGATCTGACAAAAGTTTTAAGCAAAGAAGAATACAAGGAGAGGATGCCGCTTTTAGAAGAAAAGCTTGGAAAGCTCCAAAGGGAGTGCAAGGAGCTTGGCATTCCGGTGATGATTGCATTTGAGGGTTATGGCGCGGCAGGAAAAGGAGTGCAGATCGGAAAGCTGATTCAGGCGCTTGACCCGAGGGGCTTTGAGGTCCATGCGGTAAAGCAGGAGACGGAGGAGGAAAAGTTTTATCCGTTCCTGTGGAGATTCTGGACGAAGATGCCTGCAAAAGGAAGGATTGCAATCTATGACAGCAGCTGGTACGGAAAGGTATTAAAGGAACGTTTTGACGGCAGGACAAAGGAAAAAGAGATCCCGGGAGCCATGCGCTCAATCTGTTCCTTTGAGGAGCAGCTTGCAGACAGCGGCATGGCGGTGATCAAGATTTTTCTTGCCATAGATAAGAAGGAGCAGAAGAAGCGTTTTAAAAAGCTGATGAAGTCAAAGGAATCCGCCTGGAGGGTAAGTGAAGGAGACCTAAAGCGAAATGAGGAGTTTGGCCGGTATCAGATGATGCATGAGGAGATGCTTGCAGGAACGGATACGGATTATGCACCCTGGAATATTGTAGAAGCAATTGACCGGAGATATGCAACTGTAAAGATCTATTCCTTTGTGATACAGATGCTGGAGCAGAAGGTTCAGGAAGCAAAGAGAGAGGATCAGGAGCAGGATACTGCAAAAGGAACCGAAAAAGCCGTAGTGCCTGGTGATTCCATTCTGTCAAAGGCAGATCTGTCTCTTTGCTATACAAGAGAGGAGTACAAGGAGCGATTAAAGGAGCTTCAGAAGAGAATGGAGAAGCTACACGGGGAGCTGTACCGCAGGAGGATTCCCATGGTGCTTGGATTTGAGGGCTGGGACGCAGGCGGCAAGGGCGGAGCCATCAAGCGTCTGACAGAGCATATGGATCCAAGAGGTTATGTGGTACATCCGACCGCGTCTCCTAACGATATAGAGCGTGCGCATCATTACCTGTGGAGGTTTTGGAATGATATGCCAAAGGCAGGTCATGTGACTATCTTTGACAGGACATGGTATGGGCGTGTGATGGTGGAGAGAATAGAAGGGTTCTGCACCAGGAAGGAGTGGCAGAGGGCCTATAAGGAAATTAATGATATGGAGCGTGATCTTACGGATGCAGGGGCGATTGTCTTAAAGTTCTGGCTTCAGATCGATAAGGATGAGCAGGAGAGGAGATTTAAGGCACGCCAGGAGAATCCGCAGAAGCAGTGGAAGATTACGGATGAGGACTGGAGAAACCGGGAAAAGTGGGATCAATACGAGGACGCAGTCAATGAGATGCTGCTGCGTACTTCTACGCCGAATGCACCGTGGATCGTTGTGGAAGGAAACTGTAAATATTACGCCAGGGTAAAGGTGCTTGAGACGGTAGTAGCTGCAATTGAAAAGCGCCTTAAGGAGCTGTCGTAAAGGACAGAGTCTGTACAGTACGCCCAGGATGGCAGAAAAGAGGGGGATCTTGTGACAATCAGAGAACAGCTGGAGGTACGGGAAATTACGTATCTAAGTTCTTATGCCGCGCTCAGCAGGGAGTCAAAGGGAAGAAAAGTGCCGGAGCAGGAGTGTGATATCCGTCCGGTCTTTCAGAGAGACAGGGACAGAATTCTTCACTGTAAGGCGTTTCGCCGCCTGAAACAGAAGACACAGGTATTTCTCCTTCCAAAAGGAGATCACTACAGAACCAGACTTACCCACACCCTTGAGGTATCCCAGAATGCCCGGACTATTGCAAAGGCGCTAAGGCTGAATGAGGATCTGGCCGAGGCAATTGCCCTGGGGCATGATCTGGGGCATACACCTTTCGGCCATGCTGGAGAGCGTGCCCTGAACAGTGTGAACCCTTTTGGATTTCGGCATAATGAACAGAGCGTACGTGTGGTGGAATATCTGGAAAAACAAGGAAGAGGGCTGAACCTTACCTGGGAAGTGATTGACGGAATCCGGAATCATAAGACCAACGGGAGACCGGCCACGCTGGAGGGCGAGATTGTGCGCCTTTCAGATAAGATTGCATATATTAACCATGATATTGATGATGCAGTGCGGGGAGGCATACTGAAGGAGGAAGATATCCCGCAGGAATACAGGGAAGTCCTTGGTGTTTCCACCCGGATCCGCCTGGACACTATGGTACATAATGTGATTACCAACAGCATGGACTGTCCTGCCATACGGATGTCTCCGGATGTGGCACAGGCTATGGCAGGACTCCGCAGGTTTATGTTTGAACAGGTCTATCAGAACCCGGCGGCAAAGGGAGAGGAAGATAAGGCGGCGGAAATGGTCGCAAATCTTTATCATTATTACAGGAGGCATATGGATCTGCTTCCGGATCAGTTCCTTGACAGAATAAAGAATGGCATGGAGACAGAAGAGCAGACAGTGTGTGATTATATTGCCGGAATGACGGATAATTTTGCCGTGAAGAAGTTTGAAGAATTTTTTGTACCGGAATCGTGGAATTTTTAAAGGAAATCAAATACTTTTGTCGAATATTATATATAGGGACAGCAGGCAATAAAAAAGAAGGTGTGGCAACGATGTATTATCCAGAAGAACTGGTGGAAGAGATACGGGTAAAAAATGATATTGTGGACGTGATTTCCGGTTATGTAAGGCTTACGAAAAAGGGAAGCTCTTATTTTGGACTGTGTCCGTTTCATAATGAAAAGTCCCCCTCCTTTTCTGTAAGCAGGCAGAAGCAGATGTATTACTGTTTCGGATGCGGGGCAGGAGGGAATGTATTTACCTTTTTAATGGAATATGAGAATTATTCCTTCCTTGAGGCTCTAAAGGTTCTTGCCGACCGTGCGGGGGTACAGCTGCCTGAACGGGAATACTCGAAGGAAGCGAAGCAGAGGGCGGATACGAAAGCGGTTCTGCTGGAGATTAACAAGAAGGCTGCCCGGTATTTTTACATTCAGCTTAAAAGCGGAGGAGGGGCGCATGCATATACATACCTGACCGGACGGGGACTTGGGGAGGAGACCATCAAGGCTTTCGGCCTTGGATACTCGAACAAGTACAGCAATGATCTGTATCAGTACCTTAAGAGAGAGGGGTACAAAGATGAGCTGATCGCCCAGGCGGGACTGATCAGTGTAGATGAGAGACAGGGCGTCTATGACAAGTTTTGGAACAGGGTCATGTTTCCGATTATGGATGCAAACAGCCGTGTGATCGGGTTCGGAGGGCGCGTCATGGGGGATGCAAAGCCCAAGTATCTGAATTCTCCGGAGACACTTGTCTTTGATAAGAGCAGGAATCTGTATGGACTGAACCGTGCAAGAACCTCCAGGAGGCCGTATTTTCTTCTCTGTGAGGGATATATGGATGTCATATCTCTTCATCAGGCAGGATTTACCAATGCGGTTGCTTCTCTTGGCACAGCGCTGACACAGGGACATGCTTCATTGATTAAGCGCTATGTAAATGAGGTATACTTAACCTATGACAGTGATGAGGCCGGAACGAAAGCGGCTCTGCGTGCAGTTCCGATTCTAAGGGAAGCGGGAATTACAGCCAGGGTGATCCGGATGGAGCCGTATAAAGATCCGGATGAATTTATCAAAGGACTTGGCGCGGATGAATTCGGGAAGCGGATTGAAAAGGCCGGAAACGGGTTTATGTTTAGTCTTGAAGTATTAGAGAGGGAATATGACATGAACACGCCGGAGGGCCGGACCGCCTTCATGAGGGAGGCTGCGCGCAGGCTTACGGAATTCGAGGAAGAGATTGAGAGAAACAATTATATTCAGGCAGTGGCGGAAAGGTATCGTGTGGGATATGAAGAACTGAAAGGCCTGACGGCAAAGATGGCGGTTGAGACCGGTCAGGCAAGACCTGTATCAAGGCCGAGACAGTCAAAGAGCCGTGACCGGGAAGACGGGATACAGAAGTCCCAGAAGATACTCCTTACCTGGCTTGCGTCAGACGAAGAGGTGTTTCGGCAGGTCAGCAAGTATGTTTTGCCGGAAGATTTTTCGGAAGGTCTGTACCGTGAGGTGGCAGGGCTTCTCTATGAACAGTATGAGAGGCATGAGCTGAATCCCGCTGCGGTCATGAACCATTTTACAGATGATAAGGAGCACCGTGAGGTGGCAGGGCTTTTCCATACGAGAATCCGGGAGCTTACGACTGTGAGGGAGCAGGAAAAGGCACTAAGTGAGACAGTGGTCCGGGTGAAGAAGCACAGCATTGAGGAAGCGGCAAAGAAGCTTGATCCGTCAGATATGGCAGGACTTCAGCGGCTGATGGAAGCCAAAAGGGAACTGGAGAGGCTCGGGAAACTGCATATTTCTATTAATTAAGGATAAAATATATACAAGCAATGAGAGGATGGACAATACATGGAAGAAAACACAGTGAAATTGGAAGAAAAGCTGAAGGAACTGGTTACGCTTGGAAAGAAGAAAAAGAGTATTCTGGAGATTCAGGAGATTAATGATTTCTTCTCGGACATGGAGCTGGATGCAGAGCAGATGGACCGGGTGTTTGAATATCTGGAGGCACACAATATTGATGTACTCCGGATCAGCGGGGATGTTGACGCACTGGATGTTGACGATGCGGATATTGACCTGTCGGATGTGGAGGATGTGGATGTCGAGAAGCTTGATCTGTCCGTGCCGGACGGAATCAGCATCGAGGATCCGGTGCGTATGTACCTGAAAGAGATTGGAAAGGTTCCTCTTCTTACTGCAGAGGAGGAGGTGGATCTTGCAAAGCGCATGGCAGACGGGGATGAGAGTGCGAAAAAGCGTCTTGCCGAGGCGAACCTGCGTCTTGTTGTCAGTATTGCGAAGCGTTATGTGGGGCGTGGAATGCTCTTCCTTGATCTGATCCAGGAGGGAAACCTGGGGCTTATTAAGGCAGTTGAAAAGTTTGATTACCATAAAGGCTTTAAGTTCAGTACTTATGCCACATGGTGGATCCGTCAGGCAATCACCCGCGCCATTGCGGATCAGGCGAGGACCATCCGGATTCCTGTGCATATGGTTGAGACGATCAATAAGCTGATCCGTGTGTCCAGACAGCTCTTGCAGGAACTGGGGAGAGAGCCCGCGCCAGAGGAGATCGCACAGGAGCTGGACATGCCTGTGGAGAGAGTGAGGGAGATCCTGAAGATTTCCCAGGAGCCGGTGTCCTTAGAGACTCCAATCGGCGAGGAGGAGGACAGCCATCTCGGAGATTTTATCCAGGATGATAATGTACCGGTACCGGCAGAGGCGGCGGCACAGACCCTCTTAAAGGAACAGCTTGATGAGGTGCTGGATACACTGACAGACAGGGAACAGAAGGTTCTGAGACTCAGATTTGGCATGAACGACGGACGTGCCCGCACTTTGGAGGAGGTCGGGAAGGAGTTCGACGTTACCAGGGAGCGTATCCGTCAGATTGAGGCGAAGGCACTGCGGAAGCTCCGCCACCCAAGCCGCAGCAGAAAATTGAGAGACTATCTGGATTAATGAAGAGGCGCCTATGGAATTATCAGAGAGACTTTCTGCGGTAGCAGGTCTTGTGACAGAAGGCGCCTCTGTTGCAGATATTGGGACAGATCATGGCTACATACCTGTTTATCTTATGGAGCATGGAATTGCGGAAAAGGTGCTGGCGCTGGATGTTAATGAGGGTCCCCTTAAGAGGGCAGGAGATTATATCAGAAGATGCGGGTGGGAGGGTTATATTGAGACAAGGCTTTCTGACGGACTGCAGAAGGTAAGGCCGGGAGAGGCGGATACAATGATTGCAGCCGGGATGGGAGGCGGTCTTATTACAAAGATCCTTTCAGAGGGAAGTGAGGTGCTGGCAGCCCTTGACCATCTGATTCTGCAGCCCCAGTCAGAGATCTGGAAGGTCCGGCGGTATCTGAATGACCACGGATATCAGATTATGGCAGAGGACATGGTATTAGATGGAGGGAAATATTATACTGTCATGAAAGCAGGGCATGGAGAGCCAGAATTCTATGGCAGGGGCCAGTATC
Organism: Lachnospiraceae bacterium; assembly: GCA_910576335.1. GTDB lineage: Bacteria > Bacillota > Clostridia > Lachnospirales > Lachnospiraceae > CAPEBR01. The sequence goes on from CAJTIU010000011.1 coordinate 39,963, forward strand.
TTTATGGAAAACGTCTTTTGGAGGGGCGTCACCCTGTGCTCTGCCGCTATCTTCGGAGGGAGATCCGTTTAAAGGAACAGATTATGGAAAATCTCCAGGCTCATGGAGAGGCAGGCAGAGCACAGGAGAGGAGAAAAGACCTCCTTCGGGAGACAGAAGAAATAAAAAGGCTGCTTGCTATTTATTATGGAGGATATTAGGGATGTTGTGTAAAGAGGTTATGTCGGTTATTGAGGAGTCCTATCCAAGGGATTGTGCTCTGAACTGGGATAATGTGGGACTTCTTGCCGGCAGAGATGACAAGGAAGTAAAACGGATTTATGTGGCGCTGGATGCGGACGATGATGTAGTAGAGACAGCGGTCAGAATACATGCGGATATGCTAATAACACACCATCCGCTGATATTCAGTGGGATGAAGAGGATAACCAGCGAAGATTTTACCGGACGCCGGCTGCTTGGACTGATTCAGAATGATATTTCCTATTATGCCATGCATACGAATTATGATGTGCGGGGAATGGCGGCTCTTGCGTGTGAAAGGCTTGGGATGCCGGACTCTCTGGTGTTGGAGGTGACCAGGGTATCAGAAGATGGCACAGAGGAAGGAATCGGAAGGATAGCAGATCTTGATCCTGTGACGCTCTGCAGCCTCTGTGAAAGGGTAAAGAAAGCCTTTGGTCTTGATACAGTGCGGCTGTTCGGTGACCAGACACAGATGATCAGGCGTGCTGCCATCTGTCCGGGTTCGGGAAAGAGTGTCATTGGGCAGGCGTTAAAAAAAGGTGCAGATGTCCTGATTACCGGTGATATCGGACATCACGAAGGAATTGATGCCGTGGCAGAGGGTATGGCAGTTATAGATGCAGGACACTATGGAATTGAGCATATCTTTATTCAGGACATGAAGAACTATCTGGAAGAGTATCTAAGAGACGTGGAGATAGAGGCAGCATCCGTCAGACATCCGTTTACAGTATTATAGAGTAACTGTTCAGTAACATCACAGTTACATTATAGAAACAATATACAGAGAAAGGAGCAAGGGCTATGGGCAAGGAAATGTATACAGTAAGGATCGGCACAGAGACCAGGCAGTATGAGGACGGTACACCGTATCTGAAAATTGCGCAGGATTTTCAAGAGAATTATGAGAATGATATTGTGCTGGTATTTATAAATGAAAAGCTTCAGGAGTTGTATAAACCGCTTCGCGGAGACTGTACAATGCGTTTTGTGACAACAGGGGATGAAATTGGACATCAGACATACAAGAGAAGCATGAGCCTGATGCTTGTAAAAGCAATCTATGATGTTACTGACCGTGCACAGCTTGAAAAGGTAAGGATACATTTTTCGGTAAGCAAGGGTTATTACTGTACTTTGGAAGGAACAGTCCGGACAGACCAGGAGCTGCTTGAACGTGTGACTGCACGGATGGAGGAGATCATCCGCGCAGATATGCCCATCCGGAAGCGTTCCGTCCATACGGATGAGGCGATTGACCTTTTTGACCATCATGGTATGTATGATAAGGAAAAGCTGTTTATGTACCGCCGTGTGTCGAAGGTGAACATCTACAGCATGAATGAGTTTGAGGATTATTATTATGGCTATATGGCGCCGAGTGCCGGCTACCTGAGATATTTTAAATTATATCTCTATGATGAGGGATTTGTGATTCAGATGCCAGTAAAGTCCGCACCCAGGGAGGTTCCGGCCTTTGAGCCCCAGCATAAGCTGTTTTCTGTGTTAAAGGAATCAACCAAATGGGGAGACATGCAGGGAATTGAGACAGTGGGCTCGCTGAATGATAAGATTACGAAGGAGGATGTCCGAGAGGTGGTACTTGTTCAGGAGGCGATGCAGGAGAAGAAGATCGCGGAGATTGCAAGTACGATAGCGGGAAGGCCGGAGATCAAGTTTGTTCTTATTGCAGGACCGTCTTCATCTGGAAAGACAACCTTTTCCCACAGACTTTCCATACAGCTTCGGGCGAACGGGCTGGTTCCGCATCCAATAGCGGTGGATAATTATTTTGTTGAGCGGGAGGATACGCCGAAGGATGAGGATGGAAATTATGATTTTGAAAGTCTCGGAGCTGTGGATGTAGAACTGTTTAACAGGCAGATGCAGGAGCTCCTTGCAGGGAAGGAGGTTGTGATACCGACCTTTAATTTCCTGAAGGGGAGCAAGGAGTTCAATGGGAAACCGAAGAAGCTGGGTGAAAATGATGTACTTGTATTCGAGGGAATCCACTGCCTGAATCCGAAGCTTACAGAAAGCCTTGCAGATGAGAATAAGTTTAAGATTTACATCAGTGCGCTGACCCAGCTGAATGTAGATGAGCATAACCGGATCCCCACAACGGACGGAAGGCTCCTGCGGCGGATTGTACGGGATGCAAGGACAAGAGGGTCATCTGCAAGGAGGACGATTGGTATGTGGCCCTCTGTAAGAAGGGGTGAGGAGAAGAATATTTTCCCCTATCAGGAGGAGGCGGATGTGATGTTCAACTCTGCCCTGATCTACGAGCTTGCGGTACTGAAGCCGTATGTAGAACCCTTGTTGTTCGGAATCGAGAGAGACTGTCCGGAGTACATAGAAGCAAAAAAGATTCTGAAATTCCTGGATTATTTTGTGGGAATCGGGAGTGAGAATGTACCGATGAACTCTCTGCTCAGGGAATTTGTTGGAGGAAGCTGCTTTCATGTGTAAATGAGAGGAACTGGTCATTCGCATGCGATAAATAATAGAGAAGAAATCATTTTGAAATGATTTGTTTTTGAGAAAAAGTCACTTTGAAGTGACTTTTTCTTGATTTTATGGAAAGAACAGGATCCCCTGCTTTATTCTCTGTATATCGTCTTCAGATTTTCCAGGCGTGAGGACATATTTGTCATCAGCAGGTCAGCAAGCGTGATGGCAGCCATTGCCTCTACAACAACGACAGCCCTGGGCACGATGACCGGGTCATGTCTGCCAGTGATGGTAATGTCCGTGCTTTCTCCCTGGTTTGTAATCGTGTGCTGGGGCCGGGCTATGGAGGGAGTCGGTTTTATGGCTGCGCGCAGGATAATCGGGGCTCCGTCGCTCATCCCCCCTAAGGTGCCGCCGGAATGGTTGGTTCTTTTCATGACCTTTCCGGACTCGCAGAAAAAGGCATCATTGTTGGTGCTCCCCAGTGCCCTGGAGGCTTCAAAGCCGTCTCCAATCTCCACGCCTTTCACAGCGCCAATGGACATGACCGCTTTTGCAAGTTCAGCATCCAGTTTTTGGAAAACGGGCTCCCCGATACCGGCTGGTACTCCGGTAATGATGGATTCCACAGTACCGCCGGAGGAATCCAGGTTCTCTATACAGGCTTCCAGATATTCAGAGGCCTTTCTGGCATAAGAATTATTCGGCATATACAGTGGGTTTTCCGGGATTTCTTCATAATGATATTCATTCAGGGGAATACAGATCCCGCCGATGGAACGGGTGTAGGTGGTAAAATGTATCCCAAGCTCATGAAGGAGCTTAACCGCCACTGCGCCGGCAGCAACGCGCCCGATTGTTTCGCGTCCAGAGGAACGCCCCCCGCCCCGGTAATCCCGGAAGCCATATTTTGCATCAAAGGTATAGTCTGCGTGTCCGGGACGGTAGCAGTCCTTGATCTTTCCGTAATCCCGGGAACGCTGGTCTTCATTTCTTATGACCACGGAAATGGGCGTCCCGGTCGTTTTTCCTTCAAAGGTTCCGGAAAGGATTTCTGCAAGGTCGTTTTCCCTGCGCTTTGTCGTAAACTTATTCTGTCCAGGCTTTCTTCTGTCTAAAAATCCCTGAATATCTTTCTCTGAAAGAGGAAGCCCTGCCGGGCATCCGTCTATAACTGCTCCAATTGCTTTTCCATGAGATTCCCCCCATGTAGTAATCCGAAATAAATTTCCAAAAGTTGATCCAGCCATAAAAAGTCCTCCTTAGTTTCGCATGTCTGTTTTATACATGTATCATCATACGGTAATTCTGTAGAATCTTCAAGAATTTTACTATATTTGTACTGTACTTTTATAAAAAGCCATATTATAATAAGGTCGTGTGAACTAAAATGGAGGAATAATTCAATGAAAAGGAATGATAAAGGAAGAAAAAGGGATACAGATGACATTGAATTCATAGAGATTGATCTTGATGAAGGATTTACCAATTCTTCTTACGAGTATTTTGCGAATGAGAAAGAGCTCATAGATGAAGAGGATTATGAAGAAGAGGATGAAGAGGATTCCGGGGACGATGACAGCTCTGCCAGGGAGGCAGACAGTCCGGAGGGAGACAGTACCCAGAAGGAATCTGCTGAAAAAGAACCGGTAAATGTCTCTGAATCAGAAGAAGCGGAGGAAGATCCTTCTGCCGGAGATTTTGAGGACAATGATGAAAAGAGGGCGCACCGGAGAAAAAAGAGGGGAAAGTCTGCCAGAAAGGCAGCGGCTGTATCTCTCATCAGCTTTCTTGTTCTGCTTGGAGGCGGGTATCTTGGAGGTGTATATTATTTTGAAGACCACCTTTTCTTTCATACAACGATAAACGGAATGGACTTTTCTTCAAAAAGTGTAGGAGATGTGGAAGAATACATGCACAGCCAGGTTCGCGATTATACGCTTACCATTGAAGAGTCTGACGGAGAGACTCAGCAGGTTTCCGGCTCTTCCATAGCGCTGGAATATGTTCCGGGGGATGAATTGAAGAAACTGGTCGAAGGACAGAATAAGTTTCTGTGGGTTAAGTCCCTGTGGGAGAAGACGGAGATCGAAGCACCCATCGGTGTGACATACAATGAGGAAGCCCTTGCCGGAGAGCTTGACAGGCTTCCATGTCTTCAGAAAGAAAATCAGGTAAAATCTGTAAATGCCCATCCGGAATTCAAGGATACAGAGTTTGTCATTATACCAGAGGTGGTTGGAACCAGAATAGACAGGGAGGTCTTTGATGAGGCTGTGGCAGCAGCCATCAGCGGATTTAGTGATACGCTTAAATTAGAAGAAACAGAATGCTATATCAAGCCGAAGTACTTAAAGGATTCCGAAAAAGTGGTTGCTGCGAAGAATAAGATGAACAGTTATCTCGGGGCAAATGTTACTTATGACTTTAATCCCTATACCGAGGTGGTAGATGCGTCCGTGATTTCCCAGTGGGTGAAGGTAAACAAAAAAATGAAGGTCACCTTCAATAAAGATGCTGTGAAGAAATACATTGCCTCACTGGCGGAAAAATATGATACTATAAATAAGACCCGGGAATTCACTACGGCAAATGGGAATAATGTGTCAGTCGTACCCGGGACCTATGGCTGGGAGATGGATCAGGAGACAGAATACGAGAAGCTGCTTTCTGATATTAAAAAAGAAAAGACAGTAACAAGAGAGCCTGCGTATTTCAGCAAGGCTGCAGTTCATGAGACGATGGATATGGGAAATACGTATGCGGAGGTAGATCTGTCCGCACAGCACATGTGGCTGTTCCAGAATGGAAAGGTTACGCTGGAGTCAGATGTTGTTACCGGAAATCCCAATATCGGGAACCGTGAGACACCGTCAGGTGTTTATTCGATCTTAGAGCTTCAGAGAAATGCCACACTGGTGGGCGAAAAGGATCCCAAGACCGGAAAGCCGGAATACCGGACGCCCGTAGCTTTCTGGATGCGGGTTACCTGGAGCGGGATTGGCTTTCATGACGCTACCTGGCAGCCGTATTTCGGCGGCTCACTGTATCTGACAAATGGTTCTCACGGATGTATCAACATGCCGTATGACAAGGCAGAGGCGCTTTTCGGTCTGCTGGAAATCGGAATGCCGGTTGTAATCCATTATTAAAGAAGCCCTTTTAGAAAGGTCAGGAAAAAGATATGTATGAGCTAATAAAAAAAGACGGACTTGCCAGGCGCGGCCGGTTCCGTACAGTACACGGGGTCATTGAAACCCCTGTATTTATGAATGTGGGGACAGCCGCAGCGATCAAGGGCGCTGTCTCTACCAGGGATCTGCAGGAGATCGGGACACAGGTTGAACTGTCAAATACCTATCACCTCCATGTCCGCCCTGGGGATCAGGTGATTAAAAAACTTGGAGGACTCCATAAATTCATGGTGTGGGACAAGCCGGTTCTTACAGATTCAGGAGGATTTCAGGTGTTTTCCCTGGCAGGCCTCAGGAAGATAAAGGAGGAGGGCGTATATTTCCAGTCCCATATTGACGGAAGGAAAATCTTTATGGGGCCAGAGGAGAGTATGCAGATTCAGTCAAACCTGGCATCCACCATTGCCATGGCATTTGACGAATGCCCTTCCAGTGTGGCAAACAGAGATTATATTCAACAGTCCGTAGACAGGACAACAAGGTGGCTTAGGAGATGCAAGGAAGAGATGGCCAGACTTAATCAGTCCCCGGACACGATTAACCGCAAGCAGCTACTGTTCGGTATTAACCAGGGAGGAATCTGCGAGGATATCCGGATCCGGCACGCCCAGGAGATTGCGGAGCTTGATCTTGATGGATATGCCGTAGGAGGCCTTGCTGTGGGAGAGTCCCATGAGGAGATGTACCGCATCCTGGATGCAGTAGTGCCGTATCTGCCTGCCCATAAACCGGTTTATCTTATGGGAGTAGGGACGCCTGCCAACATTCTGGAGGCAGTGGACCGGGGAGTAGATTTCTTTGACTGCGTGTACCCGAGCCGGAACGGAAGACACGGACATGTGTATACAAATGAAGGGAAGCTGAACCTCTTTAATGCTAAATACGAGCTGGACAGCCGCCCCATAGAAGAAGGCTGTACCTGCCCCGCCTGCCAGAGCTATTCCAGGGCATACATCCGTCATCTCCTTAAGGCAAAGGAAATGCTGGGAATGCGTCTGTGCGTGCTTCATAATCTATACTTTTACAATACAATGATGACAGAGATCCGCACAGCAATCGAGGAAGGGCGCTACAAAGAGTATAAAAAAGAAAAGCTCGGGAAAGTATTAAATTTGCATGAATTGGCAAAAAGTCCTTGCTGAAACAGGGAATATCCTGTATGATAGCAATAGTGTCTAAACAGATTTAGGAGGAGAAACGATATGTTTACATTAGCAGCACAAGGTCAGGGTGGAATGAGCATGGTATTTCTGTTTGTTGCATATGCAGTTATTTTCGGCGGTTTCTGGTTCGTATTCATCAGACCACAGAAAAAAGAGCAGAAGAGAGTACAGGCTATGATTGCAGAGATGGAGGTTGGCGACACCGTACTTACAACCAGCGGTTTTTACGGAGTCATTATTGATATTCAGGAAAATGATATCATTGTAGAATTTGGAAACAACAAAAACTGCCGTATCCCAATGCAGAAGGCAGCAGTTGCACAGATCGAAAAAGCATCAGCAGAATAAAAGAGTCATCAACAGCCCCTTCCCCGTCCGACCGGATCACCATGTTCAGTCAGACAGGGAAGGGGCTGTTCCTTAAGCCGGGCAGATTTCAATCCAGTAGCCGTCCGGGTCATTGATAAAATAAATACCCATGTCAGAATTCTCAAAGCACACACAGTCCATTTCCTTATGGAAGGCAAGAGCAGCCTCCATATCATCCACATGCATCGCCAGATGCGATTCATTATCCCCCAGGTCATAAGCCCTGTCCATATCACGAAGCCAGGTAAGCTCCAAAAGATGCGGCGTTGCCCCATCCCCTAAAAACACCAGCTTAAAACTCCCGTCCTCCGCCTCCTTTTCCTTCGAAACCGTAAGCCCAAGAGCCTTCTCATAAAACCTGACCGACGCGTCCAGATCCCGCACATTAATATTGTTGTGATAAAAAGTAAATTTCATAATCATTCTCCCTTCTTACTAATAATAAAAAATGTAATACCTGCACCCTATTATAATCGACAGATAAAAACGTGTAAAGCCTTTTTCTGCCACTAGTACAGCATTGCGTAATTAACAGTAAATTCTGCACTCGCTGACTGTTCTGGATGCACGTATCCAATCCTAGACCGGCAATTAGTGTGGATTATACTAGACGTAGCCCGCTGCACCGTCGGCTTGTAGCCGCAAATCTGATGCAGATATCAAGCACATTATTCACTGTTAATTATGCAACGCTGTACTAGCCAGCAACACTTACGTGTCCTCCCCCCAGTAATACTTTTATTTGCCGATAAACAGCAGGCAGGGGAGAGCATATATTCCAATGAAAACAATCAGAGGCGCTTTTTATGGAGATGAAATCCACCGTTTACGGAGACTTAGACGCGAGGGCTCTCCCGAGCGTCTTAGCCGTAGTTAACGGTTAGTTCATCGGAATTTTGCCTCGTTTGAATGGAATATATGCTCTCCCCTGCCTGCGTCCCACCCCACCCTCAAAAGTAATACTTTTCAACACTTTCCTTTTTGGGGAAAAGATGTTATAATGCAGAATAGCGATTTTAAGGCTTTGAAAAGAAGGAGGATCTATATGGGAACACCACATAATGGGGCAGACAAAGGAGACATTGCCAGAACAGTACTCATGCCCGGCGACCCGCTCCGGGCAAAATATATTGCTGATACATATCTGGAAGATGTAAAATGCTTTAACACAGTAAGAAACATGTTTGGCTATACAGGAACGTATAAAGGAAAGAGAATCTCGGTTATGGGAGGCGGCATGGGGATGCCGTCCATCGGTATTTACAGCTATGAGCTGTATCACTTTTATGATGTTGACGCGATTATCCGGATTGGTTCTGCAGGTGCGATGCAGGATGATGTGAATGTGATGGATCTTGTGATCGGTATGGGGGCCTGCACGAACTCCAGCTATGCGGACCAGTATCAGCTCCCAGGGACATTTGCACCGATCCCGGATTATGGGCTTTTGGAAAAAGCGGTAAATACTGCCAGGGAAAAGGGGGCCAGTGTGAGAGTGGGAAATATCCTGTCTTCAGATGTGTTTTATAATGACAGGACGGATTTTAATGACCGTTGGAAACGTATGGGTGTACTTGCAGTTGAGATGGAGGCAGCTGCGCTCTATATGAATGCGGCAAGAGCAGGAAAGAAGGCATTGTGTATTCTGACCATTTCAGACCATTTATACAGGGAGGATTCCCTGAGTGCAGAAGACCGCCAGACGGGCTTCCGTCAGATGATGGAGATTGCGCTGGAACTTTTTTAACTTAATGGTTTACCTAATTAAAGTCTTGAAACATGGATGAAAATGCGATATTATAGTTGCTAGTACGATCAGGAAGGGTGATGGATAGAATGAATCTGAAAATCGGAGTGATTAAGGGAGACGGGATCGGACCGGAGATCGTAACAGAGGCGATGAAGGTTCTTGATAAGGCGGCAGAAAAATATGGACATACAGTAGAATATACGAAGCTCTTAATGGGAGGTGCATCGATTGATGTGCATGGCATACCCCTGACAGATGAGACAGTGGCGGCTGCGAAGGCATGCGACGCAGTGCTGATGGGCTCCATAGGCGGAGATGCGAAGACATCCCCCTGGTATAAGCTGGAACCTTCAAAGAGACCAGAGGCCGGACTTCTCAGAATCCGTAAGGAGCTGAATCTGTTTGCGAATCTGCGCCCGGCGGTTCTCTACGATGAGCTAAAGGGAGCGTGTCCCCTTAAGGAGGAGATTACAGAGGGCGGCTTTGACATGATGATCATGCGTGAGCTTACCGGGGGATTATACTTCGGGGAACGCAAAACCGTGGAGGAGAATGGTGTCATGACAGCGTATGATTCTCTGACATACAATGAGAATGAGATACGCCGGATTGCGAAGAGGGGCTTTGACATTGCCGCGAAGCGCAGGAAGAAAGTGACAAGTGTGGATAAGGCAAACGTGCTGGATTCTTCCAGACTCTGGAGAAAGGTTGTAGAGGAAGTGGCCGGGGAGTATCCGGGGGTTACTCTTGAGCATATGCTGGTGGATAACTGTGCCATGCAGCTTGTGAAGGATCCGAAACAGTTTGACGTTATCCTGACAGAAAATATGTTTGGTGATATTTTATCAGATGAGGCGAGTATGGTAACCGGCTCCATCGGCATGCTTGCAAGCGCGAGTCTTAATGAGACGAAGTTTGGACTCTACGAGCCCAGCGGCGGCTCTGCGCCTGACATTGCGGGCAAAGGGATTGCAAACCCTATAGCAACCATTCTGTCAGCAGCAATGATGCTCAGGTTCAGCTTTGACCTTGACAGGGAAGCGGACGCCATTGAGACGGCAGTCGCAAAGGTGCTTAAGGAGGGATACCGGACAATTGATATCATGTCCGAAGGAAAGAGGCAGGTCGGCACAGAGGAGATGGGCGGCCTGATTGCAAAAAATATATAACGCCCCCATCTGGATGTCAAAAGGTATTTGGAATCGTTACTATGAGCGGCCTCCGGGCCGTGAATAGTAACAAATACATGGAAAAGCAGACGTTGCACCGGGGAAGTAACCCGGACTGAGTCCGTCTGTCTGGTCAGGAGGAAAATATGAGAAGCGATACAGTTACAAAAGGAAAACAGCAGGCGCCCCACCGTTCATTATTTAATGCGCTGGGACTTACAAAGGAGGAGATGGACAGGCCGCTCGTAGGGATTGTCAGCTCCTATAATGAGATTGTTCCGGGGCATATGAATCTGGATAAGATTGTGGAAGCGGTGAAACAGGGGGTTGCCATGGCAGGAGGAACACCGATTGTATTTCCTGCGATTGCAGTATGCGACGGGATTGCCATGGGTCACATCGGCATGAAATATTCTCTTGTTACAAGAGACCTGATCGCAGATTCCACAGAAGCGATGGCACTGGCTCATCAGTTTGACGCTCTTGTGATGGTGCCAAACTGTGATAAGAATGTACCTGGTCTTCTGATGGCGGCGGCGAGAATCAATGTGCCGACAATCTTCGTAAGCGGCGGTCCCATGCTGGCGGGGCATGTGAAGGGTGAAAAGAGAAGCCTTTCCAGTATGTTTGAGGCAGTGGGAGCCAATGCTGCGGGCACGATGTCCGATGAGGACTTGTGCGAATTTGAAAATAAGGTCTGCCCTACCTGCGGTTCCTGCTCCGGTATGTACACGGCCAATAGCATGAACTGCCTGACAGAAGTGCTCGGCATGGGACTTGGCGGAAACGGGACGATTCCGGCAGTATATTCTGCAAGGATCCGTCTGGCAAAGCAGGCGGGCATGAAGGTGATGGAGCTTCTTGAGAAGAATATCCGTCCCCGTGATATTATGACAGAGAAAGCGGTCCTGAATGCGCTTACGGTAGATATGGCGCTTGGATGCTCTACGAACAGTATGCTGCATCTCCCGGCAATTGCTCATGAGATCGGCATGGACTTTGAGATTGATTTTGCAAATGGAATCAGTGAGAAGACGCCGAATCTCTGCCATCTGGCTCCGGCAGGCCCGACCTATATGGAGGATCTGAATGAAGCAGGAGGCGTGTATGCGGTCATGGCGGAGCTGAATAAGAAGAACCTTCTGCACACTGACTGTATGACGGTTACGGGACGAACTGTAGGAGAGAATATTGAGGGAGCCGTAAACCGGAATCCGGAGGTGATCCGTCCAATTGACAATCCGTATACTCCGACCGGAGGACTTGCGGTTCTTAAGGGTAACCTTGCACCGGACGGAAGTGTTGTGAAGCGCTCCGCGGTGGTAGATGAGATGCTTGTGCATGAGGGCCCGGCAAGAGTATTTGAATGCGAAGAGGATGCCATTGACGCAATTAAAGGCGGTAAGATCGTGGCAGGCGATGTGGTTGTCATCCGTTATGAGGGGCCAAAAGGCGGACCCGGCATGCGTGAGATGCTGAATCCCACTTCTGCTATTGCCGGAATGGGACTTGGTTCAAGTGTAGCCCTGATTACAGACGGGCGATTCAGCGGTGCTTCAAGGGGAGCCTCCATCGGCCATGTGTCGCCGGAGGCGGCAGTGGGAGGCCCGATTGCCCTTGTGGAGGAAGGCGATCTGATTAGGATTGACATTCCAGGGCTTAAGCTAGAGCTTGCCGTACCGGATGAGGAGCTTAAGAAGAGAAGAGAAAAATGGCAGCCGAGAGAGCCGAAGGTAACAACAGGATATTTGGCGAGATACGCATCTATGGTAACCTCCGGAAACAGAGGAGCGATTTTGGAGATACCCAAGAGTAACAGATAAGGAGAAGGACAGAAATGCAGCTTACAGGAGCAGAAATCGTAATCGAATGTCTGAAGGAACAGGGAGTGGATACCGTATTTGGGTATCCGGGCGGAGCTATTTTGAATGTATATGATGAATTGTATAAGCATAGTGATGAGATTACACATATTCTCACGTCCCATGAGCAGGGCGCTGCCCATGCGGCGGACGGCTATGCGAGAGCGACAGGAAAGGTGGGCGTTTGTTTTGCTACAAGCGGGCCAGGGGCGACCAATCTGGTGACTGGAATCGCTACAGCATATATGGATTCCATCCCCATTGTGGCGATTACGTGCAACGTGGGCGTTGCGCTCCTTGGAAAGGACAGTTTTCAGGAGATTGATATTGCAGGAATCACATTACCGATTACAAAGCATAACTTTATTGTAAAGGATGTAAATAATCTGGCAGAGACCATCCGCAGGGCTTTTGTGATTGCGAGGAAGGGAAGGCCGGGGCCGGTGCTAATTGATATTCCGAAGGATGTGACAGCGAATAAGGCAGAGTATGGGAGGGCAGAGATTCTGGAGGCGGAACCGGTAAAGACCGTAAGTGAGAGTGATGTTGCCGAGGCTCTTAAGATGATTGAGGAGTCAGAGAAGCCTTATATCTTTGTGGGCGGAGGAGCCGTGTTATCTGGAGCCAGCGGGGAGCTTCGGGCATTTGTAAAGAAGGTAGACGCTCCAGTAACAGACAGCCTGATGGGAAAGGGAGCATTTCCCGGAACAGACCCCCTCTATACGGGCATGCTTGGAATGCACGGGACAAAGACCTCCAACTACGGGGTCAGTGAGTGTGACCTTCTGATCGTAGTGGGGGCAAGGTTCAGCGACCGTGTAACCGGCAATGCGAAGAAATTTGCCGACAATGCAAAGATCCTCCAGTTCGATGTGGACGAAGCGGAGATGAATAAAAATGTGCTGATCACAAAGGGTGTTGTGGGTGATATTAGAACTATTCTGGCATGTATTAATGAGAAGCTTTCCCAGCAGAAGCATACGGAGTGGCTCCAGAGGATTATGAGTTACAAGGAGAAATATCCTCTCTCCTATCACCCGGATATTCTCACGGGTCCTTATGTGGTGGAGGAGATCTACCGCCAGACGAAGGGTGAGGCGATTGTTGTCACGGAGGTCGGGCAGCACCAGATGTGGGCGGCCCAGTATTATAAATATACACAACCCAGAACCTTCCTCACCTCAGGAGGGCTTGGAACCATGGGCTACGGACTTGGTGCGTCCCTTGGGGCAAAGACGGGCATGCCGCAGAAGACGGTGGTGAACATTGCCGGGGACGGCTGCTTCCGTATGAATATGAATGAGATTGCAACCGCAGTACGCCACAATATTCCGGTCATTCAGGTGGTGATTAACAACCATGTGCTCGGGATGGTGCGCCAGTGGCAGAACCTGTTCTATGGACAGAGGTATTCGGCGACGGTTCTGAATGACGCGGTGGATTTTGTGAAGCTGGCGGAGGCCATGGGTGCAGACGGGATCCGGGTATCATCAAAAGAAGAATTTTCCGAGGCGTTTGCCAGGGCGCTGACACTTGGAAAGCCAGTGGTCATTGACTGCCAGATCGACTGTGATGATAAGGTGTGGCCTATGGTAGCACCAGGATCATCCATCCGGGAGGTGTTTGACGAGAAGGACCTCAAGGAGAAGGAACAATAGTACGAAGCAAGAGATAGAAAATGGAGGAATGAAAATGAGCAGAGTGTATAATTTTTCAGCAGGCCCGGCTGTTTTGCCGGAGGAGGTATTAAGGGAAGCGGCAGAGGAGATGTTAGATTACAGAGGAACCGGTATGTCCGTGATGGAAATGAGTCACCGCTCAAAACCATTCCAGGAGATTATTGATACAGCAGAGGCGGATCTCAGGGATCTCATGAAGATCCCTGAGGACTATGAGGTACTGTTTTTGCAGGGCGGTGCTTCCCAGCAGTTTGCCGCAGTCCCCATGAACCTGATGAAGAACGGCGTGGCAGATTATATTGTAACTGGACAGTGGGCGAAAAAAGCAGCCCAGGAAGCAGAAAAATACGGTAAAGTAAATATTATTGCTTCCTCTGCGGATAAGACATTTTCCTACATACCGGATGTGTCGGCCCTTGCGGTATCAGAGGATGCGGATTACGTGTACATCTGCGAGAACAACACCATCTATGGAACGAAATATAAGGAGCTTCCAGATACAAAGGGGAAGACGCTTGTTGCGGATGTCTCTTCCTGCTTCCTGTCTGAGCCCCATGATGTGACGAAATACGGCGTTATTTACGGTGGCGTGCAGAAGAATATCGGGCCTGCGGGAACCGTGATTGTGATCATCAGAAAGGATCTTATCTCAGACGAGGTGCTTCCCGGAACGCCGACTATGTTAAAGTATAAGACCCATGCGGATGCGGGCTCCCTTTACAATACTCCCCCTGCATACGGCATCTATATCTGCGGTAAGGTATTCAAGTGGCTTAAGAAGCGCGGCGGCCTTGGGGCGATGAAGGAATATAATGAGAGGAAGGCTAAGGTTCTCTATGATTATCTGGATCAGAGTAAGATGTTCCGGGGAACCGTGGAGAAGAAAGACCGTTCTCTCATGAATGTGCCCTTTGTCATCGGCGATGCTGACCTGGAAGCAAAATTTATTCAGGATTCAAAGGCAGCAGGCTTTGAGAATCTTAAGGGACACCGTACGGTAGGCGGTATGCGCGCAAGCATCTATAACGCAATGCCTGTTGAGGGCGTGGAGGCACTGGTGGAATTTATGAAAAAGTTTGAAGAGGAGAATCTGTAATGTATAGCTATCATTGTTTAAATCCAATTTCGGATGTAGGTCTGAATAAATTTCCAGAAGAATATGTGCCGGTGAGCACCCCGGAGAAGGCGGACGCGCTCCTGGTAAGAAGTGCGGTCATGCATGATATGGAGTTTGGGAAGAAGCTGAAAGCAATCGGGAGAGCAGGAGCCGGGGTGAATAACATTCCCCTCGACCGATGCGCAGAGGCGGGTATTGTTGTATTTAATACGCCGGGTGCAAATGCAAACGGAGTGAAAGAGCTGGTGATTGCAGGAATGCTCCTTGCGTCCCGTGATATTATCGGCGGAATCAACTGGGTTCAGGAAAACGAAGAGGACGGAAATATTGCGAAGGATGCAGAAAAGGCAAAGAAGGCGTTCGCAGGCTGTGAGTTGGAAGGAAAGAAGCTGGGCGTGATTGGTCTTGGCGCCATCGGGGTGCTTGTAGCTAATGCGGCAACCCATCTTGGGATGGATGTGTACGGCTATGATCCATATGTGTCTGTAGATTCTGCGTGGAGACTGTCCCGGAGCATCCATCATTCCAAGACTGTGGACGAAATTTACAGAGATTGTGATTACATTACCATTCATGTACCGGCTATGGACAGTACAAAGGGAATGATTGACCAGGATGCCATTAGTTTGATGAAGGAGGGGGCAGTAGTTCTGAACTTTGCGAGAAATGTACTTGTGGAGGAAGAAGCTATGGTGGATGCTCTCATTTCCGGAAAAGTGAAGCATTATGTGACAGATTTCCCCACGCCGGAGATTGCAGGGGTGAAGGGGGCGATCGTGATTCCCCATCTCGGAGCCTCTACTGAGGAATCAGAGGATAACTGTGCGAAGATGGCGGTAAGGCAGGTGATGGATTATCTTGAGAATGGGAATATCCATAATTCTGTGAATTACCCGAACTGCGATATGGGAATACGTGGGGATAATACAAGAATTACCCTGCTTCACAGGAATGTCCCGAATATGATCGGACAATTTACAAAAATTCTTGCAGAGTATAATATGAATATCGCAGATATGACCAATAAGAGTAAGGGAAAATATGCCTATACCATGATTGATATAGATTCGGATGTGACGGACCGGGTGGCAGAAGACCTCGAA
The DNA here is from genome assembly GCA_910576335.1 of Lachnospiraceae bacterium. Lineage (GTDB taxonomy): Bacteria > Bacillota > Clostridia > Lachnospirales > Lachnospiraceae > CAPEBR01. The sequence continues at coordinate 56,069 of CAJTIU010000011.1, forward strand.
AATGTGAAGGAGGTACTGCGGGTCCGGGTGATCCGAAATCAATAGAGCGGATCTGTATCATGTTCTCACGGAATGCGCAGTTTGGCGCATTCCGTGTTCTTTATATTGATAGCTGAATATGGGTTCATGCCGGCATAGGGAGATGTTTTATCTATTTGTGAAAAGGTGTTACTGTTGACACAGGACTTTGCATTTACTGCAAAGTCCGTAAGAAAATGATTCAGGTGTGAGCAAATCCCATTCGCGGAGCGAATTTCAGATAGATTTGCGAATGTTACTGGTCACGGAGTGAACAGTAACACAAAAAGGTCGAAAATTGCGCTTTTTTCTTCTACATTTTGACAGGAATCTGCGGTACAATATATAGTATAAGGAAAGGGGATTCCCATGACGGAACGTTGAGCGATGAATATACCTATAATGGACTTAGAATTTTTGAATAAAGAATCGGATGAAAAATGAGGAGGCGGGATGGACAGAAATTTCCTGCAAATTTTGAAAAAACACAGAAGAAAGTATTCCCTGATGGAGCCGCAGGACGTTGGCAAGCTGATTTATCAAAGCGAATTTGGGCCAGAACATATGGTATGTGACAAAGGGCAGGCAGAATCCTCCCTGATCGGAGAGTGGAATGTGTTGCCGAAAGATTCGGGCGGTGTCCTTCCGGGAAGAGGGGAGTTTATCCGGGAGGTCAGCAGTTCTCTGTGCCGGTTTCCATTGTCCGTATGCGAAACTGCCGATGAGGCCAAATTGCTGGCGCATTTATTTACGGTTACTGCAGGGGAACACAGGGGAACCATGAAAGGGCTGGAGGAAAAGCTGGAGCAGTTAAAGACCCTGCATATCCCCGGCATGGAAGAGTGGGCGGCAGCATGGAAGCAGGAGGGATACCCGCCGGTACATCACAGCCGGATATACAGGGAAACGTATCATCCCCATTATCGTTTGATCAAGAAAGAGTATAGCGACTATTTTCCGATACTGTTTGAAATATACAGGCTGGCCGTGAGAGATAAACCAGCAGTAATTGCCATTGACGGGCGGTGTGGCAGCGGCAAGACGTATCTGGCAGGCGTGGTTGGTAAACTGTTTCCTTGCAATATATGCCATATGGATGATTTCTATCTGCCTTTGGAACAGCGGCAGCAAAACTGGAAGGAAATTCCAGGCGGCAATATGGATCTGGAACGCTTTTTGGCAGAGGTACTGCGGCCAATCAGGGCAGGGCAGAAGATTTTCTACCATCCCTATGATTGCAGGAAAAACGGTATGGGGGAAGTTGTACAGATGCCGTATTGCAATCTGACGGTTATAGAAGGTAGTTATTCCTGCCATCCGGCACTGGCAGCGGAACATGACCTGACAATATTTTTGACATGTGGCAGAGAGGAACAAAGGAAGCGGCTGCAGATGCGGGAAGGGGCTTATTTTTCTGCTTTTGAAAAAGTATGGATACCCATGGAGGAGAATTACCTGCAGTGTTATTCTATAGAAACCAGCAGCAGCCTCATAATGGATACCGGTACGCTGGAAATTACTGATAAAAATAAATTACAAAAAGGAGGAATGGTGACATGAAAGAAATATCAACAAAAAACCCAATTCAGAATCTTGCTGCTGCTGCAATGTTTATGTCAGTAGGAATGGTTCTGCCTTTCTTCACGGGACAGATTCCCCAGATTGGCAGTATGCTTTTGCCCATGCATCTTCCGGTACTTGTCTGCGGGTTAATCTGCGGCTGGCAGTATGGAGGTATTGTGGGATTTATACTCCCCTTGATGCGCTACACCTTTTTGGGGATGCCGCCCATGCCTAATTGTGTGACAATGGCATTTGAGTTGGCGGCCTATGGCGCAATTTCTGGTTTCCTTTATAACAGTTCCAAGTGGCAGTGCATCGTGTCCTTGTACCGTTCTTTGCTTACTGCCATGATTGGAGGACGTGTTGTATGGGGGATTGCGAGTGTTGTGATGATTGGTATGAACGGGAATGCGTTTACTTGGCAGATGTTTATGGCAGGTGCATTTTTGAATGCAATTCCGGGGATCATCCTCCAGCTTGTATTTATCCCGGCGCTTATGGTAGCTTTGAACAGAACAGGGATTGTACGTTTTCATAGGGAACAGAAAGTGGCAGTGAAAGAGGGGTAGCAGGTCACTTCTGGATGGCTGTAATACTTTACAATACCCAGAAAAGAGAGGGAGTACATAATGAAAGAAAGGGAAGTAAACACTGGCATATGGATTCATCATATTGTCACATTCATTGGTTTATCCTGCAGCATATACCGGCTGGGGGAGAAGCAAATCGGAAAAGGCAGGGCTTTTGCCTTGATTATGTTCATAGGAAGCCAGCTCTGGGCTGTCATTAAGATTATTGCAGATCTGTTGAGCGGAGGTTCACGGCTTAAAAAATCTTTTGAACGGATTCATACATGCTGTCAGGACAGGCAGAAAGAACGGAAAATTCTAGCCGTGCTAGTTGCCGGATCCGCTTTCTTTAAGCTGGGGGTTCCGTGGGTTCTTGGCAAAAAAATTGATTAATGGAAGAAAAACAAAAAATTCCCAACTGTACGGTTGGATCATCCAAGGATGCTCCAACATCCTCATCCATTCGCAAAATCCGTGCTATCACACTTTTGCGTCTGCTGATGCATCCGCATTTTGCTCATTAATGAGTAGGTTGCTAATCCATAATCTCAGTTTTATTGTAATAAATTGCATAAAACTGAGATTATGGATTGCAACCGTACAGTTGAAAAAATTCTTAAAAAGCCCTGAAACATTCCTGTCTCAGAGCTTTACTATATTTTACTACCTCACATCCAAATCACTTTTCTATCATTTTAATGCGAAGTATCTACGAGTATAATACTGGAATCCCCCTTCTGTGCCTGTTCTAACACTGCAGCCTCCAGCTTTTGGAAAGAACCGTAGGATGAGGTGGCTCCGCTTAATGCGTCAATCCCTTCTTTCCCCTGACCCTCCAGAAACTGGCTGGCATAATATCGGGTATATTCATTCGGGTAAGTACCGGAAACATGCAGCATATTCTGCATATAGGCGTTATCCCAGCTTTTGATAAACCCACTGGCATTTTCCGCATTGTATTCCACGGAAACAATCTTTCCCCCCTTGACCATGATCGTAACATATTCTTTCCATCCGAAATCATACTCCGAAGCCTGGGCAGTATAGTAACCGTCCTGAAGCCCCTCGTCTTTGCCGCAGCCAGCTAACATCAGAACCGCCAACAGCAGTGTCATCAACAGCAGAACTCGTGTTCTGCGAAATATCTGTTTCACTTATCTCAATCCTCCTTCAAAACAAAATTACTCACCTGCACATGGAGCTTTTCAGCCTCCTGAGCCAAAAGTCCGCTGGACTGTTTCGTCCCCTCTGCGTTCTGTAGATTCCGGTCGGCAATATCGGAGATATTTTCGATTCTCTCTTCTATAACAGTCAGTGCATTCTCCTGTCTCTCTACCGCATGAACCAACCGATCTGAAATTTCACTGATTTCAACAGAAACAGCGGAGATATCCTTAAGAGAATCGGCAGTGTCTGCATTCAATTCTACACCGGTACGGATAATGGCTCTTGTATTCTCTATCATCCCTGTAGCGCTTTGAGCCGCCTCAGCGCTCTTAACAGCCAGATTCTGAACCTCGTTGGCAACCACGGCAAACCCGCTGCCGGCATTTCCTGCCCGCGCTGCTTCCACGGATGCATTGAGCGCCAGAATATTGGTCTGGAAAGAGATGTCCTCAATTGCCTTGGCAATCTTGGTAATCTCATCAGCATTCGAACTGATATCATGCATAGCACTGGACAAGGCGGACATCTGCGTATTTGCCCTGTCAATACACTGTGCAATCTCTTCTGTCTTACAGCGAGTCTCGCCGCTGTTTTCCGTAACATCCGCCAACTGCTTCTTTACATGCGCAACCTCGCTGACAAGCGCTTCCGTAGACTGATTCTGCTCCAAGGAAGCATGATGCAGTTCACCGGATTGTCCGCTGAGTTCTTCTGCCATGCCGGCAAGCCGGACGGAGGCGGCACGGAAACCAGATATCGTCTCATTCATGGACCGGATAATGGAGTCCAGACTATCACGTATCTGAGTGAAATCTCCTTTATAATCCATCTGGGGCCTGGCGTTCAGATTGCCGTCCGCAACCCTTGTTAATACCTGATGAATATCCGATATGTATTGGTTGATACTTTCCACCGTAGTATTGAGCGTCATAGACATAAGCTCCAATTCGTCCCTGGAGTGCACAGAAACCACTTCCGTACGTAAATCTCCGTCAGAAAGCAAAACCATACGATCCGTAACGCTTTTTACCGGACGGGAGATGGAACGTGCCAGACGCAGGACAAGCAGAATAGATACGATCAATACTGCCAGAGTGGATAATATCGCTACCAGCATCGCACCATTAATCAGACGACTATAATCTGCTTTTGGAACCTGGAGAACCAGAGACCATTGGGTGCCACGAATCGGAGAAAAAGCCACCAGCATCTTTTTCCCGCCGATCGCAAATTCAATGGAACCTGTTTCTCCGGTAGTTACCCTGTTGATCGCGTCTTCATTTCCCTCACTGATTTCGGCAAGTGTTCTTTCCTCCAAAACAAATGAATCATCTGGATGCCCGGTAACAACCCCTTCCCGGTTTACCATATAAGCCATACCGTTTTTCCCAATATTAATACTGCTGATGATATCGTCTAAGGCGTCATATTTATAGACCCCGACTACATACATTACGGTTTCACCCTCTTCTTTCACAGGCATTCCCATCGCAATGCCGAGACTTCCCTGAAAGATTGTAGAAAAGTGAGTGGTCAGACTATCTGTTTCCTTAAGAAGTGAAAAGAAACTGCCATCCAGGCTCTTTGGCGCATCTTTTATTCCCTGCAAAAGGCTTCCTTCCAGATCATAAAGGGCAATTGCATGGAACTCATAGGTCTCAGCGGCTTCTGTAAGAATTTCTTCCGTCCTGTTGTCATCCGCATTGCTCGTTTGGAAATCACCTGCAATCGTCATCATCCGGTCTGCCAGTAAATGGATATTTGCCTCAACCGCTTTCGCAGACTGCCGAACCATCGGCTGCAGACTATCCAGCAGAATACTATTTGCAAGCGACTGCATAGAGAGTGCCATAATCACACAACTTATTACTACCAGTACCATAATATTAAGAATTGTACTCTTTAATATTCTTCCGTTGAGGCTCCTTTTCATTCTCCGTGCCGAAGCCGGTTTGTTATGTTCTTCTGTCATTTCCTTCATCCTTTCCCACTGTTTTTGAACATAAAAAAACCACACAAACCATTGGCAAAAGCCAAAACGCTGCCATAATTCCAATGTGTGGTAGCTATCGTTAAGTATAACATAAATTTTTATAACATTTCAATATGAATATTTGATAATACACGACAACACTTTATCAATTGTTGTATTTGCATTCTCTCGTAAGGTTACGTTCAAATGTCCATCCTCAAATTCGATAAACGGAACATTACCGCTGCTTCTGTAGGCACAGAGAAACTCAATTCAATAAGCAGTTTTAAGTTGGGGACGGGGCATTTTTAAAAATGCCCCGTCCCCAAATGCCGCTCCAGTAACGCATGAAGCTTTGCCGTCGGGTCGAGTACGGAGCTCATGGTTATATCATGATTAAAGGAGTCAATGATTAGGGCAAGGAATTTGCTCATGTCAGCAATGGCAAAATAGGGCTTGTCTTCCACTTCGGGTGGAAGATAGGTAAGATTTGTCGTAATGACCCGGTTAATGTATTCTTTTTCATAATATTCGTCAAATTGTTCGAAGCCGTCGGTGAAGAGACCGAAAGTAGTGCATACGAATACTTTTTTTGCGCCTCGTTCCTTCATCTGTCTTGCCACTTCTAGCATGCTTTCACCGGAGGAGATCATATCGTCTACAATGATCACTTTTTTTCCTCTGAGGTCAGAACCCAGGAATTCATGGGCAACAATGGGGTTCTTGCCGTTGACAATTGTGGAATAGTCCCTGCGCTTATAGAACATTCCCATGTCTACGCCGGTTACATTGGAAAAATATACGGCGCGGTGCATAGCTCCTTCGTCCGGGCTGATGATCATCAGATGTTCCTTGTCTACGGACAGGTCAGGTTCTGCGCGCAGCAGCGCTTTCATGAACTGGTAGGTGGTGGCAAAATTATCGAAGCCATGTAAGGGGATGGAGTTTTGTACTCGTGGGTCATGGGCATCGAAGGTTATGATATTGGTGACTCCCATATCTGTCAGCTCCCTGAGTGCAAGGGCGCAGTCTAAGGACTCTCTCTTGGTACGTTTATGCTGGCGGCTTTCATAGAGGAAGGGCATGATGACATTAATCCGGTGCGCCTTTCCGTTTGCGGCAGATATAATGCGCTTCAGATCTTGATAGTGGTCGTCAGGGGACATATGGTTTTTGTGCCCGTTTACTGTATAGGTGAGACTGTAATTACATACATCGACCATGATGAACAGATCTTTGCCGCGGATACTTTCCTTGATGATTCCCTTTGCCTCTCCTGTGCCGAAGCGGGGGCAGGATAAGTCTATCAGATAGTTGTCAAGCTGATAGCTGGAAAAAAGAGGAGAGATCAAGTTCTCCTTCAGCGTATCCTGACGAAATTTTACGATGTAGCTGTTGACTTTTTCACCCAGTGTGCGGCAGCTCTCAAGAGCTGCGATTTTCAGTGGGGCAACGGGAAGTGCCTCTTCCATTAATTTTATGTTTGGCATAGTTTTCTCCTCTCCGCGCTTTACGCTCCTGAAATCCTAAAACACCAGGGATTCTCTCATTTTTCTGCGAAAATGGCTGCTTCTTGGTGTTTCGCGTGTCAAGAGGTCATGCTTTTTCATGCAAGCATGAAACGCATGGCCTTTTGACATTTGTATCATATCATTTTTGATATGCGTGGTCAATGGCTAGAAGAAAACAGATTTCGTTGGACTATTTTACCGGGATATTGTATGATAGTAGTAATGTAATGATAATGATCCGAGGTGTTTTGATATGATTCATAAGCATATGGTTAAGAGAATAGAGCCGGGAAGTATTGCCGGGGAGCTTGGAATAGAGCCGGGAGACAGGCTGCTTTCCATCAATGACATGGAGATTGAGGATGTTTTTGATTATCATTTTCTTGTAAATGATGAGGAACTGGTTCTTTTGGTGGAAAAGCCGGACGGGGAGCAGTGGGAGCTTGAGATTGAGAAGGATTATGAGGAAGATCTGGGGATTGAATTTGAGCAGGGACTTATGGATGAATACCGTTCCTGCCGGAATAAATGTATGTTCTGCTTCATTGACCAGATGCCGGAGGGAATGCGGGATACGTTATATTTTAAGGACGATGATTCGAGGCTGTCCTTCCTTCAGGGGAATTATGTTACTCTTACGAATATGAGTGACCATGATATTGACCGGATCATCCGGTACCGTCTGGAGCCCATTAACATTTCTTTTCACACGACGAATCCTGAGCTTCGGTGCAGGATGCTCCGCAACCGGTTTGCCGGGGAGGCGCTTAAGAAGGCAGACAGGCTTAGTGATGCTGGAATTGAGATGAATGGTCAGATTGTGCTCTGCCGGGGGGTGAATGACGGGGAAGAACTGGAGAGAAGCATCCGGGAGCTGTCAGGGTATCTTCCTCATCTGCAGAGTGTGTCAGTGGTTCCGGTTGGACTTACAAAATACAGGGAGGGGCTGGAACCTCTTGAGCCATTTTCCAGGGAAGATGCCAGGAAGGTGCTGTCAGTAATCCACAGATGGCAGGAGAAGCTGTACGCAGAGCATGGAGTTCATTTTATACATGCCGGGGATGAATGGTATATTTTAGCCGGGGAGGAAGTTCCGGAGGAATCCCGGTATGACGGATACCTTCAGCTTGAAAATGGCGTGGGGATGCTCCGGCTTCTGACAGATGAGTTTGAGGAGGCATACAGTCAGGCGGCAGGGGACGACAGGAAGAGAGAGGTGTCCATAGCCACAGGAATGCTTGCATATCCGTATATTAAGCAGATGGCAGAAAAGCTTCAGGGGAAATTTACGGAGACAGTGATACACGTCTACCCGGTAAAAAATGAGTTCTTTGGAGAGTTGATCACCGTGTCCGGCCTTCTTACAGGACAGGATCTGATCCGCCAGCTTGCAGACAGGAGGCTTGGAGAGCGGCTGCTTCTTCCGTGCAGCATGTTCCGCAGTGGTGAGGAGGTATTTTTGGATGACATTACGAGGGAAGAGCTTTCCGAAGCTTTACAAGTGGAGACAGATATTGTAAAATCAAGTGGACAAGATTTTATAAATGCAGTTACCGGATACTGTGAGTGACTGTTCATACAGGCCGGCAGCTGTACGGTGGCGGCCATGGGAAAGAGATTTGGGAGATTGAGAATATGAGTAAACCAGTAGTAGCAATTGTAGGAAGGCCAAATGTAGGAAAGTCAACTCTCTTTAATGCACTGGCGGGAGGAAAGATCGCGATTGTGGAAGATACGCCCGGCGTGACAAGGGACCGGATTTATGCAGAGACGGAGTGGCTGGGACAGAGCTTCACTCTGATTGACACTGGAGGAATCGAGCCGGAAAGCAAGGATATTATCCTTTCGCAGATGCGGGAGCAGGCGCAGACAGCCATTGATACAGCGGATGTGATTGTCTTTATCACAGATGTGCGTCAGGGACTTGTGGATGCAGATTCCAAGGTGGCGGATATGCTGAGGAGAAGCGGCAAGCCGGTGGTGCTTGTAGTAAATAAGGTGGACAGCTTCGAAAAGTTTATGCCGGATGTGTATGAATTTTATAACCTGGGTATCGGCGATCCGGTGCCTGTATCGGCGGCATCCAGGCTTGGACTCGGGGATATGCTTGACCGGGTGGCCGGGCATTTTCAGAAGGAATCAGGAGAAGAGGAGGACGACGAGCGTCCCCGGATTGCCATTGTAGGGAAACCGAATGTGGGGAAATCCTCGATTATTAATAAGCTTCTCGGGGAGCAGAGGGTGATCGTATCAGAGATAGCGGGAACAACGAGGGACGCGATTGATACGGAGCTTGTGCATGACGGGAAGGAATATGTATTTATTGATACGGCAGGCTTACGCCGGAAGAACAAGATTAAGGAGGAGCTGGAACGGTACAGTATTATCCGCACAGTGACTGCCGTGGAGAGGGCGGATGTGGTTCTTGTGGTCATTGATGCCGTGGAAGGGGTGACAGAGCAGGACGCGAAGATTGCCGGAATTGCCCATGAGCGTGGAAAGGGCATCGTGATTGTGGTAAATAAATGGGATGCCATTGAAAAAAATGACAGAACCATGAGGGAGTACGAGCAGGAGGTAAGAAGGATTCTTTCGTTTGTGCCTTATGCGGAGATTATGTATGTATCCGCGATGACAGGACAGCGCCTGAATAAGCTCTATGATGTGATTGACATGGTAATTGAAAATCAGACGCTCAGGGTGGCGACCGGTGTGTTAAATGAGATTCTCATGGAGGCAGTTGCTCTGCAGCAGCCACCGTCAGACAAAGGAAAGAGGCTGAAGCTTTACTACATCACCCAGGTGTCGGTAAAGCCGCCCACCTTTGTGATCTTTGTAAATGACAGGGAGCTGATGCATTTCTCCTATCAGAGATATCTGGAAAATAAGATCCGGGAGGCATTTGGATTCAGGGGGACATCACTGAAGTTTTTTGTACGGGAACGAAAAGAAAAGGGGCGTTAGGAAATGGAACGTATTGTAAGTGTAATGATTGGATATGCATTCGGCCTTCTGCAGACCGGATATATTTATGGAAAGCTTCATCATATGGATATCCGCAGATATGGGAGCGGAAATGCGGGAACGACCAATGCTCTCAGAACTTTGGGATGGAAGGCAGGTCTTGTGACATTTCTTGGGGATGCATTCAAGTGTATCTTTGCGGTTCTGGCTGTGAAGCTTTTGTTTGGACATTCCCATGGGGAGATCCTGCCTGTGCTTGCCATGTATGCAGGTATGGGCGCGGTGCTGGGGCATAATTATCCGTTTTATCTGAAGTTCAAGGGGGGAAAGGGAATTGCGGCAACGGCCGGGCTCCTTGCCAGTACGGTTAATATATGGATGGTGCTGGTCTGCCTGGCTGTGTTTGTGGGAGCAGTGGCAGTGACACGTTACGTGTCACTGGGATCTCTCCTTGTGGTAATTGTTTATCTCATTGAGGTGGTAGTGTACGGACAGGCGGGCGGCTTTGGCGTGGGGGCGCCCTATGTGTATGAGATGTATGCTGTGGCGGCATTACTTATGCTGTCGGCGTTTTACAAGCACAGGGAAAATATAAAAAGACTATTGTCAGGAACCGAAAATAAACTGAGTGTAGGGAAAAAATAAAAAGAGCCGAGAAGGAGGGTGTATGATGGCAAAGACAGGTATTATGGGAGCAGGAAGCTGGGGAACAGCCCTGGCGCTTCTGCTTCATAAAAACGGACATGAAGTGACCGTATGGTCCATCAGCCAGGAGGAGGTGGATATGCTTGCAGGAGAACGCGAGCATAAGAGCAAACTCCCTGGAGTGAAGATACCGGAGGAGATGAGGTTTACCACGAACCTTGAAGAGGCAGTGACAGGGAAGGACTTCCTTTTGCTGGCGGTGCCGTCGCCATTTACAAGGAATACGGCGCGCAGCATGAAGCCTTATGTAGCAGAGGGGCAGATCATTGTGGATGTGGCGAAAGGAATTGAGGAGGATACGCTTATGACTCTCTCCCAGCAGATTGGCGAGGAGATTCCCCAGGCGGATGTGGCGGTGCTTTCCGGGCCCAGCCACGCGGAGGAGGTGGGGAGAGGGCTTCCCACGACGGTTGTTATCGGTGCACGTTCAAAGGAGACCGCAGATTATCTGCAGAAAATGTTCATGAATGAAGTGTTCCGGGTATATACAAGCCCGGATATGCTGGGGATGGAGCTTGGAGGATCTCTTAAGAATGTCATTGCACTGGCAGCCGGGATCGCAGACGGCATGGGATATGGGGACAATACAAAGGCAGCGCTCATTACCCGGGGCATTGCAGAGATTGCAAGGCTTGGCGTTAAGATGGGCGGCGCGGTGGAGAGCTTTACAGGTCTTACCGGAATCGGCGACCTGATCGTAACCTGTGCCAGCGTCCACAGCCGGAACCGTAAGGCAGGGTTCCTGATGGGACAGGGCAAATCCATGCAGGAGGCAATGGATGAGGTACAGATGGTTGTGGAGGGAGTATATTCCACAAAGGCAGCTGTGAAGCTGGGACAGAAATATGGCGTGCCTCTTCCCATTATTAATAAAGTCAATGAAGTTCTGTTTGAAGGAAAAGATCCAAAGGAGGCAGTCAATGAGCTGATGCTCAGGGACAGCAAAGCAGAGCATACGGCTCTTCCCTGGAAGGATGCTTAGGGCGTTCCGGGATGGATTTTTATAACAGAGGTTCTAAACTCCCATATGCTTACATACACTTGTATCAGCATAACAAGGGGGTATTAGAATGGATACATTTCAGTTGTACAAAGATATCGGGGGCAGAACGAACGGAGAAATATATATAGGAGTGGTGGGACCTGTGAGAACAGGAAAATCCACCTTTATTAAGCGCTTCATGGATGTTCTGGTACTCCCGAATATGGAGGATGAGCACGATCAGGCAAGGACAAGAGATGAGCTGCCACAGTCGGCATCAGGAAAGACTATTATGACCACGGAGCCCAAGTTCGTTCCCAAGGAGGCGGCACAGATCCGTCTTTCGGAGGATGTGTCTGTGAAGGTACGCCTCATTGACTGTGTCGGCTATATGGTGGACGGCGCGGCGGGTCATGTGGAAGGAAATGAGGAGCGCCAGGTAAAGACACCCTGGTTCGATTATGAGATTCCATTTACCAAGGCAGCAGGCATTGGAACCAGGAAGGTGATCCATGACCACTCCACGATTGGGATTGTGATTACAACAGATGGAAGCATTGGTGAGATTGAAAGGGAAAACTACAGAGAAGCAGAAGGCAGGACGATCCGCGAGCTGCAGGGAATTGGCAAGCCCTTTATTGTGCTTGTGAATTCGGTAAAGCCTTATGGTGAGGATGCCAAAAAGGTGATCGCAGAGTTGGAGCAGGAGTACGGTGTGAAAGCGCTGCCGGTAAATTGTGAGCAGCTTAAAGAAGAGGACATTTACCGGATTATGGAGGCAGTGCTGTTTGAGTTCCCGGTTTCTGAGATTCAGTTCTTTATTCCGAAATGGGTGGAGATGCTTCCAAGGGAGCATAAGCTTAAGCAGGAGCTTCTTTCCCATATCAGGGAGATCCTGTCTGGCTTCGGGGAAATACGGGATGCAGCAGGCGGGATCAGACAGCCGGAAAGCCAGTATATTGATGAATGCAAGGTGGACCATATTGCCATGGACACGGGATGTGTCAGGGTGCGTATTGGGATTGCGGATAAATACTATTACGAGATGCTGAGCGAGCTTACGGGAACCCATATTGCAGGGCAGTATGAGCTGATTGCCGCCATGAAGGATCTGTCAGAGCTCAAAGCAGAGTATGAGAATGTAAAGGATGCTTTTGCACTGGTCCGTATGAAAGGCTATGGCGTGGTAAGCCCGTCCAGGGAGGAGATTACTTTAAATGAACCGGAGATCATTAAGCAGGGCAATAAATACGGCGTGAAGATACATTCCCAGGCACCGTCTATTCATCTGATTCGCGCGAATATTGAGACAGAGATCGCCCCAATTGTAGGAAATGAGCAGCAGGCAAAGGATCTGATTCAATACATTGAGGAGGCGAAGCAGAGCGAGGAAGGCATCTGGGGTACGAATATATTTGGCAAGTCTATTGAAGACCTGGTAATGGACGGCATGAGAAATAAGATGGCGATGATCAATGATGAAAGTCAGACAAAGCTTCAGGATACCATGCAGAAAATTGTCAATGACAGCAATGGCGGGATGGTGTGTATTATCATATAATTCGTGAAGTACCCATTGCATAATTGCATGAAATGGTTTAAACTTGATACAGGTGTCACAGAAGCATGCGCTGGCACGGAACATTCCGTGTACGACAAGCATCAGGAGATCTTCAGGCACATTCATCAGAAGAAGAGATAGACGGAGGTACAGGATGAAGGTTGCGATTATAACGGCGAGTACGGCTGTATATAGAGAAAAAGAGGAAAACCAGAGCGGAGAGGTTATCCGCCAGATGGCCGAGGAGGCAGATATGGAGGTGGTCTTTATGAAGGCGCTTCCCAATGACAGAACAGTATTGTCTACGGTCTTTCAGAGGATGGCGGATAATCATCTTGCAGATTTGATCCTGACAACAGGCGGGGCAGGCTGCGCTCCAGAGGACTGCACTCCGGAGGCAACCATGGATGTGGTAGACAGGCCGATTGTAGGAATTCCAGAGGGAATGCGGGCGCATATGTTGGCTATGACAAAACGTACCATGCTGAACCGGAGTGCTGCAGGCATCCGCGGGGATGTACTGATTGTGAATCTCCCAGGAAAAGCAGGAGCGGTAAAGGAATGCTTAAGCTACATTCTGCCAGAAGTAATCCACGCCGTCAGCGTGATAAAAGGGGAAGTGTAAAGGAGAGACATAAGAGATGCAGGTGAGTATCTATACAGACGGAGCGGCCAGGGGAAATCCCGACGGCCCCGGCGGCTACGGAACCGTGCTGGAATATGTAGATTCGAAAGGAAAGCTTCATGTAAAAGAATTGTCAGAAGGATTCGAAAAGACAACCAATAACCGCATGGAGCTGATGGCAGTAATCGCAGGACTGGAAGCACTCAACCGTCCGTGCGACGTAAACCTCTATTCCGATTCCAAATACGTAGTGGACGCATTTAATAAAAACTGGATCACAGGCTGGATCAAAAAAGGGTGGAAACGAGGAAAAAATGAGCCGGTAAAAAATATCGACCTGTGGCAGAGACTTCTAAAAGCAAAGGAACCCCACAACGTAACATTCAACTGGGTAAAAGGACATAACGGGCATCCGCAGAATGAAAGATGCGACGAGCTCGCCACCTCGGCAGCAGACAAGTTGGGGACGGGGCAATTTTAAAAATGCCCCGTCCCAGATTGAAAATGACCTGTCCCCGGTGGACAAGTAAAACAAGTAATCGCAGCTGCAGATGCCGAAAGGCGGCAGATGAGGAAAGTCCGGGCTTCACAGGGCAGGGTGCCGGATAACGTCCGGTGGAGGCGACTCCAAGGCCAGTGCAACAGAAATATACCGCTTGTGCCGTCAGGTACAGGTAAGGGTGGAAGGGCAGTGTAAGAGACTACCGCCCTGCCGGTAACGGCAGGGGCACATGTAAACCCCACTCGAAGCAAGACCGCATAGAGACCATGCGGCGGCCCGCCGCGTCTCAGGTAGGTCGCTGAAGCCTGCCGGCAACGGCAGGTTTAGATAGATGATTACTCAATGACATAACCCGGCTTATCGTTTTGCTTGTCGATCGGGGACAGGTCATTTTCAATTGGGGACGGGGCATTTTTAAAAATGCCCCGTCCCCAATTGTCAGATTAACGGCGTCTCAGCCGCCCGTCGTATTTCTGCTCGCAGTATTTGCAGCGGTAGATTTCATTTTCCGGGTCGGTCAGGACAAAGACATGGTCTAACTCCTGTTCGATGGATGTGATGCAGCGTGGGTTTTTGCATTTGATGACGTTTCGTATTTCGTTTGGAAGGCGCAGGCATTTTTTGTCTACGACTTTTTCGTCCTGTACGATGTTTACTGTAATATTATGGTCAATGAATCCAAGGATATCAAGATCCATGAAATCAATGGGGCATTCGATTTTCATAATATCTTTTTTCCCCATTTTACTGCTTTTTGCATTTTTGATGATGGCCACGCAACAGTCCAGCTTATCCAGGTGCAGATATTTATAGATGTCCATACTGCGGCCGGCCTGGATATGGTCCAGGACGAAGCCTTCTGAGATGCGGCCGACATTCAGAGTGTTCTTTACCATGATTTTTCTCCTTAAATTTCGATATTCAATAGTGTGATGATGAGTGCCATGCGGATATAGACGCCGTACTGTGCCTGCTTAAAGTATGCGGCGCGGGGATCGCTGTCTACTTCAACGGAGATCTCGTTTACTCTGGGGAGTGGATGAAGGACGTGCATATCCCTGGGAGCAAGTTCCATCTTTTTGGAATCCAGTATGTAGAAGTCCTTCATGCGTACGTAGTCTTCCTCATTAAAGAAGCGTTCCTTCTGTACGCGGGTCATGTACAGGATATCCAGCGACGGGAGAGCATCCTCAAGGCGCACGACTTCCTTGTATTCTATGTTCTGCCGGTCAAGCACGTCTTTACGTATGTAGCCTGGAAGCTTGAGTTCTTCTGGTGAGATCAGTACGAATTTTACATTCGGATAACGAACCAGTGCGTGAATGAGAGAGTGGACAGTACGCCCGAATTTCAGGTCTCCGCAAAGACCAATGGTCATATTATCAAGCCGTCCCTTTAAGGAGTGGATTGTTAAAAGATCGGTAAGTGTCTGGGTTGGATGCTGATGTCCCCCGTCCCCTGCATTGATTACAGGAATTGAAGAATGTGCACAGGCAACAAGTGCTGCTCCCTCCTTTGGATGACGCATCGCACAGATGTCTGCATAGCAGGAAATAATGCGGATTGTGTCGGCCACGCTTTCCCCTTTGGAAGCAGAGCTTGAATCGGCGGAAGAAAAGCCAAGAACACTTCCCCCAAGGTTCAGCATCGCGGCCTCGTGACTCAGTCTTGTGCGGGTGCTTGGCTCATAGAATAAGGTTGCAAGCTTTTTTCCGTCACATACATGAGCATATTTTTCGGGATTCGCTTCAATATCTTCTGCCATTTCCATAAGTTTATCCAATTCTTCCACGGAAAAATCCAGTGGACTCATCAAGTGTCTCATAAAACCCTCCTTAAATGACAATAAAATGTTAAAAAGTCTCTGTACATAATATAACATACAGAGACGATTTTCAATACTGATTTTCATGTCATAGAAATATTTTTATTACAATTCACGGGGCCGTGCGCCCTGCTGCACGGCATCCGGGCCAGTAAAGTGGTGGTTTCCGGCATCCAGCCCCTCGCTGAATGCGACTTTTAAATGGGCTGGATGCGTTACTATGAGCGGACGGTTAGTCCGTGAATAGTAACATTTTTTCGAATACCAGTCCCGCGCCGAACCAGTAGGGAGCATAATCGAGCCGGATCAGACCGTCCACATTAAGAGGAGCTTTGCTGTAATCCCATGGGCAGGCTCCGTATTTTCTAAGGAAAGAGCCAGTGATATATTCGCCGATAAAGATGCAGCATGTGTAGATTCCTCCTCTCAGTATCACGCTTTTTCCTTTCAGAAGACGGCACACGGGAGACAAGAGACTCGCCATGCCATAGATGGGAAACATCCAGATGGAGGTATTTCCCATGAGCTTTGGATTGTGTTTTTTGAAGGAACGAAGGCCGGTAAACAGGATTTCCATGCACCATCCGGTCGTTCCGCATGTTAAAAATTTATGCTTCATATCTTTTAGTATGGATACCGGAAACACATTTTATACAGGAAATGAGGGATATCTATTGAACTGTGAATGGCTGTTGGAGTATAATATGATACAAGTGTCAAAGAGTCATGCGTTTCATATTCGCATGAAAAAGCAGTTACTAATTATTATTCACAGCAGAAAACAGGAGTTGAGAAGAGCATGGCATCATTACAGGAATTGCGGCAGCAGCTGGATGAGGTGGACAGCCGTATTGTAGAATTATATGAAAAAAGAATGAGTATTTGTGAACAGGTGGGAGAATATAAGATTCAGGCAGGCGCAAAGGTTCTTGACCGCATGCGGGAGAAGGAGAAGCTTCAGGATGTGGCAGGGATGGCAAGTTCCCCGTTTAATAAAAAGGGGATACAGGAACTCTACGAACAGCTTATGAGCATGAGCCGGAAGCTCCAGTATCAGAAGCTGGTGGAGGCAGGGGCGCTGGGACGTCTTCCATTCATACAGATGGATTCTCTGGATTACCGGGACGTCAGAATTGTGTTTCAGGGGACAGAGGGAGCCTATGGGCAGGCAGCCATGAAGACATATTTCGGAGAAAATGTTAACAGCTATCATGTGAAGACCTTCAGGGATGCCATGGAAGCGATTGAGGAGGGAGCGGCGGATTATGCGGTGCTGCCTATAGAGAATTCCTCGGCTGGTTCTGTGAATGAGGTTTATGATCTGCTTGTGGAGTTTGAAAATTATATAGTGGGAGAGACGATTATTCCAGTGGTCCATACCCTTGCCGGACTTCCCGGAAGCAGGCTTTCAGATATTGAGAGAGTATACTCTAAGGCAGAGGCACTGATGCAGACATCCCATTTTCTCGGGAAGCATGGGAAATGGCAGCAGATCAGTGTGGCGAATACAGCCATTGCGGCAAAAAAGATTCTGGACGAGCAGGACAGGACGCAGGCAGCAGTATGCAGCGCAGATGCAGCCGGCATCTATGGCCTTGAGATTCTGCAGAATGGAATTAATGATGAAAAAAACAATTCCACGAGATTTATCGTAATTACGAACCAGAAAGTATTTTTAAAAGGAGCATCCAAGATCAGCATCTGCTTTGAGCTGCCACATGAGAGCGGCTCCCTGTATCATCTCCTTTCTCACTTTATTTATAATAATCTGAACATGACACGGATCGAGTCAAGGCCGGTGGAAGGAAGAAGCTGGGAATACCGGTTCTTCATAGATTTTGAGGGGAATCTGGAAGACGCATCAGTGAAAAATGCCATCCGGGGTCTACGCGAGGAGAGCAGGGGACTTAAAATATTAGGGAATTACCAGGAGTGTATGTATGAGAACAGATGAGCTTATTTTATACAGGGATACAGAAGAAGAAAGTATTCTTTCGGACATGGCGTTTTTAATGGAAAATGTCCATGACGGCTTAAGTGATAAGGAGACAGAGGGGCTTAAAAGGAGGCTTTTTTCCTGCGTGGAAAAGCTGGTCAGGCTATCGGTGAACCATGGTTTTGAAGGGAATCTGTGGCATGATTACCTTGCCCTTTATCTTGCTGCCCATGAAAATGCATACAGCACATCCTGCGAGATCGTGGGAGAGGTGGAGGGAGGTATTAATGAAGCTGTACTTTACGATTTCACGATTCTGAGAGAGTTGTTTGCTTTTGACTTTTCCGGGCTTTCGGAAAGGCTTGGCGTAAGTGCGCTGTCCTTTCTGACTGATTACGAGGGAATTCACGGACATGGAAAGGTATTTAACAAGCGGATCCGTGACAGGATCTGTGAGCTTGGCCGCCATCTGGCAGGGGCTGCAGACGCCAGAGAGTTTAAAGAGATCATGACCCGGTTTTACCAGGAATTCGGTGTGGGAAAGCTGGGGCTTCACAAGGCATTCCGGGTGGCTCATACAGAGAGAGGAGCAGAGATTGTGCCGATTACAAAGATTGCCCATGTAAAACTCGATGACCTGGTGGGCTATGAGCTTGCAAAGAAGAAGCTGATTGATAATACAGAGGCGTTTGTAAGCGGAAGACGGGCTAATAACTGTCTCCTTTTCGGAGATGCGGGTACGGGGAAATCCTCCTCTATTAAAGCAATCCTCAACCAGTACTATGACAGGGGGCTTCGGATGATTGAGGTGTACAAGCATCAGTTCCAGGATCTGAATGATATTATCTCGCAGATTAAAAACCGCAATTATAAATTTATTATCTATATGGATGATCTGTCCTTTGAGGAATTTGAAATTGAATATAAGTACCTGAAGGCAGTCATAGAGGGCGGTCTTGAGAGAAAGCCAGATAATATTCTGATCTATGCTACATCCAACCGGAGGCATCTGATCCGGGAGACCTTTAAAGATAAGGCGGATCGGGACGAGGAGCTTCATACGAATGATACGGTGCAGGAAAAGCTGTCTCTTGTGGCGCGATTCGGTGTGACGATCTATTTTGGAAAGCCAGATAAGAAGCAGTTCCAGGAGATTGTAAGGCAGCTGGCGAAAAAGAATGGGATTGGCATGCCGGAGGATGATCTTCTTCTTGAGGCAAATAAATGGGAACTTAGTCATGGAGGATTGTCTGGCAGGACTGCGCAGCAGTTTATAGATTACCTTGCAGGGACAGGGCAGAGAGAGGAAATGTGAACATGGTAAATAGTGTAGAGAGCTTAAAGATTCTGATGGATACCTTCGGGGATGGATGGAAGGATCAGCTGTCCCAGTATTTCCGCGGCTCAAGGGAATTTGGGCCAGAAGAGAAAAGATGTCTGATTAATTTTTTTGATGCATATAGAGAGGATTTTATTGGGAACAGGCTGTTTAATCTGGCTGAGGTGGAGAAGTTGGTGGAAAGCGAGATCCTGAACAATCAGATTGAAAATTATGTTGATGATATGCTGAGCTTTTATTATGCAACAGAACCACTGCGAGAGCTGGAAGAGAGGGATCCGGTGAAGGTGAAGGCAGCAATCGACTTTATTTTCGAGCAGGTTATCCTGCGCTATAATTCGGATTTTGAAGATTCCTATGAAAGATATGAATTTTCAGGACATCAGGAGTTTGGGGACGCAGCGCGTGCCCTGGATTCTCTGTGTACGTATGTGGTGGCGGGCAATTTTTATAAGACAACGATTGTTGATATTATCTACAGTCATACCCGTCTTTCCAGAGATGCCTGCAGACATCTTGGAAACCGGATAGACGAAAAATTCGAAGCACTGCAGCAAAAGCTCCTGATTGGCAAATTATATGATCTTCTTTCCTAAATGATTTCTCAAATATACTTTAGTGATACATCATTGTATTATACTCACGGCCGATGAAATCTGCCGTGAGTATCGCGCCGGCTGTCCGTGCCCGCTGTGCCGTCGGTCAGAAAGTGAACAGCTGCACGAATATCAGACGCGTGTTACTTTGGGATTATTGCAATGATTAATCCTGTACAGCCTTTATCTTTGAAATATCAGAGTCAATGACCAGGGAATAGTTCGTATAGTATACGACGAAGCCTGGTTTTGCACCATTCGGTTTTTTAACATGCTTTTTCTCAACATAATCAATTTCAACTTTGTCTGCCCCGCGGCTTTTTGAATAATATGCGGCAAGGCGTCCTGCTTCCTCGAACGTTGAATCAGGCAGCTCGTCTCCATTTGTCCGGACAATAACATGGGAGCCTGCAGCGCCCTTGGCATGGAACCACCAGTCATTTCCATTGGCGAAGGAGAAGGTGAGCTCGTCATTCTGAAAATTATTTTTTCCCACATACATATGATATCCGTCGCCAGAGAGATAGTGCATGGGTTTGTTTGTAAGCTTTACCTTTTTCTTCGTAAACTTCCGGCGTATATAGCCGCTCTGAATCAGTTCTTCCTTGATCTGCGCCAGGTCAGCCTCACTTCGTGCAATGTCCAGCGCTGTGCTGATGGATTCCAGGTAGGCGATGTCATCGCCTGTTTCTTTGATCAGCCCCGAGAGTGCCTCAAAAGTCCGCTTCTGCTTGTTATATCTGGCAAAATATTTCTGCGAATTTTCCTGGGGAGTCTTAACCGGGTCTAAGGGGATCGTAATGTCCTCATTGGTATAATAGTTCAGGCAGGTAAGCTCTCTGGAGCCGGGATCCAGGTTATAACCGTAGGTGTTGATCAGTTCTCCGTATATCTTGTATTTTTCCCGCTTTTCTGTATCCTTAAGCTGACGTTCCTGCAGGTCGTATTTCTTCCGGTTCCGTTCCAGCGCCGTCTGTACGACATGGCGCAGATCAGCGCTTTTCTGCCGTATGCGGGTCAGGGTGTTTTTAGAAGAATAGTAGGCTGTAAGCACCTCGGAAATAGAGGTGTACTCCTTTTTTTCCATATGCTCGAACTGGAGGAGAGGGAGTGCCGCAAATTCCGCCGGTTCGGCCCCCCGGTAATAGATGACCGGATGAAAATGATGCGACTTTACTTCGTCCATATAGTAGGAAAACTGCCGGAACAGATGCATCAGAATATCCTCGGACAGCTCTCCCTCATCCGAATCCAGGTCGATGCCTGCACGAAGGCAGATGTCAGCGGCAGCAACAGGGCTGATGCCGGTAAAGCCAGCATACAGAGCCTTGGAAACGGACATTGGTTTTTCCTTCAGTGCGCGTACAAAGCCATCTTCATCCACGCTTAGAGGATCGTGTTTGGACATGGTATCGGGTATAAAATAATTTCTGCCGGGCAGAACCTCCCTGACAGAGCTCATCTGCGCGGAAACATGCTTGATGCTGTCGATGATTCTGTCCTGGTTATCGCAGAAGATGATATTACTGTGTTTTCCCATAATCTCTACGATCAGCTTCTTTTGGCAGGGGTCTCCAAGCTCGTCCAGATGTTCAATGTCAATGGATATGATCCGTTCCAGTCCCGGCTGGGTGATGCCGGCAATGCGTCCGCCGCCAATGTGCTTTCTTAAAAGCATGCAGAAATTGGGCGCAGTCATGGGCCCCGGCTTATTTTCCTCTGTAAGATAAATCAGAGGAAGAGAGGCGCTTGCCGAGATATAAAGACGCTTCTGTTCCCCCGGTGTCTTGACCGTGAGGAGGAGTTCATCGGATTCTGGCTGGGCGATCTTCGCGATGCGTCCGCCGGTGAGATGTTCATTCAGTTCATTTACAATTGATGATACGGTGATTCCGTCAAATGCCATAATAAATAACTAATCCTTTCCTAAATATCTGTCTTTTTATTGTAGTATAGTTGACGTAAATTTGCAAATGTCTTATAATAAATTCGGAAATTAAAAAAATATGATGAGGTTTCAATCATGATAAAGAGTATGACAGGTTTTGGGAGATGCGAGATCTCGGACGGAGAGCGGAGATTTACGGTAGAGATGAAGGGAGTCAACCATCGCTATCTGGATGTGAATATCCGTATGCCGAAAAAAATAAACTGCTTTGAGACGGCAATACGGGGACTGATGAAGAAAAGTATTTTAAGAGGAAAGGTGGATCTGTTTATCCTGTATGAAGACTCATCGGAGAGCCAGATGACACTGCGTTATAATGAGGCACTGGCAGAGGAATATCTGACAGCACTTAAGAGGATGGTGGAAAGATTTTCACTGGAGGATGACATCAGGGTATCTACCCTGTCCCGTTACCCGGAGGTTCTCACAATGGAAGAGCAGCCGCTTGATGAAGAGGAGCTGTGGAACGGCTTAAGGCAGGCGCTTGACGGTGCTGTGGAGAAGTTTGTGGAGGCGAGGACTACAGAAGGAGAAGCCCTGAAGGCAGATATTCTTCAGAAGCTTGACAGGATGCTGGAGCTTGTTTCTTTTATTGAGGAGCGCACTCCGCAGATAATTGCAGGGTACAGGGAGAAGCTAGAACATAAGGTGCGGGAGCTTCTGGCAGATACACAGATTGAGGACAGCCGCATAGCGGCGGAGGTCGTACTGTTTGCGGACAAGATCTGTACAGACGAGGAGGTTGTCCGTCTGAAGAGCCATATTGTACATATGAGGGAGACCCTTGGGGCCGGTGATGCGGGAATCGGACGGAAGCTTGATTTTATAGCCCAGGAGATGAACCGGGAGGCGAATACGATCCTCTCGAAGGCCAATGATCTTGATATATCGAATGTGGGAATTGATCTTAAGACAGAGATTGAGAAGGTAAGAGAACAGATTCAGAATATCGAATAGGGGAGAGAAAAGATGGATAAGGAAGGGATTCTTATTGTAGTATCTGGCTTTTCAGGTGCAGGTAAGGGCACCATCATGAAGGAGCTTCTTGAAAAATATGATAATTATGCGTTGTCAGTCTCTGCAACAACAAGGAAGCCAAGGCCCGGCGAGGAAGAGGGAAAGGCATATTTCTTCAAATCAAAGGAAGAATTTGAAAAAATGATTGCGAAAGATGAGCTGATAGAGTATGCTAAATACGTGGAAAATTATTACGGAACGCCGCGTATGTATGTGGAAGAGCAGCTAAAGGCAGGAAAGGATGTGATCCTGGAGATTGAGATACAGGGGGCGCTGAAGGTGAAGGAGAAGTTCCCGGATACGCTGCTTTTGTTTGTAACACCGCCTACTGCTGCAGAGCTTAAGAGACGTCTGGCTGGCCGGGGGACGGAGACAATGGATGTGATCGAGTACCGGCTCGGCCGTGCGAAGGAAGAAGCACAGGGAATAGAACACTATGATTATCTGATTATTAATGACAGGCTTGACGAGTGTGTGGAAGAGGTACACAGGATTATTCAGGGAGAGCACAGAAGAGTTTCGCGTAATCAGAGGATGATTGAGAATATAAAGAGAGATTTGAAAGGAGAATGATGTATGTTACATCCATCTTACACAGATTTAATGAAGGTAGTGAATAAGGACGTTGAGGAAGGTGCAACGAAGGTTGTAAACAGCCGCTATTCCATCGTAATGGCTACTGCAAAGCGTGCCCGTGAGCTAATAGACGGTTCTATTCCCCTTGTGAGCACGAAGGGAAGAGGCAAGGCTCTCTCAATCGCTATTGATGAGCTGAACCAGGCAAAGATCAAGGTTGCCGGTGAAGAAGATGAATAAGAAGTATGGGGCAGATACGGGAGGGTGTCTGCCTTTCTTGAAGACAAGAGTATTGTTTGTCTCTCTCGGATGCGATAAGAATCTGGTTGATTCAGAGGTAATGCTTGGACTTCTGGAGGATGGGGGATACCAGATTGTAGATGATGAGACAGAGGCAGATGTTATTGTGATTAATACCTGCTGCTTTATCCATGATGCCAAGGAGGAGAGTATCCAGACGATACTAGAGATGGCGGAATACAAGAAGACGGGGAATCTGAAAGCCCTAATTGTTACTGGCTGTCTTGCCCAGAGATATTACAAGGAGATCGGTACAGAGCTTCCGGAAGTGGACGCAGTGCTGGGAACGACAGCCTATGACAAGATTTGCGATGTGATAAAAAAGACGCTTGCAGGTAAGGGCAGCGTAACACTGGGGGATCTGGATGCCCTCCCGCTTCAGGAGACAAGGCGGCTTGTGACGACTGGAGGGCATTATGCGTATCTGAAAATTGCAGAGGGGTGCGACAAGCACTGTACGTACTGTATTATTCCAAAGCTTCGGGGCAGATACAGGAGTGTGCCAGTGGAACGCCTTGTGAAAGAGGCAGAAGAGCTTGCCGGGCAGGGGGTAAAGGAGCTGATTCTTGTGGCACAGGAGACAACGCTCTACGGAAAGGATCTCTACGGAGAAAAATCCCTGCACAGGCTTCTTAAGCGGCTGTGCCAGATCAGCGGTCTTAAGTGGATACGGATTCTCTACTGCTATCCGGAGGAGATCTACGATGAGCTGGTCCGGGTGATGAAGGAGGAAAAAAAGATCTGCCGCTATCTGGATCTCCCGATTCAGCATGCCAGTGACGCAGTTTTGAAAGGGATGGGCAGGCGCACCTCAAAAAAACAGCTGAAGGAAATGATCGGAAGGCTCAGGGAGGAGATCCCGGATATTACCCTTCGCACTACGCTGATCACTGGATTTCCTGGGGAGACTAAGGAGCAGCATAAAGAGCTTCTGGAATTTGTAGATGAGATGGAGTTCGACCGTCTGGGGGTATTTACTTATTCCCCGGAAGAGGACACGCCGGCGGCAGAGATGCCGGGACAGATTCCTGAGGAGGTAAAAGAAGAACGCCAGGCAGAGCTTATGGAGCTTCAGCAGGAGATTGCATTTGCACGGGCAGAGACGATGGAAGGACAGGAGATCCTTGTAATGATTGAGGGGAAGGTTGCCGACGAGAATGTCTATGTGGGGAGAACGCAAAAGGACGCCCCTAATGTGGACGGACTTATATTTATCAATACAGACAGGGAGATGATGTCCGGTGACTTTGCCCGGGTAAAGGTGACAGGGGCGTTGGAATATGATTTGATAGGAGAGTTAGTAGAATGAATTTACCAAATAAGCTGACAGTATTGAGAGTGGTTATGGTGCCGTTTTTCGTGTTTTTTATGCTGACGGATGTGGGAGGTGCGGCAAATAAGTGGATTGCTCTTGTGACTTTTTGTGCCGCGAGTCTTACGGATATGCTGGATGGGAAGATTGCCAGGGCGAGGAATCTTGTGACAAATTTCGGAAAGTTTATGGATCCGCTTGCAGACAAGCTTCTTGTCTGCTCAGCCATGATCTGCCTGATTCCTGCAGGGATGCTGGAGGCATGGTTTGTGATTGTGATCATTGCAAGGGAATTTATTATCAGCGGATTCCGGCTTGTAGCATCAGATAATGGAATTGTGATCGCGGCGAGCTACTGGGGAAAATTCAAGACCGTTTCCCAGATGGCAATGATTATTGTGCTGATTGCAGATCTTGGAGGGATATTTCAGGTGATTGGAATAGTCCTGATCTGGGTATCCTTAATCTTGACGGTTGTTTCTTTGATCGATTATGTGGCAAAGAATATAGAAGTACTTACAAAGGGAGGGATGTAGGAATGACCGTAGAGCTTTTATCAGTAGGAACGGAGATTCTTCTGGGAAATATTGTAAATACGAATGCAGCATATCTGTCTGAACGCTGTGCTGCCCTTGGATTATCCTGTTATCATCAGAGTGTGGTAGGAGATAATGAGGAGCGTCTTGAGGAAACTTTACGGACAGCCCTTTCAAGATCAGATATTGTAATTCTCAGCGGGGGACTTGGGCCTACGAAAGATGACCTGACTAAGGAGGTGGCGGCGCGTGTATTCGGAAGAGAGCTTTATGAGGATGTGCATGTAAAGGAGTCCATTTCCGCATATTTTCAGAAAATGAAACATGCCCAGATCACTGAAAATAACTGGAAACAGGCACTGGTACCGGAGGATGCCCGGGTGGTGGAGAATCATAATGGTACTGCGCCTGGTCTGATTTTGAAAGACGGGAAGGAAGGGAAGACCATGATCCTTCTTCCTGGCCCGCCGGATGAGCTGAAGCTTATGTTCGAAGAATCAATAGCCCCTTATCTAAACCAGCTCGAACCAGAAGGAATCTACTCTAAGATGGTAAAGCTATGCGGGATCGGGGAAAGTAAGGCAGAGACAGTCATCGCAGATCTGATGGAAGTTCAGACGAATCCCACAATTGCACCTTATGCCAAGTTAGGAGAGGTACATCTGCGTATCACGGCCAAGGCAGAAAGTGAGGAAAAGGCAGAAGCCCTGATACTTCCTGTACTTGAAGAGCTTCGCCGCCGTTTTGGAGAACTGATTTACACGGAAGAGGAGAAGGAGAATCTTGAAGATGTAATTGTCCGGATTCTGACGGAGAAAAAATTCACACTCACAACAGCAGAATCCTGTACTGGCGGTAAATTGGCAGGAAGAATTATGAATGTGGCGGGAGCTTCCGGCGTATATAACGAAGGATATATAACTTATTCCAATGAGGCAAAGAGCAAGCTTCTCGGAGTGGCTGCCAGGACGCTTGAACAGTATGGTGCAGTGAGTCCGCAGACGGCAAGGGAGATGGCAGAGGGCGCAGCAAAAGCAGCGGACGCGGATACGGCGCTCAGTGTGACCGGAATCGCAGGGCCTGACGGCGGGACAGAGGAAAAGCCAGTGGGACTGGTTTATATCGGATGCTTTGTGAAGGGGCATACGCGTGTGGAGGAGTTCCGGTTTTCAGGAAACAGGCAGAAGAACCGGGACTATGCGGTAGTAAGAGCTCTTACACTGCTTCGGGAGGAGTTAAATTATACTAATTAACCGTATGTCTGGTCTGCTTTCCCGATAGCACATGTGTAAAAGACTCAGCGCAGCCAGATAATGACTCTCTCCTGCCGGCGAGAAGTGAAAAACAGGGCAGGAGAGAGTATTCAGAATAAAAAATGGCGGTGATGGCGGTAAAATGCACGGAAAATGGCGGTGAAATAAGGAAACTAATAATTGACGAAATTTTAAATATATGAGAAAATAATGACGTATGGTGTTAAAGAAATAACAATACGTATTTGAAAGGAGTTTTAAAATGATTTATTCACACGAAGTAGAAATGATGTGTCCGGTAGCCCAGGGTGCAAATCACGGACCGGCTCCGATTCCGGAAGAGGCGAAATGGGTAAAAGCAAAAGAGGTGAAGGACATTTCCGGTCTGACACACGGCATTGGCTGGTGTGCTCCTCAGCAGGGAACCTGTAAACTCACTTTGAACGTAAAGGAAGGAATTATCCAGGAGGCATTGGTTGAGACAATCGGATGTTCAGGTATGACCCATTCTGCAGCCATGGCATCTGAGATTCTTCCTGGTAAGACCATTTTGGAGGCACTTAATACAGACCTTGTCTGTGATGCGATTAATACGGCTATGAGAGAGCTGTTCCTGCAGATCGTATACGGAAGAACCCAGAGCGCATTTTCAGAGGACGGGCTTCCGGTCGGCGCAGGCCTTGAGGATCTTGGAAAGGGACTTCGCTCACAGGTTGGTACAATGTACGGAACACTGGCAAAGGGGCCTCGTTATCTTGAGATGGCAGAAGGTTATGTAACGGGCATTGCTTTGGACGAGAATGACGAGATCATCGGTTACCAGTTTGTAAGTCTTGGAAAATTGACTGACTTTATCAAAGCAGGCGATACACCGAATGATGCATGGGAAAAGGCAAAAGGACAGTATGGACGTGTCGCTGACGCCGCAAAAATCATCGATCCAAGAAAAGAATAGCCGCGATAAGCGGACACAGCAGACTGGCATGGGAGGACGATTCATGCGTGCATGAAATCGTCAGGACAGGATGCGAAGGCAGGACGTGCCGGATTGAACGGAGTTCTTATTACATAGCCACAAATAATCAGGAGGACAAGTAAATGGCTTTATTTGAATCATATGAAAGAAGAATTGATAAAATCAATGAAGTATTAGGAAGCTATGGCATCGCTTCAATTGAAGAAGCTGAGAAGATTACAAAAGATGCCGGGCTTGATGTATATAACCAGGTAAAAGGTATCCAGCCGATTTGTTTTGAGAATGCGTGCTGGGCATATACAGTAGGTGCTGCAATTGCCATTAAGAAGGGCTGTAAGACAGCAGCAGATGCAGCGGCAGCAATCGGAGAAGGTCTTCAGGCTTTCTGCATTCCGGGTTCTGTAGCTGACCAGAGAAAGGTAGGTCTCGGACACGGTAATTTAGGAAAGATGCTCCTTGAAGAGGATACAGACTGCTTTGCATTCCTTGCGGGACATGAGTCATTCGCAGCGGCAGAGGGTGCGATCGGTATTGCGGAGAAGGCGAACAAGGTTCGTAAGAAACCGCTCCGCGTTATCCTGAACGGACTTGGAAAGGATGCTGCAAAGATTATTTCTAGAATTAACGGATTTACATATGTAGAGACAGAGTACGACTACTATACAGGAGAATTAAAAGAGGTTCAGAGAATTCCATACTCTGAAGGACTTCGCTCTAAAGTAAACTGCTACGGTGCAAATGATGTACGTGAGGGCGTTGCAATTATGCATAAGGAAGGCGTAGACGTGTCTATTACTGGTAATTCTACCAACCCGACACGTTTCCAGCATCCGGTTGCAGGTACATACAAGAAGGAGTGTATTGAGCAGGGCAAGAAGTACTTCTCCGTAGCATCCGGCGGCGGTACAGGACGTACCCTTCATCCGGATAACATGGCAGCAGGACCGGCTTCCTATGGTATGACAGATACATTGGGACGTATGCATTCTGACGCACAGTTTGCAGGTTCCTCATCCGTACCGGCTCATGTTGAGATGATGGGGCTGATCGGGGCAGGAAATAACCCGATGGTAGGTATGACAGTAGCTGTTGCAGTAAGTATTGAGGAAGCCATGTCCCAGAAATAGGGATCTTTTTACAGAGTAAAAAGATAACAGTCAATCTTTATTTGATTGTTTGAAGAGAAACGTAAGAAAGAGTTATGATACAAATTTGTGGTATCATAACTCTTTTTTGTAGATAGACATAATTTTCAAGTGAGATACATTGCCATTTTAGGAACATCCGGCGCAGGCAAAAGAGGACAGAACCGTAGAAAAGGCAATTTTTGTAGATGAGGCATGGAAACTTTTTGTGTCTAATGAACTGGCAGGAGAATTACAAAGGCATTGACGACTGGGAATTACGGGAATTATGAGAAAAGTTAGGTATAGGTTTTTGGATGTATCTTTGTTATAATATAGTTAATAGAGAAGGAGTGTGAATGACATGGTTAAAGGAAGAAAACGCCTTCCGGTGGGAGTGGAAAATTTTGAGCAGATTATTAACGATAACTATTATTATGTGGATAAGACAGGGCTGATTTCAGAACTGCTTCGTAACGGTGGAATGGTAAATCTCTTTACCAGACCAAGACGTTTTGGGAAAACCTTAAATATGAGTATGCTAGAACACTTTTTTTCCATAGAGAGAGAGCAGAGTATCTTTGATGGATTGGAAATTTCAAAAGAAACAAAACTGTGTGAAGCGTATATGGGGAAATATCCGGTTATTTCAATTTCCCTGAAAGGAATTAATGCTGCCACTTATGAGGCTGCATTTGATTTTGCGGTTCGAATTATGAAAAAAGTAGCCCGTAATGTCCAGTTCCTTTTGGAAAGTGACTCCTTAA
Source organism: Lachnospiraceae bacterium (assembly GCA_910576335.1). Lineage (GTDB taxonomy): Bacteria > Bacillota > Clostridia > Lachnospirales > Lachnospiraceae > CAPEBR01. The sequence goes on from CAJTIU010000011.1 coordinate 85,713, forward strand.
GTGATTATGACAAGTTAGAATATAAGGAACTTTTGAATAATAATATGAGTGAGACTGCATTTTGTGGTGGATTGAAAATATTATCGGAATTATTGGAGAAACATTATGGAACAAAAGTAATTCTATTAATTGATGAATATGATGTTCCATTAGCAAAAGCATTTGAAAACGGGTATTATGATCAGATGATTTTTTTAATCCGTAGTTTATTGGAACAGGCATTGAAAACGAATGACAGCCTGAAATTTGCAGTAATGACAGGGTGTATGCGCATCTCAAAAGAAAGTATCTTCACGGGACTTAATAATCTGAAAGTATTATCCATTACAGATGAGCGGTATGATGAATATTTTGGTTTTACGGATATGGAAGTAAGAGAAATGCTGAAGTATTATGAAATCGAAGATCATTATGAAGAAATCAAAAACTGGTATGACGGGTATCAGTCTGGCGGCGTAGAAGTGTACTGCCCCTGGGATGTATTGAATTACTGCGATAAATTAAAAGATCATGCGGATTCTTTCCCGGAAAATTATTGGATCAACACTAGCAGTAATGATGCCGTTAAGAAATTTATTCAAATGTCCGACAATTTTAAAACCAAGCGTGAGATTGAAACTTTGCTTGCCGGAGGGGAAATCATAAAAGAGATTCATGAGGAGTTGATTTATCCGGAAATGTATCAGTCTTTAGAGAACGTCTGGAGTCTTTTATTTATGACGGGATATTTAACGCAGCGTGGAAGGATTGATGCAAAGCGGTATAAACTTGCGATACCGAATCTGGAAATCCGGAATATTTTTGAAACACAGATCATGGAATACTTTAAAGAGAGTGTTACAAAGGATGGCGATACGTTAAGCCGGTTCTGTGATGCCCTGAAAAACGGAGAAAAGGGGAAGGTAGGGGAAATTTTTGAAAGCTACCTGAAAAAGACCATCAGTATCCGGGACACGTTTGTGAGGAAAGCAAGTAAGGAGAACTTTTATCATGGGATACTGCTTGGAATCCTGGGCGTGAAGGAAGAATGGTACGTATCCTCCAATCAGGAAAGCGGCGAAGGGTACAGCGATATCATCGCTGAAACTGAAAACAGTGAAACGGTCATCCTCATCGAAGTCAAGTATGCCAATGACGGAAATCTTGATCAGGCTTGTGAAAGGGCGTTGCAGCAGATAGAGGATAGGAAGTATGATGAAGAACTCCGGGAAAACGGAGTGGATAAAATTTTAAAATATGGGATTGCATGTTATATGAAACGCTGCAAAGTGGAACTGGCAGGGGAATAATACATCAGAAATTTGCGATTGAAGAAATTGAAGAGTTGGAAACGCAGATGGCTGGCGGGAACGCTGGCTTTTCTTTTGTCCTGTTCCGCACTTGTATCTTTCAGAAATATGGTATTTGCAGCACCGGGAGATAAGGCGGCAGGAGAGGGTGAAAAGGCGGTGTTGAAGGATGCTGCCAGTGAAGACGGGCAGGGGTTTTTTGCGGACCGCCCGGATACCTGCTTTAGCACTTATCTGATCAGACCGGAAAAGGGTGACAGTTATGAAGTGACACGTAAGATTGTAGTTAAGCCCCGTGAGGATGGGAGTAAAGGGGCGGATGGCGGACAGAAAAGTACAAAAGAGGATACGGAGGAAAGTGATCCTGAGCCGGAACTTGTCCTGACAGAGGCATCTGACGTACCGGAGAGCACAGATCATCTGAAACTGGATGTATCTCTAAAGAATGCAGCCTATTACAGAAAGTCCTTTATTATGGATATGTACCATATCCAATATCCTGAACAGAATCTCCCGTGGAAACAGCCAGTGTTTTCCGCTGACGAAGTATATGCTTTGGAAGAAGATGTGATCTGTGATTGGCTAAAGGGAAGTTTCCCCTATTGATGGTAGTGACAACAGAGGAGGCGGCAAAAGAAGGTAAGTTCTAAGAAATGGCGTAAAATCAAAGGCTATCACTGATGCAGATTGTCGGCGGTAGCCTTAAATTTTGCCGGGCAGCACACAGGTAACACACAAGTAGCACACATGAGGTCGCACAGCTTAAAGTAAATTTGTATTGAAAACGAACGTAAGTTCTGCTATAATACAATAAGTAAGATGCTGGGGGAAGAACCCAAAGCAAACTAACAGAGAGCTTTTGCTCAAACACGCTCTGGGGAGGTGATCGTTATGGCACAGTCAATCCACACATACATTGCGATTGACTTGAAATCTTTTTATGCCTCTGTGGAATGCGTCGAGAGGGGGCTTGACCCTATGACAACGAATCTTGTTGTTGCCGATTTAAGCCGCACAGAGAAGACCATCTGTCTTGCCGTGTCACCATCGTTAAAGGCATGGGGGATCTCTGGCAGGGCAAGGCTTTTTGAGGTGGTACAGAGAGTAAAGGAAGTCAATGCAGGGAGAATCCTTCAGGCGCCGGGACATGTATTTGACGGCGTCTCGTATGATGACCAGGAGCTTCAGACGTCTCCCCAGAAAGCGCTTGACTATATTGTCGCGCCGCCCAGGATGGCATACTATATTGAATACAGTACGAAGATTTATGAAATCTACCTGAAATATGTGGCGCCAGAGGATTGTCATGTATACTCTATTGATGAGATTATGATTGACGCCACGCATTATCTGAATACCTATCAGATGTCGGCCCGTGATCTTACGGGAAAGATTATCCGGGATATTTACGAGGCTACAGGAATCACCGCTACGGCAGGAATTGGTACAAATCTTTATCTTTGTAAAGTGGCGATGGATATTGTGGCAAAGCATATTCCGCCGGATAAAAACGGGGTGAGGATTGCCACACTGAATGAAAAGAGCTATCGCCGGATTCTGTGGAGCCATGAGCCCATTACAGATTTCTGGCGTGTGGGGAAGGGATACGCAAAAAAACTGGCGGAGCATGGTATGTTTACGATGGGAGATGTGGCAAGATGCTCATTGGGAAAACCAGAGGATTATTATAATGAGGATTTGCTTTATAAGCTGTTCGGCATCAATGCGGAGCTTCTCATTGACCATGCCTGGGGATGGGAGCCCTGCACGATGGCGGACATTAAGTCCTATAAGCCGGAAAATAACAGTATCTGTTCCGGACAGGTGCTGCACTGTCCGTATACAGCCGATAAGGCAAGACTTGTGGTGCAGGAAATGTCAGATATGCTTGCGCTTGACCTGGTAGACAGGCATCTGGTGACAGACCAGCTTGTACTGACAGTGGGTTATGACATGGAGAATCTGAGAGACAGGAAAAACCAGTATCAGGGCGAGGTTACGACTGACCGCTATGGACGGAAGGTTCCGAAGCATGCCCATGGAACCACGAACCTTGAAAAGCAGACATCCTCTGCAAAGGTGATTGTGAAAGCAATTTTGGAGTTATATGACAGAATTATTAACAAAAAATTTCTGATCCGACGGATTACCCTGGGGGCGAATCATATTGTGGATGAAGCTTCTGTTGTTCAGAAGCCGGTTTTTGAGCAGCTTGATCTGTTTACGGACTATAATGCAAGGAAGGAGCAGCAGGAGACGGAACGTTCGGAGCGGGAGAAGGAGCGCAGGCTGCAGCAGGCCATGCTGGATATCAAGAAAAAGTACGGGAAAAATGCGATCCTGAAAGGAACAAATCTGATGGAGGGCGCCACGGCAGTGGAGCGGAACCGCCAGATTGGTGGGCACAAGGCGTGAATCATTGTGGGATGAGAGTATCAGGAGGAATATAGGATTCTATGAAAGAATTAATGAATTTGAAAAATATGCATAAATATGACGATATTATTGACCTGCCACATCATGTGTCAAAGACCCATCCTCAGATGCCGGCTGCAGACCGGGCAGCGCAGTTTGCGCCCTTTGCTGCACTGGCGGGGCATCATGAGTCTGTGAAGGAAGCTGCACGGCTGACAGAGGAGATGGCAGAGCTCGATGAATTGGTTAAGGCAGAGATTAATGAAAAGCTTCAGAATATCCAGAAAAATCTAAGCCAGAAGCCAGAGGTCTCAATTACCTATTTTGTTCCGGATGCCAGAAAGGAGGGCGGCAGTTATGTAACAGTGACCGGAGGTGTGAAAAAGGTTGACACATATAAAAAAATCCTCATTCTGACAGATGGAACCTATATACCGATTGATAAAATAGCAGGAATAGAAGGGACGGGGCATTTTTAAAAATGCCCCGTCCCTGACTGCATCATTCTTTTTTCTGGTATAACATTTTCAGAATAACTGGTGTAATCACAGATGACACAAGTATTAAAAGGATGACCGCTGAAAAGTATTTCGATTCGATCATCTGTACCTGCAGGCCTTTCTGTGCCACGATCAGCGCCACCTCCCCGCGGGTCATCATACCCACGCCGATTTTCAGGGAATCCAGGGAATGGAACCCCAGAAGTCTGGATATCGCGCCACATCCGATTACCTTGGTAACCAGGGCGACAATCACGAATAGAATACTGAATATGAGCAGTGCAGGCGTCATGTCATCAATGGAGGTCTTAAGCCCGATGCTGGCGAAAAATACAGGCGCAAAGAGCATATAGGAGTTAATATCTACCTTGCGGGCTATGTATTCGGAATCATCAATGCTGCACAAGATAATGCCGGCTACATAGGCTCCAGTAATATCCGCAATTCCAAAAAACCGCTCTGCCGCATATGCCATGGCAAAGGCAAGAACAAATCCTAAGATCGGAATCCGCCTTGTATGAGGATACTTCTTGTCTAAAATCTTGAATATTTTATATGTAATCACACCAAAAACAACAGCAGCAGCAAAGAATAGTACTGTGCTGATAATAACAGCGGATGGTTTTGAATCAGGATCCTTCATTCCTACCACAAAGGTCAGGACAATGATTCCGATTACATCATCAATAATTGCAGCGCTCATAATCGTAGTTCCCGTCTCGGATTTCAGATATCCAAGCTCCTGCAGGGAAGCAACAGTAATACTTACAGAGGTTGCGGTCATGATCACACCGGTAAACAAGGCGGAGTAAAACTGGCCGCTTCCTGTCGGGGCAAATCCGTAATAGCAGCAGTACAGAAGATATCCCCCTGCCAGCGGGACAAAGACACCGGAGCAGGCGATGAGAAGCGCTTTCCATCCGGTGCGCATCAGATCCTTCAGGCTGGTCTGCAGCCCGGCAAAAAACATCAGAAGAACAACACCGATCTCTGCCATGCCGCTGATCAGTTCTGTCTGCTGTACAAGCCCAAGAATACTCGGACCGATTAAAAGCCCGGCGATAATTTCCCCCACAACCTGGGGCGCCTTAAGCTTTGCAGCAGCCAGACCGCACAGTTTGGCAGAAATAAGGATAATTGCAAGATCCCTGAAAATCATATAAGTTTCCATGTTTACATCTCTCCCTTAATAATACATATTTTCAAAAACGTCCTTTATTATAGCACCATTACACATACAATGCAAATCGGGGACGGGGCATTTTTAAAAATGCCCCGTCCCCGATTCAATCAGTTGCACTTTTCTGTGTGGAGTGGTATCATAAATAATGTTAATGTTGTAAGAAAGTTGAAGGAAACACTTGACAAAGAAAGAAGATATTGATATTATAAAAAAACAGAACGCACTCTGTTTTTTGAAAAACTAAAAAAGAAGGAGAAATGCGTGATGCAGAGAGTATATTCATTACTTGTTAATAATGACCCGGGTGTATTGAGTCGTATATCGGGCTTGTTCAGCCGGAGGGGCTACAGTATTGACAGTATTACTGCGGGAGTGACGGCGGATCCCAGATTTACAAGGATTACGATTGTGGCCAGCGGGGATGAGCTGATTCTGTCCCAGATTGAGAAGCAGGTCAGAAAGCTTGAGGATGTGATTGAGATCAAGGTACTGAATCCCGATGAATCTGTTTACCGGGAGCTTATTATGGTGAAGATCCGGGCGAATTCTGCCCAGAGGGCAGAGATTATATCCGTGGCAGATATTTTCCGGGCAAAGGTTGTGGATGTGGAGAAGGAATCCCTCATGGTGGAGCTTACCGGAAACCAGTCGAAGCTTGAGGCATTCCTGAATCTTCTGGACGGCTATGAGATCCTGGAACTTGCAAGGACGGGAATCACCGGTCTTAAGCGGGGAATCAAGGATGTCACTTACATTGACTAGTACAGCATTGTAGAATTCACCGTTAATTATGTAAGGGTGTAGTAGTACAGCTAATTAGTATGGGTTATACTGTCAGCCAGTACTTATGGTAAAGTTTTAATTTACATATATTTATGAAAAGCAGGAGGAAGATAAAAATGTCAAAAATTTATTATCAGGAAGATTGTAACTTATCCTTACTGGAGGGAAAGACCATTGCAGTAATCGGATATGGAAGCCAGGGACATGCACATGCCCTTAATGCAAAGGAGTCCGGATGCCATGTTATTATCGGTCTCTACGAGGGAAGTAAGTCATGGGCAAAGGCAGAGGCTCAGGGCTTTGAAGTTTACACGGCAGCTGAGGCTGCAAAGAAGGCTGATATTATCATGATCCTGATCAATGATGAGCTGCAGGCGAATATGTACAAGAAGGATATTGCGCCGAACCTTGAGGAAGGCAATATGCTGATGTTCGCTCACGGTTTTGCGATTCATTTCGGACAGATTGTACCGCCGGCAGGCGTGGATGTTACTATGATTGCACCTAAGGGACCAGGACATACTGTAAGAAGCGAGTATCAGGCAGGCAAGGGTGTTCCGTGTCTGGTAGCTGTAGAGCAGGATGCTTCCGGCAAGGCTTTGGATATGGCACTTGCGTATGCGCTGGCAATCGGCGGGGCAAGAGCAGGTGTTCTTGAGACAGACTTCAGAACAGAGACTGAGACAGACCTCTTCGGCGAGCAGGCTGTTCTCTGCGGTGGTGTATGCGCGCTGATGCAGGCAGGCTTTGAGACCCTGGTTGAGGCAGGCTATGACCCGAGAAATGCTTATTTTGAGTGTATCCACGAGATGAAGCTGATCGTAGACCTGATTTACCAGTCAGGATTTGCAGGAATGAGATATTCCATTTCCAATACTGCTGAGTATGGAGATTATATTACAGGACCAAAGATTATTACAGAGGATACGAAGAAGGCTATGAAGAAGATTCTTGCTGATATCCAGGACGGAAGCTTCGCAAAAGAGTGGCTGACAGAGAACAAGGTTGGCGCACCGCACTTCCGCGCAATGAGAAGAAATGCAGCAGAGCATGAGTGCGAGAAGATCGGTGAGGAGCTTCGTAAGCTCTACAGCTGGAGTGATGAGGATAAGCTTGTAAATAACTAATCATATTTAACTCGCTAGTACAGCATTGCATAATTCACTGTTAATTACGCAATGCTGCACTAGTATAACCCGATTTAATCACCTGAACAGAAATACGCTTTGGGTCAATTAAATTGGGTTATATTTTTGTGTAAAATTGGGAAAATAAAAAGACATCCACATGACGGAATGGATGTCTTTCCTATATTTTTGTTGTCTATTAAGAAATTGCGTTTACAGCTTTTGATAAGCGGGAAATCTTTCTTGAGCATGTATTCTTGTGATATACACCCTTGCTTCCTGCCTTGTTAATCTCAGCGATTGCGACTTTCAATGCGTCTGCAGCTAAAGCGGCATCCTTGTTTGCTACTGCTGTCTCAACTTTTTTTACGCAAGTTTTTACCTTTGATTTGATTGCTTTATTTCTTGCAGCCTTAGTTTCGTTTACTAAGATTCTTTTTTTTGCAGATTTGATATTAGCCAATTTGTCCACCTCCAATATCTTGTATTTCGACCTTTGTTATCGATTCAGGATTCGTTAGAGCCGGACACGGACGTCCTAACGAAACGCACGTATTCATTTTAGCCCAAGGGAGTTGTTCTGTCAATACATATTTTTTGAAATATTGTAAAAACTAGTATTGTTCTAAATAAGATTTTGAAAGCCAGGGAGAGATGAAGATGGTGGAGAAGTATAGTATCAGAACAGATCTGGCACTGGAGCAAAAAGAACGGTTTGAGTCAGATCAGGTGGAAGTACAGGGGGTTGTACTTACGGAGGAAGTAGACGAGGAACGGGAGATCAAGGTGACAACAGTGAAGATTGAGACAGAAAACGGGGCAAAGGTCATGAAAAAGCCTGTAGGGACATATATCACCATGGAGGCCCCGAATATGGCAGTGCCGGACGAGGATTACCACAGGGAGATTTCCGCAGAGCTTAAGAAGTTTCTGGCTGGTATCATGAAGGGAGATCAGGAGGATTATTCAGTGCTTGTGGTAGGGCTGGGAAATCGGAAGGTGACTCCGGATGCATTGGGCCCCTATGTGGTGGATAATCTGAACATTACCAGGCATATTGTGAAGGAGTATGGAAAATATGCCATGGGGGAGGAGCATGTAAGGCTGGTAAGTGCCATCGTACCGGGCGTGATGGGACAGACAGGGATGGAGACAGTGGAAATCATAAGGGGCATCGTGAACGAGACAAATCCGGATCTGATTATTGCCATTGACGCGCTGGCTGCCAGGAGTTCAAAAAGGCTGAACCGGACCATCCAGATCGCAGATACGGGGATTAATCCTGGGTCCGGCGTGGGAAATCACAGGAATGCCATTACCGAGGAGACGGTGGGGGTTCCTGTACTTGCGATCGGGGTTCCGACAGTTGTGGATGCAGCAACGATTGTCAATGATACGATGGAAAATTTCCTCGCGGCTCTTGAAACATCAGAATCATTAAAAGGAGTCGGGGTAGTGATGCAGGGATATAGCGCAGCGGAAAAATATGAGCTGGTGAAAGAGCTCATTTCCCCGCACCTCAATGGGTTATTTGTAACGCCGAAGGATATTGATGAGACAGTGAAGCGCATCAGCTATACCATATCAGAGGCTTTAAATATGCTGTTTTCGGGCAGTGATTCACAGGATAGTGCATCTGACACAGCGTTGCGTAATTAACAGTGAATTCTGCACTCGCTATCTGTGCCAGATGCACGTCTCCAATCCTAGACGTAGCCAGGATAAATCAGATCGGAAGGGACATGCACATAATGAGAAATCTTCCGTCATATAGTGTTAAGACGATAATTATGACGGAGTGATAAGTTGAAGGACGGACAGAGAATCAGCCGGATTCTGATGGCAGCCACAGGAGCAGTTCTTTTATTGTATATAATGGGAAGTATGGGAGCCAAAGTAAGCCTGGAGGAATCCAGAAGGCTTCTGGCGGGACCGAATAAGATGCTTCTGAAAAGTGCAGAAGAGATGTATCTTAGCGGATTTGCCTATTCTGCGAAAAGCCACCATGTTTCGGCATGGGAGTGGGCGGCAAGACAGGCGATGAACCTGATCCCTCTCGGAACCTATGTAGAGGAAATGAATACGGCAGATACGGATATTGAAGACCAGGCAACCTATGAAATGATCCTGGCAAGACAGGCAGAAGATGAAAATGAAGTGGATGAAAACGGAAAGCTGATCGGGGAAGCAGAAAAGGAGCCGGAGGCAGAGACGGCTGCACCGGCTGGCGGAGGAATTGACATTTCCCTTGAAAAGCTAAAAAATTATGAATATCTGGTCAGTAATTTTTATACGATTGACAGTACAACCATGACCAGCCCGGAGGAACTCAACGCGGAGGTGCTTCTTGGAAAGGATCTGAAAATAGATCAGAATACAAAGGGGCCAAAGGTGCTCATCTACCATACACATTCCCAGGAAGCATTTGCCGACTCAGAAGCAGGTAATACATCTGATACGATCGTGGGTGTGGGTGAATATCTTACGAAGCTTTTAAATAAACGGGGAATTGAGACGCTGCACCACGAGGGAGTCTATGACTTGATTGACGGGGAGCTGGACAGGAGTAAGGCATATGATCTTGCAGAACCAGAGGTGAAGAAGATCCTTGAGGAGAATCCAAGTATTGAGGTGGTGATTGACCTTCACCGTGACGGAGTGGCGGAAGGTACACATCTCGTAACTGAGATCAATGGGAAGCCTACGGCGCAGATCATGTTTTTTAACGGTCTGAGCCGTACGAAGGCAAACGGGGATATTGATTACCTCTATAATCCTTATATTCAGGATAATCTTGCGTTTTCCCTGCAGATGCAGCTTAAGGCCATGGAACTGTATCCGGGCTTTACCAGGCATATCTATCTCAGGGGATATTGTTATAATATGAATATTATGCCAAAGACACTGCTTATTGAGGCAGGCGCACAGACCAATACGGTAAAGGAGATGAAAAATGCCATGGAGGTGCTCGCCGAAACCCTGGACCAGGTGCTGACTCCATAAAAATATATTTGATTCGAACCAGAGTTTGTGCTAATATGTTGTTATTATTCACAGGCATATAAAGGCTCCAGGGAGGATGCGCACTCATGCAAAGATGACAGATACTGCAGGCTGTAGTACCGGTGTGGGGCATATTTTGCTTTATATGTCCGGGAATCATGAAAGGATTGGAAAAATGGCAAAAAAGTCTACATATGATGCTGACAGCATTACAATATTAGAAGGCCTGGAGGCAGTCCGGAAGAGGCCGGGCATGTATATCGGGAGTGTATCTACGAAGGGGCTGAATCATCTGATCTATGAGATTGTAGATAATGCGGTAGATGAGCACCTGGCCGGGTTCTGTACGGAGATACGGGTAACGCTGGAGCGGGACGGCTCCGCGACAGTCATAGACAATGGGCGGGGGGTTCCGGTAGGAATGCACGCCAAAGGAGTATCGGCGGAGCGGATTGTCTATACCACGCTTCATGCCGGCGGAAAATTTGATGACTCTGTATATAAGACAAGCGGAGGCCTGCACGGAGTCGGCTCTTCGGTTGTCAATGCATTGTCTGCATACATGGACGTGGAGGTCAGCCGGGACGGATTCATCCACCATGACAGGTATGAGAGAGGAATTCCGGTTATAGAGCTTGAAGAAGGGCTGCTTCCCACCATTGGAAAGACAAGAAAAACTGGTACGAAGATTAACTTCCTGCCAGATGATACTATATTTGAAAAGACCAGATTCCGTGCAGATGAGGTGAAGAGCCGGATGCATGAGACAACCTATCTCAATCCATCACTTACGATTATTTTCGAGGATCTGAGAGACGGCAGCAAAGAGCGTATTGTGTATCATGAACCGGACGGAATCCTGGGCTTTATCCGGGAGCTGAATGCCAAGAAGGAGGCAGTCCATGACCCGGTTTATTTCAAAGGACAGGCAGAAGGAATCGAGGTAGAGGCCGCATTCCAGTATGTAAATGAATTTCATGAAAATGTACTTGGATTTTGTAATAACATCTATAACGGTGAGGGGGGCACGCACCTGACAGGCTTTAAGACCACCTTTACCACCGTGATCAACCAGTATGCAAGAGAGCTTGGAATCTTAAAGGAAAAGGATGCGAATTTTACAGGCGCGGATGTGCGGAACGGAATGACGGCAATTATTTCCGTGAAGCATCCGGATCCGAGATTCGAAGGACAGACGAAGACCAAGCTTGATAATCCTGATGCCGCGAAGGCTGTCAGCAAGGTGACAGGTGATGAGATTGTCCGGTATTTTGACCGGAATCTTGATAACCTTAAGAAGGTCATTGGCTGCGCGGAGAAGGCGGCAAAGATCCGCAAGACAGAGGAAAAGGCCAAGACCAATCTGCTGACAAAGCAGAAATATTCCTTTGACAGCAACGGAAAGCTTGCGAACTGTGAGAGCCGGGATGCCCAGAAATGCGAGATCTTTATCGTGGAGGGAGACTCTGCGGGGGGATCCGCCAAGACAGCGAGAAACCGGATGTACCAGGCGATCCTGCCCATCCGGGGTAAGATTCTCAACGTGGAAAAGGCAAGTATTGATAAGGTTCTTGCAAATGCTGAGATTAAGACCATGATTAATGCCTTTGGATGCGGATTTTCCGAAGGCTATGGAAATGACTTTGATATTAAGAAGCTGCGGTATGACAAGATTATTATTATGGCAGATGCGGATGTGGACGGCGCACATATATCCACTCTTCTCCTGACACTGTTCTACCGGTTTATGCCAGAGCTGATCTATGAGGGACATGTCTATATTGCCATGCCGCCTCTGTATAAGGCTATGCCCAAAAAAGGGAAGGAAGAATATCTCTATGACGACAAGGCGCTGGAAAGATACCGGAAGACCCATGAAGGATCCTTTACCCTGCAGAGATACAAGGGCCTGGGCGAGATGGATGCAGAACAGCTCTGGGAGACGACCCTGGATCCTGAGAGAAGGATTCTTAAGCGGGTGGAGATTGAGGATGCGAGAATGGCTTCCAGTGTAACGGAGATGCTTATGGGAACAGAGGTTCCGCCGAGACGCTCCTTTATTTACGAAAATGCAACTGAGGCGGAGCTGGATATTTAAAAAGACATATGAATGAAGATAACGATTCAGGGCAGTGATACCCTGCCTCTGGATGGTTATTATTTTCGGGAGGAAATAAGATGCAGGAATCACAACAGATCATCAGAACCGAATATTCGGAGGTCATGAAAAAATCTTATATTGATTATGCCATGAGTGTGATTGTGGCGCGTGCGCTTCCGGATGTGAGGGATGGCTTAAAGCCGGTACAGAGAAGAACGCTCTATGATATGCACGAGCTTGGAATCCGCTGGGACAGGCCTTACAGGAAATGTGCCCGTATTGTGGGTGATACCATGGGTAAATACCACCCTCACGGGGACAGCTCCATCTATGAAGCACTGGTGGTTATGGCACAGGAATTCAAAAAAGGAATGATTCTGGTAGACGGGCACGGGAATTTCGGCTCCATAGAGGGAGACGGCGCGGCGGCTATGCGGTATACAGAGGCGAGGCTTGCGAAGCTTACCCAGGAAGCATATCTTGCAGATCTTGATAAGAACGTGGTAGATTTCCTTCCGAATTTTGATGAGACGGAGAAGGAGCCGGAGGTGCTTCCGGTGAGGATTCCAAATCTGCTTGTGAATGGGGCGGAAGGAATTGCAGTCGGTATGGCTACCAGTATTCCCACACATAACCTGGGAGAGGTCATAGATGCAGTGAAGGCCTATATGAAAAATGATGACATCAGCACAAAGCAGCTGATGAAATATGTAAAAGGGCCAGATTTCCCTACAGGAGGGATTGTGGTCAATAAGGACGACCTTCTGAATATCTATGAGACAGGAACCGGTAAGATTAAAATCAGGGGAAAGGTTGAAGTGGAAGAGATGAAGGGCGGCAAGAAGCGGCTTGTCATTTCTGAGATTCCTTATACCATGATCGGTGCAGGAATCGGTAAATTCTTAAATGATGTATGTGCCCTGGTTGAGACGAAGAAGACCACGGATATTGTTGACATTTCCAACCAGTCCTCAAAGGAGGGGATCCGGATTGTCATTGAGCTTAAGAAAGGAGCAGATGTCAGTAATCTGACGAACATGCTCTACAAGAAGACAAGGCTTGAAGATACCTTTGGCGTGAATATGCTGGCAGTGGCAGAGGGCCGCCCGGAGACAATGGGGCTTAAGAAAATCATTGAGCACCATGTGGACTTCCAGTTCGAACTTGCTACTAGAAAATATAAGACACTCCTTGCAAAAGAGCTTGATAAAAAGGAAATACAGGAGGGACTAATCAAGGCGTGCGATGTCATTGACCTGATTATAGAGATCCTCCGGGGCAGCCAGTCCGTAAAGGATGCAAAGGAATGCCTGACCAGCGGCAATACGGCTAATATTAAGTTCAAGTCCTCCATCTCAAAGAAAATGGCAGCAATGCTGCGCTTTACGGAGCGGCAGGCAACAGCCATTCTGGAGATGAGGCTTTATAAGCTGATCGGTCTGGAGATTGAGGCTCTGATGAAGGAGCACGAGGAGACGCTTCATAATATTGAAACTTATGAGGACATACTGAACAATTACGGTTCCATGGCGGATGTGATCATTGCAGACCTGGAACGGATCAAGAAGGAATACGGGCGGAAACGCCGTACGGTTGTTGAGAATGCAGAGGAAGCGGTATATGAGGAAAAGAAGATAGAAGAGCAGGAGGTTGTATTCCTCATGGATCGTTTCGGCTATGCAAAAACGGTTGATCTGGCAACCTATGAGAGAAATAAGGAGGCGGCAGATTCAGAAAATAAGTATATTGTGAATTGCATGAACACAGGAAAGATCTGTGTCTTTACAAATAACGGAAAGATGCATCAGGTAAAGGTGCCGGATCTTCCCTTTGGAAAATTCCGTGACAAGGGGATGCCCATTGACAATGTGAGCAATTATGACAGCACCCAGGAAAATATCGTGTATATCTGTGATTCCGAGCAGATGCGTTATGCTGCATTCCTCTTTGCCACAAAGCAGGGTATGCTCAAGAAGGTACAGGGAGAGGAATTCCAGGTGGCAAAGCGTACCATTGCGGCCACAAAGCTTCAGGAGGAGGACGAGGTGGTAAGCGTCCAGGTGATCACGGCAAACCATCAGATCGTGCTTCAGACGAAGGAAGGATATTTCCTGCGGTTCGGGGCAGATGAGGTGCCGGAGAAGAAGAAAGGCGCTATCGGCGTCCGGGGAATCAGGCTCAGGAAAAAGGACGAGCTGGAGCAGGTGTACTTGTTTGAAGAAGGGACAGAGTGCATGGCCGCATTTGGAGAAAAAGAGGTGTCCCTCCACAGGCTTAAGGCAGGAAAAAGAGACGGGACAGGGACGAAGACGAGAGGATAAGAGTGTGCCGGGATGATGGAAAAAGCAGAAGGGAAGACAGAAGAGAAAACCAGAGGAATGAAGATTCCGGTTCGGATCTTTGGGGGATGTGTGGTAGATTTTCAGGAAATATGGGAGTATGTGAGCTTTTTGGAGTAGAAGAGGAGGCGGAAGGATGTCAAACCAAAGAGAATGGTCCAGGTTAAGAGATGATCTGGTGGATGCTGTAAAGCAGCTTGGTTTTCCTGGGGAGCTTGGAGTGGAGATGGCAAAGAATCTGGGAAGCCCGAAGGCAATGAACCGGATGACATCGTATCTGTACCATGTGAAACCGAAGAGTGTGGAGATGGTAGTAGATGAGATGCTTGCGATATGCAGTGAGATTGGTGCCTGGAGGGACAAGAAAGCGAGTGAAGAAGCCAATGCCAGATATAATGAGATGCTTGATTATGGATTGGGCGGTGAGGATTCATGAGAGAGTCTGTGTCGGATTATGGATTAGGCGGTGAAGATTTATGAGAGAGTTTGTCTCCCAATATATAAAAAAGAAATACAGGACATCCCCGGAGTATCCGTGGAGAAACGATCAGACCAGCGCCGTGTTCCGGCATGAGGATAATCGGAAATGGTTCGCGCTTGCCATGGAGGTTCAGAGGAACAAGCTGGGGCTTTCCGGCGAGGAGCATGTGGATGCAATGAATCTTAAGATAGATGACCCGTTCTTCCGGGATACACTGATCCGGGAAGAGGGGATTATGCCCGCCTATCATATGTATAAGCTCCATTGGATTACCGTGCTCTTAGACGGCACGGTTCCAGAGGAACGGATTTGCGACTTGATTGACATAAGCTATATGGCAACAGCCTCTGCCAGGAAAAAAGAAAAGGCACGTCCGCCAAAGGAGTGGGTGATTCCGGCTAATCCCAGATATTATGATATTGAACATGCTTTTGATCAGACAGACCAGATAGACTGGAAGCAGGGGAGAGGTATCAAAAAAGGAGATACGGTATTTCTGTATGCTGCCGCTCCGGTGTCGGCAATCCTTTATAAATGCAAGGTGACAGAGACGGATATTCCTTATGATTATTCAGAGAAGAATCTGATCATTACTTCATTAATGAAGATAAAGCTAAAAAAGAGATACAGTCCAGAGCAATTTACGTTCGATGTATTGAAAGAGGAATACGGGATCTATGCGATCAGAGGTCCGAGAGGGATTCCCAATAGTCTGAGCGCTGCGCTAAAAGGATAAAGGGCGGCTGTTTTGGAATGCAAAAAGGATATAGAAGTTATAAATTTGACCACCCAGTCCACCCAATCGGCCACCCAGTTCACCCAATCAGCCACCCAGTCAAACGGAACGCCAGGTATCTGGCCTTATTTAGGAAATTGTAGAGTAAAATAAGAGGCAGTCACCGATAACAAGGTGACTGCCTTAAAAATGCGCCCAGAGGCGCATTTTTTTAATAGGTCATCGATTTTTTTAATGAAAATATGCCTTCATTCTTGTGAGTACAGATTTTTGTACAGTACTTTATCCTATAATGATTTCAACAAGAAAGTTGCACGTAACAGTTTACAGGGATTCCTGTCTGAAGTGTTACGGTTGATCATTAGCAAGGAGGATAGAATGAGATGAAAGGATATTTTGTAGACGAAGGGTATATGGGATTTGTTGACGGCGAGTACCAGTTATTTGCAGATGAAAGAGACTATTATGATTATCTGGAAGAATAAGGAAGTGGAAAGAGAAGGGAGAGTACAATTATGGTAGAGATTTTTGCACCGACAGATTTTGAAGCTTCGGGCCTGGATGCGGAAGAGTTGGAATTTATGGATGCAAAGGAACGGAGGAAGGTACTGGAAGAAGCGGGACTTGATCCAGAGGTTTATGATTTTTAAGTGGAGGAAAGATGATGAGTAAAATATATTTTACACTGACCGGAACAAAATACTATTATGGTAAGGATTTTCTTGAGAAGAAAATGCAGGTTAAATTGGTGAAGGAGCCGGAGAATGAGTACGATCATGAAGCGATCCGTGTAGAATTACCGGGACTTGGGAAGATTGGCTATGTGGCAAACAGTTCCTATACAGTTCTTGGAGAAAGTATGAGTGCCGGCAGGCTTTATGACCGGTTTAAAAAGAAGGCGGCAGGAACAGTCCGGGTGGTAACGGACAAAGGAGTTATATGCAGTTTAAATATAAAGAAAAAATAGATTGCTAGAGCCAGATGGCAAGACCTCTGGCTCTGACACATTATTCACTGTTTAGTTATGGAATGTTGTACCAGTATAAACCAATTTAAATAACTTTAGAAAGGTATTTAAGTTGGTTTTATATTAGTCAGAAAATTCCATGGTTGTATTTCAACTGGGCATGAATCATCATGATTAATCCTGCTGCAAATGAAATACCAAAAATAACTCCGTATTTTCCGGAATGCATCCCTGTGCACAGGATACCAGACAATATGATTCCCACTCCTATAAGTATTGTTGCCTTTCCCATAACAGCCGCATAATCTTTTCTGTCAGATTCCTTTACCTTCTAAGCTGATTCTTCTGTGGTACTAGATATGCTGCCACAGGGCGGAAAGGACAAGGCTGGAAACTGTGAATTTCCAGCCTTGTTCTTTCCTGTCTGCTGTATCAGGAACATTTCTATTTTACAGTTACCTTTACTGAGGCCTTCATGCCATTGATGGAGAGAACATAAACGGTACAGCTTCCTTTTCCAACTGCCCGGATGACACCATTCCCTGATACGGTAGCAACTTTGCTGTCAGTTGTGAAGTAGCGAAGCTTCTGGATATGCCCCAGCCGCCGTCTGCTCCGGTTCTGGGAAACAGCTCTAACAACTAGTTTTTTACTCTTTTCCCGTTTTAATGACAGGGTCTTTGGGGATACTGTCAGTTTTTTTACATTCGTATACTTTTTATTGGAATCCGTTACTGCATGTACGGAATAGCTCTTTGCAAGATACTGCTTTTTGCCATTGAAAATGCGGTATGCTCTTACCAGGGCTTTATAAGATTTCTGGGTTTTCAGCTTCCTGCCATTCACTTTCTTTAATGTAAAGGAACGGGGCTTTGGACTGGTAATGGTTTTTATAAGCTTCATGCTGGTTCCGCACTCTGCTGCATAGACTTCATAGCCGTCGGCATCAGGAGCCTTTCCCCAGGAAACAATCATGCTCTTCTTTTTCGCGTTCCAGAATATTCCGATCTTTTTATTAAGTGCCACAGCATTTGCAGCTTTGTCCGGAGGCGTTACGGTTACTGTACATACGGCTTGCTTTTTGCCGTCTGCGGAGGTGGCAATAATCCGTGCAGTTCCGGTCTTTACTGCGGTTACTTTTCCTTTTGCGTCTACAGCTGCTACCTGTGGGTTGTCAGATCTCCAGGTAATGGTTTTGTATGTCGCATCAGCCGGGAGGACTTCTGCATGAAGTGTCATTGTGCCGTCGTCCTGTATGGAAGCAGTGGTCCGGTTCAGCTTTATACCGGTAACCGGAATTACGATGACAGTAATCTCACTGGTTCCCGTAATACCGCTTCCATCTACAGCTGCTGCTGTAATTGTAACCGTTCCGGTCTTTAATGCTTTCACGGTTCCGTCTGCATCTACAGAAGCAATGGAAGGTTCACTGGAGGTCCAGGTAATCCCGGGATTTGTTGCATTTTCCGGTAAAACCTGTGACTTCAGAGCGAGCGTTTTCCCCAATGGAAGGGTTGTGGATACTGGTTCTAGTTTTATCTGCTGAACCGGCACTGCTTCTACTGTAATGGCACATTCTGCCGTTTTGCCGCCGTCCTCTGTGGTAACGGTAATCGTAGCAGTTCCGGCATTTTTTGCAGTTACAAGTCCATTCTCATTTACAGAAGCAACAGCTTCATTGCTGGAGCTCCATGTTACATCTTTGTTGTCTGCATTTTCCGGGGCTACTGTTTCCTTAAGCTGCAGAGTCTCTCTTACATACATATGTGTCGTAGACTGGTTGAGGCTTACTCCGGTGACGGCTGTTTTAAGTACTGTAATGGTACATTGTGCCGTTTTATCTCCGTCCTCTGTGGTAACAGTAATGATGGCAGTTCCGGCATCTTTGGCAGTTACAAGACCATCTTCATCTACAGAAGCCACAGCTTCATCGCTGGAGCTCCATGAGACATTTTGGTTGTCTGCGTTTTCCGGAGTTACTGTTTCTGTAAGCTGGAGAGTCTTTTTTACACGAAGCTCTGCCGTAGTATGATTCAGGCTGACTCCTGTAACGGGTATTTTAAGTACTGTAATGGTACATTGTGCCGTTTTGCCCCCGTCCTCTGTGGTAACAGTAATAATGGCGGTTCCGGCATCTTCTGCAGTTACAAGACCATCTTCATCTACAGAAGCCACAGCTTCATTACTGGATGTCCATGTAACATTTTGATTGTCCGCGTTCTTTGGAATGACAGTCTCTTCAAGCTGCAGGGTTTCGCCTATATGCATCTGTGCTTCAGTCGGATCCAGGCTGACATCTGTGACTTTTGTCCCCGGGACAGTAATGGTGCATTCCGCTGTTTTTCCGTTTGCTGTACTGGCTGTAATGACTGCTTCTCCGGAGTGCAGGGCTTTTACGGTTCCGTTTTCAACGGATGCGACACTGCCGTCGCTGGAAGACCAGATAATCGTTTGATTTTCCGCATAATATGGGACAATAACGGCAGAAAGCACAATGCTTTCTCCAACATTTAAGTCTGCTTCCTCCGTATCCAGTGTAATCTCTAATACCTCTACACCGGTCACCTTTCCCTTATCTACATTTTCAATCTGCTCCCCGGGATCTTCCAGATTTCCCTCTACAATAATTGTGCCGGAATTTTCGATCGTGCCGGTTACAGTCAGTGTATGGTCCGCCGGGACGGTAAGAGTCCGGCCTTCCTGGATTACAAGCAGCGTATCCTCCGGAATTTCCAGGTCGCCAGGAAGCGCTGCACTGCGGGGAAGAAGCATACCGCCGGATTCGGCCTCTCCTCCTGTTATGCTTCCGGTCATCACGCCTTCCGGCTCCTGGAATACGATACTGTTTTCAGCCATCCCGAGATCATAATTCATGCCGGTACTCTCGACCCAGGATCCGGAAGTGGTCACAGCCTTGCCGGCAATGATCCCTTTTGTGCCTTTGCGTCCCATGGCCTTTACATAGCTATTTTCTATGTAAATGTCTCCGGTAGAATATATGGCAGCATTTCTTCCCGCAGATACGGTTATACCGGTTCCTGTAATGGTCAGGTCACCCTCTACAGAGATACCATGTGCTTTGCCGCCTGCGTTTATAGAAAGACTGCCGGAACCTGTAATAATCAGATTTCCTTCTGTTTCAAGTGTATCATTAATGGGTGGTATCTGTCCATCTACGGTTAAGATAATGGCATCATCGGTTGTCTCCATAGATGAAAAACCATAGTCTCCGGCATTTTCCGGCAAAACCACCGTTCCTCCTATGGTAAGAACCGGGGGGTTCTCCACGGCTTTGGCAGATATATTTGCCGGAAGCAGTGTTATTATCAGTAATACTGCTAAAAAGAAGGCGGTCAGACGCCTGGCCGCCTTTACTGGTTTCTTCGGAAAATCATAATCCGATACATCTTTTCCCATATTTCTCTCCTCCTTTTGCTTTTTGCACATACTTTGTAGTGATAACTCAATTCTACCCTAAAAAAATTTGGAAGTCAATGTTGTTATGTTCGCTGGTCTGCGCATGGTTACTATGAACGGTCTCCCGGGCCGTGAATAGTACCCAGGGGACTATCGGATTTTTTGATTTTTAGTTTGATTATATCTGAAGGCTGCGGTATACTACAATGGTAAGAGGTAAACAATTTTAAGCAGCAGAGCCGGATATCTGATTATAAATGCACTGATAAGATTAAGGAGGAGTGATGGCATGGGACTGTATGTAAATCCAGGGAACCGTCAGTTCAAAGAGGTTGTGAACTCGCCGGTCTATGTAGACAAGAGTAGACTAATTGATTATACAAACAGTGTTTTAAATACACAGAGGAAGAATATATGTGTCAGCCGGCCGCGCCGTTTTGGGAAATCCATGGCCGCAGATATGCTCTCTGCCTATTACAGCAAAGGATGTGATTCCAGGGAACTGTTTGCGGATCTGGACGTATCGAAGCAGCATAAAACGGTATCAGACATGGACCGGGAAACCAGGCGGATGAATGCGTACAAATCGAATTTAAACCAACATAATGTAATCCGGTTTGATGTGCAGAGATTTTTATTTGATGAATCTCATATACCCGTTTTTATCAAAAGGATTCAGGATGTGATTATCAGGGAGTTAGAGGCAGAGTTTGAAGAATACGTTGACTTGTGCACAGGATTCATATGGATTACCAGGAGTGTTAGAGCAGATTTACGCCCATACGGGAGAGGAAGGCACTGCTGATTGAGTTAAAATGGAACAAGTCTGCCGAAGGGGCTGTCAGGCAGATCAAGGATAAAAAATATATGGACTGGCTGAAAAGCTATACAGGGGAAATTCTTCTTGTGGCAATTAATTATGATAAGAAGAAGGATATTCATACGTGTATAATTGAAAAATACCTGGATTGCATAAAAAAATGAATCGTTTTAGTGAGTTCGAGTGAATAGAGAGCAGGTGAAAAGTATACTTCAAATGAGCGAATTGTGAGCGAATTAATGAGCGAATTAGTGAGCGGAAAAATGAAAGAACCTGTACAGCAAATAACAAACAGGAAAAAGAGTTAAAACAAAAGCAGGAGGTTTTGAAAACATGAGAAGATACTGGAGATTATGGATTATGGCATTACTTGCCGCCTTTCTTTTTTCCTTCCCGGCCTATGCAGGCGAGAAGGCCGCAGAACCGGAGATGATCTACCCCACGGGGCTGGAACCGCTGCCGGAGAACATCCCGGATCCCCGGGTGGAAGAGGATGCGGATGGCATACAGCCATACAACGGAACAGTACCATACAGTGGAACAGAGACGGAACTTTTTTTAGAGCTGGAAGGGAAGATGAAGAACGCTCTTCTGGAGGGAGAACCGGAGCTTAATGTAACAGATATGAATATAGATGCCGCGGATTATAAGATCTACAGGCTTGTATACTTTTCGCCCTATCTCAGCAATGGGATTGACCTGGACTGCTACTATAACCGTCTGACGAATACCTATACCCGTGTTGAGATTGAAAATCCCATGTCCCTGGAGGAGACAAAAGCATACTGCCTGAGTATTGACAGTGATGTGAGCGAGATTATGCAGCAGGTTTCCGACGAAATGGACGATGAGACAAAAGCACTGAGAATTCATGACTATTTTGTATATGAGTACGAATATGATAATGATAACCTTCTGGCGGATACACTTCCAGAGGATTCCTTCCGCAGCGGAGGGATTATCAGAAATAAAATCGGAGTCTGCCAGGCCTATGCTTATGCATATTCCTACATTATGAATAAGATGGGGCTGGAGTGCCATGTAACCGGAAGCGATCCCATGAACCATGCATGGAATATTCTTAAGCTGAACGGAAGCTATTACCATGTAGACTGTACATGGGATGATCCGGTGTATGACAGGCTGGGAAGAGTAGGACATGAGTTTTTCCTGCTGAGTGATTACGAGATACTTTACGGCAGAGCCCAGGGACATTATGGATGGGATCTTTTGATTGATTGTGATGACAACAGGTATGATGATTACTACTGGACGGATATTATTTCGCAGATTATCCTGGACGGAAGCAGTATGTACTATATAAAAAATGAACGGGATACAGACGGAAGGATTGACCATGGATTTATCTTCTGTCAGGAAGCCTATGGAGACCCTAAAAAGCTAAAGGATCTGGGAGAATGGACGGACTGGGATGATCCAGACCAATACTACTGGCCAGGCGCCTATTCCGGATTATTCCTCCAGGACGGGGAGCTGTATTATAATACCGCCACGGAGCTGCGGAAGATGTCCGTGGACGGCAGCAGCGATGTAAGGATCTATGAAGATGTACCAGATACAGAGGAAGGATATCTGTACGGCAGCAGGAAGCACGGAGACCAGCTTGAATATATGCTCTGCACGTCACCGCAATTCGAGGAAAAAGCTGCAAGGTTTCATGTGCCGGTTCCCTTTTCCATTGCCCCGTCACAGATTATTCTTGGTACAGACAGTATGAAGCTTGGAGTTGGAAAATCCAAAACCATAAGCTATAAGCTTGTCCCCGCGGGGGCATCTTCCCAGATTCAATGGACTTCAGACAATACGAATGTGGCAGGGGTAGATGCAAATGGAGCAGTAACCGGAAGAGCGGAAGGAACAGCGAAGATAACCGCTTTGACCGGAAACGGGAAAACAGCCGTATGTACGGTGAATGTATCAAGAGAAAAATATAAGGTTACCTTTGATGCCAATGGAGGTACTGTATTAGCAGAGACAAGGGAGATTGAACTGGGAAATACATACGGAACCATGCCGGTGCCCGTCCGGGCAGGTTATCAGTTCGCTGGCTGGTTCACACACTCTGTGAACGGTTCGGAAAAAACAGAGGGTGACCAGGTGCGGGAAAAGGATCATACCCTGTATGCGCACTGGAAGGCAAATACTTATCTGGTCCGGTATGATAAAAACGGGGGTTCTGGCGGAAGTATGGCAGATACTGTCTGTAAATACGGCGGTTCCGTTATCCTGCGTCCGAATGCCTATACGAAGCCAGGCTATCATTTCGCAGGATGGGCGGAGACTCCCGGCGGTTCTGCTGCCTATCAGGATCAGGCTATTGTGAGGAATCTGACAACTGTTGATGGCGGAATTAAGACACTCTATGCCAAGTGGACTCCTGCAAGGTATAAGATCACCTATAAGCTGGGAGGAGGGAAAAATAATAAGAAAAATCCTTCAGGCTACTACATTACCTCATCAAAAATTTCCTTAAAGAATCCCACCAGGAAGGGATGCATCTTTAAGGGTTGGTACAGTGACAGCAAATATAAAAAGAAAGTATCCGCGATCCAGGCCGGCAGTACGGGAAATAAGACTCTGTATGCAAAGTGGTCAGTTAAGAAGTATAAGATTACCTATAAGCTGAAAGGCGGAAAGAATCATAAAAAGAATCCAAAGACTTATCAGGTGACAACGAAAACAATCAGCCTGAAAAAACCTGTCAGGAAGGGCTATACCTTTAAGGGATGGTACAGTGACAGCAAGTATAAAAAGAAGGTAACAAAAATCAAGAAAGGAAGTACAGGGAATAAAGTATTATATGCAAGATGGAGCCGTTAATAAAAATTCCTTGATTTTCCACGGAATCAGTGCTATAATCCTCTATAGTTACATAATGACCCGGCGGAAGAGTGAACAGAAAAAGTTCACTCTTCTTTATTGCCGGACACACGACAAAAAACGTCAGATGAATGTTTTTAGTTGAGTGAAAACGTCAGGAAAGGAAGTTTTGCATTGTCAAAAAGAGAAATTTACGAACAGAAGACGGAAGAGATCCTGCTCCCCATGATGGAGGAATACGGATTTGAGCTTGTGGATGTGGAGTATGTGAAGGAAGGCGGCACCTGGTATCTGCGTGCATATATCGACAAGCCGGGAGGCATTACCATTGATGACTGCGAGGCAGTAAGCAGGAGACTGTCAGATATTCTGGATGAACAGGATTATATTGACGATTCTTATATCATGGAAGTGAGTTCTCCGGGTCTTGGCAGGCCCCTTAGGAAAGAGAAGGATTTTAAGAGGAGCCTTGGCAGTGAGGTAGAGGTAAGAACCTACCGCATGATTGATAAGAGTAAGGAATTTACAGGAATACTGAAGGATTATGATGATACCACAGTGACCATAGAGCTTTCGGATGAAACTCTTAAGGTATTTCAAAAAGGCGATATAGCGCTCATCCGCCTTGCGTTCGATTTTTAAGATAGGAGGAAATGGATAATGAACACAGAATTATTAGAAGCGTTAACGATATTGGAGAAGGAGAAGGATATCAGCAAGGAGACACTGTTGGATGCGATTGAGAACTCGCTGCTGAATGCCTGTAAGAACCATTTTGGAAAGGCAGATAATGTGCGGGTAATCATGGACAGACAGACATGCGATTACCGGCTGTATGCAGAGAAGACAGTTGTGGAGGATGTGCTGGATCCCATTGAGGAGATCAGTCTGGAGGAAGCCAAAAGCATGGATGGGAAATACGACCTGGGCGATATTGTCCAGATTCCCATTGAGTCCAAGTCCTTTGGCCGTATCGCCACGCAGAATGCAAAGAACCTGATTCTGCAGAAGATCCGGGAAGAGGAAAGGAAGGTTGTATTTGACCAGTATTTCGAAAAGGAGAAGGACATTGTTACCGGAATTGTACAGCGCTATGTGGGAAGAAATGTGAGCATTAATCTTGGAAAAGCGGATGCCATGCTGACGGAGAATGAGCAGGTCAGGGGCGAGGTCTTTAAGCCTACAGAGCGTATTAAATTGTATATTGTAGAAGTAAAGAATACGACGAAGGGACCGAAGATTCTTGTGTCCCGTACTCATCCGGAGCTTGTGAAGCGTCTGTTTGAGTCAGAGGTAACCGAGGTCAGAGACGGTGTGGTTGAGATTAAAAGCATCGCAAGAGAGGCGGGAAGCAGAACGAAGATCGCAGTATGGTCCAATGACCCGGATGTGGATCCCGTAGGTGCATGTGTGGGTATGAACGGCGCGAGAGTGAATGCCATCGTAAGCGAGCTAAGAGGAGAGAAGATTGATATTATTAACTGGAGCGACAACCCGGCGATCCTGATTGAGAATGCCCTGAGTCCGGCAAAGGTTATTTCTGTTATGGCGGATCCAGATGAGAAGGTGGCGAGCGTCATCGTACCGGATTACCAGCTTTCTCTTGCAATCGGTAAGGAAGGTCAGAATGCAAGGCTTGCGGCAAGGCTTACCGGGTATAAAATTGATATTAAGAGCGAGACACAGGCTATTGAGTCAGGTGAGCTTCCGGAAAACTATATGGAGCTTAGCGAGGGCGTGTACGAGCAGGAGATGTATGAGGAAGGCTACGAAGAGGGCTACAGCGAGGAGGATTATGGCGAATCGGGCTATGGTGAAGCAGACTATGGCGAAGAGAGCAATGGTGAAGCAGACTATGGCGAAGAGAGCAATGGTGAAGCAGACTATGGAGAAGAAGGCAATGGCGAAGCGGACTATGGCGGAGAGAGCGAGGCGTATGCCGGTGAAACAGAGGAACTTAAGTTTGATGAGATTGAGTTTGTGGAAGTGGAGGAGTAGATGATTCGTTGAGCGGGAAAAGAAAGATGCCTGTGCGCCAGTGTGTGGGCTGTCAGGAGATGAAGAATAAAAAAGAGATGATACGCATCATCCGTACAAATGAACAAGAATTCCTTCTTGATACTACGGGAAAGAAGAATGGCCGCGGCGCCTACCTCTGTCCGGATCCGGAATGCTTTGAAAAGGCAGTTAAAAACAAAGGCCTGGAGCGTTCATTCAGGCAGGCAATTCCGAAGGAAGTATATGAGATGCTGAAAAAGGAGATGGAGAAGCTTTGAAACAGGATAAGGTGGCAGGTCTGATCGGTCTGGCTACGAAGGCAGGCAAGACTGCAGATGGAGAATTCTGTACAGAAAGAGAAGTAAAGTCAGGAAAGGCTGCACTCGTGATTGTTGCAGGAGATGCGTCGGATAATACAAAGAAAAAATTTCAGAACATGTGTGACTTTTATAAAGTGCCAATCTATTTTTATAAGGATAAAGATACCTTGGGGCATGCAATGGGAAAAGAATTCCGTGCATCGCTGGCCATACTTGACCAGGGGTTTGCAGGGAGCATTAAGAAGTATATGGAAGATGCCAGACAGTCTGGCAGAGAGTAATACAATTGCATAGAGGAGGTAGTGTATATGTCAAAAATTAAAGTTTATGAGTTAGCAAAAGAGCTGGATAAGCCAAGTAAGGAGCTGGTGGAGTTTCTTACAGGAAAGAATATAGAGGTAAAGAGTCATATGAGCGCCATAGAGGAAGCGGATGCAGATCTGGTGAGAAAGGCTTTCGGGAAAAAGGAAAAGGCAGAAGGCGAGGTGAAGCCTGAGGCTCCCAGGAAAAAGAACATTGTTCAGGTATTCCGTCCGCAGAATACCCAGAGCGGTGCAAGGCAGGGGAGACGGCCAGGAGGAAAGCCGGCCCAGCAGATGGGAAGACCGATGCAGGTGAATAATGGCCGCCCGTCCAGGACATCAGCAGCCGGGACAAAGCCTGTGGGAGCCAGAATGCAGCCAGAGAAGCCGCAGCCGGTAAAACCACAGCCAGAGAGATCCCAGGCAGCAAAGCCGCAGCCGGAGAAGCTCCAGGCGGTAAAGCCGCAGCCGGAGAAGCTCCAGGCGGTAAAGCCGCAGCCAGAGAAGTCCCAGGCAGTAAAGGCACAGCCTGAGAAGGCGAAGACGGAGCCAGGCATGCAGGCAGCTAAGGGACAGACCAGGATGCAGCCGGAGAAGCCTCAGACAGCAGAGAAGCAGTCTGCGGAGAGGCACCATGAGAGGGCTGTAAAGACACCGGTTCAGGAAGAAAGAGTACAGGAAGCGGGTACTGACAGAACAGCAGCAAGACAGCAGAATGAGAGATCCCAGTCTGAGAGACCAATAGAGAGACAGTCCAGGGAGACCCAGAGACCTGCAAGACAGAATTCCCGTTCTGAGAGAGGTCAGGATCGTCCGCAGGGAGACAGGAGAGACGGGAACCAGGCAAGACGCTCTGACAGAAGAGACCGGGATCAGGATGGCCGCCGGGGAGACAGAAGAGACGGAGGCCGCCCATTTGGAGAGAGAAGAGACAGAAGAGACACAGACCGTCCGTTTGGAGAGAGAAGAGACAGAAGAGACGCAGACCGCCCGTTTGGAGAGAGAAGAGACAGAAGAGACGGAGACCGCCCGTTTGGAGAAAGAGGGGAGAGAAGGGACGGAGGCCGTCCATTTGGAGAGAGAAGAGACAGAAGAGACGGAGACCGCCCGCAGGGAGACAGAAGAGACGGAGGCCAGGGAGGCTTCAGGGACAGATTCCGCGGTGATAACAGAGGTCAGGGACGAAGCGGAAGACCAGGGGAAAGAACCGGAGACAGAACCGACAGGCGTCCTTCTATTCCGTCACCGATTGTGGAAGGACAGAAGCCCCAGCGCAGCAAAGGGAAAGGAAAGGACGATTATAAGAAAAAGGATTTCCGCCGGGATGAGGATAGAATGAGCAAGGGCAAGAAGGGAATGAACCAGACGAAGCAGCAGCTTCATAAGCCCCAGCCCAAGGAGCAGAAGCAGGAGGAGAAGATCAAGTCTATCATTATTCCAGAGGTTCTTACGATTCAGGAGCTTGCGGATAAGATGAAGGTAGTGCCTTCTGTGATCGTAAAGAAGCTCTTTATGCAGGGTAAGATCGTAACGATTAATCAGGAGATTGACTATGAGACGGCAGAAGAGATTGCGCTGGAGTTTGAAATCCTCTGTGAAAAAGAAGAGGTTGTGGATGTGATCGAGGAGCTTCTTAAGGAGGACGAAGAGGATGTCAGCAAGATGAAGAAACGTCCGCCCGTAGTCTGTGTCATGGGTCATGTTGACCATGGTAAGACATCCCTTCTTGATGCAATCCGCAATACCAATGTGATCGGCAGAGAGGCCGGCGGTATTACACAGCATATCGGAGCATCGGTTGTAGAGGTAAACGGAGAGAGCATTACCTTCCTTGATACACCAGGGCATGAGGCATTTACAGCCATGCGTATGAGAGGCGCAAGCTCCACGGATATTGCCATCCTTGTGGTAGCGGCAGACGATGGTGTTATGCCTCAGACCGTAGAGGCGATTAACCACGCCAAGGCGGCAGGAATTGAGATTGTTGTTGCAGTCAATAAGATTGATAAGCCAAGTGCAAATGTAGAGAGAGTAAAGCAGGAGCTTACGGAGTACGAGCTGATTGCAGAAGACTGGGGCGGAAGTACCATCTTTGTTCCGGTATCTGCCAAGACGGGAGAGGGATTAGAGGAGCTTATGGAAATGATTCTTCTGACCGCTGAGGTTATGGAGCTTAAGGCAAATCCGAACCGCCGTGCGAGAGGACTTGTGCTGGAGGCAGAGCTTGATAAGGGAAGAGGCTCTGTGGCAACGGTGCTTGTACAGAAGGGAACGCTCCGTGTAGGCGATGCCATTGCGGCAGGCTCTGCCCATGGCAAGGTAAGGGCCATGATGGATGATAAGGGAAGACGTGTCAAAGAGGCAGGTCCGTCAACACCGGTTGAGATTCTTGGACTGAATGATGTGCCGAATGCCGGTGAGGTATTTGTGGCATGTGGAAATGACAAGGAGGCAAGAAACTTTGCAGAGACCTTCATTGCCCAGAGCAAGGTGAAGCTTCTTGAAGATACAAAATCCAAGCTGTCCCTGGATGATCTGTTTACACAGATTCAGGAGGGCAATCTGAAAGAGCTCGGCATTGTTGTAAAAGCAGATGTACAGGGCTCCGTAGAGGCAATTAAGCAGAGCCTCCTGAAGCTTTCCAATGATGAAGTTGTGATCAAGATCATCCACGGCGGTGTGGGCGCGATTAATGAATCAGATGTCAGTCTTGCGTCAGCATCGAATGCGATCATTATCGGATTTAATGTCCGTCCGGATGCATCGGCAAAGGAGACGGCAGAGCGAGAGGGTGTAGATGTTCGTCTGTACCGTGTTATTTATAATGCGATTGAGGATGTGGAGGCAGCCATGAAGGGTATGCTTGATCCGGTATTTGAGGAGAAGGTACTCGGTCATGCCGAAGTGCGCCAGACCTTCAAGGCATCAGGCGTTGGTACGATTGCAGGATCCTATGTTCAGGACGGCGTCTTTGAAAGAGACTGCTCTGTGCGTCTGACAAGAGACGGCATTGTAATCTTTGAGGGACCGCTTGCTTCCCTGAGACGATTCAAGGATGATGTCAAGGAAGTAAGGGCAGGATACGAATGCGGATTTGTATTTGCGAACTTTAATGATATCAAGGAGGGCGACCTGGTAGAATCCTACAAGATGGTTGAGGTTCCGAGATAATTGAAAGGATAGAAAAGTGAAAAAAAGAAGTATAAAGAATACAAGGGTCAATACGGAGGTGCAGCGGGAGCTTAGTAACATCCTGAGAGGTGGAATTAAGGACCCGCGGGTTGCACCGTGGACTTCGGTGGTTGCGGCGGAGGTTGCGCCGGATCTTAAGACATGTAAGGTATATGTCAGTGTTCTGGGTGATCAGAAGGCACAGGAGGATACCCTTGCGGGCCTTGAGAGCGCTGTGGGTTATATCCGCCGGGAGCTTGCCAGGACGCTGAATATGCGGAACACGCCAGAGATCAGATTTGTATTAGACCAGTCAATTGAATATGGTGTAAATATGTCAAGAAAGATTGATGAAGTGACAAAGACTTTGAAAGCAGAGGGTGAAGAGAATGCTTAATAGAATGCTTACACAGGCGGGAACGATTGCAATCGGAGGACATGTAAAACCGGATGGAGACTGTATCGGTTCCAGCATGGGATTATATCAGTATATCAGGGACAATTATAAAGAAAAACAGGTGGATGTATATCTGGAGGAGACTCTGGCAGCTTATGAGTGCCTGAAGGGAGTAGAAGAGATTCGGCACGAGATCACAGGAGAGGAGCATTATGATTTATTTATCTGCCTGGACTGTGCAGATAAGTCAAGGCTCGGTTTTTCTCTGCCGCTTTTTGAGAGCGCGGACCATACATTATGTATTGACCACCATGTCAGCAACGGGGGGTATGCTGAAGAGAATTATGTGGTTCCGGATTCCAGCTCCACATCAGAGCTTGTCTATGAGCTGGCAGAGAAGGAAAAACTTGGGAAGGCTGCGTCAGAGGCGCTATATGTCGGAATCGTGCATGACACAGGAGCCTTCCAGTATTCTGCTGCAAAGCCGTCCACCTTCCGGATGGCGGCAGAGTTGCTGGAGAAAGGAATTGACGGACCGCGTCTGATTGAGGACACGTACTATGTAAAGACCTATACACAGAATCAGATTCTGGGAAGGGCGCTTATGGAGAGTATACTGTTTCTGAACGGAAGATGTATTGTCTCTTACTTTAAGAAGGACACCATGGAGTTTTACGGCGTTACTCCCAAGGAAATGGATGGAATTGTCAGTCATCTGCGCAACACAAAAGGGGTAAAGGTGGCAGTCTTCATGTATGAGTTAGAGCCAGAGGTATATAAGGTCAGCCTTCGTTCGGATGATTCAGTGGATGTCAGCACAATTGCCTGCCAGTACGGCGGAGGCGGCCATAAGAAGGCTGCAGGTGTTACGATGCAGGGAAGCTTCTACAATATTATTAACCGTCTGTCAGCGCAGATTGATAAACAGCTGAGGGATGATGCATGATACATGGGATCTTAAATGTATATAAGGAAAAAGGCTATACCTCCCATGATGTTGTGGCAAAGCTTCGGGGAATCACCGGTCAGAAGAAGATCGGGCATACCGGGACACTGGATCCGGAGGCAGTGGGTGTTCTGCCGGTCTGTCTTGGCAGGGCGACAAAGCTTTGCGGTATGCTGACGGACAAGGATAAATGCTATGAAACCGTCCTTCTTCTTGGTATAGAGACAGATACACAGGATATAACAGGGAAAATCCAGAAGGAAGAAGACATCTCCGGGCTTGAAGAAGCAGAGGTGACACATGTGGTCAGAAGCTTCACAGGAGAGTATGAGCAGATTCCGCCTATGTATTCTGCCCTGAAAGTGAACGGCAGGAAGCTGTATGAGCTTGCAAGGGAAGGCAGGACAGTGGAGCGTGCGGCAAGAAGAGTTACGGTCTATGGAATTGAGATTCTGGAGATCCATTTGCCCCGGGTGCGGATGCGTGTGCACTGCTCGAAGGGAACCTACATCCGGACTCTGTGCCATGACATGGGAAAGAGGCTTGGATGCTGTGGGTGTATGGAGGAGCTTATCCGTACCAGGGTAAGCGGATTCAGGATTGAGGACAGCTTAAGCCTTTCCCGGCTGGAGGAGATGGGGAGGAACGGGACACTCTCTGAAGCCGTTCTTCCGATTGACCAGATGTTTCCGGATTATCAGAAGCTTACAGTACGAAAGAGCTGGGAAAAGGCCGCCCTGAATGGGAACAGAATCCCTGCTGAGGGTATCTGTGAAAGACTGATGCCGGAAGATGGGGAGCGGATCCGGCTGTATGACCACACAGGCGCACTGATCGGAATATACAGATATGGGGCAGAAAAGAAAGAATTCGGGCTGATTAAGATGTTTTATGTCAGGGAGAGGGATTAGGAGATGCAATATATCGAAGGTCTGAAGCAGTACAAAAACAGCAAAGGGGCGGCGGTGACGTTCGGGAAATTCGACGGGCTTCATCTGGGACACCGGATGCTGACAGACGCTGTGAAGGAGCTAAGTGAAAAAGAGGATGTCAGCAGCGTGGTATGTGCATTTGACATGCATCAGAGTAATATGCTGATGACAAAGGAAGAACGAAAGCTGCACCTGGAAAAGGATGTGGATTATCTGGTGGACTGGGCATTTACAGAAGAGCTTAAGAGGCTTCCGGCAGAGGAGTTTATCAGGGATATTATCGCTGGCGTGCTTCATGCGGAATATGTTGTGGTCGGTACGGATTTTCAGTTTGGCTATGGGAAATGCGGAGATATCCATATGCTGAAGGCTTATGCACGGGAGTACGGCTATGAACTGATTGTCATCAACAAGAAAAGATACCAGGACCGGATTATCAGCAGTACCTATATCAAGGAAAGGCTGAAAGAAGGGGCAGTATCTGACGCAAACAGAATGCTGGGATACCGGTTCGGCGTTACAGGCGTGGTAGAGCATGGAAAGCAGCTTGGCCGGACACTGGGCTTCCCTACTCTGAATATCCTGTGGCCCCAGGGGAAGCTTGTGCCTCCTAAGGGAGTGTACCTGTGCCGTGTTTATGTGGACGGGCAGGGGTATAACGGGATTGCCAATATTGGTATTAAGCCTACGGTGTCAGATGAGGATACTGTACGGATTGAAAGCTTTCTGTTTGGCTATGACGGGGATGCCTATGGGAAAGAGGCTGTGACAGAGCTGATGGAATATGTAAGGCCGGAACAGAGATTCCGGGATAAGGCAGAGCTGAAGGAATGTGTAGACCGCGATATTGCCTGCGGCAAAAGATACTTTGGGATAGAAGAGTAAAAGGAGAGTACAGATGAGTATTACAGAGGTATTTACACTGTTTGGAGGACTTGGTTTCTTCCTTTATGGCATGAAGCTCATGAGTGAGGGCCTTGAGAAGGCGGCCGGTGCAAAGATGCGTGGAATTCTTGAATTCTTTACGCAGAACCGCTTTATCGGAATGGTGGTAGGAATCGTATTTACAGCGATTATCCAGTCTTCGAATGCAACTACGGTCATGGTAGTAAGCTTTGTAAACTCAGGGCTTATGACCTTGATGCAGGCAACGGGTGTAATCCTGGGCGCTAATATAGGTACGACAGTTACCGGACAGCTAATTGCATTTAATCTGTCTGATATTGCCCCGCTTGTGGTGATTATCGGCGTGATTATGGTGATGTTCAGCAAGAAACAGAATGTAAATGTGAAGAAGATCGGGGAAGTGATTCTCGGATTCGGTATTCTTTTTATGGGTCTTAGAATTATGGGAGAGAGTATGGAAGCGGTGAAGTCGTCGCCTGCAGTGCTGGAATTTTTAAGCTCTCTTAAGAGCCCGTTTTCTGCCATACTTGTGGGATTTCTGATCACGGCGGTGCTGCAGAGTTCCTCTGCTACAGTTGGTATTATCCTCCTTATGGTTTCACAGGGGCTTCTGGCATTTACCATATGTCCGTTTATGATTCTTGGATGTAATATCGGCTCCTGTGTATCTGCCCTTGCAGCCGGCTTAAGCGGGAAGAAAGATGCAAAGCGTGCGGCGCTGATACATTTTCTCTTTAATGTAATCGGCTCTTTGATCATGTTTATTATATTAATGGTGGCATTAAAGCCGATTACAGACGGACTCATCTATATGTCCGGAGGGAATCTGGCCCGTGCAGTCGCAAATGTACATACGCTTATGAAGGTATTCGAGGTTGCCATGCTGTTCCCGTTCATGGGATGGATTGTGAAGGCTACCTATAAGATTGTGCCAGGGAAGGATGAGGTGCAGGAGGACGAATACGAGCTTCAGTATATTGGAAAGGGAAATATCCTTGCTCCCACAACGGCATTTTCCAATGGTATCCATGAGATTGAGCATATGGGAAAGGTTGCCCTGTCAAATCTTAAGATTTCCATGAGGGCGCTGTGCGAGCTTGGTGAGAAGGACATTGAGGAGGTGTACAGGCGGGAGAAATATATTGACTTCCTGAACCGGAAAATCACGGACTACCTTGTGAAGGTGAATGAGATTGAACTTCCCCTTGCAGATGCACGTCTGATCGGCGGTCTGTTCCATGTGGTGAATGATATTGAGCGGATCGGCGACCATGCGGAAAACTTTGCAGACTCGGCGAAGGACCGGATTGAACGGGGAATCGGCTTTAGTGACAAGGCGAAAAAGCAGCTGCAGGATATGACGGAAGAAGTGGTGAAGATTCTAGAATATTCTCTTGAGATGTTTACCCACAGAGATCCCAAGCATATGCAGGATATTCTGAAACTGGAGGATGACATTGACGAGAGGGAGCGGAAGCTCCAGCGCGCCCATGTGAAACGGCTGACCAAGAATAAATGTACGCCGGAGGCTGGTATGCTGTTTTCCGATACTATCTCCGGGCTGGAGCGTGTGGCGGATCATGCGACGAATATTGCATTTGCGATCATGGCCCCGGATGGTAATGAGACAGGGGACGAGGAGGACGAGGATTAAGGCAGCTGTTTTTGACTGCAAAGGCAACAGACGGAAGCAATAAGAAGGCTTCTGTGAAAATAAAGATTAAAAAGTAAGGGAGGAGAGCTATGTCACGAAAAAAGATGATTGCTGTTCTGACAGCTCTGGCACTTGCGGCCAGCTCCGGCGGAGCATGGATGGCGGGTGCAGAAGCGTATGCGAAGGAACCGGAAGTTCTTTCAGAGGATGCGCAGCAGAGTGGGGAGCAGGAGGAAGTAAAGGAATCGGAGGAGACTTCTGCTGATTCAGAGGATCAGGGAATGACTTCAGAAGAGGAACTGACAGAAACACCGGCAGAATCGAAAGAGGAATCAGAAGATCCTGCGAAGGAACCAGAACGATCTGACAATGAAAATCCCGTTCAGGAGGAATACAGACAGCCCGATATCTCACAGAAAAAGGCATTTTACAATTACGACAAAATACGCGTTGCTGTTGGGGCGGAAGTTCAGGTAGATCTTCCTTATTGGATAAGTGGAAATTGCAGCTATGCGGTAGTAGATGAGACGATTGCCAAAGTGGATATGACTGGAAGGCTGACCGGAATAGCGGTCGGGGAGACAATACTGAAGGTTACCGAAGAGGACGGTGAGCTGACAGAAATCCCGATTCAGGTAGTAGATGTGACAATTAGCAAGACTACTTATAACATCTATGTGAATGATAATATGGGTTCCTGGTACTATCCGTCAGTTAGGGTTGACGTAACCGGAATGAGTGAGGAGAGTGTTTTTAATTGTGAAAGCACGAATGACATCTGGGCATATGCTCATAAGACAGAAGGATATCTGGAAGTTTCTGCCCGGGAGAGTGGGACGATAACCGTTACAATAGACGGAAAAATATTTACGATTACGATTAATATTGTAAAGGCCGAATTGTATGCTGACAATAGAATTAGTAAGAATTTAGGAAGCATTGTAACGTATAAGGGCAAAAAGGATACGCTCATCCTGACCATTGATGGGAAAAAGACACAGCCGAAATCCTGGGAATCCCTGGATAAATCTATTGCCACAGTGAATAGTTCTGGACAGGTAACCGGAAAGGGTCTGGGAAGAACCACGATCAGAGTATTTCTTGACGATGTAACATATGCGGATTATCTGGTGGAGTGTACCTACAAGGGCGCTTATCAGGCGGTCAGCAATGGATTTCATGATTATGAGGAAGGGGATGGAAAGGGCTACAAGATTATTAAATACAGCCAGCCCAAGAGAATGAACAAGGGATTCCGGGACTGCAGTTCCTTTGTCTACCGTTGTTATTATGACCGGTCTCTGGGAAGAAAGATTTTTGACATCGGCGCCACGGGAGGAAGCTGGGCCGCCAATGCGGCTGCACAGGCAAGGTGGCTAAAATCCCAAAAGAAGACCGTTGCGAATAAGCTTGTAGGTGTGGATAAGCTTCTGCCCGGGGATACGATGTATACCCAGGGAGAGGGCGGAGTAGGACAATGGAGAAAAATCCATCATGCATTTATGTATGTGGGGAACGGGTATGTTCTTACAACATATAACAGTGACGGGAAGGGAAAGACTTTGGCGCTGGTACCTTATAACTATGACGGATACAACGTTGTATATATCGGCAGACCCCTCGCATCAGACATGAAGACCAAAAGCATTTCACTGAACAAAAAGAGCATCACAATAGGCGTAAAGGAAAAATATACCTTAAAAGCATCAAGAAAGCCAGACGATTCTACACAGGCTGTCAAGTGGTCCTCATCCAAAAAGTCAGTAGTGACGGTTTCTTCAAAAGGAGTACTTACGGCAAAAAAGAAGGGAACCGCATATATCATGGTTAAGTCCGGAAGCTGTTCGGCAAAATGTAAGGTAGTGGTAAAATCTGCCCCGAAGAAAATTAAGCTGAATAAAAAGAAGAAAACGCTGTCAGTGAAAGGAACCTTCCAGATCAAGTATACCTTATCAAAGGGGAGCGGTTCTGGAAAGATCAAATATACATCTTCGGATTCCAGGATAGCAGCCGTTTCTTCAAAAGGAAAAATTACAGCTAAGAAAAAAGGAAGCGCAGAGATTACAGCCACAACCTATAATGGAAAAAAGGCAAAGATGAAAGTTAAGGTAAAATAGGGAAAATCACAAAATTTCCTTTACTTTGTCTAAGCCATATGCTATACTTTCCAAGTATGGATAGCCGGTGTTCGGTAATTGGATACTCCAGCCATTACTTAATATCAGGCGTTATGATAAGATTAAAGGAGGAAATCAAAGATGATTTCAAAAGAAAGAAAAGAACAGATTATTGCAGATTACGGAAGATCAGAGGGCGACACAGGTTCACCAGAGGTACAGGTTGCGATTCTTACAGCAAGAATCAATGACTTGACAGAGCATTTTAAGGCAAACCCGAAGGATCATCATTCAAGAAGAGGACTTCTTAAGATGGTAGGCCAGAGAAGAGGACTTTTGGCATACCTTAAGAAGATGGATATTGAAAGATACCGTTCCCTGATTGAGAGATTAGGACTGCGTAAATAATTTATATTTGGGGACGGGGCATTTTTAAAAATGCCCCGTCCCCAAATTAAAGACTGCAGGCAGAGAGATTTTACCCGAGACCACTGAAATGTGTATTTGTAATCTGGCACAAGGAAAAGTGCATATTTCAGTAGTTTCGGAAAATCTCTGTCAGGCCGTTGAAAGTATAAGGTGATTACTTGGCAGGTCTGCGCAGTTACAGTATAAGTTGAAAAAGGAGAAGGATATGTATAAAAAATTTGAAATGGAATTAGCCGGAAGGACTTTGTGTGTAGATGTAGACAGAGTTGCGAAGCAGGCAAATGGTGCAGTACTGATGCATTATGGAGATACTACGGTGCTGTGTACAGCTACGGCTTCTGAAAAGCCGAGAGACGGAATTGATTTCTTTCCGTTAAGTGTGGAGTATAACGAAAGATTATATTCTGTGGGAAAGATCCCGGGAGGTTTTAACAAGAGAGAGGGAAAGGCGTCAGAGAATGCAGTTCTTACAGACCGTGTGATTGACCGTCCCATGAGGCCGCTGTTTCCGAAGGATTACCGTAATGATGTAACTTTGGAGAATCTTGTCCTGTCTGTTGACCAGGACTGTTCACCGGAGCTTACGGCGATGCTCGGCGCAGCTATTGCAACAACGATTTCGGATATTCCTTTTGACGGTCCCATCTCAACGACACAGGTGGGTATGGTAGATGGAGAATTTGTATTTAATCCGACAGCAGCCCAGAAGGAAGTGTCA
This sequence comes from Lachnospiraceae bacterium, assembly GCA_910576335.1. Lineage (GTDB taxonomy): Bacteria > Bacillota > Clostridia > Lachnospirales > Lachnospiraceae > CAPEBR01. Next base: position 123,605 of record CAJTIU010000011.1, read on the forward strand.
GAGCTTGCCCTTACAGTGGCGTCCACAAGGGAAAAGGTAATTATGATTGAGGCAGGAGCCAATGAAGTGCCGGAGCAGAAGATGATTGAGGCAATCTTTGCTGCCCATGAGCTGAATCAGAAGGTGATTGCATTTATTGATACGATTGTGGCAGAATGCGGAAAGCCGAAGCATACGTATGAGAGCTGTGCAGTTCCGGAGGAATTATTTGAGGCGATTAAGGAGATCGTACCGCCGGAGGCCATGGAAGAAGCTGTATTTACAGATGTAAAGCAGGTGAGAGAGGAAAATATCCGCAAGATTACGGAGAAGCTTGAAGAGGCATTTGCAGAGAAGGAGGAGTGGCTTGCAGTTCTGTCAGAGGCTGTTTACCAGTATCAGAAGAAGACAGTACGTAAGATGATCTTAAAAGATCACAAGCGTCCGGACGGAAGAGCCATTGACCAGATCAGGCCTCTTGCAGCAGAGGTTGATCTGATCCCAAGGGTTCATGGCTCCGCAATGTTTACAAGAGGACAGACGCAGATCTGTACGATTACGACTCTGGCGCCCCTTGCAGAGGCGCAGAGACTGGACGGGCTTGATGAGGCGGAGACATCCAAGAGATATATGCACCACTATAATTTCCCGTCCTATTCTGTCGGCGAGACAAGACCTTCAAGAGGTCCGGGACGCCGTGAGATCGGGCACGGTGCTTTGGCAGAGCGCGCTCTGGTGCCGGTGCTTCCAGACGAGGCAGAGTTTCCCTATGCGATCCGCACGGTTTCTGAGACCTTTGAGTCCAACGGTTCCACATCCCAGGCGAGCGTGTGTGCATCTTCCATGTCCCTGATGACGGCAGGCGTACCGATTAAGTCTGCTGTGGCAGGTATTTCAGCAGGACTTGTGACAGGGGATACGGACGATGATTATCTCGTGCTTACGGATATCCAGGGACTTGAGGATTTCTTCGGCGATATGGACTTTAAGGTAGCAGGAACCCATAAGGGAATCACTGCAATTCAGATGGATATTAAGATCCACGGGCTTACAAGGCCGATTATTGAGGAAGCGATTGCAGCAACGAAGAAGGCAAGAACCTATATTATTGATGAGGTTATGAATAAGGCGATTGCTGAGCCAAGACCAGAGGTTGGTCCTTATGCGCCAAAGATTATTCAGATGCAGATTGATCCGCAGAAGATCGGTGATGTTGTAGGCCAGCGCGGTAAAACGATTAATGCGATTATAGAACAGACGGGAGTTAAGATTGATATTACAGATGATGGTTCTGTTTCCATCTGCGGAACAGAAAGTGGGAGCATGGAGGAGGCTCAGAAGCTGATCTACACCATTGTGACAGATTTTGAGGCCGGACAGGTTCTGGAAGGAAAGGTTATCAGTATTAAGGAATTCGGTGCCTTTCTTGAATTTGCACCGGGTAAGGAAGGTATGGTACACATTTCCAAGCTTGCAAAGGAAAGAGTGAACCATGTAGAGGACGTGCTGACACTGGGAGACAGGGTGAAGGTCGTCTGCCTTGGCAAGGATAAGATGGGAAGATTTTCATTTAGTATGAAAGATGTAGCGGAGTAGGATATGGATGTAAAAAAGGCATTGCACAGCGGAGAACTTTACTTTCCCCACGATGAAGATATTCTGAAGGAGCAGTTCGTGTGTCTGGACAGGCTGTATGATTTTAATATGACACGTCCCACCGAGATGGAGAAAAGGGAGCAGCTTTTGAAGGAGATGTTTGCAGAGATCGGGGAAGGGTGTTATGTTGAGCCGCCTCTTCATGCAAATTTTGGCGCGCATCATGTACATTTCGGAAAGAATATTTATGCAAATTTTAATCTCACTTTAGTGGATGACACACATATTTATGTTGGAGATTATACGATGTTCGGTCCGAATGTGACGGTTGCGACGGCAGGCCATCCGATTCTGCCGGAGCTTCGTGAGAAGGGTATGCAGTATAATATGCCGGTGCATATTGGTAAAAACTGCTGGATCGGGTCAAATGCGGTAATCCTGCCGGGGATTACCATTGGAGATAATGTAGTAGTCGGCGCGGGAAGCGTTGTCACAAAGGATCTTCCGTCCAATGTAGTGGCAGTGGGAAATCCCTGCAGAGTGCTCCGTGAAGTGAATGAGCATGACAGAGAGTATTACTATAAGGACCGGAAAATTAAATGGGATTAGGGCATGTTTGAAACATGTTCAAAGGAAGGGCAGACATTTTTATGTCTTGCCCCTTTTTTATGATATAGGAAACTTCGTTCCCTATATCATAAAAACCCTCCGGGGGATGACCTCGCTTCGCTGGGGCAGACCTGTGTGAACATTAAAAAAACGAACGATGTTATATTTTTTCATGTCTGTCGGGTGTATAATAAAGGTTATGGATGCAAAGCATGATACAAGCGTCAAAATAGAGCACTTGAATACAGTGTGAGCTGCGAGGAGGAATTGTGATGTATAAAATGAGACGGTGCGGAGTGCTGCTTCCGGTGAGCAGTCTGCCGGGAGGATATGGAATCGGCGATTTTGGAAGGAGCGCCTATGAATTTGTGGACAGCCTTGTCCAGGCAGGGCAGAGTTCCTGGCAGATTCTTCCACTTGGACCTACGAGCTACGGGGATTCTCCGTATCAGTCCTTTTCCACATTTGCCGGAAATCCATACTTTATTAGTTTGGAGGAGCTGATCAGGGAGGGAGTTCTGACAGAGGAAGAATGCAATGCGGCGGATTTTGGAGATGATGGTACGGCGGTGAATTATGAGAAAATGTATCTGGAGAGATTCGGGCTTTTAAGGAAGGCATATGAGCGGAGCCGGATTGCGGAAAATCCAGAATTTGCAGCATTTGAAAGAGCGCAGGATTACTGGCTGTCAGATTATGCGCTTTTCATGGCAGTAAAGGGCCGGTTTGAGGGAAGACCCTGGAGCGAGTGGGCGGAGGATATCCGCCTGAGATATCAGAATGCATTAGACTATTACAGGGAAGAGCTGTATTTTGATATTGAATTCCAGAAATATATGCAGTTTAAGTTTTATGAACAATGGAAAAAGCTTAAGGCCTATGCAAATGAGAAGGGGATTGAGATTATCGGGGATATTCCCATTTATGTTGCAATGGACAGTGCAGATGCATGGGCGTTGCCCTGGCTGTTTAAACTTGACAGGGACAACCGTCCGGTACAGGTGTCCGGATGCCCGCCGGATGCATTCTCCGCCACAGGCCAGCTCTGGGGGAATCCGCTCTATAACTGGGAGGTTCATAAAAATTCCGGCTTTGACTGGTGGGTAAAGCGGATTGCCCATTGCTTTACCATGTATGATGTACTTCGGATTGACCATTTCCGGGGGTTTGATGAGTATTATGCCATTCCTTATGGAGATAAAACGGCAGCAAGAGGATGGTGGGAAAAGGGACCAGGGATGGATCTGTTCCGGGCGGTTTCCTTTCATCTTGGGGAGCGGAAGATTATTGCAGAGGATCTTGGCTATATGACAGAGTCCGTAAAGCAGCTTGTGAGGGACAGCGGCTACCCGAATATGCGGGTGCTGGAATTCGCTTTTGATGAGAGGGATACTGGAAATGCCAGTGATTACCTCCCGCATAATTATCCGAGGAACTGCGTGGTCTATACAGGAACCCATGACAATGAAACTTTAGTATCCTGGCTTGGGAACATCACGCCGAAGGAACGCCGTATGGTGCGGACTTATCTGCATGATTTTCATGCAGATGCAGGGGAGCTTCCAATGAAACTGATCTGCCTGGCACTGGGAAGTGTGGCGGACTTGTGCATCATTCCCATGCAGGACTATCTGGGACTTGATGACAGGGCGAGAACAAACAAGCCGTCCACTCTTGGGATAAACTGGAAATGGAGGTTAAGGGAGGGACAATTTAGCAAAGAGCTCCAGGAAGAAATGAAGGAGCTTGCCATAACGTATGGCCGTTAATTTGGGACGGGGCATTTTTAAAAATGCCCCGTCCCAAATTGGTTGTTGGAATAAATTGGGAGCATGGACATATATTGTTGTTAAGAGGTGGTGATGTGATGCAGGGAGAAGGAATCCTGAATGTACTGCCGCGCGGTATACGGCTGCTTCTTAAAAGGAGGATACAGTGTGAGTTTGATCTGCTTCAGGAGATCAGGCTCAGGGCGCAAAAGCCGCTTCTTCTTTTGTACAGTGGGGAGGAGGTTTTTGTGGAAAGAGCGCGCGGTGAGCCCTATATTGTTACAAAGGAGGATTTGCGGGAAATGGTTGATTATATCAGCCATTATTCTTTATATGCCTATGAACAGGAGATGAGGCAGGGATTCATTACAATAGAAGGGGGGCACAGAATCGGTATGGCAGGGCAGGTGATGCTGGAAGGAGGAAGAGTAAAGAATCTGAAATATATTTCTTCGGTGAATGTACGGATCTCCCATGAGGTGCCCGGATGTGCGGACAAGGTGTTCCCTTATATTACAAGGCAGAGGGGACTCTATCATACACTGATTGTGTCTCCCCCTGGATGTGGGAAGACGACACTGCTTAGGGATCTGATCCGGCAGATTTCTGATGGAAATGCATTTCTCTCGGGAAAGCCGGTGGGAGTGGTTGACGAGCGGTCGGAGATTGGCGGCTGTTATATGGGAGTGGCGCAGAACCATCTGGGAATCCGGACGGATATACTGGACTGCTGCCCGAAGGCAGAGGGAATGATTATGCTGATCCGTTCCATGGGCCCTGAGGTGATTGCAGTGGATGAGATTGGATCAGAGGAGGATGTGCGTGCCATTGAATATGCGCTTCACTGCGGATGCAGGCTGATTGCCACGGTACATGGAAATTCGGTTGAGGAGCTTGCGAAAAAGCCGGTTTTGGGAAATATGATCCGGGAGAAGCATTTTGGGCGTTATATTCTTTTGGGAAATCACGAAAAAGCCGGGGAGATCCGGGGAATCTTTGACGAAAATATCCGATGCATTTTTCAGGAGGAGGTACGAAAGAAGGAGATATGCTAAAAGCAGCGGGAAGTGTTCTTGTAATCAGTGCTACGGTGCTTTTGGGGCTTAGGAAGGCGGAAATGCTTCATGACGAGTATGCGCAGATGCAGTATGTCAGGCAGCTTTTTTACTGGGTCCAGAGTGAGATACGCTATGCCGGAAGCCCTCTTGGGGAAATATTTTCCTATATTGGGAAATCTGCCAGGGAGCCATATGGAACGTGGCTTAACGGACTTGGAACCCGGCTTGAAAAAAGAGATGGGGGAACTTTTGAGGAGATATGGAAGACAAGCATAGACGAGAGTCTGCGGGGCTGTGCGCTTTCCGGGGAAGAGCTCCTAAAGCTTAAGGAACTTGGGGAGAGGCTGGGACTTGCGGATGTGACCATGCAGGTGAAGATCCTGGAGCTTTATCTTACAAGGTTAGAGCTGTCTATGGAAGAGATGCAGGGGGAAATGAAATCAAAGGTGAGATTATGCCATTGCCTGGGAATTATGAGCGGGATACTGATTGTAATCCTGCTGCTATAGGGGGAGGGTTACATGACTGTAAATATGATCTTTAAAATTGCTGCGGTGGGGATTCTTGTCTCAGTGTTGAGCCAGGTTCTCAAACACAGCGGAAGAGAGGAGCATGCATTCCTGACAAGCCTGGCCGGGCTGCTGCTTGTATTATTCTGGATTGTGCCATATATCTATGAACTATTCGAGTCCATACAGAGACTGTTTTTTGTCTCATAAAACAAGTGCTGAACTCCCAATATGGTTAAGGAGATGACTGGGTAGCAGGAAAAGCAGATGGCTGGAAAATAATCTTCCAATCTTTTCAGTTATACAAATATGGAAGGGGGCTTAGGTTTGGATATCATACGGATCGGTATTATCGGGGTTGCAGGAGTGCTTCTTGCAGTGCAGTTTAAAAGTGGGAAGGCAGAGTATGGAATCTATATCAGTATTGCGCTAAGTCTGATTATCTTTTTCTGTGTTCTCGGGCACCTGGAGGCAGTGATTAACCTTGTGAAGACCCTTGGCGGATACATCAGAATGGATACGGCCTATGTGGGGACGCTTATAAAAATGCTTGGAATTACGTACATTGCGGAATTCGCCTCCGGCATCTGCAAGGATGCAGGATATCAGGCAGTTGCAGTGCAGATTGAGATATTTGGAAAGCTTGCGGTGCTTGTTCTTAGCATACCAGTGCTTCTGGCTCTTCTTACAGTGATAAAGGATTTTTTGTCATGAGAATGAAAGGCAGGAAATGTGCAGGGGTTTTTGCCGGATTATTTATACTCCTTATGACTGATGTATTGTGCGCGGAATTGAAATGTATGCCTGTCCAGGCGGCGGAAAACAGGGACCGGACGTACAGTAAGGAATCAGCACAGGCCGGTGAATATGAATTTCCAAAGGAGCAGACATTCATAGAACAGTCAGCAGGAACTAAGGAGCAGAAATCTAGAGAGCAGTCAGCAGGAACCCGGGTGCAGACATCCAGTGGTGAACTGGCAGAAGGGTATGATCAGGCATCCAGTGGGAAGTCTTCGGAAAATATAGGAGACATGGCAGATGAACTGGCAGGGCAGTTTGACTTCGGGGAGATTGACGAGGAGCTTAAAAATCTTTTTCCCAGGGAGAGAATTGGATTCCAGGAGACACTTTTCGATGTCTTGTCCGGGGATACGGAGTTTACGATGGAGCTTTTGGGAAGGCTGGTGTCTGACCAGTTTACCTATGCTGTGGAAAGCAGCCGGAAAAGTCTTCTGCATATTCTGTTTTTATGCATTATGGCGGCAGTCTTTACCAATTTCGGACAAGTATTTCAGAGTAAACAGATCTCAGCTGTTAGTTTTTATGTGCTGTATATTCTTCTGCTTGCCCTGTCTTTAAATTCTTTCCGGGAGGTTGTGGAATGGACAACCGGAGGAATCGAGGGGCTTACAACATTTATGGGAGCGTTCTGCCCGGTGTATTTTCTGGCAGTAACCGCAGCGAAGGGAGGCGTAACGGCAGCAGCATTTTATCATCTGGTTCTGTTTCTGATTTTTCTGGTGGAGCTGTTCATTGTGAAGATTGTGCTTCCTCTGGTACATGTATATATGATGGTGAAAGTTCTGAATTTTCTGTCAGAAGAAGAGTATCTGAGCAAATTTGCGGAACTGATTGAGACGGCGGTTTCCTGGATCTTGAAGTCTCTGCTTGCGTGTATTATAGGACTGAATGTGATACAGAGCCTGATCAGTCCTGCAGTGGATGCGGTGAAGAGAAGTGTGGTGACAAGAGGAGCTGAGGCGATCCCGGGGGTCGGTGACGCCATTGGCGGAATGACAGAGGTGGTGCTTGGAACAGCCGTACTGGTAAAAAATGGTATTGGGGTGACAGGGGCGGTAATCTGTTTCGCTCTGTGCATTGTGCCTCTTGTACAGATCGGGTGCATTGTACTGATGTATAAGCTAGCGGCTGCATTGATTCAGCCAGTGTCGGATAAACGAGTAACCGGGTGCGTGGAAAGCGTCAGTGACGGGCTGAGACTCCTGATGCGGATCGTCTTTACCACAGGATTTTTGTTCCTGCTTACCATTGTGGTAGTTTCGGCATCGACAGGAAGTGTATAGGACTACTACAATACCGTATTCACTGTAAGGTATCTTCATTGTGGTAGTCTTGGTTTCAGGAAGTGTATAGGACTGCTGCAATACCGTATTCACCGTGAGGCACCTTCAGTGAGGCAGTTTCGGCATTGACAGTGTATAGGGAGGAAGAATGTTTGACTATATTTATGAGTGGATACAGAATATTGCGTTTTACCTCGTTTTGGTGACAGCGGTTCTTCATGCAGTTCCGAATAAGGACTATAAGAAATATATTCGTTTTTTTACGGGGCTTGTGCTGATACTTATGATACTGACACCGGTTCTGAAAATTTTCGGAACCGAGATCCGGATCACTGATTTTATAAAAGAAGTGGAAGAATATACAGAGGGAGAATCTATACAGAGCCTGGAGAATGCCATGGCAGAGGAGGCGCAGAGATTTTGGAATAACGAAGCGGAAGAGTCGTCAGAGGGCAGAGAGATGACAGAAAATAACTCCGGCATCGCGGGAGAGTCCTCAGAGGGCAGCGAAAGAGGGGCAGATGGAATTGAAGTGGAGGAGATTCAGATTGACTGGCAGGAAGGATTTTGAAAATACCTTTTTTAAGGCATTTAAAGGGAAAAAACTGAAAAAGGACCAGATTCTCATCGTACTGCTTGCAGGAATCCTTCTGCTTGTCATAGCAATCCCGGGAGGAGATAAGAAAGAAACAGAGGACAGGGGAAAAAGTACATTTCTTTCCGAAGAAGGGAAGGAGACCCGGATTTCCGAGACAGAGTATGTGGCACAGCTGGAGGAGAAGCTGGAGGGCATTCTGTCTGAGATGGAGGGTGCCGGGAGGGTGTCAGTTATGATCACGCTTGCGGAATCAAGGGAAAAAGTAGTAGAAAAGGACACCCAGGAAAGCCGGGAGCAGGTGACGGAGAGTGACAGCCGGGGAGGAAAAAGAACGACAAAGAGTGAGAACCGCAGTGAGACGGCAGTGAATGATGAGGCAGAAGGAGATGGAAGATCCCCTTATGTCAGCAAAGAATTAAGCCCAAAGGTGGAGGGAGTGGTGGTTATTGCACCGGGCGGGAATAATGCGGTTGTAGTAAAAAATATTACTGAGGCAGTTCAGGCATTATTTGGGATAGACACGCATAAGATTAGAATAGTGAAAGGTAGGAGGGAAGCATAGGTGAAACGAATATTTAAAAAGAATCAGATCGTTATTGCAGCATTGGCGATAATGATCGCGGCTGCCGGATATCTGAATTATTCAGGCAGGCTGTTTAGCAATGAAAAGGATGCAACAAAAGCGAATAACGAGATTGCAAACCAGGAGCTTCTTGATATTTCGGAGGAGGATCTTGCAAGTGCTTCCGATGATATTGAAAGCAAAGACGGCGATGACGGTAGTGTGGACGGGACACCCGGTGAGGCAGTACTTACTTCCGGCGAGGCAAGTGCAGTTGTGGCGGAGGCTAAGGTTTCCAGAGAGCAGGTGCGGGCGAAGAATAAGGAAACCCTGCTTGAGATTATTGACAATGAAAGTATCAGTGAGGAACAGAAGCAGGATGCCATTAATCAGATGGTGGCGATGACGGATCTGATGGAGAAGGAGGCCGCTGCGGAGACAATGCTTGCATCCAAGGGATTCAGTGAGACGGTGGTGAGCCTTACGGCCGAATCAGCGGATGTGGTGGTGAATGCGAAGGAGATTGATGACGCCAGCCTTGCGAAGATTGAGGACATTGTGACCAGGAAGACGGGGATTGCGCCGGAAAATATCGTGATCACGCCAGTGTACTCTGACGGGAAATAAGTTGAGGTGGGGACGCCGCCCGGAGCAGAGGCATATCCCGGACGCAGCCTGGAGCAGAAACATATCCCGGACACAGCCCGGAGCAGAAACATATCCCACGCAAACGGGGCAGCGCTCTGGCAAACTAACCGTTAACTACGACTAATGCGTTCAGGAGAGCCTTCACGCATAAGTCTTCGTAAACGGTGGATTTTGCCGCCGCTAAGAGCGCCCCTGTACTGTTTGCTAAGGGATATGTTTCTGCTCCGGGCTGCTGTTTGTCGGCAGCGATTTGGTTCCACCTCCATTGTTACCAGTGCCGCCAGAATTTTCGTTCCCGTTGCCAGTATTTCCATTACCGTTGTTGGAAGATGTGTTTTTCGCCTTTACCCTGACAGTGCATGTGGCCTGTTGCCGGATTTCATTACAACGGTAATCTTTGCGGTACCTTTACTCTTGGTTTTGATTTTACTTTTTTCCGACTACACATTTTTTGATGTATGTCAATAGTTTTAAAGTTTAGTATTTTTTGAGAAATATTGAGCGAATTGTTTTCGAAAAAATGAAAAGAACTTTTCACTCTCTAGTAATTTAAGAAATTGTATGAAAAACTAAATATATCGGATTATGATGTGAATTGAAAGGTTGAATCAAAACTTAGAGCGTATCTGGAGGTGCTGTTATGAGGAATGCAATGCAAAGTCACGAACACCAGCAGGGCTGGTGGTTCGTGACTTTGGTATAGCGCATGTTCCTTTCCCATCCAATCCCTCCTTTCATGGTGTCTGATGTTACCTCTGAATTGAGAAATTGGCAAGTGGAAAGTTGGGATTATAAAAGTTATGTTTTTATACAAAAATCTCCGATTCAAAATTTATTTGTGCATCTTCTTTATATTTTTGTGCTTTTTCGTAATAAACATTTGCTCCGCCTTTGGTATTATTATATTTTTTGATAATTTCTTTCTATATAGGAATAGAAGGAACGGGAATACGAATAGCACCTATTTCATCACTGTTTAAGTTATATTGACCACCACCTTGCCTCCTCATTACAGCAACTTGTTTGCGAACAAGAGGCATCATAAACATAATATTAACATATTCCGGCAAAACCCTAGTTGTATCAAAGCGATATCGAATCAAATAAGAAGCATATGTATAAATTTCATTGCTATTAAATACAGCAGCTTTTCCGACCAAATCTTTACTTCCGTTTGTCCTTGTGACTAAAAAATCACCGGGTTTTAAAATCCATTTATCTGGCTCCTTGGCTGTAACGGCACATTGTTTTGGCAGATATTTAAGCTCTGAAAAATCTATTTCACCATTTACCACATTTGACATTCTTAAAATTGGAATCATTCCTTTTTTCATTTCTGTAGATGCTTTTACGGATAGACCAAACAATGATTCTTTTTGTAAATCTTTGATGCAATAATTGTCATACATGAAACTGTTATATATATTCTCCAAACACCCTTCCTTAAGAATATAATCAACTTCCCAGCGTCTTGTAGAAGTAAAAGGTATAATGCGCATAATGGAATTATCTTTTTGAATATTATATGTTTCGTGTTTAATATTTGAAACTTTTGACTGAATATCGTAAAGTAGATTAGCACCAAAGTCATCTCCGCTTTGTATATTTCTTTCGGCTTCGTCAAGCATTTCATGGTAGGTTTTCAAAATTGTTTCCTGCTCTGCTAGTGGAGGTACAGGAATCTCAAAATTCTTTATGAATTCATACCTTGCGCGAGTTTTCATTCCTTTAGGTTTTACAGAAGCCACATATTCCATAAATGTCCGACACCGTAATGAAAGAAAAAGATATTCCGGTTTAGTTACTGTTGTGTCAATTATATACGATGTATAATCGGTAGATGCGTAAAGGTCTCCCCATGCATTGACAGCAAATGCACCTTTTTCAAAGTTGATATTTGAAACTAATAAATCATTTATACATGATTTGTTCATATCGTTTTTTATAATACGATCTTTAAAGAAAATGTGACCGTCTATAAATCTGATTTTGTTAACAACTTGTCTGTCTTTGGGGACATCCTTGGCTTTTGTTTTCTCTTTTCTTGGCTTAATTATTTTTTCTAAAGGCAACATTGGATACTTGCTATGTAATTCTTTTGTATAAAGAATCATATCTATATTCCAATCCTTAAAAAGCGATAATTTTTTAGGAGTCAAAATCATAATTTTCGAACCTCCGCTGCATCAATGTAGCTACTATAACATCCTGTAGGATTTGGCTTGTATGAATACTGTATTGTGGATGAAATCCAAAGAGAATGCAGTTTATTATATTCACGATATTCTTCTACGAGCGTAGGAAGCTGGTTTCCATCTGATTTTGCACCAGTTGTTGTAATTCCGGCATCCTCAATTTTTGCAATAGGAATATCGTAATCAAAAAATTTTTTGATTACGGGTTTGATTTCTTCAGAAATCAGTTTCTGAAGCGTTGCTAACTCTTTTTCAGCATTCTTTTTATTATTTTTATTGTCTTTCTGTTTCTGCTGTATATCAGTTATTTCAGTTTCAATAGCAGAGGTGTCATTCTTCGCTTTTTTAACGTTCAGAAGTCTGTTCTTTGCATCCTTCAAATCGTCTTTTAAAGAGTTTGTAAGACTGTCACACATTTCGATAGTGCTGTTGAGTGCATCAAGTTCTGCCTGATGCAATGCAGTCACTTCATTAATAGCTTTTTGTTTACACTCTGCATATGTCTTTTCTTCTGCATCAGTGAATTTTCGCATAAATACAAGACTGGGTTTAACAGTAGCACCGGCGGCAATAAATACATCCTGTGGAATAGAGCATATGAGAATAAGTTTAGCCTTGCCTTCAAAATATTCACGCACAGCCTGAAGATTTTTATTATTAAGGACACCTTCCGGGAGAACCATTCCCATACGTCCCCCCTTTTTTAGCAATCTTAGGCATCGCTCCATAAAAAGTACTTCTGTAAGGGTAGATGTAGATCCCAAATCATAAAGTGACAATAAGGACTTTCCTATATGATCATCTACCTGTTTAAGGGCTTCGTCATATGCTTTACCATATTGTGTCCTATATTTTTTCTTCATATCTTCATCAGTAAATTTATCTGCCACAGATATAATCTGATTTCTATCAACATTCTGACCAAACGGAGGATTTGTCAGAATAACATCAAAACGCTCTTCAAAAATACCATTTACATTTAATAAGCCGTCATGATGATGTACTCCACCGTGTCCATCTCCATGCATAATCATATTCATCTTTGATGTACGAGCCATGCGAGGATTGGCGTCTGTTCCATAAATACAATTTCGTGAAAGCTGGTACATACGGCTGCCTACTATACTTGTATCAAGTTCTGTGTTGAGTGCTGTCTGCATTTCATCAATAGATTGACTTATTTCTATTTGCTTATCCTCTGATTTGCTATCGTAATCAGCACCTTCCATCTCAGACCTTAATTTATCTTTATGTTTACGAATATCAGTCTCTATTTTTTCTCTAACATACTCAAATGCTTTGATAAGGAAACCGCCAGAGCCACATGTTGGATCACAGATTACCTCGCCTTCCTCCGGGTCTAAAATTTCTGTCATAAAGTCAAAAGTGGAGGCATAACTTTCCTTTTTCAAAATAAAGACTACGGTAATACTACGAATGGAGAAAGGAAAACTACGGATATTACAGTTATCGTTAAGATAGTAGAGGCAATCGTTACAAAGTAGGAATTCTCAGAGGGTATCGTTATGAAGTAGGATTATTGTTAAATTGTGTAATAATCGTTAAAGGGTCAGTGTGAAAGGTACTGGCCATTTTTAAGTTGGTTTAAATTTTGTTTGTATATATTTTTGGATATTGAAATCGCCTAATACTTAAAAGTTCGCATAATTCGAGAATGAATTAGGCGAATTCTGGGCAAAATATTGATTATTGCCTAAAGAAGTGGTAAAATTAGGCGAAAAGAAAGGGGTTAGGCGAATGCAGATTTTTAACTATGCTAATTTGAAAGACTACAGATGGGATTCGGAAATTCTTGGATTGGTAGCACAGATTCATGAGTTTAAAGGAAAACAGGAATTATATCTTAAGCAGAAACCAGCCGCATTGGAAAAACTGGCCGAGATAGCAAAAATACAAAGTACTGAGGCTTCCAATAAAATTGAAGGTATTGTTACGACAAGCACCAGACTTCAGCAGCTTGTTATGGAAAAGACGACACCAAGGAATAGAGATGAAGAAGAAATTATGGGGTATCGGGATGTTTTAAATACGATCCATGAGAGCTATGAATATATCCCGATTCGTTCCTCTTATATTTTGCAGCTCCACCGGGATTTATATCAATATTCACAGAAGGATATAGGGGGAAGGTTTAAGAATACGCAGAATGTGATAGCCGAAAATCAACCGGATGGATCGCAGACAGTGCGATTTACTCCTTTGGCGCCTTATGAGACACCGGGAGCAATCGATTCCATCTGCGATAATTTCAATCAGGCAATAGATGCCTGCATAGTGGATCCGCTGGTATTGATTCCGATTTTCATTAATGATTTTCTATGCATCCATCCATTCAATGACGGAAATGGCCGGATGTCTCGCCTGCTCACCACACTCCTTCTATATCGGTGCGGGTATGTTGTAGGGAGATATATCAGCTTGGAGAGTAAAATAGAAAAGACTAAGGAAAATTATTACGATGTATTGGAACAGTGCGGGAATGGCTGGCACGAGAATGAAAATGATCCGGTACCATTTATAAAATATATGCTTGGAATTGTGCTGGCAGCTTATAGAGATTTTGAGACCCGGATCAGTCTTGTGGATGATAAACTGCCCGCAATAGAAATGGTCAGAAAAGCAGTTTGTGAAAAAATCGGTAAATTTACGAAGAGTGAGATCATGGAACTTGTGCCGTCCCTGTCTAAGGCTTCCGTAGAAAATTCGTTGACACAACTGATGAAGGATGGGGTTGTTGACAGGCATGGAAAAGGAAAAGCGACATTCTATACAAGGGCAGATGTGTAGAAAAATAACGAGTCCGTTTTTTGGGACACTTGGTGTGATAGACTGCTCTTATTAAAGGAAAGAAGGGAGACTGTTATAATGAGAATCATTAATTTAGGACCTTGGGTTTTCTACATTGAGGGAAAGCCTCAGTTTGACGAGCATAAGGTAGGAAAGTGGATGTATTTTTTCAAGGATAAAGAGAGAGTGGCAGGGCTTTGCAAAGCCGCAGTGGAGCAGGAAATTGTTTTAGAGGCTAAGCATAGTGATGCACCGGAGGGCGTTTCGTGTTTTTATCTTGAATGTGATGATATGGAAAGTCATAAGAAGGTTATCCAATTTTTCTTGGACAATGATATGATACAGAAAACCAAAACAAGTAAACTTTATAATTGAAGAAGATAAAATCGGAGATTGGGCGATTGACCGTGTAAATGATGGAACGCCGGAACACCCAATTCAGATGCCGTTTGTGAATTACTCAGGGCTCGTCCGGGAGGTTGAGGATGCTATATATGATTTTGAGCAGATGCACCCGGAGTATGGACTGAACCGTTATAGTAGAGCACTCTCGGAAACTCAATAGAGAATAAGCAGGAAAGGGTTGATTTTCAGAAATGAGAGGGATAAGGGATGGATGATTGTGGGGCTTGAGCAGTCCAGAGAGCATAAAGAATAAAAATGTGCATGACTTTAAAACCTGTCGGAAAACAGGCCAGAAAGAATCCAGAAGCAGGAAACCTGGTTTATGCGGCTGCCTGCACCTGCTGTTTATAGCGGGCATCCAGATGGATGCAGATTCCAATCATGGTTGTCATGAAAGAATAATGCTCCTTTGTGTGTATGAACATACGGTGCAGTCCGTAATCATTGAGGATGCGGTTGTTGATCCGTTCTGTGGAGGTGCGCTGGTTATAGATCTTCTTATAAGCATCTGTGCCGCGGGGGACATCGGTGTAAAGCCGGATATCCCATTCGGGCCGGGTCTTGACAACTCTCCCATATTTGGAATCAGTGTAGGAGTTTTTACATTTGGAACAGTGTTCTTTCCCATAGGGACAGCGCCACATGAGATAACCGCTGGATCTGTCATAACCGTTAGGTTTCATGCACAGTTTTTCCTGACATAGAGGAGTCCCATCTTTGTCAATGGTGATGGTATCAGGAATTGTTTTTGGCCGGCCGCATTTGCCGTTCAGGTCGATGAAGGCCCGTATTCCCCTGTTTTTAAGGATCCGGTAGGTGGGGTAATTGTCCATTGCAGAATCCAGGCACATATTCGAGGTGGGAACAGCCGGCATATGTTTTACCAGTTCATGGAAGGCGACAAGGAAATTGACCGAATCATGCCGCTTTGCGCTGGTAAAACGCAGAAGCAGGGGGATGTCTGTCCTGAGTTCACTGTTATAGCAGGATAATTGGAACAAAGTGTAGCCGAAGTAATATTTTTCCAGGTCGCTGTCCCAGCCCCAGGAAGCATCGGGGTCGGGGAAATGCCGCAGATTTTCCGGTGCGCCAACCCTGTGGTGCCCGCGTGGGCAGGCATGGGTATGCACGGCGGTGCCGTCTCCGTAAACCGTAAGGTGTTCCCTTGGTATGAGACCGGATTCCATGGAAGGCAGGACAGCCACATGATAGAAGAAGCGCTGCAGCCGCCCTTCAAAGTTAAAAGGGATATCCTTCCCGGCCATGAGCCGTTTTTCGATAGTTTCTGTGATTTTGGGCTTTGCCTCCTGTGCTTTCTGCTTTTTGCCTTTGGGCTTATCCGGCTTTTTGCTGTTCCAGGAAGCCGGAAGCAGTTTATCCCGCGCATATAAGTCCGTTGGCGGTGCAGTCCAGAGCCTGTCCATGAAGTCAAAATAAGAACCGAGGGGCGGCAGGGAATCCGTAGTGCAGCCGATGAGGGCGGCAAGGAGGCGGTCGTGTTTGAGCCTGTCCACCCAAAGGGTAAGGGATAGCTTGGTCAAACCTTTTGAAAATAGAAGAAAGAAAAGGATAAAAGACCTTAAGATTTGCGGCTGGTTCTTAGCGGGCCTGCCAGTGTTGGAGTAAAAGGGCAAAAGGAACTCCATGGCCTTATCGGAATCGAAAAGCCGGAGCTTCTGCCATGGTTTCCAAAGCTCCGTATGGAGCCGGTTTCTTTCAGAGGAATCGAAATGGGCTTTGGATTCGGTGAGAAAGTACGTGTAATCTTGCATGGACTGCCAGTACTTGATCATAAAGTGCACCTCCTAGTAGTTTAGTGCTGTGCGTGTGGCACAGATGTTTCTTAACTACAAGGGGCGCGTTTGGTGACTGGCGTATATGGTCACCAAACGCGCCGCACATTTTGACTTATATGTCAATACTTTTTTGAAAATTTAACAAAAATGTTTTCCGGGATATGGAGGAAAGCAAAAAAGAAGAACATGAAAAAAGAGCGGAAATTCGGGCTTAAAGAGTTTCCGAGACCGCTCGAAGTAAGAATAGGAGGAACAGACTGGATTCCTGAATTGCCTGACGAAAAGAAGGTTGAATCTGAAATTCAGTATATATTAGAAGCTAATACTTCTCCCTTAAATAAAGCATTGGATATGACACTGTATTTAATGAGAGCACAATTATTTTATGACGGAAATAAAAGAATTGCTATGCTAATTGGGAATAAAATCATGATTGAGAATGGACAAGGAATTATATCAGTAATACAAAAAGATATAAAAGAGTTTTATAAATTATTAGTATCATATTATGAAACGAACCAGAACTCTGAACTCAAACAGTTTTTATACGACAATTGCATAGACGGAATGAATTTCAGTGTATAACTCAAACTTTTTAGAGTCTGATGCCGCGCAGCCGCAGGCTATGCGAAGAAATGTTCATTGCCGCGCAGCCGCAGAACAGCGGGCAGGGGACAACCATATTCCTAAGTAAACAATTCAGGGATGTTTTTAATGGAGATGAAATCCATTGCTTACGGAGACTTAGGCGTGAGGGCTATCCCGAACGTCTTAGTCGCAGTTAGCAATTAGTTCATCGGAATGTTGTCCCGTTTACGTGGAATATGGTTGTCCCCTGCCCGCGTCCCCCCCATTTTCCTGTTGAGTTCATGGTCCTGCTGTGTTATACTGATTACCGGTGTATTTTTCAGGTTATACTACTATATATTATCAGGAGTGTTTAGATTATGTCACTGGTTACAGGCGAGGTAAAAAAACAGATAGAAAAGAGAAGAACATTTGCAATCATATCCCACCCTGACGCAGGAAAGACCACCCTTACTGAGAAATTCCTGCTCTACGGCGGAGCGAT
This sequence comes from Lachnospiraceae bacterium, assembly GCA_910576335.1. GTDB lineage: Bacteria > Bacillota > Clostridia > Lachnospirales > Lachnospiraceae > CAPEBR01. The sequence continues at coordinate 141,293 of CAJTIU010000011.1, forward strand.
CAATCAGGCAGGAAGTGTAAAAGGAAAGGCAACCGCAAAGCATGCGGTATCTGACTGGATGGAGATTGAGAAGGAGAGAGGAATCTCTGTGACATCCTCTGTCCTTCAGTTTAATTACGGAGGCTACTGTATCAACATCCTGGATACGCCGGGACATCAGGATTTTTCGGAGGATACGTACCGGACTCTGATGGCAGCGGATTCGGCGGTTATGGTCATCGACGCATCGAAGGGTGTGGAGGCGCAGACGAGAAAACTTTTTAAAGTATGCACCATGCGTCACATTCCCATCTTTACATTTATCAATAAGATGGACAGAGAAGCCATGGATACTTTTGAGCTTCTGGATGATATTGAGACGGAGCTTGGTATCGCCACATGCCCGGTGAACTGGCCCATTGGTTCAGGTAAGGAATTTCTGGGTGTCTATGAAAGAGCAGAGAAGGTGGTAGAACTCTTCTCTGATACGAGGAAGGGAACCATTCAGGGAGAGGTGAAGAAGGTTTCTCTCGCATCACCGGAGCTTTCAGAGCTTATGAGCGAGGAACAGCGGAGCAGACTTATGGAGGAGACGGAGCTTCTGGACGGCGCGGGAGCGGAGTTTGACCAGGAGCTTGTAAGTAAAGGAGAGCTTTCACCAGTATTTTTCGGTTCTGCCCTTACGAATTTTGGCGTGGAGACATTTTTACAGCATTTCCTTAAGATGACCACATCCCCTCTTCCGCGCATGTCGGATAAGGGAATGATTGACCCTATGGAGGAAGAGGCATTTTCAGCCTTTGTCTTTAAGATTCAGGCCAATATGAATAAGGCGCACAGGGACAGAATTGCTTTTATGCGGATCTGCTCGGGTTCCTTTGATGCAGGGATGGATGTGTACCATATGCAGGGCGGGAAAAAGGTGCGGCTTTCCCAGCCGCAGCAGCTGATGGCAAGTGAGCGCAAGATGGTGGAGAAGGCTTACGGAGGAGACATTATCGGAGTATTTGACCCAGGAATTTTTTCCATCGGAGATACCCTTACCACCTCCGCAGAGCGGTTCAGCTACGAAGGAATTCCTACCTTTGCACCAGAACATTTCGCCAGGGTAAGACAGGTAGATACCATGAAGCGCAAGCAGTTTATCAAGGGAATTAACCAGATTGCCCAGGAGGGTGCGATACAGATTTTCCAGGAATTTAATACAGGCATGGAGGAGATTATTGTGGGCGTTGTGGGCGTGCTGCAGTTTGATGTGCTCAAATACCGTCTGGAAAACGAATATAACGTGGAGATCCGTATGGACAATCTGCCCTACGAGTATATCCGGTGGATTGAGAATCCGGAGATTGATGTGGCGAAGATCACCGGCACATCTGATATGAAGCGGGTGAAGGATCTGAAGGGACGGCCGCTGCTTTTGTTTGTAAACGAGTGGAGCATCCGCATGACACAGGACAGAAATAATGGACTTATCCTGGCAGAATTTGCAAAATAGGGACGGGGTATTTTTAAAAATACCCCGTCCCCACTTTGCAAATTGGGATGGATTTGTTATAATAGACTAAAATATGCAACAGTTCAGAGGGAACAGACAGGAGGTAGAATGACATGGGAAAGGAAGAAAAGAGTACTTATACGATAAAGACAGAGGAGAATCTTGGAGAGGTTAAGATTGCGGACGAGGTTGTGGCGATTATTGCGGGGCTTGCGGCCATGGAGGTTGACGGGGTTTCTTCGATGGTTGGCAATGCCACGAAGGAGCTGGTGAACAGGCTTGGCAGGAAGTCTTTGTCCAAGGGTGTGAAGGTGGATGTGCTGGATGGGATTGTGACAGTGTCTCTGGCTATGAATATGAAGTTTGGATACAGCATCAAGGATGTTACCGGGAAGGTGCAGGAGAAGGTCAGGGCAGCCATTGAGAATATGACAGGGCTTGAGGTTGCGGACGTGAATATCAGGGTTGCCGGAGTGGATGTTCCGGAGGAGGCTTAAGTGAAACGGTCAGAATTGCGGGAGCATATATTCAGAATGGTATTTAGCTATGAATTTAACAGTGACAGTGAGATGCCTGGGCAGATGCAGCTTTACTTTGAACAGATGGAGGACAGGGAGCCTTCGGAGGAGGATATGGAGTATATCCGGGAGAAGGCTCTTGCCGTTATTCTTAAGACAGAGGAGATTGATGCGCTGATTAATACCCATGCAAAGGGATGGAAGACCGGGCGCATGAATAAGGTGGATCTGAGCATCCTGCGTCTTGCTTTGTATGAGATGAAGTGGGATGAGGATGTTCCGGAGGGAGTCGCGATCAATGAGGCGGTGGAGCTTGCCAAGAGATACAGCGGAGATGACGGTCCGGCATTTGTGAATGGAGTGCTTGCGAAGTTGACAGAGACGAAGGGGCAGCAGTGAGGGAAGTGATTCAGGAGTGCAGATTTCCCGCGCTGGCCAGAGGTGGAGATGATGGTGCGAAATGCCTATACTGTAGGACAGATTAATGCTTATATTAAAAATATGTTCACCCAGGACTATATGCTGAGCCGCATCTATGTGAAGGGAGAAGTGTCCAATTGTAAATATCATACCTCGGGGCATATATATTTTTCACTAAAGGACGAGTCAGGAACGATTGCCTGTGTTATGTTTGCAGGGCAGCGGGGCGGGCTCGCTTTTCGTATGAGTAATGGACAGCAGGTGGTCGTATTTGGCTCGGTGAATATTTATGAAAGAAGCGGGACCTACCAGCTTTACGCAAGGGAGATCCGCTTAGATGGAGAGGGTGTCCTGTTTGAGAGATTCCAGGCTCTGAAGCAGGAGCTTGAAGAGATGGGAATGTTCTCAGCGGAATATAAGAAGCCGGTTCCACGGTTTGCCAGGCGCGTTGGCGTAGTGACAGCTCCTACAGGCGCTGCGGTGCGTGATATTATGAATATTGCCAGGCGGAGGAATCCATATGTGCAGCTCATTCTTTATCCTGCCCAGGTTCAGGGCGAGGGGGCGAAGGAAAGCATTGTCCTGGGGATTGAAAGGCTGGCCTGTGAAGATATTGATGTGATGATTGTGGGAAGGGGCGGCGGTTCCATCGAGGATCTGTGGGCCTTTAATGAGGAAGAGGTCGCCAGGGCTATTTTCAACTGTCCAGTTCCGGTTATCTCTGCAGTGGGGCATGAGACGGATACCACGATCGCTGATTTTGTGGCGGACAAGCGGGCTCCTACGCCTTCGGCGGCGGCAGAGCTTGCGGTCTTTGATTACCGCCAGACCCAGGAGAGATGCAGGCAGTACCGGCAGAGGCTTGGCTCTTTGCTGGAGCGTAACGTGCAGTTTACGAGGATGCGCCTGAAGGGCTATGAGACAAAGCTTGGATACCTCCATCCGGGAAACAAGCTTAAGGAGAACCGGATGCGCCTTGCAGAGCTTGAGGACAGGCTCAGAGGGCGGATGAAGGAGAAGATCCGTACGTCCAGACAGAGGCTTGAGATCTACATAGAACGGATCAACGGCCTGTCCCCTTTAAAGAAGCTGAATCAGGGGTATGCTTATGTGCAGGACGAATCAGGACATGCACTGAAAAGCATCCGGCAGGCCGAAGAGGGGAAGAAGCTTTGTGTTCATGTGACAGACGGAGTGATCTATGCAAGGACAGAACAGGTGAAGGAGGAGCATTATGGCTAATCAGACGCTGGAGGAATTATTTGAAGGACTTGAGTCGGTGATCGGTACGATGGAGCAGCCGGAGGTTTCCCTGGAGGAATCCTTTCAGCTTTATCACAGGGGGATGGAGCTTCTTAAGTCCTGTAATGACAGACTGGATAAGATAGAAAAAAAGATGTTGGTTTTAGATGATGAAGGTGAGATGCATGAGTTTGAAGAGTGAAGAATTTGAAAGGCAGCGCGAGTGCAGGGTAAGGCAGATCGAGGATATTCTCCAGTCATACCTTCCGGTACAGAAAGGCAGTCAGAGGATTATTATGGAGGCCATGACCTACAGCCTTCTGGCAGGGGGCAAGCGGATACGCCCAATGCTTATGAAGGAAACTTTTTCCCTGTTCGGAGGAAAATCAAAGGCAGTGGAGCCCTTTATGGCTGCTATTGAGATGATCCATACGTACTCTCTTGTGCATGACGACCTTCCGGCAATGGATGATGATGATTACCGCAGAGGGCGTAAGACGACACATGTGGTATACGGGGAAGACATGGGGATTCTTGCCGGAGATGCTCTTCTTAATTATGCATTTGAGACAGCGTTCAAAGCCTTTGTGATGGAGCCAGAGGATGCGCTTCTGATCGGACGGGCCTTAAGTGTGCTTGGGGAAAAGGCAGGAATCTACGGTATGATCGGCGGACAGGTTATTGATGTAAAGGAGACAGGGCATCAGATTTCAAAGGAAGTGCTTGATACCATCTATGAGCTTAAGACATCAGCGCTGATTGAAGCGGCGATGATGATCGGGGCGATTCTGGGGGGCGCCTCAGAGGAGGAGGTCAGGACAGCCGGCAGCATTGGAAGGAAGATCGGACTCGCGTTTCAGATTCAGGATGATATCCTTGATGTGACGAGTACCACCCAGACTCTGGGGAAGCCGGTACATAGTGATGAGAAAAATGAAAAAACAACATATGTAACACTTTTTGGAATTGAAGAGGCCAGGAAAAAGGTGGATGAAGAGTCTCAGGATGCGGTCAGGCTATTAAAGAGGCTTCCGGGAGAGAATCCATATCTTGAAGAGCTTCTCATACAATTGATCCACAGAGACAAGTAAAGATAGTACGATTTTTACTTAAGACAGGGGAAATCTTATATGCTGGAACGAATACAAAAGGAAAATGATATAAAGAATCTGACATCAGAAGAGCTTGCCATACTGGCCAGGGAAATCCGGCAGTTCCTTGTGGAAAAGGTCAGTAAGACAGGGGGGCATCTTGCGTCTAATCTTGGGGTTGTGGAGCTTACCATGGCACTCCATCTTGTATTTGACCTGCCCCAGGATAAGATCATATGGGATGTGGGACACCAGTCCTATACTCACAAGCTTCTGACAGGGAGAAAGGATGGATTTGACGGCCTGCGGACCTACGGGGGATTAAGTGGATTTCCAAAAAGGAAGGAAAGCCCCTGTGATGCCTTTGATACAGGGCACAGCTCAACGTCCGTTTCCGCAGGGCTTGGCCTTGTGGAGGCGAGGGATATAAAGGGGGAAGAGCATTATGTGATCTCGGTGATTGGCGACGGGTCCCTTACAGGAGGCATGGCATACGAGGCACTTAATAATGCATCCAGGTTAAAGAGCAATTTTATTATTATTTTGAATGATAACCATATGTCCATCTCGGAAAATGTGGGAGGGATGTCCAAATACCTGTCCCATCTCAGAACAGCGGGGTTTTATACAGGCTTAAAAAAGGGCGTGACCAATGCACTGGAGTGTATTCCGGTTTTAGGGGATACTCTGATTGAACATATCCGCAGGACAAAAAGCAGCATTAAGCAGCTGGTGGTGCCGGGAATGCTGTTTGAGGATATGGGGGTTACTTATTTCGGGCCAATCCAGGGACATAATCTGCCGGTACTATGCCGGGCGCTTTCTGAGGCAAAGCGTGTGGAGGGACCAGTGCTTCTTCATGTCATGACAGAGAAGGGAAAGGGCTATGAGCCGGCAGAGAGTGCGCCGGATAAGTTCCACGGGATCGGTCCCTTTGATATTAAGAGCGGTGAAGTAACTGCAAAAAAGGAAGAGGATACCTATACAGATGTTTTCGGAAAGGTCATCTGTGCCGAGGCGGCAAAGAACCCGGAGATTGCGGCGATTACTGCAGCAATGGCAGATGGAACGGGTCTTTCGGGTTTTCGGAAACGTTTTCCAAACCGTTTTTTTGATGTGGGGATTGCGGAGGGACATGCTGTCACCTTTGCAGCCGGGCTTGCGGCAGGCGGGCTTAAGCCGGTCTTTGCAGTGTATTCTTCCTTTTTGCAGAGAGGATATGATCAGATCATACATGACGTGGCGCTTCAGAATCTTCCGGTGATGTTTGCCGTTGACCGTGCCGGACTGGTGGGAAGCGACGGGGAAACCCATCAGGGAATTTTTGATCTTTCCTACCTGAGCGCAATTCCGAATATGACGGTTCTGTCCCCGAAAAATAAATGGGAGATGGCGGATATGGTCCGGTTTGCCGTGGGATATGACGGGCCGGTGGCGCTCCGGTATCCGAGGGGAGCGGTATATACCGGCTATGAAAAATACCGCGCTCCTGTGGAATATGGAAAGAGCGAATGGATCTGCAGGGAGGAGGGGCTTGCTATTCTCAGTGTGGGGCATATGTTTGAAGAGGCGGTGAAGGTACGCGAAAACTTGAAGAAAAAGGGCATTCCCTGCAGCCTGGTGAATGCCAGATTTATCAAACCTCTGGATGAGGAGATGATACGCCGTCTTGCAGAGAATCACCGTATGATTGCTGTGATGGAAGAAAATGTAAAGACTGGCGGATATGGGGAGCATGTACTGGAATATGCAGAGAGGGCAGGTCTTTCTGCCAGGGTGCTGATCCTTGCCCTTCCGGATACGTATGTGGAGCACGGAAGCATTGCCATGCTCAGAAAGGAAAACGGGATTGACAGCGGGAGCATGACGGAAAAAATCTTAAAGGCAGTTAAGGAGCTTCAGATATGAAGGAACGGTTGGATGTATTGCTTGTAAAGCGGAATCTGGCGCCGTCCAGAGAGAAAGCAAAGGCAGTGATTATGTCGGGAAATGTATATGTGGACGGGCAGAAGGAGGATAAGCCCGGCATGTCATTTAAAGAGGAAGTAAAGATCGAGGTCCGGGGACATTCCCTGCCCTATGTAAGCCGTGGAGGGCTAAAACTTGAAAAGGCTCTTCAGTCCTTTGACACCTCTGTGAAGGGAAAAGTCTGCACGGATGTGGGAGCGTCTACCGGGGGCTTTACAGACTGTATGCTTCAGAACGGAGCACGTAAGGTCTACGCAATTGATGTGGGGAGAGGACAGCTTGACTGGAGACTTCGGGAGGATTCCCGTGTTGTATGTATGGAGAAGACCAATATCCGTTATGTGAAGCCAGAGGATATTGGGGAGCCTGTTGATTTTTCCTCTATTGATGTATCCTTTATCTCCCTGTCAAAGGTGCTGCCTGCAATCCGGGATTATCTGAAAGAGGACGGGGAGATCGCGGCGCTTATTAAACCGCAGTTTGAAGCAGGAAGGCAGAAGGTGGGGAAGAAAGGCGTTGTCCGGGATCCAGAAACCCATATAGAGGTGATTGAGGCAGTGACGGGTTTTGCTGTTTCATGCGGATTCTATGTGGAAAATCTTACATTTTCGCCGATCCGCGGACCGGAGGGAAACATAGAATATCTTGTACATCTGAAAAAATGTGGAGGTGGTATCCGCGGGAGCATAGACATCAGGAAGACTGTGCAGGATGCGTTCGGCAGCTTCTGCAAGGACTCTGCATAAACACAGGACAGAGGCGGGCAGGTTTTCATATAATCTGCGAAGGAGTAGTGGGAGGAATAGCAGGAGATGGAACGGTTCTTTATTGTTACAAATGATGGAAAAGACATCGGACAGAGGGTGACAGAGGGAATTATTGCAATTCTTATTTCATGGGGAAAAACATGTATCCGGTGTCTGAAGGATGAGAATAAAAGGATTATCATGGATTCGATTCCAGAGGACTTTGACTGCGCCATTGTGATTGGCGGAGACGGTACTCTCATTGAAGTGTCAAGAGCCCTGCATGGGAGGAATATTCCGATACTGGGGATTAATATGGGAACTCTGGGTTATCTCGCAGAGGTAGAGGTAAGCCATATTGAGGAGGCATTAAAGAGACTCCTTTCCGGTGAGTATGCAGTGGAGGACCGGATGATGCTTGAAGGCGTACTTTGCAGTGTGTCCGGGCCTTTGGTGCGTGATGTGGCGCTGAATGATATTGTGGTGGCGAGGCGGGAAAGTCTCAGGCTGATTCATTTTAAGCTGTATGTAAATGGAGAGCTGCTGAATTCCTATGAGGCAGACGGGATGATTATCTCCACGCCTACAGGCTCCACGGCGTATAATCTGTCAGCGGGCGGGCCAATTGTAGAGCCTACTGCTTCTCTGATCGTGATCACACCGATCTGCTCCCATGCACTGAATACGAGCAGTATTGTGCTGTCAGCAGAGGATGAGCTTGTTCTTGAGATCGGAGAAGGAAAGCAGCATACAGTGGAGGAGGCATGCATTGCCTTTGATGGTGCGGATACGATGACTATGGTGACAGGAGATACGGTGACAGTCAGGCGGGCAGCGGCTTTTGCAAAGATTATCAAGCTTAGCAGAGTCAGTTTTCTGGAGACACTGCGGAGGAAGATGAAAGGAAATTAGCAACATGAAGGTTAACAGACATGCAAAGATTATTGAGTTGATCCACACATATCATATTGAGACCCAGGAAGAACTTGCCGAGCGTCTGCAGAATGAGGGATTTCAGGTGACGCAGGCAACGGTGTCCAGGGATATCAGGGACCTGAAGCTTACAAAGGTTCCGGCAGAGGGAGGAGGACAGCGTTATGCGGTCCACCAGGATGCAAAGGATGGGATGAACGAAAAGTATATGCGTGTGCTAAGAGACGGTTATGTGTCGATGGATATGGCACAGAACATTTTGGTGATCAAGACGGTAGCCGGGATGGCGATGGCAGTCTGTGCCGCGCTTGACGCCATGAAGTGGAAGGAAGTTGTGGGCAGTATTGCGGGGGATGACACGATTATGTGTGCAATCCGCAGTAAGGAGGATACTGTACGGGTAATGGAAAAAATCAGCAGGATTGTCCTGTAGGAGGAATAGATGTTACAAAATTTACATGTGAAAAACCTGGCTCTTATTGATGAGGTCGAAGTGGAGTTTGAAGATGGCCTGAATATTCTGACCGGTGAGACCGGGGCAGGAAAATCAATTATTCTTGGTTCGGTTAATCTGGCTCTTGGCGGAAAATATACAAAGGATATGATAAGAGAGGGCGCAGATTATGGCTTTGTGGAGCTTACCTTCAGTGTAGGGCATCCGGCACAGATCAAAGCGCTGAAAGCACTTGATATTTTCCCGGAGGACGGGATTGTAGTATTGAGCCGCCGCCTGATGGAAAGAAGAAGTGTAAGCCGGATTAACGGAGAGACAGTAACCATGGCTGTCTTAAGGGAGGCGGCGTCTGCCTTGATTGACATACATGGACAGCATGAGCACCAGTCTCTGTTGTATAAGAAAAATCACCTGGGATTTGTAGATGCGTTTGCAGGTGAGAAAGCAGAAAAATTAAAGAAAAGAGTGGCAGAAACATATCAGGAGTACCGCTTGTTCAAAAAACGGCTGGAGGAATCCGATATGGATGAGTCGGAACGCGCAAAAGAGATGTCCTTTCTTCAGTTTGAGCTGGATGAGATTGAAAATGCAAAAGTAAGAGAGGGCGAGGATGAGGAACTGGAGACTCTTTTCAGACGCATGGAAAATGGAAAGAAGCTTACCGAGGGTGCGGCAGCTGCGTACCAGTATACCAGTGAGGGAGACGGAAGTGCCAGCGAGAACCTGAGCCGTGCCATAAGGATGCTGTCGGAGCTTACCGGGTACGACGAGGGGGCGGGGCAGCTCTATGGGCAGCTCTCGGAAATTGACAGTCTCCTGAATGATTTTAACCGTGAGCTGGCCGATTACTTAAGCTCCTGCGAATTTTCAGAGGAGGAGTTCTATGAGACGGAGAGCCGCTTAAACGAGATCAATCGTCTGAAGACAAAATACGGCGGTACGATCGGAGAGATTCTTTCCTATGCAGAATCCAGGAGGGAAAAACTAGAGCGACTTAAGGACTATGAAGCCTATATGGAAGAGCTGAAAAACGGACTGGAAAGTGCACAGGAGAGGCTGAAGGAGGCCTGTGCAAAGCTTACCAGGGTTCGCAGGGCGAAGGGGGAGCTTCTGGAAAGGAAAATTGAGGAGGGGCTTAAGGATCTGAACTTTGCGGATGTGAAGTTTGAGATTGCTTTTGACAGTCTGAAGGATTATACGGCTGACGGAGCGGATGATGTGGAATTCCGTGTATCCCTGAATCCCGGACTTCCGGTAAGACCCCTTGCAAATGTGGCGTCAGGTGGAGAACTTTCGAGAATCATGCTGGCAATTAAGACGATTATGGCAGACCAGGATGCAGTGGAGACTCTGATCTTCGATGAGATTGATGTGGGAATCAGCGGCCGTACGGCACAGAAGGTGTCGGAGAAGATGGCTGTAATCGGCAGGAATCATCAGGTGATCTGCATCACACATCTTGCCCAGATTGCGGCTATGGCCAGCACCCATTTTCTGATTGAAAAAAAGGTAGGGAGCAGGGATACCACTACTACAATCCGCAGGCTTGACGAGGAGGAGGCAGTGAAAGAGCTTGCCAGAATCCTTGGAGGGGCAAAGATTACAAAAACAGTGCTTGAAAATGCCCGGGAGATGAAACAGCTTGCCATAAGGTTTATAGATGAATAAGAAAAAAGAGGACGTTATCTAATCTCATGATAACGTCCTCTTTTTTTACTTCAAAAGTGTGCAGTCTTTACTAGCTATAGCAGGCGTCAGTCCACTACACTGGACATAGAAAGAAAAGTAAAGAATATGTAACAGTGAAGGCATCTGAACTGCTACATGAATACGAAAGGAGACCAGAGTATGTACAGCAGAATATATGAGCCCGTTTCGGACCTGTCCGCCTATCTTGCGCGCATTGGAGCCGGACCGTGTGAAGCGGCAGATAAGGAGTACCTGGACCGTCTGATCAGCCTTCATCAGACACACATTCCATTTGAGAATCTCAGCATATATGATCTGGATGAGCCGGTCAGCATGGACACGGAGGATTTGTTTAACAAGCTTGTCAAAAGGGGAAGAGGAGGCTTCTGCTTCGAACTTAACGGTCTGTTCTGCCATCTGCTTAAGGGATGCGGATATGATGTGCAGGAAGCACGGGCGCGTGTTGTGATGGATCAGGTTTACGGAGGGCATGTACCGCCGGGAAACCACAGGATTGAACTTGTAAGGCTTGGCGGGAGGTATTACTTCTGTGACGTCGGCTTCGGAGGACCGTCGCCTTCAGGAGCCCTTCTTGTAGAGGACGGATATGAGGAAGAGATGGAAGGACGCAGGTTCCGCGTGGAGCGGATGGATGAGTACTGGTGGAGAATGGGCATGTGCAGGGAAGAGGGATTTGAACCGCTGATTGAATTTACACTGCAGCCCCAGGATCCGGTGGAATTCGCTCCCCTGGCAGGATATTATTCCACCACGCCGTTGTCAAAATTTGTGGCAAACAGAGTGCTGAACCTTCGGACTGAGAAGGGGCGCAAATCCATCTTCAATGATGTGTATACACTGGAAGAGGACGGAAAGGTGACGGAGACTGCTATCAGAGACAAGGAAGATCTTTGGAGAATCGTCAGGGAGGAATTCGGCATCAGAATCTGACTGCGTCGGGGAGTCATGCTTTTTCATGCAAGCGAAACGCATGACCTTTTGACGCTTGTATCATCATCATATGGAAAGGAACGGGACAGCGGTATGTTTTTGAATGGGAAAAAATTTTATATGGAGCTTCAGGGATATTATCAGAAAGAGAATTACGAAGGAGCAGAAAAGTACCTGGAGGAGAAATCAAGGGAACTTAAGTGCATGGTCATGCCGGCATCCGGCCTTGGATGAGCATCCTGCCCGGATACTCAGGATGAGGATGGATTGACAAAGGAGACAAGAGAATGGCTGATTAACAGAAATCAGAGCATTGCGGTCGTAACCTATGAACAGGCCCGTCTTTTCCAGAATCGGGAAGAGTGGGCGCAGAGCATAAAAAAGTATAAGGACGCAAAAGCTTTAATGGAGCGTAATTTTATGACAGAACTAAGTATCTATGAGGCGCTTTTAAAGAATATGGAACTGATACAGACGCAGGAGGAAGGATAAAAGCTTATGGCAAGAGTAATTCTCGGGAAATATATTGGAGTTAAGATTCCGGAAGGGCTGACGGACAAGGAAAAGGAAGAGCATGTGATTGCGGATATCCTCTCCCGGTCCACCGTGAAGGTTTCCGAAAGGGATATCAATGACCGGGCCAGACGCATGGCGGAGGAATACGCCCTCAGGCTGACCCAGCAGGGGCTGTCCATTGAGCAGTACTATGCGGCCTCCCACACGAATGAGAAAGAGCTGGTAAATAAGATGAAGGAACTGGCGAAAAAGCAGCTAAAGGGAAGGATGCTCCTTACGGCAATTGCGAAAAAAGAAGGGATTGCGGCCACAGAGGAGGATTTTGACCGGGAGATCGAAAAGCTGACGATCCGGTATCCCCTGGGGAGAGAAGAGGTAAAAAGAGTGATACAGGGCGAAGAGGCGAAGAGGCTGAGAGATGAGATTGCAGTAAAAAAGGCAATGGACTTTATATTGGAGCATACAGCGAAGTGAGGTGACGGAAGGGATGCATCCATATTATGATAACTGCGCCAGGGATGCGCTTGCCATGGCGGCGGAAGCGGCGAAGAGCATGGGACAGGTCACTGTGGGGACAGAGCACCTTCTGCTGGCGCTTACGAAGGAAAAGAGCGGCAATGTACATAAGCTTCTTATGCGGTACGGGCTGGACGAGCAGCTTGTGTCTGCCATGATTGAGGAATGGGTGCCTTCTACCGGACTTGTGATCGTACAGTCTGCCTGGAGCTATTCCATGGAAAGCACAAAGATCCTGGATCAGAGCCATAAGCTTGCCGTATGGTTTCAGGCAGAGTTTACCGGGGTGGAGCATATCCTGCTGGCGCTTCTTAAGGATGACACTGTAGGTGCGGCAAAGTTTTTTAAGGCAGCGCAGGTAAAGCCCTGGCTGGTCTATATGGATCTGATTACAGAGATGAAGCGCAGAAGAGTCGGAATTGCAAAAGAGGATCCCCGCCATTTAAAAACGTACCGGCGCACAGAACTTCTGGATCAGTTTGGCCGTGACCTTACAGAGATGGCCGCAGAAGGAGAATTAAGCCCACTGGTGGGGCGGGAGAGTGAAAGCAGGCGGCTCATCCAGGCACTGTGCTGCTGGGGAAAGAACAATCCTTGCCTGGTGGGAGAGCCCGGGGTCGGGAAGACGGCCATTGTCGAGGGCTTTGCCGCGGCGGTGGCGGAGGGCCGGGCGCCGCAGAAGCTTAAGGATAAGCGGGTGGTAGCCATCGACCTGGCAAGCGTTGTGGCCGGGAGCAGATACAGGGGAGATTTTGAAGAACGCCTGAAGCGGATTATACAGGAAATCACCGGGGCCGGAAATGTGATCCTCTTTATTGATGAGATCCATACCATTGTGGGAGCCGGCGGCACGGAAGGCGGTATTGACGCCGCAAATATTCTGAAGCCCTGCCTTGCCCGTGGTGAGATCCAGGTAATCGGCACCACTACGACGGAGGAGTACCGCAGATATATTGAGAAGGACGCGGCGCTGGAGCGCCGCTTCCAGCCAATCCGGGTGGAGGAGCCCTCCCAGGAGGAGAGTATCCGCATCCTGAATGGCGTGATCGGAAGGTATGAACACCATCATCATGTAGCCTTTACACAGGAGGCAGTGAGGGCGGCAGTGGAAATGTCCGGGCGGTATATTAATGACCGGTATCTGCCGGATAAGGCGCTTGACCTTGTGGACGAGACAGCGGCATCCGCTTATCTCGACCACCCGGAGCAGCCGGAGGATGGCGGGCATGTAAGCATCGGAACCGAAGAGATCGCGAATACCGTGTCCCAGTGGACGGGAATACCAGTTACCCAGGTCAATCAGGACGAGAGCACGCGCATGCTCCGGATGGAAAAATTATTAGGAGAGAAGATCATTGGTCAGAACCAGGCAGTGGAGGCTCTGGCAAGGGCAATGCGCAGAGTGCGCACAGGAATACAGAATCCGGACAGGCCCATAGGCTCCTTTCTATTCCTGGGTCCTACCGGCGTGGGAAAAACAGAACTCAGCAAGGTACTGGCAGAATTTATGTTCGACAAAAAAGACGCTTTTATACGGCTTGACATGTCCGAATACATGGAGCCTCATTCCGTTGCGAAAATGATGGGCGCTCCTCCGGGATACATAGGATTTGAGGACGGCGGACAGCTCAGCGAGCGGGTGCGGAAGAATCCTTATGCGGTTGTTCTGTTCGATGAGATTGAAAAGGCCCATCCGGATGTGTTCAATGTCCTTCTGCAGGTGCTGGACGACGGGCATATGACGGACGCAAAAGGACGCAAGGTAAGCTTTAAAAATACCATACTGATCATGACTTCCAATGCGGGAATCCGGACAGGCGGCGCAGGCAGAAGACCCGGATTTAAGCCGGATGCCGGAGACGGGGAACGGAAAAATGAAGACATCAAATCAGAGATCCTCTCAGAGATCCGGCATGTATTCCGCCCGGAATTCCTAAACCGGATTGATGATGTGATCGTATTCAGACAGCTGAATGACCGGGACATGAAGGAGATTACAACCCTCCTGATCGGGGAGCTTGCCGGACGATGCGCCGACATGAATATCCAGATCCAGGTAAACGATGCCGTAAAGGAATACCTGGTGGAGAATCATGTGAATCTGGAATATGGGGCAAGACCCTTAAGACGTGCGGTCCAGTCGGAGCTGGAGGATATGATTGCAGAGGAGATATTAAAAGGGGAAATCAAACCAGGAGACCATGTCAGCATCTGGATGGAGGAAAAGATGATAAAGTTGGGGACGGGGCATTTTTAAAAATGCCCCGTCCCCTTTGGAAGAACGTACAGAAAAAAATAAAAATTATTTTGAATTATGTGCAATGTGTACTAACGGAGTCGTCTGCAGATGAATTATGATGTTAACAGAAAAAAGATAGAGGAGGAAATAATATGAACTCAAATGAAAGTAAAGTACAAGAGATTTTGAAACAACGCGGCATTGATACTGCAGTTATGGATGATGTTACAGAAGCTGACATTCCTGAGCCGTGTGACCGTTTTAAGAAGCTGCAGGAAATCTATTATGTACTGAAAGTATCTGCTGATATGGAGACGCCATACTGGTACAACAGACTCTGGTGGGAGAATGACGGTGATCTGCTTGAGGTGAGAAGGGCAAGAGCGGTTGCAGGCGGCTATGCACATACAACACCGACCATTCTTCCGTGGGAGAAGCTTGTTATGAACAAGACGAAGAATGTGCGTGGTGCATTCCCGTTCCCGTGGGTTACAGCAAGCTTTTTCAATGCCCAGGCAGAGGCACTTATGAACGAAGTGGATGCTCCGGCAGAGAGTGAGGCAGATGCTGTATCACAGGTAGGAGCAGGCGGCGGAAACGTGACAGAGAGCTATGGGGAGATTATCTGTCTTGCGAAAAAGTTCGGTATGAGAAAAGAGGATATTCCGGTACTCGTAAAAGTATCAAAGCCATGGGACGAGGTATCTGTTGAAGCTCTCAGTACAACCTACGCAAAGATGCTTCCGGGATATGACCAGTTCGAGAGAATTATGGACAGTGTTGTCTGTATGTTTGATTCCTACGCGATTCCACAGGGACGTGAGGTTATGAACTATTATCTGCCTCTGCAGTATGGTTTTGACGGCATCATGAAGATCTGTGATGAGAAGATCGCAGAGTACATGGGCGAGGCAGGGGACGACGGACTTCTTGGCATGAGCCGCGGCTACTACTACGCAGCTATGAAAGAGGTTGCAAAGGGATTAAGCCAGTGGTGTCAGAACTATGCAGATAAGGCAAAGGATCTTGCAGCACGCGAGTCTGATCCGGAATTCAAGAAGAACTACGAGGAGATCGCAGAGGTTATGGGCAACATTGCTCACAAAGCTCCATCTTCCTTCCGTGAAGCACTTCAGATGACACTCTGCCTCCACTATGGTGTTGTAAATGAGGACCCGCAGTCAGGACAGTCTATCGGGCGTCTCGGGCAGGTTCTCCAGCCGTTCTATGAGAAAGACATCCAGGACGGAGTTATGACAGATGAAGATGTGATTGAACTTCTTGAGCTTTACAGATTAAAGATTACATGTATAGAGTGTTTCGCATCTGCCGGCGTATCCGGCGGCGTTCTCTCCGGAAATACATTTAACAACCTGTCCATGGGCGGTCTTGGATATGACGGACTTACTGCGGTTACCCCGCTTGAGTACTTAATCGTAGAAGCCGGTATGAGAGCAAAGACTCCGCAGCCGACACTGAGTGTTCTCTATGATGAGAAGACACCGGAAGACTTCCTTATGAAGTGTGCGCGCTGTACAAAGCTTGGTATGGGATATCCTGCATGGATGAACAATCAGGGCGGTATGAATTTCATGATGAGACAGTACGGTCCGGAAGGAATGGATGTTGTGGACGCAAGGGCATGGTGTCTAGGCGGATGTCTGGAGTCCTCTCCAGGAACCTTCTCACCGCTTAAGTACAATGGAAAAACAACTATGGTTCCTGGCGGAGCATCACCTACATGTGGTACTGGAATCCACTTTATTGCGCTGCCGAAGGTTCTTGAGCTGGTACTTACAAATGGTGTTGACGAGAGAACCGGCAAGATGGTATTCCCGCCGCACAATCAGAAGATTGACTCCTACGAGAAGATGATGGATCTGTGGAAGGAATATCTGGATGTTACATGTCAGATTGTAAATAAAGTAAATAATCTTCAGATGGATATCTGGAGAAAATACAATATGCCGGCAGTAGCTTCCCTGCTAAAGGGCGGATTCCTTACAAATGGTCAGCATATCGGCCAGATGGGAGCAAAATACAACGCAACAATCAACTTCGAGTCCTGCGGTACGGTTACATTTATCAATACGCTTGCTTCTCTTAAGAAGAATGTATTTGACGACAAGACCTTTACTCTAGATGAGATGGTAGACGCAATGCTGAATAACTTTGGCTTTAAGACCTCTTATGAGACAGGCGTATTCTCACCTGATTACAGAGAGAGTACCGAAGACGCGCCGAAGTATGAGAAGATATTTGCAGCCTGTCTGAATGCACCGAAGTTCGGAAATGCGATTCCATATGTTGACCAGCTTCTGGTAGAGTATGAGAATTACATGGTTCCATATGTACATTCTATCCACTCATACTATGGAAAGCCACTTTACATGTGCCAGATCTCTGTATCAACACATGGCCCACAGGGATTTGTCACACTTGCAAGAGCAGACGGCACCTTGTCAGGAACAACCTACTCCGATGGTTCTGTATCCGCGGCAGCAGGAACAGACAAGAATGGTCTGTATGCAATCTTTGAGTCAGCGACAGTATACGATCACTCCGTATGTCAGAATGCACAGATGAACCTGAAGATTCATCCGACAGCTGTAAAGGGTCTGAACGGAACGCGGAAGCTGTTAGACGTAATCCGTGCTTATATGAGAAAGGGCGGATTCCATGTACAGTTCAATATCGTGGGTTCCGAGACTCTCAGAGATGCACAGAAGAAGCCGGAAGCATACCGCGACCTGATGGTACGTGTTGCCGGATTTACCCAGTACTGGTGTGAGATCGGTAAGGCGATCCAGGATGAGGTTATCTACAGAACCCAGTATGATGAGGCGTAAACCGACAGAAGCGATCTGAATAAAAAACAATGTGCGGCAGCGGTGGGGACACCAGGCGTCTGCCGCACATAGACGAAAAAGATGGAGGGATAATCATGAAACATAACGAATGTGTGAATTATATAAATCTTGACTGTGAAAAAGGTATGTGCGCACTGTCCAAGGTAATCGTTCCGATTGACGGAGAGGGGAGCCAGGCATGTCCGAAATTTGAAGCAGCGCCAATGTGCGGGAACTGCCAGAACTTCTGTGGTGCAGATAAATACGGAATCGGAACCTGTAAAGGTTTCAAAAAAGAGAACTGGGCTTATGCTACATGCGGAGCATTTGCCTGTGAAAATTACAAAAAATAAGGAATAGGAAATTATGGATAAGAAAGGTTTAATATTTGATATACAAAGCTTTTCTGTGCATGATGGACCGGGGTGCAGGACGAACGTGTTTTTTGTCGGATGCCCTCTGACATGCAGATGGTGCGCGAATCCGGAGAGCTGGAAGAGAAAAAAACACATCATGTTTGCCGAGAGCGTATGCAAATACGACAAGGGCTGCGGGGCATGCAGGAATGTGTGTCCCCACGGCGCCCTTACATTCGAGGAGAGCGGAAGGCCGAAGGTGAATTTTGCGGTCTGTGATGACTGTGAAAGCTTTGAGTGCGTCAGCATATGCCCCAATAATGCATTAAAGCAGTGTGTGAAAGAGTACACGGTTGATGAGCTCATGAAGGTTCTGAGACGGGATTTTAATAACTGGGGTTCGGAAGGCGGCGTAACATTTTCAGGCGGAGATCCGCTGATGCATCATGAATTTCTGTATGAGGTGCTTCAGAGGTGCAGGGACGCACAGATACATACAGCCATTGAGACCAGTGGATTTGCATCGGAAGAAAATTTCCTGAAGGTGATGAAAAATATCAATTTTGCGTTTATTGATGTGAAGAATATGGATGCAGAGGCGCATAAATGGGGAACCGGAGTCGGCAATGAGCTGATCCTGTCCAATATTGAAGCGCTGAAAAAATCTTCCTGGAGGGGAAGACTGGTGCTTCGCCAGCCTACGATTCACGAATACAATGACAGTGATGAAAACGCCATGAAGGTGATTGAATTCATGAAACGCCTTGATCTTTTTGAGATCAATCTTCTGAAGTTCCATCGCATGGGCACATCAAAATGGGAACAGCTCGGGAAAAAGTATGAATACACGGATCACGGCGATATGACAGATGAGCGTATGAAGGAGCTGCAGCAGCTTTATCTTGACCATGATATCGCATGCTATATCGGAGATGATACACCTTTCTAAATACAGATTATAAAAGGAAAAATGGAGGGGCTTAGCATGAAAAACGCGAAACCAGGGAATATTGTAAAACAGTTTATATGCTATGTGATGGGGCTTTTGGTTATCACGATCGGTATTAATATATCTAAGATGTCAGCACTGGGTATCTCACCGGTAAGCTCAATTCCCAGGGCGTGTGAGCAGATCTGGGGATTTACACTGGGGACGACGACATTTATCATTTACATTATTCTGGTAGTATTACAGATTGTTATTTTGCGTAAGGACTTTAAGATTATTAACGTACTTGGCATTGTACTGACAATGGTATTTAGTGTTATGATTGACTTTACCGGTACGGATCCGAATGCGTTTGGACATTTGCTGCTGGATTTTCCAAGACCGGGAAGCTATGTGATGAAGCTGGTCTATCTGGTAGTCAGTGTCCTGATTATCGGTATCGGCGTATTCCTGTACCTGCGTCCAAAGTGGGTGCCAATGCCCGCAGAGGGACTGGCAGGAGCGATCGCTCAGGTTTCAGGAAAAGCATTCGGTGATTGTAAGACAATTGTTGACACAAGCATGATTGTGGTGGCTCTGGTTTTGCAGTTGATCTTTCTTGGAGGCTTAAGTTCATTTACGGGTGACGGCGTTGTTGTCCGTGAGGGAACAATTGTAGCAGCGATTTTTGTAGGACAGGTTGTGAAATTCCTTGGTAAGAACCTGGGAGGTAAGGTTGACGGCTGGCTGCATGCAGGAGAAGAAAAGGCATAACAGCGGGAAGCAAAAAAAGTTAGAAATGGCAGCAGAAAAAAGGAAAACGGAGGATTAATTCATGAAGGCAAGATTTACACCAAGCCTGATTACAGGCAATGAGATGATAGATTCCCATCATAAGGAGCTGATTAAGCGCGCGAATGACTTGTTTGAGGCCCTCGAGGGCAGACAAAGCAAGGAAAAGGTACTTGAGACACTAGGATTCCTCGCTGATTATACAACATACCACTTCCAGGCAGAGGAAAAGCTGATGGAGGAGGCAAAGTATCCGAAATATGAGGAGCATAAGGGATATCACAAGGCTCTGATCGAGGTGGTTGCCGGACTTCAGGAGAAGCTTGAAAAAGAGGGGCCGACAGAAGAGTTTGAAAAGGAAGTAAATGATAAGGTTGTAGACTGGCTCTATACCCACATTAAGGGATGCGACCATGAAGTAGCAGAATACAAAAATGTAAGAAGTCAGATGGACAACATGTTGTGATTTAGGAGTGTGAGAGTGCGCAGCACGGAACAATCCGTTTATCAGAAGCGTCAAAATAGATTTTTGATGTTTGCCTCAGGCGGTATGATTCAAAAAGAAAAAAGGGTCATACCGCCTTTTTTAGGGATGAAGTTCCCTATGGCATATTCTGTTTTATAAAGGGTAACAGATAAACACGAATCAGCAGGGGGCTGGAATAATATGAATCAGACAAAAGAACTTGAACTGGAAATAAAAGGAATTGAACTGTCCCGGGAATTTTATATAAGGATTGGAAAGCCTGTGTTAGAAGAGTTATTTCCAGAGTATATGGAGAAGGCGGCAGTAGGACTGGTTGGAGAGGGATCAGAATGCTACGGCTTTGACGACATCCTTTCAACGGATCACGACTATGGCCCGGGGTTCTGTGTGTGGCTAGACAGAGAGGATTATCATAAGGCAGGTGAAAGGATGAATCAGATCTACGAGGCTCTGCCGCGCGAGTACAGGGGAATCGCGGAGAGACTGACCAGGGTGGAATCAGCCGGAAGGAGGGGAATTCTGGAGATTGATGCATTTTACAGAAAATTCCTCGGCAGGGACAGACTTCCAGGGAACCTTCGGGAGTGGCTCGTTATACCAGAGCACTATCTGGCAGTGGCAACAAACGGAGAGGTATTCGAGGACCGCCTGGGCCGCTTTTCAAAGATAAGGGAAAGTCTTCTTTCCTATTATCCGGAGGATGTTCGTCTAAAGAAGATTGCCGCAAGGGCGATTACCATGGCACATTCGGGACAATGTAATTATAACCGCATGATGCAGAGACACGATACGGTGTCAGCAGTGCTTGCCCTGGGCGAATTTGTGAAGGCGGCTCTTTCCATGGTGTATCTGTTAAACAAAAAGTATGCACCCTATTATAAATGGATGTGGAGAGGACTGGAAAAGGTAGAAAGGCTCACTCCTGTGAGAGAACGGCTCAAAGAGATTACTGAAACCGGACCGGACAGGCGCTGCTGGTATGGAGAAGATATCCAGAGATTCCGCTTCGAGCTTAACCGGACCGACCGGGTTGTAAGACTGATTGAGGAGATTTCCGGGCTGATTATTGATGAGATGAAACGGCAGGGGATCAGCAGCAGCACTTCAGATTATCTGGAGGAGCACGGATACGCGGCATTGCATCGTATACAGGATGAGACCATAAGGGCGCTTCCCATTATGGCGGCATAGGAGGACGAAAAGGATGAGGTACTGGATAGAAAAGATTATTGAGGAGGAATGGCGTCAGTTTCAGCTTGTAAATAACAGGGGAGGACGGACTTCCTGCCAGGACAATCCGGAGGAATTTTGGATCATGAGAATGAGTCAGTTTCTCACATGGCCGGGAGAGCTGGCCGGCAGCTATTACGCAGATCTTCTCCAGGCCGCAGAGAAAGGACGCAATCTCATCTTTGAGAAATATGCATATATGATGAGGGATACGGATCCCGTCCATTACAGGGAACTTGAACCGGTACTGCCGAAAATACCAGAGTCAGTGCAGAATCGGATTGAACGAATTGTAAAGATTCAGATGAAATGGGCGGAGGAGTTCCAGGAGCGTTATCCGGCGTATTCGTCAGTCGGCCGTCCGGTTTATGCGAAGGAAGCGGCTGCTTATGAGACGTCTTCGGAAACCTATCTCAGGGGAGAGCTTCTTTCCTACGGGGAGGAGACCGTTCGCATGTATGAGGCCTTTATAGAGGACTGTCTAGTAAAAAAAGTGAACCTGACCTATGAGGTGAGAAGAAATATGGCAGAAATGTATGGATATCATTCGGTGGAATTGCTTGAAAAAAGTATGAATTACTGACGAATTTTGGTGAAACCGTGCAAAGTTTACTATATAATATTAAGACATAAATGATATAATTCGAAAATAAGAAGTTGAAAAAAGCAGCTGTAAAGACCCTGGACGTAACAGGGCAGCTTGTCTGAACTGTTTCCACTGGACAGCTGTGGGAAATGAAGGAGTGTGTGGCAGAGAGGAGGACAGACATGAAAATTCATCAAATTGCTATTTATGAGTCTATTGAGGGTTATCTTGACCGTATTCCGGTTGTTTTGGTGAATAAGGGAGAATATGTTGCAAAAAAAGAAGACGGAAATACAGGACGGAAGTATTATATTCTCAATGGAAGAACAAGAGTTCTCAAGAATCTGGATGGCAGGACATTCTGTGTCGATGAGATTGGGGAGGATGAATTCACAGGGGGCTTAAGCCGGGTACACAACCAGGAGCTTATGTGTGATGTTCTTGCCATGGAAGATACGGTTCTATTGGAGCTGGAGGATATGGTTTTCGAGGAACTGTTAAAGGATCCGCGGTTTGCCAGGATCTTTTTCCATAAGACGAGCCAGAGAGTGTACAAGATGTATAAGCGTATGCTTCTGAATGCAATGTTCAGTCAGACGGAAATACTGGCTGCCTATATTCTCAGAAATCAGAAAGACGGGAGATGTGTCTGTCCAAATATGAATGTATTGTGTGAAGATCTGGGATTCAGCCGGAGAAATCTTTACAATGCAATGAATAATATTATCAAATCTGGAGAAATAGAAAAAAAAGGACGTAATCTGTATATCATAGAAAATGAAGCTTTAATGGAAAGAGGAATGCATGTTTTTGATTACATAGCTTAGACATATCTGTCTGCGGGCATAAGATTAAGGGGGAAAATCGAAGTCGTGGGAGATAAAGAACGGATTGAAACATTAGAGATATATAAGTTTATTAAAGATTATTTACCGCTGGTTCCGATCCTGAAGCTTAAGAAGGGACAGTATCTTTTTAGGGCGGATTATAAGGATCCCACATTGTTTTACATTGTATCAGGCGTCATAAAGGTAGAAACCGTATCCTACAATGGTAAAAAGATGATTGTGGATATTGTGGGAAGGAATGAATTTATGGGAGCCATAAGCTCCGTACACAATGCGGATTTCCAATGTTCCGGTATTGCAACCACTTCTATGACAGTTCTTGCGTTAAAGAGATCACTTTTGGATGAACTGATGCAGTCAGACGAATTTTCTGCTTTTTTCTATCAGAAAACAAGCAAAAGGGTCTATATGATGTACAAGAAGATTCTTGCAAAGAGCCTGTTCAGTCTGAGGGAGATTTTTGCAAATTATATTTTGGAAAATTCAGAGGGAGATATTTTTAATTTTGTCAGTATGTATGACATGTGTGATAACCTGGGCGCAAGCAGGAGGGGACTTTATAATATACTTTATCAGTTTGAGGATGAGGGACTTATTGAAAAGACGGAGGAGGTGTGGCGGATTCTGGACTGGCAGGGAATCATCCGGGAAGCGAGACAGGTGCTTGATTTTATGGGAGAGGAAGATTAAGCTGCACGCCCTGTTTTGTGGTGTCAGCTGCTTCGAAATCGGCCGGCGCAGGCCACATCCTGATTTTGGAATGGCTTCTTCACAAATTAGATGCACATCTTGCGGAAAGCAGTTTTCGGACAGCCTGCCGGGGGATGTGCATTCGCGTCAAGAGGAGTGAAATTATGAGTTTTTTGATATTATTTATTTTATGGATTATGTGGAACGGGAAGTTTACGGTGGAGATAGGCGTGCTGGGACTTGTGATCTGCGCCGCTTTGTATTTGTTTATTAGCAGATTTATGGGATACAGCCTGCGTACGGAGCGGGAAGCGCTTAAATGTCTGGGGAAGGCGGCCAGGTATCTGCTGTTTCTCCTGGCTGAGATCATAAAGGCAAACCTGGATGTTGCGAAGATGATTCTTGCGTATGATATAGAACCAGAGCCGGTTCTTGCAAGATTTAACACGGATCTGCACACAGAGACAGGGCGGGTGATCCTGGCGAATTCCATTACCCTGACCCCCGGAACTCTGACGGTGTATCTTCATAACGGGGAGTATCTGGTCCACTGTCTGGATGAGGGGTTTGCAGAAGGGATGGAGCAGTCGGAATTTATAGAGAGAATCCGTGGGATGGAGCATCCGGAGCAGACACAGGATTCGCTGTCTGTCTCCTGCAGATTCGTACAGGAAAGGAGAAAAAGATGATTCATAACTTTCTGCTGATTGTACTGGGAGTGTTGTCTGTCATGAGCCTCCTGTGCCTCTTGAGACTTGTGCTGGGGCCGGCAGCCGCGGACAGGCTTCTGGCCGTAAATATGCTGGGCGGAATGGTAATCTCCGCCATCGCGGTGTTGTCATTACTTCTTAAGGAAGCATATCTTTTGGACATCAGCTTCATCTATGCCCTCATTAGTTTTCTTGCAGTGGTGGTGCTGGCACAGATCTATATCGGGGCGTCCCGTATGCGGTATAGGCATCCGAAAGACAGCACTGCAGGGAAGAAATTTATGGACACAGCGTCATCCCGCATGCAGCACAGATATTCGGAAGACAGTCCTGCAGGGAAAGAAACTCCGGACATAGCGGCATTTGGAAAAGAAGACGGATTGAATCAATGGAACCCAGCAGGAGAGGAGGGTATATGAAATGAATATACTGAATGCAGTCCGGTACTTCCTGGGGGCAGTTCTGGTCACAGGGGGACTGTTTTTTGATGCCATCCAGCTTATCGGAGTGTTCCGTTATAAATATGTCATGAACCGGATCCATGCTGCGGCAATCGGGGACACACTTGGCGGAGGGCTGATCCTTTTAGGCGTCTTTCTGATAAATGGATTTAACCTTGCAGGTCTTAAAATTCTGTTCATCATGGCATTCCTGTGGCTGACTTCCCCGGTGGCGGCACACATGGTGGGAAAGCTGGAGGTGCTGTCAAAGGAGCATCCGGAGGACTGCTGTCCGGTAAAGAACCTGCCTGGTGCGGGTAGTCTGGCAGAGTCAATTCCAAAGGATTTCCTCCAGGTAAAAGAGATGCCCGGTGCGGGGAACCCGGCAGAAATATCTCCGGAGGCAGACATCAGGATCAGAAAAGAAAAGCAGAAAGAGGAGGAACAGGCATGACAATTATAATGGTAATTCTGCTCATATTCCTTGTGATATGTGCAGTGGCGGTCAGCATCAACAAAAACCTGCTGAACTCCATCCTGATCTTCATGTCCTACAGCCTTGTGATGTCGGTCGTGTGGATCATCATCGAATCCCCGGACCTTGCCATCACGGAAGCGGCAGTAGGGGCCGGGGTGACCTCCCTGCTGTTTTTTCTGACACTGAAAAAGATACAGAAGATATCACCGGACAGTGATCTCCCGGATGAGGAGGAAGACCATGAGTAGAAAACGTGAGGAAAAAGAATATCAGAAAAGCTTCCCGTACCGTTTCTCCCGGTGGCTTAAGGGGGAGGAGGATCCCTTTATCGGACGGCTGGAGATGAAGCCCCAGGTACCCCGTGAGAGCCCGGAGCGGCACTTCGACCCCTCGGACTATGAGGACATAAAGCGCAGAAGCAGGGACCATGCCCACAATAAAAGGTGGCAGGGCTACGGAAAGCTCTATCAGGTCAGCAGCGTGTTCATCTGCACGGCCCTGATCGCCCTGCTGGTTTACGCGGTATCCTATCTGCCGCCGGTAGGGGAGACGGGGAACCCGGCAAACAACGAGGTTCCTGAGCGGTACATCACAAAAGGACTGGAGGAGACCGGGGCGGTCAACATCGTGACCGGGATGATCCTCAATTACCGTGCCTTCGACACCTTCGGGGAATCCACGGTGCTGTTTGTGGCAACCGGATGCGTCATGCTTATCCTGATGACAGGGAAGTCCAGGGGGAAAAGGGGGACAGCAGAAGAGGGTACAGGGAATGGCATGGCAGAAAGAACGTCCATAACGGATACCGGCGACAGCATGTCAGAAAAGATTTCTGCGGAGGCATCCGGAAAAAGAGGAATCCTGGCGGAAGGATCCAGATCCCGGAGGACAGAAGCCGGGATCCAGATATCCGTTGGAACCGTGGGAATAGAAACCGGGAATCGGGTATCCATGGGAATAGAAACCGGGAACCAGATATCCAAGGAAATAGAAACCGGGGAACCGAAAACAGAAGAAACAGTTGGCACAGACCCGATCCTGCAGGTGATTGCAAAGCTGGTCTGTCCCGCAGTATTCTTATTCGGAATCTATGTTATCCTCAACGGACACCTGTCCCCGGGCGGAGGCTTCTCCGGCGGGGCAATCATCGGCGCAGGACTGATTCTTTACACAAACGCCTACGGATTTGAAAAGACAGAGCGGTTTTTTACGAAGAAAACCTACACAGGAATCAGCGTGTCGGCCCTCTCCTTCTACTGCCTGGCGAAGAGCTATTCCTTCTTTACCGGGGCGAACCACATGGAGAATATGATCCCGAACGGGACGCCGGGGGCCATTATCAGCAGCGGCCTGATCCTGCCGCTCAACATCTGCGTGGGACTCGTTGTATCCTGCACCATCTACGCATTTTATGCACTGTTCAGAAAAGGAGGGCTGTAGCATGGGAAACAATCTTGCTTCAAACTTTGCCGAGATTGCGGCAGTGGTCCTGTTCGGGATCGGGTTTACGGACCTGTTCCTGCATAAGAACCTGATCAAGAAGATCATCGGCTTAAACATCATGGACACGGCAGTCTATCTGTTCCTTGCGGTAAAGGGCTACATATCCGGGCTTAAGGCTCCCATTATCGAAAACGGGGTGCAGAGCACGGAAGCCTACATCAACCCCATACCCAGCGGCCTTGTCCTTACCGGGATCGTGGTGTCCGTCTCCGTGTCAGCCCTCATGCTGGCCCTTACGGTGGCCCTGTATGAGCGCTACCACACACTGGATTTGGACATGATAAGCTTCTATGAACGGTCAAAAGACCGTTCATAGAAGCGGTTCGGAGCGGTATGAAAAGTTTTGCTGCGCAAAAACCGCCCCTCACACCTGAATCATGGTTTTACGGAATGCGCAGGATGTGCGCATTCCTGGGACTTGAACAAAAAACGTTATATTTTTTGAGATGAAAGGAATGGAAGAATGAGCTTTGTACAGAACGTTCCCTGCTTTTCCATCCTGATGACGATGTTCGCCGCGATCCTCTCGTCAGCAGCCGGTGGGAAAACAGCACGGAAAATCAGTATCGGAATCGCGGCCGCAGTGGGCGTCATGTCTGCCTTCCTCCTTGTCTTCCTTATGGGGACAGGGGACAGCTATGCCTATATGATGGGACATTTTCCCGCACCCTGGGGCAACGAGCTGCGTGCGGGGATGCTGGAGGCAGCCATGGCGCTTCTGTTCTGCATCATCATGCTCCTGTCCCTTCTGGGCGGGGGAGAGGAGGCGGCAGAAGACGTA
>CAJTIU010000012.1 GCA_910576335.1 Lachnospiraceae bacterium
AGAGATGAAATATAATTAAAATTTATCGTCAGGAGATATCATTGTTTTGGCAAGGTTTAATGCTCAATTATGAATTGTGAAATCAGATGAAAGAATATGAAGATTGGAAATAGCAATATGGAGGTGGTGTTTGGGTGAAAAGAGAACTTGGGATTGCAAGATGTGGACTTGCTTGCTGTTTATGCTCTGAGAATGTCGTCTGCAATGGCTGTAACTCTGGTGAATGTCCTGATAAAGAATGGTGTGAAAATCGTACTTGTTCCATCAAAAAAGGGATATCAAATTGTTTTTTATGTGAAATTGATTGTAAAAAGGGTCTTTTAGCAAAGCTCAAGCCATATGGATTTACGATATTTGCTAAAAGATATGGTCTGGAAACTTTGCTTGATTGCCTTGAAAGAAATGAAAAAAACGGAGTTGTCTATCATAGAGAGGGGATATATGGAGATTATGATGGTTTTACTGATTTGGAAGAGTTAATTGCGTTTATTAAAAATGCCCCTGATTTATTGGTGAGGTAGAGAGAAAGTGGATATTGAATTCTGCCTGAATCAGCAGAAGTCGGGCACAACTGCATTTTGACGGAATACAAGGGAAACGGCTATGGGAAACGACAAATGCAGGAAGCGGTTCGGCGCATAATTGCGCAGGGAGCAAAAAAGATAGTTGTTTGGACAAATGAGATTTGCGTTCCCGCTCAGCACACATATGAAAGTGTGGGATTTCAGTTTGTAAAAAAGAGTGAGGAAACATTCTCCGAATATGCGGGGCAAAGAATACATTATGAAATTATAGTATCGTAAAGAATCGATAAATGAAATCAAGAGGGATAAGAAATATGAAGATTGATGAATGCAAAAAAGCCTCTTTTGTTGTGATAGGAAAAGAGGGCTCAACGTCAGATGGAGAAGGATTTATCCAAAAGCTTTGGGATGATGCAAATTCTCACTTTGGAGAAGTTCAGCATTTGGCAAAGAAAGACGAAAATGGCAATATCGCTGGCATATGGGGAGCAATGTCTGATTTTTCCCGGTCTTTTCATCCGTGGGAGGACTTTTGCAAGGGGCTTTATCTTGCCGGAGTAGAATGTAATGATGATGCAGAAGCTCCTGACGGATGGACAAAGTGGGTGGTTCCCGGCTATGAATATATTTATGCGGAACGTGAAAATGAGGACACTTTTTCAGAGGTGATAAAGTATCTGGGAGATAATGGTCTTCAACTGACAGGGGCAGTTCATGATTTTACTTGTCCCCAGACTGGAAAGGGATATATGTTTTTTCCGATTAAAAAGCTGTAAAGAGATAAGAGCTGGAAGATACGGATAATGGATATGAGACAGATTTTAAAGTATCTGGCTGATTTAAGCGAGAATAATAATTGGGAATGGTATCATGCACATAGAATGGAAAATGACAGATCCCCGCTTAATCCATCTTTTCGTGCGCATATTTCATCTAAGGGAAAGCAGCCTGTCCCAGTGGGATATTATCTGATGATCAAACCAGGCGGACAGTCTTTCCTAAGAGGGGGATTGTCTACGAATATGTTTAAGGATGCTACTACTATGATTCGGGATTATATTGCAGAACATGGAGACGAGTTTGGAGAAATTATTTATTTTCCTGAGTTTCAGAAATATTTTGAGGTACAGGGTACATCGCTGAAAAATGTTCCATGTTATGAAACCGTTTAATGATTATCTGAACAAAGCCCTTGATGGATTCCGGATGCCCACAAGATAGAACTATAACCTGGATTACTTGGGGTGATATGATCGTGAAGCGAGATTAGATCAGGCAGCCAAACTGACAATTGCATATTGAAATGGTATATCGCCTGCTCCGGTATGCTAAGACTGCCTTTCAGTCAGTAAAAATGGACAGTTTTTTGCAATGATGATATACAAATGGGAAATCGAAACAGATATCAGCAAGAGAGGAATGCCGAAAATGGGTAGAAATAAGGGAGAATCAAGGAAGATGGGGCAAAAATTATCTGAGATGAGCCTTGGAGAATTATGGCAGTTATTTCCGATTATTCTGTCAGAGCCTAAGGCATATTGGAAAGAGTGGTACATAGAAGAAGAGGCGAAACTAAAAGAAGTCCTGCCGCCAGACCAGGTCGTCCGCATCAGCCACATCGGCAGCACGGCGATAGAAGGGATTTGGGCGAAGCCAATCATTGATATTCTGGCAGAAGTTACTAAGGACAGCGAACTGCAGTCTTTTAAAGAATATCTTACTTCTGCAGGGTATTTATGCATGTCAGAAAACAGCCGGCGCTTATCGTTTAATAAAGGATATACGGAAAAGGGCTTTGCAGAGAAGGTTTTTCATCTGCATTTGCGCAGGGAAGGCGATAACGATGAACTGTATTTCCGTGATTATTTGAATCAATACCCTGATACAGCCAAAGAATATGAAAAGTTAAAACTTGGGTTATGGAAGCAATACGAGCATAACCGTGATAGCTATACGGATGCAAAAACAGATTTTGTAAAGAAATACACTTTAATAGCAAAGGATATTGCAGTTTTTAAAACAATGTAACTAGTACACCGAATAATAAGTAACCAGCCATATAACTTGCCTGATTTTCCATCTGCGTCGTTGTTGTCAATCGGCGTAGCGCCCACTACGCCTCATTCCTCCGCCTTGCATATGAAAAATCATTCTGCGTTATATGGCTAGGAACTTATTTTTCGATGTACTAGGACTGGAACTTGGAGGAAACAGATGGAATATATCCCTGCAAAGACAATCGTAACGAAAACGAAGGCTCCTGCAAAATGGTTTGGGATTGATTACAATATGAATATTTACAAGGGCTGCTGTCACGGCTGTATTTATTGCGACAGCCGTTCGGAGTGCTATGGAGTAGATGATTTTGACAAGGTGCGCGTTAAGGAGAATGCGCTGCGGATCATCAGGGATGATTTGCGCAGAAAAACAAGAAGCGGGGTGGTAGGAACCGGAGCCATGAGCGACCCATATAATCCCTTTGAACGGGAACTTGAACTTTCAAGGCATGCGTTGGAATTGTGTGATGCGTTTGGGTTTGGCGCGGCGATTGCGACAAAAAGTTCGTTGCTTTCCCGGGATATTGATATTCTGCAGAGTATCGCAGAACATTCTCCAGTGCTTTTGAAGATTACAATCACAACGGCAAGGGATGATTTGGCAGAGAAGATAGAACCGAACGTTTCACGCCCGACGGAGCGCTTTGAAATGATAGAAAAGCTTGCCAGAGCAGGGCTTTATACAGGCATTTTGCTCATGCCGGTTCTGCCTTTTATTGAGGACAACCGGGAAAATATCGGTGAGATTATCCGGAAGGCAGAGGATACAGGGGTTAAATTTATCTATCCTGCATTTGGCATGACTTTGCGGGGCAATCAGAGGGCATGGTATTTTCAGAAACTTAACGAACAGTTTCCAGGAGAGGGTCTGGTGGCAGCCTACCGAAAAAGGTATGGGGAATACTATGAATGCACCAGCCCACAGGCGAGAAAACTGTGGGAATATTTCTCGGAAGAATGTCAGAAAAGACAGATTGTATACCGCATGGAGGATATTATAAGCCAGTATAAAAGACCATATAAGGTTACGCAGATAACGCTTCCGTTTTAGGTAATATCCAAAACCTCCTAAGCAGACTTGGTCTTATGCCGGAGGATATGTCGGTACACTTGCCGTACAGCCGGATGGTGCGATGAACATGCTCCACATGCTCTACAGCTTGATTCTAATGGCCATTCAGAAAGTTCTCCAAGCCATTTTCGATGACCCGGAAGAAATATATTCGGATCTAATTCAGATAGTATATTTCAAGCGAGTTTGCTCATGTGAGATAAAGAAGTAAAAGAAGTGTAAAAAAGCATGTGGTAAAAAAATTATTTAATGTAGGATGTTGCTATGAAAAAAGTATCTTGAAGGATGTGATCGTGTTTTTGGTTATGCTAGCAGTAGTGGCGATTGTATGCTGCTTTTGTCCAGACAGTATTCCAATCCATTTCAATGCGCAGGGAGAAGCAGATTTGTTTGTGAATAAATGGTTTCTTCTTCTGGGAACGGTGATACCTTACTCAGTTTATTTTCAGTTTTTGCGCCATGGCGGAAAGGGGGATAAATGAGCGGAAAATATCCATACCAAAAGCTTGCCAAGAAATTGAAATACCGTATATTGATAAATGATAATTATTCTTACATTGAAAGAGAGCGTACTAAGGAAATTGCTGCGTTTCATAATCAGTTATATACAAATCTTTCTTAGGTTTTTCAAAGCAGGAAATTTTGGCAATGATCCAAAAGTATATTGAAGAGTGAGGGGAATTATTTTCCGCATAAATAAGAGCAGGTGGCAGAGACAGATTTTGCCACCTAAAATTTTCAAAAAGGTATTGCTTGTGACGTTGCGTAATGACTTATAATAATATTATAGGGTTCGCGAAACGGTTCTTATAATATGTATTAGGAGGCCAAAAGATCATGATAAAACACAAAGCGATACCGCAAGGTTATATGACAGTTGGAGAAGTGGCAAAGAAAATGGGCGTTACCGTCCGTACTCTGCAATATTACGATAAAGAGGGGCTGTTCTCTCCATCAGCAGAAAGTAAAGGCGGGCGAAGACTTTATACGGATAAGGATTTGATTACGCTCCATCAGATTATATCTCTGAAATTTTTAGGGTTTTCTTTAGACGATATAAAAAAACGCCTGACTTCTTTAGATACGCCGGATGATATTGCAAATGCCCTTACGGAACAGGCAGATGATATACGAAAAGAAATAGAACGTTTAACAGCTTCTTTAACCGCGATAGAACAGTTTAAGAAAGAAGTGCTTCAAATGCAGGAGGTAAACTTAAAAAAATATGCGGATATTATTGTCAATCTGCAGATGAAAAACGAATTTTATTATCTTATTAAGCGGTTTGATGATGACACGCTTGACCATATACGTAATCGATTTGACAAAGAAAGCGGCCTGGATTTTATGGATAGATTTAACCGTTTGAGTGATGAGATCTTACGGCTGCAGAAAGATAACGTACCGCCCGAAAGCGAAAAATGTCAGCAAATTACAGAAGCTTATTGGAATTTGATCATGGAGTTTACAGGCGGGGATGTGAGCATGATCCCGAAACTGGTGGAAATCGGAAATATAAATCATGCAGCAAATGAATGGGAAGAAAAGCAAAAGATAGTAAACGATTATTTAGAGCCGGCTTTGCAAGTTTATTTTTCAAGACTTGGGGATAATCCGCTGGGGGAGGTGGAGAAATGAAGAATGCGATACAAGTCTATGGATTAGAGAAAAGCTATGGCAGCCATATTGTTCTTCAAGGACTTGATCTTCAGATTGAGACAGGGGAGATTTTTACCTTGCTTGGCGTAAATGGCGCAGGAAAAACAACGACTCTCGAATGTATCGAAGGTTTGAGAAAATATGACAGCGGTACGGTTATTGTAAACGGGAAAATGGGTATCCAGTTACAATCCTCGTCGCTGCCGTCCTACATCAAGCCGATGGAAGCCGTAAAACTATTTGCGAA
This sequence comes from Lachnospiraceae bacterium, assembly GCA_910576335.1. Classification (GTDB taxonomy): domain Bacteria; phylum Bacillota; class Clostridia; order Lachnospirales; family Lachnospiraceae; genus CAPEBR01. Next base: position 5,560 of record CAJTIU010000012.1, read on the forward strand.
ATGGAATAAGGCAAAGATTGATTTCTCTATGCTTGATACTCTTGGCATAAAAGAAATTGAAAGGAAGCAATATGTTCAACTGTCAACAGGGCAAAAAAGGCGGCTGCATCTCGCTCTTGCTCTTTCCGGCAATCCAGATATTATTTTTCTTGACGAGCCGACTGCGGGGCTTGATGTGGAAGGCAGGCTGTCACTGCATGATCAGATCCGAAAACTCAAGTCACAAGGGAAAACCATTGTTTTGGCAAGCCATGATATGGCAGAGGTAGAAGCCTTAAGCGACCGTATTGCGATTCTGAATGATGGAAATATTGTGTTTTGCGGTACAGCTTTGGAACTGACCGAGAAAGTCGGAAAAAAATATATTGTCCATATCAAAACACAGCAGGGAAATAATACGTTTGAAACGGACAATATAGGAGATACTTTGCTTTCGCTGCTCGGAGAGTTAAAGCACAAGGGAATTGGAGTATTAGATATTAAAGTTGACAGAGGCACGCTGGAACAGCATTTTATTGAAATTGCAAGGAGGGCAGAAGAATGAGTGGTTTTTTATATGGCGTGGCGTTACAGTGGAAATTGGATATAAGAAGCAAATCTTTGTTAGTTACCTGCTATATCGTTCCGCTTATTTTCTTTCTTCTCGTGGGAGGTATCTTTACCTCTGTTATGCCTGAAATGAGAAGCACATTGATACAATCCATGATTGTGATGGGCGTATCAATGGGGGCGTTTATCGGATTGCCGCCGTCGCTGGTTGAAACTTATGGAAGTAATATCAAAAAGGTTTATCAAGCAAATGGGGTGCCTTTATACCTAGGCCTTATCACAATGTTTCTTTCAGCCTTTGTCCATTTGATGCTTACCTGTATCATTATACTGCTGCTTGCCCCGATACTGTTTGAAGCAGCTTTACCGGTACATTTTCCGGAGTTTTTTCTTGCTCTTGCCATATATATTATTGTATCGCTGAGTATTGGAAGCATATTAGGGCTGATTGTAAAAAATCAGGCGAAACTGACGATGATAGCGCAGCTTGTATTTTTACCCTCTATCATGCTTTCCGGGATTATGTTCCCCACTCATATGCTGCCGGATTTTCTTAAAACCATAGGACACCTTTTCCCTGCTTCCTGGGGATACCGACTGATGTTGGATCATGGATTTCAACTTGAAAATATATGGTATTTGATCCTTGTATTTTGTGTGGCAGTAATCGTTTGCGGCGTACTTTTAAAGAAACAAAAGTCTAAATAGTTAAAGAATAGGCAATCGGACATCTTATTCGCCAAATAGAACAGGCGGCAGGAAAAACCTCCTTATCTCGCCGCCTGTAATAGCTAATTTGTTATGCCCCGTAATAATGCTGAATGGCATGAGCAACATATGCAGAACAGCCTGCACCAAACTGGCTATCAGTTGCTTCTGCAAGTTTTGTGCTCTGTAAATATTCTTTGGCCAAATCAAGCAAGATATTTCTTGCATTATCAAGTGCAAACATCTTCTTATAATTTTCTGCAAGCATTTCAACAGCAGAATGTGCCATATCCATATCGTTAGACTCTTTTGCAGCCATAAATTGTTTATAGATTTTGGCATTTTCTTCTTGTTCCTGTTTTATTTCTTCGATATTCCCGGTTGACTGCATAATGGCTTCTATTGCTTTTTCTTTGCTGCCATACCATTTCAGCAAGTCCGCAACAGCCTGTTCGTTTGTAAAACCTGATGATAAATGCTCTTTGTATTTTTCTATGCTCCCCCAATTTTTCACTTGTTCATCAATATGCTCTTTCGACATAGATTCCAAAGTATGGTTTACGATTTTCTGTACATCTTCGTTAGTAAATGCTTCAAAACTCATAGTATTAACTCCTTTCATCACATCTGTTATTAATTCAATGATTCCATTCAACCGATTACGTTTCTGTTCCAGTAAATTTTTTTGAGTTAGTAAAGCCTGTTCCTTGTCATAATTAGGGTTTTCCATGATTTTTTTTATAACAATCAATGGAATATCTAATTCTCTAAAGAACATAATTTCCTGCAACTTTTCTAATGCTTTGTTGTCATAGAGCCGATAACCGGCTTCCGTTAATTCCGTTGGATTTAGCAGACCGATTTCATCATAATATCTTAACGTCCTTATACTTACTCCGGTTATTTTTGACACATCTTTTACGGTTTTCATTATTTCCTCCTTTCGGTTTAATCGTAAACCGTTACGTCACGAGAGAGTCAATACGTAAATTAAAAATTTTATCTTCTGACAATTATAAACAAATATCAAAAGCTTTCGTACCGGAAACAGCAAAAAAATGCCAAGTATCAAAAGAAATAGTAATAGCATTATCTGCCGCACATTTTAGAATGTATGCAAAAACTGTCCCTCAGTTTGCAAAAATGGAACAGTTCCTTGTGAAAGGAGTATATAGCTGATAAAATTAAATAATGCATTTGCTGCCATTCCATGTACGGAAAAATAAGGAAACCTCGGTATGAGGAGATTATCTTGGCTTTGGAAGACTGCCAGGCAGCCTCCCTTCCTGGATGGAAAAGGAGATCCTATATGATATGAAATTCCTATATTGTGGGAGTTGAGATTGGTGAAAGAATAGGAAGGTATTTATTGATTATAGATAACGGAGTACATAAACAGGCAGAGTTTAAGAAAAACCTTGTAGATATTTTTTCTAACCATTGGTTAGAAAAAATTGAAATATATTTAACTGTGCCTCCATTGTGTAAATTTTCTTTTTTGCCTATACTGAAATTATGAAGCGCAGGATAATCAAAAGGGGGAATGTGCGGTGGAATTAAAGCTTGGCGCTAATATAGCGGCGCTGCGCAAGGCAAAGGGGATGACCCAGGAACAGTTGGTGGCGCTTGGGATTTCTTCGCCTGCGGTCAGCAAGTGGGAGACCAACAGCCCGTATCCGGATATTACATTGCTCTGTCCATTAGCAAGAGTGTTGGATACCAATGTGGGCATGCTGCTGAACTATGAAAAAATACTGTCCAGTGATGTGATTGAACAAAAGCTGAATGAGATTTTGTCTGTTGCCCGTGCCGGAAGATATCAGGAGGCTGGGAATACACTTGCGAACCTGCTTCACCAGTATCCGGCCAGTGTGGAATTAAAGTATGAGGCGGCCGGTATTCTTACAGTATTTGAAACAGTCTGCCCGGACGCGACGAGGGAAGAGAAGAAGAATTGGAAAATGCAGAAAAAAGAGCTGCTCTATGCGGTATATAAAAGCGGAGTGACCGAGTATTGGCAGCCGGCAGCTACCGCGTTAGCGGCAATGGCAGTTCTGGAAAATGATTTAGAGGAAGCGGAAAGGCTTCTGGGAGAGCTTCCAGAGCTGACAAGTAAAAGTGATGATTATAAAAACAGTCCTGCATTTTGCGAGGCGATGAAGAAGCTGAAAGACAGTCTTTCTGAAAGGAAATGACAGAAAGGGGCATATTATGATTCGAAGACTATAAAAAAACGTTCTTGGGGAAAATTTTACGGAAAATAATGCAAAACTGGCGACTGTAAACTTTAGTGTCATATTGCTGATGTTTGTACTATCCGGAATTATGCTGCTGTTCCTTCCGGAACAGATTTCTATTCTGCATATGGGCGAAACTTATTATCCGATACCCAGTGTTCTGGGAGTGTGGCTGTTTCCGATTATTGCATTGATTGTAAACCTGCTGTTTATCCGTCAGAACCGCCTGACTAAGATGAACAGTGGTGTTTTTGTGATTCTTCTGGCAGTTATGATGTTTTCCTATGTGAATATGATGTGAAGACTGTGCTTGGAAAGGCTGCCTTATGAAACATATCTTATGTAAAATTTTACTTCATAATAAGACGCATCCGGTGGTTGCCGCTTCCTTTATGATAATAGGCGCCTATATAGGATATTTAATCTGGTATATATTGGATTCGTATCTTCCGGCTGCGGCAGCAGATAACGGCTATGTGTTTGTATCACTGATATCGGTTTGGCTCTGTGCGTTTTGGGGAATCTATCAGCTTCCTGACCAGTTGTGTATGAACCGTCGGATTAAAATGATCCTTTGCTATCCGGTGGAGGCGCAGACGATTGTAAGTGTTGTGGCTATGAGGATTTTTATTTTGCAGTCAGGAATTTGTGCTGCATTTCTTTATCCGTTTTTTCTTTTTGAAGCACATCGTCGAAGAGAGGCAGTTTTGGCAATGTTGTTTTGCTGCATCCTTACAGGTGTTATGGATATCGGGGTTATCTTGTTCTCGATCTTGCTTAGCAGATTTTGTGCCTATGATATAGTGGGATATGCCTTTGTTGTATTTCAATATGGTTCTTTTTTAGTGCTTGCCTGGCTTGCGGGGAATGTAGTTTTTGCCCTTTGGGGATATATTGCCGGAAAAAGTCAGGCCGTCCCGAAGGAACAGGAATTACATGTTGCTCTTTGGGTATGGGCTGTGGCATTGCTGGGGTTGACTGTTTTGATAATGGCTCTGAGGTTTGCCGCGGAGCATTGGTATGTGAGGGGCTATCTGAATGTACAGGACTTCCGCCATAGAGAAGCCGGGAAACGGCCGACAACGTCCCATATTACACACCCGTATTTCCTGCTGGAGTGGAAACGTGTTACCAGAAATAAGGAACTGATCTTCTTTTCCAACATCAAGAATATGATAACAGTGATGATTTTATCCAGGCTTCTGTTCTACAATTTCAGCCAGATTGGCCTGACAGGAACCTATGTGGAAGAACTGTTTCTGCTGATGTCCTGTTGTTCGGTTAATACCATCTCCAGTACAGCCTATTCCAGTGATGACAATAAATCCTGTTATGCATTTCTCCCCATTTCAGGTCAGAGGCTGTTTTTATGGAAAACAATACAGGGATTTTTATGGGGAGAGATTACAGTATTTCTATTTTGGCCCATCCTGATATGTTTGGAGAGGCTGCCGGTTCTGAGCGCTTTCCTGCTCCTGCTTTATGGTACTTCCATGAATTATGTCTGTTCGTGGTTAGGCATCCTCATTGATTTAAAAATGCCCCGGACTGTAAACAGTACGAACGAACTGCTCCATGGAAACATAAGTAAAGTACTTGTGTTGATTACAGCAACAATTTTAACTGTCGGGGAAATATTTCTGTCCAGTAGGAAATGGCTTCCTGTGCCACTCCTTCCATTTGCTTGTCTTGCGGGTGCGGGGGTGGCTGCAGGAGAGATTTGCTTCTGGCGATTTTGCAAAGGAGTTTTTTATGATACAGATTCATGAACTGTCAAAAAGCTATGCCGGCCGGAAGATTTTTGACAGGGTATCCTGCCAGATGGAAAATGGTCGGATTTATGCCCTTGTGGGGATGAACGGGATTGGAAAAACAACGTTGTTTCAAGTAATTACACAGCCGGAATGTATGGATTCGGGGACAGTTATCATAGACCATATCGAAAGCCGCAGTTTTCAGTCAAAATACCATTTCTTTTATGTTCCGGACGGTAAGGAAATGTTTCTGAATCTTACCGGGAGGGAGTATTTACGATTTATAACCCGTCTGTACCGGCAGGAACCCGAAAAAGCGGAAATAATGCAAAAAGGGCTGTTGGAGTCCTTCAGGCTGGAAGAAGCGATAGACACATATATCGCGAATTATTCCCTGGGAATGAAGCAAAAAATCTACATGGCTGCGGCGCTGTTGTCCGGGGCAGAAAATCTGATCCTGGATGAACCGTTCAACGGGCTTGACCCGGAAAGTGTCTTGACATTGAAGGAAATATTGGCAGAGCGGCGTGATGATGGAGCTATGATTTTGTTTTCTGTTCATAACCTGGAGCTGGCGCTTGATTTTTGCGATGAGGTAATGCGGATTGATGGGGAGCATAATCTATCTAAAATCCAGTAAAATATATGGTCACAGATGGGTGGCAGGGGAACGTAGATATTAAAATGATTGTTACTTCGTGAGCTGTCACATATTCAAGCATGATCGATTCCTTGTATGTATTATACATCATAGCTGTTTAGACGAGCTATATCAAGTATATAAATATGTATAACTGTTGGTCCGGATAAGCCGGCTCAGAAAGCGTAAATACTCAAAAGTCCATATCGGGTTCGTTGTTGTTTAGTATATGCTGTCTGTAAATCGTTTATTTTGACAGCAAACTCCTGGTTTGAAAATGTTAGGGGCAGAATACTTAAAGTGTATCTAAAGTATCCGATGGCAGATGAGGCATTGAATGCTTCCGAAGCTTTTATAGAAATGCAACTACCTTGGAAGGGCAGGCGCATTGCCTTATCTAAACTACACTGGGCAGGGTATTAAAAGTGCCGTTGACTTTCCCCTTAGGGTAAGGTTTATACTGAGTTTGGAAGGAGGGTTCGCATATGCTTACAATTGGAGAATTTTCAAACATATGCAGGGTATCTGCAAAAACGCTTAGATATTATGCTGAAATAGGATTGATACTGCCGGATGAAATCAATCCAGAAAATGGCTACCGGTATTATTCCATCAACCAATTGGAGAAAATGCTGCTGATTAATCGTTTGAAGGATTATTGCTTTTCTTTGGAAGAAATCAAATCAATTTTTGAATCGGAAGAGCTGATGGATGAGGCGCTTTTTACTGCGCTTAATAAAAAGAAAAAGGAGATTGCGATAAAGGTACGGAAGTTTGAAGATACTCTTCATCAGATAGACAGCGATCTATCAAATTTGAGAAAAGGGAAATCCATTATGTCATATATGGAAAACATTAATGTACAGTTGGTTGAGATCCCAATGATGTATCTTCTGTCGATACGGAAGAATGTTTTAGAACATGAGTTTTCAGAAGAATATGGGATTTGCTTTGGGAAACTACTTCGGAAAATGGAAGAGAAGAAACTGACAGCGGCTGCTCCGCCAATGGTATTGTTTCATAGTGATGAGTATACCCCATTTGGATTAGATACGGAATTTGCAATCCCTATAAAAGAGTACGCAACTGGAACAAGGGATTTCTGCCCTGGATTATGTTTGAAAACAGTTGTGCAGGGTTCTTATTTACAGCTTTCTTCTGTTTATGCAAAACAAATAGAATGGGCAGAAAGGGAAGGTTATGAAAACAGCAATGCATTGTATGAGGTATATGTAATAGATCCGGCAGAGGTTTCAAATGAAAGCGAACTTATTACGGAGGTCTATTATCCAGTTAAAAAGAGGGTTTTCAAAGACCAGACTGGCAAGCAGATATTGTGAAGTGCATGAGAGGAAGAAAGTATGGATCAGATAAAAATTGAAGAGCTGGAACAGAAAATAAACAGTAAATATGGAAATACCACAGGTATAGTCATATTGAAAGATGGTATTGTATCCTATGAAAAATACTTTAAAGGTTGTACAGCGAATAGCCGTGTTCATATTTTTTCTGTGACAAAAAGTGTTATTTCAATATTGATTGGGATTGCGCTGGATAAGGGATATATTGAAAATATTGAAAAGAAGGTGTTAGATTATTTTCCTGAATACAAAGTGAAAAGAGGAGAGACCAAAATACAGAATATTACAATAAGGGATATGCTGACAATGACGGCACCTTATAAATATCGATTTTTTGCACCTTATATAAAATACTTTACAAGCAGTGACTGGGTAAAATTTTCACTTGATTTATTAGGCGGCCATGGGAAGATAGGAACATTCCGATATGCTCCGTTGATTGGGCCGGATATTTTATCGGGAATTTTAGTGAAGGCAACAAGGCAATCCGTATTAGATTTTGCGGCAGAGAATTTATTTGAACCGCTTGGGATTAAAGTGGAAAACAATTTGTTATTCAAAAGCAAAGAGGAACAAATGGCATTTAACCGGTCTACGGATATTAGCGGATGGGTAACAGACCCCATGGGAATTCATGCGGCAGGCTGGGGGCTTACGCTTACACCCATGGAAATGGCAAAGATTGGGCAGCTATATCTGAATGGTGGTATGTGGGAGGGGAAGCAGATTATTTCCTCAAAATGGATAGAGGATAGTACGATAGAACATAGTCGATGGAAAAAAGAAAATCTGCCCTACGGATACCTATGGTGGGTAAATGAGGATGGTTATGCAGCCATGGGGGATGGCGGCAATGTGATTTATGTAAATACAAAGAAAAAGCTGGTGATTTCAATTGCGGCTCTCTTTGCACTCAAAGCAGGGGATAGAATAGAGCTGATTAAGAAAGATATAGAACCGATATTTGAATAATAAATATTCTAATGCTCTTGAGAGCCACTAATTTAAAACTTCAGAGCCACTTATAATTTAACATTTGAGAGCCATCTTAAAGCACTAGATATAGTGTATCTTACTTTACACTGCTTATTATATTGTTCCAGAATTGTTTTAGGACTGCAAAGGTAAATACTCTGTATTGCAGCCTTTGCAGTCCTAAAGCAATTCTGGTATAGGATAATCAAGCGGTTAAAGATAACCTTATTTTGCTTATAGATTCACTACATATTGTGGTGGCTCTCAAGGACTAAAAGATACGCACACTGATGGCTCTGAAGCTTTAAAACGGTGGCTCTCAAGCATTAGATATATTCTTTTTTAGACATATTTACTTCTCTATAATCTGATGTTTGCTAGCCTGCTCAAGAGGCATAAAAACTTAAAAGTCGCTATCCGGTTTATCGCTGTTTTGTATTTGCTGTAAGTCATTTATCTTTACAGCAAATTCCTGAACCGCAGAGGAATCCTCCGTATAACCATTTTCAAGCAGGAGCCATATGGTGTGAGAATAGCTGGTAATGGCAGTCTCGTAATCTTCCAGTGCTGTCATGAGATTGGCAAGGGTACAGTATGGATGAATGAGCTGGTGTGCATTTTCTGGGAGCATTTTCTGATATATATATCAAAGGCTTCATTTAGATGTTCCATTATCTGACTGGAATCCAACTTCCAAAATATATTACAGTATGTGTGTAGACAAAGGTTATAGATGTACAGACATTATACCATTGTTGGAAACAGAAAGGTAGAGGAAGGAGATGCTTGTGTATGAGTATTTTGGAGGTTGTATCAATTATTTCATGTATCTTTGTAATTTTGACTTATGTAGACAATAGGAATAAGAAAGACGATTAATGGGAGAAGCGGCTAATCAATGTCTGGTTGGCCGCTTTCTGAGTTATATGGCGCCTGTATATTTATGAAAAAAATAGGAATGATGTTGTCCTTATGAAAAATAAGAATCAGACGGTATGGTATTTTTATTGCTGCATGTTTTGACCACAGCAGAAATAAAAGAGAATATCCAGGCTAATGCCATAATGAAGCATATTATAGGGAAAGAAGAGAGAAAAGGGAAGGCAGAAATAGGCGTTGAGGATATTGCTTTTGCGTTTGCTGTTTATCGTAGATGGCGTAAAGAGATTTCAATTAATTACTTATAGAGGAAGATATAAATTATGTATATTTCAGAATTAATGATGGAAGTTGTAGTTCATACTTTAGGTTTATGAGAAGATGCTTTCCGAAAGTGTGGGAGGCATCTTTTTTTGAGTGTTATCAATTGAGTCAAGAGGAATATGTTACGATGTTAATTCTAGATCAATGTTTTAGAAAGATTGCTAAAGAGAACAAAAGTGGCCACTCAATTTACAAAACTGGCCTGGCTCATTGTAATAGGTGTATATAAATGATAAGATACTACATTTTACAAAAGCTGGGGGCCAATATGAGTGAAATACTAAAGACAGAAAGACTGACAAAGACCTATGGCAAAAGTATAGCTGTTAATAAGGTAAGTGTAACAGTGCAGCAGGGAGACATTTACGGGCTGATTGGAAAAAACGGCGCCGGAAAAACTACCTTTATGCGTATGGTTCTAGGGCTTGCTTCACCCGATAACGGTCAGATAGAGCTTTTCGGTAAAACGGATTTAGAGCAGCAGAGAAAGCATATCGGTAGCCTGATTGAAGAGCCAGGCGGTTATCCCGGCATAAGTGCAAGGGATAATTTGGAAATTATCCGGAGGGCTCAGGGCATTACAGATAAGGCAGTCACAGATCATATGCTGGAGCTTGTAGGGTTGGAATCGGCCGGAAAAAAGAAGGTAAAAAATTTCTCCATGGGGATGAAGCAGCGCCTTGGATTGGCAATTGCTCTGATTAGAAGACCAGACTTTTTGATTTTAGATGAGCCGATTAACGGATTAGACCCGTCTGGTATCAGAGAAATCCGGGATTTATTATTAAAACTGAATCAGGAGGAACAGGTGACGGTATTGATTTCAAGCCATATTTTAGGGGAATTGTCAAAGATTGCGACAAGATATGGCATTTTACGTGACGGTGTACTGGTTGAAGAGATTGGTGCTAAGAAGCTGGACGTAACATGCAGGCGGTATCTCCAGCTTACAGTGGATGACGCTCAGAGGACGGCAGTGATTTTGTCAGAAAAACTTGGTATTTCAAGTACCGTCATGGATTCGCATACTGTATGTGTTTTTGAAAAGCTAGACACAACCGAAGAAATCAATTATGCAGTCGCAGTAAGTGGAATTGCCTTGAAAGAAAGCCGTTTTGCGGGGGAGGATTTAGAAAGCTACTTCATGGAAAAAACGGGTGTGAGTTCTCTGCCGGGAGGTGGTTTCAATGCGTAATCTTTTATATGGTGAATGGTATAAATGGAAAAAGAATAAAGCCTTTTGGATATGCCTGTTATCTGCGTCGGTCATGATACTTCTTGTATATTTGACCATGACGGCAGCTGCTCAGGCAATGGGTGCCACCGGGGATGTTTTGAAGGAAACCGGTATTTCCGGCATGGCGGCGCAGTTTGCAGGCGGAGGGTTTGTAACGATGTTTGGCGCAATTTTTCTCTGCATCTGGGTGGTAAGCGATTATACCCATGGAGCAATGAAGAATGTAGTTGGCAAAGGTTATTCCAGAACGCAGGTATTTCTGGCAAAGCACCTGTTCGGAACGGTGATCACTCTGATTATGAATCTGATCATTTTCCTTGTGATTTTGACAATCGGATTAATTCTGATCGGAATGCCGGACAAAGGCGGATTATTTTTTCAAGATCTGCTTATCTATTTCGGCCTCCAGCTGCTGTTTGGAGCCGCTATCAGCAGTATAGTCATTGCTGTCTGCGAGTGGAGCCGAAATATGGCAGCCGGGATTGGGATTACGATGGCAGTGCTCATATTTTCCCCGTTGCTGGTACAGGGAATGGATTTACTGCTCTCTGTGCTGCGGTTAAAAATATCAATCAGCAGATATTGGATACTGAATCTTATGGCAGATTGCCCCACAGAAGCATTTCCATTGAGATTTTTGGTTCGTGGAATTTTGATGTCGGTTATCTGGACACTGTTACCTCTGGCAATAGGTGCTGCACATTTTCGGAAAACCGATATCGGATAAAGACAGTATGAGTATGGAGGCAGACGTATGGTCGGGTATTATGTAGCGACAGTCAGCTAACATGGAAACGAAGAAGTTTGTTCATTTAGTGAAATGAAAATGAAAGATTCTGTTAGCTTTTTCTTGATATATATGGCATAAAATTATCCGGCAGGCAGATTGGGGAGGAGAGGTCCATGCATAAAGATACGAAATGGGCAAAGCAGATTATTGCTATGCAGGAGGAAGACGGAAAGTGGGGATCCTTCCATACGCTTTCAGTTTCTTCCGGGAGGCCGATTACAACAGAACAGGCACTCAGGCGGCTGGAACGTTTAGGCTATACAATAGAAGACGTATGCATCCAAAAAGCAGTTTCCTATATGAATAGCTGTCTTGTGGGACGAGCAGAGATTCCAGATCGCCGGGAAAAGCTTTTGGACTGGGACATTTTCGTTTCCCTTATGCTTGCAACATGGATCAGAAGGTTTTCCGATGAATTTCCGGCGGCAAATAAAGTTGCCGATCAATGGGCAGCAGTGATTACCTCAGCTTTCCAGGGGGATGAGTATCACCATAAAGAGTACATTTCCGCCTACCATGATATTTTCGGAGTGAAGCCGAGGGGTGGAAGACTTGTAGATTTTACGTGCTTTTATCCAATATCTCTGTTGGGAAATCGTCTGGACAGAAGAATTGAAGAGGCATTGATGGACTATGTTTTGAATAAAGAAGACGGGATTTATTACATATATAGTGAGAAAATCTCATCTTTCCCCCGGGTTTTTGAAAGCAGGCAGGCCAGCCGTTATCTTGCGGCTATTGAACTTTTGGCAAAATACAGACATGCGGCATATAAGCTACATTTTGTTGTGGACTGGTTAAACGGGCTGAAAAAAGAATTAGCAGGGAAAAGAGGCAGGGTGTTTTTGTATTATCAAATCTTGCCGGTTCATCTGCAACGAATATCGGAGACGGAATCTATAGACTACTCTTAGGAGATACTATAAGAATCGGACTTCAGACGGACACAAATGGATTAGTTGACTTCTTGAGTATAGTGATGGCTTTGCTGTTGATTTATTTTACGATGTTATTATGGGATAGAAAGTCTCCGAGAGCCTGTATAGTGCGTGTTACTGTCGGTACGGCTTCTATTGTTGCAATGCTTATCATTCCCTTTATTTTTCATTATCCTTATAAAGTCATATATGTGTGGTTCCCTGTTACAGTTTGTATGACTTTGACAATTACTTTGACGATAGCGCTAATAAATATATTTGTAGGGTGCTTTTGGTGGTTTAGAGATAAAATGGGCTCATGAAATTGAAACATCAAAATGAACTATCTAGATTACGTTATGGGGTGATTCACTGACAGTTTCAGGCTAGAGAGTAATGCAACAGAAAATAAATTAGAATTTGAAAACCATAAAATTATGAGTGATTATTGCTCTCCATAGGTTATCAATAAAATCCTCCAAAAGCCTTGAAAATAAAGGATTTATCGCAATGTGTTTGCCTTATCCCTTTATATGATTTCACACAAGTTTACTCTTTCCCTGACTGCTTATAAGGGCAAAATCAAGGGCAAGAAAATCTCATAACAAGATATAACAAAGTGTGGCAATCGGGGAAATGTGATGTATGTGCGAATATATTATAACGGAGGATTTTTTAATGGATAAGTACATTTATGATGAAAGCAATGGTCTTTGGTATGAACTACAAGGAGATTATTATATTCCTTGTCTTACTTTACCAACCGAAAAAGAATACAAGCCTATCGGTTTATGGGGGCAGCGACACAAGCGATATTTACAGGAACATAAGAGGGCGCTTTACGCCACGCTACTCACAAGTGGCAAGTTGAATGATTATCTTGCGGATGTCGATAAACAGGCGGAGAAACGCTTTGAAAGACTTGTAGAACAGATGAAGCAGGCACAGGGTATCACAGAACGCCTAAAGGCGAAAAATGCCTTAGAATGGGTTGGACAGATGAATAACATTTGGGCTTGTGCTATGGAGATTGTGGAGAGGGAAATTATATTCGTATAAGTAGACAAGGCGGCAGGGAGTAAATTCTCTGTCGCTTATTTTTACTATATTTTCGTTACGAAACTTGACAAAAATCTCTCCTTTTATTATAATTTATGTTATATAACAACAATTATAATATGACAGAGAGGTGAAAAATATGCCACCAAAGGTGAAAATTACAAAAGAGATGATTATAGATGCAGCATTTGAGATAGCACGAAGTGAGGGAGCAGAAAATATCAATGCACGAACTGTATCAAAAAAATTAGGCTGTTCCACTCAACCTGTTATGTATCATTTCAAAACAATAGAGGAATTGAAAAAAACTGTATATATTAAGGCAGATGAGTATCATTCCGAATATATAACTAATATTCAGAGTGAAAATCCGATGAAAGATATTGGACTGAATTATATACGCTTTGCTGAAACAGAAAAAAATTTGTTTCGGTTTCTATTTCAAACAAATGAGTTTATAGGAAAAAATATTTCTGAGTTGATAAATTCTGAAGAATTACAGCCTATTATAGCTATACTGAGTAAAGAAGTAGAGGTCAATACAGAACAGGCGAAAACCATTTTCCGTTCATTATTCCTGATTGCACACGGATATGCAAGTATGTTTGCAAATAACGAAATGACCTATGACGAACAGACGATTATATCTGATTTAGACTTGGTATTTGACGGAACAGTTTATTCATTAAAAGGAGGATTATAATGTATCGTTTATATAATAAAAATAAATTAAATTTCTCATTGGTTTGGATTATTTCCTATGTTGTTTTGTTTAGTGTTGCTGACAGCTTTTCTGCTTCGCTTGGCACTGAAAAAATAATTGCTGCACCCGTTGCTATAGTTTTTACATTGCTTCTTTTAGTTTTTGTGAGTAAACACAACTTAAAAGAAAAATACGGTCTGTGTTCTTTTGATGGAAGCCTTAGAAATTTCTTATATTTTACTCCGCTACTTCTAATTATGAGTATTAACCTATGGAATGGCGTTACGATGAAGCTGTCTGTTTTAGAAACTGTGTTATATATTTTAAGTATGCTCTGCGTTGGATTCATTGAAGAAATTATTTTTCGTGGATTTCTGTTCAAAGCATTATACAATGACAATGTAAAGTTGGCGATTGTTATCTCAAGTGTTACTTTTGGAATTGGACATATTGTAAACTTACTGAACGGAAAAGATTTAATACCTACACTCTTACAAGTTTGTTATGCAATCGCAATAGGTTTTCTTTTTACAATTATTTTTTACAAAGGAAAGAGCCTTTTACCGTGTATTATTGCACATAGTTTTGTAAATTCTTCGAGCGTTTTTGCTGTTGAAAATTCTTCAATGAAGTTTCATATTATTTCAAGTGCAGTATTATGTATTATTAGCTTAAGTTACGCACTGTGGATATTGAAAAAAACAATTTGATGAATATGAAAATAATGATAGGCGGTGATGATATTATATGCCAACTATTATTTCAGAATGGATATATTGCCCTGTATGCGGCAATAAAACCAATCCTGAAAACTGCGAAAACAGAACAGCACAAAAACCGTTTCCTATATGGGGAACTGTACAGCCTTAATTACTATTTGGAGGTCAAAGAAAAAGACCGCACCTATTATGAGGTTTACAGTCTGCCGAGGTCAGAGGAAGTCCCAGAGGGGTACAAGGAATTATCCTTTGTTTGCCTTAGACCTGACGGGGCATTTGAAGCACCGAGTACGGTGGGGATTATGTGTAGGACAGCAAGAAAAAAGGTGGAGGGATTGGAGGATTTCCACTTCCATATGCTCAGGCACACCTATACAAGCAATCTGCTTTCAAACGGTGCAGCACATTCTCGGACACGCTGATGTCAGTACCACAATGAACATTTACGCTCACGCTACAAGGGAAGCGAAGCGTACTTCCGCAAGACTACTGGATAAGGTAATCGGCGGAGAATAAAAAATTTCCCTTGTTTCGGCTCATAAGGGCAAAAACAAGGGAAAATACATAAGGTTTGAACATTTAATAGGCGATATGCCTTGAAAATACAGGGTTTATAGAGGATTGAATAGATAAATGGGAATTTGCGGAGGTGATATTATGCTTGAAAATAAACCATCTCAATCAATTATGACTGAATTACTTGGACAATCCTTGTATCATGTATGGCAAGCATTGTGTTCGGCTATTGATGAAAAATACGATATGGAACAGTTATGGAATACTGGCGGTAAGAAATGGACTTACGAGTATAAGTATCGCAGAGGAGGGAAAACCCTTTGTAGCTTATACGCAAAAAGAAATTGCGTTGGTTTCATGATTATTTTTGGGAAAGATGAAAGAGTAAAATTTGAAGCTATAAGGGATACTCTTTCTAATGCCGTTTGTGGGAAATATGATGAAGCCCAAACCTATCATGATGGAAAATGGGTAATGTTTGAACCGACTGATACAACTGAATTTGATGACTATATGAAATTGCTGGCTATTAAAAGAAAAACGAACCGAAAATAACAAACCCAGTTTTATGAAGTTCGCTTAAACGATATTGATGGAAACGAGATAGTGATAGTTGAGTTTGTATAATTTACAACCATGATTTAGAGAGGAAAATAATTTAATGGATAATTTATGTAAAGAAGCGGAGCAGATAATGATTGAACGTTTTGGAAGAGATACTATTATAGCATTGGCAACAACGGAAAATGAGATGCCCTATGTACGATATGTAAATGCCTATTATGAAAATGGTATGATTGCAGAAAAACTGAAAAAAGGCTTTGCTGAATGGATCGATAATGGCCATACTGATTTCGATGATGAAAACACTATTATTCTGCGTGTGGAATTAACAGACGGTTTGTTGTTCTCGCATGGCACAAGATATGAGTTTTAACTATAAAATTCCTTGATTTGTTGGGGTAAGTATTACAAAATTTATCTTAGTTTGAGTGTTTGCAGGTAAACTGTTTTAGGAAGGGAGAGACAGCATGAAAGGATTTAACCGAGAAAATCAATTATTTTCTCTCTGTGATCATATTGGTGATTATGATTCTTTCATAACACACCGGAGCCGAAGAGCCGATATGGAAAAGGCAAGGCGATTCGGGATAGAAGCTTATAATGTGGAGCAGACGGAAAAGGCTAAAATACTGGACATTCTTCTGTCCGGTTTTAATGATGGCCGAAAAAAGACGCTCTTTTGTGCAGCCGTCAACCTTTTGGAACTGCAAGAGCTGCAAACACTACTCAGTGAAATTGAGCGTCAATCTGATATGGAAACACTGACGCTCAAAGAAAAAAGTGCTTTTGTTGCTGGACTACTGCAGGATACAGCGGCAACGAAAAATATCGACTTAAAGCTCCGTAAGAAAAAGAGATAATTGCTTTTTCTTTGCAATCGGACAATAAATTAAAAAATCTATTAGATAATGTATAAAACGGAAACAAATAAGCGTATAGAAGCGAAATCAGCGCTCTGTCTGTTCTGTCATAATGACCCATCGAAAGCCGAATTTATCTATAAAACTGACACTGCAGGAACTGTATGTGGTGCTGTGTACCGGATAAATGATCTCGCTTCCGTCCTGCATAATCTCAAAGACCCGCATAACATCCTCTTTTGTTTCCAGTGTGATAGTCAGTGAAAGGGCAGTGCTTGGTTTAAAAGGGATATCCAGATTATCCGCCATCATGATCCGTTGATTTCCGATAAGGAGTTCCGCATGATAGATATATTCTTTCTGTTCTTCTGACAGTTCTCTATGAAAATCTTCCCATTTTGCATCGCTGTACCGAAGCAGGCAGTTGATTTCTGCGTCGAATGCTTTTTGGTAAAGATATACTGCTTCTTCACATTTCCCATCAAAATTGAAATTCGGTGTAATAATTGCCATATTCGTATTCCTCCAATATGATTTTGCTGACAGATTCTATTTACAGTTATTTTATCAAAGAAAAATTAGAAATGCCATGTAAAAACCGCCCCTCATTCTGCAAAAACGGGACGGCTTGATATGCTTTGTTCTATGATAAGATCTTTTGCCAATAGGCTTCTAATATTTTATTATCGGAATTGAAGATTTCGTGTTTACTCCCTTTTACCCGGATAAGCTTTGCATCTATATTTTTCCTTCTGCATAATTTCTTTACAAATCGTTCCTGTTCCTTTTTGGAAACATATGTCTCGCATTCTGCCTGGAAGATCCGGGTAGGACAGGAAATCTGGCGCCACGCTTTCTTTTGGAGAGCATGGTTTAACCGATGCGTCTGCCAAAGCCATCCATAGGAGGCGGCATTCATCTGGAATAAGGACTCTTTGCAACGTTTATCCTGATAATATAGGAATCGGCATTCGGAAGTGGACGCACTGTCGGCATATTGCTCCTTTCCGTCATAGGGATGGTTTCCCGGCAGATAGTGTTCTTCCCTGCCTGCAATGCAGAAAGTCTTTGCAACGAGATATGCCAGCGGCCAGGGAATAGGGGCGCTGTTTGGGCGTATCATTGGGGAAGAGAGAATCAGCCGCGAATAGATCCGGGGCTCTTGTGCCGCTGCACAGGCCGCAATCCCGCCGCCCATAGAATGACCATACAGGCATATGGGAAGCTCCGGGAATTCCTGTGCCGCAAGGCGGCTTACAAACAGCAGGTCATCTACATATCTTTGATAATCATCAATATGTACCAGAGAGAGATCCCCGGTATCACTGCACAGCCTGTAACTGCGGCCGTGTCCGCAATGTTCCGGTATGAAGACATGGTATCCCCCGCGAAGAAAATAATAGATATTTTCCAGATGCTTGTCGGCTGTTTCCGTATAACCGTGGGACAGGATGACAATGCCCTTAGGCTGGTCTGCAAGGCAGCGCAGATAGAAGATCTTTTTTCCTTGTTCCCGCTCACAGTATTTTTCTGTTTTCCTCTCTGCAAGATAAGGCAGAACGGCCGACTCCATTATTTCCGCATATCCTTCTGTCGGTATGACCAGATTGTGAATGGTTCTTCTATCCATGTAAGGGTTCTCCTTTCATTTCCATGACGGGACATGGCGATCCATAACAGGTTACAGCAGTCATGACCATGTATGGCAAGCTCCTACCGTAAATCCCGGCTGATTTTGTGCTCGTCATAAAACAGAAAGATAATCCCGCCTAAAAAGCAGAAGCATGCCGCCGTAAACGCTGCAATGCGGTAACCCGTTCCCGAGGAATCCCCAACTGTGGAAACCGCTGTAAACAGGAGCATGGAGAGGCTCTGGCCCAGCTTAAATGCAAAAGTCCTTGCGGCATAGAACATCCCCTCACGGTTGCTCCCAGTGCGCTTCGCGTCACTCTGGGCAATATCGGCAACCACTGCCTGAGGAAGGATCCCAAAGACCGCCATAGGTAAAGAAGCCGTAACCATAAGGAGCAGACCCTGTACATTTGCAGAGATTACAGAGATCCTTCCAAGAAAGCCGGTATAGAGATAAGAGAACGAAAAAATCACGAAGGCCGTCAATATCAGCTTTTTCTTGCCGAGTTTCGGCGCCAGCTTATTGATCGGAATATAAAATACCAGTGACAAAGCGGTCATACCGACAAAATAAAGTGTGGTCATCGTTTCCGGAAGTTTCAGCAGGCTGGTGACGAAGAACGGAAGACCTGTCTGGAACATGGTAATGGCGATCCAGTACAGAATATCCGACCCGACGAATTTCAGGAATTCCCGATTCCGGAATGTGGAAGCGAGGGAGGAAAACGCGGTATCCTGTGAGGGAACAGTATCCACATATTCTTTTTCACGGATTGACCAGACCGGCACCTGCATACAGAAAAATGCGATGACAGCCATAACCGTGAACGTCGCGCGGATTGCGCCTACACGACCCAATACAGGGATGAAAGCTCCCCAGATTACCGGCGCCAGATAGGCAACTGCGGTTCCGGCAATAAAAGTAAAGGAAATGACTGTGGAAATATTCAGGCGTTCCTGCTGGTTGTGCCCTAATTCCGGAATCAGGGCATTATAGGGCGTACAGTAAGCCGTGATTGACAGATAGTATACCATTACCATCACGAACAAGAAAATGGCATTGATCCAACTGTTCTGATTGACCGGAGACCAGAATATAAGCACGGTAGACAGAGAAAGGGGCAGGGCGGCCCATTTTAAAAACGGGATACGCCGGCCATTTTCAGAGGTACAGCGGTCCGACAGGGATGCAATTAAGGGATCTGTGAACGCGTCAAAAAGCCGTCCGAAGGCGGTAATGCCGCCGATAACCGTAAAGATTCCGAGAATAACCAGTCCCTGGGGAATAAACAGTGTCTGCCCCTGTGCGACAGAGGCTTCATCCGGCTGATAAAAGTATACGAGCCAGTTAGAAATCAGACCTGACAATAAGGACCATCCGAACTGTCCGGCCGCAAATAGCCATATTTTACCTGTAGATAGTGATTTCATATGCATCCTCCTTGCTGTTTCTTTTCTGTTATGATCTTTTTGATTCTTTGCTGTTAAGCCCGTTAAGGAGGAGATCGCCTGCAATCTCTACCTGTAAGGCCAGGCCGACTCGTTCGTCTGATGAAAGGATGTGTCCATTGCAGGCCAGTTTCTGCATCAGGCTCAGAAGCGTGTGCGTTACGGAAAAGTATACTTCATCTATGGTGTATGAAAAGGCCAGGCTTTTGTCCTTAAGGCCTTTTTCCAGAGCATTAGTCATATAAGGTTTCAGATTCAGGATATATTCTTCATATTCTTCCAACCGTTCCTTTGAAATATGATATCTTTGGACAAAGATGTCGAATTCCTGGAGAAATTTTAGAAATAGGAATTCTTCTTGGAAAATCTTTGTAAAGATCTGGAAAATATATTTTATCTGCCGGATGCCGTTCAGCTTCTGATATGCTTCCTGGGACAGGGAATCCAGATATTTTCCGGCGATCATCTGCCAGTAGGTAATTCCTGCCGAGATCGCAAGCTCTGCTTTGGTTTCAAAATAACGGTAGATTGTGGCAGGGCCGACGCCGGCTGCTTTGGCAATCTCCTCCACGGATGTATCTTCAATCCCTTTTTCGCAGAATAGCTTCAGGGCAGTATGGAGTATCTGCTGTGTACGCTGCTCCATCTGCTGTTTCCGAATCTTGGATTCGCCCATAAGGAACATCTCCTGTCTTTTTTGTTTTGTGATAGTAATACTATCACATTTTGGGGATGATGTCAATATTTACGTCCTTTATGGCGTACACATAGAATAAGGAAGTGACTGTTCACGGTGCCTTGCACCTTGCTACAAGGCATCTGGCCAATACAATAGCGGTTGCAGGCATCCAGCCCCTCGCCGTCAGGCGACTTTTCAATGGGCTGGGTACGTTACAGTTTGCGGCAAGCTAGGCCGTGAACGGTAATGAGTAATTGTGGCTTAGAAAATGGTCTGTATACTATGCTTGACATATAAATACTACAGCTGTAAGATATAAGGCATAACGGAACGAAAGGAAGCTTTCAGGTTGTTCGTGTGAACTGGTTATAAAGGAGGAAAGTATGAAGGGGAAGAGCAGGCACAAACATAAGAAATCCCGTAGAATGTTTTTGCAGACCGTAGCGGCCGGGTTGACGTTTGTTGTAATAGGGGCTGCAGTCTTTGCGGCCGTATATTTTTTTAGGAAAGGAAACAGGGAGACTCCAGAGGAGCTGCTAGTCCGATATATGGGGCTGATAGAGCAGAAGGATTATGGGGAAATGTACCGGATGACAGATTCGCAGAATTCTGCATATACGGATCAGGAAGCCTTTATCCGGCGGAATTCTGCCATTTATGAGGGGATTGAGGCTGAAAATATCCGGATTGAAATCCTGGAAAATGATAAGGGCCGGCGTTCCGTGACGTACCAGATGAGTCTTGATACGGCTGCGGGCAGCATCCATTTTGAAAATGAAATGCATTTTTCGGATTCAGAGGACGGATATAAGATCCTCTGGCACGATGGCCTGATTTTCCCGGAGTTGGAATCTTCGGACAAAGTGCGGATCACTCCGGTTCCTGCGGCGCGTGGAAAGATATTTGACCGAAATGGCCGGATGCTTGCCGGACCGGGAACCGCGTGCTCAGTGGGCATCGTACCGGGGAAGCTAGAAAATCAGGAAAGTGCTGTGCGGCAGCTGTCTGAACTTCTAGACACGGACTCGGCGACCATTAAGAAGCAGCTTGGTGCTGCATGGGTTAAGGAGGATTCCTTTGTCCCCATCAAAACAATTCCAAAGGTCAGTGAGCTTGACCTGATGGCGATTGAGCCGGATGAGAAAATGCTTCAGGAAAAGGCGCGGCAGGATGCGCTGCTTACTGTCCCGGGCGTCATGATCATGGATACGGAGGTGCGGACATATCCGTTTGGCCCTGCCGCCGGGCATCTGACAGGCTATGTGGGAAATGTGACTGCCGAGGATCTGGAGGAGCATGAGGGAGAGGGCTACAATGAAAACAGCGTGATCGGCCGAAGCGGTTTGGAAGGTCTGTTTGAAACGGAATTGAAGGGCAGGGACGGATGCAGAATTTATATAGAAGGCAAGAACGGCAGTCGGAAATCCGTACTGGCAAATTTACCGGTGGAACATGGACAGGATATTACTCTGACCATCGATGCACGGCTTCAGGACATCCTGTACCGGCAGTTTCAGGAGGATCCGGGCTGCTCTGTCGCCATGAACCCGTATACGGGGGATGTGCTGGCCCTGGTCAGTACGCCCTCCTTTGACAGCAATGACTTTATTTTGGGATTGTCGGATGCGCAGTGGAATTCTCTCAATGAGGAGAAACGGAAACCGCTCCTGAACCGTTTCCGGCAGGCATGGTGCCCTGGCTCCACGCTCAAGCCTGTCATTGCGGCTGTCGGTTTGAAAACAGGCATGGTGGATCCGCAGGAGGATTTCGGAAATGTGGGGCTGAGCTGGCAGAAGGACACTTCCTGGGGGGACTATTTTGTGACGACGCTCCATGCATATGAGCCGGTGACAATGGAAAATGCGCTGATCTATTCGGACAACATATATTTTGCCAAGGCTGCCTTGAAGATCGGCGCCCGGACATTAGAAAATTCCCTAAGGGAGATGGGATTTGAGGAGGAATTGCCGTTTGAAATCGTGATGTCTGTCTCACAGTATTCCAATACGGAGCATATTGAGGGCGAGATCCAGCTTGCGGACAGCGGTTACGGGCAGGGACAGATTCTGATTAATCCGCTTCATCTAGCTAGTCTGTATACTGCTTTTTGCAATGAAGGAAATGCGGTGAAGCCATATCTGGTGCGTGGAAATGAGAGCAGTGGGGGCGATGAAGCTGATGGAAAGAATTCCGGGGCAGAGTTCTGGCTGCAGGGACTCTTTCCGGCGGATATCGCGGCGCAGGTTCTGGAGGGGATGAAAAAGGTGGTGAATAACCCGGAAGGAACAGGCTATGCGGCGCATCGGGAAGACATCGTGCTGGCCGGGAAAACCGGAACCGCCGAGATTAAGGCATCCGTGGCGGATACAGAAGGGACAGAGATCGGGTGGTTTGCGGTATTTACTGCTGAAAAGGATGTAAGAATCCCTCTTCTGATTGTAAGCATGGTGGAAAATGTGAAAGAGATTGGAGGCAGCGGGTATGTAGTAAATAAGGACAAGAATGTGCTGGAAGAGTATCTGGGGAGTGGACAGTAGCTAATTTTATATTGCGGTACCACTGTCTGGCCGGTAATCCGCAGCAAAGACAGAAAGAAGAGAAGCCGCAGGGTTGCCTTAGAAGATTCTGAAAATAGTATATCTTATGTTCCTGTATTTATGGATCAAGTTTCTTTCTGGTTGACTTTTTGGCGAAAAAGTGGAATGCTGCTCGATTGATAGGAAATCCTCTATTTATTATAATGAAGAAAAGATGTAATACAAGAGATGATAAGGAGAACAATAACATGGACAGACTAAAATTATCGGATAATATTATCCGGCTCAGACATGAGCGGAAGATTACGCAGGAGGAACTGGCGAATTTCCTGGGAGTGACCAAGGCGTCCGTATCTAAGTGGGAGAATGCCCAGAGTACGCCGGATCTGATGCTTCTGCTCCAGATTTCCGCATTTTTTGACATGACGATAGATGAGCTGATCGGGTATAAAGCCCAGCTCTCCAGAGAACAGATCCGCCGTTTCTATGGGGAGCTCGTGGGAGATTTTGCGAAGCGGCCTTTTCACGATGCAATAGAAAAAACCCGTAACCTGGCCCGGCGGTACTATTCCTGCCATCCTTTCCTTCTCCAGCTTATTGTATTGTACTGGAACCATTATATGCTGGCAGAGTCAAAAGAGGAACAGGCGAAGCTTTTGGAGGAGGCAGTCTCGTGGTGCGACCATATCTTAGAGAACTGCAGCGACGTAGGCGTGTGCAGTGATGCCTTGGTTTTGAAAGCAGGCTTAAGCCTCCAACTGGGGAAAGCAAAAGAAACGATTGCTATGCTGGAGCCGATGTCAGACCCTACACGCCTTGCAGGGCAGGATGGGGCGCTGTTGGTTCAGGCTTACCAGATGGAAGGAGAACCTGAGAAAGCCAGAGGCTATATCCAGGCAAGAGAATATCTGGATCTGCTGAATCTGGTGAGTGATGCCATGATATCCCTGGCTTTATATCAGGATGATTTCAAGAGGTGTCAGGAGACCATATACAGAATTGGAAATGTAATAGAACAATACCGGCTGGAACGGCTTCATCCTAATATGGCGGCGCAGTTCCATTACCAGACAGCGGTAGTGTATGCTTTGAACGGGGAGGAAGAAGGGGCGCTTAAGGCCATCCGGTCTTTTCAAAAATGTGTTGACAGACTTTTATGTGCAGAAAAGATGACGCTCCATGGGGATGAATACTTTGACCAGTTAGACACATGGATCGAAACCCTTCCGTTGGGAGATATGGCACCCCGGAGCAGGAAATTCATTTTCCAGAATCTGCAGGCGGCATTCGGTCATCCGGCCTTTGAGGGAATCAAAGAGAACCCCGATTTTCAAAGGATACTGCAACATTTTACAAGTAATTGAGAGGAGGAAGACAAATGCGAAGCATTTTTTGGATGCCTTCCGACGAATTGCCGCCGTACGAAGGTGCGGGGGCTCTGCCATGAGAGAGATACCATAAAAGGAGGAGAAAATGATGCCTGATATAAATGAAATGTTACCTTTTTTAATTCCGCTGGCGATTGTGGAGGTTGCGTTGCTGATTTATACGTTCCACCATATTTTGACACATCAAACATACAAGCACGGCAACCGGGCCTTATGGATTGTGATTACATTAATCGGGATGCAGTTTATCGGACCAATCCTTTATTTTCTGATTGGAAGGGAGGAGAGCTGATATGAAAATGCTATCCCTTTCCCATGTGGCAAAGAACTTCGGAGAAAAACAGGTGCTCCGTGATGTCAGTTTCTCCGTTCCGGAGCATACCGTATTTGGCTTTGTGGGACAAAACGGCGCCGGAAAGACCACGGCCATGAAGATGATTCTAGGGCTTCTACCCGTAAACAGCGGAGAGATTACCGTGGATGGAATGCCGGTCCGCTACGGAAATACACCAACAAACCGGTTTATCGGTTATCTGCCTGATGTGCCGGAATTCTACCCGTATATGACCCCGTCAGAATATCTGCGTTTTTGCGGTGAGATCTCTGGCATGCCGGCAAAAGAGACCAAAAGCCGCTGTGAAGAGCTGCTGCGTCTGGTGGGGCTGGAAAAAGAGAAGCACCGGATCAAAGGATTCTCCAGGGGGATGAAGCAGCGCCTTGGAGTTGCGCAGGCTCTGTTTGGCCGGCCTAAGCTGTTGATCTGCGACGAGCCGACTTCGGCCCTTGACCCGGCCGGCAGGAAGGAATTATTGGACATTCTGACAGCAGCAAAGGAGGAGACGACGGTACTGTTCTCCACCCATATTCTGTCGGACGTGGAGCATATCTGTGATGAGATGGCGTTTCTGCACGAGGGGAAGATTGCCCTTAAGGGCTCTCTTGATGAGGTACGTAAGCTTAAGAAAGCTTCGGCGGTGACGGTGGAAATGGAGTATCCGGAAGACACAAAAGCTTTGCGGCAGGCGTTTCCGTTTCTTAAGGCTGCAGGAAAGAACAGCCTTCTCTTAGAGGAAGCAGAGAGGCTTCCAGAGCTTCTGCATTGGATTGCGGACAGGAGGTATCCGGTTATGCGTATCGAACGGCAGGAGGCGGATCTGGAAGACCTGTTTATGGAGGTGGTAGGCAAATGAATGCATTTCTGAAAAAAGAATGGATGGAATGGAATCGGACCGGGCGGTCGTGGATTCTGATGCTGGTTTTCGTATTATTTGGGATTATGAATCCTGCCCTGGCGAAGCTTACACCCTGGCTTATGGAAGCCTTATCGGATTCTCTGGCGGATACGGGGCTTGTGACGACAGCCGTTCAAGTGGATGCCATGACCTCTTGGGCGCAGTTTTATAAAAATATCCCAATAGGGTTGATCATTTTCATCCTGATCGTCAGCGGGAATTTTACCGCAGAGTACGAGAAAGGCACGCTGATTCCTGTCATAACCAAAGGACTGTCACGCTGGAGTGTCCTGGCAGCGAAGGCGGTATTCTTATATGGCTCCTGGACGGTACTGTATGCGGTCTGTTTTGGGATTACTTATGGTTACAACGCATATTTCTGGGACAACGGAATTGCCGGGAACCTGTTCTTTGCCGCTGCCTATACATGGGTGTTTGGCATATGGACAGTCGCGCTGCTGATCTTCTTTTCCGCAGTGTCAAAAAGCAGTTCCCAGGTACTTTTAGGAACCGGCGGGGCGGCGCTAGGCGTTTATCTTCTTTCTGTATTCCCGAAGCTTGACGCCTTTCTTCCGGCAAGGCTGCTGAGGGGGCTGGATCTTTTACAAAGGGCCAAAAGCCCGGGGGATTATCATGCCAACATAGCGGCGGCAGGGCTGATGGTTTTGCTGTGTATGGTATTATCTGTCGGTTGTTTCGACCGGAAACAGTTGTAGAATGGGAGGAAAGTTATGCTTATCATCAATCATTTGACGAAACATTATAAGGGAAGCAGTAAGGGAATCTCGGATCTAAGCCTTCATGTGAGACCGGGGGATATCTATGCATTTATTGGACACAACGGAGCCGGAAAGACAACTACGTTAAAGTGCATTGCCGGTATTCACGATTATGAAACCGGTGAGATCCGGATCGGAGGGAGGAACCTTCGTGAGAATCCCCTTGCCTGCAAACAGGTGACGGCTTATATTCCGGATAATCCGGATCTGTATGAGTATCTGACAGGTATCCAGTATCTGAACTTTATTGCCGATATTTTCAAAGTTTCAGCAGAAGGCAGGAAGGAACGGATTAAAAAATACGGGGATGAATTTGAGATAACGGCGTCCCTTGGGGATCTGATTTCCTCTTATTCCCATGGCATGAAACAGAAGCTTGCAATCATATCTGCGATGCTGCATGAACCAAAGCTGCTGATTCTGGATGAGCCTTTTGTCGGGCTTGACCCGAAAGCAGCCGTTGTCCTAAAAGGTATGATGAGGAAACTTTGTGACAGCGGGGGCGCCATATTCTTCTCTACCCACGTGCTGGAGGTGGCCGAAAAGCTCTGCAACAAGGTAGCGATGGTCAAAGACGGGCGTCTGATTGCCTCCGGCAGTATGGAGGAGGTTGTGGAGCAGGGCAGAACCCTGGAGTCTATTTTTATGGAGGTGGTAAATGATGTCGGCACAGATTAGTTTGGAACAGATTAAGATCATGACAGGGCTGGAGCTCTGTAATCTCTTTGGCATCAATGTTTTACGGTTTTCTAAGGATGCGCGTGCGAAAAAGAGGGCTGTGATGCTGTCCGTTCTCTGGGCGTTCCTGATTATTATGATGCTTTTTTACATGGGCGGTCTTTCCTATGGCTTGGTTCGGCTTGGGGCGGAAGATGAGGTCATTTCATGCTTGATCGCGGTTTCCAGTATCCTGATTTTTATTTTTGGAATCTTAAAGGCGGGAAGCCACATGTTCCGGATACAGGGATTTGATATGATATCCGCCCTGCCTGTAACAAAAGGCGTGATAGTAATCAGCCGATTTCTGCGCATGTATACGGAAAATATCCTGCTGACAGGTCTGGTACTGATTCCGGGGATCGCAGTATATGCCTGGTCGGTGAGGCCGGGGGCAACATTTTATTTGAATGCATTTCTTGGAATCTGGTCCGTGCCGTTATTGCCAATGACAGGGGCGATCCTTGCGGGGGCGTTGGTTTCAGGTATTTCCGCCAGAATGAGACATAAAAGCCTGGCGGCGTCAGCGCTGACGCTTCTGTTAGCTTTTGCGGTTATGTTTGGTTCTTCACGGCTTACGGCTATGGAAGGGATGGAAAGCATGGAGATTATAGCGGAACTGTCAGGGATGGTTTCGGCCGTGCTGGAGGACTGCTATCCGCCTGCCGTCTGGCTTGGAACGGCGATTGTAAAGGGGGAATTCAGCCGGTGCCTGATGTATACGGGAATGTTTCTGGCTGTATTTGCTGCAGCGGCAGCGATCGTATCCGCCTGTTTTCAATCCATCTGCCGGAACCTGCATACAACGGCGGCAAAGCATGATTATCAGGTGGGAGAGCTGAAAGCGGATTCGGCGCTGACGTCTCTGTGCAGGAAGGAATTCCGACGATATGTTTCATCCAGTATCTATGTGTCCAATACGTTGATTGGGCCGATTATGGGATGCATCATATCGGGGGCTCTTCTTTTTACAGGGCCGGAGAGGATTAAGGAAATACTGCCGGTTCCGGTTGATCTGGCGGGGATCGCACCATTCCTGCTGGCAGGTACTTTTTGTATGATGACCACTGCGGCGACTTCTGTTTCTATGGAAGGGAAGAACTGGTGGCTCGTCAAAAGCCTGCCACTGCCGACGAAAACGATTCTTGACGCGAAGATTCTGATGAATTTGATACTGGTTCTGCCTTTTTATCTCCTGTCAGAGGTTTTCTTAATCTTAGCATTAAGGCCCGGGATACAGGAAGGTTTCTGGCTGGCAGTGATTCCGGTGGTTATCCTTTTGTTTGCCTGTATATACGGGATTACCATAAACCTGCATTTCCCGGTTATGGATTGGGAGAATGAAGTAAGCGTGGTCAAACAGAGCGCTTCAGCCATACTTGGCGGTATGGGCGGGGCTGTTCTTGCGGTTCTTGGCGGCGCGGGTGCCTGTGTGGTTCCGGGAGGATGTTCTGGTGGATATGAGGCGGTTCTGTGTGTGTTGATTTTGGGGGTTGCATGGTTGTTATATCGGAAGAATAACCGCATGGATCTGCGGGGAATTTGAGGAAAACAGGATTGATATATTTCGTCTTTGGATGGCTGTAGTCAGAAAAGGGCATAGAGTGAAAAGCCTGGTAAAAAAAATATGGTATGATTTGAACATCAAATTAAGGAGGTGCCGCAATGCACGCATGGGAAACAATAAACCGAATTTTGAGGATTGGTAACAGCGAATTTTGATCGGGCAAACAAGTATCTTTTCGGAACATGGCTGCCTCAGCACAATTTAACAACGGAGCCATTTTCGGTAGAAAAGTATTTCCAGAATGCAGAAGATATGGTATGTAAATAAATTCATAAATCTAGAGAAAAACTTACATCGGCCAATGGGAGTGATCCGGTAAGCTTTGTATATGAAGACTCCTCATTTCCTAACGCAGAATATTCTATCTATGCTGCCGAAGATATCATAAGTCAGGATAAGAAAACATTGATCCATAAAAAGGATACACTGTACAGGAAACAACAAAATATAATTTCGCTTACATATGCCGGTCAGACAACCACTCTTGCATTGGCCGAAACCGAATATAGCAACAAACGGCCGGAAGTAAAGGTATTTTCTTTTAATTCAGCGGCATTCATATTTGTAGTAGCTTTATCTTTTGCCGAGTACTCATCTGTTCTCACAATATAGTGCTTCCTTATATAGACAATACCCCTTCTTTACTTTTTATTATAAATAATTATGCGAAGACTGCTGGCAAGATAATGGATCTAAAAATATTACTATATCATTTTTGACTGCTTTTTTTAATAGAAACGATATTAGCCGCCCGTTTCCTATTATCATTAGTCATCTCAGCATAATGTTTTTTGGTGGTATTTACATCTTTATGCCCAAGAACATCCGCCACAAGATAAATATCTCCAGTTTCCTTATATAAAGCAGTTCCATATGTGCTCCGAAGCTTATGAGGGGTAATTTTCTTATTCGTGTTTATCATTGTACAGTATTTTTTCACCATAACCTCTATACTGCGAACCGCCATACGATTCCCTCTAAGTGAAAGAAATAATGCTTTCTCTTCATCGTTGCCCTTCAATAGGGATTCCCTAGGGGATAATTGTTTTATTTCATTACTTAGATTCTCTGGATTTTCCTGAATACCTAAATAGTAGCAGAGGGTGTCCCGTATATCATCACCAAAGTATATATATGCTTCATTTCCACCTTTCCGGATCACCCGGAACGTCTGATTATTAAAGTCTATGTCCGTAATATCCAATCCAGCCAATTCCGATACTCGCATTCCAGTTCCCAAAAATGAAGTTAAAATAGCACGGTCGCGGGCCATTGTAAGATTATGAAATTTTTTCTGGCGATCTGTCATATTAGTCGGACTCTCGACCGCATCCATCAAATCGAATATTTGTTCCTGATCCAGTGTGATAATCACTTTATCATGGACTTTTGGCCGATCAATTGCATTTAATGGATTATTTGAAACAATCTGCCTTTTATTAAAGAAAGCATACATATTACTAAGAGCAGACAATTTACGTGCTTTTGCAGATTCACCGTTTCTATATTCCATACCTTCAAATATATAATAGTTAAGATGTTCCAGATACTCATCGATGTCAGCTGGTGTCATTTCCTCAAGGACTTTAAGAGGAATATCCTTAATCTCAAAATCCCTGTATATAGGATTTCTCATAACAATAAATTGTAAAAAGGTATAGATATCCCTGCAGTACCCGGTCTGTGTCCTTGGCGATGTTGATGAAGCAATTCCTCTGAAATAATCTGTACAAAAAGGAGGCATTTGCTTCAACAATGCTCTCAAAGCCAATATATTCTGTGTTCTTACAGTATCCGTATATTCACTCATAAAACCTTCCTCTATTCTCTTTTAGTCATATTATTGCGTAAAATCTGCATTTCACGCAATAATATAAATTGCTATTATTCTACCCCGCCAAATGCAAATTGTCAATATCTCAAAAAATAATCCATCTGATCTATCTGATTGGTCAGGATAATATACATAAAAACCAGCATTTAGGCCGTCCATTGCCGCATGCAATTTAAAATGACGGACTAAAATGCCTTGCATCTTTCTACAAAGCATCCGGTTAATAAAGAAACGATTTCAAGCATCCAACAAGAATGAAAAACTAATAGACTTAAAGCTCTAGAAATTATCCGATCAAAATTTTCTTCCCTTCAAATGCAAATCCATATTTTCGAATTCGCTCTGTCGGAATCCCTTTTGCTTCCAAGTCCTCAGCATAGCGCATCCTGTCAATCTGATCTAATGCTTCTGCTACGGCATCCTCTAAAGTCTGCTTCTTTTTTGCGTTGCAGACCTTAAATTCGATAATTGCAGCATCTTCCGAAGGCTGGAGAGGCTCCAGCATCACATCATATCTTCCGAAACCGCTTTCCCGGTTGGATGTGATTCTGTACTTGTCTGCCAGTTCAACGATCAGTCCAAGCACGAAACCATGGTAAAAACGTTCAGGTTCAGTATCCTCAGAAGGACTTTTGCCGGTATCGAAGTAACTAAAGGAAGCGGAAGCAACCCGGTTTATATAGGTATTCATGGCATCCACATCCCCCAGCAGAAACGCTTTAATGAACGTGTTATATGCAGAGGCAGAAGCAGGCTGCCTAAACCATTCGGCTACCATTCGCCTAAACATCGCAGTAACTTCCCAATTAGTCAACTTTAATCTGCATTCCGGGTATCCACTGTCTAAAAATTCAAACTGCTCTACCCGCAGATAGCCGCTTGCCAATAACAGGCTCCAGAGAGCATTTTCGTCGGCATCCAGCATATTGAATACGACCTGCTCATCAATCTGTGCATAGAGTGGCTTGCCGGAAAGCAGATCCTCCATGGCAATCTTCAGATCTGGGCTCCCTTCCCGGATTAGTTTCCCAATCAAGCCGTTGCTGCTGGTGTTGGCCCAGTATGGAGAAAAACGGCGTTTGTCCAGATAATTGATGATTGACCAGGGATTGTAGATGTCTGGCTTTTTGCCGAAGGTAAAGCCATCATACCAGTACCGCACCCGTTCCCGCTGTTCATACAACCCATATTCTTTCAGAATCTCCCAAACCTCCTCTTGTGTGAAGCCGAAAGAATCCTCGTATTTTTCAGAGGTCGTAGTCACCATGCTCAGGGTCAGTGTCTTTCCGAAACGCCTGGGGCGAGTGATCAGTGTAACTTCATCCCCGCTTTCCCACCACAGAGCATGCATTACAGTGTACCCTTGGGTATAAAAGTACAAACTTCATGATTTCTATGCATATAGTATACGTGGGAACTACTGTTTAAACAAGAATAATTTTGGTAGTTTTTATTAATTCCATTGCATCTAAGTAAATTCATAGCATATACAGGAAGCTCTTTTTCCGGTTTATAAACAATGTCCACCAGAAACTATAGTCATGTTTATGTTAATTACTTATCATTTCAGAACCTCCCTTTTCGTTTTCACACATTTCATTTTCTTTTGGCAAATTTTTCTTTTGCGTATTCATAGGCTTCCCGAATATACGGCTTTAAATCTTCAAAAGTCTTTCCCGATGGGTTCAGTACACACAGCCACCCCATCCACGCATAAACCGGATGCGGCAAAAAACAGTCAACCGCAGAAAAATCATAATCCATTTCCACAATCCCGCCTGCCCCCGGACGTTTTGGCACAGCTCCAAACAGCCCCACAAACGTACCCTTACGGACACCCAGGTTCACCCGGTAAACCCCCGGTCGATCTAGCTTAGAGCCTTTATCATTATCACCGTCCTTCTCCTTGACCGTCAATATGTACACACCTCGTTTCAGCACATGGCCGGGATTATAAAAAATCCCTTTTTCTCCCCAGCTCTCCACAAGGACGCTCCCTTCCAGATTCTCCAGACAATACTTCAATATCTCATCCGGCTTCATATCCCACCCCCTGTACTTTTCAGATTCCTTTTATAAATCTCCAATTCATAAGTTTTCCCACTGCGCTGGTCTGTCTTCTGCTCCGAATGCTGATAAGTCAATCCGCAGGATAAGGCCAGCGCCCTTGAAGCAAGATTCCCTGCCCGTGTAGAATAATAAAATTCCTGCCCGCCTAAAGAAAAACAGTATTCCATCAATAAACGCAGTATCTGTTTCCCATATCCCCTTCCGACATACTCCGGCCCCAGGGCAATACCAGTCTCATGATAAATATGCGGCTCTGTTTCCTCCACTCCGGCAAATCCAATGGCCTGCCCGCTACTTCTCTCATAAACCAGCCATGCGTCATGGGTTTTCTGCCATGCGACCGTCCTCTGTATCCTTTCCCTGGCCCCATCCTCATCAGCCGTTACCTTCCATACCATATATTCCGCTGTTTCCGGCCTTGACCAGACATTACGGTATATGGAACTCCAGTCTTCATATTTTGCTTTCCCAAGAATAATATCTTCTGTCTCCATCCTGCCTTTATCCCTCATAAACAACCCCCATCACAGCCAGACCGCCCAGTCTCCGTAATCAAAAGTCCCGCTCCCATGATGCAGTTTCCCGCTTTCTTTCAATCCACGGAAACTGTCCCTCATCCGGATAATGATCTCCGGCCGGATATCCAGAGAATGGTGCGCCGGAAACACCCTTTCCGCAGGAAGCAGCGCCATCTTCTCCAGTGAGGAAAGATAGGCTCCCGGGTCTGTAGATGGATAATACGCAAACAAAGTATCTTTATAAATCAGATCCCCCGTAAAAAGATACCCTCGCTCCGGTTCCCAAAAGCACATATGCCCCGGTGAATGTCCCGGCGTATGATAAACCTCTATCATCCTCCCGCCAATATCAATCTTTTCCCCGCCATGCAGAACCATGGACGGCCTTCCCTGAAACATCTCATAGCTACCCACATCATAACCTTCTGGCAGTTCACAACGGTCAACTACCATATCCCTGACCGTTTCCATAGACAAGGGGAATCCGCCCCACAGCCACCCCAATTCCTCTTCATGGGCATAGAAATCCGGAAAGTATTTATGCCCTCCGATATGATCCCAATGGATATGCGTGGCAACAGCCGTAACCGGCTGGTCTGTCAGCTTCACCACTTCATCATGGATATTACAGATCCCAAGCCCCGTATCGATCAGCAGACTCCGCC
This sequence comes from Lachnospiraceae bacterium, assembly GCA_910576335.1. Classification (GTDB taxonomy): domain Bacteria; phylum Bacillota; class Clostridia; order Lachnospirales; family Lachnospiraceae; genus CAPEBR01. The sequence goes on from CAJTIU010000012.1 coordinate 39,419, forward strand.
CGGAGCCATTCAGCAGATAACAATGTGTTTCCTCCCAATGCCGGTACTCGCTGATGATATAAGTATCCTTATCTATTCTGTCAACAGTAAACCATTTATCCATCTGTTCCCTCCTGAAAATCTTTATTCCTTTCCACCTGCCGCCTTTTCCATTGTATGATAACAGAGATAATCCCCGCCCTCTGTTTCAATTTTCTCATAAGTTTTTATCCGATATCCCCGCTTCAAATACATACTTTCCGCCGGAAAAGACGCATCAATATGTACTGCATGATGCTTCCTGAAAACCATATCCTCCAATAAGTCCATCATTCTGCTTCCATAACCCTTTGCCTGATATTCCGGCAAAATAAACAGCCTGCAGATCTCATTCCCCCGAACGCTGCCGGTTCCCACGATCTTCCCCTGCACCACCGCAAAATAAATATCTTCCCAGACAAACGCTTCCCTTATCCTCTGTTCATTATGCAAGTCCAGAAAAAACTGTACTGCCCCGGAAGGATAATAATGAGGATAGACGGCCCTTATTGTCTTTTCTGCAATCTCCGCCACCTTCACCGGAGATTCCGCCCGCTTTAGCTGCATATCAAAATCCTTATCCTGCATCTCCACGCCTCTTCTTTCGTGAACTCAACACCATTTGCCACTCATCTGCCCCGCACACCAGCAGATCTTTCACATTTCACATAACCTCCAATCTCTGAAAACAGATCGTTATCTGCCTTTCAGATTCTTTGCCATACACAATGATTCCGGCATATCCTCATACGGGCCATAATTAGGGATCATCTGAAAACCCAGTTTCTTATATACAGCGCAGGATTCAGCCAATAATTCCCCGGTTTCAAGAACCATTCTCTTATATCCCAGCTCCACAGCCCATTCCATTAACAGAGAAACAAGCCTGCTCCCTATGCCCCGTCCCTGATATTCCGTATGTACAAACACCTGCTTCAATTCTATCGTTTCATCATCATATCTTCTGATGGCTCCGCCGCCAATTACCCGGTTCTCTTCATACACAACGATCGCTTCTTGAATTTTATCCAACTGGTTATATTTTTTGTATTTGTCTCGCTGTATCTTTTTCCCGACCCGTCTGTCCAAATCCATATCAAGAAGCCTGGAGTTCTCTATAAAATCTTTATCCTTACCATCTGTTCTATGAAATATCATAAAAAAGCCGCCCTTCCTCTTTCAGCAGGGAATACATTTTCATATCGATTACTTTCCCATTTTTTACAGCATTATTTCTTAATGTCCCCTCGTAATGAAAGCCCGCTTTTTCCAGCACACGGCAGGATGCCGTATTATACGCAAATGGCTCTGCGTAAATACGGATAATATCACTTTTCTCAAAAACATATCCACAGACCTGTTTTACAGCCTCCGTCATGATTCCTTTTCCCCAGTATCCTTCAGCAATACAATATCCTAGTTCGGCTGTCTGCCTGTGAATATTTCCCTGACGGAAAACACCGATACTTCCCACTACTCGTCCATCTGCTGATATGGCAAAAGCAAAGGTTTCATTTTCATCCGCAGACAGCATAGCGGAAATATAGTCCACCCCATCCTGTTCCGTATAAGGGTACGGCAGTCCATCCCTAAGATTATCCTGTACTTTTCTATTGGAAAGAACCATCGCCAAATCCGCCGCATCCGCCAGATTCCATTTTCTTATTTTACAGATCATCTTCTCGCCTCCCTGATTGATCGTCTTTCATAATAGACTCTATTATACAGCATATCCCCAACCAATGGAACGGACTTTCTAAGAACTTTTCAAAAACAAATCAACACATTTACAGCCTTCCCGGTTTTATCTTCAAACCATAATTGCAGAAGCGGCAAAGTATCCGCTCTCCTTTAGTCCATATGTATTGTTCTGTGGATTGGAAACTGGTTTATTATCAAGGCAATCACAATGCCAATCGTAGTATCTAAAATCCGTGCAATCCCAAAAGACAAAGGACTTTCATCATTTCCATGCATCACAGTAATGCACAAAAAAACAACACACATGAGAAACGTCCCTTTTTCCTGTTTAATCAAAACAGAAAAATTGATGATTGGAATAAGAAGCACCGATAAAAACAGGTATCGTAACACTTCATATGGGATGCACCAGACATTCCTCTCGAACAGCAGGACGAGCATCCCCCACATCCCGCCGATAACCGTAGCCATCTCCCTGTTGAATGCTTCACGGAAACTGTCCTTAGAGGTGCGCTGGACGCACAGCACTGCAGCAATTGCGGCATAGAATGCCGTGTCCGATTTCCATATTATGCCTGTCAGCAAACACAGGAATACTGCCACAATTGTTTTTATTGTGCGCCCGCCAACTTTCAGACAGCTAATTCTCATATATCCCTTTCAGGGTAAACTGGTCTAAGATATGTCCGTCCATTTCACGGTAAAGCTCGTTCAGCAGAAATCCCCTCTCCAAATCCAGCATCTTATCCAAAGCATACACATGAAGTTCGTATATGTGCGGCTTATCAGGCGGTGTCATCCCGCCATAATAGGAGGAAAGCTCCATGGATTGCTCTTTGCCCTGTATACTCGTCCAGCTATTCCTTCCCTGCACAAAGTCATCCGCCGTCTGGCTCTCATTCTCTTTGATTTCGAAACGGGTTATATTTGCCGCCAGCCAGTGTATCCATGCAAATCCCCCGGTCACCGGGTATGCGTCCTTATCCTCTAAGACAATGGCAACCGACACAGTTCCCTGCGGCGCATCTTCCACCGTAAAAGGTAAAGAGTATGTAGGGATGCCATTTTCATTGAACTGCGTTCCATGCCCGCCATATTGAGGCTGAATAACTCCGTTTATAATACCGCCGCTTGTAACATTCATCTTTGAATCCTCCAATCTGATTTTCTGATGCTATTATAAGCGACGGTTCCCGGACAGTAAATTACCCACTTTTTCGTGGGTACTAATCCGGGATAACTCCCTTTTCCTCCAGGATATGTTCCATGCCGCTTGCTTTCAGGTAATCAATCCCTATATGCTGCATGATTCTTAACGCCTCCAGTATTTTCATTCCCATATCATCCGTCAGAGAATATTCCACCCGGAGCGGGTATCCCTCGTAGGATTTCTTTTTTACAAATCCATAGTTCATTAGTTCCTTTAACTGCTCCAGCAACATCTTTTGTGTGATGCCGTCTATGTCCCGTTCCAGCTTCGCCAAAGATGTAGCCCCTAAACGTAGCCGCCACAAGATGATCGGTTTCCATTTTCCCTTAATCATGTCTTGCACAAGTTCCAAAGGGCAGGTATATTCCGTCCGCATTTTCATAGGCAGATACTCCTTTCGCTTTCTATCATCTCTGTTATCTCCTATTACTTCGGCTGAACGCCGTTTCCACTTAGTATAAACTGCTGAGTGGATTTTTTGTCAAAGTACAAATGAATCATTATATAGAATAATTTTCATTATTTTATAACGGTGTAGTTGGTGTTTCTTGCTTTGCCATTCTGTTTTAGCAAATTGTATTTTACCATTTTTCTGAGGACTCTGGAAGCGGTAGATGTACTCACTCCAAGCAATGCAATTACATCATTTCTTGTAACAGCACCATGAGATCGGGCATATTCCAATACTTTTTCTTCGCCATCTCCTTTACTTTAATTCGCTGGTCATATTATAACAAATCGGGTCAATGTGTTTGACCCGATTGACCCGATTGCGACCCGATTTGACCTGATATTTTCATTATCGTCTGATTATTGTTCCCAAATAAAATATCATTCATATTCTGCCTTCTATCAATTAAGGCGCAGCCGCTCAATAATGCTCGCCCTGACCATCCTCCTGTATACAACGACCGGTATGGTCACCGTCAGAATGAAAAGGAACGGATATAAAACCAACATCGGCCACGCCACAAAGTGATATGTGAAAAACCAGACGCTGGCGGATATCCCCCTTACAATCACCAGAGAAAGGAATCCTCCGAAGACTACAGACGCAGCGATTGTCCCTGCCGCATAATAAAGCCCTTCATAAGAAAGCATACTTTTTAACTGTTTCCCCGTCATACCGATACTCTGTAACATGGCAAATTCCTTCCTGCGCGTAAGAATACTTGTCAGTACGGAATTTATAAAATTTGCTATTCCGATAAAGCCGATCAAGACACTCAACGTACCGCCGATTGTAACGATTAAGGAAGTCAGACTGTCAAAGGACTCTTTATAGGTTCCTCTGGAATCAAAATCCATATTCGGTTCTGCATTTTCCACGTAACTGCCCAGAAACTCTTCCATCTCCGTTTCCCTGCCGTCTTTCACATTGAATGGGAAACCGACCAGATGAGGGGTATCGCAGAGCTTCCGAAAACGTTCTGTCGGCAGGTAGAATCTCGACGCACCCGTGTGACGGGTAGTAGCCGTATTCTCATTTGTGCGGACCTTCGCCATAACCGTAAGGTCAAAACTTCTGTCTCTGGAAATATGTGTGCCATCCACATTCAGATGGTTGAAATGTATCTTGTCCCCGACATTCACCTCCGGATTGTCGATCACGTTCCCATTATCATCACACTCAACATTAAACAGAACATAATCTCCTGATGCTAACGCCTGCCAGTCTATTGTTCCCTCTATGACCTCCATAGAATCAAACAGGAACTCATCCGCCCCGTACAAATCAACATACGGGTTCCCGTCAGTATCCTTATTATAGTTGGAAAACGCCTGACTGGAGGCGGAGAATGCTTCCTCCAGAATCCGCGAAGTGTAAAGCCGGCCGCCGTCTTCAAAACTGTCTTGCCGCCGCACCGCTTCTATAAATGACTCCGACAGCTCATTCTCGCTTCTTTCAAACCGATACTGGAAATAATCTGCAGAAGAAATCAAAAAATCCACATCCATAAATTTTGAAATATATTTGTCAATATCAAATCCTGCCGCTAATGTAAATACGGTATTGAACAGCACCAGGCTCAGCGTCATGGATACCAGAACAAGCACGGTACGTCTGCGGTTCCTGCCCAGGTTCGCCAAAGCCATTCGATGAATTTTCGCCCCTTTTGTTGAATTCTTATCCGCATTCTTCTTCCCAAAGGCTCCAGGGTCATTTTCCGTATACCGGATTGCCTCAATCGGAGACACCATTCCCGCGATTCTGGCAGGCCTGCGTACACTGATGAAAACTGTAATCAGGGCAAATACTGCCGAGCCGATAAAAATATAAGGATTGGCCGTCACCTTGATTCCCGCTTCTGAGGTATAGCTGGTTCCATTCATCAGGAAAGGCACCAGCGCACGTCCGATCAAAAATCCAAGCAAAAGCCCGATCGGTATACCAATCAGCGAAAGCCGCAGTACCTGGCCGGAAATCAGCCTCTTAATCTGACGTTTTGTAATCCCCAGCGTTTTAAGCTGCCCATAAGATTGGATATCTTGTATCACAGATATTTGAAAAATGTTATATATAATCAGGTACCCCGCCACAATGATGAGAAGAATCCCTGCAATTCCGGAAATAAGCATGGCAGGATTTTCAAGCAGGTTTCCTCCTGTATATGCCGGACTGATCCTCGCAATAATATAATTCGGATCTTCTGCGCTTCCTCCCATTGTGTCGCATGTATATCCTGTTTCAGAAAGGAGCTGCTGCAATTTTGCCTCTGGATCCCCGTTTCCTTTAAACATGATATAAGATGCGACAGAGCCGGTATAATCACCGCCTACCGTATGGGTATAGCCGTCAAGTTCTGCATGACTGTCCATAAAAGCCTTTGATACAAGCAGTCTCCCTACATTGCTCAGGCTGTCTGTTTCCCAAAAACCGCACAATGTGAAATCGGTATGGTATTCTTTCCCTTTCATCTCATAGGACAGAGAAACTGTCTCACCAATTCTGGCCGGTATCCCCAGCGCCTCCAGCGTTTTCGTATCTGCCATGATCTCCCGGTCCGCTGCTGGCTTCTGACCTTCTGTCGGTTCATATCGCGCAAAATCAAGCATCGTATCGTCCATATACCAGACTTCTGCCCGCCATTTTTCAAGTCCCGGGTTCTTGATCTTATAGGAAATACATTTCGTATAGGCAATCCTGTCAATGAGAGGACTCCCTTTCACATCCTCATAGATATTGTCATTAATATAGCTTAACACTGCCTGACCGTCACCACCCGCTTTCCGGATATTCTGATCGTGGATGGTGTCCATCATGCCAAAGCCCAGAGTAAAAATCGCAGCAAAGAGGGTCGTCGTCAGAACAATCGCAATCACGGCAATCATATTTCTGTTCTTGCTCGCCTTAAAATACCGCCCCGATAGCCGTTTTAACACAGTCTGATTATTATTTCCAAATAGAATATCATTCATCCTCTGTCCCCTCCTTACTCCGAGATCCTGCCGTCCTCGATACGGACAATACGGTCAGCCAGCTGGGCAATCTCATTATTATGCGTAATCATCACAAGGGTCTGGTCAAACTTATAGCTTGTGGTTTTTAGAAGCCCTAAGACATCGCTGCTGGTCCGGCTGTCCAGATTTCCGGTCGGTTCATCCGCCAAGATGATTGCAGGTTTTGACACAAGCGCCCTGGCAATCGCCACCCGCTGCTGCTGTCCTCCCGAAAGATTATTCGGCATACTGTTCAGCTTGTCATCAAGTGCAAGCAGCCCTACCACATCTTCCATGAATTTCTGGTCTACAGTGTCGCCGTCCAGTTCTACCGGCAGCACAATATTCTCGTATACATTAAGAATCGGAACCAGGTTATAATTCTGAAAGACAAAACCGATATTGCGCCTGCGGAAAATCGTAAGCTGCTCGTCTTTCATTTGGGATAATTCCTTGCCTTTTACTTTGATGCTGCCGGAGGTCGGATTATCCAGACCTCCCATCATATTTAACAGGGTAGACTTCCCGCTTCCGGAGGTCCCGACGATGGCCACAAATTCTCCCTGTCCGATGTTAAGGGTAATCCCGTCCAATGCTTTGGTTATATTGGGCTCTTCGCCATAATATTTTTTTAAATCTGCCGTCTGCAAAATGCTCATAGGTCCACGTCCTTTCTGATAATTAAGAAACTTCTTTACACGTTTCTAACCATATCATAACAGTCAAACCTCTCAGAAATCTCACCGGGAACAAATACTTTTCAACAATTTGGCTTTGAAATCTCACAATTCAGTGACATTTCGGCAGTAATGAAGAGAACAGAACGGCTAAGCATTCCTCTCTTTCAAAAGAAAAACAGAAAAGACAGAACCGTTGCCCACTTCCGATGCAACTTTCATATAACCGCCCTGCATCGTAATAATCTCCCGCGCCAGATACAAACCGATACCAACCCCCGGGGTATCATGCACGTCATTTTCCCTGTAAAAACGTTTGAAAATCGCGCCATGCAGATTTTCCGGTATTCCTTTTCCGGTATCTGCGATATCAATTTTCAGATATAATTCCTGACTTTCAACATGGATATCTATCCTGCCTCCCTCCGGCGAGTATTTCACAGCATTATCCAGAATATTAAACAATGCCTCTCCCGTCCACTTCCGGTCATGATAGGCCTTTAAATTGGCGGGACAATCCACAGAGACTTCCATCTGCTTTTTTTCCGCATGAAACAGGATGCTCCCAAGAGCCGACGCCAGCGTATCATAAACAGGCTGCACTTTCTTCTCCAGCGAGATGATGCCTGTCTCTAAGCGGGAAGTCTTTATCATTGCCTGCATCAGGAAATCCAGTTTGTCAAGCTCAGTCCCACAGTCCATCAGAAATCTGGTTCGTCTTTCCTCTGACATAGGCTCTTCAAGCATTGTTATATTTACCATCTTAAGATTTGTGATGGGCGTCTTAACCTGATGAGAGATATCAGAAATCAACTCCTTAAGCTTAGACCTTTCCTTTGCAATGCTGTCGCGGTTTTTCAGCATTATTTCATAAAGCCTTACCAACCTGTGGTTAATCTTATAGAACAGGTTTTCCTCCAGCGCACTCTCAAGCAGAATTGTCTCTCCCTCTGCCATCCGGTCTAACTGCTGGCAAAGGGTATCTGAGAATAAAAGAAGCTTCTGGCGGATCAGCGCGATAAACAAAGCCCCGCAGACAAGCACAAGAAAAATGTAAAGAAGGCCCAATAGAAGCACTGCGGCCTGCCCTGTCAGCAGATAAAAGCCTGCAAGCACACCGGCAGAAAGTGTACAGAAAATACCCAGGAGCGCCGCACAGGCTTTATTTACAGAAACGTTTATTGCGTTCATTTCATTCGGCCCCCAATCCACATATATCCCATGCCATAAACGGTTTTAATATATTGAGATCCATCGCGCTCTATCTTGCTGCGGATACGGCTTATGGCAACCGTAAGGGCATGCTCATCTACAAAATTACGTTCGCAGTCCCACAGTTTTTCCAGAAGTATCTGACGGGTCAGAACAGTCTGCGGGTTCTGTATCAGCACCTTCAAAAGGCGGTATTCCATGGAAGTAAAATTAATCGGTTCTCCTGAGAAGGCTGCCGTCATCTCAGAGAAATGAACAGACAGATTCCCGTCATCATAAGTATCTCCGCCGGTCTGCTTCTGTATCCGCGCAAGCAGAGCAGAAACCTTTTTGCGGAATACACTGATATGAAATGGTTTTGTCACATAATCATCTGCCCCTAACTCATATCCTTTTAACATGTCGCTTTCCATATCATTGGCAGTCAGGAAGATTACGGCAGTATCCGGATGCTTTTCTTTCAGCTTCTGGCATAATGCAAACCCGTTTCCATCCGGGAGATTGATATCCAAAACGGCCAGTTCATATGTCTGTTCTTCACAGCATTGCTCTGCTTCTGCTTTTGTCTTCGCCGAATCTATCTTATAACCGCCTGCAGACAAATTATAGCAAAGCGTACTATTTAAAAGATGGTCATCTTCCACCACTAAAATCCTCATATGTTCACCTTCCCTTACTATATTTTTCTCCTGATTATATCGGATTATATAATATTATCACCCAAATGTCACAGAAATCTCACATGAGCCAGTTTATTTCGAAGCCGTCACGAATTCCTTATTTATATTGTTCGATTATAAAAATCTAAAAATATGAAAAAAGACTGTCAAAATATCCTGAAAACAACAAAAACAAAAATAGAAACACCCTGGAATGGCTCTGTACTGTGTCCGCCGGTGTTTCTATTATTTACATCTTAAACAGCTAAATTTTTAACTGACTTTTCTTATCCATAACCGGCTATTCCACCAGTTTTACGTCTACCGCAACATTCCTTTCCTTATCGTCTTTCTCAATCCCGTATGTTACGGCCTGCCCTGATCTGAGTGTCCGAAAACCATCCATCACAATATTACTGTGATGGACAAAGTAATCATTGCCGTCTTCCCCTGTTAAAAAGCCATAGCCTCTCCTTGCATTAAACCATTTCACTGTTCCATATTCCATATGAGTTCCTCCATTCTTAATATGTTATGACGCAATTTTATAGCTGCAGCATCATTTTCGGCTTTAGGAACTGCCGCAAAATATTTTACGACTGTGTTCCTACCCTACCAATAGAATAAATCCCGGAATCCCATATTTCAAAAGCTTTTCTATCCCATATCAGATGGATTTGTCATATATTAATCTACATTATACTCATTATGGTTTAGCAGTATAATTCCAGCTACAAAAAATACCCCTGCTAAAACACCCAAAATTATACTTTTAAAAAGACTGTTCATCCACTCCAAATCCAAAATGGATTTCTGATTCTTTATCAAGCACTCCATACCATCTGCCTTCTCCTTCCACAATTCTGTCCAAAAGGTAAAATCTGACCATTTTTCCGGGATATAGTCATATGGAATCTGCACCCATTGCTTTATAAGGAACAATGACAGCAAGAGTAAAATCAACCCAGCAGCAGCCATCAGCGCTTTCCAAACCCATTCCTGTTGCTTTTTATAGCGCCAATAAAAATACCAGAGAACAAATACACATACAATAACCGGTACCAATAACACAAAAAAACCACCCACACCCCGCAGAAGTTGTAAATCAAGAAGTTCCGCTGTGACCCCATATTGGCTGCTCAATGCCGATTTCAAATCATTCATCGAGGTCCCCTCCGGTTTTAATACTGTAATCCTGCTTAGACAGCTATGATTCTCCTGCTTTTGCTCTTCCTGCCTCTTTTCTGGATTCAATCCTCCCTGAACCCCCGATGCCTGGTCAATCATACCACCCGCAGAAAAAACCGCGATTTTCTTCTCTCCAGGAATAACCCTCCTGATAATGTAAGGTATTCCTTCCAATGCTGCCGCGGCACCGTTTTTATCCAGTACCTCCACGTCAAGGCGCCGTACTGCCAGTTCTGTTCCTAACACTCCCTGTTCTTCCTCCAAAACCAGCACATAATATCCGCTGCTCTCCTCATGGAGCGCCTCCACAGGCAATGTCGCCGCATAGTTTTCCGGCTTTCGGATAATCTCGGCCTCCACCAATGCCCCCGTTTCCAGGATTCCTTCCGGCAGGTCAATTCTTACATCCAGCAAAGACTTATCTTCTTTATTTTCAACAATGCCTGTGACTGTATAATCAGTAATTTTTTCCGCCTTCCCGGAAACCTTGATTTCCACGCTACTTCCTATACTTATAAACTCCCCTTCCGTCCTGTCCACAGAAACAGTCAGATAACTTTCTCCGGAAGCATCCGCCATTCTAATTGCTGTTCCGTCAGAAGTAAAATCTCCCACCGCTATCATAATCTCTGTCACCGCTCCCCGGACCGGCGCCTTAATTTTCCCTTCGGCGGCCTGAAGTTCCAGAAGTTTATTCAGCTCTATTTCTTCCTGCTGTCTGGTAATCTCATTCTGCTCCAACGTACTGTCTAAAGTTACTCCCTTTGACGCATCTTCCAGCGCCCTCTTTGCTTCCTGTACGCTATAATCTTTGGAAGATACCGCCTCTTCATATGTCCGTTTCGCATCTGTCACAGCCTGCTCTAATTCAGATTTTCTCCTTTCCCATTCTGCCCCGGCCTCCTCACTGCCGGCACTGTCATCTATCTGCCCTAACTGACCGCTTTCTCCTGACGCTTCACCATTCTGACTATATGACATTTTATCGGTGCTGCTCTCAAGGAACTCCCGGAGTGCCACTTCTGCAGCATCCCACGCGCTTTTTGCCTCTGCTATGGACTGCTCCCCCTTAAACACTGCCGTATCATAATCTTCTGCAGCCCTGTTTCTCGCCGTCTCCTGATTCTGCTGATCCTGGTTCCTGCTGTTTTGGATATCCTGATTCTGAAGCCGGGCCTTTTCCATATCCTGCCGGGCAACAGTAATCTGTTCTTCCAATTCGGACAGACTGATCTGAAAAAGTACTTCCCCTTCTTCTACCACCTGTCCCTCCCTGACAAAGATTTCTTCCACTCTCTGTGATCCCTCGGTATATACCGCAATCTCTTTTCCGGCTTCTACCCTGCCGCTTGCAGACACTCTATGGTCAATCCAGGTATTTCACAAACTGCTCCGCCGTCTCCGGCTGACTGCCTTTACTGCTGATCCCCACGGTCACAGACGGTACAAATACATGTTCTGCCTGCCCCGGCATGCAACCGAAATTCCCGCTTTCCAGCTGTTCTGTTACTGCCAGAAGCAGTGCATAATCCGGATTGGTGCCGAACAACCCTGCGCTTACATTCCAAGACCCTTCAAGCATTTTAAATTCACCCCGTATGATATCGTCTTCTGCCAGCCTGTTAGGCTGCGCAGAGCCCGCAGTTGCGGAATCTTCATTTTCCTCTGCCGGGGCTGCAGGTTCTCCATATGCCTGTTTTAATTTCCCAAAAAATTCCTTAACCCTTGATTCATCCAAGGTCTTATCTTCTTTCCGCCATGCTGCACTGCTGCTGTACCAGAATCTGGAAACTGACTCCTTAGGTTCCATATTATTTAACACACCTGCCCTTTCCATAAAAGTATTATTTTCATAATCCCGGTACGCAGAACAAATATACAGATCCATCCCTGCTACGGCCGCATTTTCTAGCATCCCATTTTCCTCATCCAAAATTCGAGCGTCCACATAACGGTCTTCTACAATTTCAACAAGATCTGGCTCCCCTCCCTCCTCCAACGGATGGGATTCATTGGCCAGTACCAGTTTCCAGTCATCCCTTTTGTCTGGATAAGTATCTGTATTTAGGCTGACCTTCTTTGCATTTCCATGAAACGATGTCTGTCCGGAAACTTCCTTACCTTTTTCCGTAGATTTTTCAGCCCTGCTTCTTTTTTCTTTCCATACATTTCCAATCATATAAACCAGTGCGCTAAGCAATAATCCGCTTATCAGTCCTGCTAAAAACCCAACAAAGGGTAACATTTCATAAGGAAGTTAAAACAAAAGACTTCGTAATCAGCCAGAATGATTGGATTGTAGGCAAATTCAAATCATACGGAGGAATTACAAAATGGCAAAATCAATCTTTGAGAGATTAGGCGGCGAATATGAACAGCAAGGAGATTATCTAATACCGTACTTAACTGTACCCGCCGAAGAAGAACAGGCAATATTAATATGGGGACAGCGGCATCTGGACTATCTGAAGCAGTACCGCAAAGTTACATATACCAATCTTCTCACAAGCGGCAGACTGAACGCCTATCTTGCTGACATCGACAGACAGGCACAGGAACGCTCCCACAGGCTCATAGAGGACATGAAGCAATCACAGGGCAAACGGAACAGCTTAAGGCAGAAAACGCCTTAGAATGGACAGGAAAAGTCAACAATCTTAGCGTATCTGCAAGGGAAATCGTAGAGCAGGAAATAATTTATACATAAACATATTGTTACCCCACTTATAATATGTAGTTTTTGAAAGCGATGTTTTCTATATATTGCACAAGTACACCCGCATTTTTTCTCTTGCACTAAAATATCTGATATGCTATATTATAGATAGAAATGGGAAAGCCACAGAAGCGGCTCTACCCCCGAACAATAACTTTTTACCTCATAAGAGGCAAGCCGTCACTATTGCGAGTAGTGGCGGCTATTTCTTTTTTCCCTTGTAAATCTGATAAAACAAATTAGCAAGGGCAACAATGAGTATTCCAATCTGAATTAAATCAGCATATGTAACATACATTGTATCGCCCTCCTTTCTTTCGTCTGGAGGGCTGTTACACCCTCCGAAAATACAAGAGGGGTAAAGCCGCCATTGGCTCTATGGTTTCCCATACAAGAAGTATAGCACACATTTTCTTGTCCTACAATTATAATATTCAAAGTGACAGTGTAACTTTACTTGGGGATCTTGATAGGCAGACTCGTTACAGCTACTAACTCAACAGGCATCGACAGCCGATGCACGGAAACACACTTTTGTAGATGGCCGGTGGCTCCCGACCATCTACGCTCCTATCTATAGTATATCACAGGAACACGTGTTCCGCACTTTTCATTTTATAAAATTCCCCAAGTAAAGTTACACTATCATTCAAAGTCAATATCGTCTTAATAAATGTTTTATCATATCCTTCCAGTTATATAGTATTCATTTTCGTTGTAAAGCTTTTCAAAAAGCGACTGTTGCCAATCAAGAAAACATGAAAAATCTTTCTTTTGAATCACCTCCTTGTGATTTACAATTATACTTTGTTCTATCCGATATATTCTTTCTAAACATGAACCTTTGCAGCGTTCCAACAAACCTTTATATTCTTCTCTGTCTTGTGGAGAATTTCCTTTTAATATTTCTTGTAATTCATTATTATAATCATCTATTTTATCCTGATGCCGTCTTTGCATCGTCATAGCTCTCATACAACCATCCATTAAATAATAAACAGACTGTATCATCTTTTTGCTCTTTAAGCTTTTTCACACACATATGCATCAAACTCGATTTACCACTTCCCCAGTCACCATACAAACCAATACAAGATGGAAGCAACTTTTCATCATTTATGGTATCAGTCATAATATCAACAATATACCCATAATCTAAATAATCAATTTCTGTTTCACTATCTCTCCATATAAACTCCTCCATGGTTCTGCCTATAGTAAATATTTATTTATTGGCTAAATTTACCTTTTTCTTTATTTCCTCCACTAACTGGTAAACCGTTGTACATGGACACATCTTAGATGGTATCGTTTTTCCTTCTCGAACACACTGCCCATACATCCATATTTCAAAACATGGATTTGACCCGCCCACATTTATGCCCAATGCCTCCGCTTCTTTTATGATTTCATCAAAATCTTTTACCTCATCCCTGTCAAACACAATCCAAGGCATACGATATTGCGCATCATATGCTGTCATTTCCAGACATTTATCAATCATTACCCTTGTCTTAGTTTCCACTACCTTGATTACTAATTTATTCTGTATGTCTTTCGGAAGCTCTTTATGCAGTCCCTGAAAATAACATCTTTCTGTTGCCTCTGTATCTGTAACCACCAAATAATAACCCAATTCCGGAATCTTTAATGGCTGTCGTTGTTCTCTGGTCTTTCGGTTGCCAGTCCTATCTTTTCTTGCCATATTATGATCATCCCTTAAAGATATCAATACTCTTTAATGTTGGAATCGCCCCATACTTTCCAATCAGATAATTTTTTTCGTAGCTTTCATCTTTTCGAATCCTGGCACCAGATTCATCTACAAAGTCCGCCAGAGAATACAATTTAGAAATCCCCTGTCCATCTTTTTCCGTAAACCACACCTCATCCCTCCGAAGAAGCTGATTAGACAGCTGCCATGTATCATGTGTTGTAAAAATCAACTGTACATGATTCGTATTGATTTCTGGATTCAGGAAAGTAAGCAAAAAGTTCCGAACCAGTAACGGATGCAGACGGGCATTTAATTCATCAATGAAAAATACGCTTCCCTTTTCCAAAACATCCTGTAATTCTGGATACAATGCAAACATTTTCAATGTCCCCGCCGATTCCATGCCCAAAGGAATAGCTGCAAATTCATCAGAATCTATTTTTTTGTGCAATGCACTGATTTTATATGTTTCTTCTTTCGTTTCAGTGTCATGCGAAACCTTTTCTATCTCAAAATCTTTAATGTGCTCATCAAAAGAGGCAAAATACTCTATCACTTTCTTTTGCACACTATCATCGTCTACAAAGCCTTTCGGCAAACGACGTGGCAGAAAGAAATTGGTAAATGGATCCCCAAAATCTGCGAACTTATTTGCCAGAAACCAGTCCCGAATGTCTTTACACTTATTCACTTTCAATTTTGCTCCAAGAGAAACAATTAAAACCTGTTTCTCCAATGCCACCTGAATATTCTCCCTACTGCTCTTTGGAAGACCTGACAAGTCCAGTGTATTTTCTTCAACAGAACGGTAAAAACAGACTTAAACTTACGCGCTGTCTTAGCCTTCGAATTCAGCCATTCCTCTGTAACTCCATATCTGTCAACACAAAAGCCATAATTATATGTTTTTTCTGTCTTATCCCCTGAAATTGTAAAATATATTTCAAAACTAGACTCAGCATTACCTAAAATACTATCAAACAAAAATGTAGTTGGCCGTTTTTTAACATATAAATTCGGTTTATTCTCACTTATATGTATTTTATTATTTCATTTTAACATAATTACTTTGTCTATCCATAATTTTTCAATAAAAAAAGATGGCCCCAGCTACTTCCTGCCAGATACATCTATTGCTATCCTCACTTTATGTTATTTATCTGCTAACTCTATACTTTTTACAGCTATCTGTGTATACTGTTCCTTTTCCTGCCCTTTGGGGAACACGATACACACTCAAAACGGGGCTACAGTTTAGGATAGCCCAAATAAATTTCATCATAGCTATCCAGACTTTCCGGCACGGATACCAGCTCCGGCCTCGCCTTTGCCCTCAAGTCATTTTTTGCCTGCTCAATACAAGTATTGTAATCGGCGGCATACGGAACCTTTTGCTCAATCTTGAACAGATCGGCTCCAACTGCGGCGGCGATCATTTTTGCCACCTTTTCCGAAGACAGTACCATGGAAATCCGTTACAATGTAACCGGCCCCCGCCGGAAAGAGCTGGCAACTGCAGTAGGTGACTTCATCGGAACGGCTCCGGCAGCGGGGTTTTTGGTGCCTACAATTTTTCCAAGGCAATTCCGTATATAAAAATATCCGCTAAAATGTTCTCACGGCATAATGTCGGAATTATACTTTTTAGCGGATATTGTTTTTTTGCCCCAACTGTGCCTCCGATATCCGGGACCTTACCGTCTTTTTACTCCCTGCTTATCGTATCCACCACCGTCATTTTCTTGATCTGCTTCGCCGGCCCCATAACCGCCAGACATACAGAACCAAGCATAATGAACACAATCACCAAAAGCTCCCATCCCGGAACGCTCCATTCATCTCCCCATCTGGAAGTCACAAGGTTTTGGAACAGAACCTTATTAAGCGGCAGCCCAATCACACATCCTAAAAGAACACCAAAGACCGTATAGGTCATTGTCTCACCCAATACCATCCTGTTTAACTGCCGCACAGTCATTCCAATCGCCCGCATCGCGCCATACTCCCTCATCCGCGCCGACACGCTCATAGCAATATTATTGATGATATTAAAGAAACCAATCATAGCAATCACTGCCAAAAAACCATAGAGAAATACAGACATCGAATAGCTCGCCCCTTTTGTTTCTTTGTTTCCGATCCGTTTGTCAGAAAATGCAACACTACCGCCACATTCCTGTTCCATTACCTTGCGGATTTCCTGCACCTGTGAATCCGTTGCATCCCGATTAAGCTGTACATCAAGAACTGTATACCCGTCTTCCCCTGTCAGTTTCCGGAACAATTCTTCCGAGCAGACTGCCATTCCTGTCATACTGTCTGTATTACTGTCCGCTCCATAACTATACGGAACATCTCCAAGGGTACCGACTATGGAAGTTTCTTTCTCCCCGCCGCCTGCCGATACCGTGACATTGCTGCCTGCAGCAAATGTATTCCCTTCCCGATGTACGGAAAGCATACCTTTTCCATCTATCGCATCCTGCAGATTTCCCTCAATCAGAGAATCCTTTGCCCACTCAAATTGCTGGTCATCATAAGAAATCACGATAAGAGTGCTCCCATCCCCTGGAATCGTAAACTCTGCATAACCCCTGCCAAATGCACGCTTCACGCCCGGATACTTTATGATTACTTCATCAAGCCCTGACGGAATCTGATTAGTATAATCTTCCTTATAAATATAAAGATCGGGGGCAGACGCACGAAGCGGCGTAAGCGCATGATGCATAAAATCAATAGCTGTGCCAAATGCAAGGAACAGGATAATACTGAATGCAAAAGAACTTGTTACCAAAAGGAAATTCTTCTTACTTCCAGAAGCATGATGAACCCCCAACGCCATATCCACTTTAAAAATCCGTGTATTTGCCGTCCTTTTCACTGCCTGTACGGTTCCTGCATTTCCGGAAACTGCTGTTAACGGAGACACCTTCGCGGCACGTTTAGCCGGAGACCTTGCAGCCAGAAGTACAGTAACGAATCCCACGATCATTCCGGCTGCGACCGCTATATAACTGACTCCGAACACTGGCAATCCTTCAAAAAGCCCCGGGCTTAGACAACGCAGCATTCCACAAAGAACCCATACCATACAGATCCCCGCAATAATGCCCGCTGGAATGGCCGTCCTGCACCAGCTGAGCGCTTCTCTTCGCACAAATCGGATCACTTGCTTTCCGGTTGCTCCAAGGCATCTCATCATACCAAAGAATTCTGTCCGCCGTGCGATATTACTGTTCATACTTGCTGTAATCATAAAGATTCCTGCAACCACGACTAACGCCGCCAAAACTGCCGCCACAAAATATAGCTGCAGGATGTAGGTATCCTGGCTCTGAAACATTAGCATAAGAACCTTTGCATTCTGACGCACCTGTCCCTCTTCCAGGCCAAACTGCGCGCTGATCTCACGGATTGCTTTCTGGATATTACAAAACTTCCGAAACTCTACATAATAAAGCACTTCCTGTGCCGATTTTGTTTCTTCCGGCCGCAATGCAGAAAATCCGTCCGTATTCAGATACATGCCAAACGCGTCATGCTCTGCCTCTAATGCCGTATCTTTCGTAATCCCGGTAATATAATACTGCTTCATCTCCCCCTGAGGAGTTGCCATGCTGACAGTATCTCCCACCTGCACGCCCAGCCGAGTCTTTGCACTCTCATTCAGAACTGCCTCTTCGGTATTTTCCGGAAATGTCCCCTCTGTAAGCTCCGCTGCCGGAAACATTTCCAAAAGCTCTTTGTCAAACCCACAGACTGCCGTCTCAATTCCCTCAATCCGATAACCGTCTCGCAGATGATAATTCAGCACCCCATACCGCGCGATATGTTCCACCTCCGGCCGTGCTTTCAAAAGCGCTCCCTGTTCTTCATCCACCAAAAAACCTGCATGCCAGCTTCCATCGCTCTTAACCGCCTGTATCATCTGGGAACGAATCTCCATATCCGCCATCCCAAAGATCACCGTAACCAGAAACACTGCCAGCACGATACAGAGCCTGGTCATCCGGTTCTGTTTCTTATGCTGTTTCGCCGATATTTGTATCAAATCCAGATAATGCTTCAATCCGCCACACCTCCCAGCTCAATAAGTTCACCGTCCGTAACCTGGAACACCCGGTCTGCCTGGGACGTCAGGTTCATATTATGGGTAATCATTAAAACAGTCTGCTGATAATGCCTTGACGCTTTGCACAAAAGATCCATTACATCCTGGCTGCTCTGGGAATCCAGATTCCCGGTCGGCTCGTCCGCCAGGACCAGCGCCGGCCTCGTAATCAAAGCACGCCCTATGGCCACCCGCTGCTGCTGTCCGCCAGAAAGCTGTCCCGGCAAATGCTTCCGTCTGTTCGTAAGCCCCAGTACCTCTAAAATCTCATCCACCCGTTCCTGATTCGGTTTCTTGTAATCTAACAGAAGCGGGAAGATAATATTCTGCTCTACATCAAGCTCTGGAATCAGATGAAAGGACTGAAATATAAACCCGATATTCTGTCTGCGGAAGACTGTCCGTTCATTTTCCCCCATCGCAAATATGTTTCTGCCATTTAAAAATACGTTCCCGGAGTTTGCCTCATCCAACCCGCCAATACAGTTCAGAAGCGTACTTTTCCCAGAACCGGATGCTCCGACGACCGCTCCGAATTCTCCTCTATGCATGGATAAAGAAACATTCTTTAACGCATCTACACGGGCCTCCCCGCTTCCATAAACCTTACACAGATTCTCTACTTTTAATATTTCCATACAATCCCCTGCCTTTCTCAACTATTCTTTTTTGGATGTACAAAAAAAGAATAGCATCTTGACCTTACATTCCGGTGAATGGAAGCTTACAGATTCGTAAGAAAGGTTAGCCAGAATACACTCCCCTCTCCGGGTCTGCTCTCCACAGACAGATTCCCCCCCTGACCTTCCACAATTGATTTCGCCAGGGAAAGCCCAAGCCCTGTCCCCTGCCGGTCACTGGAAGACCGGCTTCGATAAAACTGTTTAAAAATATGATGGATGTCTTCCTGCGCAATGCCTGACCCGTTATCTTCTACTGTCATGCGAAAAACTGCAGGGGTTCTTTTCCACGATACACGGATAACATCTCCTGTTTCCGTGTGATCGAGCGCATTTTTTATAAGATTCCCAACCGCCTCTTTCGTCCACTCCTGATCGCAGATCAGTCTCTCCTCTGGCCTGCCGTCCATCAAAATCTCTTTTCCCTCCTGCTTCGCGCGTTCCAGCAGATCGTCCACTGCCTGCCCTGCGACTTCTGCAGCAAAACACTCCCGTTTTTCAAAAACTATATTCCCAGTATCCAGACGCGCCATTTTTAAAAGAGACTGTATTAACTGCTCCATCCGTTCCAGAGATTTCATGGATTTCTGAGAAAAAATCTTCACCGTTTCTTCATTCTCGGGCTCATCCTTTATGATCTCCATATACATATTTAGAGCTGCAAGAGGCGTTTTCAGCTGATGTGAAATATTCGAGATCATATCTCTTAAAAACATCTTCGCTTTATGTTCCATCTCACTCTTTGCCTGCAGCGACATAGCAAGCTGTTCAATACTGCCAAACAACTGGAAAATTGCCCCTGTTTCTCCTGCGGGCAGATGGTTTTCAAACCGGTTCTGGTCATACTCTGCAATCACCGTCTCAATACTCTCATACATCTGCTCTCTTCTTCGCAAAAACAATCCCGTACCGCCCAACACCATAATCGCAAACACCAGGCCTACAGAAAGCAGCGCTGCAATCCGCCGAACAGATGTTTGTTCTGCGAGCAGCAGTAAATAACTCTGCGTATGTTCTGTATGTCCGATGGTTTCCAGCAATTGCTCCCCGTCTTCCGTTACCTCCACATGATTCCATGCAGAAGCCACCAGCACAGGTGAAACTTCCTGTTCCAACAGATAAGAAGCTGCCGCAAGCTCGCGTTTTATAAGAATTCTTCTGATATCCTGTGCCTGAAAAATGCCGCAGATTCCCAAAACGCAGATCTGCAGCAAACAAATCACTACAAGAAACAGATAAAACCTTCGTGTCTGCTTTTCATATAGAAATTTCACACTTCTCACTCCTCCCACTGGTATCCAAATCCCCGGACTGTTTTCAGATGCTCCGGCCGAGACGGGTTCTTCTCCAGTTTCTCTCGCAGACGGCGTATATATACTGACAATGTGTTATTATCCACAAAGTTCCCTGCGCCGTCCCACAGTTTGTCCAGGATCATCCCACGGGTAAGAACACGCCCGCTGTTTTGTAGTAGCAGACAGAGAAGCCTGTATTCTGCCCCTGTAAACTCTGCCAATCTATCTCCTAAAAATACTTTCCCTTCTGCAAGGTTTACCGTCAGATCACCCGAACGCAGGATATTCCCTTCCTCATTCTTCCTATTACTGCGCCGCAATAGTGCACGGATACGGGAACACAATTCTCCAAGCCTGAACGGTTTTGTAATATAATCATCCCCTCCGCAGTCAAGGCCACGGATTACGCTTGTTTCCTCATCGGATGCCGTCAGGAAAATGATAGGAACCTGGTTTCCAGATTCCCTAAGCTTCTCACACAAGGTAAATCCATTCCCATCCGGCAGTGTCACATCAAAAATAAGGATATCAAAATCGCTGCTCTTCGAAATCCGTTTTTCTGCCTCCTTTATCGTTCTGGCAACATCTACATCGAATCCGTTTTTCTTCAGAGAATATGTCAGACCGTCAATCAGACTGATATCGTCTTCAAGAAGTAACAGTTTCTGCAAATCAAACGCCTCCCTTTATTCGCATAATAACTCTGTTAAAATATATTATACATTATTTTCATGGGATATTTTCTTACAAAAATGTAAGGTGAGTGCTTAATCCGAAAGCAAAAGCAAAAGCCAACGGAAAATCCGCTGGCAATCAACATTTACTTCGATAATTCATATTCAAAAGAAGCCCTGTCTGTCTTAAAGGAAAAGAAAATACGTTCTCCCTTCCGAAACCTGTAAAATGCCTGGCAAGCCGCGCTTTCGTGAATCGTCCTCGTCATGTCTCCATTAGCAGGAGCTTTAAGAGGGCGCTTGACTCCCTCCAGCAATCTTGCTTCTAACTCCAAATCTCCCTGAACAATTCGAAGTTTCCCATTCTGAGCCTGTACTGCTCTTGCCCCCAAATAAGTTGCCAGCCGATATTCTCTGCCCTTCCATAACACAACACCTATGACGCCGCAAAAATGAAACCCTGCAACGGGAACATCGGCCACAGATAACATCAGCGACCCGTCCGGGAAACCGCACTGTGTCCACACATATTCTTTAGGAAATGAACATCCCTGGTCACCCTCCCAATATCCGAATGCATCCTGAAACAAATATTCCTGGTCATTAACGTACACCTTGCCTTGAACCAAATGCCGCATGCTTTGCACACTATGCCGGCATTCTAGAAAAGGCAGTATGGAAAATGGCCCCATAATATCATATTTTAAAGGAAAAATCGGTCCAAAATGCAATTTACCATTTATATTTAACTCTGGCGTATGTATTGCCAAAAGGATTCCTCTCTTTCCAAAGCGATTTTGCCCTATCCGAATATCCTCTCCTGTCCGATGAAATGCAGCAACAGGGAAATCAACTTTCCATGAATGATGTTCCGTAATGATCTGAATGGAACAAAATTTCTTTTGTTCTGACTTGTGGACTGCCGGTATAACTGCCAGGGTCTGAGTCGCAGACTGACATTTAAAATACCATCCATAAAAAAAATTACGCATAAATTCTGTCCTCCATTGAGAGATATTTTATTTTTCCTCAAATAGCTGTCATTTATACACCGCAGTCCCTATAGTCAGAATCACTGATTATATTTTGCTAATGTTTATTCCCACTGAAAGCACTTCACCGCAATTCCCGTGCAAACAATAGCAACGGCCCCCATGACCGCTACCGGCAACCACAGGTTATCAACAGCCAACCCCAGTGAAGCCGCTTTCATAAGCTGTATCCCCTGTGTCAAAGGAAACAATCCGACAATCTTCTGCAGCATCTTTGGCATTACCTCAAACGGTACAGTTGCTCCTGAAAATATCAACATAGGGAAATACAGGATACTGGCTATAACGCTGGCTATTTTCGTATCTTTTGCAATCCCGCCTACCATCATGCCGATACTTAAGGTAGAAATCAATGTAAGAAACCAGCTCCCAATAAAGGCAGGCCAACTCCCACGAAACGCCACTCCCCAGAAGCATGCAGCGGCCGGAAAGAGAAGAACCATAGAAACAAGGGCATACAATACATAAATCGTAAATTCTACAACGAGAAGCATGACCGGGCTCACAGGAGTCACCTGAAAACGTTTCAGGATTTTACGTTCCCGATATTCCGATACCACAATCGGCAGACCCATAAGGCCTCCGGCACAAATAGATATGGTACACACCGCACTCATAGACTGCTCCAGAAACGTATACTCTGCTCCGGGATATGCCGGCCTGGACTGATAAATAATCCCAAGGACAACCAGTACTACTACCGGCATAATCACCGCAAAAATAACCATATTCATATTTCGGATATTCAATTTTAGTTCTGTTTTCAAAAGATTTGTAAAAGTCCTCATGCATCTGCCTCCTCATCTGAAAATTTTAAATAAGCATCCTCAAATTTTTCACATCCGCTTTGCTCTTTTGCCTGCTCTATTGTTCCATAAAATACCGTCTTACCTTTTTTCAGGATACAGACCTCATCACAGAGCGCTTCCACCTCATCCATAAAATGCGATGTAAGAAAAATAGTCAGCCCCTGCGCTTTTAAATCCTCCAGAATCTTCCACACTGTCCTCCTTGCCTTCGCATCAAGCCCCGTTGTAAGCTCGTCTAAGAAAACCAGCTCCGGCGCCGGGATAAGCGCCAAGACAATAAACAACCTCTGACGTTCACCCCCTGACAGACTTTTTACCGCATTTTTCAGCTTATCGCCGATTCCAAACCGCTCACAGAGTTCCCTCCAGTCTGACGGGCTGTCATATAAACATGCTATTTCCTCGCATATTTCGGAAACTTTAATCTCTGGCTGATAATCTCCTTCTTGAAACTGGACGCCTACCTTTTGGAACAGTGCCCGGCGTTCTTTTCCTGGGTCACGTCCCAATACAAGCGCTGTCCCTTGTTCGGCCCGCCTGGTTCCTAAGATACATTCAATTGTTGTACTTTTCCCTGCTCCATTTGCTCCCAGCAACCCAAAGACTGTGCCATTCTTAACGGAAAGATTCAAGCCGTCCAATACCTTTTTCCCGTTATAAATTTTTGTAAGGCCGCTTACTCTGATGGCTTCTTTCGCTTTTCCCATTTTTATCTCCTCTCTTACTCCTGTTTTCAGATTGCAGTATAGCATTACCCGGAAATATCTTCTCGACTTTTTTTGGCATATTTGAGGTGCCGCGCTTTTCAGCTGATGGAGCTTGTATGAGATAAGTTATGGTGGAAATTTCTTTTCTGCCGCTGGGCAGATTGATGTTACTTATTAGCCTTTGGTAGTGTTTGCATAAGCGCAAAGAAATGTTGTGCCTCGCCAGTATTAAAATACGCATACCATTCTTCCAGCGTGTCGGGTCTAAAAACGCCTAAGTGCTCAATAATCTGCTTTGCCCACAGCAAGGCGCCAGATGCACTTGCGGTAATGAGATTGTCACCCACAACAGAAAGGATATTGAGCTAAAAATGAACCAAATATGTATAGATCTAAGCCCGTGGGTAAGCAACAGAAATACTCAATCGTATTTGGAAATTATAAAAACAGCTTTGCAGGAAAACAGGGCAATTTCCTTTAGTTATATAGATCGTCATGGAAATAAGACAACACGAACAGTCGAACCATATCAGCTTGTACTAAAAAGCAATCATTGGTATTTTCAAGGATACTGTTATAGCAGAAATGATTACCGCTTATTTCGATTGTCTCGCATGACAGATTTGCAAATGAAAAAAGATACTTTTGTTCCACGGGCTTATCAAAAACCTATTTTAGACATCGCAGAAATTGTGGAAACACTGCAAATAGAAATCAAAATCCGTATCCATAAATCTATAATGGACAGAGTACTTGACTTCTGCGCTTATGAACACTTTACGCCAGATGGCGATGAATATTACATTGTAGACTTCCCCTTTATCGATAGAGACTACTACTATGATATACTTCTAAGTTTTGGCGATAAGTGTGAATGTCTGAAACCTTTACATATCCGTGAAAAAATAAAATATAAAGTACATAATATAGTTGCCCTATATGATAATTAGAATCTTAGATATTTACTTTATTCTATCGCTCTGACAATGCACATTAAGCGCCTTAATTGCACGCAATTCTATATATCCCCGTTCCCCCCGCGGTTCCAGCTGGATACGTGGGCTATCGTCATCCCATTCGTAACCAATCACTGCCGGATCATATTGGTTCATAGAATACTGTACGGAAAGGATTGCCTGGGAATAATCTTCCTCCCTGAACGGCTCACCCTGAAAAACCAGATACTCCGAAGCAGGCAGGGAAATGATATCAAATCCTTCCGGAATCCCCCCTGCATAGTCTGACTCCACTTCTACCCCCTGTACATAAGTAGACGTACCCGGCGTCTTAAATCTTTCAGGCAGCCAAAGGCAGACGGGCTCCCCGCAGAGAGAATCCATACTCGTGAGAATTCCCCATATGTCACAGTTTACCTCGCTGCAGTAATCAAAATAATCCTCTGCGCAAATACCCCGCTTGATGATTGCCTTGCGCTCTGGCTTTCGGATTACCTGTACAAAAACACTCTGCAAATTTTCCATATCAACAACATCCTTCCTTAATTCTTTGAATTTCACGCCATAAGGGATAAAAAGCGCAATAGGAACCGGGTCCTTTACATAGTCTCCTGGATTACAGCCAAATTCTTTGTAAAAGGCTCGTGTATATCCGTCCACACTGCCAAAGCCGCACTCATAAGCTACATCTGAAACAAGACACTGCTCCTGTTTCAGCCGCATAGCAGAACGTGTAAGACGCAGCTTCCGAATATATTCCGCCGGAGTTGCCCCCAGATAATTCTTAAACAGCCGGTAGGAATGCCATGGGGAATAGAGCGAAACTTCCGAAAGTTGAGTTAATGTAAGTTCTTCTTCCAAATGTCCCTCAATATATTCCTGCATCCTCTGAACAGCCTCCATTTGTTCGTTCATACCACCCTCCTGATATACTGCTAATGCTCCACCCTGTCAGAATCCAGATTCAAAAACCATACAGTTAATGAATCTAGTACAACCTCGCAGAATTCACTGTTAATTATGCAATGCTGTACTAGATTCCGGCCAGGTAAAACACTCGATTTATTGCAAAGACCTCCGTAAATATTCAGCCGTAATCGTTTTCCCATGCCAAGCCATCTCTGACGGAGTTCCGGTAAAGACAATTTCCCCTCCGGATGTTCCGCCATCCGGGCCGATGTCAATCACATAATCTGCCAGCTTTACTACATCCATATTGTGTTCTATCACAATTACCGTATTGCCCCGCTTTACAAAACTGTCCAAAAGCTCCATGACTGTCTGTACATCCGAAGCATGAAGCCCCGTTGTCGGTTCATCCAGCATGTAGATATTGCCTCTCTTATCCAGATATTTTGCCAGTTTCACCCTCTGGCGCTCTCCGCCGGATAACATAGACAGAGGCTGCCCCAATGATAGATAGGATAACCCAACCTCCACCATAGCATGTACAGCTTTGCGAATCTTTGGACAGCCTGAAAAAAACTCTTCTGCTTCTTCCGCATTCATGTCCAGAATATCCACAATATTTTTTCCATGATAGGAATACGAAAGGGCTTCTTCACTGTACCGGCTGCCGCCGCAGGCCTCACAGGTGGTCGTCACCGGATCCATGAAAACCAGCTCTGTCACAATCACTCCCCGTCCTTTACAGTCCGGGCATGCCCCTTTACTGTTAAAGGAAAACAAGCCTGCACCTACACCGTTCTCTTTCGCCAGCAGTTTACGTATATCATCGAAAAATCCTAAAAAAGTTGCAGGCGTAGAGCGTCCTGTGGCCGTCACCGGAGACTGATCCACTAAAATCACCCGTTCCTCATACTGCTTTGCAAAAATATCACGAATCAGCGAACTCTTCCCCGAACCCGCCACACCGGTCACAGCGGTCAATACATTTAGTGGAATATCAACGGAAACATTCTTCAGGTTATGGATATTTGCGTTTCGGACCGGAAGAAACCCTTCCGGTTTTCTGGTCGTTTCTTTCAATGGTATCAACGCTTTCATGGCATTACCTGTTAGAGTGCCAGAATCCAAAAGCCCGGTATAGCTTCCCTGATATAGGATTTCCCCGCCTTTTCTCCCCGCCAACGGTCCGATATCAATCACTTCATCTGCAATGGAAATCACATCCTTGTCATGCTCCACCACCAAAACACTGTTCCCCTTGTCCCGCAAGGACAAGAGCAATTTTGTCATACGGTGGACATCCCGCGGATGCATTCCGGTACTCGGCTCATCAAATATATAAGTCATTCCGGTAAGCGCACTTCCCATATACCGCACAAGCTTAAGACGCTGCGCCTCACCGCCTGATAAAGTGGCAGACTCCCGGTTCAGGGAAAGATAAGGAAGCCCAATGTCGATCATCCGGGTCAGAGTTGTAACCAGCCCTTCTGCAATCGACTTGCCCCTTGGATCTGTAATGGTTTCC
The DNA here is from genome assembly GCA_910576335.1 of Lachnospiraceae bacterium. GTDB lineage: Bacteria > Bacillota > Clostridia > Lachnospirales > Lachnospiraceae > CAPEBR01. The sequence goes on from CAJTIU010000012.1 coordinate 66,679, forward strand.
AACACTTTCCGAAGCTCTGTAAGTTCCATCCCGCACATCTCGTTAATGCTGTAACCTGCGACTTTGCAGGAAAGCGCTGCAGAATTTAAGCGTTTCCCATGACAGAGCGGACATTCCAGAGGATGCACATAATTTGCCAGACGTTTCATGGATGTCTCGCTCATATCGGAATTGTCACGTTTCAGAAGCAGGCGGCTCATCATATTATGGATTCCCTCTACTTGCTTCGACACACGCTCTCCGCCCTGTTCCCTGGAGCCATATAGCAGGAGGTTGCGTTCCTCTTCCGTATAATCACGCCATTTTTTTTCAGGGTCAAATAAGCCGCTTCCTATATACTGTTTCCAATACCAGTTATTCACATGAAATGTAGGGAGATCCACCATCCCCTCATTCCAGCTCTTGTCCTCTGCAATCAACGGCAAAATATCAAGCTCCATCACCTTACCGATTCCAAAGCATTCCGGACACATCCCGTTTGGATTATTGAAAGAAAAATAGGAAGCTGTACCCACATACGGTTCCCCGATACGTGAATAGAGAAGACGCAAGGCAGAATACATATCGCTGATCGTCCCTACGGTAGACCGGGCATTCCCTCCAAGCCTTGTCTGGTCAATGATGACCGATGCAGACAGATTTTCAATCTTCTCTGCTTTCGGCTTCTCAAACTTGGGGAGCCTGCTCCGAATATATGCCGTATACGTTTCATTCATCTGCCGCTGGCTCTCCGCGGCAATCGTATCAAATACAATACTGGACTTTCCGGAACCGGAAACTCCGGTAAATACAATAATTTTTTCTTTTGGAATTTCAAGAGAAATATTTTTCAGGTTATTCTGGCACAATCCCTTTATGATAATGCTGTCTTGATGCGGCATATCTGTTCCCCTTTCTTAAATTTTCTGTTCGCAGTATAGCATTGTTCCAGAATATAGTCTCGACTTTTTTTGGCATTTTTAATCCGGTTCTCCTGTCTCATTAGACAGCGCTTTCCCTCACGATAGCAGAAAAATTTATTGCAAACCATTTTCCAGAGCATTTTCAACAGCTTTCTTTATGACCTTGCTTGAGTTGGTCGCACCCGATATGGCATCCACATCAATCTTCTGTTCCGAAACAATCTGATCCACAATCGTCTCTGCCGCCTGTCCGCGTTCATTTTTATGCTCTAATATCCTGATCTTCTCAATCTCTTTATTTTGTACTGTAACTTCAACCTTCGCATAAATGAAATTGACATTGCATTCTCCAATATAAACTCCGTCGGCAACATCACTGATACGGACATCTCCAATGGAAATTTCCTGTACTGCCTGCTTATAATCCCATACACTTTTCAAATAAACTGTCAGAGCAATCAGTCCTAAAAAAACCGCGGCAGCAACGCCTACAAGCAACTTTTTATTATGTTGTCTCATTTGAATCGCCTCTCAATCTTTCTCAAGATGTGGTCTGGTACGGCCTTCCTCTTTCCTGTATTGGCACAGACGATTTTCCCCATTGGTTTCATACCGGCAGTTTTAAAAAATTCATCCATATTACGGATTGCGCCTCTGCTTTGCCCGAATATCCAGGAAAACGGAGCCGGGGTATTACAAGCGGTCAGCAGCATATACTTCTTTCCGCACAATCTTGGTTTGGGGAAAGCTCTCGTCTCTTCCATAGCAATTCCAAGCAACCGGTCAAAAAGATTTTTCACAGGAGCCGGAACATTTGCCCAATATACGGGAGCAGCAAGGATCACGACCTGACATGCCCCAAGCTGAGAAGTAATTTCATGGATATCATCCTTTAGCACACATTGCTCTGACTTTAAACATGCCCTGCATCCTGTACAATAGGCAAGATTTTTTTCATATAAATTGATTTTGGTAACGGCATATCCCGCCCTTTCTGCCGCATTAACAGAATGTTTCAACATAGTTGCTGTAATTCCACTCGAATGAGGGCTCCCTAAAATCGCAAGCGCCTGCTTCTGGATCATTGTTTTACCTCCATACCTGCAATAGACTGGTAGATCATATCAAATCCACATTGAAGAAATTGTTCTTTGGATAATCCCATAGACTGTTTGATGTAATCCGCTTTACTTGCCGTAAACTGAATCAACCCTGACAACATTCCCCAACAGGAAAACGAAACAGGCGCAATGTCTAAATCTGCCCGCAAGTCGCCCTTTTCCATACCGGACATCAAAACAGTCTTTATCATTTCATTAATCTCTTCTCCCACCTGAAAAGTTTCCCTTTCCTCCGGATAGAAGCTCTGGCTTTCAAACTGGATATTGATCTTTTCCAGCGTCATTTTGAAATAAAATGGATATTTCTCCTGATACCGCACCAATTCCTGACAGATGAGGTCATACTTCGCTCTTGTGGATTCTTGCTGCTGTATGGCAGACGAGATGCAGGCGCAAAGCTTTTTCATACTGCCTAATACCAATACACTGACAATTTCCTCCTTGCTTTCAAAATACACGTAAAGCGTTGCTTTACTGTAGCCTGCTGCTTTTGCAATATCATCCATCGATGTCTGGGTAATCCCTTTATCCATAAAAAGTATGGCAGCCGCAGAAGCGATGTTCACCCGGTGCACACATCTCGGTTCTTTTTTTCTTCTTCCCATAATCCACTCCAACAATTAAACTTATAGTTTAATTGTATAAAAAAAGTGCCTATTTGTCAATGTTACGTTTCCACGAAATTACTTTTTTAAGCTCTTGATATTGTTCTCTTCTATGAATATACTAAATATAGTGAGTCGCATTAAAAGCGAGAAATATAAATCAAAACTGAATGAAAAGTAACATGGGATTGCAAACGACACGAATGACACTGTATTATGATAAAGAGCAGCATGAAGTGAGGTGATACTATGGCAACTATTTTAATTGCAGAAGATGAAAAAGGAATGCAGGAAATTATTGCTGATTATATGAAGCGGGACGGCCATACCTGCATTACAGCGGACGACGGTATTGATGCTATTTCTATATTAAAAAATAACCCTGTTGATCTAGCCATTTTAGACATTATGATGCCTCATCTGGACGGCTTTTCCGTCTGCCGGATGGCAAGGGAAATGTACAATCTTCCCATTCTGTTTCTTACCGCAAAAAGTGCGGAAGAAGACAAACTAAAAGGATATCATTATGGAGCAGACGACTATGTAACCAAGCCATTCAGTCCCAAAGTATTGGCTGCAAAAGTGAATGCACTTCTCCGACGGGCAGGCGGGATTCCCCAAGAAATATTACGGGCAGGCGATATTGCGCTGCTTCCTTCTTCTCATACCGCTTCTGTAAGAGGAAATGAGATAGAATTGACGCATAAAGAATTTGAATTACTACGTTTTTTCATGCAAAATAAAAATCAGGTATTCTCCCGCGAACAGCTGCTAAATCGTATCTGGGGCTATGATTTTGAAGGAAATACCCGTACTGTTGATACCCATATCAAGACTCTCCGGCAAAAACTCGGTGAAGAAGGCAGACACATCGTAACGCTGATCCGTTCCGGATACAAGTTTGAGGTATAGTTATGGACAAAAAGAATCAATTTCACAGCCTTTATTCTGTACGCAAAAAAACCATGGCACTTTCCAAGCTTGCGGGCGGAATGCTGGTATTGTTTTACCTTGTAACAGAGGAACTTCCGGTAAATCGAGATGTGAGTTTCTGGCTTTGGCTTGCCCTTTTAGTCATTGTGATCCTTGGTGTTGATTTCTTTCTAGGCAGGCTGATTTCAAAACCGCTCCGCAAAATTAACGACACTGCAAAGCAGATGGCGAAATTGGATTTTTCTGCCGTATGTGATATTCAGACGCAGGATGAGTTTGGAGAGTTATCGCAGAGTCTGAACACCATGTCCTCCAATCTGCAGGAAGCGCTGGAGAAACTGGGTTCGGCGAACGCACAGCTTGAAAAGGACATTGAACAGGAGCGAATCTTACTGGACGAAAGAAAGGACTTGGTAGACCGTCTATCCCACGAAATGAAAACACCCTTGGGGCTGATTCGCGCCTATACGGAAGGATTAGATGAAGTAACCGATCCGGAGAAAAGACAGCGGTACATGAATGCAGTTCTGGATGCTACAGAACGCATGGATGATTTAATTATCTCACTTTTAGACTTATCAGCATTAGAATACGGCGCCGCAAAATTATCAGAGGAACGTTTTGACTTTGTAGAGCTTGTGGAAACTGTTGCCGGACGGCTGCTCCTTAACACCCCGGAAACAGATTATATCTTCCACTATGAGCTTCCTGAGGACAAGGTTTTCATATTGGCTGACAGGCAGCGTATGGAACAGGTGCTAAATAATCTGATCGGAAACGCAAGAAAATATGTAGAACAAGGCGGAGACATCCGATTGTCCATAAAGAGTGGGCCAGAACATCTGTGTTTCAAGATATTTAATCAGTGCAGCCCAATTCCTAAGGACGAACTTACGAAAGTATGGGAGAAATTTTACCGCCGTCAGAATCATTCCTCCAAAGGTTCCGGGCTGGGACTTGCAATTGCTGCACAGGTGCTATCCATGTACCACGCGGCATACGGCGCGCGCTATATACAAAATGGCGTAGAATTTTACTTTGATTTTCCAATTATGAAGTAAAGAATTCTATATTTTAGGCAACCGCGCTCGACGAGAGAATGTGCTAAGGCACATTCTTTATTTTTCACATCGATTTCACTTCAGCCACACTTCAATTTCACTTCATTTTCATAAACTGACGTCATCAGATCATAAGGAGGAAAAAAGTATGTTTTTAGGTTTGGAATGGTATTGGTGGCTAGTTATTCTAACAGTATTGATTATCTCATTACCGCTGAAAGTAAAGTTTATGAAATGGTGGGGAAACCGCAATGCCGAACAGAAAAGGAACCGACGTGGAAAGTGGGGTGAAGATGAATGATTGGCGTAAAAAATCTGACTTTTTCATACGGAAAAGATAAGCAGGTCCTACACGGCCTAAACTTCACCGTAAATGACGGCGAGATCTTCGGTTTTCTGGGGCCGAATGGCTCCGGCAAATCAACAACCCAGAAAATTCTGACCGGAATTCTAAAAGGGCATGGCGGAACGGTGTCGCTATTTGGACAGGATATCACCGCAGTCCGTACACAAGATTTTTTTCAGCAGATTGGCGTTCTGTTTGAATTTCCTTATCTGTATGCAAATTTAAGCGCAATCGACAATCTGAAATATTTTTCATCCTTCTATCCCAAAGAACAGGTTCAGAAGCCAGAAGAACTGCTGGAGAGATTGGAATTTAAACAGGATTTTCTTAAAAAGCCGGTCTCTTCCTACTCGAAAGGGATGCGCCAGCGAGTCAGTATGGCGCGGGCATTGATCAGCAATCCCAGACTTTTGTTTTTGGACGAGCCGATCAGCGGATTAGATCCGTCTGGCGCAGTATTATTCCGGAAAATCATCCAAGAAGAGCGTAAGAAGGGGACAACGGTTTTTGTGACAACCCACAACATGACGGATGCCGACTTATTGTGCGATCGGGTGGCGTTTATCTCAAACGGAAATATTGTCGCCTTGGACTCACCAAAAAATCTAAAGGAGCGAAACAGTAACCGTCACGTAACTGTAGAATATTTATTTCAAGGGAAACAGGAAATGCGTTCCATCGAAGCATCGGAATTAGCAGGCATTCTCCCGTTTCCATATGATGAAATCGTCAGCATCCATTCTCAGGAGCCGACGCTGGAGGATATTTTTATTCAATACACCGGAAGGGGGCTTGACTGATGCGCGGCAGCTTTTTCGCACTCCTTAAAAAAGATTTTCGATTGATGGTATCCAGCAAATTTTTTCTTTTAGCCATCGGGTCACTGATCCTGTATTCCTGCTATATCAACCTTGTCTATGTAAAGGTCGATCAGGAGATATTTCCGGTTTACCTGTATGATCCGGAACAAGTACAGGAAAATATTTCGGCTGACGTGATATCCGTCTATAGCCCAGAGGAATTACAAAACGCCTGTGAGGATGGATATTCCATAGGGATTGACGCTTCAAAGGGAACCCCGAGAATCATAATAGCTTCTTGTGGGATCAGTCGTCTTGATGAAATGCGCCATTCCTATGCACTTTCAAAACTATCTTCTGGAAATTCCAGAAAAGCGAAGATCATTGGCCCCAACGACAAGGAGATGAAAAATCGCAGGGAAATCACTGCCGAATTTCTCTTTTTTGAACTTGCGGCAGTGGGTTTTTTAGGATTGGCATCCATGCTGTTCAAAGAAAAGCAAATGGGAGTGATTCGGGTACATGCAGTCCTTTCCGTTCAAAAAGGAGCATTTATCCTGTCGAAGCTTATACTGATTCTGTTTGCAGACTTATTGTTTGCCGCTTTATTGACCCTGTGCAACCTTGGTGTTTCAGCAGGTGTAGAAGTACTTCCCAAAGTACTGGTACAAGCCGGGATTCTATCAATGATCATGGCTATGGCGGGGTTCTTTTTTTCAATCACACTGCCGGATTTCAAGCAGTTCTCACTCCTATATCTGGTTCTTGCCGTCTTTATCACGACGCCTGTATTTCTCGCCGGTCAAACTGGAGTGGAAATGTCATGGATAAAATTCCATCCAATGTACCATCTGTTTGCGGCTATGAAAAACGCGTATTTCCAGGCTCCCGTTAAGAATGGCTTCTATTACGCTGGCTGCCTGATGTCTATATTCCTGCTGTTCTTATTAGCCAGATATGGGCTTGACCGGGAAATGAAGAGAGAGGGGTGAGAAATTATGAATTGGATCGGTTTGAAATTTCAGCTAAAAACAATACGACGGGATAAGCTGTGTATCCTGACTTTTCTTCTACCGATTATTGTCGGCATAGCAATCAATCTGCTGGGGGATATGAATCTTACATCCACAGCCGAGCCATCCTTTGGCATTGTGCAAAATGATTTAACCAAAGAGACTATCTCATGGCTGCAGGAGACTGGTTCCGTAACAGTATATGACAGTACCGATGCATTAGATATTGCGATTATAGATCCTTCCACACAGCTCCTTGGCGTACTGAGCCTAGGAAATGAGATTCGGGTTTTACGATCCGGGGATGAATTGCAGATGTATGCAGTGATCGCCGATACACTTCCGCTGCTTTATGCCGTGCGAAATCATGCTGGCAAATACGAGCAGACGCTGCTACCGCCAAAAAACAGCAATGATATCCTGAAACCACTGCTGATCGTGATTACGATGATTACAGCTATGTTTATGGGCTGCACGTTTAATGCTATGAACATACTCAGTGAAAAAGAGGACGGCATCGTTTTTATAAATGAAATACTTCCCATGACAGGGACGCAGTATGTGAAGCAGAAAATTGCAGTTGGATTTTTAGGCGGAGTTTTGTCAACGGTAATTACCGCCTTCGTCTGTATGCGGCTTTCAGTCACACAGATACTCCCAGTGCTGCTTTTCATTATCCTGTCATCTTTTATTGCTTCATTAATCGGACTGTTTATTGGACGATCCGCAAACGGGCTTATGGCAGGAATCATGTATATAAAGATAATCATGATTTTATTCATTGCCCCGCCTATTTTATTCTATTTAGCGGCTCCTGCAGGAGGCATACTTCATACCCTCTCCTATGCATTTCCGTCCAGCGCTACATTTTATGGCTTGATGGGGATCTTGAATGGGAACGGGGCTCTTGGCACAGAAATAATCGTCCTTATCGCCCATTGTTTCCTATGGTTTCTTTTGTATATTATGACTTCAAAACGTATTCAATCTTAAATAACAAAAAAGGTGATCAACCAAAGCATGGACCTCAGTGTAAAACTAAGATCCATGCTTGAAAGGATATCCTCATTCTCTACGTTGAGAAATCGCAATACTTTATCTCTGTATTCTCCAAAAGATGCTACGGAGGGGAAACGCTTGCCACATAATAAAGCGGGCAGCTCCCAAACCTCAGGCTTACTACTATTCTCAAAAAAACCTGGCAGAAACGCTGTGTTTCCTTTAGGCGCTTATGCATCCCTCCTCAAGAAAACAATAACTGTTAATTTTCAACATTTTATCTACTTTTCCTGATTCTTGTTTTCATACCGTCAGCACTTAAACTATCTCCATATCCGCTTTATATATCAAAATCTTCAGATTTAAAATTGGAATAAAATCTCCCCTTTACAGCAGTAAATTTTAAAACACAATAATCCTGATCTGTCACTCCCTGGGGGTAATACATAGTATCACCTTCAAGCCAGATCATCTGCTTCGTATCGGCATCTTCTAAAACCTCCATGGTACCTATCAGCATGACCCCTCGGTAAAAACGTTTGTCATAAAAATAAATGCTGGCATTTGGATTCTCCCTGTATTGAGCTGCCCTCATAGAAGATGTATTGGTTGTGAACCAAAATTCTTTTATTCCGACTCGTTTCCGAGGTGGCAGCATTGCTTTCATGTTTGGAAAACCTTCCTCAGATATAGAGGCAATAAAAGAAACATTCTGCTTATCTATTAAATTTCCTATTGTTTGTTCTGGATTTCTCATTTTGTTATCTCCTTGTCAATTCATTTTTCTCATAGTTTATCTGGCGATTTCATCTGCTCTTTTCAGTAACGTTCCCGCATCCAGTGCATTTCCCCTCAGAAAAGCACTGACTTCCATCCTTTTTTCCCGGAAGTCTGTACTTCTTTTATCTTCAGGATTCCCTCCCCGGTCTGAACATATCTTTCACTTTATCGCTTTGCCAAAACGTCCATTTTACTGCATTCTGATATCCGATTTTCTGATAAAATCCGTTTTCGCCGCCTGTCATGTGCGTTGCACCTAACTTTTTTGTTCTCCGATACATTTCAGACAACGCGGCGGCGGCAAGTCCTTTATGCCGGTATTCGGGAATTGTGCAGAGCGGTTCCAAGTATGCCAGATGATTTTCAGGAGTCCACCACATTCCTGCATAGCTGACATATTCCCCTTTCTCATCTGCAATAACCACATCCAGCTCCGGCGTTGCGTGCGGTGCGGTGTTCAGCAGATAATTATTTTGGTCATACTGATGGTTCCACAGGCCTTCATTCTGCTCATGGTCAAACCCCTTCCAGCAGCATTTTCCCAACTTTGACATATCCAAATCCAACGGATTTACAAACTGAAAGCCTCCCGGCAACGGATAATCCAATTCATTTGCAAAATCATACTGCATATCCCAGTATTCCGATTTCTTACAATATCCCAACTGCTGTGCAGCGCGCATCAACGAATCCTGTCCACCAAAAAGAATAAATCGTATGCGTTCTCCGTTCATGGGCATATTTACATCAGCATATGTCACCATTTCTAACGCCAGCTCCTCATATCCGGGCTTCAGGCAGAAATAAATGTCTGTTACTGGATTTTCATAAAAGCAAAATGCCACAACCTCCCCACCGCATTCCCAAATTCTGTTTTTGTATGAATAGGAAATGTCCATCCAGTAAGAAAATGATGCAAATGCATATTCAAAAAAGGGGGCTGGCACACCGTTTCGCCAGTCTCTCTCATAAATTTCAAGCAGAAACTGATATATCTTTCCGCAATCTGCTAACACGCTAAATGGTCTTGCTGTAACATTATTCATATGATTTTGATCCCTTCCTTGTTTTTGTATTACTAATCTGAAATTGGTTATTGCAGTTTATAATTTGTTTTTTGCCTTTTATTATTTTTTCTTAATTACTAAGCCTCCAAAGGCTATACCAATTAAAAGTCCAAATGCTATATTATCAAACAAAAGTCCAAAGATAAGTCCTAAACTTATTCCAATGGCTATACCATTGTTTTGGTCATTTTTATTTTTCTTCATAACAACCTCCCTTTTTGTAGCTCCTCTAAATTCCATCACATCACTTAATTCCATCGCTTAAACACAATAATTTCCGAATCAGCCCCATAGCCACTGTATTCGGATACCATTAGATATTTCTCATCTGCAATAATTCCATAGCATCTGTCACTGCCCTCTTTATGTAGCTGATTCCCTAAATATATCTTATTGTCATCCCAAAACTTCACAACCTGGCCGTTTGGAAGGGCATATTCGATATTAGCAAAAGAGCCCTTTAGCGCATTAAGCTCTGTCACTTCCTCCATATCCTGAATACTAAGCGCATTGAACGCTGCAACTAGCTTTTCTTTCAATTCGTTTAACGCTGTCTCTCCTCTTTTACAACATTGTGCAACAAGACATTCCGCTCCAAAAGGCTGGCCTCCCGTTGCAGCACATCCATTACAAGTACTGTTTAATTCGCATTTCACACAATCAATTCCGCAAATAGATTTCATTATATTTTCCTCCGTATTCTCTTATTACTCCACAGCTTTCCTAAATTCATGCATGCAGAAATAATATCATTCTATCTATTGTATTTCAACAAAACCATCCACATTTGCAAAATGAAGTGCCAAATTTGCGAATATGGATGGCAAACATAAAGGAAACACCGATTACTGACCGATGCTTACTTTCCTGTAATAACTGCCCATATTAAACCTTTCACCTTATCGCAATTCTCCAATCTGGCGCCATAGTGCCGTTTCACTGTTCCATCAGCATCTTCTGGACGCATTCTGCTTCTGAAACCTCTTCTGAAAATTCCCGGCCCAATACACTATATTCTTCATAGGTATCTACAGAACCATATTCCAGCCTCCCAAACTCTATCTTGTCCCGTCGATAATCCTGTTGAAATATTTTCCACAACTCTTTTTTGTTATCGCTTTGATACGGCATATCTCCGGCTTTTATTTTTGAGCCAATATATGATTTATTTGTTCCATACTGATAATTGCTGTCGGAAAAGTTTGCATATTTTTTTTCGATATAATATAATGATGAAAGCGTCAAAAGGTATTTTGACGCTCATGATACACTGGATTTCTTCGCACTTTGCGCTCCCGAAATCCTAAAACACCAGGGATTCGCTCATTTTTCTATGAAAAATGGCTGCTTTTCGGTGTTTTTCGCGTCCCAAAATCATGCTTTTTCATGCAAGCATGAAACGCATGACCTTTTGACGCTTGTATCATATAATTAGAAAATAGACGCTTAATGATATGGAGGTGATTAAGATGTCTGATATGATAGACAGCAACCAATATGAAAAGTATGAAAAAATAGCACTATTCATCCAGCCAAACATCCATAAAAACCTGATTGCCACCTATGAAAAATATATCAAAGGTAAAAAACCAGAGCTATATATAGATGAAAACTACATCAAAACCACAAAGCCTTTATCCAAGGCATCAGATACCGAACCTCCTGTCCAGAACACAATGGTCTCATGCAGAAAGTCCGTATCTCTGGAGGATATTATCACCGTCTGCACATATATCGCACTCTCCAAGGAAAATATTGAGCAGTCGATACGTACCTACCGTGAAAACAGACGTGTATATAAAAGAAATTGGTTCAACAGTATCAAGGAAGAGATGGGCCCCCCGGAAAATATGAGGCCAAAAAATCCCCGTTTATTAAGAAAATATGCGGAATCTACATCTCTGATCAACAATATGGATCGTTCTCAGGATGATGACCGGACTATTGAGGAAATCATGCTCGACAAATACAATGAAATTGACAACTGGCGCTCCGATACGACCGCTCCCATTACAGATTTCTCTTTTACTGCACAGAAGCCTACCAAGACTTTGGCAAATGCGTTCATTAATGACATCACTTTTGAGTCTCTTTTAATTATAAAGGATGCATTCGGCGGATCGATTGAAGGATTTAACACAAAATACCCTACCGAATTCAACGAGCACCCCTTATTCTCGTTCCGAAGCACGGTAATGGATTTTGAGCCACAGCTGTTAGAAAACGAGCTTACATTCTTCAACCAGTACAGCTATAAAGACGAAGACAAAGGGATAGAAGGCGATATTACCGTAAAATATAATCCAGACGTGGATCTTCCCAGTACAGTCACTGAAAAAAATCTCTCTAAGATTATGAAAGAGTTTCAGATTAATCTAAAACAGCGAGAGCTCGATATGAAAGACCGCGAGATCATGACGCAGCTCTTTAACCTGATCAACGGAGAAACTCTTTCAACCCAACATATCCGGGTTGATCTAAGGGAGTTTACAAGAAGAGTTTTCAATATCCGTGTTCCTAAGAAAAAGCACTATGAGGATATTGGAAACCGGTTGGAAAAGCTGAAAAACTACGATTATACAATTACCATCCGCAGCCGGGAGACCGGGGAACTTATTGAAACAACATCTCTTGGATTGTTGAATTACCTGTACATCAATTTCCAGGAGAATTATTTCCAGTACACCCCCTCCGAACAATGGATCCGTACATATGTACAGAAAAAGTATATTAACATTTTAACAGATTCTTATAAAAGTGTTGACTCTCCCCAAACTAAGGGAATCATGATGATACTACAGCAGGAACGCCTCACGGAATATGCAAAAAATTCCTATACCAAGACCCTTCCGCTAAATTATTTTCGTCTTCACATGAAACTCCAGAAGATTGGCAACGCTGCTTTAGTCAAAGAACTGACAAACCATATGTCTATTTTGAAATCAGAGCAGATTGTAATTAAGGATTTTGAATTTATCAATAAAAACTCTGCCATAACAATTCAGTTCCTTCCGCTAGATTCCAAAGAACTGATTGCTTATGAATTTAATACAAAAGCACTTGAAGACCAGTCAGAGATCATTGATGTAGAATGTGTTGATATAACAAAAACCGCAGAAGCAGACTAGGCATTCTGCGGTTTCTGCTATTTCCCCGATTTTGTCGCTATCTCAAACTGAAACTTTGTCTCCATCTTTTTTCTCCCATACCACATATTCTTATTTTGTCGTTATCTTTTACAGACATGTCCTTCATTTTTCTTATTTAGTCCGCTTTTCTAGGTACATTTTTTGTCTTTCCGTACTTCAATTTCTCATTTAGTCCGCTTTTTGGGGATACTTTTTCTATTTTCTCCTACTCCATCCTTTCATTTAGTCCGCTTTTTATGGGTCATTTTTTCTGTTCATTTATATTCCAGAACTTCATTTAGTCCGCTTTTTATGGGTCATTTTTTACACGCAGCTCATTACATAGTGTGTCCGAAGAACTAGCTGCTATTTACAGTGGGCATTTCGATTTTGTCGCTATCTTTATCATTCTGTACCAGATTAATTGATTTTGTCGCTATCCTTTTCTTACAGATAGCAGATTAATTAAGTTTGTCGCTATCTTTCCTGCGATTTACTCCATATAATTTTAATTTAGTTCGTTTTTATGGGTATATTTTTTTATTTTTTTGTATTTAGTCCGTTTTTTAGGGGTATTTTTTTCTTTCATTTTTATTCAGTTCGCTTTTTAGGGTTCATTTTTTTTATTATTTTTATTTAGTCCGTTTTATAGGGTTACTTTTTTTATTATAAAATTTTTTTCAAAAAATTTGCTTCCCACTCAATTTAGACTTTTTGAGGAAAAATTGAGATTTTTATCTAGATTTTCATTATAAAATTCTATTTAGTCCGCTTTTTAAGGTGCGTTTTTTACAATCTGTCCTAGTCTCCAAATTTAGTCCACAAAAAACGGTCCATTTTTATAAAAAATTTTTTTAACTTTTTTTCTAAATACTTCCACTTTCTTAAAAACCCTGTAAATTCAAGGTTTTTCCGCATTTTCCCTTTTCCCTGCATAATAATTTTTCAAAAAAATATGCTTAAAATTCCCACTAAATACATAGTTTTCTTTATTTAGTCCGCTTTTTTGGGTACGACTTTTCGATTTTACAAATTCAAAAATATGTAGTATATTTGAAATGTTGATAAAAAAATGTGAATAACTTTGTGAAATTTGGCGGTTTCAGAAAAGTTATCCACATAGAAATATAAAATATATTTACAGTAGCTTTTCTTGGCGGTTTAGCTACTACTACAATATCAATCATGGGTCAATCATTCAGACTAATGTTGACCAATAGCTGATACTGCTTTAATATTATAGACTATTCTTTCTATATTTTCAAGTATTATTGCCGAATCAGTCAATATTGGATGTTTTTGTGGTACACACATATATTTTTAATATTTGAGTCTAAAGTAATATTCTGACAAGAGGTGATAAGCTTGGAATTATCAAAATATGCACGGATTGGAAAAGCTCCTTTTATCAAAGCAATCGGAGTTCAGAAAAATTATAATGAAGTCATATATACAGAAAGCCAGGAACTGGATTACGCAGCGTCTGGCTGTTTTGAGTGTGATAATTATAAAAATGTAGATTTCTATGAATTCATGCCTGAAGAGGTCCAAAAAGAAACTGATAACCGATGCCAGAACTGTCCCTACGCTGTATATAAAACAGTCGTACATGAAACCTACAAGAATATAAATGAGAAAAATATTTTCGGAAATGCCAAAAGACTAAAATCCATCGCCTTAAAGCTGCTGCTCATCTATCATTTTGCCTCTCCTGATGAACATGGTTTAGTGCGCGACCTTTCTCCTAAAGAGCTGGCCGGTATGCTTCATTGTACTGTCCGCTCCATAAAAAATGCAAATTCCGTATTACAGGAATATGGATATATTATGTACTCTCCTAATGGTCTTTCCAAAAAAAGAATCCAGGTTATCCTGACTGAATATGAGACATACTCTCTCCCGGCTGATAAAGGCGGCCGGGGATACGCTACATTTAACTATGAATGCCTGCAGAAGCTGCTTCAGATCACAGACCTTAATCAGCTCCGGATTTTTTTGCGTGCTGCATTAGATATTGATACGAACCGCAATCCAGAAAAAGAATTGACCCTCACGCAGGACTATGATTTCCTGCGCCGTTTTCTCCCCAACTATTGCAAGCCTGGAATTATCCGTCATGCTTTATCCTCTGTCTCGGAACTTTTTTCTGTTTCTTTTGATGGTGATGATGAACATATCCATTTAAAAATGAATCCTCTCTGCCACGGACGCAGGAATTATGACAAAAATGTTACACAGAATGCTTCACTTATAGAAAATTATATGTCCGGGCTTGATAAAGCAATGGACTGCATTAACCAGAATATTCTTACAAAAAATGCATTTGACGATGCCGATGTATCCTTCCTAAATCAGGAAGGAATTCAGACCAGGACCCTGACCAAACTGAATAAACCGTTATTTGTCCCCTTCCACTTATCCCCAAAGGACTATAAGGATTTAGGGATTCTCTGCACTACATACACCTTTGAAGCCGTCAAAAACTGTATCAGCTATGTTTATGAAAATTATAATTCGCAATTTAAAATCACAAGCATAGGCGCACTTATACGAACAATTCTCCGTAATAAGAGCAATCAGCATGCATTATTTCAGACTGTATAATGGGCTTTTTTGTTGTGCCTTTTTTTATTTCTGACCAGTGATTCCCTTTATTTTAGGCAAATATTGTCCGGTTTTTCCTCCTTTTCTAATAAAAATATCCACTATAGCATATAAAAAATATTTAAAAAATATTTTACTATAATTTTCATATATTTTTGTGGATAGAAAACGGAAAATTTTCATCCACAAGATAAAAAAATCATCCTCTTTTTTATTTTTTCGTCCACAAAAACAAAAAAAACATCCACAGAGGCATACTTTCATCCTCACTGGAAATTTCTCATCTGTTCTTATTTCCACTTTTCCTCTAAAACACAGGGATTCCTGCATTTACGTTTATCAATTATATATATAACTATATATGAATTATATTATGATAAATATATATAAGTTCCTCCGCCTCACTTCATACATATATTCATAGACACGCTCTTTCAGATTTCAAGATTATTTTAGTATAACATGTTTTTGTCTTTAAATATAGTTCTATTTTTTAGTATACCTTATATGCAAAGAGGCATTCTAAATTGCTTAGCATACATATTCCACCTTACAAAAAAATCCACATATATCCATATTTTTTTAGCAATAACATATATAGGATATAACTTCGTCCTAAAGCAATATGTATTTGGTTTTCTTTCACAACACTTTAATATTGTAGCAAATAAAGGATATTTTCTTATCGTATTCTCATATTTTCATTTTTAGTAACCTAATCGAGAAAATATATAACTATAGTCATACCATATGTTAGGAAGATATGCCGAATTAAAGATTACCTCCAAGCAAGCTTAGTATATAATTATCTATCCCATCATCTGTTTCTTCCTTCACTTCCTGTGCAGAAACAAAACCCTTTTACTCTTCTGCTAGTATTTCTGTATCTTCTGTAAGTGAATTTCCTTCAATGTTTAAGCAAAATTAATATTTAGCCTTTTAAGAAATTTCATCATTTCTTCTTCTTTAAGCGGATGAAAATGGATGGAATAACAGCGGCTTTTTAGTGTTTTCAGCAAATAGTACTTTTCAGAGATAATAATCAGCTTATTATTCGATGCTCTGTCTTCCAATAATTTTAGAAGTCTGTTTTGTGACATCTATGATATTGTATGGACGTTAAGTAGAGTAAAAACTTTTATGTGCCTAATACTACTGCGGTGGCTTGTTTCGAGCAGTTGTTCAATATCTTCTACTTTTAGAGAATCTTTGCCTTTGCCAGTCTAATGAAAATCGGGATTCCCTTCTAAGGCCGATTCTTAACATTTCAGGAGTTTTGTAGCTATATATCTGGCTGCAAGTTTTTTTCCCAATCCTAAGATTCCCTGCAATATAATGCTAGGAGGTTTGGTCAGTGAGAGATAATTTTCGATTTCATTTATCGTATCTTTATTTATGTATATTTATTGGTGCATTTCCAATTTCTCCTTGTATGTCTAGTTTAGACAGATATAAATAGTTATTGATTTTTGGAATGTATCTGCTCCGCTTTTCTGTTGATGTTCTGTCATATAAAACTCCATATTACTGATTTGCAGATAAGATGTGTAGGCAAGGTTGAATATTAATGCTTTACGATTCATAGCCTGCAATCTTTCTTTTTTATAGGTATTTTGTATCATATTATAAAGCAGGTTTTTATCTTCTATTGAAATTGCATGTGAAAATATTCGTGAACAAAAGACGTTGGATGTCTGAAATCAACTACTATAGTGTCAATGGAGGGATAATATAGACCGTTTGCATAATGTTTTCCAAGTTTCCGAAAACGGGGAGCAATGTTTGCTCATATAACCATTGTAAATGTTTTGATTTAGTTTTTGATTTCTTTTGTAATGGAATCAACCAAATTTAGACCCACTTCTTTGTTGATTCGATAAAGCCGAAATATGTGTTTAATTCTGAGTCTTTCATTTTATGCACGACATGTTTCGGAATATTTTTCTTGGTTTGATAGACTCGTGCTACTATCCTTTTCAGTTCTTTGTGATGTTTCTCTTCTTCAGCAAGATCATGTGTGTTTGTGATATAATGCCTTAATGTCATAAATAGGTATTCCCTGTAATAGTATGGCAGGTCTATTATGGCAGATTTATCAGAATTTTTTTAGGAAAATATCATATGACAGATAGGAATCCCCATATATAAAAGAAAGCAGGCTAAACAATTCAAAATGATTACTGGATTAATCCTTCTATTTTCAACCTGTCCAGCCAGCTTATACGGAATAATGGATATAATATTTTTCCGTCATGGTACATATCGATATGATGTTTAGAATTTGATTTGTAATAATAGCTGCTATTAGAAAAAAGCTTTTTAGGATTGTCTGGAATGTAAAATGTTGTCTCTTTTATTATTTTTGGGATAGTGTGTGACCGGCTAGCTTCTTAGGCCAATCTTTTTTCATATAAATTAGAGGCAGAGTCTATTTCACATCCAAAGTTTTTATTAATGAAGTGTAATAAAAAAGCAATGCCTTTGCTGTGAAGACATTCCTCAGTCGTTATCTCTTTTAGCTTCTTTTTGATTTCTCTTTCTATGGCATTTTGTATCTGCTGTTTTGCTTTACAATCTTGCACATCAAGATGCAGATATTTTAAAACTTACGACCTAACCGTTAGGTTATGGGTTTTAAATACACTTCGTTATTTTTCGTCCTAGCCAATGATAGCATTCTTTCACTCTCTGAAAGATAATTCATACAGTCACTTTCTTCCTGCTTACAATTGGATTCATCAAGGGTATCCTCGATAAGTCCAAGCATAACAAATATGTTGTCTCGTTCATATTTTCCTTCTTTTAAATCAAATAAGACATCGGTTGATGTCTAACTACATAGTATAATAAAACTTACTTCACCTATCACTAGGGATTTAAAATGACAGGAATCGAAAGGTCTTCCAAATTCAAGAAACAAGTTTTCTAAAGTATATCAAGCAAGTGGTAAATTGTTAATTCATATATACATCTAAAGGAGTATTTTCATTATTAGAATGAAAGAACCTAACTGTTAGGTTTTGCAATTTATATGTATATGCCCTAACCGTTAGGTTTTGTGTTTTAAAAGAATTTTATTTAAGTTACTCATTCTTTTTAGTAACCAACATATTAAATACCTTTTTCGGGATGAATATTAATCTGCAAAGTAGGTGAATAAGGCAATAATGTTAGCGCTAGGTTTCTTTTTGGCTTGTGCTACATATATACCATTAGTATATAATGCCGTCAATCGAATTTAATTCGGCAGATGGAAATTTAGATAAGTGAAACTACTGCTATGCCGTCGAAAATTTGTCTTGCAGTTTGAAATTCAATCTTTGTTATTAGTCCAGATTCCAAATAGTCAGAACTCTAGTTATTGTTGCTGTTATAGGTGTGTAAATATTTCCTGTTATTCAAATTATTGCTGCGTTTGGTGTCAATTAGGACTGCAACCAGCGTTGCCCTTTTCCATCGTCTTAGAATTATTCCCCAAGCCATGACTTGGAAACAGCACTCTCAGAAAAATAGGCAGGCAAAACATTAAGGTGATTTCTTGTGACTTATACTGGAATACAAATACGTATTCTTGATTTGCACATCGTTATTTTTACACTTGAAATGAATGGTTTTTAAGCATGATTTTATCATATGAAAGTAAAGAAATTATATTATTTTCCCTCTTTAAAGTAAAGAACCTAACGGTTAGGGTTTGTACTTGGGACAAAAGACTTGCCATGATTATATTTAAATATAGTATGCTTCTCTAATAAAACTCCCCAAAAAAACATTGTTAAACACTAACAAAAAGACTTGTTTATCTTATTGTTTCTAAATTGAAGTATAAAATAGTATTTGTAAAATAATTTTCCACAAGAAGAATATGAAGTAGAGATTTATTAAACACAAGCTGGATGATACGCAAATGATCATAATACATAGAAAGTTCTAAAGAGAAAAACTTATATATAACAATATTTAGATGTATAAATACAAATTTCTATGACTTTCTGTATACAGAATACAATATACAATATGCAATATGTGGATTATATAAGAATTATGAAATTGCTTCGTTTATTTCAGAGCCTAACGGTTAGGTTCTGAACCTTAGGTAATTGTATTTCGCTAAGCAAAAAACAAAGAGGAAATATTTGATAATAATTGTAAGCGCGAAAGATTAATAGAGGAGCTGCACTATCCTAAATTATTTATACCCTAACCTGGATAAACCAGAATAGCACCGCACAAAATTTTGCCATTTTGCGCAAGAAATTATTTTTAAGTGCTTAAGTAGACTGCTTGAGAAAAATGTCAAAATTTTATTCAAGGATTATAACGCTGCTTTTAATATGAATGTTTTGTAAGAAAATGCCTCCTTTAATTATTTGGGATTATAAATGAAGAATATAGGAAGAGTAAAATATTAATTTATTCTTAAAAGTAAAATTTAAGTTGAAATTGTAATTTATGTGTGTAATAATAAGAAAAGCAATAAAATCTAAAACCTAACGGTTAGGTTAAGCAAAAGGAGGAAGAGGCGTGGCAATCGTAATAGGGGATTATAACAGAAAAGGGGGAGTGGGAAAAACCAGTTCTATCATTAATTTGGCAGCCGAATTTGCATTGGCAGGGAAAAGGGTTCTGCTGATTGATGGGGATTCCCAGATCAATTTGACTCAGTTCTTTTATGAAGACAATGAAGATATCCTGGAAAACGGCAGGGTAAAAGAGGGGATTGATACGCTTTATAATTTATTGGAGGAGGATCTGAATATCTATAACCATATTAGGAGCTGTGAATTTTCTGCTCGTAGGAAATGGAGAAATAAATTCAGAAAAATTAATTTAAAGCTGGATATTATTTTGGGAAGCGGAGATATGGATTATTACAGCGGTACTGAGATGAATATTCTAAAACGGAAGCTTGATATGCTGGATGAGTATTATGATTATATATTTATTGATTTTCCGCCTGCGCATAATATGGTAACAATGACTTATTTGGTAGCTTGTGACTATGTAATTGTTCCCCTACACCTTGCTAAGAACACCAGTACGCATGGTTATGAAGATGTTATTGACAGATGCCGTGAAGCACGGGAGGAATATGGAAATAAGAGACTGCAGGTGCTGGGATTGTTTTATATTAGCACGCAATTATACAAAGGGGATCAGAAAGCATTATATGAGTATAGCATGGAGGATGAAACAAGGAATTCTATGCGGCTTTTTAGGACAACAATCCGCCACGACTATTCGAGCATGCAGATAAGCGAATGGGAGAAAAGACCACTTTGCATCAGTTGCGGGAGCAGCGAGATCGCAAAGGATTATAAAATGCTGATGAAGGAGATGGAAGAGAGAATTCAAGAGGAAAGGGGAATATAAATGGCAAAGAGGAGTTTGGCAAGTCAGGTACTAACAAAGCGTAATACTATGCAGAAAGCGGCAAGCAAATCCGAGGATTTCCAAAAGGAGATAACGGATGAGACGAATGTAAATGAACTTCCAGATGAAGTTAAAGAAAAAATAAGATATCTGGAAGATTATATGTTGGAGGATGATCCTTATAATCTTGAAATATACGGTGAATCAGAGGTTGAAATGTTGTCCCGCTCCATGAAGGACTATGGTTTCCAGGGAATTATACTGGCATATCCACATGAAGGAAAATACAGGATAGAGTCCGGACACCGCAGAAGAGAAGCGGGACGTTTGGCAGGCATAGATAAATATCCGGTTTTAGTTACAGAAGCTCCGAAAGAAGAGTGGGAGAGAAGGATGCGGCTGTTCCTGGGCAATCTGCATGGCAGAAGGGAAAGGCCGATGATTTTGGCAAGGCTTGCACAGGGGCTTTTTGAAGCCCATGAAATGGAGATTAAGTATAAGAAAAAAGAGGGATTAATTAAAGAAGGCGAGATAACGGCAATTAATGAACTGGTTGCCATTGATATGGAGCTGGATATTAAATCTGTTGAAAAATACAGGGCACTTTTGAAGCTGATACCTGAGCTGCAGACGATGGCAGATTCAGAGGTTTATTCTTGGTCCGGCCTTTCCAGTGCAAGCACATTGAATGAAGAGAAGCAAAAAAGACTTGCACAAATGATCCGACAGCAGACAGAAAAAGAAGGGGCAGAAAGCGTGAAGAAGGTTCGGATTCTAGAAATGATCAGTAACCTGAAATTAGAGCAGCTTTCATCTGATGTAAAATCTGCTGCTGGAAAAAGTGAGCAGACAGAACAAAAGAATGGCGTTCGTGTCAGACGCAAGAATGGGACAAAAATTATTATGAAGTGTGCAAAGAGCCTCCATGAGGTGCTAGATACGGAGTCATTAATCAAGGAGAACGAAGTTTCAGTAGTTATAGAAACGCTGGAAGGTCTGAAAAAGAGTATTGATGAGAAGATTGATGCATTAAAATTGGGAACCTAACGGTTAGGGGTTGCGAGGATGGGTACACCATCCTCTTTTTTAAACTGAAAATACTTGGGGTTTTACCTCAAGTACGAGAATGCCATTTAATCCTTTCCTGAAACCAGGATTCCGGCTGCTGGCATATGTGTGGAACGAATCGTGTGTTTTTTTAAGAGCAACTTATTTTTGTTCATGCCGTAGGACATGTTCGTTAATATTTTTTGTCGGCATCATAGGCAACGATAAAATCTGATATGGCTGCCGGCACGGCATCCGTTAAGATATTCATCTGTAAGAACGTTGTTGCTATCTTTTGCAGGATAAAATGAGGGGAAATTTTTATACTTATCCTTTTCCTTTCCTTTGCCATCTTTACCCGGACGGTCTAGACGCGGCCGGATACGGTAAAGCATTCCATCAATATCATAGATAGGAATCATCATTCCAGATTGTCCTGTAAAGGTCTATTGAAGGTCGGGCTTCTGATAAAAACCAGGAACTCCTATCAAGATTTGGCGATTTTTCAGCAAAAGCTAATAAATTTTGTGCCGTTCCTCCTGGTCGCTGTAAAATCTTTTTTTTCAGTATATATTTTTGATAAAGACAAGGAACGTATAAAACTATCCTTTATTAACTTATCCGGCCAGGCATCAGATTTTAATTTTGCATAATGTTTCTTTGACAATTTAAGCAGATTCATGAAATCTGTATAAATTAAATTCAGATCTGTGCTGGGCAAAGGGGCAGTTCTGCAGTCATCCAAAGGGGTATGAGTTTTCTGCATGGGGTGATAAGTGTAACCAAAAGGTTTCTCAGCTTCCTGGATTTTTTCTTGATATCCGTATAAAGGTGTGAACTGTCAGGAAGTTCCTTTATGTAGTATGTCTTGCTGTTGACTGGACTCTGTATTTCGGGAGACTGGATTCTTTGACAGACATAAAGAAGCTGTCCCGGATAAGCGGAATTGTCCGGGATAAGAATGCTGCACCAACTAGGTTTGCCGCAAATCGGACAGAGTTCTACTTTAGAGACGTTACGAAATGTACCCATATATACCTTCCATGGCTTTTAGTCTGCGTCTGCAAATGCAGTCGCAATAAATCTTATCAACCTGTGAGATGATTGCATAATGCAGAAATGGTGGAAGTTGGGCAAAAGCCCTGGTTCAAGCCTGGCAAAAAGCAAAAAAAATTTATGAAGGTTATATCATGATACAAGCATCAAAAGTTCATTCGTTTCATGCCTGCATGAAAAAGCATGATTTTGGGACGCGAAAAATCCGGTGTATCATGTGCGTCAAAATAAATTTTGACGCTTTCATCATATCATAACACTAATACATATTAGGAAGAAAAGATTCAAAGCGTAAGTGTGCAAAAAAATAGGACGGATTTTCCATAAAAAGTACAAAATAGATTTGGCATGAGAACCTAACAGTTAGGTTCTTTATTTTATCTAAAGTAAAAGTAATATAGGCGCTCATATCACTCTAACGGTTAGGTTCGCTGGTTTATGATTTGCTAGATAGTTTTAGAGAAATCCTGTTGATTTTGCATTTGCCGGAATCTTTTTCAATTTCAAATTGGTATAATACATCAAATAGAGGCTGAGCAAATACATTTGTATCTAGAATGAAGTAAAGAGGACATAATGATTCTGAAATACATGTTTTATCTAGCATATATGATTTGCAAAGCTGAAGATAAACAGGAGGAATATCGGAGATGTTTTCTAACAGAAGTAAAATCATATGATATGGGTATTCCTCTTTATGTTGAGTAAGCCAACGGAATAGCAGGCAGTTGCGAAGGATTATATCAGCATAATTATCTCCGTAGTCTTTTCAAAAGAAACAGATGAATAGAAGGCGAATGACTGTCCGGGTCAGCTGCATATCGGATATAGGCATCTAGAAGGAAGGAGTGAGCACCAAACTGTTTATGCAGTTTAAAAAAGATTCTCCTTACAGGATCTCCATAGAATGCCTAAAAATGGATCAGTAGCTGTGAGACCGCCAAGAGTTCAATAATCCGATAAGCCGGCAATGCCTGGCCGGGGGCATATGGAATTTCCATAAGGGTAGAAATATAACTGCGCGGTCCGGGAGATAAAGAATATAATCGCAAAGGAGAAACAAACTGGAAAGCAGGATATTCGCCGTTAGTTTGCATAGAGATGGAATGCTTAAGGAGATTTCCAAGCGGCAGGTCTTAAAACTCGACTTTTGCATGCAATGGTGGAAGCGGGCGGCCATTCTGGGTTGTGAAAAGCGTGATTTCCTGGAATTGCTTCATTCGTATATCTGTTTCCTCCATTAGGTTCTTCTGCGTAAATGTTTTCCTTGAAGAATAGGAGAGTGTGGGGGAATCTGCAGACAGAGCGGTCTCAGAAACCGTTGACTATTCCTCCACCTCGTCATGGATTCCGGCCATTGCAGAAAATACTTCCATATCTAACAGGGAAGACCGAATACAAAAATGTGTGCGAAGCCCAAGATCACGCCTTTTAGATATTTTTGAAAAATGCAAAAGCACATGATACAGAGAAAAGAAGGTTTGGCTGCGGGAGCACACTTACGGGGAAAAGCCAGGCAAAAGACTAGAATATTTCCGGATGATTTTTCGACAAGGATGCCAGCCTGTTGATAATGCCGCAATTTCTGATGAAGGATGCTTTCGGATTGTGTATTATCATCCTGTTCAGTATAGTATTTTGTGTGAGAGGTAAGGAGAAGCCCGCCACATCTTGGCGGGGCATCTTTGCCGGGGATGCTGGAGGGTAGGAGCCGCGGCTCCGGAATCCAGAGGACTGGCCGGCTATTGGGGGAAACGATGTAGGCAAAATAAAAATCATTTGTCCGTATACGATGGTAAATTTGCTGTGTGCCGGTTGGCAGTCGTCTCTCTAAGGTTATCTGCAGATAATCCAGAAGGGCGGCAGGGAAGAGAGACCTTAACAGGGCGCGCCCCTTTGGCGTAAGGAAATAATATTTTGATAGGTACTGGTTCGGCAGTCTTTTTGCCTGGACAAGATCGTCATTCTCCAATGCCTTAAGGGAAAGCCTCCCTGCAGCTTCAGTTTTTCCATGCAGGCGGCAGTAAGCCAGCTGCTGGTAGGTTATTATGCCTGCTTGGGACAGAAGGAAAAGATCCATTTGGTTTTTGCACAAAGAAAAGAGTCTGGCGCTCTCACACAGGCTCTTCTCAAAATATGTCTTGGATTGCATAATTTCTCCTTTTGATTAAAAATGGTTTTGAGGAAATCAGGAAACCTGTCTCCAGGAATTGGTAACCAGATGTTCCCGAAAGGAAATAAACTAAAAAAGTATTTTAAGTATAACAGTAAATAAGGATGCTGGCAAGTGCTATAATAAAGAATTAGTATCACATATGTACTACGGTATAGTGTATTCTTCATTTGTAAAAAATATGGATAAAATACTATTTTCATAGATAAAAAAATAAAGTGTAATACTTATGTATTACGTTGTATTGTAATACATAAGCATAAAAAACATAAACATTATTAAACTTGTGTTATCAGAATTCACGTGTTACAATCAGATTAAAGAGAATAACGAAGGAGAGTAACATGGCAGAGACTAAACCTAAATCGTACCGGATAGACGAAGAGACCGCCGAGAGGATACGCCAGATTACGGAAGAGATCGGGGAAGGACAGCAGGCGGCATTTGCCCGGATGATAGAAGCGTATTCGCTTCAAAAGGCGAAGGTAGTCCTGGTAGATGACAGGGAAAATCTGGAACAATTTGAGAATTATGCGAGTATTCTGAACCGGATGTATATGGATGCAGTAGAAGGCAAGCATAATATGAAAGAAACGGTCCGGGCGGAGTATGAGATCCTTCTCCGGTCAAAAGACGAGACTATCTCGGATCTGCAGGTAAAAAACCGGACGATGGAAGAAATGAAGGACGAAAATTATAAAAGGATCTCAGCGTTGCGGAAAGAAAATGAGGAGCTTTTAAAAAGAATCCATGAGCAGGAAGCAAAGAATATTGAGCAGCAGGAGGATTTCCGGAGCAAACTGGCTGATAAGGATGCATTAAACCAGACATTGAACGAATCTTGCGGCGAATTGCGGAATAGAAATGCCAGTATGGAATCGGCTGTCCGGAAGGCGGAAAGCATATTGGCAGAAAAAGATGAGCTTGCAGCTTCAAATGCAGAACTTCAAAAACGCATTGAGAATATAACAAAAGAGAAAGAACGTTCACAAAAAGAATTGGAGTTGGAGAAGAAGCGTGCGCTTATGGAACAGGAAGAGGAGCACAAAAAAGAAATTGCCGTGATGGAAAGCAGATTGGCAGAAGCAGCCCTATCGGGAGAGAGGGAACAGCTTAAGTTAAAACAGCAGCATGCGGAGGAAATTGAAAAACTAAAAGAAAAAATGCAAGAGAAGGTAGATTCCTACCAGAATAAATATATGGAATTATTAGAGAGACTTGGAAGTGAAAGTGTATAGATAGGAGAATAGCTCTCTGATGTTCAGTAAGGAACTGTAGGGGAATTATGTATAATATTATAATTTGTGATGATGACAGAGAGTTTGTCGATTATGTAAAAGGAGTTATCGTAAAGAGCGGAATTGATAAGGGCGAGATTCAGTTTAGTGAATATTATTCAGGTGAAGAGCTTGTGCAGGGTATCCGGAACAAGAAGAGATGCGATCTGCTGATTCTGGATATGCAGATGGAAAATTTGGATGGCCATGAAACGGCAGCAAGGTTCCGGGAGTTTTTCCCGAAAAGCATTCTCGTATTCTGTTCCGGCGTGCATATGCCCACAGATGAATCGTTTAAAGCGACACCGTTCCGGTATCTGCTTAAGAGTTATTCTGAGGAACGGATGATTTTGGAGATGTGCGCAGTAGTCAGGCAGATCAAAGAAAATCAAGAGGTTCCCCGTATTATCGGAAATTATTACCGTAACAGTGTGGCTCTCGTCCCAGACGATATTTTATATATTGAGAATACAAAGCATGGGAGCAGGATTCATGTCAACGAGGATCAGATAGAGTATTCTTTTGAAAATAAGTTGACTACAAGGCAGAAGCTGGGTGAATTGTTTGAGATTTTGCATTCCTTTGGGTTTGCATACGCGCATAATAGTTATATTGTAAACTTGAGGTATGTGGTTAAGATGTGTTCGGATGGGGAAATGAAATTGAAGGATGGTACAATCCTGACTATTTCCCGTTCCAGGCTGAAAGAATTCCGAAATTCCTTTGCGGAGTGGGTCAGCCGTAAGTATATGGAGTAATGCTATGAATGGTATGAATCTTATAGATAAATATATTTTACTTGTGTACTGTATTGTCGAGATATACCTTATTTATACATTTTTTGATTGCTTTTTTCAAAAGAAGTCTTGGACCCTGGAACGCAAGAATCTTTATCTTATGAACGCAGGGGCCGTGTTCACCTTGTATGCGGTGAATCTTGTGGGAAAACGGGAACTGAACTTTGCTATGTTCATGGTCATAACTCTGGTTTATGTGATGGCTTTGTTCGCAGGAAAGGCGGGGAGCAGGGTTTTATGCTATATAGTCGCAAACTCCATTATATTTGCGAGTGAATGTCTGTTTGCAATCATCTTTAACCAGACGAATGAAAAGAATATGCTGATGTCAGGGGTGCACCTTGAGATAATATCCTTAAAGCTTTTAACATATATTATTTTTGTACTGGTGGAACAGCTTATCGGAAAATCAAATAAGAAGATGGATAACCATATCTTTATTGAATATCTGTGCCTGCCGGTGGCAGGCTTTGGAATCATGGCTGGAATCTTCTACTCTGGTTTTGATTTTGGGGCGGATGTTTATGTAAAGACGCTGATAACAGTGTGGTTCAGCCTGCTGTTGATTGGAAATATTCTTGTGTTCCATGCTTTTAACAGGTATTCGG
Organism: Lachnospiraceae bacterium; assembly: GCA_910576335.1. GTDB lineage: Bacteria > Bacillota > Clostridia > Lachnospirales > Lachnospiraceae > CAPEBR01. The sequence goes on from CAJTIU010000012.1 coordinate 94,369, forward strand.
AGGAAATGTACCAAAATGCGGAGAACCAGCTTCTGATCACAAAGCAACAGGCAGATCTAAAATATTATACGCAGATGGATGAAGTTCAGGGGAACCATAACGAGTTTATCCACAATATGAATCACTACTTGTCTATGATTCATAATTTTGCCAGGCAAGGCGATTGTAAAAGTATTATGAGGGCTGTGGAAGAGATGAATGGGCATATAGAGGGCAGTGAAACGGAAATATTCTGCAGCCATCATGTTCTGAACATGATATTATCGGAGAAGAAAGGACAGGCAGATAAGAGCAACATCGAGTTTGATGTCTATGTAGAGCCGGGAGTAAGATTAGACATGGTTTCGGATATCGACTTGGTAGCGTTATTGGGAAATTTGCTGGATAATGCACTGCGTGCTGCCAGTGAGTGTCAGGGACGGAAATTCGTGAAAGTGCATATTTTCATGCAGGATATCGGAGGGTTTTGCATTATCAGGATTGTGAACGGGTATTCAAGGGAAATTGCCATGCATGGGGATATGCTCCTGTCAACGAAAAATGAAAAGGGGCTGCATGGTCTGGGGATTGGCAGTGTAAGCAAGATAGCGGAAAAGTACGGGGGCTATCTTTCCTGTAAAATGGATAAGGATGTGTTTACGGCAATATTATTATTGTCAACGCAGGATTAAAAGGATATAAGTGAGGTGTCTGATAGCAGAATAGACAGGGAAGGTTTATTTTGTAATCAGGCATTTTATGTTAAAAAGGTTAATTAGCCCTGTATAGACAATGCTTGAACCAACTTGTTCGAATAACTATACTTAATATAAGGATTTGCAGCAGAATCAGAAAAAAATAATTTTTTTTGTCACACAGATAAGGAAGAGTTGTCTAATTTAGTAGGAGGTAAAATCTATGAAGAAAAAAACGAATGAAGAATTACAGGCTTTGGTTAATAAAGCCACAGCAGGGGATAAAAAAGCCCTTGAAACGCTTGTCACAGGTGTGCAGGACATTGTGTTCAATTTATCCCTGCGGATGCTCGGTACATTTGCAGATGCAGAGGATGCCACACAGGACATCCTGCTGAAAATGATTACTCATCTATCGTCTTTTAGAGGCGACAGCTCATTTACAACATGGGTATTTTCCATCGCTGCTAATCATCTGAAGAACTACAAAAAGCATATGTTTGCCCGCTATCCGCTGAGCTTCGAGTATTACGGGGATGACATAGAAAACGGAAAAGTACAGGATGTGCCGGATTTAACACAGAACGTTGAAAAGGATGTTCTGGCAGAGGAACTGAAAATGTCCTGTACCAACGTGATGCTGCAATGTCTTGATACGGAAAGCAGATGCATTTTCATACTGGGTACGATGTTTAAGATTGACAGCCGTATTGCAGGGGATATTTTGGAAATGACCCCAGAGGCATTCCGTCAGCGACTTTCCCGAATACGCAGAAAAATGGCAGATTTTCTTGGACAGTATTGCGGAGAATATGGCGGCGGCAGATGCAAATGTAAAGACAGAGTGAATTATGCGATACAAAGTCATCGGATAAACCCGCTGCAGCTGGATTATACAGCAGCCACGGAAATTTCCATTCAAACTATGCTTGATGTAAAAAATGCTATGGAAGATATTGACGATTTATCACAGGATTTCTCTTTCTGTAAGCCCTACCAATCTCCCGAACGCACGAAACATCTGATACAGGAATTTTTAGATTCCACACAGTTTTCCATTATCCAAAATTCGTAAAGGAGACGACAGATTATGAATACACAGATAATTATAGATTATTTATCGGCATTGAGTTTGAATAACAACCGTGAATGGTATCATGCGAATAAGGAAGATTACAAAAAAGCGAATGCTGAGTTTGAAGGACTATTACAGGCTTTGATGCTGGAAATCGGAAAGTTTGACAGCAGCATTTTACATAACAATCCGAAAGACCTTACCTTTAAGCTAGTAAGGGATACCCGTTTCAGCCGTGACAAATCGCCTTATAAACCTGCGTTCCGTGCTCATATTTCCTCTAAGGGCAAGCTGCCTGTCCCTGTTGGATATTACATTATGATAAAGCCGGACAATCAGTCTTTTCTAGGCGGCGGTTTGTTTGCAGATATGTTCAAAGATGCGACAACGATGATACGGGATTATATTGCCCAAAATGGCGAGGAATGGGAAAAAATCATCAATAAGCCAGAGTTTGAAAAATATTTCACTGTTGAGGGAACGGCATTAAAGAATGTTCCCGCGGGATATGAGAAAGAACATCCGCAGGCAGAATATCTAAAAAATAAGAGCTGGTATCTGGAATATCCGCTAAAGGATGAAGAAGTGAAAGATGCAGAAACATTTCTTGCAAAGGCAGCAGAGATTTTCCGGATCATGAAACCTTTTAACGACTATTTGAACAAGGCGCTTGTAGGCTTTCAAATGCCGACAAGGTAATAAAACGCTCAAAATGAGGTTAAACGGAACTCAATTAATATAAAACATAAATATGGGATGCCGCAAAATAACTGCTATATAATATACAAAATATGGTCTTAAAACCACATAAGTCTCATCCATATACCGTATATAAGCTGCGTTTTACGACATCCTTTTTTCTGCTCAACTCCATATAAACTCCATATTCACTCCAGCATTACTCCAGTTGTCTATCATGTCCTATATATCTGCAACAATCAAAATTGCATATGACGATATATCGAAAAGAGCATAATGATCTGCGGCTTGGATGTTTCTGTAATTGGAAGCATAACAGAAACATAGTAGACAAATCTGGCACCTCATTTTGCAAAAATGGACAGTCTTATTGTTGGCAGAGTATAAGATTGATAGAATTATAATTACGGTTCTGTATTGAGAATAACATGCATTGGGAAGAGGAGCCGATAGATCAAAAGGAAATTGCAGAGATTGCGGGTTGTTCTTTTGCTTTCTTTCAAAAGGTATTTTCTTATATGAATGGAATTAGTTTGTCTGAATACATCCGACTGCGTAAGTTGACATTCGCCGGATATGATTTGTAGTGCAGCAGGATCAAAATTACAGATGTAAGCAACAGATATGGGTATGATTCACCAACGTCTTTTACAAAGGCATTTCGCCGGTTCCATGGAGTTACGCCAAGAGAGGCGCGGAAGCAGGAAACGAAACTGCAGATTTATTCCAAAATGGAGAAAGCGTCAAAACAGCGGTATTCCTGGAACATTGTGACAAAAGAGGAAGCCCGGCTGGCAGGCGTCTCTGATAATAAGGATGAATGGCAGCATTCTGTCATGATTGTTTCGTCACGGTCTTTGCAGAGTGATTCCAGGGAGTATCAGCTGCCAGGACATACATGGGCGATTATTGAGTGCAGAGGTCAGGTGCCACAGGCAATACGAAATGGATGGAGATATTTAAAAGAGGAATGGATGCTTAGACATTCCTTCCAATATGGGGAGTGTCCGGCGGCCGAATGGTATGGAGAAGGGAACCCGAAGGATGAGAATTATGTAAGCCAGATATGGATTCCTATCAATATATGAAAGCATGAAATTTAAGAGGTCGGGAAGATTTTTAAATATTTCTGCATTCAAAAAGTGAGATAATATGGAGGAACAGACAATGGATGAGATATTGCAGATTAAGGATTTGACAAAAAGTTATAGGGATTTTAAACTGGATCGGGTCTCTTTTTCTATTCCAAAAGGCTCCATTATGGGGTTAATCGGAGAAAACGGAGCTGGCAAAAGCACAACAATCAACGCTATCCTTGGCCTTATTAAAAAGGATAAGGGAACGGTAAGATTCTGGGGGAAGGAATTGGATTCATCAAAACAGATTAAAGAGAATATAGGCGTTGTATTTGATGGTATAAATTTTTACGAGACGCTGACACCTGAGAAAGTTGGAAAAATCTGTGCGGCAGCATACAAACAGTGGGATAGCAGTACATATCAAAAGTTTTTAGAGCGCTTCAGCCTTTCAAAGGGCAAAGAAATTAAAACGCTGTCTAAGGGGATGAAAATGAAATTGAGCATTGCTGCTGCATTGTCGCATCGTCCTAAACTGTTGATTTTGGATGAGGCGACAAGTGGACTTGACCCGGTTATGCGAGCTGATATTTTAGAAATTTTTGCGGAATTTGTTAGAGAAGGGGGACATTCAATACTGATGTCGTCTCATATTACTACAGATCTAGAAAAAGTAGCAGATTATATTACATTCATTCATCGTGGGAAAGTTCTATTTTGCAAAAGAAAAAGTGAACTGTGCCGTGATTATGGGATGATCCGATGTGAGTCAGATTTATTTGAGAAATTCGACAGAGCAGATATTTTAGCATACCGCAGGGAAGGGAATCAATGGAATATACTTGTTGGTGATAAGGAAATGGCAAAAAACAAATATAAAAATGTTGTAGTAGATACAATAACGATAGAGGATATGCTTTTGATGTATGTAAAGGGGGATAAGCCAAATGAAGAGCCTTATATTAAAGGATTTGTATAATATTGGTCACAATGCAAAGTCCATGCTGCTGATTTTACTGGTGTTTGCTGTTGGTTTGATTATGTCGTCGGGAGTGGAGAGTTATATTATTTCAGCTGGAGTTTTATGCAGTATGATGATCGTGACGACATTTACGTTTGATGATAATTGCAAATGGTCTAAATATGCCTTGATTATGCCAGTATGCAAAAAAGATATAGTTAAAGCAAAATTTATTGTTCTTGTTATTTTCTGTACAGTCGGCGTTTGCGTGGGAACCATCTTTGGCGTGTCAGGGGGATTGGTCATGCGTAAGCTGGTGATGAGTATGGAAAGTATAGTAACAATGCTTTTTATGGCATTTGTTGGGCTAATAGTTTCGGTTATTTTTGGAAGTATGTCTATTCCGTTAGTTTATAAGTTTGGTGCAGAGAAAGGGCGTATGTTATTATTGGTTTCCTTTGTTGTTCCTTTAGCAATATGTTTTATTGTGTATGAAATACTAATGTTATTCGGTGTAGAAATTACAGATCAGCTTGTCTTTGCAATTTTATGCGCATCTCCTTTGATTGCACTAATTTGGGTCTATATAATGTATAGAATTAGTTGCAGTATATTTTCTAAGCAGGAAGTAATCGGGTAATGAAAAGAGATTTTGAATGGCTAGTTGCTTATTATTCGATGCAGCACTAGCCATTTAATTATGGATTCAAATTGGTACAGAATGATCCGGTATGGTATGAGGAATATGTACGAATCAACGGGATTGCGTGCTATACTTTAATTAGATGCAATATTTTAATCATGGCGGACAGCTTATGCTGGATGCAGTTTTGAACAGAATTAACTTCGCTTTTTGGTGGAGTTTTTTTGTTTTAAGAAAACAGAAACGATTTGTATTGCATTACATGATTTCAGAGAAAAGGAGGGAAAACATAAAAAGTAGGAAGGAGGTTTACCAAAGCATCTAATCTGCATCTGTGGTTTCCGTTTCCATATCTGAGCCGTTGGCCAGGCCTTCCGGTTCGAGCAGATCGGCCGGAACATAGCTTACGGCCAGTTGTTCTTCTTCGGTCAGGCGATTGTACCAGGAAAGCCATTCTATGGTTTCAGCGGATAGGTCTTCTTTATTATACCAATGGCTGTGATAGCGGAGCTTTCCGCTGCTCACTTCCATAAGCTGTATGCCATATATTTCGCCCAGTTGTGCGGGATAGGATTCCAAAATTTCGCCGTTATACTGGATGCTGATTATATCTCCGGCCTCTGGAGTGGAAGAGGCCGGCATATACTCTATAGGAATTGAAATTCGGTCAGAGGATGATAATTCAGCAGAGCCTTTTACAGGTTCGATCAATAAGGAATGCTTTTCGATTTCTATAATGGTAGCTGAAAAAGAAAACGAATGCCTTTTGTCATCTGTAGAAGTGACAGGATTGCTGCTGTCTTCCTTTGACTTTTTGGGAAAAAATATAAATACGGTTACACATATCACGGCTGCTGTGATTATAAGCCCGAATATAGTTTTTTTGCAGTATGACATAATTTAGGTTCTCCTGTCATTATTTTTTGTGGGATTTATCCCTTAAATATTTGAATACAATTCTACTATTCATGTAGGTCCTTTACAATAGCAGGATATCTTTTTTGGTTACAATTCCAAATAAAAAGTACTTCCGCCGCCATCTGTATCCTGCACGCCCAGCTTTATCCCTTGGATTTTTGCAAGGGTAATGGCGATGGACAGGCCAAGTCCGAAATGCTCTTTTTTATTCCGTGATTTATCACTTTTATAAAAGCGGTCAAAGATGAATTCTTTTTCCTCGTCAGGGATTCCAGGGCCGTGGTCCACGACATAAATCAGGGTATGGGGATGGCAGTGTTCAGCCTGCAGAAGGATATTCTTTGAAGGATGCGTCAAAGAATATGCGATAGCGTTATCAAGCAGTATCGTTAAGATCTGCCGGCACAGCTCAGGGTCTGCTGATACTTGTGGAAGTGGTTCCTCCGGGAGCCGTAATTGCAGGGTTCCGCTTTTGGAATGGCAGAGCGGCTCATATAGTTCTAAAAGGTCCAGGAGAAGCTCGTCAATTTCAAATTTCCGCTTTCTTACAGCCCATTCCTTCTGTTCGGCAGACGCAAGGAGCAGAAGATTTTTAATTAGGGTACTTCCCCTGCGGCACTCGCTCTTAATAACAGAAAGCAGCCGAGTATCCTCTGCTGACTGGGAGGAGATGGCATCTGAAGTCATTTGGATGACTGCAATAGGTGAACGAAGCTCATGAGAAGCGGCGGCAACAAAGTCCTGTTGCCGTTGGTATGTTTCTTCCAGAGGCCGCAGGGAACGGCGGACGAACCAACGCCCGCTCAGAAAGAGAAGCAGGATTCCGAGCAGGTCTATAAACAGATAGAAATATCCGTTTTCCATGGCTTTCTTCCTACTGTCAGTGATATCCTGCAGCAGGGTAAGCTTTTTATATCCGTTCGGGGTCAGGAGGACAAGGACATTCCCAAGGTAGACATCCTGCCTGTCTCCGCTGATTTGGAATATGGAGGTTTGCAGCATATTTGAGGAAATAGGGTAGGAATCTGTAAAAATGCCTTCCTTGTTCGCGGCTTTCTCTGCATACGCGAGAAGAGTCTCCCGTTCGGTATCCGGTCTGTATGAACCGGGAAAGAAAAAGGGCGTGCCGTTTTCTTCTATATGAATAATGAGCTGATTTTTCTGCTCTAGCTGTGCCAGAAACAAATCCGTAAACCTGGAGTCACTCTGAAGCTGGGATATCAGTGTGAAAAGCTGTTTTTGAAACAGTGATTCCTGGCGGTTTTCCTGTGAGGCAAAGTAGAAAAGAAATGTTATGGACAGGATAAATGTGATGATCAGCCCGGTGCTTAAGGTATAAAGCAATACAAATTTTCTCTGTAGCTTAGGAAACATTGCTGTCCTCCAATCGGTATCCCATGCCATGCACTGTAGCAATATTTGCCTGGCTCCCCAAAGAACGCAGATGTTTTCTGATAAAATAAATATATGTATCAAGGTTTCCATCCTCTACAGCGCTTTCTGAGCCCCAGACACGCAGAAAGATCTGTTCCCGCGTCAGCGTTTTTCCCGGATTACGCAGGAAAAATTCCATAAGGAGGGCCTTCTGTTTGGAAAGGCGCTGCTCTTTTTCATTGCAGGTCAGGACCCTGGTTTCCATATTGAACTGGATATCCAAAAAGGAGAGACTGGTATGGTCTGAAAATGCATGCGGTCTTCTCGAGAGGGCGCGGATACGTGCAAGGAGCTCATCTATGGCGTAGGGTTTTACCAGGTAGTCGTCTGCCCCGCAGTCCAGACCGACAATCCGGTCATCTATGGAGCCCAGCGCAGTTGTCAGGATGATAGGAACATTGATGTGATTCTGGCGGATGGCTTTTAGGATAGCCAGGCCGTCAAGCTCCGGCAGCATGCGGTCCAGAAGGATCAGATCGTAAGCGCCGGACATTGCAAGATAGATTGCCTCACTTCCGGCATGGCAACAGTCAACGGTATGTTTTTTAGCAGAAAGCTGTAATTTTAGGACACTGCATAATTCTCGGTCGTCTTCTACAATTAAAATGTGCATCTTTCATACTCCTTACTTAAATCATAAAATCACAATGCGATTTTATCATCAGGGCAGACCGTGAACAATAACCCTGTTCTCTTTTGCAAAATGAGGGGCCGTTTTTGTATTTTACCTATCCTTTCTTTGATTTAACAAAAATTTTATCAGGTTTAAAGTTTTTTTAGAGAATGGCTTGATAGGATATAGATGATAAATATTTTAGAAAGGCAGGATTTTAGAAATGGCAAATGGAAGAAAGAAAAGAAACCGAGGAATATGTGTCATTGCAGTTGCAGTCCTTTTGGCACTGCTGCTAATGGCATGTGGAAGCGGAAAAGAAGACAGTACAAAAGATACAGATACACAAGGGGCGGCAAAACCGGAGAAGAAAACGGAAGATACACAAGCAGAGCAGACCCCGGACAGTGACAGCCCGGAGATAGGCGGGGATATGGAAAGCAAAGGTACGCCTGTAAGCGGATTGTCAGTATCGATAGAAGAAGTTTTGGAAACTTCTTTTATGGGAAAGGAGATTCAGACAGATGATCAGGGAGATGCGGGGCAGGTTGCAGTGCTTGACCCTGAGGAAGCAAAACAATTGGAGATTATATTTACAGAACAGACCACTTTCACAGTACGTTCATCTACGGATATGGGGGCAACGCATACTGACACACCGGGCAGCAGCGCCGATTTGGTAAGCAGTAGGTCAGCGGAAGTTTCAGGTACAAGGGATGGAGATACCGTGTATGCTTCTTCTGTAATGATTATGGATTTTGATGACTAAACGGTGGAACTGTTTTAATTGGCAGGATTCTTAACCATATAACCGCTAACAGATCCGTTCTGTCTGGAAGTGGATTTCATGTACATAATATGAGATGATACAAGTGTCAAAAGGTCATGCTCAAAAAGCATGACCTTTTAATATGCAAAACACCGGGAAGTAGCTGCTTTTAGTCTTAAAAATGAGTAAAGGTTGTCTTTTATATGCACAGATGGGAACCTCAAAAAAACCTTAACAAAGGATGAAAAAGTTGTTTTGTTCTTGGAAGTCTTTTTGAGGAAAAATGTGTATAGTGGTAGATAGTATTTATGACCTGCTTGTTTTCTGCAAGGATGGCGTGTAGGTTTTCATATGCTGTGAAACATGTATGAAGGGAGACTTATGTGAATGAAAATGAGAAAGCATGAAAAATACGTAAGGCGTCTGGCGGCACTTTTACTATCTGCCGTACTGGCGGCAGGTTTATTATCCGGCTGTGGCAAGGGAAAAACGGAGGAGCAGAATAAAGAGAATACTTCCGTAAAAGGCCGTTATGTGGAAGCGGATATAGAGCTGCCTATACAGGATGGTGAAAAAATCCTGAATATGGTGAAATCAAAAGACGGAAATCCGGTCTTATTCTCACAGGCGGAAGGGGGGCAGGTATTCCGTTATGAGTATAAGGAAGGGGATTGGGAACTGGCCCAGCTGGACTGGATAACCCAGCTTTATGACGGCCAGAATTTTCATCTGCAGGAGATACAGGAAACAAAGGAAGGGATACAGGTTGCAAGAGGTACAGATGAAGAGATGCTTACGCATATCGCAAGAAGTGAGGACGGACAGACGGGAGCAGAACAGACCATTCCTTATCTTAGCCAGCAGGGCGATACCGGATACCCTGCAGTGACTAATCTTCAGATTGACGGTGCAGGAAATTACTGGATGAGCGATCTGTACCAGTCAAAGGTGGTAGTGATCGACGCATCTACTATGGAAGTCATGCAGGAGATTAACAGTGTAGAAGGGAATTCCAGTGAACAGAGGATGCTTTTTGCGGCAGAGAATGGGGATATGGCAGCGAATACGGAGGAGGGTGTCATTACAATTTATGATTCGGAAGCCGCAGAGAAGGGAACTATGAAGATAGACCAACAGGAGGGGATCATGATGTGCGGTGATGAAGAAAACTGGCATATCATTTCCGGGGAAGGCATCACGCGCATGGTATTGGGCAATGAGGTTGGGGAAGTAATCCTGGATGGCACAATGGCGTCAATGGGTTCTTCTTTGAACCGTATAACGGGAATCATAAAAGGGCAGGAGGATGATTTTTATGTCCTTTACAGCCAGCCAAAGGCGTCAACATGGAGCCTTATGCATTATACATATGACGCTGAGGCAATGGCAGTCCCTGAGAACACGCTGAGAGTATTCGGCCTTTCGGAAAATGCGACAGTAGAGGATGCGCTTCTCGGATTCCAGAAAACACATCCGGATGTTAAAGTAGAGTTCCTGACTTCGGGAAAAGAAGAAGGGATTACGATGGACGATATCCGTTCTCTGAACACAGAGCTGCTTGGAGGAAACGGGGCGGATGTGCTTCTGTTAGACGGACTCTCGGCAGAGTCATATATCGATAAGGGAATCCTGGCTGACCTGACAGACCTGGCAGACGGGCTGATGGCGCAGGAGTCGTATCTGGAGTCGATACTGAAAAGCACAGCGCAAAAAGATGGGAAGATATATGGGATGCCGGTGAAATTCAGCGTGCCAGTTATATATGGGGATGAAAATACGAAGGGAGCGCTGTCATCCCTTGACAGTCTGAAATCCTACTTGGAAGAACATCCGGAGGCAAGCATTTTTGGAATCGCGCAGAGAGATTATATCCGTGATTTCTTATTTCAGATGTATCAGGATGAGATTATCAAAGAGGATGGCAAGGTTGACCAGGAGAAGCTTGCAGATCTGCTGGAGATTGAAGTAAAGATTGCGGCAAATGCACGGGCGGAAGTATTCGAAGAGGATGGGTCAGCACAGATGGATATGGGAACAGCAGCAAAGATCTTCCAGCAGGATATGTTCAGCAATGGAGGAAGTGCTGCAATTATCAATCATCCGGATAGTGTTGCCACGAGTAAGATTGCGAGTGTGACGGATATGATGACTCCTTATACGCTTATGCGTAAGATGAGCCTTTCACCGGATACATTGGAGGGGCTTTATATACCGAAAGGAATTGTAGGAATTAATAAAGACACAAAACAAAAGGAAATAGCAGAGGAATTCGTGAAGTATCTGTTTTCGCCGGAAGTACAAGGCAAGCCAGTGGGTGACGGGCTGTCAGTATTGGAATCTGGAATGGGGATCCTCAAGGAGGAACTGGCAAGTGAATATGCAACAGGACTTGTGACCATGTCAAGTTGGAAGTTTGAAGGTGAGGAAGAGATTGTGCTAGATGTAAGCTATCCGACAGAGGAGGAGGTCGATGGCCTGATTACCATATGCCGTACATTAAAAAAGCCGGCTACACAGGACTGTGTCATCTGGAATATTTATCAGACAGAGGCAGATGAATGTCTGGGAGGAAATATTGATGCAAAAACGGCAGCGAAAAACATCGCACAGAAAGTGGATACGTACCTTGCGGAATAAGAAGGTGTCTGCAGGATGGGGCAGGGAGGTCAGGAACGGATATCTGTTCCTGCTCCCAAGCCTCCTGGGAACAGGAGGCTTTGTGCTGATTCCGTTTCTGGATGTTGTCAAAAGATCTTTCCAGCAGGCAGTAGGCAGTGGATTTGTCGGCATGGAGAATTACCGGATGGTGATGGAGAATGAAGCATTCCGCCTGGCGGCAGGGAATACGGCAAGATTCATGGCGGTCTGCCTGCCCCTGCTTCTGGTTCTGTCGCTTGGAACGGCGGTTTTAGTGGGCCATGTGACAAAGTTTCAGAGATGGATGAAGACAGGATTTCTTCTTCCGATGGCGATTCCGGCGGCATCTGTGGTGGTTTTCTTTCAGATGGTATTTGACGAAAAGGGATGGCTCGGGCAGCTTGTAGGAGCATTCGGGATCACAGGGCGTGACTGGCTTGCGTCAGACTTGGCATTCTGGATACTGGTTGCATGTTATATATGGAAAAATCTTGGCTATGACATGATACTCTGGCTTGCGGGTCTTGGTGCAATCCCAGAGGAGCAATATGAGGCGGCAAGGGTGCAGGGGGCGGGAGAATGGGCCTGTTTCTGGTATATTACCCTGCCGCAGCTAAAAGAAACGACATTTGTAACGGGGCTTCTTTCGTTTGTTAATGCATTCCGGGTATTTCGGGAGGCGTATTTGTTGGCGGGAGATTACCCTCATGAAAGTATTTATATGCTGCAGCATCTCTTTAACAACTGGTTTGTGAATCTGGATATCCAGAAGATGACGGCTGCTGCGGTGATGTTAGTCATTTTGACAGGAGGGATACTGGGTGCGGAAGAATGGTGGAAAAATCATACAAATAAAATTGAAGAACGGAGGCTATAAAGTGCTGGCGCAGTGGGCTCTAAGGCTATTCCTTCTGATTGTCCTTGCGGTTATGGTGTTTCCGCTTTTTATGCTTACTGCAAATTCTTTGATGGGAAGACAGGAGCTTCTGGAGACATGCGGCGCGGTGCTTGCAGACTATGGGGAAAATGCAAAGCTGCGAATTTTTCCCATGTATCCGACTCTGCGCGCTTATGTACGCCTTTTACTGGATTCACCGGAGTATTTTACCGCGTTTTGGAATTCTATGATACAGACCGTTCTGGTTCTGGCAGGTCAGCTCCTTGCGGCGGTACCTGCGGCATGGGCGTTTTCCCAGTTCCGTTTTCCGGGGAAGAAGGTGTTGTGGTTTCTGTATATGCTTCTGATGATCCTGCCGTTTCAGGTAACAATGGTATCGGGGTATCTGGTTCTGAATACGATGGATTTAATGGACACCCGTGCCGCGGTGATCCTGCCGGGGATCTTCTCCACACTGCCGGTATTTATCCTGCAGAAGACATTTGCCGGTATTCCAAGGGAACTGTTGGAGGCGGCAAGGATTGACGGAGCCGGAGACCTGAGGATATTCGTATATATGGGAATACCGCTGGGGATGCCCGGAATTTTCTCTATTCTGATACTGGGATTCTTGGAATATTGGAATGCAATTGAGCAGCCAATGACATACCTTAAGACAGAGGCGTTATGGCCCCTGTCACTGTATCTGCCGCAGATGGTAAATACGGAGATTGCGGCAGCATTTGCAGCATCCATTGTAACATTACTCCCGGCGCTGCTCTTGTTCTTCTATGGCCAGGACAGCCTGGAACAGGGAATCGTGGCATCCGGAGTGAAGGCTTAGCCCTTTTTACAGGGATGCCAATGGGTTCGCTTGTTTAGGATTTCTTATCGATGAAGACAAGACACTAATTATGGAAGGATTGACGAAGTGGACAGGAAAAAAACGATAAATCAAAAATGGATGATACGGATTATCGCCGGATTTCTGGTCATTATGGCGGCCGGCGGAGTGATTTCCAGAGCAGCTGCCTCTATGCTGGTGGCTCAGGTAGGAGTGGAGAAAGTGGGACGCGGAAAGCTGTCCTATTCTTACGATGGGAGCGGTACTGTGGTGACAGTACAGCAGGATCAGATATTTTTATGGTCTGACCAGCAGGTAGAATGGGTAGCAGAGCCGGGCAGTACAGTAAAAGCCGGGAAGCGTCTGGTTCAGTTCCGTAAGGAGTATCTGCAGCAGTCAATTGATAAGAAACAGGCTGAGCTGAACCAGTTGGAGCTGCAGGTATCACAGCAGCAGTTATCTGCGAGGGAACCGGCGAGGGTTCCTGCAACAGCCGGGGCAGGCCAGACGCTTACCGAGGCGCAGCTTGAGCTTCAGACAGCCCAGCAGAAAGCAGCGGAAGCGGAGGCAGCCTACAACCAGTTTATCAATTCGGCTGTGCCGGACGGGGAAGATGGTGACGCGGATGATATCAGAATGTCGAAGCAGCAGGAACTGGAGGCTGCACTTCAGGAAGCAAATGCTGGTGTGCAGGCTGCCCAGCAGGCGGTAAATCAGGCGCAGAATGCCTATGAACTGGCAAGACAGGAGGACGCAGCCCAGAATACAAATGCGGCAAATGCGGCCCAGGCAGCACTTTTGGGAGCGGAAGCAGCGCAGGTACAGGTTGATCAGGCGAGGAAAGAACTGGAACGTCTTCAGTCTTATCAGGCAGCAGAAGGAAAGATCTGCGCAGTTTCGGATTGTATCGTTTTGCAGGTGGGTGTGCAGGTTGGAGCAGTTACTACCGGTTCGGAAGTTTTTGTGACTGGCAGCGGAGGATTCCAGCTAAAGGGTATGGTCAGGGAAGAAGATAAAGAAAAATTAAAAACTGGCGCCGAAGTGGGAGTCCAGCTTGCCGCAGGGAAGAAAAAAACTGTAAAGATTGAATCCATAGGAATGGAGACCGGTGAAACAGCCGGGGCAGGCAGCGGGGATAACACGGCTGGCGGCGATACATCTTCCTCCATGCAGATGTTCTGGCGGGCGCCGCTGCCGGAGAATACGAATGTGGGGGGCGGGGAACAGTTTACCTGGAGCATAGACACATCATCGGAAAAGGAGTATGACCAGATTATTCCGCTTAGCGCACTGCGGGAAGATGCAAATGAAGCTTACTGTCTGATTATCTCCGAGGAAGATCGTATGCTTGGCACGCTGCAGACTGCAAAACGTGTCCCGGTTACTGTGCTAGAGAAAGATGCGAAAAGTGCGGCAATCACCTCTACGCTAACGAACACGGATCAGGTGATTGTGTCTTCTGAGAAGTATGTGGTAGAGGGAGACCGGGTGAGACTGAAAGAGTAAGAATCGATATGCGGCTGATAATTATCTATGAAAGAAATGAGAACGAGATTAATGCATTTTGTATGGAAACAGGCATAGGTGAGAGAATGAAAATTAGATGGCAGAAGATCAGAATTCCAGTATTGCTGTTGGTATTTATCATGGTGAATGTGTGGATGATAAACGGATTCCTGCAGCTAAAGGAACAGGCAGATATGATTTCCTTATCTTATCCGGCAGGCGCTGTGACAGAAACAACCTACGATCAGTGGAAAAAAAGTGAAGATAGTGAGATATTTTCAGAAGTGGCAGTCTGGAAAGCGTGTGGTGATTTCAAGGCGCTGTCCGAGGACACCGGGCACGACCAGAAAGTGTCCTGCTATCAGATAAAAGGACAGCCGGCCGCCATCTTTGGAAAGGAATTGGCTGCCGGAAGATATTTTACAGAAGGGGAACGGAACGTCTGTCTGCTTGACCAGGATACGGTCCGGCAGTTATTTGGCTCGGATAATGTGCTGGGGCTGGAAGTCAGGATGGATGAAAAGGCCTGGCAGATAGTCGGAGTGCTGAAGGGGGATGCTTCCGTCTGCGTGATACCGTCAGAGGAAGAGCAGGCATTTGATGGAATTGTAATCCGAAAAAAGGAACCGGAGCAGTCAACGAATCAGGCCGTCAGCATGATAGAAGCGTTCTTAGGAAATACGGACGGTCAGCAGATTGACGGTCAGTTGTATTATGTGTTGTCATGCCTGCTGTATTTTATCATTCTGGCGGTTTCGCTGACAATAATGGGTTTTACAGCGGCAAAGAAAATACGAAGAAAGACAAAAAAGAGGGTGCAGTCTCAAAAGGAATCTCGTATAACGGAGATAGGCAGACAGTGTGTGCTTCCATTTTGTCTGGCGGCAGCTGTTATGATTCTGATAGCAGGAGTTAATGCGGCGAATCCAGGCAGTGATTATCTGCCTACTTACTGGTCAGATTTTGAATTTTTCAGCCGGCTTTTTGAAGATAAGGCAGAACAGATCAGGAGTCTTGCCATACATCAGGAGTTTTTTGTCTGGCAGAAGATGTTGGTTCTTTGGCGACGGATTCTTTGGGCTGAGATTGTTGCAGGAGTACTGATGATGTTGCTCTGTTTGGATGTTCTCTTGCATTTTCCAATGTATGGGAAAAGAAAAAGGCGGAGTCTAGCTGCTCATCTTAGTTATCGGTTCAAACGAGTAAGCAGGCGGGTTCAAAGCCGCTTGACACAACAATAAGGAGTAGTCTATACTCTTGGTGTCCATCCTGGCTTCCTGACCTAATTGACGAAATGTTGACCGAACAGATCAAAATTTGAGAGGAGAAAACTGTAAATGCAAGTAATAGAATATTTTAGCTGCGACAGACCAGAGCACTGGCTGTGTGAAATCAAGAAAAGCGACTGGAGCGCTGGACAGTTTCTATATAAATTGTTAAGCGAAAACAAATTTAAAAACGCTGTGGGCGAGCATTCAAAAGTACTGATGCTAACAAATGAAAACGAACTCATTTCATTCTGTACCTATGCGGAAAAGGACGATATACAACCGACAGAACTGACTCCATGGATTGGATTTGTATACACCTTCCCAAAATACAGGGGACATCACTATGCCGGATATTTATTTCAGGAAATTGAAAAAATTGCTAAAGCCGAGAATGTACAGGATATCTTTATATCAACAAACCATACTGGCTTATATGAAAAATATGGATGTGAATTTTATCAGATGATGAATGATATGGACGGCGAGCCCTCCAGAATTTATAAGAAACACATAAGTTCAAAATAGCATCATAAAAGTGCTGGATTCCTTTCCTATCTGATACATATTGAACACGGCCCAGGAATGCGCCAAACTGCGCATTCCGTGAGAACATGATTCGGGAGTGAGGTAATTTGGCTGATTTTTTACAGACCCTTCAAAAGATTTTACTTAAGGATTCCAGCCATGCGCAGCAGATACCGCGCATTTGTGGTGGTGCAGCGTCCGTTCTTTAATTTGTAATCAAAGAGGATCTTGTTTTTTTCATAATTTTCTGTAAAATGATAATTTTTTGCATCTATGTTTAAATCATTTTCCAAATCACACAGCTCAAAGTCATGGGTAGTGATCATTGTGAAGGCATAAGGCTTTGAAAGATTTCGTATGGTTTCTTTGGCGGCAAAGATCCTGTCTTTTGAATTTGTCCCTTTATAGATTTCATCGATTAGGGAAATCATGGGGATTTGTTTCCTGCTGACTTCAATCATTTGCTTGATGCGCAGCAGTTCAGCATAAAACGTGGAGATGCCCTCATTCACGTTATCCTCTGTGCGGATGGAGGTGCATAATTCCATAAGAGAGACATGCAGGCCTGACGCAGTGCAGAATCCACCAGCATATGCAAGGGCTAAATTGATGCCTATGCTGCGCAAAAAGGTTGTTTTCCCGGACATGTTGGAGCCTGTTATGATGCAGGTGTGATGGGTCAGGTTAATATCATTTCCCACTGCCGATGGCTCTTTTAATAGTGGATGTCGGATATCAGAAGCCGATAGTATGGGACGTTTGGAATCCTCGATCTCAGGTAAGCAGTGGATCTTTCGGGTATGGGAGATTACGCTTAGGCTTATTAAAGCTTCTACATTCCCCACTGCCTTAAGCCAGGTCTCCAGGATGTCTCTATAGTTATCTTTCCATTTTTCATAGCATTCCACGCAATAATAATCATGCAAAAACAGGCTGTTATAGAGCAGGAAGGCATAGATGTTGTGGCGTGAGCATACAGAGTCTGCAAGTGACTCCAACTCTTTTAAGGCAGCAGAAGCAGTGCCATTTTTCAACAATGTCTTCTGCAAAGTCCTAAGATAGGAACTATCAAAGGATTCCTGTTCCAAAAGCTGAAATAATTTCCGGTAAGGGGTGATTGTTTTGTTCATCTGATAGATAGGGGATAATATCTTATTGTTCCAGTAAAATCCAAGGAAGGCAGACATCAATTGGGCAAATGCCAGAAGGGAAAAAAGGGGCATTGTCAGATGCCTGTGGATTCCCAACAGGGCAAAAAATAAAAGGCTTAGTGTAAGGATGGGGAACAATCTAAGGAGTATCCGGCAAACCATAGGAATATTGTTTCTTGTTTTCAGGGCATGAAAGAAGTTGTCCAATATTTCTCTGGATTTATCATACTCGATGTTTCTTAGGCGCCTTGCGCCAGTTTCAAGCTCCATGCAGAATTTAGGCTTTTGGGACAACTCGGAGGCTGCCTGCTGACGGCTTTGGATCTCATGGGAAATCTGTAAGGCAGAATCCTTTGCAAAACCTTTGTCCGGCAGGCTCAGCCAGAGGGCAAGCTGATCCTGTCCCCAGATTGTGCTTGCCGTACAGATGTATTGATAGAGGGAGCTTTTTCCAAACAGATCCAAGTCTCTGGTTTCTAAAATGTTATCACTTAAATAACGCGTTCCGTCCATAGGGAAGCTTTTCCAACCATCATTAAAGCGCGCTAAGTAGTCTTTGAGGACAGACTGGGAATCTTTCAGGCATGCCTGTTCTTCTTCCAGTTTGCCGTGATAGCGGATTAGCATGAGAAAGGCAAATCCGAATCCAAGGGCAGCTATGAGGAGGGCAGGTTTTTTCTGCTGATATCCGAAGAAAAGAAGCAGTCCTGCAATGGCAAAGGTGATGCCGCGTAAAAACGATACCTTGTCGGATTTCAGTGTCAATTCACTTAATTTTATTTTGCAGGATTCATAATGTTTCTCATATATAATATGCTTATTAAGTTTGTGATCTTCATCAGTAGTTTTGGTGTTATTCATGAGAATCTCCTTAAGTTTATACAATATCTTTTGCGCAAAGAGGGAATGCTTTGTTTTCGTGCATTTTTCGGGATTTAATCATTTATAGTATATGATTTGGGTGGTTTGAGTATGATATAAGCTTTATTACTGATAATGATTCTATCATATATCCACATATAAATCATCTCACTTTTAACTATTTCCTTCATGGCATACTGCTTAAGAGAATATAGCTTTGTCCGGCAAGTATGAGAATGTATAAAGTGTATAGAAAATGCCTTGCAGCAGATATTACCCATAAAAATAACAGCTGCATGTCACTTCTTGAGCATTTCTTGGAATTTATTGGTTATAATGGGTTTATTAAATGTGTGGAGGATAGATGGATGCGGCGGTATACTCTTTTGATTGTGGATGACGAACCTGGAATTACTGATATGATAAAAAGCTATTTTGTGGCAGAATATGATGTGCTTACAGCTTATAGTGGCAGGGAAGCGCTCCAAAAGCTGACAGGGAAGCCGGACTTGATTCTTTTGGATATCAACATGCCGGAGATGGATGGTCTGGAGGTCTGCAAGAAGATTCGGCAGTTTGTTTCGAGTCCGATTCTGTTTCTTACGGCACGCGTTGAATCAGTTGATAAGATCATCGGTTTTCGGGCAGGGGCAGATGATTATATTGTAAAGCCTTTTGACTTAGATGAGCTTGGGGCACGGGTTGCGGCACACCTGCGGAGAGAACAGCGTTCGATGGAGAATCGGACCGTCCGCTTTTTTGGTGAGCTGGCCATTGACTATGGAAACCGAGCCGTATCAGTAAGTGGACAGCCAGTTTCGTTGACAAAAAGAGAGTTTGACATTTTGGAACTTCTTTCTATGAATGCAGGGCAGGTTTTTGACCGGGAACGGATCTATGAAGCAATATGGGGAATTGACGGTGACGGAAACAGTGGCACGGTGATGGAGCACATCCGAAAGATCCGGGCAAAACTGGCCGGATATACATTTCACAGTTATATTGAAACTGTTTGGGGGTGTGGATATAAATGGAACGCCTGAAAAATATGGATTTAAAAAAAGCATTTTTTGTGTTGTCGGTCTGTTGTATCATGGTTTCTCTGTTGATTCTCTTGCTGCTCCTCGTATTCTGTGGAAATATCCGTGACAGTTATCCTGCCGGAGGAATCGAGATCCGGTTGGACGGAACAACGATAATGCTGGAGGGGCCGACAAAAGACCAGCAAAGGATTTTAAAGATAATAGATGTGCTTCAGCTATTGGCCTGTATCCTGCTCCCGGCCGGAGGATTGGGAGCAGCAGGGGTTTTGTTTTACCACATAAAGCTGAAGAGGCCAATCGCTGTTTTACAAAAGGGGACGGAACGTATCCTGAACCAT
Organism: Lachnospiraceae bacterium; assembly: GCA_910576335.1. Taxonomy (GTDB): domain Bacteria; phylum Bacillota; class Clostridia; order Lachnospirales; family Lachnospiraceae; genus CAPEBR01. Next base: position 114,284 of record CAJTIU010000012.1, read on the forward strand.
GATCTGGATTTTTCAGTTCTGGAGGTTTCAAAAGATGAACTGGGACAGATCTGCAGAGGTTTTGAGACTATGCGTGCAGAGCTTCTTAAGGTAAATCAGGAGTTATGGGAGCAGGCAGAGGAGAGGAAGCGGTTGAATGCGGCATTTTCCCATGACCTGCGCAATCCGGTTACCGTATTAAAGGGAACCATTAAGCTCATACGGCAAGGCAAAGAGGACGGACAAGCTTTTGAAAGATTGGAGGATTATGTGCTTCGCATTGAGAACTATGTGGAGGCAATGAGTGGAATCCAGAGATTGGAGCAGCTTCCGTTCCAAGAAAGGGAATGTGCATATTCCCAGCTTCACGCAGAATTATTGGATACGGTGAAATTTTTGGCGCCAGCAATGGAAACGTCGGTAATTGTACCGGAGACAGGGCACGTGAAGCTGGATCATGGAATATTTTTAAATGTTGCTGAGAACCTGATCAGAAATGGGGTCCGGTTTGCCCAGAATAACTTGTCTGTTTATCTGGAGGCTCGGGAAGGCTGCCTTCTTCTGACGGTAGCAGATGATGGACCTGGCTATCCGGAAAAGCTGCTTCGGGATGGCCCCAGGCCTTTTGGCAAGATGAGTGAGGAAACGGAGCATTTTGGTATGGGATTATACAGCGCCCGGATACTATGCCTGAAACATAGAGGCTCACTGGAATTAAAGAATCCGTCAGGCGGCGGGGCATCAGCAACGGCAATATTTCGGATAAATTGATTTTATTCATTTCATAATCTTGAGCGTTTCTTGAGAATTGTCCATTATACTCATCTTATCATTGATAAGGAGAGTGTTTTTATGGTTATTGAAGCAAAAGAACTATCGAAGATTTATGGCAGTGGCGAGAACCGTGTAGTAGCGCTTGATAAGGCAGGACTTAAGATTGGACAGGGAGATTTTATTTCAATAATAGGGCCTTCCGGCAGTGGGAAGAGTACATTGTTACATTTGCTGTCAGGATTGGATCGGCCTACGTCTGGAAGCCTGACTTATGATGGAAAGGATATTTATAGCTTTCATGATAAGGAGCTTTCTGCGTTCCGACGCAGACGGATTGGTTTTATTTTTCAGCAGTTTAACCTCCTGCCGGTCCTGACGGCAAGGGAAAATATTATCATGCCGATTCTTCTGGATAAGAAGCAGCAGGAAGAGACCTATCTGGATCAGCTTACGGGACTGCTTGGAATTCAGGAACGCTTGGCCCATCTTCCCCATGAGCTTTCAGGAGGGCAGCAGCAGCGTGTTGCCATTGCCCGTGCCCTGGCGGCGCAGCCTGACATCATTTTTGCAGACGAGCCGACAGGGAATCTTGACAGCAAAAGCGGGAGCGAGGTCATGGAACTCCTTAAGAACGTCCAAAGAAAGATGGATAAGACACTGGTGGTCATTACACATGATAACCGGATTGCAAAGATGGCTGACAGGCAGTTTGTAATCGTAGATGGTATTCTCTCGGAGGTGGCAGCATGAAATCATATCGTGTTTTAGCGTGGAAAGAACTGCTTGCCCAGAAAGTTACTTCCATATTAATCCTGATTGCTGTGATTCTCTCTACGATCATAACAACTGTAATCGGGCAGTCCATTGGCATTTTAAATGCAATGAAGGAACAACAGGCAATTGCCCTTGCAGGGGAAAAGTACGGTTCCTTTGTGCAGCTCACAGAAGAACAGCTTGCCGCAATAAAATCTGATTCCCGTTTTTCCTATATTGGCGCGGCCATTGACCTGGGGACGATAGAGCTGAACAGCCAGCTTAGACTTAGCCTTGTAGAATATTTGGATCATAGTTATGAGATGTATCCGGCTTTTACAGAACTCTTGGAAGGACGGCTTCCAGAGCGCCCGATGGAGATTGCGCTGTCAGAGGATGTGCTAAAATTTCTTGGCTTTCAGGGAAAAGTCGGGGATAAGATTTCCCTGACGGCTTCGAAAGCATGGCGGCATGGGATTCTGCCTGCAGTGGATTATACGGAGGAATTTATCCTGACAGGAATTACGAAGAGTAATTATGTGGCGTATACTTACGGCATGCTTCCGGGGATAGTGGGAGAGGGGACAGCAGAAAGATTGTTCCCGCCCGGGCAGGTGTATTATGTAGTGGATTTTCGGACGGCAGATAAAAAAAGTATGCAGAGTACAGTAGAGGATGTGGCGGAAAGATTGCAGATTCCGGAGCTGGATGTGACTTATAACATAGTTTATCTGTCTGCTGCAGGAATTCCGTATGATAATACGGAAGAAACCGGGGAAAGTGGAATGGATGTTTCATTTCTTCAACTGGCCGGTATTATGGTCGGCGGTCTCGTTCTTTTGGCATCGGGCCTTGTGATTTACAATGTGCTGAAGATTTCAGTATCGAAACGTATGAAAGAATACGGGGTGCTGCGGGCCATTGGAGGTGAGAAAGGGCAGCTTTACGGGATTGTTTCCCTACAGATTCTGTTTCTATGCCTGATTGGGATTCCAATCGGGATGCTGATTGGGTTTTTATCGGCAAAAACGATCTTTTCGATGGCTACAGGATTTGTATCTCCGGAGATTTTCATGGTGCAGGATGCGGCAGGATTACAGGAACTGATACAGGAGAACAGTTCTGGGAAACCGTTGTTCCTCGCTGTGGGGGCGCTTTTTACCCTGTTCTTTGCGCTTGCCGCGGCTGTTCCGGCTGTCCGGTATGCCGGAAAAGTGGCGCCGACTGTGGCCATATCCGGAAGGGTCACAAAAATCAGGCGCAGGAACCGCAGAACAAAAAAGATTCGAAACTTCGCGGCATATTATGCCAGGCTGAACCTGAAACGCAGCCGTGGCCGGACGGCTATCACCGTTTTGTCCCTTGTGATGAGTATTGCTGTATTTGTTGCCCTGCAGAGTTTTACGGCCCTTTTAAATGCCGCGGAGTTAATGGAAGAAATGCGGCTGGGGGATTACTCCATTATAAATGAGACGGCAGGCTTTACCAGTGCGGATTTAGAGAACTTACTGGGGAACGAAGCGGTGGATTCGGCAGCAGCCATTCAGTTTTCCCTTTATGATACGGAAGAACTGATTTCCGGAATGTCGCCGGGATTTGAATTAAAGCCGGGGGAAACTCTCCAGGTTGTCGGTTTCAATGAAGCATATATGGATTATTATACCCAGGGGAGAATTTCAAAAGAAGATATGAAGCGCCTTAACGCAGGAGAAGGCTGCATTATAAAGAATCCGTTCCCCATTGTTTATGAAGGGAAAGAGTTAGAGCATTCGGAATTCCGGGCAGGCGAAACGGTTTCTATAAAGGGAATAGAGCTGCCGGTTATAGAGGCATTTGACGGGACAGACGGATTTGCCAGTGTGGGGAATCAGGGGTTCACGAACGGAATCCAGGTAATTGTGTCTGACCGGCTTTACCCGGAACTAACAGGGAGAAAAGAATATCAGGAGATATGTCCTGTTTTGAAAAGAGAGGCGGACAGGGAGCAGTTTGACATGACGGTAGAAGCACTTTGCCGGGAAATTCCGGGCACCACATATCTTTCCTATGAAGATACGGATCGTCAGCTGGCGGAAAGCTACGAACAGATACGGATGCTGGCATGGGGATTGATCCTTTTTGTGGGGGTGATCGGTCTTTTGAATATTGTGAATACGGTCTATACGAATATCCATACACGGGTAACGGAGATTGGGATGCAGAGGGCGATCGGTATGAGTCATGAGGTGCTTTATCAGACCTTCCTGTGGGAAGGGGCATATTATGGAATCTTTGCTGCCGTTATCGGATGTGTGACGGGTTATATTTGTACTATTTTTGTGGAAGCCGCGCGTACGGATACCATCCAGCTTGTTTCAATTCCTGCAGTTTCCATGGCAGAGGCTGCCGCAATGTCTGTGCTTGCCTGCCTGATTGCAACGTGCATACCATTGAGACGGATTGCGAAAATGAGTATCGTGGATTCTATTGAGACAATAGAATAAGGAAAGTCAGTGCGTATCTGCCAGGCAACAGGGGTACAAATGTTGATATCATAATTTTCTTCTCCTTGCGTTAAAATGATAAAAAGTGATCGACCACGTGTTTTATAAGCATACTTGAATATTTTTCATTCTGCAATGGGACAGTTTATTTTAAACATAATTTTTAAAACTGTCCCATTGCATAGGGAAAGGAATTGTACTATGATTTAGACAGGAGGTATGAAATATGGCGAATGAAGATAAAAAAGATTTTAATGCAATGTTACATGAAAGTAAGGATATGCCGAAGATTCAAGTGATTACGGATCAGAAAAGTATTAAAAAATATGGTGGGGACAGAATGTATTTTGCGCCGCCAATTGAGTATGATAAAATTATGAAGAAGATTCCTTACGGGAAGGTGACCACTGTAGGAGAGATTCGTGAACATTTTGCTAAGTTAAGTGGCGCGGATTTTACGGAGCCTATTACAGCAGGTATTTTCGTTTCTATTGCGGCATGGGCGAGCCATCAGAGAACAAAGGATGAGACGCCTTACTGGCGGACACTGAAAGCAAAAGGGGAGTTAAATCCCAAATATCCCGGCGGTGTGCAGGCGCAGAAATCAAAACTGGAGGCAGAGGGCCATACAATCATTCAAAAAGGAAGAACGAATATCCGGTACTATGTAAAAGATTATGAGGATTTTCTTTTTGATTTGTAGTAAAAAAATATCATATGATAAAGGGGTAATACAGGTATGTGGCAGATTTCATTCATTCTTTTTTTAATACCATTTTGTATATTTGCGAGAATTATGTTATGTGATCCCAGGACATTATGGAGCGGCGTCTCCTTTTTCTGGATGATGACATGTCTGGCTGTTTTTTTGTTTTTTATATTATCCGAATATTCAGAATGGCTCGCGGCACATGATGCAATCATCGGAATCCTGGTTTTTCTGTTTATTTTGGCGGTAGTCAGTGTGATTGCATTTCCTGCGGTTTTGATTGTCACATTCTTTATAGAAGGTATAAAAATCATCAGGCATGAGGGAATGAAACCGTCTAATTTATTATCTATGTTATTTTCAATCTTGCTGTCTGTATATCTTGTTGTCTGGCCGGTGATCGGGAGTCTGGAAAAAGGCAAATTTAGTACAATGCTCTACGTAATTATTAGCTTTTCTGCAATATACGTATTGTCATTGATGGCAATGTATTCACTATCTGCAATTCTTAATCTTATTCACTTGAAAAAGAAAAGGAATGCGGACTATATTATTGTACTGGGTTCCGGTATTATTGGAACTAAGGTCACGCCACTGCTTGCGGCCCGAATTAATCGAGGGATAGAGCTTTTACGCTGCAATCAAAATGCAGTGCTGATCATGTCCGGAGGGCAGGGGCCAGGCGAAGATATTCCGGAAAGTGAGGCTATGGCGGCTTATGCGGTCGATCAAGGAGTGGATGACAAAAGAATCATAACAGAGCAAAAATCGGTATCAACTGAGGAAAATCTGATGTTTTCAAAGGAGTTGATAGATAAGGAGAATGCTAAAATTGTTATAGTTACGACTGCTTATCATGTTTTCAGAGCCTTAATTCTAGCGAAACAGCAAGGAATAAAATGTGTAGGGTTTGGCGCAAAGACGAAATGGTATTTTACATTGAATGCTTTGATTCGTGAATTTGTAGGATATCTTCAGCTGACCTGGAAGAGACATGCTATTGTAATTGGCATAATTGTATGTATTGTAGCAGCAACTATTAGATGACTTCCTTTAGTGTTGGAATTCCGCGATATAAGCCAGAAGTGCTTGAAGAAATGGAGGAAGCAAAGCGTATTAGCAGAGACCCGAATACAAAGAGATATGGAAGCTTTGCAGAAGTATTAGAGGATATAGATTTATGAGATATGAAAGATTCCTGTTTATACACGGAGAGTAGAAAAAGCTCATGCAAAGAAATATTTGCATGAGCTTTTGAAATCCTCTATATTGTCCTCTATTTCTTTAGATGAAAATATTCTGAAAAACATGAAGCTGTATTGATAAGGTGTTTAAAACATCCCTTTTCTTTTATGCAACCATTTTGCATATAAAAAATTTCATCATACTTATCCAACAAGTTCGGTTCTAGATGATGAGTAATCGTTATGAGTGTTAAATCCTCCATTTTTAATAATCTATTTTCAATATCATATGCTGTTTGCATATCAATAGCGGATGTACCCTCGTCTAATATCAGAATAGGTTTATTTCTGATTAAGGCGCGTGCAACTGCAATTCTTTGTTTTTGTCCACCAGATAGATTAGATCCATTTTCTCCCACCTGATATTGCAGGCCAGTTGGAAGTTCTGATATAAATTCGGTCAATCCGCTGTCCGCTATAACTTTTTCAATTCGTTCTTCTGGATAATGTTCATGCAAACAGATATTGTCGTATATGGTTTCGTCAAACATATAGATATTCTGATGAATTATTGAGGACAACTGAACCACGTTATCTTTATCTAGCATATGATATTCCGTATCGTCATACAATATTTCTCCGGTGTATGTGGAGTAGTAACCAGATAAGAGTTTAATCAGTGTACTTTTTCCGCAACCGCTTTTTCCAACAATAACGTATTTTTTACCTTTTTCAATAAGACAGTCTATTCCGCTTAATGCCTCTTTTTTTCCGTCATAGGAAAAGGACAAATCCTTTGCGCTTATATGAGATTGATATGTGGCTATATTCTCTTTTTTGGGTGGCGTTAAGGAATGTTTTGACATATTTTTCAACTTTTCTACAATAGGTCGGACACTCTTCATTTTAGGAACATTTGTAAATATCATAATAAGAGGGTTTGCCAGATTACTGCTTACTTGTACCATTCCTAATAAAGTCCCCACAGTTATGCGTCCCGTGATAATAAAATAAGCAGATAAGAATAAAACCACAATCTGGACCATAAGGGCTAGAAAAGCAGAAAGCCCCTCATTTAGTGCAAGTAATTTATCGACACTATATTTAGAATTGATTGTTTCAGTATTTACTTTATCAAATCGCTGTATTACGCTTTTTACCATGGAATATGATTTAATAATTTCAAATCCAGACAGAATGTCTTTTAAGTTGACTGTGAAATCTGCCAGCTTTGAAGAAAACATATTCTGTTTTTTTTCCAGTGTTCCACCGAGCAGGCTTGGAACAAGGATCATAACTGCAATCGCGGCTACTACGCAAATTGTAACAATGATATCAAAATAAATCATCAGCACGAAAGACGATATAAAAATAACTGTGTATTGTATTACTTCAAAAAGAGGAAGTAAAAAATTGTCCTCCAACATTTTCACATCATTTGTAACGACAGATATGTAATCAGCGGTATTTTTCTTTTCATAATTTTCTATGTTATGATTGATTATTCCCCGAAAAACATCTGAACGGATTTGAAGCATAATCTTACATATTGCTTTTTTGCTGAGCAGAGATTGGAGATAAAGAGAAAATCCCAATACTACAAAATAGATAATCGAAAATACAACCAATCTTAAAAATTGCTGGAAATTTTTATCAATAGCTATATCTAATAGCTGCTGTAGCAGGACAGCCATAAAAACATAACCCAGAGAAGCGATTATGCTGGTTAAAATTGTTAAGATAAATAATAACTTGTTTTTCCTAATATAGATGCTCATAATAATCTCCTTTTATACATGTTGCGTGTATGTATTTTGCTTAAAATAAAATTGCCTTTCGACAATTTTATCTTCATGTGCGACTTTATGCGTTTTCTTTGCATAATTTGGCGATTTCGTCATCAATTACTGGAAGACCTAAATTATCCATAATTGATTTAATCATTAAAAATTTCTGCCATGCTTCATCAGCAGTCATGGGATATATAGTAGGTATCGACCAGAAGTTCGTTAAAAGAACATATAAATCTGCTAATAATTTTGGCTGTTCAGACTGAATAGAACCGTCTTGTATTCCTTCCTCTATCAATTCTTGATACATAGGTGCTAGTTCTTGATTACTTTCAATCAGTTTTTTTAGAAAAGCTGGAATTCCCATAAGTTGCATGGACGCCATACTTAACTGATGATATTCTGTTTCATCAAAAGATGTTCTTAATACGCACTTCAACTTTTCTAATCCATTCAGTTCTTTGTGGCTTTTTGCTTTTTCAAAGGGATTGCTTTCATAAAAAAGTTTTTCACATAAAGCGTCAAATACTTCTTCCTTTGACTTAAAATGATGATAAAAAGCTCCTCTCGTCAGACCGCCCATTTCGCTTATTTTCAGTCAGGAGAAACCGGAGCTTAGTTCCAATGATATCAAAGTGGAGCGTGTAAAAGGTGAAGTATATAAAAGGGACAAGCAGCTTGACCTGTCGGCCAGTGAATATAGACTATTGTGCCTGTTTATGGAGAATCCCGGCATTGTACTTTCTCCGGAGCAGATTTTAAACAGGCTGTGGGACTGCAATGAAAATTATATTGATAATAATACCATTACGTCATACATACGGAGACTCCGTATAAAGATAGAGGATGATCCGGGAAATCCAGGAAGAATCGTAACCGTCCGGCGCATGGGATATAAATGGAATACGGATGAGGGAGGCGTGGAAGAGGGGGAAATGTAAGCGGAATATATTGTTGAGGTGTATAATGAAGATACTGGCAAATCGGAAAATCAAGGCACTGTTTTATAAAATCCTGTTATATGTAATGGGTTTTTCACTGTTTTTTATAGTTTTTATACAACTTGGAATTGCACAGGCAGCACTTTATATCGGAGGTGGCGCCATGGGGATGGGAGGTCTGATCATAGTGTCCTGCTATGGATATTTTAAAGAGCAGAATGAGATTATGGAGAATGCAGCAGAACAGATCAGGGAATATATTTTTGGAAATAAAGATGCACGTATCGAATGTAATGATGAGGGCGAACTGTACAGGCTGTTTCATGAGGTGAATTCCTTGGTTTCCATTCTGAATGCCCATATTGAAAATGAGGGAAAAGAGAAAGAATTCTTAAAAAATACGATTTCAGATATTTCTCATCAGTTAAAGACGCCTCTGGCAGCCTTAAATATTTATAATGGAATATTGCAGGGAGAGGTGGAAAATCTGCCTACAGTCAAAGAGTATGCCGATCTTTCTGAGCAGGAACTGGAAAGGATTGAAACGTTAGTACAGAATCTGTTAAAAATCTCTAAATTTGATGCAGGTACAATTGTAATGGAGAAGACACCGGAAAATATATCTGAGATGATGGAGCGTATCAAGAAGTGTTTTTCTTTCCGCGCTGGACAGGAAGGCAAAGAGATTATCCTCTCTGGAGATGAATCGGCAGATTTTGTCTGCGATCGTAACTGGCTCATGGAGGCAGTAAATAATATTGTAAAAAATGCTTTGGACCATACTGGAAAGGGAGATTATAGGGATTGGGCTTGGGTTGCCGCTTGCAAAATCTATTATTGAAGCGCATGGGGGCAGCATTGCGGCCGACAGTGGATTAGGAGTTGGTTCGACATTTTATATAAATTTCCCTACTTTCTGAAAATTTTTTGAGATTTTAATATTTGTTCCATGCTTGTATCGAATCAGTGTGTATGTAATGAATTTAAGAGATGCCGTGTGCGCATCTCCTTTTTTCTGCCTCAGTGGGCTGTTTGGATTTTGATGATTCCTGCAAAATTGCAGGATAATTGCAATATTGCTGTAGGGGTGGTGTGATATGCTTCTTATACATTGAAATGAGATTCCACATAGACGGGTACAATGATTTGGGAATTCATTTTCAATATATGAATTTTTATGGAGAAAGAGGTGTTTTGGTTTATGAATTTGTTGGAAGTTAAATCAATTTCCAAAACCTACGGAGAAGGAGATACAGCCGTACACGCGCTTAAAAAGGTAAGTTTTTCAGTACCGAAGGGAGAATTTGTAGCGATTGTCGGAGAATCAGGCTCTGGAAAGAGTACGCTTCTGAATATGATTGGTGCGCTAGATATGCCTTCTTTTGGCAAGGTATATATTGACAGCAAGGATATCTTTGCAATGAAAGAGAGAAACCTTACGGTTTTCCGCCGTAGGAATATTGGGTTTATTTTTCAGAGCTTTAATCTGGTTCCCGAATTGACGGTTGAGCAGAATATTATTTTCCCGGTACTGCTTGATTACCAGAAACCAAACAGGAAATATTTGGAGGAACTGCTGGCAGTGCTAAACCTTCAGGACCGCCGGCACCATCTGCCAAGCCGGCTGTCAGGCGGGCAGCAGCAGAGAGTGGCAATCGGGCGGGCGCTGATTACTCGCCCTGCCCTCATTCTTGCTGATGAGCCGACTGGGAATCTGGATACGCAGAACAGCAGAGAGGTAATTACTCTTCTAAAAGAAGCTTCAAAAAAGTATGAGCAGACCATTATTATGATTACTCACAGCCGGGGCATTGCACAGAAAGCGGATCGTATCCTGCAGGTATCGGATGGGGAGCTGACAAATTTGGGGAGGTGCGGTGAATGAAAAGCTATTTAAGCCTTATCCCGATTTCGGCAAAGGTACGCAGGCGGCAGAACCGGATGACACTTATGTGTATCGTGATAGCAGTATTTCTAGTAACCACGGTATTTAGCATGGTAGAAATGATGATGAAAATGGAAACCGCAGAAATGATCAGCACACATGGGAACTGGCACATTTCACTTCAGGGTATATCGGAGGAAGTTGCAAAACAGATTAGTTCGCGTTCAGATGTTGATACAATTGCATGGAGTGATAAGATAAATGAAGAGGCTCAGGAAGACTATTTTGTAGGTGGCTCAAAGGCCGCTTTGTACGGTGTTGATGAATCATGGGTTACAAATATCCGTGACTGTCTGGAGGAAGGATTGTATCCTCAAAGTGATAATGAAGTAATGCTCAGTACAAATGCAAAAAATATTCTAGGAGTTGCTATAGGGGATGCGGTTGCCGTAGATACACCTTCTGGGAGTGTTGATTATGTAATCTCTGGTTTTGGAGAACATGACCCGGAGTTCAATAAGATATATGATGCGATTACTGTATATATGAGCAGAAGAGCATTTTCTAAAGTGTGCGAATTGGATGACCGGGAAGTATCGCCGGTTTATTATATTCGTTTTACTACCAATAGAGGTACAACGAACCGTATTAATGAAATAAAAGAAGACTTCGGACTGGCAGATGAATCAATAGATGAAAATACTGCTTTGCTGGCAATTACAGGATACAGCAGTAATGGATATGCTAAAGCGCTTTATCCCTTGGCAGCAGTCTTGTTTGTGTTAATCTTACTGGCCGGTATATTTATGATATCCAGCAGCATGAACAGTAATGTGGCTGAACGGACCCAGTTCTTTGGAATGATGCGCTGCATCGGGATGAGTAAGAAGCAGGTAACAAGGTTTGTAAGACTGGAGGCGTTGAACTGGTGTAAAACTGCAATCCCAATAGGAATTTTTTTTGGCATTGCTGCAACCTGGATCTTGTGTCTTTGGCTTCGGAATGGAATTGAGGGGGAATTTACGGAATTACCGTTGTTTAATGTCAGTGTGATTGGAATAATCCTAGGAGTAGCGGAAGGTATTCTGACAGTATTCCTTGCAGCACAGTCGCCGGCAAGGCGGGCAGCCAGGGTTTCCCCCGCTATGGCGGTATCGGGCAACGTACTAAACGCAAAAAATATATACAGCACAAGAAACCTTGGCGCTGTCAAGGTTGAAACAGCGCTTGGTATCAGCCATGCAATGACTGCAAGGAAGAATTTGTTCCTTATGACAGGTTCCTTTGCGTTGAGCATTATCTTGTTTTTGGGATTTTCCGCAGGTCTTGATTTTGCAAAAGTACTGATCCCTTCTACAAGATCTTGGCAACCGGACTTTACAATTACCAGTGATGACGGGGCTTGTTCAGTGGAAAAAAATCTGGCGGATGAATTAGGTGAGATAAATGGCATAGAGCGTGTCTTTGGGAATATGGCAGCAGTTGACGTTCCATCTGTTTCTGGAAAGAATGTCAGTGAGGTAACGCTTGATTCTTATGAAGAATATCTGTTTCAATGTGCCGTAGACAGCAGAGTGGATGGAGACTTTTCAAAAGTAACGGGAGACAGTAATTATGTACTTACAATTTCCAAACCGCATAATCCATTGGGAATAGGTGATAAAATACAAGTGAATGGAACAGAACTTGAAATTGCAGGGACTGTGTCAGAAGGGTTGTTTGAAGATGACGTTACGCTAATCTGTACCGAAGAGACATTTGAGCATTTGATGGGAAAATCGGATTATGCAATGCTGAATATGCAGGTTTCAGGCTCTGTGGACAAAGATGGACTCGTCCAGTCTATCCGTAGTTTGATGAGCGACGATTACAATTTGGCAGACTATTATAACAGCAATAAGGAATCAGCTACAGAATATTGGGCGTTCCGTCTTGTTGTGTATATTTCCCTTTCAATTATTGTTCTGATTGCTGCATTGAACATTATTAACAGCACTTCTATGAGTGTATCGGCGAGGACAAAGCAGTATGGGGCTATGAGGGCTGTTGGGATGGATGTGCGTCAGCTTACAAAAATGATTGTAGCGGAGGTATTTACTTATGCTGTTGCAGGTTGTATGATTGGTTGTGTTTTAGGCATGATTCTGAATAAAATGATATTTGAGGCGTTTATTACGGCATATTTTGGTGAAATGTGGCATGTACCGATAGGAGAGATTAGCATTGTTTTTTTGGCTATTTTTATCTCCGCCGTCATTGCAGTCTATGGACCTGTAAAACGGATGCGTAATATGGCAATCATAGATACAATCGGAGATCTTTAAAAGTGGGACTGTTCCCATGCTTGTGTCGAAGCAGTGTGTAGTAACGATTTAAAGAGATGCCCTGTGTGCATCTCTTTTTTCCTGCGGCAGGGAGCCTCCTCGAGTGCTGAAAACGGTATTGACTTTTTTGCAAAAATCCGATAGAATGATAGCAAGCACTTGCATGGAGGTGGAAGAGTGGACGATACAAGCCAGAAAATTATTGACGCAACCATGTCACTTATCCGTGATAAAGGGTATGTTGCTACTACCACAAAAGATATTGCGCGTCTGGCCGGAGTAAATGAATGTACTCTGTTCCGGAAATTTCAAAATAAAAAGGATATTGTATTACATGGAGTATCTCAGGAAAAATGGAGGGCGAATGTTACGCCAAAGCTTTTTCAAAACGTACAATGGGAGTTAGAGCAGGATCTGCAGATGTTTATGACCGCATATATGGATAAAATAACGCCTGATTTTGTAAATCTGTCTATTGGCCTGAGAGCGCCGCAGCTTTATGAAGAAACAGCTCCTTTGATCATGAAAGTGCCGCAGGCATTTATTTCTTCTCTGACAGAATATTTCAGGAAAATGGAGGAGCTGGGAAAGATTGCACATTATGACTTTGAAAGTCTGGCTATGACTATTTTTTCTTCCACATTTGGTTATACGTTTTTAAATGCGTCTTTTCATCAAAACCTTACCAAGACGGGCAGGGAAGAATTTATCAAGAACAGTGTAAAGATCTTTGTAAATGGAATTTCAGAAAGGTAAAAAAGGTACTGTGCATGCAGTGCCATTTTACAATATCAAGAAGCGTGCAAGTACACGCATACAAGGAGGGGATTATGTTGATCACGGGTGCAGAATTATTTGTGAAAGCTCTCAAAGCGGAGCAGATCGATACTCTGTTTGCTTATCCGGGCGGACAGGCGATCGACCTGTTTCATGTCCTCTACGGTGAAAACGACATAGACGTTATTTTGCCGAGGCATGAACAGGGATTGATCCATGCTGCAGACGGATATGCACGCTCTACTGGAAAAGTCGGAGTATGTCTGGTTACGAGTGGACCGGGGGCTACAAATTTAGTGACGGGAATTGCAACAGCAAATTATGACAGTGTTCCTCTGGTATGTTTCACCGGGCAGGTACCTACCGGGCTGATCGGTAATGACGCATTTCAAGAAGTTGATATTGTAGGCATTACAAGAAGTATCTGCAAATATGCTGTAACTGTCCGGAAACGTGAAGATCTGGCAGTGATCATAAAGAAAGCCTTTACGATTGCCAGGACAGGGAAACCAGGTGTTGTCGTGGTAGATCTGCCGAAGGATATCCAAAAAGAATACGGCAGTGATGAATATCCGGAAAAAATTGAAATCAGAGGATATAAGCCGAACCTTTCTGTTCATGCAGGGCAAATAAAGAAAGCCTTAGAAACATTGAACAGTGCAAAGAAGCCCTTATTTTTGATCGGCGGCGGCGTAAGCATCAGCCACGCACACTCTGAAATGCAAAAACTTGCAGAAATAACAGGAGTTCCGGTGATTACTACCATTATGGGGAAAGGGGTGATTCCTACCATCCATGACTTGTACATTGGGAATATTGGAATACATGGGAGCTATGCGGCTAACATGGCTGTCAGTAATTGTGATGTCCTATTTTCCATAGGAACAAGGTTTAATGACCGTATAACTGGAAAAATCGGACATTTTGCCACCCATGCAGCAATCATCCATATTGACATAGACCCTGCTTCTATCTCTAGAAATATTGAGGTTGATATTCCGATTGTAGCAGATGCAAAAACCGCCATTTCCGCATTGCTTGAAAAAGCACAGAAGTTGGATATAGGAGAATGGTCAGAGCAGATTGAACAATGGAAAAGCCAATATCCGCTCTTTATGAAAACAAAGGGACTGACCCCGGAAAAAATCATAAGGGAAATCAACCATACTTTTGACCATGCCATGATTGCAACAGATGTAGGGCAAAACCAATTATGGGCCACGCAATTTCTTGAGTTAAGCGACAAAAAGCAACTGTTGACTTCCGGAGGTTTAGGTACTATGGGCTATGGTTTTCCCGCTGCTATTGGAGCTAAGATTGGAAATCCGTCAAAGGATGTCATTGTGATTTCCGGGGACGGCGGAATGCAGATGAACATTCAGGAAATGGCAACTGCGGTTTGCTATGAACTTCCGATCATTGTCTGCATATTCAACAATGGCTATCTAGGAAATGTAAGGCAATGGCAGGAAATGTTTTTTGATAAGCATTATTCAAGTACCTGCATGCGGTACAGAAAAAGCTGTCCCAATATCTGTAATTCTCCAACAGAGCGCTGCCCTGAATACACACCGGATTTTACGAAACTGGCGGAAAGCTATGGCGCGAAAGGTATTCGCGTAACAAAAGAAAATGAGATTGCCGCTGCATTTGAAACAGCAAAAAATACATTAAAAGTGCCAACTGTCATTGAATTTATGATTGAGCCGGAGGAAAATGTGATGCCGATTGTTCCGCCCGGCAATGCTTTGGACGACATGATTCTGGTGTAGTGTCTCATTCACTTTCAGCCAAATAACGCAGAATGAATTTTCAGTCTGCAAGGCGGCTGAACGAGGCGATGCGGTGGCATCGTTGAGTGAAGTCAACGCAGCAGATGGAAATTCAGGCAAGTTATTTTGGCGAAATGTGAATGAGACACTACACTAGAGAGAGAGGAGCACTGAACATGAAAAAGAGGTGGATTTGTTTATTTGTTGAAAATGAGACAGGCGTTCTTGCCAGAATATCGGGAATATTTTCTGGAAAGTCTTATAATCTGGATAGCTTGACCGTAGGGATAACCGAGGACAAAACGATTTCCCGTATGACGATCAGCCTGACAAGTGATGACAAAACATTTGAACAGATAAAAAAGCAGTTGGGCAGAAGTGTTGAAGTAATCAAGGTCGTCGATTTTGCCGACATTGCTGTTCACATGAAAGAGTTAATGTTTGTTAGGGTAAATCATTGTTCCGACAGGGAGGTTGATGAGATATTTAAAATCTCCAAAACATTCCATGCATCTGTTATTGATTATTCCCCGGCAACAGTTCTGATTGAAAGTATACAGACAGAGAACCGCAATAATGCTCTGATCTTCTTATTGGAAAAATGCTATGCGAACCGAATTGAGATCGTCCGTGGAGGCAGTGTTGCCATCGAGGCGTTAAGTATACCCAAGGGCACATTGTAATACGCGCCCCTGCGGGGAAGGCGGGCTTCGTCCGATCATGTATACCCAAGGGCACACCGTAATATAATGTTCCACGTGCAGGCAAACTTCGTTCAATAAGGTATAACAGAGCGATGAGTAATCTTTTGGAAGGGGATTCCATCTGGTTAGAAAATGGTCTTACGAATTCGATAGTCTGCAAGCTAATTTCTAGCCAGATGGACAAGAATCTTCAAATTGCATCCAAATAATGCTGTAAATTCTCTGCTAATTTGCCTATATGCACCCCGTCCACAAAAGAGTGATGAACCTGGACAGAGAATGGAAGCATGATTTTGCCATCCTTTTCCTCATATTTGCCCCAGTCAAATAACGGTGTGGCATTATCCTTATTTCCAGAATCCGTATGGGATATATGGGTATATGCAACCCAAGGAAAAGCAGAAAACTGGAACACATCATTCCCTAACGGCGCTGTAAAGTATTCTTTCTGAGCTTGCTCCGTTTTTGCTGCAAGGCTTACATATTCTTCCATGGTATCTGTCATCTCTACGTTCACAACCTTGAACAGTTCCGTATCTTTGTTCAGATAGGTAAATGCGGTGTTGATCTTATCAAACAGCACCGGGCTGCCGTCAACAAACCGGTAACGGAATTCTTTGATCTGATTCGCACATTTGGAAACGGCGTATACAAAGGAAAAGGTGAAGGAGTATCCTTGTTTTTGGATCACCTCTAGAAAATGTGTGATATCCAGTCCAAATGTAACGCAATATTGCGGATTTAAGCTATTTCTGAAAATCTGATAATGTAATGCCCTGTCCAAATTAGATAAATCAATTTTTCTCATCTTGTTTCCTCCTGCTTTTGAGCGTATATTCTGATCCTGCGAAATGATTCAAAATAAGTACCGTCTGGCTGCTGTGTTCTTTTTAGCATTTCTTTGATTACCTCCTGGCGGAAAGTTTCTTTTAATTCTTGCGGAATCTGTTTGAGAAACGGCACAAGGCAGGGCTGATCGATCCACCGGATCATTTCAGAAGCATTGGAAAAATACCGGTCTTTGTTTCGTTCTTTGATTGTATAAGAAGAAAATCCAATTGCTGAAATTAAATCCATATATTGTTTTTTCGATGGCATAAACCACGGCCATTCGTAAGCTTTAAAGTATTGGGCATAGTTGTGCTCTGATATCTTTTTTTGGATCACATCGATAAAATTCGCACAATTACCGGACCCGCCAAAGTCCCACAATATTTTCCCACAGGCTTTCAATGCTTTGTAAGAATTTTTCAAAAGCCGTTTATGGTCTTTCACCCAATGTAAGGCCGCATTGGAAAAAATAAGGTCGAATTCATTTTCAAAATTCATCTTATTTATATCCAGATGTGTAAACTTAAGATTATTTCTGTGGATTGTTTCTGCAGTCTTGATCATATGAACGGAAGAGTCTATTCCCAGCGCTGTTCCCCGGGGGACGAATAACGCTAATTGTTCTGTCAGGACTCCGTCTCCGCATCCAAGATCTAATACGGCGTCATTTCCTTTGAATGAAAATTCTGAGATCAGATCGTTTCCCCATTCTTTTTGATGTTTGGAAGCCGTTTTGTATTTTTCTCCGTCAAACTCGAATGTAACCATGCAAAACCTCCTTTACATTGATATGTTTTATTGAATTATACTTCTGCTTGTGATATAGTTCAAATATATGGTTTTTATAAGATATATAAATTATAGTTATATGGAGAAGATATGGATACGTTTGATAATCTCACAAAATACAAGATTTTTCTTTCTGCTGCTGAAAATAAAAGCATATCCAAAGCGGCCGCTTCGCTGTACATTTCCCAGCCGGCAGTAAGTATTACCATAAAAAAGCTGGAAGAAAATCTTAACACGACACTTTTTGTCAGAAGATCAAAGGGAGTAGAGCTGACAGAGAAAGGAAGGCTGCTGTACGACAGTGTGAAAAAAGCGTTTCAAATGCTTTCGGATACGGAAAAAAGTCTTAAGTTTCCGGTATATTCAGGTTATTTGCGTATAGCCACCAGCAATGTATTGTGTAAGCATTTTCTTATGCCTTATCTGAAAGAATATATAAGATTATATCCTGATACCGAGCTGGCCATCACGTGTACATCCTCGGCGGAAGCGCGTGTGATGATTGAAGAGTGCAGTATTGACCTGGCGTTGGTGGTAAAGCCCCAAAGCCCTGGAAAGCTGGTCTATTATTCTCTGGGTATTATCGAGTATATTTTTGTCTGTACACCGGCATATAGAGAGAAATGGAACTGTAAGAATGATGAAATATTTGAATATGCGAACATCATGCTCCTTGATAAAGATAATGTATCCCGGAAGCATATTAACGCTTACTATGCAAAGAATCATATCATCCCCCTGCATATTCTCGAGGTAAATGAAATGGATATGCTGATCGAATTTGCCAAAATGGGGATAGGGATTTCCTGCGTTGTAAAACAGTTTGTAGAGCAGGAATTAGAAACAGGCTGCCTGATGGAAGTACCCTTGGCTAATCCCGTTCCGTCCCGTGAGATTGGTTTTTTATATCAGGATATTGAGCCGTTCAATGAGAATATTCTAAGATTTATCCATGTCTTTTGAAGAATTGATGTTTTTTGTGCTCTTTTTATACAAATAAAAACAGCCTTTGCCGTTAGAATACCTTTCATCCGGCAGGGGCTGTTCTTGTCAGAATGATTCGTTTGACCAGAATTATTATTTGTTAGGGTTCTGCAAATAACATTTTCAGATCAATATTTTCACAGTCATATCCAACGATTTTTAATCTGTTATTCCCGCTTTTTAACGACAAGGTTTTTGTTACGAATCCATCTGTTGAAGTTTCGGGCAGACATTCGATCAGTGTCGTAACATGATCTTCACTGTCAATATATACTATTTTTGCCTGTCCTTTTAAAAGACTAAGATCAAAATCAATTTCTATATCTTTATTTTCTTTTATTGTTTCTTTCCACGATGTCTCACGTCCATTAAACTTGGAAACTGTAAGTGAATATTCTCCATTTACGGAATTCGCTACAGAATTTTCTTTTGCATAACGGTCTGTGTCCTGAGCAATTTTTTCATCAGAATCATACTCTTGCTTCGCAAATTGATTGCTGCACGCTGTCACCAGTAAGCAAAGCAGGCAAAGCAATATCATTTTCAGCTTCCTATATTTTCTGACTTTCCTCAAATTATTCATTCCCTTTTTCCTTCTTCAATGTGAAATTGTAGTCTGTTAAATATATTTATCCAATAAATACCGTTTTCCCTTCAAATGCGAATCCATACTGCCGGATCCGTTCCTTTGGGATACCTTTTGCTTCCAGCGAAGCAGAATATTTCATGCGTTCAATTTGATTCAATGCTTCCTGCGCTGTATCTGCAAGCGAAGCTTCCTCGTCCGGGTCATGGACTTTAAATTCCAGAATAATAGCATCGTCTGTGTCAGAAAGAGGCTCAAGGACCACATCATATCTTCCGAACCCGCTTTCACGGTTGGAAGTAATTGTGTACCGTTCAGCAAGATCTACCATCAGGCCAAGAACAAAACCATGATAAAATCTTTCGGGTTCTGCTGCTTCGGACGGATGCTTTCCGGTATCAAAGTAACTGAAGGTAGTGAGGGCAACCCGGTTCATATACAGATTCATCGCCTTTTTATCATCTAATAAAAGTGCCTTGAGGAATTGATTATAAGCGGGTGTAAATTCTGAGAACCAATCCTCTACCATCTGCTCAAACACTAGTGTTACTTCGCGGTTGGTTAATACGAGCTCATAGATGATCCGGTCTCTTTTGTCCATACTCCATTGCTTCACACGCAGATAGCCGCTTGCAAGCAGCAGGCTCCAGACGGCATTTTCCCGGCGCCCCAACTGACTGAATACAATCTGCTCGTCAATCTGTGTCCGGAGCGCCTTGCCCGAAAGAAGATCCTCCATAACCATTTTTGTATCTGCGCTTCCTTCGCGGATCAGCTTTCCGACCAGGCTGTTACTGCTGGTGTTGGCCCAGTAGGGGGAGAATTTTGCAAATTTCAGATAATTGATGATCGACCAGGGATTGTAGATATCGGTCTTATTGCCGAATGTAAATCCGTCATACCATCTTCTGACCTCGTCCTTTTTGGCTGACAGGCCATATTCTTCTAGAGCATCCCATACCTCCTGTTGGGTGAATCCAAAGCTTTCCGCGTACAGATCTGAGGTCGTTGTCACTACCGTCAAATTATTCAGGTCAGAAAAGATTGACTCCTTGCTGACTCTGGTGATTCCGGTCATGATGGCTCTTGCAAGGAAAGGATTTGTCTTAAAGGTGGAATGAAACAGATTGCGGATAAAAGGAACCAGTTCATCCCAGTAGCCATGCACATAAGCCTCCTGCATAGGAGTATCATATTCGTCCAATAGGAGAATCACTTTTTTCCCATAATAACGCATCAGGTAATCCGATAAGGTATTCAGGGAATTGGCGGCCAGATTATGATCCATATCGGCGGAGACGTTCTTGTACGCTTTTTTTTCCTTTTCGTTTAAATGGTCGCTTTCCAGAAGGAAATCATATTTGTTATATAAATTTTCTATAATCTGACAGATACTTTTTCTTGCATCAGGAAAGGAGGTTTCTTTCACACCGGCAAAGCTTAAGAAAATGACAGGGTAAGTCCCCTGCAATTCTCTGTATTTTTCTTCCTGCCAGATAGACAGATTCTGAAATAAGTCGCCTCTCCCGGAATGCCTGACAGAGAAAAAATGTTCTGCCATACTCAGATTCAGCGTCTTTCCAAAACGTCTGGGACGGGTGAGCAGGGTTACGGTATCATTGTTTTCCCACCATTCTTTGATAAACATGGTCTTATCAATATAGAAATTGTCGCTTGTGATCATCTGTTCAAAGTCTTGATGGCCGATTCCAACTATTCTAGGCATAGCGGCACCTCCTAAGGTTTTCTTGTATCTTATCATTCTCCAGGTAGAAATTCAATGAATATGGAGAAGAACTTTTGTTATAATCTGATTTTGTCATGCCGCAGTAAATCCTAAGATCCCCTATGGCATGGATGATAATCTGGGAGTCGGTGCAGTATACAGGATACCGAAGGAAGAGTTTGAAAGTGTAATTAAAACGTACTTTAATATAGAAAGCGATGCGCTTAAGTCCAAAACTGTTTTCCGTTCAGAGGATGAAACTTACGAATATAATGATAGGTAATTTAGTTTTGGATAACGGAATTCAGGAGATACCGAAGTATCAATACCGGGTGGGGAGCGGGTGACAGATACAGTGAAAATTAATAAAGACCGGATAACAGTGATAATAATGGTACTGTATCTCCGGTCTTTTTTATTTCCATATATTCATATCTGATAAGACGGCCATGGTTATTTCAGCCGCATTCGCTCCGGAGGCATCAGCGCCGGCGCCGATATTGGCAGCAAAAAAGTATGTATTGCCGGCAGTTTCAACGTATCCGACAAACCATCCGTTTACATTCGAATCATCGATGCTTCCTGTTCCGGTTTTCCCATAGATAGTTCCTGCTTCTGATAAGGAGAGACAGATGGAATCCTTTACTGCCTCGACATTTTCAGGTTGGAATCCGAAGGCGTTGTTATATAGTCTGACCAGTTGTTCTACCTGTTCTATGGGAGAAATCTTTAGGGAAGATTCCAGCCAATAGAAAGGGAGACCGGCTTCTGTGTTTTCATTGCCATATCCGATTTTCTGAATGTAGTTCTTAACAGAAGCAGATCCAAGCTGTTTATCAATTCCCTGGAAATACCAGTTGACTGAAGAGCGCATGGCGGATGTCAGGGTCTGGTCAGCATTCCATTCCTTAAACGGATAGTTTTCCCCATCCCATTCCATTTTGGAATCTTCCGGTGTAATAATACCTTCTTCCAGTCCAAACAATGCGTCATACATTTTGTATGTGGAGTCAGGAGAGCGCCGTAAGGCGGCATGCTCCATATCGTAGATGCCCCATGCATCCTGCTCAAGATTATACAAAACAAAACTTCCTTCATATTCTCCAAAATAAGACGAAAGATCCAGGGAGGTGACGTTCTTTGAAGAGGATTTCCATCGGTAGTGGATGTCCTCTGCCGCATATGTAGATAATATCGGCGCCAGGCTGATCAGAAGAACGGATGTCAGCAAAAAAGCAGCCATGCCTTTCAGCTTCTTCTTTAATGTTGGTGTTTCATAGGCGGCAATGTTCATGATGCGCCGTTTCATCTGTGTCATCGTTCCGCTGAGATTGACGGCAAAGGGGATGGAAGCATGAGAGATCTTTTCGGCAAAACTGATCAATGTATTTCCATAATCTCCATAAGAATCCCCATCAAGCATGTTCAGTACGGAGGTGTCGCAGGCAACCTCCCTGTCGCATTGCATTTCTCTCAGTGCAAGCCACACAACGGGATTGAACCAGTAAATAATTCTGGCAAGGACTATCAGATAATTAGCCAGTGCGTCTTTATGACTGTAGTGCTGTAATTCATGCAGCAGCATATATCTTATTGGACGAAGCCCGCTTGTCTCAAGGCGGTACGGATTACAGGATGGCTTTTGGGTACTTTTAATCTCCGTTTCATTTTCATCATAATCTGAGATTAAATGAATCGGAAAATAGATGCGGGGCCTTAGAAGCCCTACAATCACGGGCGATTTCAAAAATGCGGTGCTGTATATGGGAATATTTTTTGTTATCTTCATCTCATGCAGGCATTCATGATACAGTCTGCGGATTTGGGGGTGTTGAAGAGGAAGCGCAGACTGTTTCAGGTTTTGTAACCGGAGGAAAGCCTTCGCCAGGAACACCACCATTACAAGGATGCCTGCAATCCAGATTCCCAGCAGTATGTTTCCGGTAATGGAAGAAGTACTGCTGCTTACAGAAAGAGTAAAATCATTCAGCCAGTCCATATTTTCGGCCGGATTGGCAGTCATTCGTTCTCTTGCTGCATTCCCTGTATATGACACGGAGAAATTTTGAAAGAATGCAAGCCGGGAGAATATCCGGGAGAATCTGACTGAACGCAGCGGTATGAAAGGAACGGCCAGAAGTCCGAGTAGCAAAAACCACAGATGATACTGCATCCGGCCGGACAGGCTGTTTCGGAATAAATGCTTAACGGCCATAAGGAGCCCGATGATACCGCTGATGAACAGATTGCTTATAAGAAAATGTATGATAAAATCAGTCATGCAGTCTGCCTCCTTTACCGGGTTTTGTTGTGGAAAGAAGAGAGCGCAGGTGTTCGATCTCTGAATCAGACAGTCTGTCGTTTTCTATGTACTCAGAGAGCATGGCAGTGATATCTCCATCATAGAAACGTTTCAGGAAAGAACTGCTTTCCTGGCCAATATATTCCTTTTCCTTTACCAATGGGGTATAGACGAATACCCGGCTCTGCTTTTCATAGGCAAGAGCGCCTTTGGTTACAAGACGTTTGATCAGGGTCTGTATCGTCTTAGGACTCCAGGCGGTGGTTTTCAGTAATTTCTCAGTGATTTCATTGGTATTGATGGGCGCGTATTTCCATACGACCTTCATTACTTCATATTCAGCTTCGGAAATCTGCGGCAGAGCGGCCATGGTAAATCCCTCCTAATCTTACATGCGTAATAAAGATATTATATAGGGTGTGAGGGGGATTGTCAATTATAGATGAATATAGATGCTTAGGTTTCTTTTTGGTTGCCAGGGAAGGTAATTAACGATATAATAAGGATAAGATATCTTACCTTTTTTCAATTAGGGAAGCAGCGAAAGGATAAAGAGAATATGCAGAAAAAGACACCGGATTACGATAATGTGTTTAAGACAATGAAGAGCAAACACAAGAGATTGTTCATTTCTGTGATCAATGACACATTTGGGAAGAATTACCCTATGGATGTGAAGGTAGAAACTTTACCATCGGAGGGGTATTTGACTGAAAGTGAGACTACAGATGGAAGTAAAGATATCAAAGAACAGATTTCAGATTTTGTAATTAAGATTGGAAAAGAGGTCTATCTTTTGGAGTGCCAGAGTTATGATGACGGTTCCATGGCTATCAGAATTGCAGAGTATGCATTTATTGTTGCCAGGCAATTTGCAGCATGGGATATTGGTCATGCAACTATTCCCATGCCGAGATTTTCGATTATTTATATCAAAAGAACGGAAAAAACACCGAAAATAACAAGGATTACATTTACATTTCCGGATGGACAGGAAGTGAATTATAAGTCTGAGAATATCATTCTGGAGGAATTTACAAAGGAACGCATTGTTGAAAAGAGATTATTTCCCTATATTCCTTTTTATATTGCGAGGTATGAAAAGGATATTACTTCTGAAAATAACATAGAGAATGCAGCAGAAGATTTAGAGTATTTCAGAAATGAAATGGTTCGGCTGCATAAAAAAGGTGAATTAGCAGATGATGAGATGATAGATCTCATGGGATTTGTAAATACCATTATTACCCATATTACAAATGGAAATAAAAGCGAAGAAAGGCTGGTGAATATTATGGGTGGAACAGTTGAGACCGAATCTGAAAAGTTGATTCGCAAAGGAAGAGAGGCTGGAAAAGCAGATGGAAAAGCAGAAGAGATTATTGAAATGGGGCAGGAGTTTGGCCTGGATGATGCGGATATTTTGAAAAGGCTGCAGGAAAAAATAGGCGTGTCCTTAGAAACAGCCGTCGCCTACTTGGAGCGATATGGGAAGCAACTTGTGTAGGCATATGTTAAAAAGGTATTGATATGTTAAATGCTGATATCGGTACTGGAAAAGTTTGGGTGGAGCTGCATGACTTTTGATAGTTGTTTCGCAGCACAACAAACTGGAAGATTATCTACGTCATAGACTGCACCAATTTTTTCTCTCATAGCTGTATCGGCATTCTGCATTTTCTTACCAAGCAATTTTACAGTACCACTAACTGCCGCAATCGTAATCAGTATACAGCCAATAGATGAATAATATTGGGTTTGTGTGAGGGAAGCTGTGGCTGTGAATTAGACCCATTGTATAAAAGGGCTATGGAATTGATTTAATATTACCATCAATTCCAGCCTGAATGTGCAGAAAAAATTTTCCTTGAAAGGGGATGTTTGATGAACAATCAGTTTATACAGGGAGTAATGTTCGATTGGGATAAGATAGATGATGATAGTTACTTGAAGAAAATAGAAGCATTTAAAGGTATTGAAAGACTTGAGTTTCATAATTCGATAACTTTTTTTGTTGGAGAAAATGGTAGTGGAAAATCAACATTATTGGAAGCGATCGCAATAGCTCATGGATTTAATCCGGAAGGTGGTACAAAAAATTATTTTTTTTCTACACATGACACTCATTCGGAATTATACGATGTAATAAGAATTTCAAGAGGATACAGGAAGGAAAAATGGGGGTATTTCCTTCGGGCTGAAAGTTTTTATAATGTTGCAACTCAGGAAGAGGAATATGCAGATATCGAGCATCCTTCGGCTAGATACCATGAAAAATCACATGGAGAGAGTTTTCTGGAGTTGGCACAGAATAATCTGCGGGCAAATGGTCTGTATCTTTTTGATGAGCCAGAAGCGGCATTATCACCTCAAAGACAGCTTACATTGTTAATGGAAATCTATAGGTGCGCAAAAGAAGGAGCCCAGTTTTTTATAGCTACACATTCACCTATTCTGTTGGGAATTCCTGATGCAGATATATATTGTTTCGATAATGGAAGCATTCATTTATGTGCATATGAGGAGACAGAAAGTTATCAAGTTACAGAAATGTTTATTAACAATAGATATGCATTGCTAGATAGATTTTTGAAAGAGTAGTAAATAAAGAAACAGCCGGAGCCGTTATTATGGTAAATTGGGAATACACATGATATAATCAAATCTGCAAATTAAAGTTGACGGAGGTATGAAGTGAAACGCTGCATTGTAGTAACCGATATAGTCGCATAAAAACTATTAAGACATGGAGGATTTTAAAATGACTATATCGGAGAATAAAATTTATCCCCGGACAGGTGATACTCAAACCGTTTATTTGAAAAATGTGATTACCAATGACAGTATTAAAATTGGAGATTATACAATGTACAACGATTTTGTGCATGACCCACGAGGATTTGAAAAGAATAATGTATTGTATCATTATCCGGTTAATGGAGATCAATTAAAAATTGGCAAGTTTTGTTCTATTGCTTGTGGAGCAAAGTTTTTGTTTACCAGTGCAAATCATACGATGTGTTCGCTTTCAACATATCCATTTCCAATATTTTTTGAGGAATGGGGCTTGGACGTAAAAGAAATCACAAGCGCATGGGACAATAAAGGCGACATTGTAATCGGCAATGATGTTTGGATTGGATATGAAGCAGTTATTCTATCTGGCGTTACGATTGGTGATGGAGCAATTATCGGTACACGAGCGGTTGTTACAAAGGATGTGCCGCCCTATACGATTGTTGGAGGCGTTCCCGCAAAAAAAATTCGAAAACGGTTTTCGGACAATGTGATTTCCGAATTATTAAAACTTCAATGGTGGAATTGGTCCGAAAACAAGATTAAGAAAAACATTGCGGCGATTCAATCAGGTCGAATTGAGGATTTGGAATAATTTGTAATGTATGTGAGGATTTAGTTTCCTGCGACTTCTTGCCAATAAGGAAGGCATAATATTTCCTTAGTAATGATTTGAATATGGTGCCAGCACCATGTAAATTAATTCGGATAGGGAAAATGTAATAGTGTGGCAGTTCGTAGTATTAAGCGGATTGCCATTTTTTATGGAGTAGTAAGCGGTTATGTGGTAATATATAGAGGCAAAGATAAAAACACAACGCAGGGTAATCTTGCAGAACTGGTAGGTAGTCCAGTCGCACCGATTTGGTGTAAGTAACCCTCCCTCCTTAGGGTCGTCCATTCTTTGTTCTTTACAATTATTTTAAGGAGGAATTGTCATGGACAAAGTATCGGGCAGACTGACAGTATTTTTTGAGGAACCATTTTGGATAGGCGTTTTTGAACGAATATCAGAGGGTAAATTATCTGTGTGTAAAGTTACATTTGGTGCGGAACCCAAAGACTATGAAATATATGATTTCGTTCTGAAAAATTACGATCGGCTGCGATTTAGTCCGGCTGTGGCAACTGATGTAAAAGAAACAGGCCGCAATCCCAAACGGGTACAGCGTGAAGTACGAAAACAGGTACAGAATACCGGGATAGGAACAAAATCGCAGCAGGCTTTGAAATTACAGCAGGAGCAGTTGAAAACTGAACGCAAAATTGTGAGCCGGGAACAACGGGAGGCAGAAAGACAGCGAAGGTTTGAACTGAAACAGCAGAAAAGGAAAGAAAAGCATAGGGGCAGGTAACACCTGCTCCGGCATTTCTTGATGAAAGGTGTATGCTGTGTTGTTACGCTTGGAGCCTGAAAATGAACTGTTCCCGGATCAAATCAAGCTCTGTGTGTGGATAAGGGGTGCTTTGTCAAAAGTATCTTTCACAGAATTGCTCATAAAGGATTCCTTTATCAGATTGGTTCCGTTAAAAAGGCGTTTACTACACTCGGCATGCTGATTCTTGAGAATGACGGCCAGATATCCCTTGAAGGTTTAAAATTTACAAAAACCGCCCTTTATTTTGCAAAATAAGGGCGGTTTGTTATAGTCAGGCATAAAACTTCATATGTTCTACCAGACAGATAGGAAATGAAAAGCATATTGTAGGAAAGGAGAGCGATGGAGGAAATGAAATGGATTATAAAGAAATATGGTATATGTTTTCTACTGGCGCTATCCCTGACGGTTATTGGATGCATAGTTTGGGAGAAAAAAGAAGCAGTGTATCCGGCCGGCAGCAGGGGAGTAAAAGTTCCGTTTGTCCAGATTGATTCTCAGGAACAAATAGAGTCAGGGGATGGAGCGCCGTATGCGTATACAGAGCCTGAGTGTGTTCTGTCAATGGATGAACAGCAAAAGTTACAAAATAGCGCAGTATCGGCCGCAGAAATGTGTGCAGGCGTTTATTCGGCTGTGGAATCAGTGAATGATAACGGGGAGATCAGATATGCTTCAACTATTGAGTTAACAAAGCAGCAGAGAAAAGACATCGTTAATTTATTGGGCGACAATGGAATGGTATGCGTTTCGGATGATATGAATATGCGTAACTATGAAGAGGTAGAAGATTTTTATTCCCTGTACTGCATGGGGCAGGATGCACAGGTCACAATATACGAGCCCTTTACGGATGGAACATTTTCTTCCAGAACGTTTGTCTGTCGGCATGGGATACTGCAAACCTACTATATTGGGATCGGATGGAAGAAAAACGGGATACCGGTTATAGAATCAGCCAGAACTAATGATATTGCAGAGATCCGATTGACAGAAAAGGGATATTTGATTTATACAAATGCAGTAATCGTTGCACATGGCAATTTGAAGGAGTATTACAGGGTCAAACCGCTGCCGGAAACATGCAGGGAATTTACCCGAAAATATGTATCAGGCCTCAGCTATGTAAGTTATAATGTGTTGATTACTGACTGGGACAGCAGAAATGTGGAAGAAATTATAAGACCATGCATGTTTGAGGATATTTATCGAATCCATACAGGGGAGATATTTGTTCCGGACGGTGAGGGAATTTCGTCAGAACTTTATGAATCCATTATGATGACGTATTTCCCGGTAACAGCAGAGCAATTAAGGGAACAATGCAAATATGATGCTGATACGGATACATATAAATATGAAATGAGCATTTCGCAGCCATTGCCGCCGTTTCCCGAAGTAGTGGACTATATAGAAAATGGGGATGGAACGCTTACATTGTTTGTGGATGGCGTATGGCCGGATTATAATTCAGATTATGCCTTTACAAATCAGATTGTGGTCAGACCGTTAGGGAATGGGGCTTTTCGTTATTTATCCAATACCATTCAAAAGCAGGAGATGGATATTCCAGTTGTGGGAAATCGGTGAGAAGGAGAGAAGGGCTGCAAGTTTATCGTCTATATAAATTTTGCTTGACTTGAAATCTTACAAATGTAATACTATAAGTCATACAACAAGAAAAGGTGAGAAATATTATGGAAAATAGTACACAGAGAAAAAGAAGGTGCCGAAAGGGTGTCATTGTAAACATTCTTTTTGCAGCTGTAAGTATTCCTCTTATCCTGTTGCTTTACTTCAGTTGTGAAAAGGAATTTTTAAATGAGAAGAAATTTTCAGAGGAGATGCAAAGAGAGCAGGAAGAAGAAAGCCAGGAAAAGATGAATGAGATCTCTTACGAGGAAGAAATAGAAGAGGTGGTAAGTGTTCTGAAAAGCGATGAACAGGAACAGCTTCAACAGACTGCAAAATTAGCCGCAGAAGAATGTGCAGATTTATATAAGGATATCAAAGTATTGGATACAACTTTTTATCAATTAGAGCAGAGGACGAAAGAACAAAGACGGGAGGTGGTCAGCCGGATCGGCGGACTTGGATTTGTGTCTGTGTCAAAAGGTATCAATATGGCAAATTATGAAAAAGTGGAAATATTTTATTCCGAATATTCAGATGGAAAGGATGCCCAGGTTACAATATATGAGATCTATGGGGATGGCCGGTTTGGATGCCGCACTTTTCTGTACCGTGCAGGGAAGCTGCAGGTTTACTATGTGGAAATTACATGGCAGGAAGGAGGCGTGCCCATACTATCCCATACATCCGTATGGGATTTGGAAGAAATCAGGCTGACAGAAAAAGGGTACTTTATCTATACCAATAAAATAAAGATATCACATGGAAATTTGCGGGAGCACTATAGGATAAAACCATTAGCTGAGGACTGCAGGGCGCTGACAGAGAAGTATATATCCGGCTTAAGCTATATAGATTATAATCTGCTGACTGTTGACTGGAACAGCAGCAATGTGGAAGAAATAATAATGGATACTATGTTTGGGGATATTTATCATATGCATACGGGAGAATATCTGAAAGTGCATGGAGGAAGAGTTGGCGCAGAGATATTTGAAGAGATTATGACAATATATTTTCCTATAACTGTAGAACAGCTTCACCATTGCTGCGGTTATGATGCGGATAGCGACACTTACGAATGTGATTTGTTTTCAGTCAGGCCATATGCGCCGTTCGGTGAAGTGGTGGACTACACAGAGAATGAAGACGGTACATTAACTCTCTTTGTGGATGGCGTATGGCCGGATTATGATTCGGATTATGCGTTTACAAATCAAGTTGTCATACAGTCATATGAGGACGGTACATTCTGCTATTTGTCAAATGTCGTAGAACAGCAGGAAATGGAAATTCCGGTCATAAAAAAATGAATAATATACACAAAATACCGATACATGACATAATTTGATTACTTTTTCTCCTTCAAATTCGGTGTAAACTGATTTAATACAGTCAGATTTTCGTACTTATATGCGCCTATGAAAATTTCTGAAAAATCAGTTTCAAATATTTGGCTATAAAATTTGACAAATGTATATCCAAGTGCTAATATGAAATAAATTTCACGTGAAGTTTATTTCATGCAAAGGAGGCAAGATTTGAAAAAAGAAGTTCCTACACTACTATCGAATAATGTAAGAGAATACCGAATGGAGAAACAGCTTACCCAACAGCAACTTGCTGATTTAGTAAAAGTTTCTTCAAGAACTATCATTTCACTGGAAAAAGGGCAATATAATCCGTCTGTTTTGCTGGCACATGAGTTAGCTAAAATATTTGGATTGAAGATTGAAGAATTATTTAATTTTGAGGAGGATTGACATGAGAAAGAGTAAGAAAATTTTTGCGTATTTATTTATTGGTATTGGTATTTTGCTCTTACCTTTTAGTCTTATAAAGGGATTTCCTGCTGCTTTTATTGTCTCTGCTGGCTGCGCACTAATAGCTTATGGCATTGTAGATTTTCTATTTGAACATTTTATCCATAAGATTGGACGCGCTAAAATTATGGATGAGGACGAAAGAAACGTGCTTATTAACGGCAAAGCATACACCCTTGTATCTGAATTTGCAAATATTGGTTTTATTGTCCTTGCTTTGTATTCCGCTATCTGCAAGGCAGATATGGTAGGTTGCATGATTGCTGTAGGTATCTTTTTATTAAGCCATATAGTTTATGCAGTGTGTTTTAAATATTTTGACAACCATTAACAGAATAAAGACAGTTGTAAAAGAAAATAAAAAAAGCAAAGGAGCCAGTTGGTATGAAAACGAAAAGTAAAGGTATGTCGGTCAGACGACTGTTGATGTGGCGCTTGGGGCAATAGTCAAAGACAGCAGGATTAAGCGCATGGGGGCGGCAAGGAACACAAGATATATACGAAACAGATAACAAAATAATGAGTTTATGTATGGAATCTGTCAGCAATGGCGGATGCTTTTCTAATCGATAGCAGAAGATTTTAAAGCTAATCCGGAAAATGCGGCAGCGGCTATTAAGGTGCCATAGGATGAAATATGCAAAAATTGCCCCTCATTTTGCAAAAACGGAAAGGATTGTTGTTTTGGGCAGATGTAAATGATAAAATAAAACATTGAGGTGGCAATCATGCAGGTAGAATTATTATCAGATAAATATAAGGTTCATATACTTACCAACAAGAACGTAGATGAAATATATGATCTGCTTAGCAAGAATATCTTATATTATGAATATTGCCCTCCCTTTGTTACACGGCAGACGATCCAGGAGGATATGAGAATATTGCCGCCTGGCAAGGTAATCGAAGATAAATATTATATCGGGTTCTGTCAGGATGGAAAGTTGATTGCGGTTATGGACTTAATCGATGGTTATCCCGAAAAGCTGATTGTATATATCGGTTTTTTTATGACGGATATTTCGGTACAGGGCCGTGGAATAGGAACGGAGATTATTGATTATTTGTGCAGATATCTTTCTGGTCTGGGATATGAGTCGGTTCGGCTGGCATGGGTAAAGGGGAACTCGCAGTCGGAACACTTTTGGCTGAAAAATGGTTTTACACCATTGATGGAAACGACGAGCAACGTTGCAGAGGAAGTCATCTTGGCTGAAAGAATCCTGTAAAATGGAGATTTAAAAAACAATGAGTCAATTTATAGAAGGGCTGAAACGGCATAGTTTAGAAGATATAAGAGTTTGTGCAAAAGCGGACTTACATAATCATTTTGTGCTTGGAGGAAGCCGCGAGTATATAAAACGATATAAAAATATAGAGATTATGCCGCTTGAGAGGCCGCTTTCATCTATGCAGGAAATGAATGGATGGAGTGATAAGTATATCGGTTCGAGGTTTGATTCTTCGGATATGAGAAAGTTTCTGATTGAAGCGACTTTTCAGCAGGCAAAAAACGATGGTGTGACGGTTTTAGAGATTGGAGAGGATGTCTGGGGGCTTGGAGAGTTTTTTAGAAATGACATCCATGAGCTTATCAATGCTTTTTATGAGGCGAAAGCGAAGATCGCTCCTGACATGGAACTACGGCTGCAAATCGGGCTTTCCAGGCATTGTTCCATTGGCTATCTGGAGGACTGTCTTTCGCATTTTTGGGGAAACAGTGCTTTCTATTCGATTGATTTGTATGGAGATGAGATGGCGCAGCCTATTGAAACGTTTATACCTGTTTATCGCCAGGCGAAGAAAGAAGGCCTTCGGTTAAAAGCGCATGTTGGAGAATGGGGAAGTGCACAAGACATCCAAAAAGCAGTGGAATTGTTAGAGTTGGATGAAGTACAGCATGGTATAGCGGCGGCTTATGATAAAGGGATTATGAGGTTTTTAACGGATAATCACATCCGTCTTAATATTACACCTACAAGCAATATATTACTGGGAAGAGTGGAAAAGCTCAAAGAGCATCCGATCTCATTGCTCTATAGGAACGGGGTTGACGTTACGATTAATTCAGATGATGTCCTGATGTTTGATTCGGATGTTTCAAAAGAATACCTGCGCCTATATGAGTCGGGATGTTTGTCAGCGGAAGAGTTGGATGATATACGAGAAAATGGATTGAAAAGTATTGAGGAGATTATTACGTGAGTATAGCAGTCAATGAAAAATTGGTGACTTGGATTGAAGAAAAAGTAAAAAGTGAATATGCAGATGATATCAGTCTGGCATTGCTGTATGGTTCATTTGTAAATGGAACAGCAAACTCCAGATCGGATATAGATTGTTATTTTATTCCCCGGACAGAACGGGGGTATCGGCTGGCAGGAACTTTTATGATTGCAGGCGTAGGATATGACATCTTTCCGATGGACTGGGAACGTGTCCGAAATATTGCAAATTTGGAAGAGGGTCTTCTTCCGCTCGTCGGAGATGTGAAAGTTCTTTATTCTGCTTCGGAAGAGGATCTAGGGAGATTCCGAGGGCTGCAGGTTCAAATGAAAGATAATCTGGCTGATAAGCAGAAATCGCAGACGGCCGCATGAAAGAGGGCCGAATCCGCTTATAAATTATATCAGGATATGTGTAAGCCGGTATTGTTATTATGAAATGATCTAATGGAGGAGTGTTGACGGTGGATATACAAGGATTCTGGGATGCTGTGCTGAAACAGGATGCACGCAAAATCGAAAAATATTTTTGGGATGACGCCTATATTAACTGGCACTGTACCAACGAACATTTCAATGTTAAGGAGTACATAAAGGCGAACTGTGAATATCCCGGTGACTGGGAAGGCGAAATCCAGCGGGTAGAGCAGGCGGGGGATGTGAGCATAATTGTCGTACATGTGTATAATCAAGATAAAAGCCTTTCTTTTCATGTGGTTTCCTTTCTGCGGATAAGAGACGATAAAATCTGTTCTGTGGATGAATATTGGGGAGACGATGGGGCTGCACCTGACTGGCGTTTGGAGATGCAAATAGGAACAGCGATTTTGGAGTGATTTTCTGTGGGAGTATCAGCTTTGAAAATTGTGTAAAGAGGTGTGGCATGTATAAAGAAGAATTGAAAGAATTGGCGGATCAAATGATAAGGCGGATAGATTTTCTGGATGGGGCCGTTAAGGAGGTTTCAGAAGAGGCATTGTCTAAGGGACGTGTACTTGATGTACGCTGGCGGGGAAATGTACATTTTGTATTGCAGACGTACCATTCAGATTGGGGCTGGTATTTTGCAGAGCGAAACGGGGAGCGTGTTTCCAGCCTTTATCGCGTGGGCAGATTTGACGAACGGTTTTATCAGGCAGTGCAGCATTTTGTAGGGGAGATCAATCAGGGTGATTTTGGCCATAAGCGGACAGCGAGTGAAAGGCTTGCAGAAATTATTGAAAAACGACAATTGACAAGTTACATGAATACTACGAAGTGGATCGAGTTCCTTCAGGTGATGACAGAAGAGATGCCTCTAAAAATTCCCTATGCTTATCGTACACTTTTTGATGTGGACGGAAGAAATGATGACTTATTTGACACTTGCTATTGCAGTGAATGTTTTAATGGTCATGACTTTAAATCATTAGAATGGGTAAAAGTTAAGCCGAAATTTTGCGAGAGAAAGTACCGGGGAAGGCTGATTGAGGATGAAGAAATCTGGCATGATTTGGAAGGGGAGTTTATCAAAGGGATGGAGAAATATTCGATTCCATATGAAGTGGAGGATGGGATGTATATTGTTTATGGCTACCGGTAGAAATATAAATTTTAGTCTTTGGATCAGGAGTGTACAATATGCTTAACCCTTGGGAAGAAATTTTATTAGATGATTATGAAAACCATATGCAGTTAGATACTGTTATGCAGCTGCAGGCGATGAATAAAATGATGAAAGGCCAGCTTGGGACTTATTCAGTTTCCAGTGTGATGATATTAGGCATTGCTGGAGGAAACGGTCTTGAGCATATACGAAAAAATAAATATAGAAGAGTATATGGAATAGATATAAATTCTTCCTATTTAAAAGAGGCCGCCCGCAGATACCCCGATTTAGCAGGGATTTTAAAATGTCTATGTTTTGATTTGACGAGAGACGCAGACAAGCTGCCAAAAGCAGATTTGCTCATTGCAAATCTGCTGATAGAGTATATTGGATACGAATGCTTTCAGGAAGCGATTTTGCATGTAAATCCAAATTATGTTTCTTGTATCATTCAAATTAATATGAACAATAACTGGGTTTCTGATTCACCTTATCTCCATATCTTTGATGGGTTGGAGAAAGTATATGCTCAGATAGAGGAACGGCCATTGGAGATTTTGATGAACAAAACAGGATACAACAAAATCAAGACATTGAAGCATCTGCTTCCTGATGGGAAGAAACTTGTGCAGATGGATTTTGAAAGAGGGAGGGGATTTGATGAAACGGTCCACAGTCGTAGCGGAATTTCCTTGTGACTGCAAGACGGTCTGGGAAATTGTTACGGATAATAAAAATTATAGATGGCGTAGCGATTTGTCTAGAATTAAAGTGATTAATGAAACGTGCTTTGATGAATATACAAAGGAAGGATTTGTGACCCGTTTCCGTATCACAGAGAAAGAGCCTTATCGAATATATCGATTTGCTATGGAGAATAAGAACATGTGCGGAAACTGGATCGGCCTGTTCGAGACACTGGACGGTGGGACACAGATTACTTTTACAGAAGAAGTCCAGGTAAAAAATCCCATTATGAACCTGTTTGTAAAACCTGAATATCGTGGGAAAGGTTATGGAAAGGCGATTCTGAAAAAGCTGGCGGCTATCGCGGTTGAGCGTGGGTGCGGGCGATTGGAGTGGTGGTGTCTTGATTGGAACAAGCCTGGTATTGATTTCTATCTTTCGCTGGGGGCAGAGCCTATGGATGATTGGACGGTATATCGGATTACTGGCGATACGCTGTCTAATCTTGCAAGCTTTTGAACAATGGATTCTATTTTATGGGGTGTTAGAATGGTGCTGTTAATTGTCGATACACAAAAATTGATTACAAACAATGAACTATATCAATTTAATCTATTTGAATCACGTGTCAGACAACTGATAAATAAGGCTCGCAGCTGCGGTGTTGAAGTCATTTTTGTCAGGCATGATGATGGCAAGGAGAATGGATTATTAAAAGGTACGGAGGAGTTTGAAATATATGATGGATTCCAACCTGTCGGGAGTGAAGTTATCTTTGACAAGAACGTAAACAGTGCTTTTAGAGGTACAGGATTATTGGAATATTTAAGACAAAAAGAAGAAAATACTGTTATTATTGCTGGGCTGCAAACAGAATATTGCATTGATGCTACTATAAAAGCGGGTTTTGAGCATGGTTTCAAAATGATAGTTCCGGCAAATACCAACAGCACATTTGATAATCAATATATGTCGGCGGATCAGACCTATAAATACTATAATGAATTCATGTGGAATAAACGGTATGCAGAATGTATTTCTTTTGAACGAACGATAGAACTAATGGAGGAATGAGAGATGGGTGATACGAAAATCAGCTATGATGAGCAGTTTGGCATTAGGACTTTTAAGAGGGAAATCTGCTCGGAGCTGGGCGAACCGTTTTGGCTGGAGCTGACAGATGGTCTTGTTTTGCCGGATATGGAAACCGAGGCTGGCTGCAAGTGCTGCAATATGCATACATTTATATGCCGGTTGGAAGCGATGGCAGACGAAAAAACTGTACGGAAAATTCTTTACAGAGTGCGGCATGGAATACATCCGTCTCAGTCTGCGTGGGCAAGGGAAGAGTTTCTTGAAATCGGTGATTTAGATAAGTTTCCGATGCCGCTGATGATACGATGCGGCGTTACCATGCGTGTCATTGCCCGTTTGCGAAAGAATCTATTTTGTCCGATATGCCGGTATCTCCGATTTTGTGTTACTGCAGCCTTGGTCATGTGATGAATTTTACGGAGGCATTCCTCGGCCGGGAACTTGAGGGCAGAGTGGTACGTTCTGTGCTGAACAAAGATTTGACCTGTGAGTATGAAATTACGATTCCAGAGGATATTATGACCCAGTACATAGCACCGCGCGGAATGGAGAATGTCATAGACACAGGAAAAAATGAATAATAACAAATCATGGAGGAGTATGGAATGCTGTTGGAACTGATCGTTTTGTTGATAATTGGTATTATACTTTTGATTGTCGGCTGGTCCATTTGGAAAAGGGAGAAGATAAATCTCATACATGACTACCATTATAAGAATGTGGCGGAGGCAGATAAAAAAGAGTATACTGCGCTTATGGGAAAAGGTGCAATCATAATTGGAATAGGAATCATTCTTACAGGAATTATTGATTTTATTACGCAAACTGGATGGGGTTGGACTGCATTTGGGGTTTGTTTTGTAAGTGGATTTGGACTTATGGTTTATGCAGAGATGAAATATAATTAAAATTTATCGTCAGGAGATATCATTGTTTTGGCAAGGTTTAATGCTCAATTATGAATTGTGAAATCAGATGAAAGAATATGAAGATTGGAAATAGCAATATGGAGGTG
>CAJTIU010000013.1 GCA_910576335.1 Lachnospiraceae bacterium
AAATACAAAGCGAAAAGATTTATTATCATGTATCTTGCGGCGATTGTTCTTGCAGCAGCAGGATTTTTCCTTGGACTTCTTAAACTCCCGGAAAATCTTGATACAGCAACGGTGTTTTCTCTTTCGGTTTGCGATACATCTTTTATGTTTATCATCTCACTTGTTGCAGCTTGGTTTGCTGGAAATGATTTTCTAAACCGAACGATACATAATGAGATAAAGGCAGGGTACAGCCGTTTTTCAATATTTATTGCAAGAACTGTTACTACCGTTATCATGGCAGTGCTGCTTCATTTAACCTATGTTTTTGCAACAGTTATTGGATTTGCTGTTAAGTACAGGTTTGACACCAGTATATTTTCTGTAACGGATTTTGTTTGGCTGCTGGTTGTCATATTGCAGATATGTGCTAACATCTGTATCGTTATGTTTATTGTCTTTGCCCTCAAAAAAGTTACATCGGGAATAGCTGTAACAGTTGTGTTCAGCTTTGTGTCCTGCAATATCCTTAGAAACTTCATCAGCGAGAGCGTTTTCCGGCTGACCTGTTTTAGCCTTGCACAAACGAGCGATAACAGAACACTTGCATTATCGGCGTTGTTTGCAGCAGCGGTGATTGTTATTTCACTAACAGCAACACACTTAGTTTTCAGAAAAGCCGAGATAAAATAAGGATTTCAGCAATGACACTACTGTTGTTTTCTTGATTATATCGGAGCATAGTTTGTATTGAATATAGCGGTAAACAGTGTATATCTAATTAGCTGGCAAATATGGCATGGCGGCGTAAATAGTACAGAAATCATTACTGCGCTTATGCAATCAAAGAATTGCAAGAGCATGGTGTTATAGTGAAAATATGCTATGGCTATTTTTGCGATTACCAATCAAAAAATATCAGAATATTGAGAGCACTATCTTATTGTTCTTGAATAAGAATATGTTATTACAAAAATAAACAAATACGCAGGAGGTGATGACATGGAAAAAATAGCAATGCTCGATATATCAGAAAGTGGTCGGCAAATTGGTAAAAAATTGTTTGCTGTTCTTGAATCTAAACAGAAGAAAGAATTAACGCAATATATTTTTGAACGAGATAAACAAAGTGATGTTGATAACCCCGTTGTCATTACCCCTAATCATGATTCATCGGAACATCAGGGATACCCTTTGACGAAGATTTACGAAGGCGATCTGTTTTTTTGTCTGGAACAAAGGATAGTCTGTGTGCAAGATCAGAAAATCGATTTAACTGCAAAAGAGTTTGACCTTCTCGCCCTGTTGATACGCAATCCGGGGCGGGTATTTACATTTGAAATGATTATGGATTTGGTCTGGAATGAGGAAGATTCTTTTTATTCCCGGAAGGTCATTATCAACCATGCCAGTAATCTGCGAAAGAAATTGAGAATTTCTGATGCGGTGCCGGATTATATAAAAAGTATACGTGGCGTAGGTTATAAATTTGACAGTGACTGCCGTGGGACAACATAGACAGACAGTTATGGGTGTGTATCTGTGATTTCAGGTACACACTTTTTTCTGCTTTAATGTGTCGGGATATGGGAGAATTTGCGGCCATAATGATTGTAGCGAGGCTGTACCGAGGCAAAGGCTTGGTGTTCGTTCTGTATAATATCGCCCAATAAGATAGGAGGCTGTTAACAGGCGCAGTTATCGTTCCTCCTGGTTTGGGAGGATATAGGGATGCTGTCGAAAGGTTCCGGGAGGCGGAAGCGCTGTCCTGTATGTGATGTTTTATTTGCCGTAGTCCATATATTGTGGATTACGGCATTTTTTGTTTCGACAGAAAAAGATATTTTCCAACAGTGTCCTTCTGTTTTTCTGAAATATGGCTGTATAGGTGTACCTGCTATTTTAGGGGTACGCCTTTTTATATTATTCTGCGGTACCGGTAAGGGCAATGTCCCAGGATGCCGCTCCCCACCCTCTGATTTCGATTTTGCCAGTCAACTAAAAAATCGAAATTGGAGGAATTACCCATGAAAAAAATCAATCTGCGGGAGTATTACCCGCTTTATACGCAGGACACGATTGTTGAAGTACCGGACGAGGTGGCTGATCTGCTCCGGGAATATAAGTTGGCGGAAGCCGCCTATTTCCTGCGTACATATCGGCACAAAGCATATTTTTCTCTGGATTATGACGTGAACGTTGAGCGGGATGTTCTAATGGCTGCGTTGTCGCCTCTTGATATTCTGGAACAGAAAGAAGAAAATATCCGGCTGTATCGGGCGCTTGCTTCTTTGCCGGAGAAACAGAAAAACCGGATTTATGCACATTATTTTCTTGGCATGAGCAAAGCAGATATTGCAAAAGCGGAAGGCACTCATAAGAGCAGAATCACCCGCTCTATCAACGCTGGTTTGCACAGCCTGGAAAAAATTTTGAAAAAATTTCCTGACAGACGGCAACTTTAACCTCAAAAATGAAATGAATAATAGAGGGACATATTTATCCGGCGGGACAAGCCTGGCGGGTGTGGCCGTACAGCATATGCTCCGGCCCGCTCCAACTGAAAAACTGTCATAACTGCCACGCCCCTCGCTTGCTCCTTGACAATCGAATACACGCTGTTACAGGTACTTCATTCTGTGTTCCGAGCGGCAGATGGGGCGGCGCGGTGACAGGCGGCCTAAGGAGGTGATGAATCCAGGCTGTCCGAGCGGTAAACGCAACCCACGAAACCGGCTGTGGCAGGCCGGACGCGACAACGGCACAGATCACAATGGTACTTCCTCACGGCTCCCTAAAGACTTGGGGAGAGTTCCTGCGGCGTGCGCCTGCTCTGGCAAAGCGGCGGCGTATGCGGGGCTATGATGCGGCGACGCTATCCGCAGCCTGTAACAGCCCCGCCTTGTTCGTGCAGGGCCTGCCGGGGGGCGTGGCAAATACGGCAGATGATCGAAATCAGATACAATGGGCCGGGTCTGTGACTGTAAGAGCGCAGGCCCGACTTATTCATGTGGTTTCGATAGCCAGAAATTTTCAGGAAGGAGTTGGTATTATGGAGAATACGGTTGTTGCCGGCAGGACCGGCGCACTGGTGGACATCCGGGAGGTTGCCGTTGATAAGGAGCTTTCCCGTGAGGAACGGATCGCCGAATTTGTACGGCAGATCAAAGACCCTTACCGCTTCAAATGCGGGCGGTTCACCGTACAGGCCAGCTTTGCCGCAGGCGGCGCCACCCTGGAGGAATGTATCAAGGGAATCTTACGGTGAGCCGGATTATTTTAGGAAAAGGGCTGACTTTCCCGCAGGGGCGTGGTACAATAAGAACTGGAAAAGGAATTGAATACGGCACAGCCACACTTCTTGGATTGCGGGGATTTTTCTGCGCAATGAAAGGAGTGTTTTTTTATGCAGGTTTACAAAGCCATTAAGTACATCCGTCTTTCTTATACCGATGATAAGACGGTGGAAAGCGACAGCGTCGCCAACCAGCGGCGGCTGATTGATGATTATATTGCCCGGCACCCGGAGATTGAAGTCGTGGCAGAAAAGATTGACGACGGTTACAGCGGGGTCCTCTTTGACCGCCCGGCATTTCAGGAAATGATGCGGATGATCGAGCAGGGCGAGGCCAACTGTGTGATCGTCAAAGACCTCTCCCGCCTGGGTCGTGAATACATAGAGACCGGCCGCTATATGCGCCGGGTATTTCCGGCCTACGGCGTCCGCTTTATCGCCATCAACGATAACGTGGACACAGAGAATGACGCTGCCGACGATCTCACGGTTTCGGTAAAAAATATTATGAACGAGGCATACAGCCGAGACATTTCCGTCAAGACCCGGAGCGCCCTGGATGTGAAACGGCGCAGCGGTGATTTTGTGGGTGCGTTTCCCATCTACGGATATATAAAAGCCGGTGATAAGCACAAGAGCCTGGAAATTGACGAATACGCCGCTAACGTGGTGCGGGATATTTTCAGAAAGCGGCTGGAGGGGTTCAGCGCTTCCCATATTGCAGACGAGCTGAACCGCATGGGCATTCTCTCACCGCTGGCTTATAAGCGCAACAACGGGATGCCCCACGCCAAAGGCGGCTATACGGACCGTAAAGATTGTAAATGGTCTGCCACAACGATCATCCGCATTTTGCAGGATGAAACCTATACCGGAACGCTGGTGCAGGGAAAACAGACCACGCCCCACTTCAAGCTGAAAGAGCGTGAGGACAGGCCTTCCTCTGAATGGGTCCGTGTGGAGGGCGCCCATGAGGCGATCATCCAGAAACATGATTTTGACCTGGTGCAGCGCCTCCGCAGGATTGATACCCGGACATCTCCAAAATCGGATAAAGTTTACCTGTTCTCCGGCATTTTGATCTGCGGTTGCTGCGGCTGCCGTATGACGCGCAAGACCAACCGCTATAAGGATAAGGAATACCACTATTATTATTGTCCTACCGGCAAAAAGAACGGGTGTAAATCTTCCGTCATGGTGAAAGAGTCCGACCTGATCGAGTGCGTGCAGGGCAGCCTGAAAGGGCATATTGAAAATGTGGCTTCCCTGGATGCGCTGCTGTCCAGTATCAGCCAGGAGCGGATCAACCGGGAACTGGCCCAGGAATACGCCGGGCAGATCAAAGCAAATGAGAAACGTATGGCGCAGGTTGAGGGTTTCAAGGCAAAACTCTATGAAAATCTGGTGAGCGGGATTCTTACCAAAGAAGAATTCCTCTCCTATAAGCGGAAATACAATGCAGATATTGAACTGCTGCAGAAAGCGGTTGCCGAGTGGAACGAAAAGCTGACGGACGTACTGGAGAACCGCAGCGAGCGGAACCGCTGGATCAACCACTTTATGCAATTCTCCACGATGGAGGAAATTGACCGGAGGGCGGTCATGCAGCTTATCCGCAGCATACGGGTAATGGGGAAAGACGAGCTACATATTGAATTTAATTACCAGGATGAATACCAGAAAGCGGTTTCCCTGGCGGAACAGATTGCCGTACAGGGCAAAGAAAGGAAGGTGGGCTAAATGGCAAGAAAGAGCAGGAAACAGAGGTTGGCTCCCATGCCGGCCCCGTCCTTATATGTGCATGTGGCGCTCTATATCCGTCTTTCTGTGGAGGATAATAAAAAGCGGGGCTGTTCGGTGGAAAACCAAAAGCTGGTGTTGAATGATTTCCTTGCGGACAAACCGGATTTCGTTGTCTATGATACCTATATCGACAATGGGGCGACGGGCACGAACTTCCACCGCCCCGGTTTCCAGCAGATGCTTTCTGATATCGAGGCGGGCCATATTGACTGTGTGATTGTCAAGGACCTCTCCCGGTTGGGACGGAATTCCATTGATACCGGTTATTATATCGAACAGTATTTCCATACCCACAACGTCCGTTTTATTGCGGTCACGGACCAGTTTGACACGGCAGACCCCGGCAGCCTCCACAGCGGTATTATGCTTCCCCTGAAAAATATGATAAACGAGGCTTACGCATTGGACATTGGCAGAAAGATCAAGGCCCAGGCAAGGCAGGCCATGAAAGACGGCGATTATATCGGCGCACGGGCGCCCTACGGCTACCGCAAAGACCCGGACA
This sequence comes from Lachnospiraceae bacterium, assembly GCA_910576335.1. Lineage (GTDB taxonomy): Bacteria > Bacillota > Clostridia > Lachnospirales > Lachnospiraceae > CAPEBR01. The sequence continues at coordinate 5,583 of CAJTIU010000013.1, forward strand.
ACTGCCATAAACTGCTGATCGATGAAGATACCGCCCCTGTCGTAAGGCAGATTTTTGAGTGGGCGCATGGGCATGTGGCGCTGAACCGTATCGTCCGCAACCTGAATGAAATGGGGATCACAGCGCCCAGCCATTACAAAAAATCCACCGGGGAGATCACCAGCCCTGGCCTGATCGGGAGCGGGAAATGGCAGACACGCACCGTAATGAAGATTCTGGAAAGCGAGGTCTACACCGGCGATCTGGTGCAGGGAAAGACAAAGATCGTGGACCATCAGCAGGTTAAGGCCGGGGAGGACAACCTGATTATTGCAAGACGCACCCATGAACCAATCATCAGTTATGAGCTCTTTACAGCGGTGCAGGAATACCGGAAACAAATCTGTGAGGAAAGCCGGGCGGTCCCAAAGCGGCCCTACACCCCAAACATTTTCAAGGGGAAGGTGTTCTGTGCCGACTGCGGCAGGAGCCTCCACCGGCAGCGCGCCGAGCGCAAGAAAGGGCCGGATGTTTACTGGTTCCACTGCCTCACCAACAGCCGTGTGGCAAAGGATAGCTGTAAAGGCGTGATGATGCAGGAAACGGAGCTTATCGCCACGGTCACAGCTATTCTGGAAAAAGAGCTGTCTGTTGCCCTGGGAATGTCCCTCCCCCTCTTTCAGCTGGAGGCAAAACAGAAAAAGGACAAAGACAGGCTGAAAACCCAGATGTCGGCCAGGCGGCAGGAAACCGAAAAGAAACGCCGGCTGATCCGCGGACTGTATGAGAACTTCGTCCAGGGTATCTTAACAAACGAGGAATACTTTGAGCTGAAAGCGGATTATGAGGAATCCATCCGTACACTGTCCGGCGAGATTGAGGCGCTTGAAAAAGATATGGACGCCCTGGACAGCCGGCTTGTGCGCTGCCGGGCAATGGAAAAGGATGCGAAATCGCTGACACAAGACCATGCGCTTACGGCAGAACTGATTGACCGGCTGATTGAGCGGATCGAAATCGACCATGAGCGGAATATCCATGTAACTTTCCGCTTCAAGAGTGAATTCCAGGGAAAGGCGGTGGAACCATGCACAAAAAATATGTGATCGCCCTTTATATCCGTCTGTCCGTGGAGGACTTTAAGACCGAGAGTTTGAGTATTCCCAACCAAAAGCTGATCCTCCGGGAAAAGGCCATGTCGCTGCCGGAATGGGATAACGGCGAAGTGCTGGAATTTGTTGATAACGGCCATACGGGCACGAATTTTGAGCGCCCTGCGGTACAGGAGCTTTTGACGATGGTCCAGGCCGGGAAGATCGACTGTATCATCGTAAAAGACCTCTCCCGGTTTGGGCGAAACAGCATTGAGACCGGCTATTTCATAGAGCGGGTATTTCCGCTCTACCATACTCGGTTTATCTCCGTCAGTGACGATTTTGACACCGCCAATTTCAAAGGAGATACCGGAGGGATTGACGTTGCCTTTAAGTATCTTATCAGCGAATGTTACAGCCGGGATATGTCCATGAAAACGAAAAGCGCCAAATATGCAAAGATGCGCCGGGGCGAATACCAGAGCGTCATCTGTCCCTATGGCTACCGCAAGAGCGCGGACGGGCGCATGGAGCCGGACGAGGACGTTGCAGGGATTGTACGGCAGATATTTGAATGGGCGGCTGACGGCAATACGGCCGCCGGGATCACGCGGAAACTGTATGCCATGAATATCCCCACCCCTGGGGAATACCGGAGGGATAAAGGGAAAGACCACTATAATGTGTCCAGGACACACGGCGTCTGGAGCAGCTCAACAGTCCTGCGGATGCTGGAGGACCAGCGGTATATCGGCACTTATGTGATCGGCAAGCGTAAGGTACAGGAAATCGGCAGCCGCCGCATGAAGCTAAAGGATGAAAGCGAATGGTTCAAAATACCGGACCACCACCCGGCAATCGTAAGCATGGAGCTGTTTGAGAAAGCCAACGCTTCGATCAGGCGTTTCTCCCTTCCGAATAAAAAACGGCGCGACTACCTTCTCCGAGGGAAAGTATTCTGCGGCTGCTGCGACCATGCTATGTCACTTAGAAATGGAACGTGGTTTTACTGCCGTCACTCCGAAGTGGCAGAAACCCTTCCCTGCCATGGGGTAAGGGTGAAAATGGCTGATCTGGAGCAGGCGGTCCTTGAAACAATCCGGGCACAGATGTGTCCGGCGCTGGGGATTGACAGCAGCAAGGATAAGCTGAATTTGCAGACGGTCCAGCAGGCCGAGCATGAAGATAAGCTGCGCTCTATCCAGGACAGCAAACGGCAGCTTTATGAACAGTATGCACTTGGAGAGATTGACCTGGAAACCTACCAGGAGCGCAAGGCGGTATATGATGTGGATCTGGTGCAGGCAAGGAATGTCCATGCCGCCATTACCGCACAGACCAGGCAGATACAGAGCGATTATGAAGCAAAGCTGAAACAGCGTGAGATCGTTCAGGAAGTAGGCAGCGCCGACACACTGACGCAAGCCCTGATTGACCGGCTTATCAGTAAGGTCTATATCTTTCCGGGAGACCGGATCGAGATTGAATATGTGACACAGGATTTCTTAGGAATAAGCGAACCAGGAAAGGAGGCGTGAGCCATGAATACCGTATTAAGTAGCTACGGGCAGCTATGCGGCTGCCCGGAAATCCTCAAAAAAAGTTGTAAATTTTTTTGTCGTGGGCTTGACATACGGGTGCCTGAGATCGTGGAAGCGTATCAGTTTCAGGTTATTCTTTGTCAGCACAATCCTAAAATGTTGGCTGACATATCCTGGTTTTATTCGGTTTTCCATCTTATCTCTGAGAATATATTCCAAATAATCTTTGCTATAAGCGTTACCACAGAGTTTCTGTTTCTCTTTCAGTTCTATAAGTGCAGCTTCAAACGGTTTCACCAAAGGAAGCGCTTTTGTGCTTGACTTGGTTTTTGTTTTATCTTTTTCGATAGTAACTAAGTGGCCGTCTAAATAAATATCCATAACAACATGTTGAATAGAGATGGTCTTTTTCTCGAAATCAATGCAGTTCCATTTTAAGCCGACAATTTCACTCCGTCTCATGCCATAAAAGGCAGCCAGGATAACAGGTAATTCTATAGGCTCCCCTTTCACTGCCTGAAAAAGTTCATAAGCGCTTGCGTATCATAGTATTCCGATACAAAAACATTCATTTGCGGACGTTCAACCCGGTCTGCCGGATTAGATTTTATAAGCCCAACCTGGAAAGCATACTGTAAGCACTTTCTTATATTGGCATGGCGATGGATCACGGTATTACTTGTTAAGCCGACTACATTCATTTCATAGGAATAGTAATCCTGAATGAATTTAGGGTTATCTTCCAGATCCCTTAGTGTATATCCCTTTTCTTTGAAATAGGGGACAACGCTGCTCTTTGCACTCGAAAGATAGCCTGCATAAGTATTCAGATCCACGCTGTTTTCATTATAGATGCACCGGATATGCTGGAAATAGTCATGAGGGAAAAAGAAGGAAAACGTTATATGTTTGTATTGAACTTCCGGGCTCACGATGTGGAATTTACACTGAGAAAGAAAGCGAGATCCATGTACACGGGAGAAGGAGCAGAAGAGCAACAGAAACTCTCGGCATTTGGAACTGCAGTTTTTGAAGTAATAGATAATTTTTAACCGAGGTTGCTGAAAATATTAATTGTATATTTTGCCTGTTGAAAAATGGACGGTATTTTCGTATACTTATATCAGATGAATACTGGAGCTGGGTCGGACATTGAGGGACTGCTTGAAAAGCAGTCTCTTTTTTAGTATAATGAAAAACAGGTTTATTTGATATGACTTTCAGCATCTGTTGCCTCGCTGAAAGCAGTTTTTAAATAGGCTTGTGACGCACGGTTGACATAAAGCAATTTTCAAACACGCTCTAAGGAACTGTATAAAAATAATTTATACATCTTGACTTGCCTGCTTCTCCGACTGCACAGGTCAAAAAGCCGCGATGCAGCCCGCTGCGCCTGCGTTTTTTGACCTGTATACTCGAAGAAATATCCATCGCAATTTGTACAAGTTATTTTTATACAGTTCCTAAACGGGAATATAAATAGGAATATAAATAGGAATATTTACCAAAATGCAGACAGGCGGGATTTGTCATGGGTTTATTTCAGTGGATTTTAAAAAGACATAGGACAGGACGCATCCTTTCTTCATTTAAAGCAGTGAAGGAACGTCCGGCTGAGTGTGTGCAGCTTTTTGGGGTGAAGGCATTCCTGGACCAGCTGTTAAGCTCAGAGGACTATATTGCAAGGAGCAGCTATGAAAAATCACTGCAGGCATATGGAAGAATCATTGAATATTTCAAGGTTCTGACGGACAGTGAATCCATTGCATCTTACTGCAGAAGAAATGGCATCGCAGCCTCGGATGTCTCAGAAACAATTGAAAGGTACAACCATATAGCCGGGTTAGTTGAGGAGCACAATGAACGCTATATAAAAGAAACTCTTCAAAAGGACAAGAAATACCTGGATCATATACTGGAAGGTGTGGATCCAGGCATTCTTTTGGATGAGGAGCAGCGGAGGGTGGTTCTGACGGATGAGGATTACTGCCTTGTGATTGCCGGAGCCGGTGCAGGCAAGACAACAACAGTGGCGGCCAAGGTTCGGTATCTGGTGGAAAGAAAGGCGGTAGATCCAGAGCAGATTCTTGTCATTTCATTTACCAATAAGGCAGTAAAGGAGCTCCGGGACAAGATCAACAGGGACCTGGATATTCCGTGCCCCATTGCCACATTCCATTCCACCGGAAATGCAATTCTGAACAAATACACACCGGAAAAGCTTAATATTATTGATTCATCAAAGCTGTATTTTCTCCTTCAGGATTACTTTAAAACGAATATTCTGAAAAATGAAAGCCTGGTGAATAATCTGATTTTATTCTTTGCCTCATATTTTGATGCACCTTATAAAGGAGATGACCTGAACCAGTTTTTTAATAAGGTTGCCCAAGCAAATTTTTCCACCCTGCGCAGTGATTTAAATGAATTCCAACGGCAGATTATGGATAGCAGATCAAAGAAAATGGTGACAATCCAGAATGAGATCCTGCGGTCTTTCCAGGAGGTAGAGATTGCTAATTTCCTTTATCTGAATGGGATAGATTATGAATATGAGCCAGTCTACCAGTATCATATTCTCCTTTCCAGAAAGCCGTATACACCAGATTTTATCATAAAGCAGGATGTCAGGAGGGCATATCTTGAACATTTCGGGATCACGGAGGATGGCAGGAACAGCCGGTATACCCCGGATGAATTAAATAAGTATAAGAAGGCGGTAAATAACAAGGTGCTTCTTCACAGGAGTCACGGGACGGATCTGATCTATACATTTTCCGCCTATAAGGATAAGAGAAGCCTGACAGAACATCTTAAAGAGGCGCTGATCCGGCACGGATTCGAGCTCAGGCCCCGTTCGAATCAGGAGATTATGGAAAAGCTTGTGGCATCTGAGGAGAACCGGTATATTAAAAAGCTTCTCACACTGATCTGCCGTTTTATTGTTAATTTTAAAACAAACGGATATAAAGCAGAAACCTTTAGCCGTATGTACCATACAACGAAAAATGAGCGTACAAGGCTGTTCCTTAATATCTGCAATGACTGCTATCTGGAATATGAGCGTTTTCTGAAGGAAAACCATGCAGTTGATTTTGAGGATATGATTAATGAGTCGGCACAGATCCTGCGGGAAGCGGAGGCCAGGAGGCAGAAGCTGCCCTTCCGGTACATTATTGTGGATGAGTATCAGGATATTTCCAGACAGAGGTTTGACCTGGTGCAGGCCATGCATGAGGTGACAGACGCCAGAATTGTTGCGGTAGGTGATGACTGGCAGTCAATCTATGCATTCAGTGGCTCAGACATTACATTGTTTACAAAATTTGCAGAGAAGATGGGGTATGCGAAGCTTCTGAAGATTACACAGACCTATCGCAATTCTCAGGAAGTTATAGATATTGCAGGTAATTTTATTCAGAAAAATGCGTCTCAGATTACCAAGGCCTTAAAGTCTCCGAAGAATATAGAGGATCCAGTTATCATCTATACCTATGACAGTACACGTAAGGCACCTGGCGGAGATAGCCGCAGCGGAGTGAATTATGCCGTTGCCCACGCAATTGAAACCGCACTGGGCCAGATTGTGGAATATAACAAAAAGGAGGGAAAGAGTGGGAATTCTTCCATCCTGCTGTTAGGGCGTTTCGGTTTTGACGGGGAGCGCCTGTCGCGTTCCGGGCTGTTTGTGTATAAGACCCGCGGCGGGAAGCTGAAATCCTTTAAGTACCCGGAATTAGATATTACATTTATGACAGCTCATGCGTCCAAAGGGCTTGGCTATGATAATGTCATTGTTGTGAATGGGCGTAATGAGACCTATGGATTTCCTTCCAAGATTGAGGATGACCCTGTACTGGCGCTGGTGATTAAAGGTGACAGTTCCATTGATTATGCAGAAGAGAGAAGACTATTTTATGTAGCAATGACGCGGACAAAGAACAGAGTGTATTTTATTGCACCGGAGCAGAACCCTTCTGAATTTTTACTGGAAATAAAGCGTGATTATAAGAATATTGTGCTGAAGGGGAACTGGAATGAGGAGGTGGAGAATCATTATCTGGGGAAGAAAAGATGCCCGGTCTGTGGATATCCCATGCAGTTCCGTTATAAAAATGCATACGGGCTGCGTCTGTATCTCTGCACAAACGACCCTGAGCTGTGCGGCTTTATGACTAACGAGTATGCCGGGGGAAGGCTCTCGATCATGAAGTGTGACCAGTGCCGGGACGGGTATCTGATTGTGCGGAAGGGAAGGAATGATCAATATTTTCTTGGATGTACCAATTACAAAAGGGATGGAACCGGCTGTAACAATGCAATATCCAGGGCAAAATATGAGGCGATGATGAAGCAGCAGCTATAGCAGAATAGCGGCTGTACTAAATAATTTTTCTGCAGTTCTCAAGGAACTACAGAGATAAGAAGGAGAGGTTTTTATGAAGAAAAAATTAAATTTAAGAGAGAGTGTGATTTTGGTCGTGGGTATGTTTATTGTTGCAGTGGCGGTCTATTATATGATGATGCCAGGCGGGTTTGTGCTGGGGAGCCTTTCAGGCCTGGTAATCGTACTGGTTAATTTTATTCCGCTGCCTGTATCAGTGCTGACATTTATTATCAATGGAATTCTTTTGGTTATAGGATTCCTGCTCATTGGAAAAGAGTTTGGGGGAAAGACAATCGTTGCATCCATCCTGCTTCCGGTATACCTTGCTATATTTGAAAAGGTCACTCCGGATGTCACCTCGCTGACCGGGGATGTTCTGACGGACATGCTCTGCTATATGCTGACCATCTGCTTCGGGCAGGCGCTTCTGTTCGGCATTAACGCATCCTCGGGAGGGCTGGACATTGTGGCTAAGCTTTTGAACAAATATTTCTATATGGAACTTGGGAAAGCAGTTATGATTGCCGGATTTGTAACTGCGGCAACATCGATTCTCGTATATGACAGAAAAACTCTTGTGGTCAGCATTCTGGGAACATACCTGAGCGGTCTTGTGCTGGATCATTTTATTGACGGATTCCATACAAGAAAGAGGGTCTGCATCATCACCGCCGACTATCAGGCTGTCCAGGACTATATTGTAAAGGAACTGCACAGAGGCGTGACGCTTTATTCAGCATACGGCGGTCTGAACCATGAAAAAAAGACAGAGGTCGTGACGATTCTTGAAAAAAATGAATATGGAAAACTGCTGACCTACATTCATGAAAATGATCCGTCTGCATTTCTTACGGTATCCACGGTCGGCGAGGTAATCGGAGAATGGAACAGAAACCGCAGGAAGCTTATATAAGTTTGGGGACGGGGCAATTTTAAAATTGCCCCGTCCCAGATTAAAAATGACCTGTCCCCAATTGAGCTGGAAGATTTTTGTTGAATGGACAGCTGAAAATTGTTATACTGTGAAGGCAAAGGTATTTTTGGAATGGAATATTAGAAGTAAGATATCGGAAGAGACTTAAAAGTAAGAAAGGGACGATAAGATGGTTACGATTCAGGAATACAGAGGACATATTAGAAACTGGCGGGCGCTCTGCGCAGAGCTTGGGATCTCGGATTCGCTTCCAAGGGAAGAGCGGGAGAGTGAGATTTTAAGGAAGGGATATGAGACGTGGGGGCAGGATATGGCGGAGCATATGCATGGTATGTTTGCATTTGCCCTGTGGGATGAAGAGGAGGAGACGCTGTTCTGTTTAAGAGACCAGTTTGGAACAAAGCCTTTTTACTATTATATAACTGCAGACGGGAGGCTCCTTTATGGAACGACGATTCGCCGGATTATGGAGCAGCCGGGATTTGTGAAGGAATTGAATGAGGAGATGCTGCAGATTTACTTAAGCCTTACCTATGTGGCAGGTGAGGAAACATTTTTCAAAGGGGTGAAGAAGCTTCTGCCTGGGCGTTGTCTGATCTGGAAGGATGGGAAAGCACAGATCAGGCGGTACTGGAAACCGGAGTTTCACCCGGATGACAGCAGGTCACTGGAGGACTGGGCAGACGAGATCCATACAACGCTGGAGCAGATTATGCCTGAGGTAAAGGAACCAGGGGAGGGGGCTGAGTCTTTTCTTTCAGGAGGCGTGGATTCCTCCTATGTGCTGGCGATGTCAGATATACAGATGACGGATTCCTGTGGGTATGACGAGGAGCGTTTTGATGAGTCGGGGCTTGCAGCAGAGACAGCAAGGCTTTTGGGACGCGGGAACAACAGATGCCGAATTACACCAGAGGAGTATTTTGAGATTGTTCCTTATGTCATGTATAATATGGAACAGCCTCTGGGGGATGCGTCTGCCATAGCATTTGCCATAGCATGTAAGGCTGCGGCAGAGCATACGAAGATCTGTTACTCCGGGGAGGGGTCAGATGAGTTTTTCGGCGGGTACAATATGTACCGCAATGCAGAGCGATATGGGGATAATCTTAAGACTTTCTATGTAGGAAATACAAATATTATGAAGGAAGATGAGAAAAAGAGGATCCTTAAGAACTATTCCGAAGACCTTCTTCCGATTCACCTGGTGAAGGAGATTTACGAGGAGACAGAGGGGCTTGATCCTCTTACAAAGATGTCTGATGTAGATATCCAGATCTGGCTGGAGGGTGACATCTATCTGAACGTGGACAAGATGAGCACAGCGGCAGGGCTGGAAATCCGCATGCCTCTTACGGACAGGAGAATTTTCGACATTGCATCAAGGATACCTTCAAAATATAAGGTAAACGAGGAACAGAACAAGGTAGCTTTCCGTACAGCGGCGGCGAAGGTATTGCCGGAAGAGATTGCATTCCGCAAAAAACTGGGCTTTATCGTGCCAATTCGTATATGGATGGCAGACGACCGTTATAATCAGGACGTGCGGGAAAAGTTCCAAAGTGATATGGCGGCAAAATTCTTCCATATAGACGAGATCAATGCTATTTTTGATGATTATGTAGGAGGAAATTCAGATAACTGGAGAAAGGTCTGGACAATCTACACCTTCTTAGTGTGGTATGAGGAATATTTTGTTAAATTTGGGACGGGGCATTTTTAAAAATGCCCCGTCCCCATATAGCCTTTGAGGAACTGCCGGGTTCTTTCTTCAGCAGGGTGTCCGAAGATCTGGGATGGCGCTCCCTGTTCTACGATCACTCCGTCGTCCATGAAGATGATGTGATTTGCTACGTCTCTGGCGAATGCCATCTCGTGAGTTACGATTACCATAGTGGTGTTTCCATCGGCAAGGTTGCGGATTACCCGGAGCACTTCCCCTGTAAGTTCTGGGTCGAGAGCGGATGTGGGCTCATCGAAGCAGAGGATGTCGGGCTTTAGTGCAAGGGCGCGTGCGATGGCAACGCGCTGGCATTGGCCGCCGGAGAGCTGATGCGGGTAGTTGTCCATCCGGTTTTCAAGACCCATCTGTGCGAGAAGAGCCTCTGCCTGTGCGCGGATTTCTTCGTGGATGTCCTTCTTTTTTGCCTTATAATCGGGGCGTTCCTTTGCGAGCAGCTCTGTCGCAAGCATGGTATTTTCCAGTGCCGTATACTGTGGAAACAGATGGAAGGACTGGAATACAAGACCGAAATGAAGCCTTTTTTTACGGATGGCTGATTCGATTCTTGTTGACGGATCATTTGCGTCAAAGAGGGTTTCGCTGTTTACACGGATGATGCCCTGGTCAGGTGTTTCCAAAAAGTTCAGACACCGCAGAAGCGTTGTCTTTCCGCTTCCAGAGGAGCCGATAATGGAAACTGCCTGTCCTTTTTCCAGTGAAAAGGTGATATCCTTTAATACTTCTGTCTGATGAAAGGATTTGCATATGTGTTCGACTTCTAAGATTGGCATGATCATTCCCCCCCCCTTTATCTAAAATAATCCAGCTTCTTTTCCAGGCGTCCAAGAAGCATTGTCAGTATACCATTGAAAATCAAATAGTATACGGCTGTAAAGAATAATGGCCAGATCGCACCAGAAATACCGTGGGACCCTTTCATAAAGGCCTGCCCTGCCCAGATGATTTCCTGAAGTGCGATGATACGGGCAAGGGATGTATCCTTTACGAGGGTAATGATCTCATTGGACATCGGCGGGACGATGCGCTTGATCATCTGGAGAAGCGTGATCTTAAAGAAAATCTGAGGCTTTGTCATGCCAAGCACAAGGCCGGCTTCCTCCTGGCCTATGGGTACACTTTGGATACCGCCCCGGTATATTTCAGAAAAATAGCATGCATAATTGAAGATAAATGACACGGATGCTGCTAAAAACCGTCCTGCCTCGCCGCTCCCCCAGATGGGGTTATGCAGAACAAGACCAGGAAAATAGTAAATGATAAGGAGCTGGATCATCAGAGGGGTTCCCCGAATGATCCAGACGATCAGCTTTGTAAGATAACTGAGGGGCCGGAACCGGGACATGGAGCCAAAGGCAATCACAAGTCCAAGCGGAAAAGAGCCAGTCAGCGTTACAAAGAAAAGCTTTAAGGTCTGCAGGAAGCCGATGTTCAGCGATTCAACGACAATCGGCAGCTGCTCTGATATTTGTCCCATAAATTTGTTCCTCGGATCTTTTGTCTGTTACTGTGCAACTGTTTTGTATACTCAGTATAACTATGGCTTACTGTTCAATAACTGCAGCCTGGACGCCGTATTTTTCGGCACATTCTGTCATACTGCCGTCACTGTAGCTTTTTGCAAAGAAATCGTTCAGCGCCGCTGCGAGATCAGAGCCTTTGCGGAAGCCGACGCCATATTCTTCGCTGTTTAAACCGCATGTATAGGTAAGATCCTTATAACCAGTGCCTTCTCCTACCATGGCAGCAGCCATAAGTGAATCAATTACAGCGGCGTCAGAGGTTCCGGCAGCAACCTCCATCAGGGCGTCTGCCTGTGACTTTACGGCGGTGCAATTAAGGTCCAGCGCCTGAATCTCAGCCTCGCCTGCGCTTCCTGCCTCCACGGCAAAGGTAAGATCAGAAAGGCTGTCTGTGTCCTGGTACTTGTCAGCAACATCCGAAGGAACGATCACAACCTGGGCATTGTTGCAGTATGCCTTAGAGCATTCCATGGAGCTTGTTACTTCATCTGTAAGCGTCATCCCGTTCCATACACAGTCGATCGTCTTGCCGTCAAGCTCCATAATCTTATTATCCCAGTCGATCTCTACAAATTCAGCCTTGACGCCAAGGCTTTCTGCAAATGCTTTTGCCATGTCGGCATCGAATCCAATCCACTCATCACCGTCTCCCTTATAATCCATGGGCTCAAAGTCCGTGATGCCGACTACCAGTGTTCCCTTGTCCTTTACATAAGCCATATCGCTCTCAGAAGAGGCATCGGATCCAGTGTCAGTGCCAGAAGAGCCAGAGTCAGAAGAGCCGGAACCAGAATCAGACTTCGTGCTGCCGCATGCGGTTAAAGTAAGAAGCATGCTCATCGTTAATAATAGTACAAGTAATTTTTTCATAATAAGTTCTCCTCTAAATATTCTTTTTTTTTGTCATCACGCTACTATATTATCAATTTACCATAATGAAGTCAAGCAATACTTTACAGAGTTACTTCAAAATCATGATCTTGAAAAATGGTCTTAAGTGTCGTACAATAGTGAAAAAGTAATTGTAACTATTGCAGGTACGGAGGCAGGCATCCATGGGCAGAACAATGATTCAGACTGAAAAACTGATATATGAATATGAGAGACGGGACGAGGAGGGAAATGTGGTAGGCACATCCCGGGCGATTGACCGGGTGGATCTGGAGGCAGTGGAGGGACAGTTCATCGCCATCCTCGGGCACAATGGTTCTGGGAAATCCACTCTTGCCAAGCATATGAATGCAATCCTTGTTCCCACAGGAGGGACGATGTGGGTAGACGGGCGGAATACAAAGGAGCTAGAGGAGCTGTGGAATGTACGTCAGTCTGCAGGTATGGTATTCCAGAATCCGGATAACCAGATCATCGGAACAGTTGTGGAGGAGGACGTCGGCTTTGGTCCTGAGAATCTGGGAGTCCCCACGGATGAGATCTGGAAGCGGGTGGAAGAGAGTCTGAAGGCAGTGGGGATGATTTCCTACCGGCATCATTCCCCGAATAAGCTGTCCGGCGGGCAGAAACAGCGCGTTGCGATTGCAGGTGTAGTGGCCATGGAGCCGAAGTGCATTGTGCTGGATGAGCCTACGGCCATGCTTGACCCGGTTGGAAGAAAAGAAGTATTAAAGACCGTACAGAAGCTTCGCGAAAAAAAGGGCGTTACAGTGATTCTCATTACCCATTACATGGAAGAGGTTATAGATGCAGACAAGATCTATGTGATGGATCACGGACATATTGTGATGGAAGGAACGCCAAAGGAAATATTTTCACGGGTAGACGAGCTGAAAAGCTACCGTCTGGACGTGCCGCAGGTTACCCTTCTTGCAGATGAGCTGAAAAAAAGAGGGCTTGCGATACCGGAGGGAATACTAAGAAAAGAGGAGTTAGTGAATTATTTATGTCAATTAGATTAGAGAATCTCAATTATGTATACAGTCCGGGCACGGCATATGAAAAGCATGCCTTAAAGGACGTGAGTCTTACGATTCCCCATGGGGAATTTGTCGGGATTATCGGTCATACCGGCTCAGGGAAATCAACACTGATCCAGCACCTTAACGGACTGATCCGGGCAACCTCCGGGCAGATCTATTATAATGAAGAAAATATTTACCAGGATGGATATAATATGAAGGAGCTTCGAAGCCAGGTAGGGCTTGTATTCCAGTATCCGGAGCATCAGCTGTTCGAGATCGATGTGATGACTGATGTATGCTTCGGGCCGAAAAACCAGGGACTTACTCTGGATGAATGCAGGGAACGGGCACTGGAGGCTCTGAGGCTTGTAGGACTTAAGGAAAAATATTATAAGGCTTCTCCCTTCGAGCTGTCCGGCGGACAGAAGCGCAGGGCGGCTATTGCCGGTGTTCTTGCCATGCGTCCCAGGGTACTGGTGCTTGACGAACCCACGGCTGGTCTTGACCCGAAGGGACGGGATGATATTCTGGAACAGATTGCATACCTGCACAGGCAGACAGACATGACCGTAATTCTGGTTTCCCACAGCATGGAAGACATTGCACGCTATGCGGACCGGATTATCGTGATGAACCATGGTGAGGTGATGTATAACGATGAACCTAAGAAAGTATTTGCACATTTCAGGGAATTAGAAGAGGTAGGCCTTGCAGCCCCGCAGGTGACATATATCATGCATGACTTAAAAGAGCGCGGCTTAGCTGTGGATACTGGTGTGACAACTGTAGAGGAGGCAGCAGACGAGATTATGGCTGCCATGAGGTAGCAGGTCAGTTTCTCTGAACTGTTGCGCCATGAGCGGACAGCCAGTCCGTGAACCATAATTATACGTGTATTGGAGACAGAAAAATGATTCGAGACATTACAATAGGACAATATTATCCGGCAAAAAGCGTACTGCACAGGCTTGACCCAAGAGTAAAGCTTGTGTCTACCCTGCTGTATTTAATTTCATTATTTTTATTCAAAAGCATCCCAGGGTATATCATGGCAACCCTGTTTCTTTTTGGGGTGATACGTGTATCAAAAGTTCCCTTTAAGCATATCGTAAAGGGCTTAAGAGCAGTAGTCATGCTGCTGATGATTACCGTAATTTTTAATCTTTTCCTCACAAGGGACGGGGCAGTGCTGTTCCATAAATGGATCTTTACGATCACAGAGGGCGGACTTAGAACAGCAGTCTACATGACCATCCGCCTGATCTATCTGATCATCGGCTCATCACTTATGACATTTACCACAACCCCCAATGAGCTGACAGATGGAATCGAAAAGCTTCTGTATCCGCTTAACAAGTTACATGTTCCCGTGCATGAGGTGGCAATGATGATGTCAATCGCACTGCGCTTTATCCCGATTCTGCTGGAAGAAACCGACAAGATTATGAAAGCACAGATTGCCCGCGGCGCGGACTTAGAAAGCGGCAACATGATCCAGAGGGCAAAGAGCATGATCCCAATCCTGGTGCCCTTATTCGTGTCCGCCTTCCGCCGGGCAAATGACCTTGCCATGGCAATGGAGGCGAGGTGCTACAGGGGCGGGGAAGGCCGGACAAAGATGAACCCCCTTCATTACAAAACCAGAGACAGAATTGCGTATATTGTTGTGATTGTATATGTAATAGGAGTGTTTTTTGTGGGAAGGTATGTACCACTGGGGATCTGGATCTTTTAATTGTAGTCGGGGACGGGGCATTTTTAAAAATGCCCCGTCCCCGACTGGAATTCGGAGGAAATTGTATGAAAAGAGTGAGAATTGTTGTTGCCTATGATGGTACGGATTACTGCGGATGGCAGATTCAGCCGAACGGGATTACGATTGAAGAGGTGCTGAACCGGGAGATTGGCAGGCTGACTGGGGAGGAGATCCGCATCATTGGTGCAAGCCGGACGGATTCGGGGGTACATGCGCTGGGGAATGTGGCGGTATTTGATACTTCATCGCGGATTCCGCCGGAGCGTATGGCGTATGCCATAAACCAGCGTATGCCAGAGGATATTGTGATTGTGGGTTCTGAGGAGGTGCCTGCGGACTGGCATCCGAGATACCGGGACGGGATTACGAAGATTTATGAGTATCATATCTATAATCACGGGACTCCGAATCCCCTGAGGAGGCGTTACAGTACTTATATTTCATTTCCCCTGGATGTGGGGAGGATGCGGGAGGGGGCGGCTTATCTGATCGGGGAGCATGACTTCGCAAGTTTTTGTAATGTGAAGACGAATGCATCAGATACGGTGAGGACGGTTCGGGATATCAGCATTGCGGCCAGGGGTCCGGAGATTACGGTCCGTGTTACGGGAAATGGTTTTTTGTATAATATGGTGCGGATTATTGCGGGGACTTTGATTCGTGTAGGGCGTGGTTTTTATGAGCCGGAGAGAATCCGGGATATTTTAGAGGCAAGGGAACGGACGGCGGACGGGGTGACTGCGCCGCCAAATGGATTAGTGTTAGTGGGGATTGATTATGGAGAACCGGATTTATTTTGATAATGGAAGTACGTCATGGCCCAAGGCGCCGGGGGTGGCAGAGGCTATGTCAGAGTTCCTGATGAATGGAGCGTTTAATATTAACAGGGGTAATTATGAGGGGGCTTATGAGGTGGAGAGCCTTGTGCTTGATACAAGGGAGCAGCTTTCGAGATTATTTCATGCAAAGGATTCAAAGCGGGTTCTGTTCTCACCGGGGATCACATACTCACTGAATACTTTTATTAAGGGCTTTCTGGAGCCGGGAGATCATGTGATCGTGACAGGCATTGAGCACAACGCGGTAATGCGCCCCCTAAGACAGATGGAGCAGGTGGGCGTGACCTATAGTGTGGCGCGGACAGATATGGAAGGAAGTGTCATGCCGGAGGATGTGGAGGCACTTGTGCGTCCGGATACAAAGGCTGTGATTGTCTCCCATGCGTCAAATGTGTGCGGGACAGTGATTCCGGTCCAGGAGATTGGGGATGTGTGCCGCCGCCATAATCTATTTTTTGCTGTAGATACGGCCCAGAGTGCCGGAACCCTTGATGTGGATATGGGGAAATGTGGGATTGATTTTCTGGCTTTTACTGGTCATAAGGGACTGCTGGGGCCTCAGGGGATCGGCGGGTTTCTTATATCGGAGCCGCTGGCTGCTGTGATGGAGCCTTTTGTGGCGGGAGGAACCGGGAGCCAGTCAGATTCCTTTGATATGCCGTCTCGTCTTCCAGATAAATATGAGAGCGGTACGATGAATCTTCCGGGGATTATCGGGCTTCATGCGGCGCTTTCTTATATTGAAAAGGTAGGTATAGAGGAGATTCACAGAAAGAAGATGGAGCTTACGGGATATTTTCTTGACAGGGTAAGGGAGATTCCTGGCATCCGGATTGCAGGAAGGCAGGGAGTGAATGAGCGTACGGCTGTTGTGTCACTGGATTTTGAGAAGGCAGATAATGCCTTTGCTGCATTTACGCTTGAGTCGGATTATGGCGTGATGACAAGGGTAGGGCTTCACTGTGCGCCGCTGGCCCATAAATCACTCCATACCTATCCCCAGGGTACGGTACGGTTTGCATTTAGCGCAGAGAACACGAAGGATGAGATTGATCTCTGTGTGAAGGGGATTGAGAGTATATAGATAATATTGATAAAAAGATGTGATTATAACAAAAAACAATAGGCGATTCCTTCTGTTTGCATTGTCCAAAGCCTTAAAAAGTGTTACGGTTATTACATGATGTAAGCATCAAAAGATATTGTGATGATTCTGTGAGAAGGAACGGAGTCGTTGCAAAAAATGAGCGGCTAGATTACGAAAAAAGATACAAAGGAGGAAAAGTAAAATGGCTGATTATCGTAAGATGTGGGAAGAGCTTGGGATGGATGTGGAGACCCATGACCAGTTGTGTGCAGTGCTTCCGCAGGCATTTGGGGATGTCTATCTGTCACAGGAGAACCGCCCGGAGGGAATGGATTACTATAACATGGTGGTGGCAGATATCCACGGAATCCGTCCGGCAGAGCTGATTGAGCATCAGAAGAAGGGCGGAAAGGTATTTGGCACATTCTGTGTGTATGTACCGGATGAGATTGTATTCGCGGCAGATGCGATTGCTACAGGATTATGCGGTGGTTCCCAGTTCTGGGTTCCGGGCGGTGAGAAGGTTCTTCCGACCAATACCTGTCCTCTTATTAAGGCAAGTGTAGGTGCAAGGATTGACAGAACCTGTCCTTTCTTCCGGATTGCAGATATGTATGTTGGGGAGACAACCTGCGACGGAAAGAAGAAGGCATGGGAGATTCTTGCTGAAGATGTGCCAGTGCATGTGATGAACCTTCCGCAGATGAAGCGTGCAAAGGATGTAAAGGCATGGGCAGAGGAGATCGGGGAATTTAAGAACACAGTGGAAGAATTTACTGGAAATAAGGTGACGGCAGAGAAGCTTTCAGAGAGTATTAAGCTGATTAATGCCAAGAGAAAAGCATTAGAGAGACTGTACGAGACCCGTAAAAATGAGAATATCCCAATCAGCGGATGTGATGCACTGCTTATTTCCCAGATTGCATTCTATGATGACCCGGGAAGATTCACACAGATGACCAATAAGCTGTGCGAGGAGCTGGAGCAGAGAATTGCAGACGGCGTGAGTGTATTTCCGGCAGGAACGAAGAGGATTATGCTGACTGGAACTCCCCTTGCCATTCCAAACTGGAAGCTGCATAACATCGTAGAGACAAGCGGCGGAGCTGTTGTCTGTGAGGAGATGTGTACAGGTACACGCTATTTCGAAAGACAGGTTGACGAGAGCAGAGAGACGGTGGAGGAGCAGATTACAGCCCTTGCAGAGAGATATATGGGCATCAACTGCGCATGCTTCACCCCGAATGAGGGACGGATTGACGATATCCTGCGTCTTGCAAAGGAATACAAGGTGGATGGTATTATTGATGTAAACCTTAAGTTCTGTAACCTGTACGATACAGAAGGGTATTTTGTAGAGCGTGCCATGAAGGAGGCAGGTATTCCGGTACTGGGAATTGAGACAGATTATACAGACAGTGATGCACAGCAGCTCCGGACAAGAGTAAGCGCATTTATAGAGATGTTAAATAATTAGATCTTGACTATTCAGCAGGTCTGCGCGCGAAGGAACTGAGCAGTTACCATAATTAGGAACTATCCGGCAGGTCTGACAGCAATAGTTGTAAATGACATATGAGGAGTAGGATGTATGCAGAAGTTACAGCATTACGTGTTGTTTCCGAATCATGATAATGCCATGCGTCTCTACAGAGAACTAAAGAATCTGGGAGTCCGGGCAACGATTGCCCCGACTCCCAGAGTTTTAAGTACATGCTGCGGTGTTTCTCTTCTGGCAGAGGAGAAGGATATCAGTGCAATCCGGGCGTGCGTAGAGGAACATGGAATAGAGATCCTTAAAATCGAGGCGATAGAAAGTGATATAAACCCCAGGCGGGACAAATATTGCTAGAAGAGGTATAACAGACATGAATTATGTGGGAATTGACATTGGCTCCACAGCCTCCAAGGTGGCGGTGCAGGGCGAAAAGGAGTTGTATTTTGTTCTGCCGACGGGGTGGAGCAGCAAGGAGACAACACTAAAGATTAAGGAAAAATTACTGGAGGACGGAATCGACGTTCTCTCAGAGGATACGAAGGTGGTCGCCACCGGATATGGCCGTGTGGCAGTGGATTTTGCAGATTATGTGATTACAGAGATTACCTGTCATGCCAGAGGCGGACGGGAACTGGCGGGGGATAACTGCGCAATTATAGATGTAGGCGGACAGGACACGAAGGTCATTCTCGTGGACCACGGCCTGGTACAGGACTTTCTGATGAATGACAAATGCTCTGCAGGAACGGGAAAGTTTTTGGAGATCATGGCAAACCGGCTGGGGGTTACACTGGGCGAACTGTTCGACATGGCGCAGGCAGGAACCGTGCTTCCTATCAGCTCCCTGTGTACGGTTTTTGCAGAATCAGAAGTTATTAATTATATTGGAGAAGGAAGAAAGCGGGAAGACATTGCTGCCGGTGTGGTGGATTCCGTGGCGGCAAAGGTGGCGCAGCTTAGCCAGAGGAAAAATCTGCCGGACAAGGTAATTCTGACCGGAGGATTAAGCCATAGCGAATACTTCACAGGCGTACTGTCGGCAAAGATAGGACAGACTGTAGAGCCTACAGAAAATGGCAGATATGCCGGCGCAGTCGGAGCTGCACTGCTGGCAAAGGAAAAATCAAAATGAACATCTGAATAGTTGGACATAAGTGACAAACAATTAATGCATAAATTATCTAAAAGTGCTAAAAATGTAAAAATGAGTAGCCATTGTATATGCCTCTGTGTTACGATAAGTAAAATATATGTAACTGTGAAGGGAATGAGCAGTTACAAATATATAAAGTTGGGAGGCTGTTTTTATGGACATGTTGTTTAGTATCGTTCCTGTTTTTGGGGCTGCGGCGTTACTATTTGCGGCGTTTCTTGCAGCGAGGGTAACGAAGCAGAGTGCAGGGACAGACAGGATGAAAGAGATTGCAGCAGCAATCAGTGAGGGGGCACAGGCATTTTTAACGGCAGAATACAAGATTCTGGTCATATTTGTGGTTATTTTGTTTGTGCTGATCGGTCTTGGAATCGGAAACTGGGTTACAGCGATCTGTTTTGTAGTGGGAGCCCTCTTCTCCACGGCGGCAGGATACTGTGGAATGACAGTTGCCACAAGGGCAAATGTGAGAACGGCAAATGCTGCGAAAGAGAGCGGCATGAATAAGGCACTGTCGATCGCATTTTCCGGCGGAGCAGTTATGGGAATGTGTGTGGCAGGACTGGGAGTTCTGGGCGTAAGCGTTATTTACCTGATTACAAGGAATGTAGATGTGCTGTCAGGCTTCAGCCTGGGCGCTTCTTCCATTGCATTATTTGCACGTGTGGGCGGAGGCATTTATACAAAGGCAGCAGATGTAGGTGCAGATCTGGTAGGAAAAGTGGAGGCGGGAATTCCAGAGGATGATCCCCGCAACCCGGCAGTAATCGCGGATAATGTAGGAGATAATGTGGGCGATGTTGCCGGTATGGGCGCGGATCTGTTCGAGTCTTACGTGGGAGCCCTGATTTCCGCACTTACTCTTGGAATCGTATATTATCAGGTGGAGGGAGCCGTCTATCCTCTCATGATCGCAGGCCTTGGGCTGCTTGCGTCCATCCTTGGCACTTTTTTTGTACGGGGCGATGAGAACGCAAATCCCCATAAGGCGCTTAAGGCAGGTTCTTATGCAGCAAGCGTGATTGTACTGGTTATTGCATTTGTGTTTAGTAAATATCTGTTTGGTAATTGTAATGCGGCAATCGCGATTGTTGCAGGATTGATCGTGGGGCTTCTGATCGGTATTATTACAGAGGTTTACACATCCGGAGATTATAAATCAGTTAAGGAGATCGCATCCCAGTCAGAAACGGGTTCTGCGACTACGATTATCAGCGGGCTTGCGGTAGGAATGAAATCAACGGGAATTCCGATCCTCCTGATCTGTATTGGCATCTTTGCAGCTTACCAGTTCTGCGGTCTCTATGGAATCGCACTGGCAGCAGTAGGCATGCTGTCTACGACAGCCATTACAGTAGCAGTTGACGCCTATGGACCGATTGCAGATAATGCAGGCGGTATTGCGGAGATGTCAGGGCTTGATAAGTCAGTCCGCAAGATTACGGATAAGCTTGATGCAGTAGGAAATACAACGGCAGCTATGGGAAAGGGATTTGCAATTGGTTCTGCGGCTCTTACGGCGCTGGCGCTTTTCGTATCCTATGCAGAAGCAGTACAGCTTAAGAATATTGACATTCTTGACAGCCGTGTTATCATCGGCCTGTTTGTCGGAGGCATGCTTCCGTTTCTGTTCTCTGCCATGACCATGGAATCTGTATCGAAAGCGGCATATCAGATGATCGAGGAAGTAAGACGCCAGTTCAGAGAGATGCCAGGTATCATGCAAGGAAAGACAAAACCGGATTACAAGTCCTGCGTTGCAATTTCAACCACGGCAGCTTTGAAAGAAATGTTGGTTCCTGGAATTATGGCCGTGCTTGCACCGCTGGCAGTTGGAATCCTGTTGGGGCCGGCCTCACTGGGCGGACTTTTGGCAGGAGCGCTGGTAACAGGTGTCATGATGGCAATCTTTATGTCAAATGCAGGCGGCGCATGGGATAATGCGAAGAAATATATTGAGGACGGCAGCCACGGCGGCAAGGGAAGCGAGGCCCACAAGGCGGCTGTTGTCGGAGATACAGTTGGTGATCCGTTTAAGGATACGTCAGGTCCTTCCATTAACATTCTTATTAAGCTGATGACGATCGTATCACTGGTATTTGCGCCATTATTCCTGTCAATCGGCGGACTCTTATAGAAAATATATGATATAAGCATCAAAAGGTCATGCATTTCATGCTTGTATCAATATAAAAGAATAAAAAGATTTACAGACATCCCCGGAGACGAAGAAAGTCTCCGGGGATGTTTTTGTTTTGCCGCTCAAAACCACCCCTCACTCCTGCGCATGTTCTTACAGAATGCGCAGCTTGTGCGCATCCTACCGTGGACTGCAGCCCGCTTCCTCCTTCTGGCGTCAAGTTGTTTTGCGTTGAAATTCAAGTTGGGATAAAAGAGAATATATGTAAAACTACGGTAACAAAAAACGCTAAAAAAGGAGGAGAAGGTATGTTAGCGAAACTAAGTAAGATGAGTATGTCTTTCATTCTGGTTCTTTGCCTGCTCTGCGGGCAGATGGTTTGTGCCAGTGCATCTGAGGCAAGTGGCCCGGATGAATGGAACACAATTCAGAACAGACTAAAGGAATATTTCCTGGGTCTGGACACAATTGATGACGGCGCAAAGGTTGATACCTGTTATGTCAGTAAGGCGAGTGAATACCTGGGGATGATACAGGATGACGGTTCATTTGCCGATGTGGATTATACGTCCACAACAGGTGCAGCCAACGGTAAGGCATGGGATCCTTATCTGGCGCTGGACCGCCTGCAGGCGCTTGCGATAGCTTATCATAAAGAGGGAAATGAGCTTTATGGGAAAGCGGAGGTAGTCGAGAAGCTGAATACAGCAATTAAGCATTGGGGTACAGCAAATCCGCGCTCTACGAACTGGTGGGAGAATCAAATCGGCGTTCAGCTGAGGTTCTCAAGAATCGCTTTATTCATGAAGGATATCATGAACGAAGAAGCTATGAATATCATGCTGACAAAGCTGAAGGAAAAAACGCCTGTAAAATATGGAACCGGGCAGAATAATCTGTGGTTTGACCAGAATTATGTGTATCACGCCATCATTACAGAGGATGCAGTGCAATTAAAAGATATGGTGACAAACTATCTAGATTATTGTCTGCTGACACAGCTTGATGATACGACAGCAGAGGCGGTGCAGGTGGATAACAGCTTTTACATGCATGGCAGGCAGTTTTATTCTAATGGCTACGGGCTGTCCATGTTCCGTGATATGAGCTTCTGGATCTATATGCTGAGGGAAACACAGTTTTCCTTAAGCCAGGAAGTGATGGACAGAATGGCGGGCTATATGCTGAACGGAACAAGCTGGACAATCCGTGGTGATATTATAGAGCTGTATCTAGGGTATCGTCCTTATAATTATGATGTTGGATACAACAATTATGCATATGCCTACATTGATCCATTGAAGAGAATGGTGGCTTCTGATAAGGAGCATGCAGCACAGTATCAGACGGTTCTGGATAATATTATGAATCCGTCCGTATCGAATGGGAAAAACGGACACTATTACATGTGGCGCTCTGGCTATGATTCCCACATGAGAGACGGTTATGGGGTAAATATTAAGATGGATTCCAGAAATCTGATCGGCGGAGAGTGGCGCGGAAGCTGGACCGGGGAAGATAAGGGACAGCTCATTTACTGGACATCCTCGGCGGCATCCACAATTACCATTGATGGAGATGAATATACCAATGTATATGCTGCCTACGACTGGGCACATTGTCCAGGGACAACAACGCCTAACCGCATTGTTCAGGATTACTCTAATTATGGCAGGTTCACCAATGGTACGGATCATACGATCGGCGCAACGGACGGGACGTATGGGAGTACTGCTTACCTGATGAATAAGAAAGGCACCCAGGCGGCAAAAGGATATTTCTTCTTTGATGATGAATTTGTTGCATTAGGAGCCGGGATTAAGTCAACGGAAACAACGGCGATCCATACCACACTGAATCAGAGTGAGGCAGACGGCGTTAAGGTTGACGGCGAAGCTGTGGATCTGGGGACAGACGGGAAGGACTTTAATGCCCGGTACATTTATAATGATAAAACAGGTTATGTGTTCCTGGAGGATACGGCTGTTAAGGTTTCCAATAAAAAGCAGACAGACGCGCCGAGCCTGTGGCCCCGGGAGAAGGTAGAAGAGGCAGCTCCGGTCTTTACCGCATATATCGACCATGGCGTAAAGCCTGCGGATGCTTCCTATGCCTATATTGTTGTACCGAATAAGGGAGAAGCAGATATTAAGAGCTATGCGGAAAATATTCCGGTTACTGTTATAAAAAATACAGCGGATGTACAGGCTGTAAGGCATGACGGCTTAAAGCAGACGCAGATTAATTTCTATAAAGCCGGCTCACTGGAGTATAAAGAAGGCTATACAATTACAGTTGACCAGGCGTGCAGCATTCTGATTGATGAATCGAAGGCTGTAAGGCAGATTACGGCTGCAGTG
Organism: Lachnospiraceae bacterium; assembly: GCA_910576335.1. Lineage (GTDB taxonomy): Bacteria > Bacillota > Clostridia > Lachnospirales > Lachnospiraceae > CAPEBR01. Next base: position 29,531 of record CAJTIU010000013.1, read on the forward strand.
AATGACCAGGATGCTCATAAGACAATAAATGTGGATTTGTCCTATGACAATAAGAAAACAAGGACATCCTTTGTTTCTGCTGCACTTCCCTATGCAGGCCAGTCGATGACAATTGCAGAGGGTGAAGATGACAGGTATCATGCAAGCAGTGAGAAAGAAGGACACGGCGTAAAAAATGTCGTGGACAAAAATCCGAATACATATTGGGAGAGCGGACAAAGCCAGGACAGAAATGAGGAATGGATTTCTCTGTTTACCGGAACAGAACAGTATATTAACAGCATGGACATACTGTGGGGAGATCATTTTGCAAGCGAATACGAGATTTATACGTCACAGGATGGAGTACAGTATGAAAAAATATATTCTGTTTCAGATGGAAAAGGGCAGAAGGAGACGGTTCCTGTTGGAACGATCTGCCAGTATGTGAAGATTCTGATGAAAGCCGGCCCCCAGGCTGATTACCAGATCAAAGAAGTAACCCTGCAGACAAGTCAGTTATTATCACAGAACAGGAAGACAGAGACGAGTTCACAGTCAACGCAGGCACCGACATTTACCGGGAATCTTGCAGTTGACGGTGATCTGAATACAAGATGGGCTTCGCTGAGGAATGAAGATGACAACTGGATCAGTGTTGACCTGGGTGCAAAGGCAACAATTCACGCAATTGAGGTGAACTGGGAGTCTGCCTGCTCCGACCAGTACCAGATTGAGGTTTCGGATAATAACACAGACTGGACTGTTGTCCGTGAAGGGCTTGTGACAGACCAGTCATTAAAGGATAAGTTTGTGTTAAACGAAGCGGCTGGGCGTTATGTAAAGCTGCACTCATTGAAATCAAGATTAACACAATATGGCATCAATATTTTTGAGTTTAAGGTTTATGGGGAATACACTGACGGAGAACCAGAGGAGAATGTTGCTTTAAATAAACCATCCAGTGCAAGCAGTGTATTTATTGATGCAAAAGATGGCAATAAAGAGTACAGTTCATCGTTAGCATTTGATGGAAACACTGGAAGCATAGGCGGCAAGCAGTCAAGATGGGTATCCTATAGAAGAAAGGAACATCCAGATGAGAATGTTGATGATCAGTGGATTTCAGTGGATTTAGAGGACTCTTATAAGATTTCAAGAATTGTGCACAACTGGGAAGGAAGTGGCGGAAAGGAATACAAAGTCCAGATTTCAGACAATGGGGAAGAATGGACGGATGTTAGTCATGTTACGGACGGGAAAGGCGGTATTGTAGAGCTGTCATTTGATGAGGAGACCATAGCAAGGTATGTAAAAATGCAAGGGATTGAGCCGGGCGGACAGTATGGATATTCCCTGTGGGAATTTGAAGTATATGGGAGATTAGTGAATCCGCCTGTAGATACAGCTGCATTATCTGCTGCAATAGAGGAGATCCGCAGTTTCCGGACAGACGGCTATACAAGTGAGTCTATAGCGTTATATGAGGCCGCAATAACAGAGGCGTTAAGGGTGGCAGAGAGTGTACTGAACAAGGAAGATGTAACCCAGGAAGAAACCGACCAGGCAGTGGAAAACCTGCAGGCAGCATTCGAGAGTGCAAAGGGAAGCCTTGTAACAATAAAAGAAGCCCTGCAGACGGAACTTACCCAGGGAATCGAGGAAGTACAAAAGGACGTTAAGGAAGAGAGCAGCTACACACCGGAAAGCTGGAGGGTGTATCAGGAAGCTCTCGCAGCGGCAGAGGAAGCATTAAAGGGAGAGAATCTTACAAAGGAAGAGGTAGACCGTGTGCTGTCAGAGCTTCAAAAAGCGGCAGAAGGTCTTGCAGAGATAACGCCAGGACCAGACACGCCAGTGGATAAGTCCGACCTGTCTGATAAGATGGAAGAGATTCGCAATTTTTCCACGGACGGCTATACAAGTGAGTCCATAGCATTATACGAGGCGGCTATAACAGAGGCACTAAGAGCAGCGGAGAATGTCCTAAATAAGGAAGATGCAGCCCAGGAAGAGATAGCCCAGGCATTAGAAAGCCTGCAGGCAGCATTTGAGAGTGCAAAGGGAAGCCTTGTAGAAACAAAAGAGACCCTGCAGACGGAACTGACCCAGGGAATCGAAGAAGTACAGAAGGACGTTAAGGAAGAGAGCAGCTACACGCCGGAAAGCTGGAAGGTGTATCAGGAAGCACTTGCAGCAGCAGAGGAAGCATTAAAGGGAGAGAATCTTACAAAGGAAGAGGTAGACCGTGTGCTGTCAGAGCTTCAAAAAGCGGCGGAAGGTCTTGCAGAGATAACGCCAGGACCAGGTCCGGATAATCCGAATCCAGATAAACCAGATCCAGGTACTCAGAAGCCGCCTGTACAGCAGGCAGTAAAGAAGATTTCTCTCACTCTGAAAGGGCAGAATATCAAGAATAAAGCATCGCTTAATGTAACCTTTGGTAAAAACTATACATTTAAGGCTAATGCAGTTGACCAGGCGGGAAAGAAGATTTCAGGAATCACATGGAAATCTTCTAATAAGAAGATTGCAACGGTCAAAAATGGAAAGGTTACGATTAAGAAAAAATCTGGCAAGACAAAAATTACGGCGTCTGTAGGCGGAAAATCTGTGACAGTTACTTTAAAAGCAAGTAAAAAGCCTGTTAAAGTAACAAAAATTACAATTGGAAAATATAGTAAAACCATGAAGGTGAAAAAGACTCAGAAGCTAAAAGTAACAGTCATGCAGCCAACGGCCGCAAACAGTAAAGTAGTATGGAAATCTTCGAATAAAAAGATTGCCACTGTTAATAAAAGCGGGAAAGTGACTGCGAAAAAGGCCGGCAGGGTTACGATTACAGCTACTGCAAAGGACGGGAGCAGGAAAAAGGCTTCTGCGAAAATTACAGTAAAGAAATAAATGTAATCATGCTATATTGCGCGGCAGATTTATCTGCCGCGCAATATAATTAGCGAAACGTACGGTTAATTCGTGTGAGTCTGGGACATACTATAGTGAGTAGAATCAGGGGTGCGAAAGGAGCAGATGCTTTTGTACCTCTGTTTTTTTATTGTTTTTTAAAGTAAAACAGATTTGAAATTAAAGCTTGCAGATGATGTAATAGATATAGAAACACTGCAGTGAACAAAAAATACAAGTGGAGGTAAGAAGGATGAAGAGAAAGATTACGATGAAGATTTTGGCGGGCGTGCTCTCGGCAGCAATGATGATGACGATGCTTACAGGGTGTGGAGGAAAGAAAAATGATGCAGGAGGCGGAGAGGCTAAAAATGAAACAGGCGGCTCTGGGGATGTGATCACAGTTGATTTCTGGACGGCTCCAGAGCAGTATAATCTAGACTTCTGGAGTAAATATGCAGATAAGTTTAATAGCAGCAATGCAGAGCTGGACGGAAAGAAGATCGAGGTGAAGGTTCAGATGATGCCTGCACAGCCTTCTTCCGAGGCGGGAATCCAGAATGCAATTGCCACTGACACAGTACCGGCAATTTCAGAAAATATTAACCGCAGTTTTGCAAACATACTGGCCGGGTCTCAGGCTGTATATGATATGGGACAGGAGGACTGGTTTTCTGAGATCGTAGCGGAACGCAAGATTGAAGAGACGGTAAAGGGATGGGAGATTGAAGGGGCTCAGTACGTGCTTCCGTTATATGTTAATCCAATTACAGTCTGCTACAATAGTAAAGCCTTGAAAGCCCTCGGATTTAACGAAGTACCGCAGACAATGGCAGATTTAGAAAAGCTTCTTGCGTCTTATAAGGACAAGCAGGAGGAGCTAAAGGGACAGGGAATTAGCCACTTTATGTGCCGTGCAGAATTTATGAATTCTGCAGATTACTGGGAGAGGTGGTTTGATATCGAGGCTCCGTATAATGCACTTGCTAAAGGAACGCCTCTTGTGGATGGAAATAAGCTTACCGCAGATAAGGAAGCGCTTGAGAAGGTATTCAAAATGTACGCGAATATGGGACAGTCTCTGCTGACAGGGACAATTGACGCACTTTGGCAGCAGGAAACAATCCCGGTAGTAATGGGATGCGGGCTTCCATGGGACATTTCCGCTAATGATGCGGCAGGCAAAGCGTATGGAATGGATGGAGATTATGTATTTGGTCCTGCTTTAGTTGAAAATGCCGGGGATACTCCTTATAACTATGCAGACGCAAAGGGTATTGTTTTATATAAAAATAAGGCAATCTCAGATGAGGAGCATAACGGTGCTGTTGAATTCCTCAAATATGTATTTACGGGAGACGGGAAGGATACAGTTGATGTTGACTGGCTGAATGCTACAGCTATGCTTCCTGTACGCGGTGATCTGGAAGAAAACGAAACACTGGCAGCATATTTTGACGAGCATCCGGCGTTAAAGGATGTAAGTGCGAATGTTGCATATAGTGTTCCTGGCATGGCTCATGAAAAAGGTGCAGAGATTATGACAGCACTTGGTGAGAAGGGCGTGATCCCGCTGATGAACGAGGTGGCTGCTGTGAGCGGGATTAATGAAAATCCGGACGTTTCAAAATATGTGGATGATGCATTAAATGCCATGAAAGAAGCAGGCGGTTTAGAATAAAGTTTTATTCCAGTCCTCATGAAGAGAGGACTGGAATTTTAAAAAGCAGTTATACTCACGGCAGATTTCGCTGGCCGTGAGTATATTTAAAAGATGAAAAGGAGTGCAGGAAGTGAAAAAGAAAAAAGTAAACATTATGCCATGGCTTTTTAATGCGCCTTATACGGTTTATTCAATTGTGTTTTTATTCCTTCCTCTGATTTGGGCTGTATGGCTGTCTATGACAGACTGGAATTTAATGTCCCCGGACTATAACTTTGTCAGATTCCGTAATTTTACAGAGCTGTTTACAGATGAAAGGGTAAGTGCGGCATTTGTCAATTCCATCCGGTATCTGATTCCGATTGTTGTACTGTGTTTTGTACTGGGAGTGGGGATTGCACTTATGGTATCGAAGCTGCCATCTGCATTAAAGGGATTTGCAGCGGTTATGTTTTTTATTCCCTATCTCACATCAGGGGTGTCCACATCCGTAATGGTAAAATACTTGTTTGGTTATAATTCGGCCTTCAGTACATTTTTAAGAGAAAGCTTTGGCCTGAATATAAACTGGCTTCAGAGTGAATGGGCGTTTTACATTATTATTCTGATGATTGTCTGGAAAATGTCAGGATACTACGCATTATTTGTGCTTTCGGGGATCGAGTCCATCTCTGAGGATGTCTATGAGGCGGCGAAGCTGGACGGATGTACTGGAATAAAGAAGCTTTTGTCCATTACCCTGCCCATGATTACGCCGACACTGACATCAGTGATTGTTCTGGCAGCAGGGCTTTCATTCCAGATCTTTTCGGAACCGTTCCTGCTGACCGGAGGCGGGCCGATGCTTTCTACAACCACATGGCAGCTTGAGATTTATAATGCATCCTTTGTCCGGTTTCGTTCAGGCTACGGAGCGGCGATGGCAATTGCAAATGCAGTACAGATATTTGTAGTGATTCAGGCAATTACCTGGATTATGAACAGGCTGAACAAAAAGTACGGATGGTAAGGGGGGATGAAAGTGAAAAAAAAGAAACTATCAGTTTCTACAATCATAATCAGTGTAATCACGATTTTACTAATGCTGATATCTCTTTTCCCATATTATTACATGGTTCTGCAGTCGTTTCTGCCGTGGGAATTAGTGGATAAAGCGCTGCTGCCAGAGAAAGTGTCTCTGGACAGCTATATCTACCTTTTAGGAGGAAATGGCGCCGGGTCTACGGATCCGTGGCAGTGGATCCGGGCCCTGGCAAATTCTTTTATTATATCAATACCTACCGCGGCCGTCTCGGTTATGACAGGGCTGATGACAGGATATGCGGCAACGCATATGAAGTACAGAGGAAAGCAGGTAATCTATTCATCCTTGCTGTTTCAGATGTTCTTCCCGGTTATTATACTGCTGGTTCCCAGATATATGCTGATTCGTCCGCTGGCAAACAGCTATCTGGGCATGCTGCTTCCCTTAGTAATATCAATTTGGGGAATCTTCATGTATATCAATTATTTTAAAACAGTACCATCAACTGTTTTCGAGGCAGCAAAGATTGACGGTGCAAGTGATTTTAAAATATTAATGAAAATAGCTCTCCCGTCAACAAAGTCTATTAGTATCATCGTATTTTTATCTGTTTTTATGACAAGATGGAACGAATTGATGTGGGATATGCTGGTTGCTCCGGATTTGAAGATGCAGACATTAAACGTAATGATTTCCACGCAGTTTAATCAGAATTCCACGATTCCCGGTCCTATGTATGCGGCATCTGTAGTTCTGACACTGCCTGTCATTGTACTGTTTTTATGTTTTTCAAAATATTTTAAGGAAGGAATTAACTTTATGTTGAAATAGGTGATGTTATGAGTGAGAAGAGGTCAGGGATTATAAGATTTCGGGAAAATCCGATGCTGTCAATCGCAGATGTAACGCCCTCCTGCGAAGGCTTTACTGTAAAAGGCGTATTCAATTGCGGGGTTACAAAGTATAAGGGAGAATATATTTTACTGTGCCGCGTTGCCGAGGTCGCTGAGACGGATGAAGAGGACTGTGTGATGATTCCAGTTGTAGAAGAGAAGAACGGGAATAGTATTTTTAAGACCATCAGAATCAGAAAGTCGCAGCATCCAGAGTATTGCTTTGAGGATTCAAGGACAATTACCAGGGGAAATGACGGAAACAGGGATGTCGTATATCTTACAACCTTATCGCATCTTCGGATTGCCCGTTCTAAGGACGGGATACATTTTAAGGTTGGAAATATGCCGTGTATTATGCCCAATGCCAGTGAGGAATGCTGGGGAATGGAAGACCCAAGAATTACAAAGATCGGAGATACCTATTACATAAATTATACCGCAGTATCTCCCAATGGGGCTGTAACATCACTGGTTACGACGAAGGACTTTGAGAGCTATGAGAGGAAAGGGATTATTTTTCTTCCGGAAAATAAGGATGTGACAATATTTCCAGAGAAAATTAATGGGAAATATTATTGCTTTAACCGGCCTGTCCCAAGGGGAATCGGTTCTCCGGACATGTGGATTGCAGAATCAGAGGATCTGCTTCACTGGGGAGAGTACCGGCACTTTTACGGGGAAGCAGGAGGCTGGGAAAATGGCCGGATTGGGGGCGGCGCCCCTCCGCTGAAAACAGAGAAGGGGTGGATTAAGATCTATCACGCGACAGATAAGGAGGGCCGTTACTGCCTTGGCGCGTTTCTGCTTGACCTGGAAAATCCGGAAAAAATCCTTGCGAAGTCTGGCGTTCCGCTGCTAGAGCCAGAGATGGATTACGAAGTACAGGGATTTTTTGGGCAGGTTGTATTTTCGTGCGGTGCGTTAATAGAGGAAGACAGGATCAGGATATATTATGGGGCTGCCGACGACAGTGTATGTATGGCAGAGATTACAATAGAAGATTTGTATTGTCATTTGGGAGTATGAGAAAAGCCCGAAAAGGGGAGACTTTTAATATAAGCCACTTTAAATAGCCTTATTGTTATTTAATGTGGCTTATATTTGTATAACTTGCCTTGGACTTGTTTTACACTGCGTGCCAGATAAATCTGCCGCGCAACATAACTTGATGCGCACAGCCGCATAAGGAAGTATGCCGCTTTGCGGCTTCGGCTTTTGCGATACTTACGGCAGATTCCATTGGTTGTGAGCATAACAGAAAGGGAGAGAACAGCTTATGAAGGTTACGATGAAAGATATTGCGAATGTATATGGGATCTCGGTTAATGCGGTTTCGCTTGCTCTGAACAATAAACCAGGAATCAGTAATGAGATGAGAATTAAAATTCTAAGGACTGCAGAAGAGATGGGATATTTAGAGACAAAGGAAAAGTTTGTAAGAACTTTTGCCAGAACGAACATCTGTGTTATGATGCAGAAACGCTATTCCCAGGATATGGATTTTTATGGACGTGTTTTATTTGCAGTAGTTGAAGAGGCAAAAAAACAAGGTTATGATACGCTCATGAATTTTTTTGATGATGATAATTTTGAGATTCCGGTAACGGTCGCGGACAGAAGGGTGTCAGGGGTAATTGTGATTGGAAAGATACGCGACTATAATATTGAAAAGCTTTGTGACGCTCGTATTCCTCTTGTATTAACAGACCACGCCTCTCTCACGCAGAATATTGACAGCATTATTACGGACAATAAGCTAGGAGGGTATGTGATGGTAAAGTACCTGTTTGAGGAGGGATTTCAAAGGATTGGATTTTACGGGGAGCTGGGATATTCCCTTAGCATTAAGGAACGGTACTGGGGCTACAAGGAGGCTTTGAACGACCTCTTTGAAACTGGAAAACTGGAGGGCGTGCTAGATGAATATATTCAGACATATTCTATCCTGGGCGGAATGGAGGAGGCAGTATTTTCGAACAACAATAAAAAGATTGCCGCGCTTGTTAAGGCACATAAACAGATGCCGGAGGTATTTGTGTGTTCCAACGACAGAGCTGCAATTTCTCTTATGCTGGCATTGCAGATTCTGGGGTATAAGGTTCCGCGGGATATTTCGGTTGTGGGATTTGATAATATCGACATGTGCGAGCGGGTGCGGCCAAAGCTTACGACAGTGAATGTGAATAAGGAACTGATGGGAAAACGGGCGGTGCAGAAGCTGCTCTATAAAATTACCCATAAGAACTGTCCCTCCGAGAATGTAGTGATCAGTGTGGGGCTGATTAAGAGAGAGTCAGTGGGAATGCCATGCCAGTCTTAGGATGAAGAGATTACACCTCAGAAGTAAAAGGATGCCCAGTGGAAACTGATTGTGAAACAGAGGGAGATAGAGTATAATATGAAAAACGGCATTATGATGGAGATATGGTGATTGGCTTAGGGGCAGGAATGTTCTGGTCTTATTGAGTAAGGAAGTGAGTTTATGGCAAGGACAGTTGGAATAGGGAAACAGGATTTTGAGAGAATCCGTATAAAGAACAATTTTTATATAGACAAAACCCATTTTATTAAGGAATGGTGGGAGTCTGACGATGATGTGACACTGATTACCCGTCCCAGAAGGTTTGGAAAAACTCTGAATATGAGTATGCTAGAGAAGTTTTTTTCCGTGGGATATGCCAGACGGGCAGATTTATTTGAAGGACTGTCTATATGGGATGATGAAGAATACAGGAAGCTTCAGGGAACATATCCAGTTATTAGTTTATCTTTTGCTAATGTGAAGGAGCCGGATTATGTGGGGACAAAGTATTCGATCAATCAGATTTTAGAAGATTTATATAATAAAAATGCATTTTTGCTTGATGGAGAATTACTAACAGAGAATGAAAAAACATACTTTAAAAGTGTGACCAGTGACATGAAGGAAGGGACAGCATCGTGGGCAGTCCATAAAATGTCTGATTTTCTTTCACGGTATTACGGGAAAAAGGTAATTATTCTTTTGGATGAGTATGACACGCCTATGCAGGAAGCCTATGTGAATGGATTTTGGGATGAGCTGGCATCGTTTACCAGAAGTCTGTTTAACTCTTCATTTAAGACAAATCCATACCTTGAGCGGGCAGTTATGACGGGAATTACGTGGGTTAGCAAGGAATCTGACTTTTCGGACTTAAATAATCTCGAAGTCATTACTACTACTGCGGAAAAATATGAGGATGCATTTGGCTTTACAGAAAAAGAAGTATTTGATGCACTGGATGAATTCGGAATGCCGGATAAAAAAGAAGAGGTAAAAAGGTGGTATGATGGTTTCACATTTGGACGAATGACAGACATTTACAATCCATGGTCCGTGATTAATTATCTGAGCAAGGGAAAGCTGCGCACATACTGGGCAAATACAAGCTCCAACAGTCTAGTCGGCAAATTGATCCGGGAGAGCAGTAAAAATATTAAGCAGTCGTTTGGAAGACTTCTTTTAGGGGAACACTTGATAACGCCTGTTGACGAACAGATTGTTTACAATATGCTTGATGCAGATGAGACGGCGATCTGGAGTCTTTTGCTTGCCAGCGGGTATTTGAAGGTAATCAGATTTGAAGAGTATGCAAAAAGCGATTCGGGTATCAATGCGCTGAACTGTGAGCTGGCTATTACGAATCTTGAGGTGAGGCTGATGTTTGGCGGAGTGATTCGCGGATGGTTTGCGGAGAGCAGATCAGATTACAATGACTTTATCAAAGCGCTGCTTGCAGGCGATACGGATGCGATGAATGATTATATGAACAGTTTAACGCAGACGATGTTCAGTTACTTTGACACAGGAAAGAATCCATCTAAAAAAGAACCGGAGAGGTTCTATCATGGTTTTGTGCTGGGGCTGATGGTTGAACTGGCTGACCGTTACACGATCACATCCAATAGAGAGAGCGGCTTTGGACGCTATGATGTAATGCTGGAGCCGAAAGGGCGGGAGGATGATGCCATCATACTGGAATTCAAGGTGTTCCAGCCGAGGAAGGAGAAGGAGCTTACAGATACAGTAAAAGCAGCATTGGAGCAGATTGAAGATAAGAATTATGAAGCGGTTCTGAGCGCGAAAGGAATCGCGAAGGAGCGTATACGTAAATACGGGTTTGCTTTTCAGGGAAAGGAAGTTCTGATTGGTTAAAAGGATTAGAATCTATGGGTGGGTGTAGCCGATACGGCTGCCTTTACATAGAAAACAATAACCGGCTGGCGGCTACATGAATAAAAAATACAACGAAGTACAGAAAGGATAAAGATATGAACCAGTTAAAAAAGGCAATAGAGGAAATTACATATTCCAGCAATATTTTCCCGGAAGAAGCATTTAGGGTCATTACAGCAAATAAAGAGGAGGCGATTCCTTATCTGCGGGAGGCTGTGGAATATACACTCAGAAAAAGAACAGAACTGGAGGAAGGCTATCAGCGCCATTTTTATGCCATATATCTGTTGGCGGAATTCCAGGACAGAGAGATTTTCCCGGAGATTGTGGAGCTTGTCTCTCTGCCTGGAGACGAGGTGGAGTATCTGATCGGGGATTGTATTACTTCGAATTTGCATGATATACTTTACAATACCTATAACGACAATATAGAATTGGCGAAAAAGACAATTCAAAATACAGATGTGGATGAATTTGTCAGAGCGGACATGCTAGATGTAATGGGGCAGCTGTATCTGGATGGAATTCTGCAGGAAAGCGAGTGGAGGGAGTTTTTAAAGCAGATTGTTTACTCCGGAAAGGATTACGGCTATCTTTATAATGAAGCTGCCCATATGTTATGCCGGTGTCACTTTTTTGATATGCTTCCGGAAATTCGCTATATGCTTGCCAATAATCTTTTGGACGAAATGACGATTGGGCGTTATGATTCCTATGTGGATGCCATGTTCAAATACCGGGAGGGTGAAAAAGGTATTTGCAGGGCTTCCTTTCATGCTGCTGACACCTTGCGGAATTGGGCAATGTTTACAGAAAAATCAGGAAATAAGGTTTCACTTGAGAAGGATTTTGAACAGATCTTCCGCAAGATGGAAAGGGATAAGCCAGCCAAAAAGGTAAAAATCGGAAGAAATGACCCATGCCCCTGTGGAAGTGGGAAGAAATACAAATTCTGTTGCCTGAATAAGCCCGCAGATGCAATGGATCTGATTGAAAGCCCGGAAGAACGCGGTAAATGGCTGAAACCCTATCCGTACACAGGACAGGAAAGGGTTGAGGGCAGAATCTATCTGGCGGATTATTTCGACGCAGAGAGCATAGAAATTGATAAAATTCTGTATCTCGCTTTGAAGAAGCGTCCTGGCCTTATCTGGTTAAGGAATAAAACAGAGGAGGAGAAGAGGACAAGGGAATATTTGTACCATGCATATCAAAAATGTGCGGCAAGAATGGAGAGGGAGCAGATTCAGACTTTTGACGAGTATGATGAAAAATACAGCATCCATTACTATTGTAAGACGTGGGCGGATGAATTGTGCAGGCTTTTACAGGAGAATCAGGATATTGAGAAATATGAGAAGGTTGTTGGATTTATTTCTGAAAGGGGCAGATAATTGCGGGGAACTTTATCGTCCTACCTGGAATGCTGATACAAGAAAAAAGTGAGTATTTTTTTTGACGCTCTGATATTATGGTAAGGAGCCCGTCTCTGCGGGGCAGATCATTTATTCTGGAAGTCAAGGTATCGGGTGATATTGATGATTTGGAAGAAGACGCAGAAAAGGCTCTTGGTCAGATCTATGATAAAAAATATATGGAAGAACTGCGTACAGAAGGATATAAGAAGATTGACTGCTACGGGATAGCGTTCTATCGGAAGGATTGTGAGGTCCGGTTTGGGAAAGGATGCTAAGGGAGACGAAGGCATGACTAAAAATATAGAAAGTTTTCCAGTGATTAATAAAAACGAAACCGCAAAGCGCCTTGAACTGCTTATGAAGTGGAATCATTTGCAGCCAAAAGATATCCAGACGTATCTTGGACTGGCGTGCGTGCAGACCGTATACCGGTGGATAGAGGGAATCAATATCCCGAGCGTGGATCATTTGTATGCATTAAGCAGGCTTTTTCATGTCAATATTGATGATATGCTGATGGGAAATGGGGACACCGTATCAACGTCTGTTCAATACAAAATAGTATTCCGGTTTATGATGTATTACACAAAACTAAAGGATGCGGCATAAATAGTTGTGAAGATTTCTTAGAATTGGATTGCCTGCGGGAATCTGCTTTCCCGGGCAAAGACTTAAAGTGAGCTTTGAGATATGTATTGAATTTTGAATTCAATGACAATTTCCGGGTAATGAGTTATGCTTTTTAGAAATAAAAGGTATCAGCTTTGTAAAGGATCAAAGAACAGCAGCTGAATACAAGAAAGGTGGAGAGGATTGTATGAAGTTAAGAACAGACTTTGTAACAAATTCAAGTAGCAGCAGTTTTATCATTGCCAGGGATGAAGACTTATCAGAAAAGCTTAAGGAAGCAATTGTAAGGGTTGTCCAACGGGAAATGTTAGGAGAAAAGATGCTAGCATCAGACAGCACAGAAGAGGAGATTCAGAAGGTATTTGAAGAGGAATATGTTCATAAAAAAGAGCAGGAAGAAGTACGCGGTGCATTAAAAGCAGGGAAAACAGTTTATATGGGAACTGTGGATTTCGAATGCAGTTCGTATGACTATGCAGAGCTTTTGCAAAAAGTATGGAAAGAAATGGAAGATGCAGGTAAAGATGAATTTATAGTGATAGATGGAGATTTGAGCTATTAAGGGGAACTATGAAGATCAGGAAAGAAAAAAATTTTGTCTCATTTTTTGATGAAAAGACAGGAAACTATCTCCGTACAGGCATCATTGAGGATGGCAGGGATACAGGTGTTGATCCTTTTGCGGCATCTTTTCCGGAATTGCTGGATATTGGTATTATGGGGCACTGTATCCATGGACAGTCCGGCCTGTGTATAAAGGCTGGAATAGAGTGCTACCAGGGAGGACTGCATAAGAAAAATGATAACATGACATTAGCGGATTTCGAAGATATAGCGAAGCAATGTGAGGGAAGGACATATCAGTTTGCGCTCGGCGGCTGTGGAGATCCGGATCAGCATGAACATTTCAGAGAGATTCTTGAAATCTGTAAGATGACAGGAATTGTCCCTAATTTTACAAGCTCAGGCTATGGGATAACAGAAGAGATTGCAAAGCTATGCAGCCAATACTGCGGAGCAGTAGCCATAAGCTGGTATCGCAGCGAATATACATTACGTGCAATAAAGATGCTTGCAGATGCAGGAGTAAAAACAAACATACATTATGTCCTGAATAAATACACTGTCGATGAGGCAGTAGAACGACTGGTTTCTCATCGTTTCCCCGATGGGATTAATGCATTAGTGTTCCTTCTGCATAAACCGGTTGGACTTGGAAAGGCAGAGAATATGATTACCAGAGATAATATGAGATTCAAGGAATTGATAACACTGGTTAATTCTGAGGATACAGGATATAAAATAGGATTTGATTCCTGCACAGTACCTGCGCTGATTAATAATAGGGGGAGTATTGATCTGGATAGTCTGGATACATGTGAGGGAGCCAGATGGTCTGCATATATCTCTTCAGACTTGAAAATGATGCCGTGCAGCTTCGACAATGAAGACATGAGATGGGCGGTCGATCTAAAAACCCATACGATTGAAGAAGCCTGGATGAGCAGTGAATTTGAGGATTTCCGCTCACGCTTAAAAATGTCCTGCCCTGAATGTGCGGATAGGAATTTTTGTATGGGCGGATGTCCGGTCAGACCGGAAATTGTCTTGTGTGATAAAAAATGTAATACTTTAGAAATGTTTTATTAAAAGTGCAGCCATCTCTGGGAATACAGCAGTATACAGGAGGTGGCTCTGTTGCTGTTCAAATGGAAACTGATTGTGAAACAGAGGGAGATAGGGTATAATGTGGAAAAGGGCATATGATGTTGGAGGGATGACAATGAAGAAACCATTGCCGGTGGGTGTTGAAAATTTTGAAGATATAGTAAAATCTGGATATTATTATGTAGACAAGACAATGCTCATAAAAGAATTACTGGACTTAAAAGGGAAAGTAAATTTGTTTACACGTCCAAGAAGATTTGGAAAGACATTGAATCTAAGCATGCTTCGTTACTTTTTTGAGGATACAGGAGACAAAGTAAAAAATGAGCAGAATAAAGAGCTCTTCCGGGGGATGAAGATTACGGATGCCGGAGAAGAATATACAGGACAGATGGGAATGTACCCTGTGATAAATCTGACATTAAAATCGGCCAAACAGGAAGATTTTGAAAATGCTTATTATACGATGCAGGTTGAAATAGCATCTGAGTTTGACAGACATAGAAGTGTGGTTGAAACAGGAAATGACAAGCTCACTCAAAAAGAATATGAACAGTATATGCGAATTGCAGATGAAGAAGCGGATGAAAAACAGGTCAGAGGTTCGTTAAAATTATTCAGCAGATGTATATATAAAATCACAGGCAGGAATACCGTCATTCTAATTGACGAGTATGATGTGCCGCTTGAGAATGCTTATTTCCGGGGGTTTTACGAGGAAATGGTGGATTTTATCCGGTCATTATTTGAATCTGCGTTAAAGACGAATGATTATTTGCAGTTTGCTGTCATTACAGGATGCCTGAGGATTTCAAGAGAAAGTATATTTACAGGATTGAATCATCTGAACATTGTATCTGTGCTTGATAAAAAATACAGCGAACATTTTGGCTTTACAGAGCAGGAAGTGCTTCAGATGATGACTTATTATGAAGTGGAAAGCCGTTTTTCTACAATGAAAGAATGGTATGACGGATATTTATTTGGAGATACGGAGGTATATAATCCATGGAGCGTGATTAAGTTTTTATATGATTTATATTCAGATGTCAATGCATTTCCGCATCCCTACTGGATTAATACCAGTTCCAATGACATCGTAAAGGACATGGTTGCCAGGGCTGACCGGGAGATGAAAGGGAAGATCGAGACACTTATGGATGGAGGAACCCTGGATATACAGGTACACGAGGAAGTAACCTATGGTGATATGTATAGTAATGGGGAAAATTTGTGGAATTTCCTTTATTTTACGGGGTATCTGACAAAGGAAAGTGAGTACCTTAAAGGGAAATATATATTCCTTAAGGTGCGTGTTCCTAATACAGAGGTTATGACAATCTACGAAAATACAATTACGAATTGGATGAAAGATATAATACAGAAAGAAGATTTTCATGATTTATACCGCGCAATGGAAGAGGGAAATGCTCAGAAGATGACCGATATATTAAACGGACAGCTTTTCCGTACCATCAGCTTCTATGACAGTGCAGAGAATTTTTATCATGGTTTCCTGACAGGAATATTAAGTCAGAGCGAGAATTATCTGGTGAAGTCCAATCGTGAATCGGGAAATGGACGATCTGACATTATGGTGAAAAGTCCTTCGTTGCGGGGCAGATCATTTATTCTGGAAGTCAAGGTATCGAATGGTATTGATGATTTGGAAAATGATGCAGAAAAGGCTCTTGGGCAGATTTATGATAAAAAATATATGGATGAACTGCGTACAGAAGGATATAAGAAGATTGACTGCTATGGAATATCATTTTTTAGAAAGGATTGTGAGGTCCGCTTTGGGAAAAGACAAAAGTAAGATCAGCGCAAAGCAGCCAACCTTTCAGGAAGGAAATGGATTAAAATGATCATTTTAATTTTTGGTATATCAAATGTAGGAAAAACTGAGATTGGAAAAAGACTGGCAGACAAATTGAATTATTCTTTTTTTGATTTAGATGACGAAATAAAGAAGCATTTTCATATTACATTAGAGCAATTTATGAAAGAAAACCCATGGACCTATGAACGAGGCATCATAAAAGGTAAGATATTAAAAAATATAATTCATGATAATGGAGATGATATGGTAATCGCAGTTAGTCCCATTTATTATGCCAGAATTATCAATGACCTTCTTGAACAGGAAGGAGTAGTTGCTGTGGAATTGCAGGATACAGAAGAGCATATATTTGAAAGATTGGTCTTTTCAGACGAAAATGATAATATATATGAAGATGAGGCTTATAAAGAAGAACATAAAGATTATTATATGAAAGATATCCATGAAGACATTGTGTACATGAAAAAAGTATTCAAAAAAATTAAATGGAAATATTTTATAGATAATAAATCGATAGAACAAGCGTCAGAGGAATTGATGATGATTTCTGAGAAGTACTTGCGGGAGTGAAAGCAGCTATGTTGTGTCAATTTACAGTTAAGAATTATAAAAGTATACGAGACGAGATAACCTTTGATATGCAGGTGTCCGCAATCTTGAATTACAGTATCACACGGATTTAAGAACTGCAATAGCAGGGGCGGAGGGACTGTGAGGTTCGCTTTGGGGGAGGACAGAAGTTAGATAAGGTTATGAAGCGGTGAAAAAAGGAATATGGAAATAAACCTTTGCATACATTGTAAAAACAATGAGTGCATGGGTTATGTATGAAAGATTATATTGAGGAAAGGGCAGTAGAGATCGCATATTATATCATTGATAATAAGGCAACAGTGAGATAGACGGCGAAGGCATTTGGAGTTAGCAAGAGTACGATGCATACGGTAGTAACAAAATAGAACGGTTAATATGGAGAATCAAATAGATATCAAGAGCCATCTTTGGGAATACAGCAGTATTCAAGAGATGGCTTTGCTGCTATTCGATGGAAACTGATTGTGAAACAGAGGGAGATAGGGTATAATGTGGAAAAGGGCATATGATGTTGGAGGGATGACAATGAAGAAACCATTGCCAGTGGGTGTAGATAACTTTGAGAAGATTGTAAAAGAGCATTATTACTATATAGATAAGACTATGCTTATCAAGGAACTATTGGATTTAAAAGGGGAGGTGAATCTGTTCACCAGACCCAGGCGTTTTGGAAAAACACTGAATTTAAGCATGCTCCGATATTTTTTTGAGGATACAGGAGACAAAGTAAAAAATGAGCAGAATAAAGAGCTCTTCCGGGGGATGAAGATTACGGATGCCGGGGAAGAATATACAGGACAGATGGGAATGTACCCTGTGATAAATCTGACATTAAAATCAGCCAAACAGGAAGATTTTGAAAATGCTTATTATACGATGCAGGTTGAAATAGCATCTGAGTTTGACAGACATAGAAGTGTGGTTGAAACAGGAAAGGACAAGCTTACTCAAAAAGAATATGAACAGTATATGCAAATTGCAGATGAAGAAGCAGATGAAAAGCAGGTCAGAGGTTCGTTAAAATTATTTAGCAAATGTATGTATAAAATTACAGGCAGGAATACCGTTATTCTAATTGATGAGTATGATGTGCCATTGGAGAATGCATATTTTCGGGGATTTTATGAAAAGATGGTAACTTTTGTCCGTTCATTGTTTGAATCTGCGCTAAAAACAAATGATTATCTACAGTTCGCTGTTATTACGGGATGCTTAAGAATCTCTAAAGAAAGTATTTTTACCGGACTAAATCATTTGAAGACTATATCCATACTTGACCAGCAATATAGTGAGCATTTTGGATTTACAGAATCAGAGGTGCTGCAAATGATGCAGTATTATGGCATTGAGAGTCGCTTTTCGACAATGAAAGAATGGTATAATGGCTATACATTTGGTGATACGGAAGTTTACAATCCGTGGAGTGTAATTAATTATATGAGTGATTTGAATGCTAAGCTGTCTGTATTTCCCCGCCCGTATTGGATCAATACCAGTTCCAATGACATAATAAAGGATTTGATTGCCAAAGCGGACAGAGAAACGAAAGGACAGATTGAAGCGCTTTTAGGAAGCGGGACTTTGGACATTCAGGTTCATGAAGAAGTTACTTATGGGGATATGTATAGTAAAGGGGAGAACTTGTGGAACTTCCTTTATTTTACGGGATATCTTACAAAAGAGAGCGAGTATTTTAAGGGTAAATATATATTTCTGAAGGTACGTATTCCTAATGTAGAAGTTATGACTATCTATGAGAATACAATTATGAATTGGATGAAAGATATTATACAGAAAGAAGATTTTCATGATCTGTACCGGGCAATGGAAGACGGAAATGCAGAAAGGATGACAGATATATTAAACGGACAGCTTATCCGTACCATCAGTTTCTATGACAGTGCGGAGAATTTTTACCATGGTTTCCTGACAGGAATATTAAGTCAGAGCGAGAATTATCTAGTGAAATCTAACCGTGAAACCGGAAATGGACGTTCTGACATTATGGTGAAAAGTCCTTCGTTGCGGGGCAGATCATTTATTCTGGAAGTCAAGGTATCGAATGGTATTGATGATTTGGAAAATGATGCTGAAAAAGCTCTGGGACAGATTTATGATAAAAAATATATGGAAGAACTGCGTACAGAAGGATATAAGAAGATTGACTGCTATGGAATATCATTCTTTCGGAAGGATTGTGAAGTCCGGTCTGGGAAAGGACAAAAGTAAGATCAGAATTAGAAAAAATAGAAAGGTATGCGAAGGAGATGATTGCATGACCGAAGAAAAGATTCGTACAGTAGTAGAATGTTTTGCAAAAGAGGCAAGAAAAATTTATGGTCCTAAATTGCAGGAAATTATTTTATACGGGTCATGTGTCCGTGGAGATTTTGAGGTGGACAGTGATATTGACGTGTTGGTATTGCTAAATGTGCCGTCTGAGGAAATCAGTATGGAAAGAAAACGAATCCTGGATGTTACAGACAGGCTTGATCTGGCTTATGATGTTGTTTTGGCTCCGGTTTTTCAGAGCTTTCATCTATTTGAGAAATACAGGGCCGTATCTGTGTTTTATCAGACGGTTCAGAAAGAAGGTGTGAAGATTGCCTGAATTTGATGCGAGGCATAAAGATTATGCGAAATACAGGATAGAGAGGTCAAAAGAAGATTTAGAGGCGGCGCATTTGTTGTTTAATGCCGGAAATTATCGGATAGCGAATAATCGGGCATATTATTCAATCTTTCATGCAATGAGGGCTGTTTTGGTATTTGATGATTATGATTCCAGTAAACATAGCGGCATTATAGTGATTTAGGAACTGCAATAGCAGGGACGGAGGGATTGTGAGGTTCGCTTTGGGGAAGGACAGAAGTTAGATAAGGTTATGAAGCGGTGAAAAAAGGAATATGAAAATAAACCTCTGCATACATTGTAAAAACAATGAGTGCAGGGGTTATGTATGAAAGATTATATTGAGGAAAGGGCAGTAGAGATCGCATATTATATTATTGAAAATAAGGCAACAGTGAGACAGACGGCGAAGGCATTTGGAGTTAGCAAGAGTACGATACATAAAGATGTAACCGAACGTCTCCTGCAGGTCAACCCATCCTTAGCCGCGGAGGCGCGGAAGATACTGGATGTCAATAAGTCCGAACGGCATATACGCGGTGGACTTGCTACCAGGGAAAAATATCGTAACAGTTCAGACAGGTCTGTGCATATACTGCACAGACCGTAAAAGAGTGATTCAGGAGTGCAAGTAAGGGACTTACGCTATATATAAAAAGAGATTGTAACAGCAAGGGAGACCGGGCTGCTATAAAACATAAAAACACGGAGGAAGAACATGAATACAAAATTTACACACGAAACAGCACTGACACTTTTGCAGAAGTACAACAAGGAACCCTTCCATATTGTGCACGGGCTTACCGTAGAGGGATGCATGCGCTGGTTTGCAGAGGAACTGGGTTATGGAGAGGACAAAGATTTCTGGAGCATCTGTGGCCTTTTGCATGACATCGACTTTGAACTCTACCCGGAAGAACACTGCCAGAAGGCAGAGGGAATGTTAAAGGAGGCCGGTGCGGAACCGGAGGTAATCCACGCAGTTTTAAGTCATGGATATGGTATCTGCAGCCAGGTAGAGCCTAAGCATGAGATGGAAAAGGTTCTTTTTGCCTGTGACGAGCTTACGGGACTGATCGGGGCGGCGGCAAAGATGCGCCCATCGAAGAGCGTTATGGATATGGAAGTGAAAAGCCTGAAGAAGAAATTTAAAGATAAGCGTTTTGCTGCCGGATGTTCAAGAGAGATTATCAGCGAAGGCGCAGAGAAGCTGGGATGGACATTAGAGGAACTTATGGAGAAGACAATTCTTGCTATGCGTTCCTGTGAAGAGTCAGTAAATACAGAAATGAAAACGCAGATCCAATAGCTGAATACCTATACAGGGGTGTTATAGCAAATCTATTTATAAGAAAGAGTAGTGCGAGTTAACGTACTACTTTTTTTATTGGAAACTGTCCTCCCTATATCAATGGATATAAAAAAGTCTATTTTAAAGATAAATAAAAATGTTTTACCAGTAAAAAATATGAATTTTATCAAAAGAAAGACTTATAAAAATAAAAAAATGTACATTGATATTGTGAAATATACATAAAAAATAGATGTAAAAAATATGGAAAACGTAAAAATATTCTTTTTTAATAATTTAATATTGACTTTTTAACTGGTAAATAATAGAATGAATTTATCAAGTAAAATAGGAGGATATAATTATGAAGAAAAAGTTAGCGACAATGTTGATTCTGGCGCTTACAGGGACAATGGTTCTTGGTGCATGCGGCTCAAAGGAGGATGACGGCAAGACAAGCGACGGAAAGGTAAAGGTTCGTTTTGCTTCATGGGATGAGGCGGAGGACGTTGATGCACAGCAGGCCACAGTTGACAAGTTTAATGCAGAGCATGATGACATTGAGGTAACCTTAGAAGCTTACGGCGGTGAGTTCGATACAAAGATCAGCGCCGGAATGGGATCGAATGATATGCCTGATGTTATGTACATGTGGAACTACCCGGCATATGCCCAGGGCCTGGAGCCGCTTGATTCCTACATAGAGAAAGAAGGAGAGGATTACAAGAAGAACTTCTATGATACTCTTTGGAACTATAATTCCTATGACGGAAGCACATACGGAATTCCGATTGGATTTACAACTCATGCTTTATTTTATAACAAAGACATTTTTAAAGAAGCAGGAGTTGGAGAGCCTACAAACGACTGGACATGGGATGATGTCAAAGCGGCAGCTAAGACCATTACGGAAAAATGTGATGGTAAGAAGGGCTTTTCCTTCCAGATGAAGCCCGACCCGTATGACTATGAGATGTATTTGTGGAGCAATGGAACAGCTTATGTGAATGATGCCGGTGAACTGGAAGGCAATTTAAATTCCGATAAGGCAAAAGAAGTATTTAAGATGTTCCAGGAAATGGAAAAGGATGAATATGCAGTTGCAACAGAGAAGAGCGGTACAGATGAGTTCCGTTCAGGAAATACAGCAATGTATGTATATGGCTCCTGGTCCATCAATACGCTTAAGGAAGACGGGGTAAATTTTGGAGTTGTTAATATTCCGTCCTTTGGCACACAGCCATCTGTCAGCATCTTAAGTTCATCAGGAATCTCCATGTCAAAAGACAGCAAGAACAAAGAGGCGGCATGGGAATTCATTAAATTCTGGACAAGCGAGGAGATGAACAAGGAAAGAATCGGTATGGAGCTTCCGGTACTGTACTCAGTTGTTGAGTCAGAGGGCATCATGGATCAGCCGGAATATGCACCATTCTATACTATGCTTGAACAGAGCTCTGACTATACGCCGGCAAGCTTTATCTACGAGAGCTGGTCAGAACTGTCCGAGAGCCTCTCCCTTTCCTTTGAGAGAGTATTTAACCCGAGTGCAATGGAGGATCCGGCAGAAGTATTAGACGAGGCAGTACAGCAGTAAGGAACACCCCCTTTAAGGAGGATCAGGGAATGAAGCAGAAAAAAGTGCTTAAGAGAGCAACGCCATATCTCTTTATTTTACCGTGGATTATCGGCTTTCTCGTATTTACAATTGGTCCGTTGATATTTTCACTCGTAATGAGCTTCTTCAACTGGCCGCTGGCAGCAGACCCGGAATTTGTAGGGTTTGGCAATTATATGGAAATGTTTACCAGTGACAAACAGTTTTTTAAGTCACTGACTATCAGTTTGAAATATGCGGCGATCTTCGTGCCGCTCAACATGATCATTGCGTTGTTTCTCGCAATGCTGATTACACAGCCGGTGAGGGGCGTAAAGGTATTCAGGACAATTTTCTACATTCCGACCGTTATCTCTGGAGTAGCAGTATCCATTCTGTGGGGATGGATACTGAACGGAGACTACGGAGTGCTGAATTACCTTCTTTCCTTAATCGGAATCAAGGGTCCGAAGTGGCTGGTTGACCCGGCGTGGGCGATTCTGGCGGTTATTATAGCCAGCGCATTCGGAGTTGGAAGTATGATGCTGATCTTCTATACAGATATTAAGAATATTCCGATTGATGTGTATGAGGCGGCATCCATTGACGGCGCAAATCCGGCAAGGCAGTTCTTCAGCATTACACTGCCGATCATCACACCGACCATTTTATTTAACCTGATCACATCTATTATCAGTTCCTTCCAACAGGTAACACTGGTAATGCTTCTGACAGGCGGCGGTCCGCTGAAATCGACATACTTCTACGGACTTTATACATACAATAATGCATTCAAGCATCACAAGCTTGGATATGCCAGTGCCAATGCATGGGTTATGTTTGTAATTATCCTGTGTCTGACCGCACTTGTATTCAAGTCATCCTCCGCATGGGTATTCTATGAGACAGAGGCCGGCGGAGCACAGAAAAAGGTGAAAAAGGGAGGTAAGCGGTAATGAAAATGTCTAAAGTATCAAAAGTTATTATATATATTCTGCTTGGACTGATGGCGCTTTACTTCCTGTCACCGTTTATTTATATGCTGTTTACAGCATTTAAGACAGAAGCAGAGGCAATCGCCTATCCGCCGAAGCTTTTCCCGGCAAAATGGCTTTGGCAGAACTTCAAGGAAGCATGGAATGCACAGCCATTCGGAACCTTTTTGTGGAACTCAATTCTCGTAACAGTAGGAACAACAGTAGGCCAGGTCATATCCTGTTCACTGGTAGCATACGGATTTGCACGGTTTAACTTCAAAGGAAAGAACATCCTGTTCATGATACTCCTTTCAACCATGATGATCCCATGGGACGTAACCATGATTCCCCAGTACATGGAATTTAAGATGTTCGGATGGATCAACACATTAAAGCCGCTGATCATCCCCGCATGGTTCGGTTCCGCATATTACATATTCCTGATGCGCCAGTTCCTGATGGGCGTGCCGAGAGACTTCGAAGAAGCAGCGCGCATCGACGGAGCAAACGCATTCCAGATCTATTGGAAAATATTTATGCCAATACTAAAGCCTTCACTTATCCTGGTCGGCGTACTGAACATGATCAGCGTATGGAACGACTATCTCGGCCCATTGATCTTCCTGCAGGACAGAAGCAAATACACACTTGCCCTCGGCCTTGCAGCCTTCAAAGGCGTCCACGAGACACAGATCATCCCGATGCTCTGCATCACAATTATCATGATCATCCCGCCAATCATCATATTCATTATCGCCCAGAAATATATCGTAGAAGGCACCAGCGGCTCCATCAAATAACCAAAAAGCCTCCCAAAAGCAGCCAAAAGGCAGCCAAAAAGCAGCCGAAAAGCTCCGAGAGGCCAAGGGGACGGGGGAACGTAGCCGAGCGAGGCTGCCCCGTCCCCAACCGCGAAGCGGTCAAATAGGGGAACGTAGCCAAAGACGAGGCTGCCCCGTCCGGAGGCCGCGAAGCGGTCAAATAGGGGAACGTAGCCCCAGCGAGGCTGCCCCGTCCGGAGGACGCGAAGCGGTCAAATATGAAAGGAGAAACAATATGGAACGAGTGAAAAAAAGATGGGAAGACCATCAACTGGAACAAATAGGCAGAAGAGAAGCTCGTACTTCATTTTATCGGGATTCTTCCGCAAGACTTACGCTGAATGGCGAATGGAAATTTTTATATAAGGAAGCTCCCGAACTTTCTCCGGAAGGGTTTATGAATAAACAGGCAGACACAGACGGATGGGACAGGATCGATGTCCCGTCCGTCTGGCAGTTAAGGGGATATGACCGGATGCACTATACAGACGTACTGTACCTGTTTCCGGTAAATCCGCCCTATGTGCCTACAGAGAACCCGACGGGGATCTATAAAAGAACATTTCAACTGGATAAAGCGTGGCTCAAAAACGACACCATTTTAAAATTTCACGGAGTAGACAGTGCATACGATGTGTGGATAAACGGCAGCCATGCAGGATACGGAAAGGTCAGCCGTCTTCAGGCAGAATATGACATCACAGGATTAGTCTGCGAAGGCGAGAATGACATTACAGTCCGCGTATATAAATGGTCTGACGGAACCTATCTGGAGGACCAGGATATGTGGTGGCTGTCCGGAATCTACCGGGACGTGGAACTGATCAATGAGCCGGCGAATGCGCTCTTAGACGTCCAGGCCGAAGGAGACCTGGATGAAGACTATCGGGATGGAATACTAAAGGTAAGAATCCGTACAAAGAAGGAAAACAGCCAGGGTTCATGGAGTCTTTGCAAAGACCAGTCTCTCTGCGCAGAAGGAACATTCCATTCAGAAAATGGAAAAGCTTCTATACAACAGGAAATCCCATCTGTCCGCAGATGGACGGCAGAGACACCAGAACTTTATGAGCTGTGCGTATTTACAGAAGAACAGGAGATCTGTGTGCGCGTCGGGTTCCGTAAGGTGGAGATGATTGATCATAACTTTTGCGTAAATGGAAAGACTCTTCTGCTAAATGGAGTCAACCACCATGATTACAACCCAAAGGAAGGGCGAAGCGTTACTTATGAGCAGATGAAAGAAGATATTATTCTGATGAAGCAGCATAATATTAACGCAGTGCGCTGTTCCCACTATCCCGCAAACAACTATTTCTACGATCTGTGTGATGAGTATGGTCTCTATGTAATTGACGAGGCAGATCTGGAATGCCATGGCTTCGAGTGGGTGGAGAATTACACATGGATTACAGATGACCCATCATGGGAAAAAGCATATGTGGACCGCAGTGTGCGCATGGTGAAGCAGAACCGGAATCATCCGGCAATTATTATGTGGTCCATGGGAAATGAGTCTTCCTTTGGCTGCAATTTCAGGAGTGCAGCCAGGGCAATCCGGGAGACTGACTCCACGAGACTGATACATTATGAAGGAGATTTTGAGGCAGAGGTAACGGATGTATATTCCACTATGTACACAAGGCTAAAACCCCTCGAAGAGATTGCACGCACGGATGATAAGGGAAATAAGCCCCATGTCATGTGCGAGTATGGACATGCAATGGGGAATGGGCCCGGCGGCCTTATGGAGTACCAGAAGCTGTACCGGAAGTATAAGCGCCTCCAGGGAGGATTTTTGTGGGAATGGTACGACCATGGAATTTATACACAGGAAGACGGGAAGACCTATTACCGTTATGGAGGGAACTATGGCGACTTTCCTACTAATGGAAACTTTTGCATTGACGGAATTCTAATGCCTGACCGTACCCCCTCTCCTGCGCTTTTGGAATATAAGCAGGTAATTGCGCCAGTAGAGATGACGCGCGTGAAAGGGAGAAACAGGGAGATAGAACTTAAGAATTACTATACCTTCCGCACCCTGGAGGGACTGTACCTTTACTGGCAGATAAAAGGCGCAGGCCAGGTGGTCTGTGAGGGCACGGTAGAATCCCTTTCTGCCGGACCAGGCGAGAGCCAGAGAGTTCAGATTCCTTATGGGAAGTATAACCCGCAGCCCAATGTCCGCTATTATCTGAATCTTTCAGTCCGGGAAAAGGAGGATCTGCCCTATGCAAAAAAGGGCCATGAGATTACACATGTTCAGTTTGAACTGGAGGAAAAAGTGGTTCGGGTCATAGAGCGCCCGTCAGGGGAGCCGCTTCGCACAGCAGAGGAGGAAGGGATCCTTACCATAGAAAATGACAGACTGTGTGTAAAATTCCATACAGTCTTTGGCCGGCTGTTGTCCGTAGCGGCAGAAGGCGAGCTATATCTGACAGAGGGACCCGAGATGACGGTTTACCGCGCAACCATTGACAATGATATGTATAAGAAGGATGACTGGATGAACAAATATTTTATCCAGCTGTCCAGTGAACAGAACGAAGGCTTTTCCTGGGAAGAGCAGAAAGACCGGGTGTCAGTGACTATCCGCAAATATTTTGGATGTCTGAACCAGTCATGGGGTTATGAATGTGCATACGAATATAGCATTTATCCATGCGGACAGATGGAGGTGCGCCTGGACGCCAGGGAGATACAGAGAGGGAAGCTCGAACCCGAGTTCCTTCCGCGCCTGGGGATTAAGATGCGGGGGAATCGTCTGCTCCAGAAAACAGTCTGGGAAGGCATGGGGCCAGGAGAAAATTATCCGGACAGCAGGCAGGCGTGTCAGATGGACATCTACAAAAGTACGGTGGATGCAATGGGGGTAAATTATGTGTATCCTCAGGAAAATGGACACAGAGAGGATGTTTACTGGTTTGGCATTGGAAATGGAAGGAAAACCCTTCTGTGTACAATGGAGAGCCCGCTTGGGCTGAATCTTTCCAACTATACGGATGAAAATATAGAGAATGCGGCGCATCCCTTTGAAATGGAGCAGGCAGAAGACGTGATCATCCACCTGGACTACAGGCAGTCCGGGCTTGGCAGCAACAGTTGCGGGGAAGAGCAGCTTGAAAAGTACAAGGTAAAACGAGAAGATTTTGTGATGGCCTTCCGTCTTCAGATTGTGGAGGACGGCTGTGAGCTAAAGGAGGCATCTTGTAGATATCTGCAGTAAGGGAGAGGAGAAAGTAAGGCATATGAAGCATCAATTTTCAAAGGAAATCCAACAGAATTTAAGCAGTAATGAATGGCTGATTATACAGGAAGAGTACAGACCGGAGGAAAACTTAAAATATGAGAGCCTTTTTTGTCTGACCAACGGCTACCTGGGAACAAGAGGAAGCCACGAAGAGGGCACGGCAAGGAGTATTCCGTGTACATACATAAATGGTGTTTTTGATAAGTCAGAGACATTTATGAGGGAACTGGCTAATATGCCTAACTGGCTGACACTCCGCTTTTATGTGGAAAAGGAGCTGATCGGGATAGAAAACTGTGAGGTTCTGTCCTTTGTGCGCGCGCTTGACCTTCGGCGCGCGCAGCTGGTGAAAAGTATCTGTCTGCGTGACCGTAAGGGGCGCGTAACCCAGATTGAAGGAATACGTTTTATAAGCCGGAAGCATGTGCACCGCATGGCAGTGAAGCTGTACATAACCCCATTAAATTATAGCGGGATCATTGAGGTGGAAAATATCATAGATGGTACAGTCATTAATTTTTGTGACGCGCCTCGGTTCAAAGTAAAGCATACCAGGCTGACGGCAAATGAACCTCTTTTAGAGAGGGGCGCTTATCTTGAGGTGGCCACAAGAGATGATCATCTGCATGTGGGATGCGGAGCCTGCCTGCAGGCAGTGCGGGATGGAAAGGATGTGATTCACACAAGCGTGTTCCACGATTTTGGGGAACAGGCAGTAGAGTTCCATGATTTTGATGTGCATGAGGGGGAGACAACAGAGGTTACGAAATATGCCGTCATCTATACGGAACGTGAGGAGGAAAAAACCGCCATCAAAGAAGCTGTCCAGAACGAAATGAAGGAGTTTCTGAAAGCTGGATTCGGGACAGAGCTTGAAGAGCATGGACAGGTATATGAAAAGCTCTGGAGAGAGGCCGACATTCAGATTGAAGGGGATGCTGAGCTGAACCGGGCGGTCCGCTTTAACATTTTCCATCTGATGAGCACTGCCAGTGAATTTGACTCCCATGTCAATATCGGAGCCAAACTTCTTCATGGAGAAGAATATGGAGGGCATGCCTTCTGGGACACAGAGCTTTTTATGCTTCCGTTTTTTGCCTATATCTTTCCGGAAAAGGCGCGGAACCTGGAGAGCTACCGGTATCACCTTCTGAATGCTGCCAGGGAAAATGCCGCAAAAAACAATTACCGCGGCGCCCAGTATCCGTGGGAGTCCGCAGATGACGGGACAGAGCAGTGCCCGGACTGGACCATTGAACCGGACGGCACATGCTACCGGTGCTATGTGGCTGTGTATGAGCATCATGTAACAGCGGCTGTTGCATTTGGCATAGCAAATTATGTGAGAATTACAGAGGATACAGAGTTCCTTCTGAACATGGGTGCAGAGATCCTTATGGAAACAGCCAGGTTCTGGATGAGCCGCTGCGAGTATGTAGAGGAAAAGGACCGTTATGAGATCCGTCAGGTAACTGGCCCGGACGAATGGCATGAACCGGTGGACAACAATGTCTATACGAATTATCTGGCCAGATGGAACCTGCGCTATGTCATCTCGCTTGCTGCAATGATGAAAAGGGAGCATGAAGAAGCCTACAGGCATCTGTCAGAAAAAATCAGCCTCACAGAAGAGGAGATTGATACATGGGAACAGGTACAGAAAAAGATCTACCTGCCGGGAAAAGAAGGAACAAAGCTTTTGGAACAGTTTGAAGGTTACTTTGACCTGAAGGAGGTTCTGATCGAAGAATATGATGAAAACGACTGGCCCATACGGCCCGGAATTTTAAAAACAACAAAGACATCCGAGACACAGATTATTAAGCAGGCAGATGTAGTGATGCTCCTTCATCTTCTCGGGGAGGAGTTCGACGAGGAGACTACGAGGCAGAATTACAGCTATTATGAGAAACGCACCATGCACGGTTCATCCTTAAGTCCAAGCATCTACGCCATCATGGGGCTTAAGGTGGGCGACACCTCTAAGGCATATCGTTATTTAAGAAGAGCAGCCTTCCTGGATCTGGTTGATCTGCAGGGGAATACAAGAGAGGGAATCCATGCAGCCAATGCAGGGGGAGTATGGCAGACAGTGATATTCGGATTTGCAGGACTGCGGACAGACCATGACGGAACTCTTCATATTAATCCGGCTCTCCCTGGGGAATGGAAGAGGCTCTCCTTCAGAATACACTGTCCGAAGAGCTGGCTTGAAGTAGAAATCAACGATGCACAGCAGGTAAGTGTGACGGTACTGGAAGGTGAAGACACAGATATCTTTGTAAGGGAAGAACGTATAACAGCCCGGAGGAAGAAGTCATGAGGAAGTATCTTGCAATTGCGGGTCTTATTGCGGTGACAGTCATCTGGGGCGGCGGTTTTGTGGCGAGTGATATGGCATTAGAGAGCCTGCGCCCCTTTCAGATTATGACCATCCGGTTTCTGCTTGCGTCCTTTCTCATGGGCACTGCAAGTATCCGTAAGCTAAAAGGCATGAAATCAGGGGAAATCCGGGCGGGCATACTGATGGGTGCTGCGCTTTTTATGGGTTTTGCATTCCAGATTGTCGGGCTCCAGTATACAACGCCGTCAAAAAATGCATTTCTGACTGCCTTAAATGTAGTGATGGTTCCCTTTATTGCCTTTGTAATCTTAAAGAAAAAGGTGGGAGCCAGAAGCATTGCAGGGGCAGTGATGGCCATTGTGGGAGTGGGGCTTTTGTCTTTAGAGAAAAACCTTACTCTTGGAATTGGGGACGCCCTGACGCTGGTGTGCGCTGCAGGATTTGCATTTCAGATCTTTTTTACAAGTGAATTTGTAAAAAAGTACCGGGCAGTGGCGCTTAATTTTGTGCAGATGCTGACAGCAGTTCTTTTGTCTTTTGTGAGTCTGTTTTTGTTTCAGGAGACAGAGTTTCATGTGACAGCAAAGGGGTGGCTTAGTGTCCTGTACCTGGGTGTCATTAGTACCGCACTGTGTTATCTTCTGCAGACGGCAAGCCAGAAATATGTAGACGAAACAAAGGCAGCGATCATTCTGTCTATGGAGTCAGTATTTGGGACTCTGTTTTCCATACTGATACTTCACGAACAGGTGACTCTGCGGATGGTATGTGGGTGTGTGATCATACTGGTAGCAGTGATTGTGTCAAATCTGGCAGACACACATATAGAGGAGTAATAGACGATGAGATATAAAGCAATTATTTTTGATCTGGACGGAGTGATCTGCCATACAGACCAGTACCATTATATGGCGTGGAAGCGTGTGGCAGATGACCTGGGGATCTATTTTGACGAGACGATTAATAACCGTCTGCGCGGAGTAAGCCGTATGGAGAGCTTTGAGATTATTCTGGAGCGGTATGACGGCAAAATGAGTGAGGAGGACAAGATACGATATACAGCAGAGAAGAATGAAGTATATAAGACCCTCCTAAAGAACATGAGCCCGGCAGATCTGGACGGAGAAATAAAGGAAACACTGGATGCGCTGCGGGAAAAAGCGATTAAGCTGGCAATCGGCTCTTCCAGTAAAAATGCAAAATTCATCTTAGGGCAGTTAGGGTTAGGGGAGTACTTTGATGCAGTTTCCGATGGAAATAATATTACGAGATCTAAGCCAGATCCAGAGGTTTTTGTAAAGGCGGCACAATATGTAGGTGAGAGGCCTGAACACTGTCTTGTAGTAGAGGATGCGGAAGCAGGCCTGGAGGCAGCAATTGCCGGCGGCATGGATTGTGCCGCCGTGGGAGATGCAGTTTCCTGTGGGCTTGCGACATGGAATCTGAATACATTTTCAGATCTGAAAAGTGTTGCTATGGGTGGCCTCCCAGACCGCGAATAGCAGCACATGCCGCCCTGAATTACAATGAGCGGCCATTACTATTCACGGGTCAGGAATGCGCGTAAGCCGCGCATTCCGTGAGAACATGATGCAGGAGTGAGGGGCGGTTTTTGCGTAGCAAAACTCGGAATGCCGCCCCGAATTACTATGAGCGGCCATTACTATTCACGGGTCAGGAATGCGCGTAAGCCGCGCATTCCGTGAGAACATGATGCAGGAGTGAGGGGCGGATTTTGCGCAGCAAAACTCGGAATGCCGCCCCGAATTACTATGAGCGGCCGTCTAGGCCGCGAATAGTAACTTACTGTACTTGCAGAGTGTGGGTATAATATGTTAAAATTTACTTTGTAAAAAACAGAGGTAATTCTGGTTACAGTACAGAGTAAATAATTATGTGGAGTGGATGGAATGTCAACAATTAAAGATATTGCCGAACTGGCGGGGGTCTCTGTTGCAACGGTGTCCAGAGTGCTGAATTATGATGAGACCCTGAACGTGCAGGAGGAGACTAAGAAAAAGGTATTTGAGGCAGCAGAGCAGCTGGAATACCATATGAAGGAAAAAAAGAAGCGCAGACGGAAGCTGAAGCTGGGGATGATCTGCTCCTATTCTCCAGAGGAAGAGCTGGAGGATCCGTTCTATCTTGCAGTACGAATCGCGATAGAGAAAGAGATTGAAGAAAATGGTTTTAAAAGAGTCCCCTTAAGTCTGGAAGATGGGACAGAGCATCTGTCTGCCGTGGATGGCCTGATCTGCCTTGGGACCTTTAGCAGAACAACTGTCAGGAGGATTAATGAGTTTCAGAAGCCGCACATTTATGTGGATGCAGTGGGAAACCGCAGCACCGGCGATTCGATTGTGACAGATATCAGACATTCTGTACAGGGGGTCATGGAATATCTGTGGGAGCAGGGACACCGGCAGATTGGTTTTGTCGGGGGATACGAACTGGATTCGGATGGAAAAGAGATTTTTGACTCAAGGCTTCCGGTATATCAGCAATTTCTAAAGGAAAAGGGTGTCTTGTGCGATTCGTTTATTAAAATTGGCGGATACACGGCAAAGCACGGTTACCGGCTGATGAAGGAACTTCTAAACGAAGTCAGACAGCCCACCGCCATATTTGCAGCAAATGATTCACTGGCAGTAGGCTGTTACCGGGCAATCCAGGAGAGCGGACTTAAGATTCCAGAGGATATGAGTGTAGTTGGATTCAATGATATTTCCATGGCAAAATATCTTGCACCGCCTCTCACAACGGTACATGTCCATATGAATTTTATGGGCCGTAAGGCAGTAAAGCTCCTGGCAGAGCTGATCCAGCAGGAGCGCAGAATAAATATTCATGTTTCAGTTCCGACAGAACTAATTATAAGAGAGAGCGTAGGAAGGGTGGAAAAATAGTTCCTCCCGGTCCGTGAATAGTAATGAAAAATAAGAAGACAGATAGGATGACAGGGTATGAATGAGAGATTTTTAGAATGTATATTAAATGAGGTTTCCGTATCTGGCTGTGAGGAGCCGGTACAGGAGACTGTAAAAGAATATATGAAGGAATATGCGGATGAGATACGCGAGGATGAGATGGGAGATGTTGTCTGCGTGCTGAATCCGGACAGCAGCCGGAGAATTATGCTGTCGGCGCATGCAGATGAGATTGGCACAGTGGTCTCGAACGTGACCGGGAACGGACGTCTCCAGCTGGTAAGCCGTGGGGGAATTATCCCGTTTACCTATCCGGGACAGCAGATTAAGGTACAGACAAAGACCGGGTGTGTCTACGGAGTGATTGAAGCGGCACGGGAAACGTTTGACCAGAAGGAGCTTAAAGCAAAGGATTTCCTGGCAGATATAGGTGCAGGAACAAGAGAGGAGGCTCTTACGCAGGTGTCTCTGGGAGATGCAGTTGTACTGGATACCCATATACGCAGGATGATGAACGGAAGATTTACAGCCCGCGCCTTAGATGACAGACTTGGCGTGTTTATTATAATGGAGGCATTGCGAAGAGCAAAGGAAAAGGGATGTACAACAGGAGTATATGCCGCATCTACGGTGGGTGAGGAGACAACCAAAAACGGGGCTTACTGGTCCAGCCAGCGGATCAGACCGGATCTTGCCATTGTTGTTGATGTGACCTACTGTAGTGATTACAGTGGAAGAGAAAAGGCGGAGGAAGGAACCGTGGAGCTTGGAAAGGGGCCGGTTCTCTGCAGCGCCCCCATCATTATGAAGAAACTGAACGAGAAGATGGAAGCCTGTGCTGCCAATATACAGATACCAGTTCAGAGGGAGACCTCAGACGGCTTTACTCATACCGATGGAGATACGATTCATTTCTCCGGACAGGGTGTTCCGGTGGTGTCAGTGTCCATTCCCCTTAGATATATGCACACGCCTGCAGAGGTGGCGGATATAAAGGATGTGGAAGGGTGCATTGAACTGATCGCAGAATTCTTATGCCAGGAGTAGTCAAGAATATGGAGAGTTCTCGGATGGTTCATTACAGGGTGCACAATCTTTTTGAAAATTTAGGAAAAAGTTGTGGCAGTATTTCCCTTTCTTTGGAAATTAAAGTATGCTAATATGTTCACAACAAAGGAGGGATTCATATGAGCAGCAAAACAATCGCGTTTTCAAATCCTGATGATGTAATGAATTTTGTCAAGACAGTTGAAAAGTATCCTTACGATATGGATGTAAGGAGAGGAAAGTGCATCGCGGATGCTAAATCACTGTTAGGACTTCTCAATCTTGGCTGTAACAGGCGGATTGAACTAAACGTATA
This sequence comes from Lachnospiraceae bacterium, assembly GCA_910576335.1. Taxonomy (GTDB): domain Bacteria; phylum Bacillota; class Clostridia; order Lachnospirales; family Lachnospiraceae; genus CAPEBR01. The sequence continues at coordinate 63,553 of CAJTIU010000013.1, forward strand.
CGAAGAAGAATGTCAGGATTTATTTCAGAACATTGAACAATATGTAGTAGCGTAACCCGGAGATTTTAGCAACCTGAAAATGAACGTAACTCGTTAACCAGTGAAACCCGAAATGAAACCAACAGGTAACTGTGAAAGAACAGTTGCACAATTTAATAAGTGAAAAGAAAAAGCTCCCCTGTAAGTCTGTTTTTAGACAAAGGAGGGCTTTTGTTATACTGCGCAAAACCGCATAAGGAAGTATGCCGCTTTGCGGCTGCGGATTTTGCGATACTCACGGCAGATTTCATCGGCCGTGAGCATATTATTACAGGTCAGATTCATGCGGAAAACGCTGAAATTGAAATTACAGGTTGTGGAAATAAAACTTGTTTACGGAAACGAACCGGCGTATAATGTGTACGGTAAGGAGATGACAGTCATGAAACAAAAGACGGAAATAAACAGGAGTATCTATCTTTTTGATAATAAAGCACTTATTACACTTATTATTCCGCTTATCATCGAGCAGCTTCTCGCTGTGCTTGTTGGTATGGCGGATTCTATTATGATTGCCAGTGTTGGGGAAGCGGCGGTATCCGGCGTGTCACTGGTAGACCAGATCATGGTGCTGCTTATAAATATTTTTGCTGCACTTGCTACAGGAGGAGCTGTTGTGGCAGGACAGTACCTTGGACATAGAAAGGAAGAGACAGCGTGCGAGTCTGCAACCCAGCTTGTGTGGTTTGTTACACTGTGTGCGATCGTAATTACGGCCATCGTATATGCAGGAAAATACGTAATTCTCCATGGGATTTTCGGAAGAATAGAACCGGATGTTATGCATCATGCAGATGTCTACCTGACGATTGTAACCATGTCAATTCCATTTATGGCGCTGTACAATGCAGGGGCCGCTGTTTTCCGTGCGATGGGAAATTCAAAGGTTTCCATGAACGTGTCAATTATCATGAATATCATTAATGTAGGTGGGAATGCACTGCTTATTTATGGATTTCACAGAGGAACAGAGGGAGTGGCAATCCCCACTCTGGTATCCAGAATGGCAGCTGCAATTATTATACTTGTACTCTTGTGTGACGAAGGGCAGATTCTTCATATTAAGAAAACATGGCGCTACCGGTTCAACTGGTCTCATGTAAAAAAGATTTTAAGTGTGGGAGTACCAAACGGTCTGGAAAACAGTATGTTCCAGTTGGGAAAGATACTGGTCTTAAGCCTGGTATCCTCCTTCGGAACTTATGCAATCGCGGCAAATGCAGTAGGAAACGCAATTGCCATGTTCCAGATTCTTCCGGGTATGGCCATTAATCTTGCAGTCACTACCGTAATCGCACGCTGTGTCGGCGCCGGAGATTACGGGCAGGTAAGGTATTATAACAAAAAGCTGCTGCTGATTACACATGTCAGTATGACAATCATGGTACTGGCTGTATTTTCGATACTGTCTTTTATTATCCGGGCGTATCATCTGTCAGATGCCGCAGCACAGGCAACAAGGCAGATTATCTATTTCCACGGAATCAGTGCAATTCTGATCTGGCCCTCGTCCTTTACCCTGCCTGCAACTTTCAGAGCATCCGGGGATGTGAAGGCATGTATGTACATATCTGTTTTTTCCATGTGGACCTTCCGGATTGTGTTTAGTTTTGTCCTTGGGAAATATATGCATATGGGAGTGTTCGGCATATGGGCGGCAATGGTCATTGACTGGGTCTTCAGGGCAGTGTGCTTCTGGATTCGGTATTTCAGAGGGGGATGGAGAAAGAAGGCGCTGGTATAGGTGAAACGTAAGGTTTTGGTTACTGTTCACACAGGTCTGTGCATTTACTGCATAGACCGTATGCAATTAGTCTTTTGCATTAAATTGTATAAATTCATCAGAAGTTGACCGCTATAATGCAGGCTATTTAAGAGAAAATATGTCGTTTATTGCATCAATTCGTCTCATAATTTTGTATATAATAAGTGAAATATTACAAGATTTTGGCAAAAAACTAATTGCAGATAAACAAATTGTGGCTTGACACTATTGAATATACATTTTACAATAAGCCTATAGAACTATAGAAAGCTACCATATTTACCAACTGTGATATAAGGAGGACGGCAGATGAGAAATATCAGAATGGCAGCAGCGGCGTTTATTGTGATGATGTTATTTATCCCATCAATAACTGCCTCGGCATCAAGCTGCGGGGAAACAGTGCGGCAGAACACGACAGCAGACCTGCAGGCAGTGGACTACGAGAATAATGAAACTATAGGTAAACTACTTGCACCATCCCGGTATACTTTGTCAGAAAAGCTGAATAAAAAGACAGAGATTGCCAGACGGGAGGGGAAGAGTCCGGCGGATATCAGTGATGAGCAGGCTGTGAAGGAACTGAACCAGGATAACGTAAAGGTAATGTCCTTTGAAGAGACATTTGCAGAGGTGCAGGCAGAGATTGGCGACATTATCCAGAAAGTGGTTGACCATACTGAAGGTGCGGAAAACAGAGGTGCAAATTATTATACTAATAGGATACAGCAAAATAAAGAAAAACTGCTGTTGGGACTTACCTATCTGGAGCGACTGTATGACTTCAATATGGGAGGACATAATGTGAAGGATGCACTCCTTTATGAGTCGAAACCGTATATATATGTGAGTATGTACGGAATGATAGACAATGTCCTGGACTGGCTGATCTATATCGGAGGTAGTGGGGGCGATACATTAAAGATATCTAATAATGCAAATGTATTTGGTTATGGGAAAATTTTTGGACCAGTCACTTCCTCTGCGACACTGGATGCTTTTCTGGAAGAGAACAGGAAGAAGTGGATGCCAGATACGCCGATGAATGACTGGTTCCTGCAGGAGAGTTCTGCGTATATACTGGATAATAGATCGGCCTGGGACGGCAGAGATACCGGGATATATAGAAGACTGTACGATAATACAGCTTCACGTTCCTATATTTTGCCACTGCTTTCTGTGTCAGAAGACAGTATCTACATGATTGCAAATTCTACTACGATCACATATGGGATCGTGGATTGCTATATAGACAGGAATTTGAGAGAAACTGATCCGGCACATTATGCAGAATTGCGTGAAAAATTCCAACAGCAATTGGAACAGGCGGCAAAGCAGCAGCAGGCTTTTATTGACTGCTGGTATCGGATCGCAAAACCAGAAAAGAAGAATCAGCTGTCATCCGATCGAATTGTACTGGACAGTCTCCGCATTGATCCGGACACCCCCAATACGGCTGTCCAGTGGTCAGACAAATTTGGCAAGAATGCTGCCCGGGGCGTTCGGGAATTTTTTACTCCTCTGAATTTGTATGGCTCATACATGTTTGCTGACGGCGTGGCGGAAGGCCAGGGTATCCGTTACTATATATCAAAAGCATTAACGGAGAGGGGATTCGCAACATATGCTCATGAGCTGACGCATATACTTGTTTCTAATGTAATGCTGAATGGGTATGGCTCACGGGACGGCATGATGGCTGAGGTCTATACCAGGGGGATGTTTGAACCGTATGAATTGAATGATCCGCCGGCGTATAATTTAAATCTGATCTATGATCGTCTGGATGTCAGTGACCGGTATCATAATGGCCGGCCGGAACGTTTTCAGGATGAAACAGATCTGCAGAGTTATATGAGCGGTATTATGGATGTCGTATATACGCTGGACTATGCAGAAGCAGATGTTATGCTTACGAAAAGCGCCCAGGATAAAAAGAAATGGTTCCACAAGCTTGAGCAGATAGAGGATCCCAGTGAAAGGGATAATCAGGGTGAGGAAGGCTCCAGACATAATCTGGATTCGGTCAGAGAACTGACTCTGGAGGAGGCAGAAAGACTGAATACAATTGATGACCTGATCCGTGATTGTATTATCACATCTCGTTATGAGGTAAATGGAACAGTGACAACAGGAACGGCGGCGAGAAATGGATATTATGTTGTGCCTCTCTTCAGCTCCAACTATGCGGGGGTACAGAATAACCATGGTGTTAGCGGCGATCTCATGATACGTCAGCAGGCATTTGAACTGCTTGCCGAATATGGATATTACGATGGTATGGTTCCTTACATATCCAATCAGTATAAAGAATCTGCCAGACTGGAACAGACAATCCTGTCAGACCGGTATGTCCTGGAAAAAATATTTGACGGCGCTTATGAGACAATGGCTGATTTTAAGAAAGCGATGTTTCAAAGAAGGATAGAAAAGATCAATGAGTTAAAGCCAGTCACTATTATGTGGAAAAGCCAGTCTGTTACGATCAATAATTTTGAAAAACTGCGTCTGCTTATGAAAGAGGCTATAGAGAGTGATCTCGTGAAAGTCAATGTATTGCCAGGTGGTTCAAACAATATCCGTGCACAGGCAACGGAGGTTGAGCGTCTGAAGCAGGAAATATTTAAGTCATATATTATTCAGACAAAGGACTTCAGTGATTCCATCTATGGTGCAAACCTGGCACCGATAGATCCTCCGGACCCGGAACAGCCGGGGGAGACAGACCCGGAACAGCCAGGAGAAACAGATCCGGAACAGCCGGGAGAGACGGATCCTGAGAAGCCAGGAGAGACGAATCCGGGACAGCCAGGAGAGACGGATCCTGAGAAGCCAGGAGAGACGAATCCGGGACAGCCGGGAGAGACAGATCCTGAGAAGCCGGGAGAGACGAATCCGGGACAGCCAGGGGAAACAGATCCTGAGAAGCCGGGAGAGACGAATCCGGGACAGCCAGGGGAGACAGATCCTGAGAAGCCGGGAGAGACGAATCCGGGACAGCCAGGGGAAACAGATCCTGAGAAGCCGGGAGAGACGAATCCGGGACAGCCAGGGGAGACAGATCCTGAGAAGCCGGGAGAGACGAATCCGGGACAGCCGGGAGAGACAGATCCTGAGAAGCCGGGAGAGACAAATCCGGGACAGCCAGGGGAGACAGATCCTGAGAAGCCAGGAGAGACAAATCCGGGACAGCCAGGAGAAACAGATCCCGAGAGGCCGGGAGAGACAAATCCGGGACAGCCGGGAGAGACGGATCCTGAGAAGCCAGGAGAGATGAATCCGGGACAGCCAGGGGAGACAGATCCTGAGAAGCCGGGAGAGACGAATCCGGAACAGCCGGGGGAGACGGATCCCGGGAAACCAGGGGGAACGGAGTCTGCAGAGCCGGATAAGCCAGGGGAAACGATATCGGAACAGCCAGGCGGAAACAGTGGGAAAGAAGTACCCCTCAAGCTACTTCTATGCAGAGTGTCTTCTGCTAAAACTTCACATACGATTCGGTGGAATCCTGTGAAATCAGCAGATGGATATGAGATATATGGGGCAAAATCTAATGGAAAATACAAGCGACTCAAAACTGTTAGCAAAAAGACCGATAAGTGGAAGCATAAAAAGCTAAATAGGGGAACGCAGTATAAATATTATGTCAAAGCTTATAAAAAGATTGGCGGAAAACGAGTAATTTTGGCCAAATCTCTTCCCGTATTTGGAACGACAAAAGGCGGTAAATACACCAACCCTTCAAAGATTGAGGTAAAGAAGATACGTATGAGTGTGGATTCTGGTAAGAAAGTCCAGATTCATATAAAAGTGACAGGGAAAAAAATAAGCAAAGCCGGCAAAAAGGTGCGATACGTCTCATCTGACCCATCTGTTGCAAAAGTATCAGAAAAGGGAAGCATAACTGGGAAAAAACGTGGAAGCTGTATAATATACTGTATTGCCCAAAATGGTCTGTATAAAAAAGTAAAAGTAAAGGTAAATTCTTAAAACGGGTGTTGTCTCTGCCATCGCAAGCCCGGGAATCCCTGGATCTAAACAGTCAAAGATGGCGGAGACCTGCGCGGCAGATTTATCTGGCGCGCAGTATAATTATGCAAGGCTGTACTAGTACTCCATCCGGCTAGAAATTGAACTCCTGAACTGCCTGGTCCGCACCATTGCGTCGTTAAAAGTTCTAGTCGATACCTAGAGCGTGTTTGAAAATTCATTCATGCCATCTGCACGCCCCATTTTGCGGTTAATTTGCCCTGCATTCAGACAGCGTAGCCCGCTACGCCTCCTTTATTTGGGGCAGATCCCCCACAAACTGTGACGCACAGTTGACATAAAGCAATTTTCAAACACGCTCTAGGGCGAAGAAAGCGAGGCAAAGAAGTATTATGCAATATACAACAACTTATCAGTCACCTTTAGGGGAGATCCTTCTTGCTGCAGATGAAATCGGGCTTACCGGACTATGGTTTGAAGGGGAAAAATTCTATGCAGAAGGCCTGGATCCGGTGAATGAGGAGAAAGATATTCCTGTTTTTGACGATGTTAAAAGATGGCTGGATAATTATTTTTCCGGTCAGGAACCTGATTTTATACCGCCGTTACATATGTTCGGTTCTGATTTTCGGCAGTGTGTTTGGACGATTCTGCGGGAAATTCCTTATGGAGAGACGACAACATACGGTGCATTGGCAAGACGGATAGCCGCGGAACGGGGATTAGAGAGGATTTCGGCACAGGCGGTAGGCGGTGCAGTAGGGCATAATGAGATCTCTATTATCGTACCCTGCCACCGGGTGGTCGGTGCAGACGGGTCTCTGACCGGATATGCAGGAGGCATACAGAGGAAAGTTGAACTGCTTACACTGGAAGGTGTGGACATGGAAACATTCTATATCCCAACAAAAGGGACAGCACTATGAGTGGAGAATGACGGACGGTCAGAAATAGTTTTCGGACAGTCTGGAGTGAGGAATAAAAATGGATAATGAGCTGACAAGAGAATTGAAGGAAATACTTAAGACAAATGGAGCAGATCTGACAGGCATCGGGGATATCAGCGGGATACCGGCAGAGATTCGCGGCGGTTTTCCAATCGGGATAAGTGTTGCAGTAAAATATCCAAAGGAGATTATCAGAGAAATTGCAAATCTTCCTACTGCAGACTATCAGAAATGGTATGGTAAGCTGAACAAGTTATTGGATTATCTGGTAACACTGGGTGCTGACTGGCTGAAAGAAAAGGGATATCAGGCAATTGCTAAGAGCAGGGCACAGGTGGGAAATATAAAGATGACTGCAAGACGCTTCTGCCGCATAAAACGATTGCAACTCGTGCCGGGATGGGCTGGATTGGGAAAAGTGCGCTTTTGGTTACAGAAGAATATGGTTCAATGGTCCGCATATCTTCTGTTCTGACGGACGCGCCTCTGACAGCGGCGAAACCGGTTAATGAATCAAAATGCGGAGGCTGTATGGTCTGCCGGGATGCCTGCCCTGCAGGTGCAATCTACGGACGGCTATGGGAGATGTCTTTAGGGAGAGATGAGTTATTTGATTTCCAAAAATGCAGGGCAGCTATGCAGAAACGGGCAATTGAAGGGGTGGGGGAAAAGGATGATATTTGCGGGAAATGTATTGCGGTTTGTCCTTATACAAGACGGTATTTAAACTTCGAGAGATGAAAGAGATAAAAAGATAAGAATACCAAAGAATAGTTGCCTGCTGAATGTTTGGTTCTATTACTGGTAACCGGGGCCAGGCGACAGATATGACTATAAGATGCAGGAAACGAGGGAAGATCATGGAATACAAGTTCTGGAACTGGGAACAGGCGGATGTTCCGGCAATTACTGACAAATACAAAGGGATTCATACACCCATAGATTTATATAATGCGCTTTCACAGATCTGGTGCGCGGATACCTGTGCGCCGAGAATGCGGAAAGGCTGGACAAAGGAAAATAAAACACTGGGGCAGTGCTCTATTACAGCATTTCTTGTGCAGGATATTTTTGGAGGCAAGGTCTTTGGGGTGTTCCGTCCTGACGGAAATTACCACTGCTATAATGTGATTGGAAACTGCAGATTTGATCTGACCAGCGAACAGTTTGGAGATGAAGTTCTCATTTACGAAGGGAACCCGGAGCAGTTTCGAGATGTACATTTTGCAAAAGAGGAGAAACGTCTTAGATACGAATATTTAAAGAAGAGGCTGGGAGAGTACTGCCACGCACAGTAATTTTCTTATCTGCAACCGTAGAAAATGCGGAAAATCCGTACGCGAAGCTATACTAGTACTCCATCCAGCTAGAAATTGAACTCTTGAACTGCCTGGTCCGCACCATTGTGTCGTTAAAAGTTCTACCCGATGCGCCCGCATCGCCGTCGAATTTTTGTCTGGCACTGGCACGAACCAAACAGCTCATTAGTTCAAGTTCTAGCCGGATGGAGTACTAGAGTGTGTTTGAAAATTCATTCATACCATCTGCACGCCCCGCTTTGCGGATAATTTGCCCGGCATTCAGTCAGCGTAGCCTGCTACGTCTCCTTCATTTGGGATAAATTCCTCACAAAGTGTGGCGCACAGTTGACATAAAGCAATTTTCAAACACGCTCTAGTACAACCTTGCGTAATTAACAGTGAATTCTGCACCGGCTATTTCCGCCAGTACTGCGTTTTCATCAATTGATGATGCACCGCATCGCCTCATTCCTCCGCCTTGTCCTGACAGAAATATCAGGCACATTATTCACTGTTAATTATACAAGGCTGTACTCGTGCTCTATCTGGATGGAGCATTAGTATAACCCAATTTAAATAACCTTACGTTTCGCTGGTCTGCCTCTTCTCCATTTTTATACTTCACAAAGCTGTTTCAGGGTTTCATCAGCCCAGATAACTCTATTCCTGCCATTATTTTTTGCATCGTACAGCATGGCATCCGCTGTCTTTAAGTAAAAGTCATATGAGCTTCCTTCATTGGGAATTACAGTTACACCCCCGATACTGACTGTAACCCATTCAGATACCGGAGAATTGTGCTGGATGCAAAGAGCCTCTACGGATTTCCGGACCTTTTTCATATGTTCAAAAACTTTGCCTGAAGTGTCACCTAAAAGGCATGCAACAAATTCTTCTCCTCCATAACGTGCAACAAAATCCGTGTTCCGGTTTAAAGAAGAAGATAAAGTTTTGGCTACGGCGGCAAGAACCTTATCGCCAGCCGGATGACCGAATGTATCGTTATATGCTTTAAAACAGTCAATGTCAATCATACAGACGGAAAATGGAACCTTAAGGCGTACAGCATCAAGCCATCTTAGCTTACTGTAATGATCATACTGCCGCCTGTTGGCAATTCCGGTCAGCTGGTCGGTCTTGGACTGTTTTTCCACTTGCTTCCGGTAATTATAAAGTCTGATATGCGTATTGACTCTTGCCTTCACAATCAAAGGGTTAAAAGGCTTCACAATATAATCAACCGCACCTAATATAAGCCCCTGATATTCATTCTGCACATCAGAAAGGCTTGTGATCAGAATGACCGGAATTCCACGGGTAATGATCTCCTCCTGTAATTTTTCCAAAAGTGTGAACCCATCCATCCCTGGCATGACTACGTCCAACAGGATTAGGGAGTAGTCCTCAGTTCGGGCATGGCAGAGTCCTATTTCTGCTGTGAGAGCAACGGTAATGCTGTATTCTTCATCTAGAATTTCCTTTAAACGTGTTGCCTGTAAGAGGCTGTCATCAACAATTAAAATCTTATCCATAACTTTTAATTCCTTTTATTCCCATGAAGCATAAAGCCGGGAAACCATATTTGTATGGATATCCGGCAATTGCTGCAGAGTATCTCTTTCTATCATATATTCATTATTCAGGAGAAATATAAACTCTCTATTTTAATTATCTCAAAAATAAAAATTATGTCAACATTTTTTTCCAATTTTGGCAAGAATAAGTTCAGGCGCAGTAAACGTGATTCAGGAGTGAGGGGCGATTTTAAATATTGCCCGAATTGCTGCTACGAGCGGACTCCAGGACTGTAAATAGTAATCATCCTGTGTTACTAATCACAGGTCAGTAATGCGCTGAATTGCGCATTCCGTGTTATTGTTCATACAGGACTTTGCATTTACTGCAAAGTCCGTAAGAAAATGATTCAGGTGTGAGCAAATCCCATTCGCGAAGCGAATTTTAAATGGATTTGCGAATGTTACTGTGAACGGAGTGAACAGTAGCTATTCCGTAAGAATGTGATTTAGACATTGGCATAAAACTATGTACAGTCTCTACATCTGTCTGCTATAATATAAATGGAAAGTAACGACCCAACAGACCTGCCTGTTTATCGGGCAGAACTTCAGAAGGTGATTCAAAAGTGCAAAAAAGAGAAGGAGAATGTTATCTATGAAGCAAGATTTAATTGTAATTCTAGACTTGGGAAGTACGCAGAACACAGTCATTGCCCGCCAAATCCGCAGCCTCGGCGTATATAGTGAGATTTATCCCCATGATATTACTGCAGAAGAGCTGAAGGTATTTGACAATGTAAAGGGGATTATTTTAAATGGCGGTGATAACCGTATTGTAAACGGACAGGCAGTGGAAATCAGACCGGAGCTTTATGAGCTTGGATTTCCGATGCTCTCTATTGACTATCCCCAGGCGAAATGTGAGGAACAGTTCTGCGGGATTCCAGGGGATGAGGCTTTGAAAAAATTTATCTTCGAGGAATGTAGAGCGCAGGCAAATTGGAATATGAAAAATTTTATTGAGGACCAGGTGGAATTAATCCGTCAGCAGGTAGGGGACAAAAAGGTGCTGCTGGCGTTATCCGGCGGCGTGGATTCTTCGGTAGTGGCGGCAATGCTCATTAAGGCAATCGGGAAGCAGCTTGTCTGTGTACATGTAAATCACGGACTGATGCGTAAGAATGAATCGGAAAGTGTTGTGAAGGTATTCCGGGATGAGCTCCATGCAAATCTGATTTATATTGATGCCTCCGACCGTTTTCTTGGAAAGCTTGAAAATGTGGCAGATCCGGAAGAGAAACGGAAAATTATTGGCAGCGAGTTCATCCGTGTATTCGAGGAAGAGGCAGGAAAGCTGGAAGGAATTGATTTTCTTGGCCAGGGAACCATTTACCCGGATATCATTGAGAGTGGAACGAAGACTGCGAAGATGGTAAAATCACATCATAATGTAGGCGGACTTCCGGATGATCTGAAATTCTAGCTGGTGGAGCCTTTAAAGCAGCTTTTTAAGGATGAGGTGCGTGCCTGTGGTGTGGAGCTCGGACTTCCGCATGACATGGTGTACCGTCAGCCATTCCCCGGACCGGGTCTTGGTGTAAGATGCCTTGGTGCAATTACTCGCGACCGGTTGGAAGCAGTCCGTGAGTCTGACGCAATTCTGCGGGAGGAATTTGCGAAGGCAGGCCTTGATAAAAAAGTATGGCAGTTCTTTACAGTAGTGCCGGATTTTAAGTCTGTTGGCATGAAAAATAATGCCCGGGTGTTTGAGTATATGGTTATTATCCGTGCGATTAATACGGTGGATGCCATGACAGCGACGGTCGAGAAGTTGGACTGGGAGGTGTTGGAAAGGATAACGGACAGGATATTGTCAGAGGTGAATAATGTGAACAGAGTGTGCTATGATATGAGTCCAAAGCCACCGGCGACAATAGAGTTCGAATAAGCAAAAATGCTTAGTGAATCCAGTGTTTATGCGGGTTTGCGGACTTTGGAAAGGTCTTTTGATAACAAATTGATAACAGTCGTTTGAGTGCGATTATTCTTACTGTCAAGTGGTTTGTTGGTGGGGGAATGATTGAAAAGTGGTTTGGACGGCTGAAATAAATCCATATTATAACGCCCTTAGCTGTGGGTAGGAATTCATGGCTAAGGGCGTTTTTTTGTCGTGCTTGTTAATCAGTTTTGAGTTTGTCCTTGAACTGTTCAATCAAGGTATCACTCAATTCCTTAGAGGGAACTTTTGCCCAATGCTGCGTGGTGTCAAACTTCGGGTAATTGTACCGCCACTGGTCGTAATCTTCCCTGCTGATTTCCTCGGCAGAGAGTTTTACAGCCTGTTCCTGCCAAGCGGTAAGCATTTGCAGTAACTCAGCGGCATCCTTACTTTTGTCTTTGTTGACTTTCAAACAGACTTCTCCGTCTGTTTCACTGACAATAAGACCGTAAATGTCCTCAAGGGAAAATAAGGTGTGCATAAGCCCGATGTAGCTGTCAATGTCGGGTATGTCCAGTGCTTGCGGCGCAACGTCAAGAGCCTGCGCCAGTGCAGCAGTCAAGTCTGCCTTCGGTTTGCGTGAGCCAGTTTCGTACTGTGCCAGACGGACATCCGCTGATTTTTCGGGAAACCCGACAAGCATACCGAGATATTTTTGTGTCATGCCCCGCATGATGCGGAAAAAATGTATTCTTTCGCCAATCGCCATAGTGTTTCACTCCTTGTGCTTATGTTTATAAGGAGTATAGCATATATGTTTAGAGAAAGTCAAGCGTAAGTGAAACAAAAAAGTTTAATATTTTCTTGCAAACCTATTGACAATAGCAGAATTGTTTAGTATTATATATTAAGCAAAAACGCTTAGATAGAAAGGAGAGGTTGTATGGACAACAAATTTATCCGTGTGGACGAGGTGGCGCAGGAACTGTCTGTATCAAAGCCTTACGCTTACAAGCTCATCAAGAAACTGAATGATGAGTTGAAGGAGCAGGGTTTTATCACGATTGCAGGGAGAGTAAACCGCCAGTATTTCCAAGAAAGGTTTTATGGAGCAGGAGAAAAGCAGGGAAAGGAGATGGAGTAAATGCCAGTATTTAAGAATGAGGGCAACGGCACATGGTATGTGATGGCTCGTTATGTGAACTGGAAAGGGGAGCGAAAACAGAAGTGCAAGCGTGGGTTTGCCACAAAGCGTGAAGCGCAGGAGTGGGAGCGGAAATTCCAGTTACAAAATTCCGCTGACCTTGACATGGACTTTGAAGCCTTTACAGAGCTTTATGCGAATGATGTCAAGAACAGATTGAAAGAAAACACTTGGCTGACAAAGGAGCATATCATTCGGACGAAGATTCTCCCGTATTTTGGAAAGATGAAAATTAGCGGGATTGGCACAAAGGAAATCATTGCATGGCAGAATGAGCTGCTTGCCTACCGTGATGAAAAACGCAATCCCTATTCGCAGACTTACTTGAAAACGGTACACAACCAGCTTTCAGCAATATTTAACCATGCGGTGCGCTATTATGACCTCCGCTCCAACCCTGCGGCAAAGGCGGGGAACATGGGGAGCGAGGAACACAAGGAAATGCTGTTCTGGACAAAAGAGGAATACAGGAAGTTTGCGGATGAAATGATGGACAAGCCAGTTTCCTATTATGCGTTCCAGATGCTTTACTGGTGCGGAATCCGAGAGGGAGAATTATTAGCCTTGACCGCCGCTGATTTCAATTTTGATAAGGAAACGGTCACGATTAACAAATCCTATCAACGCCTGCATGGGGAGGATGTGATTACTTCTCCGAAAACGAAAAAGAGCAACCGCACAATTAAAATGCCGAAGTTTCTCTGCGAGGAAATGCAGGAGTATATCAGTATGCTGTATGGTTTAAAGAAAAAAGACCGTATCTTTACAATAACAAAGAGCTATCTCCATCACGAGATGGACAGGGGCGCAAGAGCCGCAGGGGTAAAGCGCATACGGATTCACGATTTGCGTCACAGCCACATCAGTCTGTTGATTGACATGGGGTTCTCGGCGGTGGCGATTGCCGACCGTGTGGGGCATGAGAGCATTGAAATCACTTACCGTTATGTACACCTGTTTCCGTCAAAGCAGGCAGAAATGGCGGACAGGCTTGATGATTTAGGAAAGGGGGATTTTTGATATGTCGGCAAAGAATTTAGACAACTGCAACCGTTGGAGAAATAAGACCGTCGCCTTTCGGGTATCTCGCGAAGAAAGTGAGCGGATTGACAAAGCGGTGCGGCTTTCGGGGCTTACCAAGCAGGACTATATCACAAGGCGGCTCTTATGCCAGGACGTGGTTGTGCAGGGCAATCCGAGGGTGTATAAGGCTCTCCGCAATGAGCTTGCCGACGTCCTTGCAGAATTGCAGAGGATTGAAGCGGGCGGGGGCGTAAATGAAGAACTGCTTGATACAATCGAATTAATTGGCGTTATCCTCGGCGGTCTGAAAGGAGAAGGTGAAAATGACGGATAAAAAAGAAGTGACTGCTCCTGTTGTATCTGTTGGCGCAGATACGGAGCAGCCAATTCAAAAATGTAGTAGTAATAGTATAACCCTAAAAACCGAAAAATTCAATCTTTTCATAGAAAAAGGCGGTGGCTATAATGGCTGAGCTTAAAATTTTGAACATGGACGAGATACCTGCAACCGAGGTCGGGTGGCTTTGGTATCCGTATATTCCTTATGGAAAGATAACCATTGTCCACGGAGACCCCGGCGATGGAAAGACAATGATGATTTTACAGTTAGCTGCTATCTTATCAAGGGGAGATAAACTGCCTTGTGATGATACGGAGCGTGAGCCGATAAGAATTATTTACCAAACCGCAGAGGATGGACTTGGCGATACAATTAAGCCCCGTCTGCTTGCAGCCAATGCAGACTGTACGCAAATCAAGGTGATTGACGAGTCGGAAGCCGCGCTTTCAATGCTTGATGAAAGGATTGAACAGGCAATTATTGAAACGGGCGCAAAGGTAATTATTTTAGACCCCGTACAAGCGTATATCGGCTCTCAAATTGATATGAACAGGGCAAACGAAGTCCGCAATGTTCTTTCGCAGTTAGGACGGGTAGCAGAAAAATATGGGTGCGCCGTTATCCTTGTCGGGCATTTGAATAAAGTACAGGGTGGCAAAGCAAATTACAGAGGGCTTGGCTCAATTGACTTCCAAGCAACGGCACGAAGCGTACTCATTGTCGGCAGGCTCAAGGAAAACAAGGAAGTGCGGGTAGTTGCGCACGAAAAATCTTCCCTTGCGCCTGAGGGTGAGCCGATTGCTTTTGAACTGAGTAAAGAAACAGGATTTGTGTGGAAAGGTCATTATGATATTTCCATTGATGATTTATTGAATGGCATCAGCCGTGAAAAGAAATCCGAACAAGCAGAGAAATTAATTATGGATTGCCTGTCTGATGGGAAATACCAACAGCAGCTTATATTAAAGAAAGCACAGAATATCGGTATCTCAAAAAGAGTGCTTGACGAAGCAAAAAAATCTCTCGGCGTTAAGTCAATAAAGGAAGGCAATGGGTGGTATTGGGAACTTCCCGAAGAAAAAGGAGTGAGTAACTGTTAAGGTTGCAACATTGCATATGTTTAGGACAAGTGCAATCTTGCAATGTTCTTTTTCGGTTGGGAACGGACAATATTAAAGTTTTTGCGGGGTGCAGGGGGCTTTTTACAAAAAGCCGCCCTCGCCCCTCGGAGAGCGCAAAACCTGCTTGCAGGTTGCATTTTTGTTGGCACAGCCGACAAAAGTGCTTTTGCGTTACTTTCGGGAAAGTAACAAAGCCTACCAGCCGAAAAGAAAGGGTGTGATTTTATAAGACGGACAATTAGCGCAATGGTGGGGAAAGGCTCGGTCAACCATAACAGCCGTAAATTCAAGGCTGAAAATGTGGATGCTGAACGCTCCCACCTCAATGTAGATTACTGTAATGAGAATATCAAGAAAGTATATCATAAGCTATTTGATGAAGCATTACAGAGATATAACGAGAAACAGACAAGGGCAGACCGCCGCATTGCCGATTATTACGAGAAGATACGGAACTCAAAGCAGGAAAAGCCGTTCCATGAGCTGATTTTGCAGATTGGGGATAAGGAAAATATGGGCGCAGGAAGTGAAAACGGACAGCTTGCAAGGCAGATTTTGGATGAATATTATCATGGATTCCAAGAACGAAACCCTAATCTCTATGTATTTTCCGCTCATATCCATATGGATGAGGCAACGCCACATCTTCATATTGATTTTGTCCCATTCACGACTGGCAGCAAGCGTGGACTTGATACGAGGGTATCTCTAAAACAGGCATTAGCGGCGCAGGGATTCAAAGGCGGCTCCCGTGGCGATACGGAGTGGAGCCAGTGGGTACAGTCCGAAAAAGAAAACCTTGCCGCTGTGATGGGGCGGCATGGCATTGAATGGGAGCATAAAGGTACGCATGAGAAACATTTGTCTGTCCTTGATTATAAAAAGCAGGAGCGGGAAAAAGAGGTCATCCAGCTTGAGGGGCAGATTTCGGAGAAAAAAGAGGAATTTCAAGCATTGTCGGACAGGGTGGAGAATTACGACAAAGGAATTGAGAACCTAAAAACACTTGAGCAGATGCTTGACACTTCGCCAGAATACCAGTTGCCAGAGCCGCAGGGGTTCATGTCTGCAAAGTCGTATAAGAATAAAGTGGCAGTGCCTTTGGTGCAAAAGCTGAAATCGCTTGTTAAAACAGCTCTTATAAGGTGCTTTGAAGCGTGGGACAGCTACTATCGGCTGAATGTCACAAACAGCAATTTCCACCGTGAGAATGAGAGGTTAAGGAAAACCAATGAGAAACTGGCAGGGGAAAATGAAAACCTCCGTGCGGAAAACAAAGATTATAAGCTGCTCCGCAAGGCATTTGGAAGTAAGCAGATAGACAATCTTTTAGAGCAGGCAAAAGTGATACAGCAATCAAAACAGCGTGGAAAGCACTTTAAAAACAACAAAGAGGAAAGGTAGGAAACATTATGGAAAACAGGATTTATGACGAAAATAACGGTCTTTGGTATGCAAGGCAAGGCGAATACTATCTCCCAGAGCTTGCATTACCTCCCGAAGAAGAAAAGGCGATTGGTGTATGGGGTCAACGACATTTGCAGTATCTAAAAGAGCATAAGCAGCTTGTTTATATCAATCTGCTGACAAGCGGCAGGCTGAACGAATACCTTGCAAGCGTAGATGAACAGGCAGAGGATTTGTTTTCTCGGCTGGTAAAAGAATATGCCGAAAGGCAGGGAGTGACGGAACAGCTAAAGGCAGAAAACCAGCTTTTATGGGTTCAAAAAATGAATAATATTAAAGCTTGTGTGAGGGAAGTTGTGGAGAGCGAATTTATCTATTCATAAGCGATAAGTGGCACTTCTGCGGTATGTGGGAGTGCTGCTTAGTTAAGCAAAAGCAGTTCGGGGAATTGAAAAATCTTATAATTTTTTGTATACTTAGAAAAAGAAATTAGACTGAGAAATCGGGAATTATATTATATAGGAGGGCTAATATGCTTGATACGATACCTAACGAAGAAGAAATGACTGCTTTAATCGGACAATCTTTATATGATGTATGGAATAAGTTGTGTATTTTAATTGATGAAAAATACGAAATGGAATGTTGGTGGAATAAAGGCGGTAAAGCATGGAATTATGAGTATAAATACCGCCGAGGTGGTAAAACATTGTGTGCATTATATGCAAGAGAAAATTGTATAGGTTTTATGATTATATTTGGAAAAGATGAGAGAGCAAAATTTGAAACAGAACGAAATAATTATTCGGAACAAGTTCAAAAAATCTATGATGAAGCACAAACTTACCGTGATGGTAAATGGGTAATGTTTGAACCGACTGATACATCAATGTTTCATGATTTTATTAAATTATTAGGAATTAAGAGAAAGCCAAACAGGAAGTAGCAATTTTTTGGTAGGATTTATATAAATTTAGAATATGCAGAGGTGCTTGTGGATATGAAAAGATATGTTGCATTATTAAGAGGTATCAATATAAGCGGTAAAAACAAAGTACCGATGGCGGAATTAAAGAAAGAGTTTGAAAAGCTGCAGTTTGGAGGGGTTAAGACATATTTGAACAGTGGTAATGTGCTTTTTTCGAGTGAAAAAGGTGATACAGAGGGGGTTACAAAACAGATTGAGATAATGATAAAAAAACAGTTTGCTTTAGATATTCCTGTTTTTGTCATATTAAGAGACGAACTTGATGACATTTTGCACAATGCGCCCGACTGGTGGGGAAACGATAATAAGGAAATCTATGACAATCTAATCTTTATTATGCCACCCGCTACATTCGCAGAAGTATATAATGAGATTGGAGAGCCTAAAGAAGGTTTAGAGAAAATAGAGAATTATAACGAGGCGGTATTCTGGTCTTTTAGTAGAAAAGATTATCAAAAAACGAACTGGTGGTCTAAGACGGCAAGTGCCAATATCAGTGCTAAACTTATTATAGGCAAGCAGTGTAAGCCCCCTTGTGCGAATATAAGAATTGTCACTATCAAGCATATCACTTAATCTATCTATAAAAGGATAAACACAATCCGTTTCTTCACTTTCTTTTTGCAATTCTTGAAATGCTTTGTAAGCAACATTATTATTTTTATCAAACAATAATTCTGCAAAACATAAGCCAGAATTGAAAAATGATATTCTTTCCGCACTTAATAAAGCTAATATATCTATTTATGATTATAGTATGCAACCATTGGTTTATAAGGACATTCAGAAAGCGTTGAAGGAAATAAAAAAATTATAAAAACGACAAATCGACATTTGCTAATTTGAAAGGAGTAATATTATGGGAGAATTAAAATCTATTATGGAGAAGTTTGTTGCATCTGGTTGGGATTTAATATCTATTCCCGCACAACAATGGTTAGATGGAAAAGCTGATAAAGATACTTTAATATCAGCAATTAAACAGGCAAACGAAAAATGTGGAAGTTGTGGTTGTGATTTAGACCCACTATATAAAAGAGCTTTAGAGCTGATTTAACAATACTGTCAATTCTTGTTTATTGGGAAGCTGTATACAGAGAAAAATCGGGGTTGAGGAAGGAATGATATGAAGATAATAAATAGAGATATAGATAGCGGAAAACCATTTGACTGGGGGAAAACTTCTTTAGATTATGCGAGATTCCGTGACATTTATCCACAAGAGTTTTATCAAAGAATTATTGACCGTAAATTATGCTTGGACGGACAATCTGTTCTTGATATTGGAACAGGAACGGGTGTTCTTCCTAGAAATATGTATCAGTATGGAGCAAAGTGGACGGCTGCGGATATTTCAGAAAACCAAATTGAACAAGCGAAAATTCTCTCAAAGGGTATGGATATAGATTATCATGTTATATCAACAGAGGATATAAGTTTTTCGGAGAACTCTTTTGATGTAATTACAGCATGCCAGTGTTTTTGGTATTTCGACCATGAGATTGTTATGCCTAAGTTTTATCGTATGTTGAAACAAGGGGGAAGTATTCTTGTTTTATATATGGCATGGCTGCCGTTTGAGGATGAGATTGCAGGAGCCAGTGAAAAACTCGTATTAAAATATAATCCAAATTGGAGCGGCGCAGGAGAAACGAAACATCAAATAGATATACCAGATTATTATAAAGAAAAATTTGAGCTTGTATATCATGAAGAATTTACTTTAAGAATACCATTTACCCGTGAAAGCTGGAATGGGAGAATGAAGGCTTGCCGTGGAATTGGAGCTTCACTTACCGAGAAAGAAATTTCGATGTGGGAACGAGAGCATATGACGCTCCTTGAACGAATTGCGCCGAATGAATTTGGCATTCTGCATTATGCTGCTATTGCAGAGCTTAAAAAGCATTAAATTCCATTTATTGGATTGATAGATGTGAGGTTTTATATAGGTATGGATTATAAAATTCGAGAAATTAGAAAAAATGAATATTCAATATTGTTTGATTTTCTGTATGAAGCAATTTTTATTACAGAGGGCATGGACAAGCCGCCAAAATCTATTATTGAACAGCCTGAGCTGCAAGTATATATTAAGGATTTTGGAAAAGCGGATGATTGGTGTTTCGTTGTGGAAATAAAAGAAAAGATTGTAGGTGCGGTATGGGTTCGTATTATGAATGATTATGGGCATATTGATGATGAAACGCCCTCATTTGCCATGTCACTGTATGAGGAATACAGGAATTTAGGCATTGGTACAGCGCTTATGGGAGCTATGCTGCAATTTTTGAGGGAAAAAGGATATAAGCAGGCATCTCTTTCTGTGCAGAAAGCAAATTATGCAGTTCGTATGTATCAAAAAGTAGGTTTTGAAGTTATTGACGAAAATGAAGAAGAATACATCATGGTTTATCGGTTGTAGTGTGATGAGAGGGCATGTGTAAATGGCTGATAATTTAGATGAAAAAGCAGTAAAGGAAGTCTTAAAAAAGATTATTGAGAATAATAATACTATTCCGTATAAGGCTAAAGCGGAGATAAAAGCGATAATAGAAATGGAACACAATCCAGAAAAATTGCTGCAAGAGTGTCTGTTGTATATGCTGTCATATAGGGGATAATCTGTGCTAAAGGAAGTGATTGGAGACGATGAAAAATAAAGAGAGTTAAATAATGCTTGATGCTGTAAACAAAATTATTTATAATGTGAGCCATGCATATAGTTGTTTTTGCACAGTTAGAGTTGTTGTTATAATTTATAGAGGGTTTAAGAAAGAGAAATTATATCATCTTATACGATTGGTGGAAAGTTTCTTGGATTATCAGATAATATGTTTTATTTGTATTTATTTAAGAAGTTGGGTTCCAGTGTTTTTATAATTACAAAGGAAAGGATATATAAGTAATGAGTGAAGAACAAGAAAACAATAAAAACAATAGTAGTGAGAAAAAACAACAGAATAAATCAGAAAAAGATAGAAATGGCGTGATAGGGGGTCTTGTATTTGGATTAATTTTAGCATTCCTTGCGTATCAAATATATATCAAAATATTTGAATTTCCAATTGGACAGATGTTGGTGTATATAGTTGGATTTCTTGCATTTATTTGCTTTATGGCATCTGTAAGTTGTTTCTTTGATTTTAAAGAATCGAAAAAAATTGAAAAATTAGATGAAGATGCTCGTAAAGAAGAAAAAGAATTTTCGGAAATAGCTCTCGAACAGAAAGAACTGCGCGCAGAAAAAATGTTTAGAATGAATCAAAAAGAGTTAATGAGATACTATGATATGAATTTAACTCAAACAAAATTTCTATCTGCACTTGGCATCATGATGGTTATATTTGGAATGTTGATAGTGGCGGCAAGTTTGTATATGTATATGTCTTTGAATGCAGATAAAGTTTTGTTGTGTATAGGCAGTTTAAGTGGAGTTATAGCAGATTTTGTTGGTGCAGTTTTTATAAAAATGTATACAAAAAATATTGAAGCGGCTGTAAAATTTCATGCAAAATTTGCAGAAAGTAATAATCTTTTATTGGCAAATTTAATTGCAAATAAAATAGAGAATGAAAAATTAAGAGAAACTACTTTATCGGAAATATCTAAAAATATTATATTGAGTAAAGAAAGTATAGGAGAATAATTGAAATGAATATAAGGAAAAGTTTAATATGAAAAACATGAAAATAGATGCCAATGGAACAAAAATCAGAGTGAGGGGCGATGTTGTTAATGAGAATGCCTATATTTCTCTTACGGATATTGCTAAATATAAAAATCCAGACAATGCTTTTATCGTGGTTGCGAACTGGATGCGTAACCATTCGACAATCTCGTTTTTGGGTTTGTGGGAGCAGATTCATAATCCCAATTTTAAACCTATCGAATTCGATAGGTTTAAAGCGAAGTCGGGAGATAATGCATTTACATTGACACCGCAACAGTGGATAAAAGCAACAGATGCAATCGGTATTATATCAAAATCGGGACGATACGGCGGTACATATGCCCATACAGATATAGCCTTTGAGTTTGCGTCTTGGATTTCACCAGAATTCAAGCTCTATATTATTAAGGACTATCAGCGATTAAAGAAAGATGAAGCGAACCGATTAGCGATTGGATGGGATGCTAAGAGGGAACTTTCAAAAATAAATTATCGTATTCATACAGATGCGGTAAAGGAATTTCTGATAACACCAACATTATCTCCGCAGGAAATGGCTTATACATATGCAACCGAAGCAGATATTCTTAATATGGCTTTGTTTGGCAAAACAGCGGCACAATGGAGAAATGAAAAGGGAATAAGCGGAAAAACACCTAATATCAGAGATTTTGCTTCGGCAGAGGAATTAGTTGTACTTATCAATTTGGAAGATACCAATGCAGATTTGATAAGGCAAGGGTTATCTAACATTGAACGATTAAAGATATTAAGAGAAAAGGCATATAGGCAGCTTGAACTTTTGAATAAGAACCAAGAAACTCTTAATGCATTGAAGAAAAATCTGATTGAAGATACGGAAACAACCGGTTGATTTTCTTAGCAAAATCGCTTATAATTTAAACCATAACATATAGCTATTATCCGCAGTTACAGAGCCAGTGTTATCAACAGCGATAACAAAATGATAACATTAGCTTATACAGGCAGGATAATATGGATATATCAAATAATCAAAAGATTTACATACTCGACAAAGAATAATACATAAACAAAATTAGTTAGGAAAAGTCGAGTTTGAGTGAGAGGGTAAATCCTCGCAAGTCTTGAAAAATCAGGGCTTGCGGGGATTTTTTATTTGGCGGTGGGTACGATTTGGGTACAGATTTTTTAATCCAGCTTATTGTTTATCAAACGGTGATCTGTATCCTCCATAACTTGATCGTGGAGCTGTTGGATGCTCAGGTCAAAAAAGGCATCTCCGTGCTGTTCGGGGTAAGTGTCCATCCAGCGGTCATAATCCGTTTCGGCTTTAATGAGAGCCTCCCCACGCTTTTTTGCATCTTTAATTTCATTGCATTTTTCTACATCTTCTAAAAATTTCACGTAACGATGGCACCATGCGCTCATCAGCGTCAAGGTTTCAAAACGTATTCCAACGGTATCATTGCCTTCTTCGTCTTTGCACTCGAAAAGATGTCCGTTATACTGCCGGGCAATCTGGAACAGGCGGTGCATGGCTTTAATCATGTCAAAATCAGAATTTTCCAATACTTCCGGATTGACGGCAAGGGCATTTGCTATTTTTTCAAGTGATGACGGCTTGGGGTTGCGTCTGCCGCTTTCGTAAGCACGGATATAGGCTTCGCTTGCGCCAACCAATTCACCTAACTGTTTCTGGGTAAGACCACGCTCCTTGCGGATACGGCGTATATTTTCTCCAACGGTCATAAGTCTGCCTCCTATTTTAGCTGTGTATTTGTGCTAAATCAATCATACCACATGAGGAGGAAAAAATAAAGCAAAAATGATATTGACAAGAAACAAAAGTTGCGATATGATAAAAACGAAACATAAAGATACTATACAGAAACAAATATAAAGAAAGAGAGGAAAAAGTATGGATGAAAAGATTTACTACAATGCAGAGGAGATTTCCAGGATGCTCGGCGTGAGTATGGGAAAATCCTACAAGATTCTCAGGGAAATGAACAGGGATTTGGCAGGCAGGGGATTCCTTACGATTGCAGGTAAAATTCCTGTGGAGTATTTCAGGGAGAAATGGTACGGAGCAGCAAAGGAGGTAAGCGTATGAGCTGTAATGCAAAGAAGGATCCAAATGGTACATGGAGAATACAGTACCGCTGGACAGATTGGACAGGAGCAAAAAAGAAATCACAGAAAAGAGGGTTCAAAACAAAGAAAGAAGCGGAAGAATGGTATGCGCATTTCTTATTGCAGCAGTCCTCTGATCCAACAATGACACTGGCTGATTTTTGGGAGATTTACAAGGCGGATATGGAAAAACGTCTGCGGAAAACAACCATGAAGCAGAAAGAGTATGTGATGAACGATAAGGTTTTGCCTTATTTTGGCAGTACGCCAATCAATGAAATTTCTGCACCCATGATAAGGAAGTGGCAGGGCGAAATGATGGAGAAAGGCTTTAAGCCGACTTATTTAAAAACCATCCATAACCAGCTCAGCGCAATTCTGAATTACGCAGTCAATTTTTACGATTTGCGGTCTAATCCATGCCGGAAAGCGGGAAGTATGGGAAAGAGCAGGGCGGATGAAAGACCATACTGGACTTTGGAGGAATTTCAGAAGTTTTCCGATGTGATTATGGATAAGCAGGATTCATGGGTTGCATTTCAGATTCTATTCTGGACGGGGATGCGTCTGGGAGAACTGCTTGCGCTTCAGGTAAAGGATGTAAATTTTGAGGAAGGCACGATTACCATTGATGAATCCCTTGCGAGGATTGACGGAGAGGATTTGATAACCGCACCTAAAACAGAAAGTTCCATAAGGGTAATTACCATACATAAGGAATTGCAGGAGGTAATTAAAGAGTATATTTCAACGCTCTATCGGGCAAGGGCTGGCACACGTCTTTTTGCAGGAAGGACAAAGAGTTTCTTTGAACATGAAATGGAGCGTGGAATTAAGTTGTCGGGAGTAAAAAAGATTACCGTCCATTGTACCCGACACAGCCATGCGAGTATGCTCGTGCAGATGGGGTTCAGTCCGGTGGAGATTGCAAAGCGGTTAGGGCATGGGAAAGTAACGACTACGATTGAAACATACTGTCATCAGTCTATGGACGCACAGATAAAAATTGCAGACAGGCTTGGAAAGGTGGAGAGGGGTGAGGAAAGTGGCGTGTAAGCGTGAAGCGAGGTTTCGGCGAAATACAATCGCTTTTTGGCTGAGTGATGAGGAAAAAGCGCAAGTAGAAGCGAGAATCATTTTGTCAGGGATTCCCAAAGGAGATTATTACCGTAAAGCTGTATTGGGGCAGACAGTGACGGTAACTGCCGGAAATTATATGTCTAATAGGGTTGCAAAAGTTTTAGGACAGATATTAGAGCATCTTAGAAGTGGAAATACAGAAGATGAAAAATTACTGCTGGAATTGGTAAAGCAGTTAATAGAAATTGGACAGAATGAAAATGCCCCTGCTGGCAACAGGGACATTTCAAAAACGGATTAGATTGTTGGCGCAACCAAATCTGAATGCAAAAAGGACGAGCCTCTTTGTATATATTTTGCAGATTTATTATAACAAAGGCTTTTCCGGATGAAAAGGAGGAGAAGCAGTAAAATTGAATATTTTTTCAGAAGTAAAGGAACATCTGACTGCAAGGCAGGCAGCAGAATATTATGGTCTGAAAGTTAAGAGAAATGGGACTGCCTGTTGTCCGTTCCATGATGATAAGCACCCAAGTATGAAGATTGACAGAAATTATCACTGTTTTGCCTGTGGTGTGGGTGGAGATGTGATTGATTATGTTTCCCGGATGTTTGGATTGTCACAGTATGATGCGGCGTTAAAGCTGGTAGAGGACTTTACTCTGCCTGTTGATGTAAAGAAAAATGAGGGGCTGAATGCGCAGGAAAAAGAGCGTATCCGTAAAGAAAAGACGGAGAAAAAGAGAATCATGCACATTCAGGAACGGTTTGAAAAATGGTGCAGTCAGACTGTTGATATATTGAAAAACTGCATTTCCGAGATTGACGGTGTAAATCATTTTCTCATTGGAAAACCGCCTGACATTATTTTTTCAGAGGATTATGCGCAGATGCTCCATGTAGAGCCGGTCGTCAATTACTGGCTGGATATTCTGTGTATGGGAGATATTTCAGAAAGACGTGAATTGTTTTTGAAAGATAGGAAGAAGGTGGAGGAGATTGCAGGAAAAGTCTGCACAGGCAGAAAACGAATTATGGGATGCAGTCGGGGAAGTGCTTGATGCGGAAACGAGTACAGTGGAGGATGTGCTGGAATCGCTGGCAAGAACACAGAAAGGAAATGTCAAATCCTCCATTGAAAACTGCATGACTATTTTATACAGAGATCCGGTTCTGAAAGATGTCATATGCAAAAATGAGCTGACCAATAAAACCGACATTGTGAAGCCGCTGTCATGGAAACGAAACGGAAGCTGTATCACCGATGTGGATATGTACCAGATCCAGCGTTATATAGAAACAAATTATGGAATTTCCAGTGACAAGACAATTAATAAGGCTGTCAGTATTGTGGCAAGTGAAAAAAGTTACCATCCGATTCGAGAGTTTCTTGAATGTTTGCAATGGGATGGGAAAAACAGGATTTCAAGTCTGTTACCTCGTTTTCTTGGAGCAGATGATAATGAATATACAAGGGAAATAATGCGGCTTTTGATGCTGGCGGCAATACACCGGATTTATGAGCCGGGATGTAAGTTTGAGATTATGGTCTGTCTTGTAGGTGGTCAGGGTGCTGGAAAGTCTACATTTTTTCGCTTTCTTGCTGTCAATGATGAATGGTTTACGGATGATTTAAAGCGTATGGATGATGAAAATGTTTACAGCAAGATGCAGGGGCATTGGATTATTGAGATGTCGGAAATGCTTGCCACTGTCAATGCAAAAAGCATTGAAGATATTAAATCCTTTTTGAGCAGGCAGAAAGAAACCTACCGCATTCCGTATCAGACATATGCGGAGGACAGACCAAGACAGTGTATCTTTGTCGGCACATCAAACAATCTTGATTTTCTTCCGCTGGACAGGACGGGGAACAGAAGATTTGCGCCTGTTTTGGTTCATCAGGAGCGTGTGGAGAAACATATCCTTGAGGACGAAAAGGAGTCGAGGGAATATATTGTGCAGGCGTGGGCGGAGGCTATGGTTGTCTATAAGAATTGTACGCATGAGTTGAAGCTGTCAAAGGAAATGGAAGAATATCTGAAGAAGATGCAGAAGCAGTTTATGCCGGAAGATACAAAGGTGGGTGTTATTCAGGCTTGGCTGGATGATTGTACTGACGAATATGTATGCAGCGAGATGATTTACAGAGAAGCACTGCGGCATGAGTACGAAGAACCGAAACAATGGGAGATTAAGGAAATTAACAGCATTATGAATACCTGCATTGAAGGGTGGGAGAAAATTAGTTCTCACAGATTCGGAAAGTATGGATTGCAGCGTGGCTGGAAACAAAGAGGCGATATACAGGGATTTACGCCGCTGCCGGATAATGCGCAGACACCTTTTAAGGAGTAAATAGCAGTATATTTTAAACTCTTTTTAATCCGGTTTACAGGGCGCGTTTACGTTTTTGTAAGCGGTGTGTTTACAGCAGAATATAGGAAAATCAAGGCTTTTAGACATTTGTAAACGGTGTAAACAGAAAAAAATGAAAACGCAATAACAAGATTAACAACAATATGGAGGACTTTTTGGAGGACTTTTATTATGCAGAAATATAACAATACAAAAATCATTATCGGGCTGGATCATGGCTACGGAAATATAAAAACAGCGCACAGGGTATTCAGGACAGGAGTAGAATGCTTTGAAGAAGAACCGATAGTCAGCACAAATTATATCAAATATAAGGATAAGTATTATGTGATTGGGGAAAACCATTTGATTTATCAGGGGAATAAGACAGACTCACAGGACTTTTTTATCCTTACACTTGCAGGTTTGGCGGAGGAACTGAAGTTCCGAGGGCTGCATGAGGCGAAAGTGGCGCTGGCTGTCGGACTTCCGCTTGCTTGGGCGAAAAGTCAGGCGGCAGATTTTAAGAAATATCTGATGCAGGAGCGGGAGTTGTTCTTCTCATTCCGTAAGGAAAACTACAGGGTGCATTTGTGCGGAGTTGAAGTGTTTCCACAGGGATTTGCGGCAGTATGTAATGCTGGTTCGATGAAAGGTTTTAATATGATAGCGGATATCGGAAATGGCACGATGAACGTAATGCAGATTGTGGATGGCAGACCATTAGAGAAAAGCCTTGTGACGGACAAATTCGGTGTGTCTATCTGTATGAAGGAAATTCAAAAGGAACTGTCAAAGTCGGCGGGGGAAAGCATACCGGAGATTATGATTGAGCCGATATTGATAAACGGTTTGCAGGGCAGGACGGATGATGCGGCGAAAATAGTCAGCCGGATTGCGGAGCGGTATGCAGGAGATATTTTAAAGAGGCTGGTTGACTATGGGTATAAAGAAAATCTGGTGCATCTGTATGTGATTGGCGGGGGCGGCTGTCTGCTTAAGTATTACAGCGATATTGTTTCAAAAGGGAATGTAACTTTTATTGAGGATATCTGTGCCAATGCAAAAGGATATGAGTACCTTGCAATGCAGAAACAGCGCAGACAGGCATTGTAGAAATGAGGTTTTAGAATGAGGAAGACCTATAAATGCAGCAATATAAAATTCTGCATGGAAGATGAAAACCAGCGTAGAACTTGGGAATACTTGCAGGGCATGACACGAAAAGACGGTTCTTATGGGAAGGTGCTTTCTGATGCGTTTGTGGCAGTTCTTGATGGGCAACTACGGGATAGAACTGATAAAGCGGTGAGCGATTCTGTTATTTCATTGGAGCAAGATGCAGATATTTTTGGGAAGATACTGGAGAGGGCGTTGGAACAAAAATTCCATGAAATCATTCAAGAGTTGCAGAAAGTTTTGGCAGAGCAGATTCGTAACAGTTTCAGTGAATATGTTTCCACAGTTCATTTTGATGCAGAAGAACTGATAGAAAAGACTAATGTAGCCGGAATGGGGCAGACGCAGGAGCCGGAATTGTCCGAGGATATGATGGCGTTTGCTTTTGCAATGGGCGAATAGGCGGTTCCGAAATTTTATATTCGGTACTAAATTCTGAAAAGGAAGCCTATGGAACGGTACCGAAAAGATTAGATTCGGTACTGTTGCCCAAAACGAATGACGGCTGTATTCTGCCGGAATGAGCAGTCTGTCGGATGGTTTTTCCGGCAGACGGTATTTGCCAGCGGCAAATACTACCCTCGGAGAGCGCCTTACTTCTGATGCGTATGCGTCAGAAGTAATAAGGCGTTACTTTTGACAAAAGTAACAAAACTGTAGTTAGTCTTGATACATAAAAATATGAGAAAGAGAGTGATGCATTGGCGGCAAAAACAATTTCTTTTCCAAAGGGGAAAGGACATCTTACGCATAATAACAGGGATTTCATCTGCAAGAATGTGGTGCCGGAAAGAACAGTTTGGAACCGGATTTACATACAGGAACCATTAAAAGATGCTTATGAGAAATGCTTCGGACAGGCGCTTCGGGATTATAATGCGACGCAGAAGCGTAAGGACAGGCGGAAGGAAGATTACTTGAAAGAGATAGAAAATTCCTGTAATAAGGAAAGGACATTTTATGAAAATATCGTCCAGATTGGCAAAAAGACGGATACTCCGGTTGCAGACGAAAACGGTGTGTTGACGGAGGATGCAAAAGCGGCGATAGCGGTCTTGGAGCAATATGCAAGGACGTTTCAGGAACGTAATCCGAATCTGTATCTATTCAACTGCGTGATGCACTTAGACGAAGCGACACCGCATCTGCATATAG
The DNA here is from genome assembly GCA_910576335.1 of Lachnospiraceae bacterium. GTDB lineage: Bacteria > Bacillota > Clostridia > Lachnospirales > Lachnospiraceae > CAPEBR01. The sequence continues at coordinate 92,694 of CAJTIU010000013.1, forward strand.
ATTATATTCCTGTGGCTCATGGATATAAAAACGGGATGAAGACACGCAACAGCCTGACAAAAGCATTCCAGCAGATGGGATTTGCAAAGGCGGTCAGCAGAAAGCAGAATGAAACGGTCGCATGGCAGGAACGGGAGAGGGAGTATCTGACGGAGTTGTGCAGGGAGCAGGGGATTGAAATAGAAGTCCTCGGTATACAGAGGGATAACCTGTCGCTGCCAGAATATAAGGCGGCAATGCGTGAGGTGGAGCAGTTGGAACAGCAGGCAGTGGTGCTGGATAAGCGGAATGAGGCTCTTGAACAGCAGAATGATGATCTTGCGCAGAAAACATCGGAACTTTGCGGACAGGTGCAGGAAATGGAGGCGCAAAATAATGAGCTGGTTTTACAGGCACAGAAACTTACAGAGCAGATTGAGGAAGCGGAGGCAAAAGAGAAAGCGGCGAAGGAAGTACTTGCGAAACATGATTTAAGGGCGGAAACATTTAAAATGATTTCAAAGGAAGTGGCAGCGGAAACAAAAAGTATGAAAAGTGTTGCTGTTCCAATGACAAATCTTTTTGGCAGTGAGGAATATGTCAAAGTAAAGAAAAGTGACTGGAATAAAATACTGGATGCTTTCAGCAAGGCAGTATCAAGAAATCATCTTTTGGAAAAGTATGAGAAGAAAATTTTCGGTCTGGAGAAAAAGACAGCTGTGCTTGCAGATCAGGTTGAAAAACTAAAGAGGTTTGTAGCATCAAGAGGACTTGGAGAGATGTTTGTGGAATTTCTAAAATCACTTGCGCCAAAGACGATGAAACAAAAGCTGGAAGATGCAAAACTGGATGCGGTTGAACATAACTGCCAGAGAAAAAATCAGCAGGCATTGACTGAAAAGAATAAGCGGTGGCAGCAGGAAATGTAGATTTTATAGAAAGAGAGGAACAGAAAATGAACATAACTTATGAGAAATGCGGAGATTATTTGATACCGAACTTAATTCCCGATCCAGAGCCGGAGGGGGAGTTGAGGAAATTTGGATTGATGCGGAAGTCTTATTTGGAGAATTATAGGAGAGGAATTTATTCAGGATTGCTGTTATCGGGAGAATTAAAAAGGCATCTGCTGATGATACAGGAACAGGCAGAGGAAAGATTTGATTTGCTGGTGGAGCAGATGGCAAAGCAGGAGGGAGTGACAGAACAGTTAAAGGCACAGGAACAGATGCGTTGGGTGCAGAGAATGAATAGCATTAGGGCGAGGGCGGAGGAGATTGTGAGGGAAGAGATAATCTTTTGTCTATAAGTTGGAGAGAGCGTGGCGTTAGTCATGCTCTTTTATTACAAGGAAAAAGTTACTTTTGGGAGAAGTGGTATAGTGTTATGTCTGGTATTTCGTGAAAAAGGCAGTGAAAGTGTGGTGAAAAGCACAGAAATGGTGGAAAACACAACGATATAGTGATATAATACGAAATATATTTGGAGGGAAATGACGAATGAAAGTAAGTTATAATCGTTTGTGGAAATTAATGATTGATAAGAAAATGAAAAATTCGGAACTTCAAAAGAAAGCGCAGATAAGCGGCAATATCATTACAAGGCTCAATAAAGATGAGTTTGTTTCTATGGAAACGATTGCGAAAATTTGTGATGTGCTTGAGTGTGGTGTTGATGATATTTTAGAATTTTCAAAAGATTGAGGAGGATATGGGTGTGGCGGTAAAAACAAAGGCGAAAGAAGTTTCTATGGAAGAGGCTTTATGGAAGTCTGCGGATAAATTAAGAGGTTCAGTAGAACCATCTGAATATAAGCATGTAGTTTTAAGTTTGTTTTTCCTAAAGTTTGCAAGTGATAAATTTGAGGCTCAGAGAGCGAGAATCATTGAAGATGGAATGGAGAAATTTGTGGATAATGTTGCATTCTATACAAAAGATAACGTGTTCTATTTGCCGCAAGAGAGCAGATGGGCTTATATTATGGAGAACGCCAAGCAGGATGATATTGCTTTAAAGATAGATACAGCGCTTTTTACGATTGAGAAGATGAATCCTGTTTTAAAAGGTGCTTTGCCAGATAACTATTATTCCCGTTTACAGATTGATACAGTTAAACTGGCATCTTTGTTAGATGAAATCAATAAGATTGACACTATAAAGGATAAAGAGAATGACATTATTGGTCGTATGTACGAATATTTCCTAAGTAAGTTCGCTATTGCAGAGGGAAAAGGGAAAGGCGAATTCTATACGCCTAAAACGATTGTAAATTTAATTGCAGAGTTGATAGAGCCTTACGATGGGACATTATATGATGAGGCAGTTGCGTGATTGATACAATATAATGGAGTTGAATGGGCGGAAAAAAGCAGAAATAAAAGGATTTTAACCGAGACTGCGTTTTGTGGTCTTTTTGTTTTGCCTTGTAGTAGTGATTGACATTACCAGAAACTGGTGCGAGAAATTGAATGTGCATACCTTTGTAACGATTGATAAGGGACTTTCGTTAAAAAGTGTGCAATCGTTAATATGGTGTTGAATCCAATCCGAAATCTGTCTGTATTTTATTTGCAATAGTATGGAATAATCTTGTAACTCCCATAAACGATATCCACTACTATTCGTTACGGACTTTTTCTTTTTGCTAGGTGTATGCGAAAATCCAAAGAACTCCTTTTTCCCTACCAATTATCAGGTGAATTACATGACTGATGAGCCAAGAACAAGTCCTCTGCACACCCTCAGTAAAAAAGACAATTATTTTATGTTTTAACAGGCACCCTAGCAAAACAAACAGAAAGCCTCGTATCAATCACGCAGCTACATCATTAGGCGCAGTAATAAATGTAAGCCTGTTGACTTTAGACTAAAAATAGTTTATAATCAGACTGAACTCAAACTGGAAGGAGTACGAATATGACAGATTCTTGTATCTATCTTGATACTTATGTTTTGCAACAGGATATGCGGGTGAGGATGCCAAAGGCAATCTTGTCGAACTTGGGAATTGAAAAAGGAAAGACCAAATTTGATATTTATCTTGACACAAATGATAATTCCTTGGTCTTCCGTATTCACAATGAAAATAGTGAAGGAGCAACAAAGAATGTCAGATAAATTAACCGCGGTTTCCTTGTTCACAGGAGCGGGTGGAATGGATATAGGATTCGAGAGAGCAGGGATTGAAGTGGTCTTTGCAAACGAACTTATGAGTGAAGCAGCAGCAACGTATAACGCGAACCACGCTCTAGGGGTCATGGTAAACGATGATGTAAATAATGTCCTTGCTTCGCTTGGTCGATTTCAGGGTGTCGATTTTGTCTTCGGAGGTCCACCTTGTCAAGGCTTTTCAGTAGCAGGTAAAATGAATCCTGATGATGACCGTAGCAAACTGATTTTTACATTCCTTGATGTGGTTGAAAAAGTTCGCCCAAGAGCGTTTGTTATGGAAAATGTTAAGGCTCTTGGAATCTTAGAGAAATGGGAGCCTGTGCGTAGGAAGTATTTGGAGCGTGTTTATGCTCTGGGATATAATTGCGCGCCGTTTATTCTGAATGCAACAGAATACGGAGTCTCACAAAAGCGCGAAAGAGTATTCTTTATCGGCATCAGAAATAACGGTGATCCGTTTTTTGAATACTTTATGAACGATTTACTTTTACAGCAAAAAAATAAGGCTCCAAGTGTGAGGGCATTGTTGCAGTCATTGGGAAGAGCAGGCACGGCTGATAATCCGGACACTTGTAGTGCAAAGATAACATTTGCAACACATCCAATCATGAGAAAGTCACCATACGCTGGAATGTATTTTAACGGGCAAGGCAGACCAATAGATGTTGATGGGTATGCAAATACCCTGCCTGCCTCTATGGGCGGAAATAAAACTCCTTTTGTGGATGAAGACTACCTTTACGGAGATGCACCAAGCGATTGGGTCGTTGAGTACCATAAGGGATTGCTGGACGGTACGATTGTGCCAGAATTCAAAGAGGCACCAGAGCGCTTAAGGCGAATCACGATTAAAGAAGCAACACGGATTCAATCCTTCCCAGATGACTATGTATTTTGTGGAAACAAAGGAATGATATATACACAAATTGGAAATGCTGTTCCGTGTAAAATGGCAGAGGCAGTAGCAAAAGCGGTTGTAGCATATTTGGAAAAGGAAGCACTTTCGGTTTGATTGGAGTGGGATATGCTGGTAGAAATCCGAGATGATTTTGATTTAGAAAAGATTGCCCAAAGTGGTCAATGTTTTCGGGTAAGAAAATTTGAAAATGGAGTATATCGTTTTGTAAGCGGCGATGATGTTTTATACATACAGGGGGCAGAAAACCACAAGTTTTCTGTTTCCTGTAGTATTGATGAGTGGAATAGTATATGGAACCCCTATTTTGACCTCGACAGATGTTACAATGAAATTTTTAATTTAGAATATGGCAAGCATCCATTCATAGACGAAGCGATGGTTTGTGGTCGTGGACTCCGCATATTACATCAAAATCCTTGGGAAATGCTTATAACATTTATCACTTCGCAAAGGAAAAATATTCCCTCCATTTCAAAATCCGTAGAACTGTTGGCAATGAGATATGGTCACCCTATAAAAACCGAACATGAAAGCCTATACTCATTTCCGTCGCTATATGAATTGGAACGAGTGTCCGAGGAAGAATTAATCGATTGTAGATTGGGATATAGAGCACAGTATATTCTTGACGCGATACATCAAGTGGAAACGGGGAATCTTGACTTGAATATTCTCTTCAGCTATAACGATGCACAACTTATCCAAGAATTACAGAAGATACATGGGGTTGGTAAAAAAGTAGCTAATTGCATCGCTTTGTTTGCTTATGGAAGAATAGCCTGTGTCCCTATAGATATTTGGATTTCAAGGGCAATAGAAAATGATTGCGAGGGCATATCTCCGTTTAACCTATTTAAAGATAATGCAGGTATCATCCAACAATATGTTTTTTACTATATGAAAAGCCATCAGCCATAATGATTGATGGCTTTTTTTAGCTTCTTGATAATCCAAATATCCGCTGAGCAAGTCTGTCCAGATAAATTATTACCTCTTCCTTAAACTTAGTTTCACGAGCGGTTTGCAAAATAAAACGCACAAATTCTTCACAGTCAATATTCTCCAATGATGGAACCATAACTGATAGAAAAAGCTGATAAGATAAAATGCGGAGCATGAAATTGCGTGACATATATTCATTTTGTATTGCAAATACAAAATCACTGTCTTTTTCGCCGCGCGGACCTTCTATAAAAAGCATTCTTGTTCCACCAACATTCATAACTTTATCAGCAGCGTGTCTGACATCTGTTTCGGAATAACCTTTATCCTTTAACTCATTGGAGGAAACGAGCTGATCACCAATATAAATATCCAAATCGCTGACTTCACGGCCAGAAGCACCACTTTGGTTTACAGGGTGTACTTCTACTTTAGCATTTGGATTGTGCAGATACATCAGATGATAGATTCCCGCTACTATAAGAGTGAGGACTTCACCTTCGTAACTGACTTTTAATGCTTCATTGATGAATTGTAATAGTTTTACAGGAAGATTTGTAGAATCATCAATTGTGAAGATAGTCAATTTTTTCCGTTCATCTCTGATTCGAATTAATTTGCATAGTAAATATACCAAGCATTGATATGCATCAATCGAGGTAGTTATTAGCGGTAAATTATCACAAAGTGCATTCAATATGGCTTGGTCATTGCCTCTGCGGACAGCGTTTGACTTATTCAGTTCTGGAAACCGAGCAGGTTTATTTAAAAACGGCTCATTTGACCCGCCCAGTGCTTTTTTTAGAACTTCCATTTCAAACGGGACGATTACTTTGTGGCATACAGTTCTTGCGTCATATGCGCCTGGCAGGGATGACTGCTTTTGCAAACACAGCGGATTGATTCGCTCGTCCGTGGCTTTTGATAAAACTGCTGTGAATAGTATGTACTTATAGGTTAAGTGCGTGTTGTCAATCACATAATCGATTAGGTTCTGGTGTAAACAGGTTGAATTTGGGGCATTTAGCGCAACCTGGTATGCTGCATTCAGTGTTTTTAAGGCTTTTTCTTTCAATCCCATTTTTTATTTTGTCTCCTTTGGGTGAAGTGCATTCCAAACATGTTTTACGTTCTCGTGTGTATTAGTGCTATTTATATAATCGTTCAATTTTGAGTAAAAGGACTTTCTTGCAAGGGACGTCATGTGTACCAGAATTTGGGATATCCACTCATAAATATCCAAATAATAATATATGACATCCTGATATATGTAGAATCCCAAGACCGAGCCGCTACTACTTGCCCTGGATATATCCGAAGGGCAATCTTCCTTTCTGCAAATAACTATAACCTCTTTAATATTGCTATGAAAATTATTGTTATATTTTGATATGCAATCGTAAGAATCTATTATTCGATCCAAATCAAATTTTTTGACGGTTATTTCATACACTTTTATAGTACCATCAGACAGTTCTTCATTTATATCTCCAGGCTTATTGCTGGTTGTACTTGTTGTAGATGCACTATCTTCTGTGCCACTTACAATAATCCCTGAGTTCATTGCGGCGTGGTACGATAAGAGAAGATAACCTATGATTCTTTGCGGGGTATTGCCCGAGTCAGGTGCAGAATCAATCATTGTTTTACATATATTCGCCAAATATACCGGATCGTCAGAAGGCTCAATAATAACAGTAAGTTGGTTTACACTGGCTGCTTTATTAATATACTTTCTGAGCAAATCAATACCCAAATCATCTCTAAACTTGGAAGAACGTTTGTCAATTAGTTTAACAAGTTTAACAACCTTTTTTGCGTTTTCCTTATCAGCTCGATTCTTTGACCATTCATCATTGATATTTGCTGCTTTGGCAATGTTAAGTGCTGCCGCTTTTGTATGCGGAAATCCTTTTTCTATTAAAAAGTATTTGATTGGGCCATTATCGTAGATTCCTCGTGGCTTTTGTTTATAGAAACCTGTATTAGCACGAAATTTAGCATCTAATTTCCTTTCAACGAGAGAAATCAGAACTATTTCGCGAAAACTTGTAGTTTTTGACTCAAATATATCAGTTAGAAGATCAAAGTACTCATCTTTTTCAGTATTGTAATCCGGGTTTAGAGCGGATTCATACAGCTTTTGTAGGTAAGCTGTGATTTTATTATTGCGATCTATTGTTTTTTTGCTTTTCATAATTTACCTCCAGCTTATTTGTAAAGGTGGAAGTCCTCTTTTGTCATTCCCATATCCAGTGCGTGATAACAAAAGCGTGATGCAATGGATGAGTACGGCTTCCACTTGTGGCATTTTTTATTTACTGCTTTTTCACTACAATCTTCCATTCTATACATCCATCGATATACTTGAAGAAACGCACCATCCTCAACAGGGAGAATATCTTGGCGATCAAGAACGAAGATCAAATACATTTTTGCGGTCCAGTTTCCAATGCCTCGTATTTTAGTTAAAGTTTTAATGACTTCTCTATCTGATTGGTTGCTCATCTTCTCAAAATCAAGCGTTCCATCTGAAATAGCCTTTGTTATATTGCGTATGTATTCGACCTTTGCATTTGAAGTTCCCGTACTGCGAATTTGCTCATCCGAAAGGGCGTTAATCTGCTCAGGTGTCACTTCTCCATTGCAGAGAGCTTCAAGCCTACCATAAATTTTCTGTCCAGCCTTAGCAGAGAGCATCTGTTCGATTATTTCGTGGATTAAAAAGGAATAAGGCTCTTCATCATGTGGGACATATTGAATAGAACCTACCATTTCGATAACTTTTGCAAGTCTCTTATCCTTTTTGCACAGATACTGAACGGATGGCGTATTCATATCGAGTGTAACGATATTCGGCATGATGCACCTCCTTTGTCAATCTTTTACTGTTTCCATGATGTCTTCTAATGTGCAATTCAAAGCCTCGCAAATTTTAAGCAAGACATCTGTAGTGATGTTAGCGCCTTTACTCAGTTTGGCGATGGAGGCTGAACTCACACCGCTTTTCTCTGCAAGGGCATGCTTGTTCATACCCTTGTCAATCAACATTTTCCATAACTTGTTATAACTTATACGCATTGTTTGCCTCCTGATTTTGGGCGTAAAAACAATTGAAAAGAATTACTGGTCCTCCGGGTTATAAACTTCGTTCAAGAAGCCGTACCGGCCTTCTTCTTTATTTCTGGAGAAACGAATAACATGGATGCCTTTTTCTTCATCCTCATTAGGGACGAAAGGCATTCGCTTTGTCTGCTCCACGATGATGACTTGCCGTTCGCGTGCATGGGCAATGAGGTATTCGATGAAATTCTGCTTTATGGTGTTGCTCTGCTCCTTATGCTCTGCCTCGGACAGCTGTGTCAGCGAAGAATCTACGGCATAGAAACCAGGGGAGTTCCTATCGAGATCGATAAGATATGCGCTCATTGCCAGTGTGGTAATTGTGTTTAGTATTCCGCAGAATCCACCACCCATTGAAACCGACTTCTTGAAACCGCCAATCTCAATATCGAAGTTCTCCATATTGAGTCTGGCTGTGGCTGCACCACCAATTTTTGAAGCACTTAGAATTTCTCTTAGCTTCTCTTCAAAGCCGTGGATAATATCATATTCATAGTCCTCAAAGATATTATGCTTCAAGGATTCCGGCGTTTCTTCAGTTTCTTTGCTGAACAGATCGCCTCTGTACTGGTTTTCATTCTGGCGGACAACTTCTAATTCACTTGACAGCCGTACCAATTTAAGCTGCTGTTCAAGTTTCTCTTCGAAAGAGGATAATTGTGGCTGTAGCTGATTGGTAATCAGGCTGTCGATGGCATCTTTCTTTTTTTCCAGCGTGTGAATCGTTGCAATTATGGCTTCCTGCTGACGCTCAACGCTGTGCTGTGCATCACTAAGTTCAGAAAGATGCTTTTTGATTTTTTCAAGTTCTGCCGCTGATGCATCAATGAAAGAATCATCTTGAACTCGTTCCGTTTCTTCACCACAAATAGGGCATTTTACCTTTTTGCGTACAGGTTTAATGCTCGCTGCGCCATCAATAATGAACCCAATACGCCTTATATCGGATTGGTACTGCTGGCGCAAGACAGAGAAGTTGTGACCAACTGTTTTAGATTCGGAGAATTTGCCATTCCACTCATAGATTTGAGACATTATCTGTCGGCTTTCTTTGGTGGCAGCATCCAATTGGTCTTGCAGTTCCGCGATTTCTTTCCGAGCCTGTTCAACGCTTGAGCGAGAGTCTGTGATATTAAAGGAAGCGAGTGTTTCTTCCAGCTTTTCACGCCTGGTTGTAAATTCTTCAACTTTTTCTTGGATGTAGCTAATGAGAGCCTTTTTCTTTGCCTCACTGATTTTGGGGTCTTCATCCGCAGCGAGATCGTTTGCATCCTGCCCGGTTAAGAGATATAGTAGTACAGCGGCAGATGCCGTATGACCAACGGCACCGGGAGCCAACAACGCAGAACTTTCCCTTGCAACATCACCTTGCCGGATAAAAAACAAGTGGAGCATACTTCTCCAAGTTAAATCCTGTGTTTTAGAACCCTTTTCTGCGGAACGAACAGAATGCGGCTCATCAATTCCAAGCAAATGGAGATATACGGAGTTAATGTTCTTTTTTGCTGTATGACCTATGCTGTACAAGCCGTGATCAACAGTGGGATCCGTGCCGCTGACAGTAATCTTTGTGTCGCCAATTTTACGCTCAAGGGTGACCGTTCCTTTGTTTGTCGTTAGATGGAGTGCAATCCGTTCATAACCATAGCTATTGTCTACTATTTTTGAAGGACGATTTTTCTTCGGGGAAAACCCAAACATATAATCCAGACAGTCCATTACAAGGCTTTTTCCCGTGTTGGACGGTCCCAAGATAAAATTCAATCCCGGTTTAAAGTCGATGACGGTCGCCTTACGCCCTCCGCCAGCCACAGTGAGTTTTTCGATATAAAATCTATTCATGCCCGACCTCCTTCAATGACTGGATAGTAACCCTATTGATTAGTCGCAGCATAGCCTCAGCATCCGCGTTGTCAAATTTGTTAATTACTGCTTGAACTGCAATTATGTATTCTTCAGCATAGTTGTTGGTCAGATTGCCACAAACAGTTTTACCTGCTTCTGTAATGGAATATTTGTATCCCGTTGGAGTAGGGTGCAAATAGGCGAATCCATCCAGCACGAGGTCTTTTAAGGCAGAGGCTACTATGTAATTTCTTGCAGGATATTCACTAAATCTATAATTGCTATACCCATGAAGATTTTCGTCAAGCAAGCCGAAATCGGCCGCATAGACAGAAATGAAATCTAGCGCTCCAATCTGTTGCTCATCTAATGTCGAGTTTGACAATTCATTCAGCATCAGCAGGATGCGCAGAGATATTTCAAAGGTAGAGCCAAGGACTGATCCATTCATTGTTTCCTTTTTCTCCTTACCCATACCAATTTGCCGTCATTTACGAGATGGTGGCACACACCTTTTTTAATTGTTGCACTTATCCAGTACGGCGATGCGCTAAGTATGTAGTTCGTAACTGGGGTTATGACTGCTTGTTCCATTATGGCAAGCATATGATCGTAGCCATTTGGGTGTTTTCGCTTTGCGGTGTCCTTTACACCATTATAGGTTTCATCCTTTAATACATCGAATTGACCTGTCAGGCTGCTCCCCTTTAATTCCAATACACTACGTCGAATTGCTTCTGCGGCATAGAAATCAATTCGGCGGTCACCCAAGTCTTCAGAGTAATCAGGAAAGGAAGAGAGGTCATCTACTGAAAAAAAATCTATTCCTTCAGCATCGCCGTAGGCAAGACATAGTTCGCCAATATAGATTTGTTCATCTTGAGTTGCTACTTTTGGAATCGATACATTTGTTGGACGAGGTAGCGACTTTATTTTTTTCTGTATATCATCAATTAGTTTCCAATCAATTTCTGATTCCTGTGTTGCCTGGGTGGCAGGAGAGCAGTTGATGATATCCAAGATTATATTCTCTAGCAAGTCAACGCAAGCGGTGGGGGGATCATCGCTTGCGATGCTGTGGTTATCAAGCCATGCCACAACATTATCATAGGAGTCGGACTCGTCCATCCTTTCCCATATCCAATTTGAGAATTTGTTTTTATCACGATGGTCATAAAGGTACTGTGCGTCTTTCGGCTGAATCATGCGATCACCTTTTATGTAGCGATATTTCGTGTCAGGCTTTCGCTTCAACAATTTGCAGGAGTCCATAGCGGCATCTTGTATGAAGTTGCCGACCAGTTCTGTGAAATATTCATGCTCAGATTTGCCAAATGAAATGAACGGCGAAAGATCTAAAGCATATTCGGAAAACGTCATGTCCTATTTGCCTCCTGTCTAAATTTTACCTCTGTCCGAAAGTGTCCGAGAGCGTCCGGCCAGTCCGTTTTTTGAAAAAGTGATTTTGCTAAACTGGTGTATGTAAGGCGGGCTGGTAGGAAATCGCAGTTAATGCCTGATAAGAATCTTTGATAAAAACAAAGTATACAAAATTATTATATCACGCCCTAAATGTAATTTCTACACCTTTTTAAAATTTTATGTTGCGAACACATTGAAAAATTTGCGAAAGTAAAAAATCAGTTTTCCTCACAGTACGATTTTTAATGAAGGCGAGGTGAATGAGATGGCGAAAAACAGCAAGCAAACTTCAAAAGCTGTTGCTACGAAAGCAAGCAGAATTTTGAAGGATGGCCGCTACAGTAAAGCGTCTAAGTCTGTTGCCGGAAGTGCCTTGGCACAGACTAAACCTGGAAAGAAAAAGTAAGGTCACTATTTGATGGGCGGTGACAGATTAACCAATCAGCCCGCCCATCCCTTTCGGGGGAAATTCCCAAATTAAATTTCTTCGTCCAATAGCGCTATAAGAACGTAGGAATGTATAAGAATTCGGAGCACAGCAATGACGGCTGTGTCTAGAGCGAAGATGCTTCCACCGTAGTCTTGTGTGCTTTAATTTGGCTATCGGAGTCTGCAATCATCTTCAAGCGCAGGTTCTTTAGGCATCCTTTTGTGCTGTTCTTACGGAAAGAACACTGCAATGAAGAGTAATGATTCAAAGCAATGCGAGGTTCGTCTACGATAATTCTGCTCTAGCTATTTCAGTGCTCATTTTTTAGGAAAATCATTAGCAAAAAATGTCAGGGTGCTATTTATTTAGGATCTTTCGATAGGCATCAACAAGAATGTTGTAGGTTTCTTTGTCATAGATACCGCTGTCGTGTTTTTCAAATGCTTCAATATATTTTTGAAGAAATTGATTAATTCGGATGTTTTCCGGAAGTTCATTTCCATTTATACGTACTTCAGATTCCAGTTCATCAAGCCGGAATTCATCAAAGTACTTAGGAGGTGTCACATGGTTTGGGAAATAGAAAGCATCATACTTCACGGCTTTGTCCTTATATTCGGGTTCGCCGTACTCGGAAAGATAGGGACCAGGGACTCTTTCCATGACTTCGTGGTCGAAATGAACGACTGTGTAGTGCGAAATCAGGTTCATGAAGAAACTGCAGATGGATTCAGAAGAAAGAGAGCGTGACTCCTGATTGCGTCCAATTAATTCATCAATGGTTTTGTCAAAATGGTCAGCAATAGCGCAAACCTGTTCCAAGGTAAAGCTACGGGAATTATCTCCACACTTAAGGCATTTATTCACATTTGACTGGGAGATGCCGATTACATCGCCGAGTTGCTGCTGGGTCATATTGTTTTCCTTCATGAGAGAAGAGATATTCTCTTTGAGAATATCAAAATTCATATTTGGCATAGCATATCACTCCTTGGTATAGATTATCACAAAAAATATATTTATGAAAGATTAGAATATATCATAGCACATTTTGTATGATTTTACTATCAAAAAACGTCAGAAAATGTTTCTCCCTGAAGTTATCAAGTAGGAGAACATGAAATATCGAGTAATCAAAAGTTTGTTCAATAGTATTCTTGGGTGTTGAGATTGAAATGCAGATCATTCTGCTTTTCAACCTGAGCATCCAAAAGATGTTCAGATAAAAAATGTTAAAGCCATAACGTGCGCACATTTGGCGAGGATAAATAAAATCACAGAAATTTTCAAGAAGTATTGTGGAAATTTCAAGATTTTATAAATCTCGTCTATTTCCGTGCGCCAGATGGGATTGTCCTCGCCAGGTGTTGCAGCCAAGGCGGAAGGGACAATCTCATGAAAATCAAAGTAAAAAGAACTGTAACTGCCAATCCGAATCCACTGCACTATCGGCATCCATATTATGTACAAATTGAGGATGGAGATGAGGATTCTATTAAGTATTACAAGAGAAATGGAGTTCCTGTTTCCTATATCCGTTTGCCACATCGTATGCCGCATTATTATGCTGTATTCAGTGCGGCAAGCCAGGAAGAAGCGGACTCAATGAACCGTTTTTTCAACAATTGGGACAAGAAGGAATACCGCGATGCAAAGGCGCAGATGGAGAAAGAATCCTCCTATGAGAAACTCGTAGAGGAAGGGTTCGATGCGGCGCAGGCAGGAACGAATCCAGAGGAAATCGTGGCGTACAGGACTGTAATCAATGCTCTGAATAAAGAACTGGACGAGCTTACGGAGGAGAAGCTCCGTTATTGCCAAATGGTAGCCCATAAGGAACCGGAGCGTGAAGTGGCAAAAGAAATGGGGATTCCCCGCACAACATTGAGCGGGCGGAAAAATTCCACACTCAAAGAACTGGCTAAGAAAATGAAAGATTACAGATAAAAGAGATGTCCCTGGCAATAGCACGGATTGCCGGGGACTTTTCTCAGTCTTTTTTATAAAACGGTGCGTCAAAGCCATCTGCCCGGAGCAGCAGTCCGGGAATCCACTCAGGAGTCCTGCCCATCTGCCCGCATATGGCATCCAGGTCTGCATCCTTGCTGCATTCGATGATAAGTTCATCATGCACGTGGCCGCAGATGAAACAATGGGAAAGCGTCCGCATGGCATACATCAAAATATCCCTGGAAACCGCCTGCACAATATTTTCCACAAATTTGGGACCGTAACTTTCAATCCGCTCCCATTTCTTGTTTGTCCCCACGCCTTCATAGGTGACAGATTCACCGCCGAAACGGTTCTCGCCAATCCGGGGCTTGACGTAGGAAAGCCGCCTGCCGGACGGGAGGGCGATGAAGAGCATCCCGCTCTGGTAAATGAACCTGATGCCATGCGTCTCCGTGGCGGTTCTCATTTTGATGGCATCCTTTACGGCCCGGTCAACATCCCACCAGAACTGCACGATATTCGGATTGGATGCGCGCCAGGCATCCACGAGGGGTTGGAGTTCCTCCTCGGCAAGCCCCATTTCCAGAGCGCCCATGGATTTCAGCGCGCCGACTGATCCGCCATATCCAAGGGCCAGCTCCGCAATTTTTCCCTTCTGCCGGAGGTGTGAGTTCTGCCCATGTTTTTCCACAGGCACACCGAACATGGCAGACGCGGAAGCACAGTAGATATCCCCGTTGTCCGCGAAGACCTTTGTGCGCCATGTCTCACGGGCGAGGTGGGAAAGCACCCTCGCCTCGATTGCGGAGAAGTCCGACACCACGAATTTGTATCCCGGCCTTGGGATAAAGGCGGTACGGATGAGCTGGGAGAGCGTGTCCAGCACATCGTCATAAAGTATACTCATGAATTCATAATCGCCGGACTTGATTACGGAACGGGCTTCCTCCAGGTCGGCGAGATGGTTCTGGGGAAGGTTCTGTAACTGAATGATACGGCCTGCCCATCTGCCGGAACGGTTGGCCCCGTAAAACTGGAACATCCCCCTTGCCCTGCCGTCCGCACAGGCGGATGCCTGCATTGCCTGGTATTTCTTGACGGAGGACTTTGCGAGCTGCTGCCGGAGCCGGAGGATATCCGCCACATCTCCCGGCACGGTTTTCAATAGTTCAATGACAGCTTTCTTGTCAAGGGAGTCTGTATTTATGCCTTTACCAGCAAGCCATTTCTTCATCTGCTGCACGGAGTTTGGACTCTCCAGTCCTGTATCCTCCTTCATCGCTGTCATGAGCGCCGTCCTGCTGAAGGCATCGAACCGGATGGCGTTTCCGACAACTTCCATATCCAGGAGGATGCCCCTGTCGTTGATTTCCTGGTCGAGACGGTATTCCTCCCAGATAAGGTCCGGGACAGGGAACCTCGAAAGTTTGTGCTGGATGGCTATCTCCACCTCCACATCCCGCTGGTTATATTTTTTGAAGGTATCCCACTTTTCCGGATCATGCCCTGGCAGGTTACGTGTCCTCCCGCCATTTGTTTTTGTGGCGGGACAGGGCTTGCAGAAATACCGTATCAGTGCCTTCCCCTCCTTCATCTTCTGGTCTTCCAACCCAAGGACCGCGCCGGCCCCTTCCAGGGAGAGAGGAAGCCCCATGTATGCCGACCAGACCATGGAACACCGCCAGGAGGACGGGTCAAGGTAATCCCTGACTGTGTCCCCGTCAATGCTGTAGGATGAAAAATACTGCGGGTGGTTCCGCTTAAGCCAGACGGAGAGGAACACCCTCTCGAAAGCGGCGTTATATGCCCATTTGGTGACGGACTCATCAGAAAGCGCGGCAAGGATCTCTTCCGGGATTTCACCGCCGTCTGCCACATCGTATACTGTGACAGGCCCGCCATTGACGGAGCAGGCGAAGAGCAGCAGTTCGGCATCCGGGGATTCCGCGTATTTGTAGACGCCGCACCTGCTGATGTCAATGCTGCTGAATGTTTCCAGGTCGATGCTCATATACTCTATTTTCATTGGCTGCCTCCTATAGGACAAAAGCGGCAGGGGAGATGCCCATGCCGCCTGGTGTCGGTTATTCCTGTTTCTTTTTCTTCCTTTTCCGGATAAATGCTTTGAACGCTTCCAAAGCCATGGATATGACCATGCCGATGAATCCGCCAACAATGATATAGGAAGCCAGTTGGATCATAAAAGGATAGTTTTCCATATGTTTTCACCTCGATTGTCTTGGACTGCCGGACGGCGGGAAGCCCGCCGCCCAGGTTGGTGTACGCCTTATGACAGGAAATCGTCATCGTCTGCGGAAGCAAAGTCGTCTTCGGCGCGGCTCTTCCCGCCGAGGGGTTCCCCGTCACGGATCTTCTGGAGATTGTTCAGGCCGCAGGCAATCCCCTTGTTGCCATTGGTGTTGAACGCGTAAAAGTTTACAGACGCCCTGCCGTATACTCCGGAGTAGACCTCGGAACGCTCAAGGATAGGCTGGCGGTCCGCATCCACGATGCCGGGAGCCGTGGAAGAATTTGCGTTGATGAAATAGGAATTTGCATACGCCGCATCGTCCGGCCTCTCCAGGTCGCCGTCGCGAAGGGGAGTCTTGATGGACTTGAGGGGCGGGACGGCCTTGCCGCTGCCCTTCAGCTTGGACTCGCCTTCCTCGTAAGCGGCCTGGATCGCGGCTTTGATCTTGTTTACGGTCGCCGCGTCATCCTTCGGGATGATGAGGGAGACGCTGTACTTCGGCGCGCTCCCGTTGATGGATTTTGCGTCCCACACATTTGCGTAGGACCATCTGGTATTCACTCCCGTGATTACCTTCGTTGGATTGAACATACTCTTTTCCTCCTAATTTTCTTTGAAGTCATCGGTTGCCGTGTTGATTGCCGGGCGCTTGTCTTTCTCCGGCACGAGGGCCGGCTTGCCCGGAGGCTTCATGACCAGCCCGCCAAGCAGTTCGTCAAATTTCTTCTTCCCAAGCAGTGAAGTCATCGCCGTGATGCCGAGGAGTTTTTTCTCATAAGGCTCGTACCCCGCGCCCTGGACTGCGGAAGCCACAGCCGTTTCATCCGTGAATCTGCGGTTCGACTTGCCTTCCACGACCTTGAAGCCGTCATACTTCACGCCGGAGAGCGCCTGCTGCAGGGCATAGTCCTTGATGTCGCTGCCCCAGGAGACGAGTTCGTCGATCCGGGACAGGATGGCGGCGATTTCGGACGGCTTCAGGGTGTCCGGCATCGCAAAGTCGTATCTCGCCATCTCAAGGTTATGTTCCGCCCGTTTGCGGCACGCCGCCTTGACCTTGCAGAACTGGCAGTGTTCCCCCGCATGGAATTCGCCGCCGCCTTCATATGCCAGCTTTGCGGCCGGGGAAAGCGTGTTCTCTGCCCAGGCGAGCAGTTCGTCCTTGCCCATGGAGGCAGTGCTGATGTTGTCCCTGCGGGGCTGGAAGATGGTCATCTTCACCGTTTCGATGTCATAAATGCCATCGTAGGTGTCCAGCGCGCCGAGGGCATAGCACCGCATCTGCGGGTTGTCTTCGGCATTGACCAGGACTCCGACCCCGTACTTGAAGTCGATGACATGCAGCTCCCTGTCGGAGACGATGACGCAGTCCCCGGTGCCGAAGCCGTCCGGCACCCACCTGGAAAAGTCCAGGCGCTCCTCGATAAGCACCTGCGGGTCGGGGCAGAGCTTCTTCGCCTGTTCCAACTGCTCTAAGACATAATTCCGGTACTCATCGGTGCAGTCATCCATCTCCGCGTCAAAGTTCTCCAGGTGTCCCTCCGGGTTTTGCAGTTTCCTTCCGAGGGCTTTCCCTACCTTGTATTCGCAGAGGGTATGTGCGTCCGTGCCCTGCTGCGCGTAAGGGCTGGCCCGTTCCTCTACACTGGCGCAGGCCAGAGCCGACGGCGGGCAGTTGAGCCACCTGTGGCTGGCGGAGGCGGAGAGCAGAGCGTGTTTAGCCATTGCCGATCCCCTCCAGTTCCGCGAGCACCTCCGCGTATTTCTCCGCGGGTATGCTGCTTAATTGCCCTGTCCCGGAATACTTCCTCACCAGTTCCTTCACCGCGGGCTTGTACGCCCCGCCGTCAGCATTGGATTTGGCTACGAGGAGCTTCCTGACATCCTCTTTGGAAATGCTTTTTTCCGCGGCAGGTTCAGGGGTTTCTTTTTTCAGGGGTTCCGCAGGCTTCCCCTCCTGCGCGGGTCCATTTTCGGAAGAGTAAAAAGCCTTCAATGCTTCAGCGGCTTTTACCAGTCCGTTGCCGCACGCGATCATTTCGTCAATCGCGGCGGACAGCTCGTTCATTTTGCCCATCTGATGGCACCTCCGTTTTCCTGAGATTTTCGCTGATTTTCCGTGCAAGCCGTTTCGTGATGACGCTGATCGCCACCAGGACATCCGCCAGTTCTTCGTCCAGCTCCCTGTCCCGGATACGGCCCGCGTCTGCCGCATTTTTTACATCCATGTGCAACACCGCCTTCCTGATCGGCATCTTTGCCTTTCAATTTCCTATGGACACGTTTTCCGGTTTTGGACGGAAATTTTTTGAGGGACTTTACGGGGGCGCTGCCCCTGTCTGCCCTTCACCTTCCCATGGACACCTTCCCTGGATTTGGACGGATTATTTTGAAAAATTTTTTGGGGAGGGTGTCGCATTTATATGGAAAGAAAAGAAACCAAAAGTTTTTCCGTCCAAAACGCCCCGGCGTGTCCATGGGAAGGTAGGAGGACAAAACAGTCCTTACTAATTAACGAAAGGCGTGATGCAGGATTGGGATAGCTTACAAGAACAGTGAAGGCTACAGCGACCTCGTCCCGTTCCGGGCTGTGGCAAATATGGAGAGGAAAGGATACCGCCCGCTTGTCTATATCTGTTCGGCGTTTTCCGGGGACGAGGAAGGGAATGCGGAGAAGGCGAGGAAATACAGCAGGTTCGCCGTGGACAGCGGCGCGATCCCTTTAGCGCCGCACCTGCTCCTGCCGCAGTTCATGGACGAGGGGGAGGAGCGGGAACTGGCAATGTTCATGGATCTGGTATTCCTTGGGAAATGCGAGGAGGTCTGGGTGTTCGGCTCGGAAGTCCGGCTGTCGGAGGGCATGAGGGCGGAGATCGGGAAGGCGGAGCGCAGGGACATGAAGATCCGGTATTTTACGGAAGGCTTAAAGGAGGAGACAGGATGCAGATAACGATTTGCCGCGCCGACTGTGCGGGCAATGCCAGGAACTGCAGGTACCCCACGAAAGTCGTGGTAGCGGACGCGGGGATGATGAAGGATGCGGCGGCTTATGACCATGTGTGCGGGGAATACAGGGGGAGCTACCGTACCAATGGGAATTTCCTTTCTTCGGATGTGGTGGTCATGGACCTGGACAATGACCATACCGATGACCCGGCGGAATGGGTGACGGAGGGGAAGCTGGACGGGATGATGCCGGACATTTCCTATATATTGGTGCCGAGCCGCCACCACATGCTGGAGAAGGACGGGGAGTCCGCAAGGCCCCGGTACCATGTGTATTTCCCTATTGGGGCGGTTGCGGATGCCGGGCAGTATGCGGCCCTGAAGCGGGCGATCCATAATGCGTTCCCTTTCTTTGACGGGAATGCCCTGGACGCCGCAAGGTTCATCTTTGGGGCGGACTGCGGCGACGTGGTGTGGCACGAGGGCTGGGTGAATATTGACGAGGAAGTGTCAACAGGAACAGAAGAAGAGACCCCGTCTGTGGGCGGCCCCATCCTGGAAGGGAGCCGGAACAACACCCTTTCCCGCTTTGCCGGGAGGGTGCTGAAACGCTATGGGGAATGCAGCAAGGCGCATGAAATCTTCCTGGAGGAGGCAGGGAAGTGCGAGTCCCCGCTGGAAGCCACGGAGTTGGATACTATCTGGTTTTCCGCGCTGAAGTTTTTCAGGAATACCATCAGCGGGCAGGACGGCTATGTGCCTCCCGGCCAGTATAATGATGATTTTGCGGGAGGGAAGTCCTTAAAGCCGGACGATTACTCGGACATCGGGCAGGCGAAGGTGCTGGCAAGGGAGTATGGGGACGAGCTGATCCACACGAACGCCACGGACTACCTCCGGTATGACGGGGAGGTGTGGCGCGAGGACAGGCAGCTCGCGGTCGGCGCGATAGAGGAGTTTTCAGACCTCCAGCTTGCGGATGCGCAGGACGAGGTGGAGAAAGCGAAAAAGGCATTGAAAGATGCCGGGGTTGCGGAGGACGCGCTTGCCGCAGGGGGTAAGACGCTGGAAAAAGCCGTGCCAGGTAGCTTGCTGGGGCTGTACTTTGCGTATGTCGGCGCGAGGAATTACCTGTCCTTCGCGCAGAAGCGCAGGGATTATAAATACCTTACGTCCGCGCTCAATGCCGCAAGGCCGATGCTGCTTGCCGACGTGAACGACCTTGACCGGAATGAGAGCCTGCTCAACACGCCGCGTGCCACCTATGACCTCAGAAGAGGCATGGCCGGGGAGCAGCCGCATGACCCGAAAGACCTGATCACTAAGATTACCGGGTGTTCGCCGGGGGATGAGGGGAGTCAGGTATGGGAGGACGCGCTCTGGCTGTTCTTCTGCGGCGACCAGGCGCTCATTGATTATGTGCAGCAGGTGGTCGGCATGGCGGCGGTGGGCAAGGTGTACCAGGAGCATCTCATCATCGCTTATGGAGGCGGGGCCAACGGCAAGTCCACTTTCTGGAATGCCGTCTACCGGGTGCTTGGCAATTATGCAGGGAAGATATCGGCGGAGGCGCTCACGATGGGATGCAAGAGGAACGTGAAGCCGGAGATGGCGGAGCTGAAGGGGCGGAGGCTCATCATCGCTTCGGAGATGGAGGAAGGGATGCGGCTGAACACGGCGGTGGTCAAACAGCTCTGCTCCACGGACGAGATCCAGGCGGAGAAAAAATACAAGGACCCGTTCCAGTTCATCCCTTCCCATACGCTGGTGCTGTACACCAACCACCTGCCGAAGGTCGGTGCGAACGATGACGGCATCTGGCGCAGGCTTGTGGTGATCCCCTTCAATGCCCATATTGTGGGGGACACGGATATTAAGAACTATGCGGATTATCTATTTGAGAACGCAGGCCCCGCCATCCTGGCATGGATCATCGAAGGGGCGCAGAAAGCAATCGCACAGAACTTCAAAACCGACCCGCCGCAGTGCGTGAAGGATGCGGTGCAGGCATACCGGGAGGACAACGACTGGCTTGGGAGGTATATCGACGAATGCTGTGAAGTTGACCCTTCCTATCAGGAGAAGTCGGGGGAGTTCTACCAGCAGTACCGGGCTTACTGCATCCAGAACGGCGAGTATATCCGCAGCACCACGGATTTTTATTCCGCCGTGGACAAGGCGGGCTTTGTCCGGCGCAAGACGAACAAGGGGATGTTCGTGCATGGCGTGCAACTCAAGAGCGGGCAGGACTTTCTGGGTTAGTGCAGTGCGTGGAGGTCTTTTGCGTACAGTGCATAAGACTTCCACGACATACACGGATCCTGCATTTAAGCCATTTGTGACAGTTTAGATACTCTTTTCCTAAAAGTTTCCTATATAGAAAAATATTAGTAAAAAAGCCTTATAGGAAAGTTTACGCAGGGAGGTTCATGAGCGTCACGCTTTATCGATTTGACGGAGGTTTGCGATGCGTGAAAAAGACATCGAGAGGAAGTTTGTTGCGGAGGTGAAAAGGCACGGCGGCATATGCCCTAAGTGGGTGTCGCCGGGATTTGACGGGATGCCCGACCGGATTGCCTTGCTGCCGGGTGGGAAGTCCGGCTTTGTGGAGACCAAGGCTCCGGGGGAGAAGCCCCGTCCCCTCCAGGCTTCCCGCCACGCATTATTACGGCGGCTGGGATTCCGGGTGTATGTCCTGGACGACCCGGCGCAGATCGGAGGGATCATTGATGAGATACAGTCCACATAAGTACCAGCAGTATGCGATAGATTTCATAATCCGTAACCCCGTGGCGGCAATCCTGCTGGATATGGGGATGGGGAAGACGAGCCTGACATTGATGGCAATCAACAGGCTGATGTACGAGGAATTCGAGGTGAGTAAAGTATTGATCATCGCTCCCCTGCGGGTTGCCAAGAATACATGGCCGGCAGAGATTGAGAAGTGGGAGCAGCTTAGCGGGCTGCGGTATTCCATTGTTGTGGGGACGCCCGCCCAGAGGAAGAAAGCGTTAAAAGCAGATGTAGATATTTATATCATTAACAGGGAGAACCTCACCTGGCTGGTTGAAAGCAGCGGCATCCCGTTCGGATTCGACATGATAGTGGTCGATGAGCTGTCCAGTTTCAAGTCCTGGCAGTCAAAGCGGTTCAAGTCGTTCATGAAGGTACGTCCGCTGGCCAGGAGGGTGGTGGGGCTTACGGGAACCCCCAGCAGCAACGGACTCATGGATCTGTTTGCGGAGTTCAAGGTGCTGGACATGGGGAAAAGGCTTGGGAGGTTCATCGGGCAGTACCGGCTGGATTATTTCAAGCCGGACAGGATGAACGGCCCCATCGTGTACTCCTACAAGCCGCTGCCGGGTGCAGAGGAGAAGATATATGCCAGGATCTCGGATATCACCATCTCCATGAAAGCGGCAGATTACCTGGAGATGCCGGAGCTGGTAGTGTCGGAATACCCCGTGTACATGGACGCAGAGGAGCAGGGGATTTATGATGCCATGAAGGAGAACCTGGTCATCGGGAAACCAGAAGAGGAGATTACAGCCGCAAACGCAGCATCCCTTTCCGGCAAGCTGTCCCAGATGGCGAACGGAGCAGTGTATTCCGATAACGGGGAGGCTGTCCAGATCCATGGCCGGAAGTTGGATGCATTGGAGGATATCATCGAGTCCGCCTGCGGGAAGCCGCTCATGGTGGTCTACTGGTACAAGCACGACTACAGCCGGATTGCGGAGAGGCTTTCAAGCATTGGTGTAATGTATGAAAAGCTGGATACGGATGCAAGCATCAGGAAGTGGAATGCCGGGGAGCTTCCGGTTGCCATGGTGCATCCCGCCTCTGCGGGGCATGGGCTGAACCTGCAGGGCGGCGGTTCAGCAATGGTGTGGTTCGGGCTTACCTGGTCGCTGGAGCTGTACCAGCAGACGGTGGCACGTCTCTGGAGACAGGGGCAGACATCCGGGACGGTGGTCATCCAGCACATCATCACCAGGGGAACGGTTGATGAGCAGATCATGGGGGCATTGCGGTCTAAGGACACCTCGCAGGCGGCACTCATCGAGGCGGTGAAAGTGAATCTGAATAGATAGGCCAATCCATGTAAATCAAAGACAATCCATGAAAATCCATGGGAAGCAAATATATTTTGACTGGAGGCATGGCTTATGAGCATTATCTGGAAATACCTTGACAAGCGGTCGGCGGCTGTGGACGCGCTGAAGGATTACAACAATATGAGATTCATCATCGAACATACGGATGATGAGATCAAGGCGGCATATGAGAAGATGGGCGGCATCAGCAGTCAGCCGCCTGACGGGATGCCCCATACCCACAATTCCAATGCCATGGAGGACAGGATGGTTAAGGGGATTGAGGAAATCGACATCCTGAAAGAGCGTTACCGCCAGGCGGCGGAATATATGGCGTGGTTCCTTCCGGCATGGGAGGAGCTTTCTGAAGATGAGAGGTATGTGCTGGAAACCTTTTATTCGGATTCGGAAAGCCAGACCAGCGCCGTGTACAGCATCTGCGACCGCTTCGGCATCGAGCGTTCTTCGGCGTACAATAAAAAGAACCGCGCCCTGGGCAGGCTGGTGACGCTGCTGTACGGGAAAGCATGATGCGGTCGGTGTGAGTAATATCGTGGATGCTTTTCCTTACCGGGCGTGGTATGCTGATAGCATGAAAAAATGTCAAGAGGGCCTTCGTGGGAGAATCGGAATCCTGCGGAGGCTTTCTGCCGCAAGGGAGGTGGAAACGATGCCAAGGAAACCAAAGAGGCCGTGTTCCTTTCCCGGATGCCCGAAGCTGACAGAAGGGCGTTTTTGTGAGGAGCATGAAAAACAGGAGAACCGCCGTTACGAGAAGTACGACCGGGATCCGGCTGTACGCCGTAGGTATGGCAGGGCATGGAAACGCATCCGTGACAGCTACGCTGCAAAGCACCCGTTCTGTGAGGAGTGCCGGAAGAAGGGGCTGCTGCGTCCGGTAGAGGATGTACACCATAAGCTGCCGCTGGCAGAGGGCGGCACGCATGATGAGGATAACCTCGTATCACTATGCCAGTCGTGCCATGCAAGGATTCATGCGGAGCGTGGCGACAGGTGGCATAACCACTAATTTACTGTGTGGATGTATGCCGTGGGGATTTCTGCCGACCGGGAGGGGCGGGTGAAATCTTTGCAAGGGAGCCACCGGGAAACGGGCGTGGGGTGTCACGCATAAAAACCGGAAATCAAACGGGGGATTGCCCGCCCGGAGATTTCCCTGAAATAAAGGCTTTCAAGGTGCTGCGGCGTTTGATTTCCGCAGCATTTTTTCAAAGAAAATCAAAGAAACGGGGTGGAAACGGTGGCAAAAGACGGCAGCGGGCGCGGCGGCGCAAGGCCGGGGGCGGGGCGCAAGCCCAAGGCGCTCACGGAGAAGATCAGCGAGGGAAAAACGGCGGAGGTGATGATGGAGCCTGCCGAGTTGGAGGGCGTGGATGTGCCGCCCGTGAAGGACTTCCTCAAGTCCCCGCAGAAAAGCGGGCGGGAGCTGGTGGCAGAGGAGGTCTTCAATGAGACGTATGTCTGGCTGAAGGCGAGGGGCTGCGAGAAGCTGGTCACCGTGCAGATGGTGGAGCAGTACGCCATGAGCGTGTCCCGGTGGATTCAGTGCGAGGAGATCGTTTCGTCCACGGGATTTTTAGCGAAGCACCCGACCACGGGGGCCGCCATTGCATCCCCCTATGTTTCTATGAGCCAGTCCTATATGAAACAGACCAATTACTGCTGGATGCAGATTTACCAGATCGTGAAGGAGAACTGCTCGGTGGAGTTCCAGGGGAACACGCCAATGGATGATACTATGGAGCGGCTGCTCCGCGCAAGGAAAGGAGTGTAGAGGAAAATGGGAAAGACGACAACCGAGATGCAGCTTGTGCCGCTCTCCAGATTAGTGCCGTATGTAAACAACGCACGGACGCACTCGCCGGAGCAGCTTACGAAGCTCCGCTCGTCCCTGCGGGAGTTCGGCTTCATCAATCCGGTCATCATCGACCGGGATTTCAATGTCATCGCGGGGCATGGCAGGATTGCCGCCGCGAAAGAGGAAGGCATGGAGGAAGTGCCGTGTGTGTTCGCAGATTTCTTGACGGAGGCACAGAAGAAAGCCTATATCCTTGCGGACAACCGCATGGCTTTGGACGCGGGATGGGATGAGGAGCTGCTCCGCATCGAGATTGAATCCCTGCAGGGTGCGGATTTTGATGTGTCGCTGACGGGATTCGGCGAGGATGAGATTGCCGACCTTTTTGCTGGGGACGGGGAGAAGGATGTGAAGGATGACGATTTCGACCTTTCCGCCGCACTGGAGAAGGCGGCGTTCGTGGAGCGGGGCGACATCTGGACGGTGGGCAGGCACAGGCTTATGTGCGGCGATGCCACCAGCGCGGAGGACGTGGCGGCGCTCATGGACGGGAAGAAGGCAAACCTAATCGTGACGGACCCGCCGTATGGCGTATCCTTCAAAAGCGGCAGCGGGCTTTCCATCCAGAATGACAGCATGAAGGGGGATGAATTCTACACATTTCTGTACAATTCATTTTCACAGATGGCGGCACACCTGGAGAACGGCGGCGCGGCGTATGTGTTCCATGCGGACACGGAGGGGCTGAATTTCAGGAAAGCGTTTGTGGACGCAGGGTTCCACCTGGCCGGGGTGTGCATCTGGGTGAAGAATTCCCTGGTGCTTGGGCGCTCGGATTACCAGTGGCAGCATGAGCCGGTCCTTTACGGCTTTCTGAAGAACGGGAAGCACCCGTGGTATTCCGACCGGAAGCAGACCACCATCTGGAACTACGACAAGCCGAAGCGGAACAAAAACCACCCGACCTCCAAGCCGCTCGACCTGCTCGGCTACCCCATCTGCAATTCCTCCCAGGAGAACGCCATCGTGCTGGATACCTTCGGCGGCAGCGGCTCCACAATGATGGCGTGCGAGCAGACAAACCGTATCTGCTGCATGATGGAGCTGGATGAGAAGTATGCGTCCGTCATCCTGCGGAGGTATGTGGAGGACACCGGGGATTCGGAAAATGTGTTTGTGGAGCGGGGCGGGGAGAAGATCCCGTACTCCGCGCTGGTGAAGGAGGTGGAGGCAGATGCAGGACAAAGAACTGATGGCTGAGATATTCTGCAGGATACACGCCCTTGGCGGCTGTGACGCCTCGGAGCGGTTTGACCGGGGATGGGACGCGGCGGTGGCGTCCTGCGAGGACGTGCTGACGGAACTGACGGGCATCTCCTATGATGACCTGGAGGATGGAGGCGGTGCGGATGGATAATCGGAATACAGAAAAGAAGCTGACCCTCGGAAGCCTGTTTGACGGCTCCGGGGGTTTTCCGCTCGCTGGCCTGCTTGCCGGGGTACGCCCGGTCTGGGCTTCGGAAATTGAGCCGTTCCCCATCCGGGTGACCACGAAGCGGCTGCCTTATGTGAAGCACCTGGGCGACATCTGCGGCATACACGGGGATGGGATAGAGCCGGTGGACATCATCACCTTCGGCTCGCCCTGCACCGATATGTCGGTGGCGGGAAAGCGGGCGGGGCTTGGAGGGAAGCAGTCCAGCCTGTTCTACGAGGCGGTAAGGATTATAAAGGAAATGAGGTGTGCGACAGATGGAAAATACCCAAGGTTCATCGTGTGGGAGAACGTGCCGGGAGCCTTCTCCTCCAACAAAGGGGAGGATTTCCGCTGCGTCCTCGAAGAAGTCTGCTCTGTCAAGGATGAGGGCGTTTCTGTTCCTGGACCTCCGAAGGGGAAGTGGCCAAACGCAGGGGAGATCGTGGGTGACGGATACTCCGTGGCCTTCAGGCAGATCGACGCGCAGCTGTGGGGAGTCCCCCAGCGAAGGAAACGCATCTACCTTGTCGGGGATTTTGCAGGGTGGGGTGCCGGAAAAGTATTATTTGAGTCCGAAGGCGTGTCTGGGTATTCTGCGGAGGGCTTCCGCGCGTGGCAAGGAGCTGCCCGCCATACTGAGGAAGGCGCTGGAGCGGCAGGCGGCGTCCGGGGAGTAGTGGCCTGCCTCTGCGACCAGGGCGGGCAGAGGATGGATGTGATGGAGGACATGGCCTGCACCCTGCGGGCGGAGGCGCACCACCCGCCGTGTGTCCTGGATGCGGCGGGTTTCTGCACGGAGCATTCCGCGCAGGCGCGGGGCATCGGCTATGAAGAGGAAACTTCGCCTACGCTCCGTGCCGGGACAGTGCCTGCGGCGGTAATGTTTGAGAACCATTCCCAGGCGACGCGCTACACGGGGCCGCTGGAGACCGCGCCCACAATCAGCGCCACTTACGGGATGGGCGGGAACAACCAGCCGTTCGTGGCGGAGCCGGACACACCCAAGACCATGAAGGTGAGGGCTGGAAAATCCGGCGGGGGCAAAGGCATTTTAGTCCAGGAGGATAAATCGGCGACGCTCTCCTGCAATAACGACCAGACGGTGTTCGTGCCGGTGCAGGCATACGGCATCTGCTCCAAGGACAGCAACGCCATGAAATCAGATAACCCCCACAGCGGCTTTTACGAGGCACAGACCGCACGTACTTTGGACTGTAACTGTAACAATCCGTCAGCGAACCAGGGCGGGATCGCCGTGGTGGAGCCGGAGGGGATGTCGGCGTTCCACATCAACCAGAGGGACGAGGTCATCGACCTGCACGGGAAGTCCGGGGCATTGATGGCTACCCGCAATATGCAGATGCAGACCTTCGTCCTCCAGGGCTCCATGATTGGGCGGGACGATAAGAACGGGCCGCAGGGCAGCGGCATCAATGAGGATGTCTCCTTCACGCTGGATGCAACGGACCGGCACGCCGTGGTGCAGCCGACCTACTGCACCAGCAAGAATTCCCATTTCACGCGGGCGGAGAAGGAACTGGCGAACACGCTGGTGGCTACTGATTATAAGGACCCGCCCGTCATCAACGATGTGAAGGAGGAGCCGGACTACATCGTGAGGAGGCTGACGCCTACGGAATGTGCGAGGCTCCAAGGGTTCCCAGACTGGTGGTGTGCCGGGCTTGGAACGGAAGAACCCACAGAGGATGAGCTTGCGTTTTGGCGGGAGGTCTTTGAGACCCACCGGAAGATCATGGGGACTTCCCAAAAGCCGAAGACCGACAGGCAGATACTGAAATGGCTGAAAGCCCCACATTCCGATTCGGCGGAATACCGTATGTGGGGGAATGGCATCGCGCTGCCGAACGCATATTTCGTGCTTGCGGGCATTGTGTACTACGCCCAGTTCCCGGACTTTTTATTGTGATATTTTTCCTGCGGTTTCCCTTGCTATTTTTACCACTTTGAGTGATTAATGTAATACCACAAAAAAAGGAGGGCAAACAGCATGGAAAAAAGGTACAACGTGACAGGGGAACGCAGGAAAGAGATGGTAAAGGTTATTTCCGGGATCGTCGGGATGAAGGCGGTCTACATGAGGATGCCGACCTGCGCATACGCCATCAGCAATTTCACGGTCAGCAAGGAAGGGACGCTGGCCTGTGATGAACGCAGCAGCGGGGAACTGGTGGAAAAGGTTCTGGAAGGGCTGGCACAGGCAGGTTTCACGGCAGAGACGGAAGATGCAGCAGAGGCGGAGCCGCAGGATTCCACAGAAGAAACAGCAGAGGCGCAGGAAACCGCAGAACCAGAGGATTCCGCAGAAGCAGACGGGCCGGAGACGGCGGCAGGGGAAGAAAGCGCAGAGCCGCAGGAGGACATCGGGCTTACGGTGTCGCTGCCGAGGGAGTCCTTCACGGACGCCGCCCTGGAGAACTTGCACAAGCTGGTGGACGCCAAGGCCGCCCTGATCAAAAAGGCGCTGGCGGTCGAAAGCCTCCCGGTGGAGGCGGATGAGGAGAAGGTTTCCTTCCCCTGGTTCGCTGACGGGCAGGACGGGGATGCGGCGAAGGCATACACGCATTTCATCACCGCCCTCTGCGACATGGCGCGGAAGCAGAAGCGCGTCACGGCGAAGGAGCGGCCGGCGGACAATGAGAAATACGCCTTCCGGTGCTTCCTGCTCCGGCTTGGCTTCATCGGGGAGGAGTACAAGGGCGAGCGGAAGGTCCTGCTGAAGAACCTTTCCGGCAACGGCAGCTTCAAGAGCGGGGCAAGGAAGGGGGCGGCAGACGATGGTGTTTCCGAGTAGGGAGGTTGTAGAGCGCGTCCGCAGGGAGTACCCTGCGGGGACGCGGGTGGCTTTGGTCAGGATGGAAGACTGCCAGGCCCCGCCGGTTGGGACGGAGGGCGTGGTGGAAGGGGTGGATGACACGGCTTCTTTGATGGTCCGCTGGAGCAACGGTTCGCACCTCCATGTGATCTACGGCGTGGACGAAGTCCGCAAGATATAGCGGACGGGAGCCATAAACTACACAAAATACGGCATCAAACCTTGTGTACTTTATGCCCGTAATTGACTTGCTATTATCCCCTTTTAGAGCGAATATGTGTACTACCGAAAGGGAAAACACACAAAACGGAGGTAAAAGGGATGAACGAAAAAATGGCAAGGCAGATAGCGGAAGCAAAGAAACAGACCATCGGGGTGGAGATAGAGATGAACGGAATCACGAGGAGCAGGGCAGCGAAGGTCGCGGCGGAGTTTTTCGGGACCGGGCGGTATAAAGACACGGCGGCACGGAACGGCTACTGCACCTGGAGCGCCTGGGATGCGGACGGCAGGGAATGGAAGTTCCAGAGGGACGTCAGCATCGCGGGGCCGGACAGCGAAAAATGCGAGCTGGTGACGCCGGTCCTCACCTACGCGGACATGGAAACCCTGCAGGAGCTTGTCCGGCAGCTCCGGCACGCCGGGGGCGTCAGCCATGCGGGGGTAGGAGCGGGCGTCCACATCCACATCGGTGCAAAAGGCCACACGCCGCAGAGCCTGAGAAACCTCGCCAACATCATGGCGGGCCATGAAGGCCTGATCGCGGAAGCCCTCGACCTTGACCGGGGCAGGATGAGCCGCTACTGCCGCACGGTGGACCCGCGCTTCCTGGAGCAGCTCAACAAGAAGAAGCCGCAGACCATGGCAGCCCTCGCGGACATCTGGTACGCAAGCCACGGCGCGGGGTACAACCGCAGCGCCCACTACAACGACAGCCGGTACCATATGCTCAACTACCACTCAGTATTTACAAAAGGGACCGTTGAACTGAGGCTCTTCCAATTTGACAGGCCTGCGGACGGGAAGCGCAACGGCCTCCACGCCGGGCAGCTAAAAAGCTACATCCAGTTCTGCCTCCTGCTCAGCCAGATGGCGAAGGAAGTCAAGAGCGCAAGCCCGAAGCCGCAGCAGCACGAGAACCCCAAATACGCCATGAGGACCTGGCTCCTCCGGCTCGGCTTCATCGGGGACGAATTCAAGACCGCGAGGGAGGTCCTCACCCGCCGCCTGAGCGGGGACGCATCCTTCCGCAACGGGAGATAAACCGCAGGACCCAGCCTCCTGCCGCCTTACCCAAGCCGCAAAAGCGGCCTTAAGGCAGTAGAAGGGTAGGCCCTTCGGAAAGGAAGGAAAACATTATGGAAAAAAGATACTATATTGCATACGGCTCGAACTTAAACATCCCCCAGATGCGGATGCGCTGCCCTGGGGCGAGGATCATCGGCACCTCGGCAATCGAAGGCTACCGGCTCCTGTTCAAAGGCAGCAGGACTGGCTCCTACCTCACCATCGAGCCGCAGGAGGGCGCGAGCGTCCCTGTGGCGGCCTGGGAGGTGAGCGCGGAGAACGAGGCGGCCCTGGACCGCTACGAGGGCTTCCCCGCCTTCTACTACAAAAAGGAGATGGAGCTGCCGCTCAGGGGCATCAGGACCGGGAAGGTGCGGCTGCGGAAAGTTTTCGTCTACATCATGCACGAGGACCGGCCGCTTGGGGTTCCGAGCGGGTTCTACATGGAAACCTGCAGGCAGGGCTACCGCAGCTTCGGTTTTGACGAGGCGTTCCTGGAACGGGCGTATGCCGACAGCGCGGCGGGGGAGGCGCAGGAATTTCCGGGCGGATGGAAGGCGGGGGACGCCTGCTTCCTGGTGACGAACCGGAAGAACGGCTGCACCGGCGCATACACCGTGCGGGGGTTTGACGGGAGGTACTTCTGCCTGCAGAACAGGAATGGGAGCCGGTGCCGCGCGTCTGCGGGACGGATGTTCCGAAGCAGGGAGGCGGCGCTGGGAAAGGAGGCGGATGCGGAATGAAACACACGGACAGGAAAAAGAGGGTATGCCCCAGGTGCGGGCAGGCTTACCGCGGGAGGCCGGCAGTCTCACGGAAGGACAATGAGACGCAGCTCTGCCCGGACTGCGGCACCAGGGAGGCGCTGGAGGGCATCGGCGTGGGCGCAGCAGAGCAGGAACAGATCCTTGAAGCTATCCACAGGTGTTACGGAAGGGGGCAGGAAGGATGAAAGCATACGGCAGGAACCTCCGGTGGATTGAAGACCACCAGTACGGGGATGAGATGCACACCGGGATTGCCATGCCCTCGTCCGGGAAAAGGCGCGGGCAGAGGCGGAGGCGCTACAAGCGGCCGTTCAAGAAGTCGGAGCGGCAGCACTCCAGACACATGATCCGCCGGGAGCTTGGAGGGGATTAGGCGCCATAAACTACACAATTCCCGGCGCAGATATTTGTACAGTTTATGCCCGTAAATGACTTGATAATATGTGCTTTTAGAGCGAATATGTGTACTACCGAAAGGGAAAAAAACAAAACGGAGGTACACACCATGAAGAAGATCGAACTTTTTGAGAAGGCCATTGCGGAGCAGGCAGGGAGTCTTAAGGAATGGGGGATCAACCCGACACTGTTCTGGGCATACCGCAACAGCATCACGGCGGGCAACGACAGGATAGACTTCGGCGAGGTCATCTGGGACAGCGAGGTCGGGGAGATCGCGGAAACGCTGAAGGAGAACGGCATCACCGAGTTCACCATCAGTAGCACCTTTTCCAGCCTGATCCCGACGCTTGCGGAATTTGCAAGGCACGGCTTCCAAATGGCGGGGCTGACTGAGGTAAAAGCGAACTACACGGACTTCCAGACCCAGGAGCGGGCGGTCATCCCGGCGATCCGGATGGCGGCGGAAGAAGCGTAAGGCACGGGGCGGCCTGCCGGGAGGGAAACCCGGCGGGCCGGAATCCCAGGCAAAAATACACCCGCAGGGCAGTGCGGGGCGAAGGAGGAGTTTTCATGGCAGGAATGAAATGGTATAAAGTCTGGCTGGTGGTTCCGGGGACGGACGGGGATGCGGAGAACGGCCCCTGCGAGCCGGAATGGTGGAACGACATGGAGCAGGCCCCCGATGAGAAGGCGGCGGTCCGGCAGGCAAATGAAAAGGCCCGGAGGCAGTGGGAGGAGCCGAACCAGTATGAGCCTGGGGTGGAGGCACCGTCGGACAGGGAGCTTGGGCAGGAATGCCCGGTCTGCACCGGGGCGGCGGAAGTCACCGACGAGGAATATGCGGAATGGAAAAGGGAGATAGAGGAGCTGGTGGAGCTTCCGTTTGAATAACATCCGGGCGGGATTCCCGCAGGACAACTGGGCCGGAAGGCCCTTTTGCCCGTGGCAGATATACATAATTCCTGCCGCAGATGTTTGTGTAGTTTATGCTCACAATTGACTTGCTATTATCCGCAGAAAGAGCGAATATGTGTACTACCGAAAGGAAAAACAAAAAAGAAAACGGAGGACACAGACCATGAAGATCAACGATGCAATGAAAACCTACAGACTGCCGAACCCCACCACGCCGGAAGACCTGGAATGCAGATGGAGCAAAACGCTGACCTTCGGCGACAGGGTGGTCATCGCCGGGTACTTTTTCAACGGCCCGAACAAGCCCTGCTATTTCGGGGCGGTTTACGAATTCCTGGGCGACGACCACACCTGCGAAGGCGCCATCGGGCTCCGGGCGGCAAGCGGAGTCGAGTTCGAGGATGACGGCCACGCAATCGCCTGGGCGATGCAGCAGTAAACGGAGGCGGGAAAATCCCAGGGTACGGAGCCGGAAGGCTCTGTATCCCGTGCCAGTAAAGTACACAAACCCAGGCGTAGATGTTTGTGTAGTTTATGCCCGCAATTGACTTGCTATTATCGGCGGAAAGAGCGAATATGTGTACTACCGAAAGGGAAAACAAAAAGAAAACGGAGGTACACACCATGAGGGATTACAACGAGGTTTTTGGATACGAGGCATTTGCAGGGTTTATGACGGAGGCACAGCTTAAGCGCCACACGGAGTGCATCCGGGAATACAGGGGCTACAGCATCGCCTTTGGGAAATACCAGAGGGACGCCCAAGGCAGGGCATGGTGGAGCGTCAGGGTTTGGAAAAACGACGGGCGGGACCGCCTTGGGGCTTTCACGATGAAGGGCCTCTGCGCCACGGACGGGGAGGCGATGGCCATGGCGACCCGGTGGGCAAAAGCCAGCATTGACAGGGTTGCCGGATAAACGGAAAATAGAACATTTCAGGAGCGGGGCCGGAAGGCCCTGTGTCTTGTACCAATAGATTTCAGGCTTGCCATAGGCAGGCCAATTTTTATGCCATCTTCTGGAGGTGATGCCGATGGCGATGCGGAAGCTGAAAAAATACAGGCCGACAAAATTTAAGGCGAAGGACAGCCGCTATGATTCCGATGCCGCCGATTTTGCCGTGATGTTCATCGAGAGCCTCTGCCACACCAAGGGGACATGGGCAGGGAAGCCCTTTGAGCTGATCGACTGGCAGGAGCAGATCATCCGGGATGTTTTCGGCACGTTAAAGCCCAACGGCTACCGCCAGTTCAACACAGCCTATGTTGAGATTCCGAAGAAGCAGGGGAAGTCGGAGCTTGCCGCCGCCGTGGCGCTGCTTTTGACCTGCGGGGACGGGGAGGAACGCGCCGAGGTGTACGGATGCGCCGCCGACCGGCAGCAGGCCACCATCGTCTTTGACGTGGCGGCGGACATGGTGCGGATGTGCCCTGCGCTGAATAAGCGGGTGAAGATACTCGCCTCGCAGAAGCGGATCATATACACGCCCACCAATTCCTTCTACCAGGTGCTTTCGGCGGAGGCGTATTCCAAGCACGGCTTCAACATCCACGGCGTGGTGTTCGACGAGCTGCACACGCAGCCGAACCGGAAGCTGTTTGATGTCATGACCAAGGGCTCCGGGGACGCCAGGATGCAGCCGCTGTATTTCCTCATCACCACGGCGGGGACGGACACCCACTCCATCTGTTACGAGACGCACCAGAAAGCAAAGGACATTTTAGAGGGCAGGAAGATCGACCCGACCTTTTATCCTGTCATCTACGGTGCGGATGAGGCGGACGACTGGACGGACCCGAAGGTGTGGAAAAAGGCGAACCCATCGCTGAACATCACGGTGGGGATTGACAAGGTGGAGGCTGCCTGCGAGTCGGCAAAGCAGAACCCCGGCGAGGAGAACAGCTTCCGGCAGCTCCGGCTGAACCAGTGGGTGAAACAGGCGGTGCGGTGGATGCCCATGGACCGGTGGGACGCCTGCGCCTTCCCCGTTTCCGAGGACGGCCTGGAAGGGCGCGTCTGCTACGGCGGGCTGGACTTGTCCTCCACCACGGACATCACGGCGTTCGTGCTGGTGTTCCCGCCGCTGGATGAGGAGGACAAATACTGCATCCTGCCGTATTTCTGGGTGCCGGAGGAGACGCTGGAGCTGCGTGTGCGGCGCGACCATGTCCCCTATGATGTGTGGGAGCGGCAGGGGAAGCTGATGATCACGGAGGGGAACGTGGTGCATTACGGCTATATTGAAAAATTTATCGAGAGGCTTGGCGAACGGTTCAACATCCGGGAGATCGCCTTTGACCGGTGGGGCGCGGTGCAGATGGTGCAGAACCTGGAGGGGATGGGCTTTACGGTGGTCCCGTTCGGGCAGGGCTTCAAGGATATGTCCCCGCCCACCAAGGAGCTGATGAAGCTGGTGCTGGAACAGATGATTGCCCACGGCGGGCATCCGATCCTGCGGTGGATGATGGACAACATCTTCATCCGCACCGACCCTGCGGGGAACATCAAGGCGGACAAGGAAAAGTCTACGGAGAAGATTGACGGGGCGGTGGCCGCGATCATGGGGCTTGACCGGGCGATCCGCTGCGGGAACGTGTCCTCGGAAAGCGTCTACGACACCCGCGGCCTCCTCATCCTGTAGCGGTAAAATGCACAAATCCCGCCGTGGATGTTTGTGCAGGATACGGCTGTATTCTGCTTGCTATTCTGCGGCTTCAGAGCGAATATGTCACTTGCCGGGAGGGCATCCCGGAAAACAGGAAACGGAGGTACTGCGATGAGGGCATACGGAGAGATGGAGCAGCACGGGAAATACACGCTGGAGGATTTCGGCGGCTGGTCGAGGAACCACACCAAAGCGGCATCCATCCGCAGGTGGAAGCGGCCGCTGAAAAAGAGGGCGAGGCAGGTGTGCCGTGCCGCGCTGAGACGGCTGGTCTGAGCGGCTTTCGGGGGGCATAATCTACACAAAAACTGCCCCGGATGTTTGTGTAAATTATGCCAGTAATTGACTTGCTATCCTGGGCATTCAGAGCGAATATGTGTACTACCGAAAGGCAAATTAAAAAAACGGAGGTAACGCACATGAAAGTACACGAATTTATGGAGAAACACGGGATCGGCGAGTCAAGGGTGAGGATTTTTGATGCGGAGCTTGGGAAAGAGATATGCGGGATTTTTGAGACGGGGCTCTATTACGACTGCAAAGTGTCTGGGGCATATCCAGCGGGCAGGAACACGGTTTTAGAGGTCGCATCGGTAAACGGCTAAGACAGGACGGCACAGGGGGCGCTGCTTCGGCGGCGCCTTCCTGCTGTCCGTTTTTGGAAAGGAGAGTGGTATTTATGGGGTTATTCAGCGGCTTGTTCCGGGCGAGGGATGCTCCCCAGAACAGGACGTCGGGGAGCGCCTACAGCTTTTTCCTTGGGAACAGCACATCTGGGAAAAGGGTGAACGAGCGCACCTCCATGCAGATGACGGCGGTGTACTCCTGCGTCCGGATTCTGTCGGAGGCGGTGGCGGGGCTGCCGCTGCACTTTTATAAGTACACGGAGGACGGCGGGAAGGAAAAGGCAGCGGAACACCCGCTGTATTTTTTACTCCATGACGAACCAAACCCGGAGATGACTTCCTTCGTTTTCCGTGAAACGCTGATGACGCACCTGCTCCTTTGGGGGAACGCCTACGCGCAGATCATCCGAAACGGCAAGGGCGAGGTCATCGGGCTGTACCCGCTGATGCCGGATCGGATGGGTGTGGAACGGGACTCAAAAGGGCAGCTTTATTACGAATACACGGTCAGCATGGAGGACGCGCCCACGGTGAAGGGCAGCACGGTGATCCTGCCGCCCACGGAGGTGCTGCACATCCCCGGCCTTGGCTTTGACGGGCTGGTGGGCTATTCCCCCATTGCCATGGCAAAGAACGCCATCGGCATGGCGATAGCCTGCGAGGAGTACGGGGCGAAGTTCTTCGCCAACGGCGCACAGCCCAGCGGGGTGCTGGAGCATCCGGGGACTTTGAAGGACCCGGCGCGGGTAAGGGAGAGCTGGCAGTCCGCTTTTGGCGGCAGCCACAATGCAAACAAAGTAGCTGTCCTGGAAGAGGGCCTTAAGTATACGCCTATATCCGTCCCGCCGGAACAGGCGCAGTTCCTGGAAACACGGAAGTTCCAGATCAATGAGATTGCAAGGATTTTCCGTGTGCCGCCGCACATGGTGGGCGACCTGGAAAAGAGCAGCTTCTCCAACATCGAGCAGCAGTCATTGGAATTTGTGAAATACACTCTTGACCCGTGGGTGTCGAGGTGGGAGCAGTCCATGGCGCGGTCGCTGCTGACGGCGGAGGAAAAGAAGAAGTATTTCGTGAAATTCAACGTGGACGGCCTGCTCCGGGGCGATTACCAGAGCCGCATGAACGGGTACGCCGTGGGGCGGCAGAACGGGTGGATGTCGGCAAACGACATCCGGGAGCTTGAGAACCTTGACCGCATCCCGGAGGATGTGGGCGGCGACCTGTACCTCATCAACGGGAACATGATGCCGCTTTCCATGTCCGGGGCGGCATATCAAAAAGGGAAGGAGGAACCCAATGAAGACGAAGAAGTTCTGGAACTGGAAGAAAGTGAAAAACCAGGAAACGGGGGCGGAGGAGCGCGTCCTGGAACTGAGCGGCACCATCGCGGAAGATAGCTGGTTTGATGATGACGTCACGCCGCAGCTTTTCAAGGATGAGCTGAATGCCGGGAGCGGTGACATTACCGTCTGGATCAACTCACCGGGCGGCGACTGCGTGGCGGCGGCACAGATATATAATATGCTCTCCAACTATAAAGGCAAGGTGACTGTAAAAATAGACGGCATCGCTGCGTCGGCGGCATCCGTCATTGCCATGGCGGGCGACACCGTCCTGGTATCCCCCGTTTCCATGCTTATGATCCACAACCCTGCCACCATGGCCTGGGGCGACCATGCCGAGATGCAGAAGGCCATGGATATGCTCTCCGAGGTGAAGGAGTCCATCATCAACGCCTATGTGTTAAAGACCGGACTTTCCCGGCCGAAGCTGTCGCACCTGATGGATGCGGAGACCTGGATGGACGCGAACAAGGCGGTGGAGCTTGGCTTTGCGGATGACATCATGGCACGGGCAAAAACAGGGCCGGGGGAAGATGGCGAGGGGGATACGGACGGGGAGGAAAACGAGGACGGGAAAAAGCCTCCCGCCCACAGCTCCATGCTGTTCTCCCGCAGGGTGGCGGACAACGCCCTGCTGAATAAAGTGATTGCCAAATACGGGGAGAAAAAGCCCAAGGCGGGCATCGGGGAGCAGGCGAAGATCCCTGCTCCGGGAGAAAAAGGCACACTAAAAACAGAAACCGGCCGTTCCGTGGACGCACTCATGGAGCGGCTTAATTTATTAAAGCGATGAGAAGGAGGATTCCATTATGACGATTCTTGAACTGCGTGAGAAACGCGCGAAGGCATGGGAGGCGGCGAAGGCATTCTTAGATTCCCACAGGAAGGAGAACGGCACCCTTTCCGCAGAGGATGACGCCGCATACACGAGGATGGAGCAGGAGATCACGGACCTTGGGAAAGAGATCGCAAGGCTGGAGCGGCAGGAGGCGCTTGACGCGGAGCTGAACCGCCCGGTGAACAAGCCCCTCACAGGCAAGCCGGGCGGAAAGGCGGATGCGGACGGCGGGGAGGATAAGACGGGGCGTGCCTCCGACGACTACCGGAAGAACTTCTGGAACGCCATGCGCTCCAAGGCGCCGATGCCTGCGGTCACCAATGCCCTGCAGGTCGGCACGGATTCCGAGGGCGGCTACCTGGTGCCGGATGAATACGAGAGGACGCTGGTGGAGGCTCTGGAGGAGGAGAACATCTTCCGCCAGATGGCGAAGGTCATCAAGACCTCCAGCGGCGACCGCAAGATCCCCGTGGTGGCAAGCAAAGGCACGGCGTCCTGGATTGACGAGGAGGGCGCGTTCCCGGAGAGCGACGACTCCTTCGGCCAGGTATCCATCGGCGCTTACAAGTTAGGCACACTGATCAAGGTTTCCGAGGAACTGTTAAACGACAGCGTCTTTGACCTGCAGTCCTATATCTCCCGTGAGTTTGCCCGCCGCATCGGGGCGAAGGAAGAGGAGGCGTTCTTCACGGGGGACGGCAAAGGCAAGCCGTTAGGTGTGCTTGCATCAACAGGCGGCGCGGAAACGGGCGTGACCGCCGCATCCGCCACGGCTGTGACGGCGGATGAACTGATGGACCTGTATTATTCGCTGAAATCCCCGTACCGCAAGAAATCCATGTGGGTGCTGAACGATTCCACCATCAAGGCCATCCGCAAGCTGAAGGACAATAACGGGCAGTACCTGTGGCAGCCGTCCCTGGCAGCCGGGACGCCGGACATGATCTTAGGCCGCCCCATCAAGACCTCGGCGTATATGCCGGCCATGGCCGCGGGTGCAAAGACCATCGCTTTCGGTGACTTTTCCTATTACTGGATCGCTGACAGGCAGGGGCGTTCCTTCAAGCGCCTGAACGAGCTGTTCGCTGCAAGCGGGCAGGTGGGATTCCTCGCCTCGCAGCGTGTGGACGGGAAGATGATCCTTGCGGAAGCGGTGAAGGTGCTGGAACAGAAAGGGGCTTCGGCCTAAGGTTTTTCAGAGGGAGGTGGAGGCATGGCAGTGACGCTGGAAGAGATGAAGAACTACCTCCGTGTGGACTATGACGAGGACGACGCCCTGATCGAAAGCATCATCGGGGCGTCGGAACGCCTCTGCATGGACGTGGCGCGGATGGATTCACTGGAAGAGTTTTCTGCTGTGGAAAATGCCAGGATTGCCGTGCTGTATGCGGCGGCCTACCTCTACGAACACCGGGAGGAGGCCGACCACCGCGCCCTCACACTCACCCTGCGGGCATTGCTCTTTGGGGCCAGGAAGGAGGCGTTCTGATGGATGTGGCGGCGATGAACGTGCGGATCATGTTCCAGAAAAACGAGGCGGTGTCCGATGCCATCGGGAACCATGAAAATGTATGGACGGATTTTTATTCCTGCCATGCCACCGTCAGCGATTCCCAGGGGAAGTCTTCTGTGGAATCCGAGGCGGCGGGGCAGACCGTGGCGCACCCGGACATCAGTTTCACGGTACGCTTCTGCCAAAAGGTGAAAGTCGTGGAAACCACGGGATTCCGTATCTTATGGGACGGCGGCATCTATGACATATTGAAGGTAGACCATCTGAACAATAAGAAACGGGCATTGAAATTCAAATGTGAGAAAGCGGGGCGGTAATGATGTCAGACAGGGTAAGGATCGACCAGCTTGCGGCCGCAGTGATGGAGGGGCTGACGGAATATGCGGACCTTGCGGCGGATGAGCTGAAAAAAGCGGTGAAGAAAGCGGGGAATTCCGTGAAAAAGGATATCCAGGAGGGCGCGCCGAAGGACACGGGCGCCTATGCGAAGAGCTGGTCTGTGAAGAACGTGAAGGAAACTTCCAACACCATTGAGCTGGTGGTGCATTCCAGGAACCGCTACCAGCTCTCGCACCTCCTGGAATTCGGCCACGCCAAACGGGGCGGCGGGCGCGTCCCCGGAAAGGCGCATATCGCGCCTGCGGAGGAACGGGCGGAACGGACGCTGGAGCAGGAGATTGAAAAGGCATTAAGGGGGTGAGGTTATTTTGGAAGGGCTTGTAAAAATGATAGCGGAGATGGGGCTGCCTTTCGCCTATGACCATTTCGCGGAGGGGGAGTCGCCGGAGCCTCCGTTCCTCTGCTATCTTATTCCAGGGAGCGATAACTTTGCGGCGGACGGGAAAGTGTACCACAAGGGCGCAAACGTCCATGTGGAAATCTACACCGATAAGAAAGACCCAGAGCTGGAGAAACGGGTGGAGGATGTGCTGGACGCGCATGAGGTCTTTTACAACAAATCGGAAACATGGATCAGCAGCGAGCAGCTCTATGAAGTCCTGTATATTTTTGGATGGGAGGCATGACGGATGCAGAATAAAAAGAACAAAGTGAAATACAACCTGAAAAACACGCACTATGCGATGCTCACTATTTCAGAGGACGGGGCGGTGTCCTACGGCACACCCATACCGATGCCCGGCTCGGTGTCCATCTCGCTGGACGCCAATGGCGAGCCGGAGAATTTCTATGCGGACGGCACGGCGTACTATGTCATCAACAACAACATGGGCTATGACGGCGACCTGGAGCTTGCTATGATCCCGGAGTCCTTCCGCAAAGACGCTTTAAGGGAGGAACTGGACAGCAAGGGTGTGCTGATCGAGAATGCCTCGGCGGAGCTTGCGGCGTTTGCCCTGCTGTTTGAGTTTGACGGCGACCAGAGGCACATCCGCCACGTCCTCTACAACTGCTCCGCATCAAGGCCGGGCATCGAGGGCAAGACCAACGAGGAGAGCCGGGAGGTGCAGACCGAGACGCTGACCGTCAAGGCTACGCCCCTGGCGGACGGCATGGTGAAGGCGAAGACCGGGGACTCCACGGATGAGACGGTCTATAAGGACTGGTACAAGGCTGTGTATATGCCTGCGGCGGCTGATGGCGGCGGGGAACAGGGTAATGAGGAGGGCAACGCATGAGCATGACGAGGAAGATTGAGATTGACGGGAAGGAAGTGCCGTTCCGTGCATCGGCGGCTGTGCCGCGCATTTACCGCATTAAGTTCCACCGGGACATCTACAAGGACCTGAGTGCGCTGGAAAAGAGCATCGGGAAAAGCGATGAGGAGAATTCCAACCTGGATTTATTTTCCTTGGAGCTGTTCGAGAACATCGCTTTCATCATGGCGAAGCACGCCGACCCTTCCATCCCGGACACGCCGGAGGAATGGCTGGACGGCTTCGGCACGTTCTCCATCTATCAGGTGCTGCCGCAGCTCATTGAACTGTGGGGGCTGAACGTGAAGACCGATGTGGAGGCTAAAAAAAACTTCGCGCAACTGACCGCCCGATGACTACGCCGCTGTTCCTGCTGCGGTGTGTGCAGCTCGGCATCTCCATCCGGGATTTAGACCTGCTGACCATCGGCATGGTCAACGATATGTATGCGGAGAGCAGCAATGACGGGGCGGATTATTCCGTCATCGCGGGGCAGGACGATTTCGACTTATTTTAACCTCTAATGCCTGGGCAGCCGGGCTTTTTTTGTGCCGTTAAGGGGGTGTTGGTGTGGCGGCAAACAGGATAAAAGGGATTACGGTAGAGATCGGCGGCGACACCACGAAGCTTCAGACGGCCTTAAAGGGCGTGAACACGGAGATACGGAACACGCAGTCACAGCTTAAGGACGTGGAGAAGCTGCTGAAGCTCGACCCCGGCAACACGGAGCTGATGGCGCAGAAGCACCGGCTCCTGGGGGATGCAGTCCGGGAGACGAAGGAGAAGCTGGAAACGCTGAAAACGGCGGCAGAGCAGACGAATGACGCGCTGGCAAGGGGCGAAATCTCGCAGAGCCAGTACGACGCCCTCCAGCGGGAGATCATCGAGACGGAAAACAACCTGCGCGACCTGGAACGGCAGGCGGGGCAGTCCGCCGTGGCTTTGCAGAAGATCGCCGCCACGGGGGAGAAGCTGA
The DNA here is from genome assembly GCA_910576335.1 of Lachnospiraceae bacterium. Classification (GTDB taxonomy): domain Bacteria; phylum Bacillota; class Clostridia; order Lachnospirales; family Lachnospiraceae; genus CAPEBR01. Next base: position 134,888 of record CAJTIU010000013.1, read on the forward strand.
AAACGGTCGGCTCTGCCATTGAGGGCGTCGGCCAGAAGCTGATGCCCGTCACTGCGGCGGTGGGCGGGCTTGGCGCGGCTGCCGTGAAGGTGGCTTCCGACTTCGACTCGGCCATGAGCCAGGTGGCGGCTGTGTCCGGGGCGACCGGGAAGGACCTGGAAGCCCTGCGGGATAAGGCCCGTGAGATGGGCTCCAAGACCAAGTTCTCCGCATCCGAGGCAGCAGAGGCAATGAACTACATGGCCATGGCCGGCTGGAAGACGAACGATATGCTCTCCGGCATCGAGGGCATTATGAACCTTGCCGCAGCCTCCGGGGAGGATCTGGCGACCACCTCGGATATCGTGACGGATGCGCTGACCGCCCTGGGGCTGTCGGCGGAGGATTCCGGGCATTTCGCTGATATCCTTGCGGCGGCAAGCTCGAACGCCAACACGAACGTCAGCATGATGGGCGAGACGTTCAAATACTGTGCGCCCGTGGCAGGCGCGCTCGGCTTTTCCGCAGAGGACACTGCCGAAGCCATCGGCCTGATGGCGAACGCGGGCATCAAGTCCTCCCAGGCAGGCACGGCCATGCGCTCCATGATGACCAACCTCACCGGGGAAGTGAAGTTTGTCGGGGACGCTTTCGGCGAGCTGACCATCCAGACCACGAATACGGACGGCAGCATGAGGAGCCTTGGGGACATCCTGGCAGACTGCCGTGCGGCATTCGCGCAGATGTCCGAGTCGGAGAAGGCCGCCAATGCGGAGGCGCTGGTGGGGAAGAACGCCATGTCCGGCTTCCTTGCGGTGATGAACGCCGCGCCTGGGGACATTGAAAAGCTGAACAGCGCCATCAACAACTGCGACGGCACGGCGGAGAAGATGGCGGCCACCATGCAGGATAACCTTGCGGGGCAGCTCACGATCTTAAAGAGCCAGTTGGAGGAGCTTGCCATTTCCATCGGGGAGATTTTGATGCCGTACATCCGGCAGATCGTGGGGTGGATTCAGGGGCTTGTGGACTGGCTGAACAGCCTGGACGAAGGCACGAAGAAGATCATTGTCACGGTGGCTTTGGTGGCTGCGGCGCTCGGCCCCGTCCTGATCGTCATCGGGAAAGTGGTCGGGGCAATCGGCACGATCATGACGGTAGTGCCACAGATCGCCAGCGCGATTTCCGGCGTGATCGCTTTCGTGTCCGGGACAGTGATCCCGGCGATCTCCGCCGTGGTGGCGGCTATCGGATGGGTGCCTCTGGCAATCGCCGCTGTTGTCGCCATCCTCGTAGTGCTGTACAACAAGTGTGAGTGGTTCCGGGAGGCGGTGAACGCCATCTGGACGCAGATCAAGGAGTTTTTTGTTTCCGCATGGGAAGTCATCTGCTCGTTTTTCACGGAGACCATACCGAATGCCTGGAATTCCCTGGTGTCGTTCTTCCAGGGCATCCCGGCATGGTGGAGCGGGCTGTGGCAGTCCGTGGGCGACTTCTTTGGCAATATCTGGACGAACATGATGAACAATCCCGTGCTTACGGGCATCGTGGATATGATACGCTCCCTGTGGGAGAACCTCTCCACGACGCTGCAGGGCGTCTGGAACGGGATAAAGACAGCGGCTTCCGGGGCATGGGAGCTGATCAAGAATGTGGTGCTGGGGCCGGTGCTTCTTCTTATCGACCTGGTGACCGGGAATTTTACGAAGCTGAAGGAGGATGCCGCAAACATCTGGAACAACATCAAGAATGCGGCGTCCAATATCTGGAACGGCATCAAGCAGGTGGTCGGCTCGCTGGCGCAGGGGCTTGCGAACCACGTCTCCATCCTGCTTACCGGGCTGAAAAACACAATCGCAAATATCTGGACGGCAATCAAGAATACAGCCTCGTCCGCATGGAACGGGCTGAAAAACCTTGTGTCATCCATCGCTTCCAATCTGAAGCAGGCGGCAGTGAACGCTTTCAAGGCCATGGTGTCCGGGATACGCTCCGCGCTTTCCTCCCTGGGGAGCGTGGTGCAGTCCGGGTTTCAGTCCGCCATCAGCTTCATCACCTCGCTGCCGGGGAAGGCGCTGGAATGGGGGAAGGACTTCATCAACGGGATCGCGGACGGCATCCGCAGCGCCATCGGCAACGTGGTAAATGCGGTGTCGGATGTAGCGGACAAGATACGCTCCTTCCTGCACTTCTCCGTGCCGGACGAGGGGCCGCTGACAGACTACGAAAGCTGGATGCCGGACTTCATGTCCGGGCTGGCAAAGGGCATCGAAAAGAGCCGGGGCATGGTGAAGAAGGCCGTGTCCGGCGTAGCGTCCGACTTAATGCTCCAGCCGCAGGCCGCCGTCCAGATGCAGGGCGGCAGGGATTCCTCCGGGGATTCTTCCGTGGGCGAGCTTTTAGGAGGGCTTAAGGAGATGCTTTCCGGCCTGCAGGAGGTGGCGGGCGGCGGGACCATCTGCATCCCCGTGTATGTGGGCGGGACGCTGTTAGACGAAGTGGTGGTGGATGCGCAGGCAAGGCAGAACTTAAGGTCGGGAGGGAGGTAAGGCGGCATGGCATATATACAGTATTTAACGGTTGACGGGACGCCGCTCCCCCTGCCCGATTCCTACGAGGTGCAGATGGCGGACGTGGAGGCGGACTCCGGCGGAGAGACGGAGGCCGGGACCACGCAGCGGGATGTGGTGAGGATGGGCGTGGTGTCCATCCCCACCGCTTTTTCCGTTTCCCCGAAATGGCTGAAGCTGCTGACGGGGTTTAAGCAGAAGGAGAAGCTCACTGTGGACTACTTTGACACGGAGACGCTGGAAATAAAGCAGACGGAAATGTTCATCAGCGGCTATAAGGCAAGCCTCGTGAAAGACACATCCTATAAGGGGCTTTGGAAGGTGTCGTTCACTCTGAAAGAGTTATAAGGACACAGAAAGCATGGCGGGAGGAGGTGAATCCGTATGTACCCGGTGAGCAATGCGTTCCTGCGGGCGGTGCAGGAGAACACACGGAACTACCGCTGGACGGGGCAGATCACGACAAAAGGCGGCGCTGTATACCCGTTTGTTTATGAAGATATCGTGAAAGGGAGCGGGTACATCACGGCGCAGTGCTGCGGCAGCGCAGAGATCGAGCTGGGGACGGTGTACGCCGCCGAGATGGGCATCACGCTCTTTTCACAGATTGACCGCTACACGCTGGAAGGGGCGGAGATACGCCTTTCCTACCACCTGCGGCTTGCGGACGGCAGTTTCGAGGAAGTGCCGATGGGCATCTTTGAGGTCAGCGAGGCGAACCGGACGGCGCACTGCCTGGAGCTGAAAGCTTACGACTATATGCTGCGCTTCGAGAAAAGTTTCAACGGATTTGAGACCGTGGGCAACGCCTGGGCTTTTCTGGATTTATGCTGTAAGGCGTGCAACGTGGGACTGGCGCACACACAGGCGGAGATCGAAGCCATGCCAAACGGCATGGAGCTGCTCTCCATCTACCCTGAGAATGACATTGAGACGTACCGCGACGTGCTGTACTTTGTCGGGCAGGTGCTTGGCGGCTTTTTCTGCATCAACAGGGGAGGGAAGCTGGAGCTGCGCAAATACGGGACACAGCCGGTGATGGAGGTAAAGAGCAGGCACCGGTTCACCAGCAGCTTTTCCGACTTCATCACCCGGTACACGGCGGTCAGCTCCACGAACCTCCGCACACAGACGGCGGAGTATTACGCCCTGGAGCCGGACGACGGGCTGACCATGAACCTGGCGGTGAACCCGCTCCTGCAGTTTGGCCTGGAGGAGACGCGGGAGCAGCTCTGCCGGAACATTTTAAATGACCTGGCTGTGGTCAGTTATGTGCCTTTTGATTCCAGCACCATCGGCAACCCGGCGCTTGACCTGGGGGATGTGCTGACCTTCACGGGCGGGCAGGCGGACGGGAGCCAGATCGCATGTATCACTTCCTCCAACTGTAAGATCGGGGGAAAACACACGCTGAAATGCGTGGGGAAGAACCCAAGGCTGGCGCAGGCGAAATCGAAGAACGATAAGAATATCTCCGGCCTCTTAAACCAGATCGAGGCGGGGAAGATCGGGATACACACCTTTACCAACGCCTCCGCCTATACGGTGGCGGAGACCAATGTGCGGATCATCAGCATTGAGTTCGCAGCGAAGGAGGAGACCCATGTGCAGTTTTTCGGGCAGGTATTGGTGGATGTGTCTGCGGGGCAGGTGAGCCGTTCTGCCAGTGCGAAAGGGAGCATCGTGGTCCCGTTCCCGGCAGGGGGTGGCGGGGATACAGGAACAGGCACGGATGCCGGAACAGACACCGGGACGGATGCCGGGAACGGCAGCGGCATCCAGGGGGCAGATACAGAAAGCGTCACGGTGGACGTGGAGCTTCCGGTCACATGGACGGAGGACGGGAAGGCAGTGGCGTATATCACTTATGAATTCAACGATTCCGAGATACTCATCCATTACCCGGTGGAGACATGGGGGAGCGGGAAGCACATCCTTTCCCTCTATTATCCGATTGACGGGCTTGTGCCGGACATCACGAACACCTTCAACGTCCACCTGCGGATGGAGGGCGGCACGGCGGCGATTGGCACGGGCGGGTGTATCGCCTCCATCAGCGGCCAGGGCATGGCTGCGGGAGCGGCATGGGACGGCACCATCACGGTGGAGGAATATGTGCAGCCGTTCACGCTTAAGGGCGGCCTGCAGGCGAAGGCGTTCTCCGGGGAGATGGGATTTGAGACAATGGAGCTGGTAAAGAAATATTATTCGGACAGCATCAGGAAGGCGGGCATCGGCGCGTTCGGGAAGCCCGTGGAGCTGCCGCAGGAAGGAGGAGCAGGATGAAGCTGAAAGGGACGATGGTACTGGAACTTACGGATGAAGCCACGGGGGAAGTGGAAACGGCCACGGAGGAGAACATGGTGACGGAGGCGGTGAACGACATCCTGGGCATGAACCCCATGGGCGTGTTCTACTCCGAGGAGGAGCTGGGGGACGTGCTTGCATGGAACAATGTGCTGCTCCCCATCTGCCCGAACATGGTCGGCGGCATCCTGCTCTTCCCCAAAACGCTGGAAGAGGATGCGGCGCATATCTACGAGGCGTCGGGCAACCTCCCGGTGGCATATGCCTCCAACAATGTGAACACCACGGCGAACACGGCCAGGGGCAGCATGAACCAGACGGAGAGCAAGGCGTTAGAAAACGGCTATAAATTTGTGTGGGAATTTACGCCCAGCCAGGGCAACGGGACCATCGCGGCGGTGGCGCTGACCGGCGCCCAGGGCGGGCAGAACGCCTACGGGAGCCTGGCAGGGGACGCCAGCACGTTCCTCAAGATAAAAAAACTGGACATCGGGGACCTGGGGAAAGCGAAGCAGATGGTGCTGTTCGAGGCGGCGGAGGTGGATTTTGGGAATGACCTGCTGTACTCCATCACCTTTGCGGATTCCAGCGTGCGGATACGCAAAGTCCGCATCCCGATATTCACGGTCGGGCTGAATGAGAAGCTGGACGATTCTACCTATACCGTGCTGGAAGACCATGCCGTACAGACGGAGACCTTCCTGTTCCTGGGAAGCTACACGAAATACGGGGAGTTCCTGGACGGGAAGGACGGGTACTGGTACGGCTTTTCCAATGAGGGCAATTCCTCCGGGAACGCAAGGATGCTGTGGGTGAAGATCTCCAAGGCCGACTATTCCATGACGGAAGGGGAATGGACGCTCTCCAACGCAAGGCTGATGGCGGTGGGGGAGCGGGACACGGACAGCAGCTATCCGGAAAGGAGCTGTCGGTGCTGCATGCGGGGCGGTTACCTGTATGTCCCCGCTTATGACAAGAAGGGCATCTATAAGATCAACGTGGCGAACACGGCGGACGTGACACGGATTGATTTTGGTTTTACGTCCAAGATGAAGCCGCTGGGCGAGTCCGGGACCTGCGAGCTGTACCTGACGCTGGTGGGCGACCTCATCATCGGCGGGGACTTCCAGGTTACGGCGGCGGATGCGGTCATCCATACCCAGGGGAGCGCGCGGCTTGGCTGCCTGGCTACGCCGCTGTTCCAGCACAAGCAGTTCCTTGTGGGGTGGGGAGGCAGCTATGGGAACGAGTACCGCCATATGTACCTGCTGACGCCGTACCTCGCCACCATCAACAACCTGTCCTCGGCGGTGGTGAAGGACGCCAACAAGACCATGAAGATCACCTACACGCTGACACAGGAGGCGTGAGGGACAGCTTTACGGCAGGGGGATGCGTTTCCCCTGCCGTGATAAAAGGGTGGTGTGTGCCGGGATCCCCGGCGTGCGGCGTTTCTTTAGTTCCGGGAGTCCGGTCCAGATGCGGCGTATCTTGTGGACGGTTCTGCGACCATGGAGAGGGATGCGGCTTCGGCTTCAATGCCGCGCTTCATCTGCTCAAGCTGCGCGATCCTTTTTTCAAGTTCCGCCTGTGCCTCCCGCTGCTCCTTTGCCGCCAGCTCTTCGGCTGTGAGGGTGCGGATGTGGATGGAGCCTTCCTCGTATTCGATGATGAGCGGGGCCCCGATGAAAAAGCCGAGGGCTTCCAGCCAGTGGCCTTCCATCTGTATCTTCGGGACTGCGGTGCATGGGCCGGTGCCGCTGTGCAGGACGCCGCCGCTCTGATGGTGGCGGTAGGTGTAAACGACTTTGATGTTCTTTGTCTTCATAAGGTGTCCTCCTTGGGTTTTTATTTTCCCCTGCCGCCTCCCGTTTTTTTGGCAGGCGGGGCTTCGGGTAGTGTTATTAATCACTCTGAAGCCGTGAAATAGCAAGGAAAACAGGGGCATAAATGTGACAAAGATCCCCATAGATACTTGTGTAAACGACACAAATAAATGTTTCACGGAAACTGGCGGATGCCCATTGCGGACACCCGCTTTTTTCATACAAAAAATCATTTAAAGGAGGGTTTCAACATGAAGGAATTCTGGAACACGATCCAACTTATTTTCACTGCCATCGGTGGATGGCTCGGCTGGTTCCTGGGCGGCTGTGACGGCCTGCTGTACGCGCTCGTCGTTTTTGTCGTGGTGGACTATATCACGGGCGTGATGTGTGCCGCAGCGGATAAGAAACTGTCCAGCGAGGTGGGTTTCCGGGGCATCGCAAAGAAGGTGCTGATCTTCCTGCTGGTGGGGATTGCCAACATCCTCGACGTGCAGGTCATCGGGAGCGGCTCCGTGCTGCGGACGGCAATCATCTTTTTCTATATCTCCAATGAGGGCGTGAGCCTCCTGGAGAATGCCGGACACCTTGGGCTTCCCATCCCGGAAAAGCTGAAGGAGATTTTAGAGCAGCTCCATGAGAGGGCGGAAAAGGGGGACGAGTAAATGAAGCTGGCAGAAAGCATCCTGACAAGGAACCCCTGCTACACGGCAGGGCGGAAGATCACGGTCAAGGGGCTGATGCTCCATTCCGTGGGCTGCCCGCAGCCGAAGGCGTCTGCCTTCATCAATTCGTGGAACAGCCCGTCCCACGGCAGTTCGTGCGTCCACGGTTTCATTGACGGCAACGACGGCACGGTGTACCAGACGCTTCCGTGGAACCACAGGGGATGGCACTGCGGAAGCGGGAATAAAGGGAGCGGGAACAATACCCATATCGGGGTGGAGATGTGCGAGCCTGCGTGTATCCGATACACGGCAGGCTCCAACTTTACCTGTTCCAATCTGACAGAGGCAAAAGCGGTGGCAGAGAGAACCTATAAGGCGGCGGTGGGGCTGTTCGCAATGCTCTGCAAGAAATACGGCCTGGACCCGCTGGCGGACGGTGTGGTCATCAGCCACAGGGAAGGCCACAGCCGGGGCATTGCCAGCAACCACGGCGACCCGGAGCATTTATGGACGCAGCTTGGCATGGGGTACACCATGGATTCCTTCCGCAAAGCGATCAAGGCGGCAATGGGCGGCGCATCCTCTGGAACGGACGGATACATGAAGATCATGGGGAATGCCACGGCAACTGCGGAACAGATGAAGGCATACCTCAAAGCGAAGAATCCGGGCGTGGCACAGTTTGTCCTTGACATGATCCCGCTGTATCTTTCGGAAGGAAAAGCGGAGGGAGTACGCGGCGACATCGCCTTTGCACAATCCTGCCTTGAGACGGGGAACTTTACCTTTTCCGGCTCTGCGGTCACGCTTTCCCAGAACAATTTCTGCGGCATGGGTGTGACTTCCAATGGTATGAAGGGAAATTCCTTTGAAACGCCGCAGATCGGCATCCGGGCGCAGGTGCAGCATTTGAAAGCCTACGCCTCCACGGACGCGCTGAAGAACGCCTGCATTGACCCGCGTTTCAAGTATGTCACGAGGGGCTGTGCGGAATATGTGGAGTGGCTTGGGCAGAAGGAGAACCCGGCCGGGAAAGGATGGGCGGCGGGGGCCGGTTACGGGGAGAAGATCCTCTCCATCCTGAAAGGCATCCTCGGAACGGCAGGCGGCACATCAAAGCCTGCTCCCGCAGAGACCGAAGCCTGGTACCGCGTCCGGAAGTCGTGGGCGGACGCTTCCTCGCAGAAAGGGGCGTTCAAGTCGCTGGAGAATGCGAAGAAGTGTGCGGACGAACATCCGGGGCATTCCGTGTTTGATGAATCCGGGAAGGCAGTGTACACTAAGGCGGCAGCGTTCAAGCCGTACCTTGTGCGGGTATCCATCCCCGACCTGAACATCAGGCGGGGACCCGGTACGGATAAGCCAAAAACAGGGAAGGTGACCGATGAGGGTGTGTTTACCATTGTTGAGGAAGCGGATGGCAAAGGCGCATCCAGGTGGGGGAAACTAAAATCCAACGCAGGGTGGATCTCGCTTGATCACGCCAGCCGGATATAAATACAGACAGCAGGGCCCGCGGCATTGGAGATGATGCTGCGGGCCCATTTTTTAGTGGGCGTAAACTACACAGGAAACGGATGGAAAGATTGTGCATCTTATGGCGCGGAAATGAGTGGATAATCTGCGGAACCTGATTTAACATGGCACTACCCCAAAGGGGCGCTGCCGAAAACGGCGGCAGAAAAATAAAGGAGGCACACGCTTATGACAAAAAGATTCATGGAAACAGCCAATCTGCCACGTAGGGGGCGGCGGAAGGAGGGATGCTGATGTTCACTGCAAGAGAACGCACACTTCTTACTTCCCCGTACTTTCGGCTCATCCGCCAGACGGATGACTTCTTTGAGATCCAGTCCAGATGCACCAAACACTGCTGGATCGTCCAGAAACTTTCCTATGACCGGTATCCGGTCCGCATCTACCACAAGCACACGAAGGGGACAGCCTACTACCATAGGCACGGCCATGCCCACACGGTATCTTCCGCCGTCCGCCAGATCAAGAGCCACGATGTGTGGCAGCTAAACGGGAGGCGCGCCATGGCGTAAAGGCCGGCGCGAATAGTGACAAGCCCACGGTATTTAGTGGGCTTTTTCATGTGAAGAAAAATCCGTCCAAAAACAAAAATCACGTCCATAGGAAGTTGAAAGGGATACCGGATAACGATGGATATGGTTCCCTTCCAATCGTTTATGGAGGTGTGCTATGACCGAAGGACAGAAAACACAGATTGCAAATCTAAGGGGCGAAGGTTATGGGTATGTGAGGATTGCACAGGCTCTCGGTATATCAGAAAATACAGTGAAATCATTTTGCAGGAGGAAGAAGCTTACCGGGAAAGCGGATTCCCAGACCATGTTGGCCATGGCCAGGGACGGGAATCATTTCTGCCTTTGCTGTGGGAAAGAGGTGGCGCAGACTCCTGGGAGGAAGGAGAAAAAGTTCTGCTCGGACAGATGCCGGAACAAATGGTGGAACAGTCACCTTGACCGGGTAAAGCGTAAAGCCAACTACGAGTTTATCTGCCCGCAGTGCAGAAAGCCGTTCACAGCCTACGGCAATGCAAAAAGGAAATACTGCAGCCATGAGTGCTATATTGCCCACAGGTTTGGGGGTGGCGCGGATGACTGAAGAGCAGTTCAGGGCTGAAAAGTTGTACCAGACGACCATGAATGTGGCGGGGAGGATGCTTTCGCAGGGGCTGATCTCGGAGGAAGAGTATTGTCAGATTGATACAATCTTTCTGGAGAAATACCGCCCCGTTTTCGGCACATTATTTTCCGCTATGCCGTTGACTTCCAGGGCGTAAAGAGTGATGTATGGTAGCGGAAAGGAGTGATTTCATGGCGAAGATCAGAAAGATTGGGCAGACGGTGCCAGCTATCGCGCCCAGGAAAAAAGTGGCCGCTTACGCCCGTGTGTCTGTGGAAAGCGAGAGGATGAGCCATTCCCTATCCGCACAGGTCAGCTATTACAGCGCGCTGATCCAGCGTAACCCTGACTGGGAATACGCCGGGGTATATGCGGATTACGGGATCTCCGGCACTGGTACGGCCAGGAGGGACGAATTCAGGAAAATGGTAGAGGATGCGGATGCCGGGAAAATCGACATCATCCTCACCAAGTCGATACAGCGTTTTGCGAGGAATACGGTTGACCTTCTGAAGACTGTACGGCATCTGAAAAGTATCGGCGTGGAAGTGAGGTTTGAAAAGGAAGGGATAAGCTCCATGAGCGGCGACGGCGAACTGATGCTGACTATCCTCGCGTCCTTTGCCCAGGAGGAGAGCCGATCCATCAGCGATAATGTGAAGTGGGGCACCCGCAAGCGGATGGCGGAGGGAATCCCCAACGGGCGTTTCCGGGTATATGGTTACCGATGGGAGGGGGACGCACTGGCCATTGTGCCGGAGGAAGCGGCGGTGGTCCGCAGGATTTTCCAGAACTTCCTTGACGGGAAGTCAAGGCTGGAAACGGAGAGGGAGTTTGCCGCCGAGGGCATAACCACGAGGGATGGCTGCCGCTGGGTGGATTCCAATCTCAAGGTTGTCCTTACGAACATCACTTATACGGGCAGCCTGCTCTTGCAGAAAGAGTTTATCGCAGACCCCATCACCAAGCACAGGAAGAAGAACCGGGGCGAGCTTCCACAATATTATGTGGAGGACACGCATCCCGCCATCATTGATAAGGCCACTTTTGATTATGTGCAGGCGGAGATGGAACGCCGCAGGGAACTTGGCGCGCTGGCGAACAAGAGCCTCAATACCTGCTGCTTTACAGGGAAGGTCAAGTGCCCTCATTGCGGCGTCAGCTATATGCACAACAGGCGCACGGACAGAGGATTGATGGAGTTTTGGAACTGCGGCAGCAAAAAGAAAAAGAAGGTCGGCGCTGGCTGTCCGGTAGGAGGGACGATCAACCACCAGAACCTTATGAAAGCCTGTGCGGATGTTCTGGGGACGGAGGAGTTTGATGAGGATGTGTTCCTTGACAGGGTTGACCATATAGAGGTGCCGGAGAAATACACGCTCGAATTCTTCTTTAAAGACGGGAACCGTATAACCAGGGACTGTCCGAACACAGGACACCAGGACTGCTGGACGGCGGAATACCGTGCCGCCACATCTGAGAAAAGGCGGAAATATGGGACGAACCCCAAGGGCGCGACCTGCTTCACAGGCAGGATTAAATGCGCCGAGTGCGGGAACAATTACCGCCAGCAGACGAGGAAGCGGAAGAATGGTGAAAAGTACCATATGTTTTCCTGCGCCACCACAAACACCTGTGGGAACAACAGCATCCATGAAGACGACCTCCAGAGGCTTTCTGCCGAAGCCATGGGGCTTGATGCATTCGATGCATCGGCTTTTTCTGAGAGGATTGACCATGTTGTGATTTCCAAAGGCGGCAGGATCGCATTCCATTTCAAAGGTGGCGGGCTTCATGAGGCTTCCTACAGCACTAAGCGCAGGGCACAGCCGTGGACGGAAGAGCGCCGAAAAAAACAGGCAAAGGCGGTCAGGGACAGCTTTACCGGGGAACGGCGGCAGAAGATGAGCGAAAGCATGAAGCGTCTCAGGAAGGAGCGTGGGGACGGATGGCGAAGAGAGTGACGACAATACCAGCGACGGTAAAAAAATATACGGCCGAGCCGCTGGCCGGGACGAAAAAGCGGCGCGTAGCGGGATATGCCCGTGTCAGCACCGACCATGAGGACCAGGTCACAAGCTACGAGGCGCAGGTAGACTATTATACCAGTTATATCCAGGGGCGTGACGATTGGGAATTTGCCGGGATATATACGGATGAAGGCATCAGCGCAACTTCCACCAAAAAGCGGGAAGGCTTTAAAACCATGATTGCCGACGCGAAAGCCGGAAAAATAGACCTCATCATCACCAAGTCGGTCAGCCGTTTTGCGAGGAACACAGTAGACAGCCTTACGACAGTCCGGGAGCTGAAGGACAGGGGCATTGAGATATATTTCGAGAAAGAGAACATCTGGACGCTGGATTCCAAGGGGGAGCTGCTGATCACAATCATGTCCTCGCTGGCGCAGGAGGAGAGCCGCTCCATTTCGGAAAATGTCACCTGGGGGCAGAGGAAGAGGTTTGCCGATGGAAAAGTCAGTTTTGCTTACAGCCGGGTTCTTGGCCTGGATAAAGGGCCGGACGGCAGGATCGTGGTGAATCCCCAGGAAGCTGAAACAGTGCGGCTGATATTCAGCTTATTCCTCGAAGGGCTTTCGCCCCATTCCATTGCGGCGGAGCTTACCAGGCGCGGCATCAAGACACCGGGCGGGAAAGATGTGTGGAACCAGCAGACGGTGCGCCGGATGCTTTCCAACGCCTGAGTTATAATAAGCATAACCTTAGAAAAGCTAGGAAACATAAGGCTTTCACCGGTTATGCTTATTTTTTTATCTACACAAACTCAGACGCGAGGAGGTACAAATGGATACTAGAAAATTAACAGTTTATGCGGGAAGCGGGAAAAATTACGACCCAATGTCCAAAATCATTCTGCAAGGGAGATGGTTAGAGGATTTAGGGTTTTCCATCGGTGATAAAGTGACGGTTGCCTGTCAGCAGGGCAAACTCGTTATTGAACGCGCCACGGATGGACAAGCGCGGCAGGAGGTTCCGGGAACGGCACAGCAGGCTGGCAAACGCCAGGGGAAGGGGAATACATATGGCAGACATTAAAAAAGTATTTGACGAGACATTGAAGCTGGATCGGGGCATTCAGAGCCTGCTGTCATTCTCCGCTTTTGAGCGCAATGGCGATCTTAGTGGCCTGCATATTGATTTTGAGGACAGTGAGCAGCTGTTCCTTACGGAAGAACTCAGGGAAATCATGGAAAAACTTTCCGATGTGCATTTCCGGCTGAAATACCTTTCACGCCCTGTCAGGGAAACAGGCCGCCTGCATAAGAACCGGAGCGGCAGGTATGAAACGGCAAGCGGCCATTATTATACCAGCGGCCAGGGAATCGAAGCCCTGATTACAGACGGATACCCGGAAGTGGCATATTGGGTATGGACAAGGGTGGAGCATAACGGGAATGATTATTATTTGGTGGGGCATAAAGATGTCAGCATGGACGGGCTGACCGTGCGAGTAAGGGAGGGGGTGTAACAATGGGAGCGACAATTTATTGTCTGTGTAACCAAAAAGGCGGATGCGCTTATGAAAAGTAAGTTATTATGCAAAGTTGAGCCTTCACTTTTGCTGATTTTATAGGGTATAGGCTCTTTTGAACTTTGCATAATCAGGGGTAAACCCTTACAAAGATTTCAACCAATCAAGAAGGTCTTTATCCTTTTTCCACGCTGGCAGTTCGTCAGATGATGGACTGTTGTAAG
>CAJTIU010000014.1 GCA_910576335.1 Lachnospiraceae bacterium
TTTCCAGTATTCCTAACTGTCATTTAGAGCCAAAATCAATCATCATTCATTAAAATACTGTCTTTGAAGGACCATTTATCAAGAGTAAGCCAATCAGATTTAGGATTGGCTTCATAAAACAACCAATTTCACGGATTCAGGTAATACTATAAACTACACATCAAAAAAGCACCCAGATTACTCTGAATGCTCCCTGTTGACCTGTTCCGTATACTCCCGCATCATCCTGCCCAGCTGCCCCGCCTGGCTCACACCTGCCTTTTCGCAGGCTTCAGCAAATCCCTCTACGATTTCCCTCTTAAGCTTATAGGACTTTGATATCCATCCTGCCTTGTCCTGATACCGTTTGCTCCGTAATGTCTGCTTACTTGCCGCCATCTTTTAAAAGCCTCACCATCTTCGGTATTACGTCAGCCAGTTCCAGTATTCCGGAAAACAGCAGGAGAAGCAGAGAGTAGACACTTTTCTCCGTACCAACCGTCAGAATGATTGCAAAAGCAAGGAACATATCATAGACTGTCAATTTTTTCATATATTTTTAAAGCCAGTGTGTTATAATATTTTTAGGAAGGGAGATTTCTCTCCCTGTCCTTAGTCAAGGGCTTCTATAAGCTTAGCAATTGCCGTTATCACTGAGGCGACAGCGATCAGGACTTTTGTTAATAGCTCAATGAAGTTCTTGACTTTTTTCTTTTGTTTTTTCTTCACTGGCTTTCCCTCCTTCCTTGAATATAGTATATCATATGGTGCACCATATGTCAAGGAAATCGGGTTGTTTTTTTTGCTGATTATACACCCGCAAGTATATCGCACCTGCTATGCTTTGATGACGAAAAAGGCATCCCGAACCAGTCAGAATGCCTTTCCCGTATTGTGTGTGGAGCGGGAAGCTTCATGTCTCTTTCTCTCGCTTCCCGATGATACCATAATAGCACAGATATTACTGACATTCACTGACATCTTTTTGCGAAAGCTGAAAATGTGCCAGTGCCTGCCCATGAATGCGGTAAATCTGTCTTTCCGAAAATGACATCAATTCCGCAATCTCCCACCAGCTTTTCGCTTTTATGTACCTGTAGAACAGCACGTCCCTCTCATTCTCGTTCTCCAGCTGGCTGATCTTCCAGTCTATATCCCTGTATATCTTTACCTGCTCTACTCCCTCCCGGTATAGTTCCTCCTCCTTTTCCGTGAGCTTTGCCGCAAAGTCTGACAGGTCTCCCTGACTGGATCCACGGGGCATGCCGTCATTGCCTTCTGAAGGATACAGCTTCATCTGTCTGATCTCTTCAATCTCTGCCTCTATCCGTCTGATTCTCTGTACATGCCTCCGGTATCCGTTCAGATACTGTTTCTTCTGCTCATTTTCCTTTTTAGCTGACTGCATATGATATCATCCCTTTCCCATCATTTTCTTTCTTACATCAGACCTCCGCAGCTCCATCTGCTGATCTGCTTCCCTCTCTTACCGCCTTGATTTTGCAGCTTTGAAAGCAGCTCTTTTCAATTCTGCAATGCGGACAGCCGTTTCCTTAAATTCCCCACTGCATTCACACAAGCCCGTATGATTCAGAACAGCATGCGTGCCGCGTCTGATCAGCATAAGATTATCTATATCTGTATTGGTCCTGTCATTATCGCGGAAGATGACGATAAAGCCCTTTGGAATCTTTCCGTTTACCGCTTCCCATACGACCCTGTGTTTCAGCCTCCACTTGTTTGGGTCTGCAACCTTTACCTCCACATATCCGTCCACATTGACACGCTCGCTTCCTACCGGCCTGTAATTCTTCGGCATATGTCCCTTTCGGAACCAGGTCTTTTCACATCCGGCGGCGCAGGATCCTTTCTTAAATCGGAAGAGTCCGGCCTGCCCTTTCTCAAACCGTCCTGTCCTCCCTGTATTCAGATGATGGTTCCCTATATAGCCCTTGACCTGTACCAGGGAAATCTCCCACCCGAATTTTTCCGTGAATGCTTTCTGAATTTCCCTGTAGCTGTGCCCCGGAACATATTCTTTCATAAACTTCTGTTCTTCTGCTGTATACTGGTGTCCATACATCAGTCCCAATCCTCCAGTTTCTTAACCCTTTTCTGTAAATTCCGTACCGTTTCCCGAAGTGCCCTGTTTTCCTCGGCCAGTCATTTATCCGCAGCGCCAATTAGGGGGATCTCTACCCTGTCTCCCTGCCCGTATTCGTTCAGATGCTTTTTCGCCTGCAGTGCAAGTGCCCCATTGTCAATGATTGTCTTGGCCACCTTCTGCAGGGCATCGCTTCTCTTGATCTCCCTGTCCAGTTCCTCTGCGGACAGATCCTCATTCGTAAGTCGGTCCATCTCCTGGAACAGATACTCATTCAGATCATTTAACGTTGTCCTGGTTCCCATCATTTTCTCCTTTCTGCTTTGGAGTTAGCTTATCCATTCAACCACCTTTTCTATGATTCAATATGCCTGGTGTGGATTTGCACCACACATGAGGTATTCCAACCCTTGTATACGGGTTTGCCAACTTCTGCTAGTTGTCACTCTGCATTACTGCAAGGTTGCCACCGCTTTTTCAAATCTTACATGTCTTAACCACACAGGCATTTCGGGCATGCATATTCTGCGTTTACCCATTCCGCCACCGACATATGTTTCACCGCCCATACAATCACCGATTTCATTCTATCAACACAAAATTCTCTTTCAATTCTTCGAGCGGCATTTCCAACCATCCAAAATCAGAATCGTCATTCAGGGAATCTAAATGCACATCACCGCCGATAATACTTGTTCCATCATCTCTTTCCCAAATGCTACCGACTGTCACAAATCCATATTCATTTGGGATTTCAAAACCGTCACCGTCGCACTTTGGCAGACACATTTCTTTTATGCACTTATATCTCATTCTCCCTTACCCCTCTCCAATTCTTTCAATGCGGCTTCGGCTGCTTCTTTGGTGAGGAACCAAGTCTTTTCTAATGTTTTCATCGAAACGCTTATTGTTTCCAATGTTTCATTTATACGCAACATCGGGAAAATACCATTTCTCACAATATCAAATTTTGATACCATACATTTAAAAATTTCTCCTTCAAAAACAATCCAAGCCGTATCCCCCACCGCACAAGGCAGTTTAATCAGTCTGTTTCGTTCCTCTAAGTCCTCATATTCTGCCAGACGTTCCATACATCTCTGATGCCCGTTATTCTTTAAGTCCATCCGGGGAATAGCCTGTCCTTCCCCAGTGCGTTCTGTCAATCTCTCCATATTTCCCTTTCCCTCCACAATCCCCCTAAATCCCCTGATGACTTTAAAATTGGCTTCATGCGGCGTTGCCCCGACACCTTTACAACCGGATGGGCATGAGGGCATTATTATTCTTTGCCATCGGTCACACTCTATTTCCCGCCCAAGGTCTTAACGGTTGCCAATTTTATGCCTAATGATATTGTACAGGAGATTTTAGGGGGAGTTGTACCAAGTTAAAATTGATTAGACAATACTTTTATACTGTTCTGTCTTTCTTCCCTCTTTTTGCTTTTCTTTCAGTTTCATTTCAGCGTCAGCAAGGGCATTTTGCAGTCTTTCCAATTCGTCATCAACTTTTTTATTGACACTCACCCTTTCGGAATACTGAAACATTTCATTTGTGGTATTGATTGCAAAAGCCATAGATTCTGCAAAGTGAACCGCCGCTTGATGGGCGGCAAGCCTTTTCCTCGCTTTTTTAACTTCCATCTTTTCATCAAAACAATACCATTTCAGATAATCCCGCCGTTTCTTTGCTTTTTCCGCTTTCCGTTTCTTCTCCTGCTCTTCTTTCCACTTTCTGTCAAGATATTCCTCATACCGTCTTTGGCTGTCGTAATAATCACTTATCCATTGGTCTAAGTCTGTATCATCATCAAAACTATAGCAGGGCGGCTCTATTGGTGTTCCATCCGGAGAAGATGTCATACCTCCAGGACAAATTTCTTCTGCCAATAATGGGCAGTTTTCACAATCTTCTATTTCCGACGCTTTCATTTCCCTATCCTCCTTAACTCCTTATCAAACAAACTGTAATTTATCCAAGCGACCATTCTGGCTTCTCTTCCGGCTCAATATCATCATCGCAATCCGATTCCTTATCCATGATAATATCCGCAAAACCACGCTTCAAAGTCATAAGGAATACATCAAAATCGCTTAAATTGTGCAGGGAGTTAATGTCGATAGAATCTGCATACCCTCTGAAATTCCATTTCTTATCGTTCACGGATTTGTAAAGTCTTATCTGGCAGTTCAAATCCTTATCCTCTTCACATGTAAACTTAACAATGCAATCCTCAAAAACGGGGTTAAACCACCCTTTATCTTCGTGCTCTACCTCCATGCCGGCAGTCACATGCTCATAATACGGCTCTCCGTCTTCACAGCAGGCTTCTAATTTGTCTGTGTCAACATTTTCCGCAACATGCTTACAATACCGTTTAAATATATCTGACAGTTTAATCTTTTTTATCTCCGGCTCTTTCATCAGTTCCTTAAAGTTTTCCAGTATCTTCATGTTATCCGAAAGAGTAGTTGCATTGACAATTTCTGTTAAAACAGAATCCAGTTTCGTAAGGTACTGGTTAAAATCGTGCCGCTCAATGACAGGAACAATGGTTTCATTCAGCTTTTTCTCAATCAGCTTCTTTCCCTCTCCGCTCCAAGAAAACACTTCTTTCAGCGCATCGGACACGCCTTTTTCTATGTACTGTTCAACTAATTTTTCCACAGTACCATCATTCAGCTTCTCATTTACCGTTTCTGCAATTTTCTGTTCAAATGTTTTCACTTTTCTCTCCTCCTTAATTTCTTATCCCTTTTCCGCAGTTCTCTTGACAAAGCAGCAATCCGTGAAGCGTTTCCTTTCTCGCCTTTCCCGGTCATAATGGAAAGTGCCTCCTTAATTTCTTCAGCCGTCGCATACTGCAGATGGTTCTTAAAATTCATGTCCGTTGCCGGAACTGTCATAAGCCAGCTTATGTTACTGCCCATTTCCCTGTCTCCTTTACTTTTTCGTTAGGCAAACGACTGTTTCACCTCTTTTAATCCGCACCAATCAGGCTTCTCAATATCCTTGCCGCAATCAGCTCTTATAACCTTTGTGTATCTTTTCCTTTTGTGTAATTCAACGTTACAAACGTAACCATATGTCCCTGATCTGTTCTCCTTCCCGTCAATACTGCTGACAGTGCCGCTTCCAAACGGAAAGCTGTAATTACAGCGTCCAAATGGGCATTTATTGCAATATTGGGGAATTGTCATAGGTACTGTATACATCCTTCTGATCTCCTTTTCTCAAATTCCGGTCTGTGGCCCATCAGCCCCCTACACAAACCGCATCTGCCCGTCTTCCTCCGTCACAGCATTCCTGATCTGCAGAACCGGCTGACGCTCACCCACTTTCAGGTATCCGCAGTTTGCTTCGAAGCAGTCTATGATCAATCCGTTTTTCATGACATCACCCTGCTTTTCAAACCCTTTCTATCGCAATACTCTTTCCATGTCTCATTCCGGTAACTGCCGCCATATATGTATCTTTGCTGGAATTCTATCTGCATTTTATCCGGGATGATCCCCATCCTTTCATTACGTTCGGCCTGGGCATACAGGTTAATTGCTTTATACCCTTTCAGCGCCTCCACCCTCTCTGATGCATCCTGTATATCTGCCGTCACCAGTAAATAAATAAAAATTCTGTAAGGTCTTACCCCATACCTCCCCAACAGCTCTATCGTGTTTCTGACCGGTTCTATCTGTGACTTTTGGTCACAGGAAAACCTTATGAACCGGATCCACCTCAGCCTTGACAGAATGTCGGCCATTTCATCATCTACCAGGCGGGCATCCATTCCCTGGTTGAGGTCAATGCGGTATCCGCTCCCGATCATGCTGATCAGCTGCTGTATTCCATGCTCGCAGGCCAGGATGTTATTATCCATCAGAACCAGTTTGTCCGTATCCGTCCGCACAAGCTCCCACCATGTCCTGTAAGGCCTTATATCCCCTTCTTTCTCCGGGACCACACACCACCGGCAATGGTTTGGGCATCCCCTTGTAAGGTATCCAACAGCAAAATCGCATTCCGGATAAATGGAGTAGTCCGGAAACATATCATCCATTTCCTTTGGAAGCTCCCGGTTCATTGGAATGTCCCTGTATCCGGTTCCCCCGCAGATTGTATGATCCGGAAGGTATGCATCAACAGGGGTAAAGTCAAACACCTTGCTGCTGTATACCCGGTCATATCTTTTTAACGGGTTCCACCATTCGACCCGGTCCCCCTGCGCTTTATGCCATGCAGATATCTTCATCAGCGCATAGTTGGGAAAACTCTTTTTCCTGAAATGATCCTTTTCTGCATCGTGCAGACCAACTAACAGTTTCTTTTTCATGGCATCACTCCCGGGAAGCAGTCAGACAAATCAATTTGTACTCCTGGTACATCCTCCCACTCCACCCCAATATAGTCCAGTACCTTTCCCCATCCGTATTTCTCACCAGTCACCGGATCCGTACAGCACCGGTACATGTAGAACTCCCATTCCTTCGGGTTTCGTTCCCGGAGCCTGTCAAACCGGTGCGGCCGTTCTTCCATGTGGATCCCGAACCCGCACATGCTATATCCGGTACGCCTCGCCCCGGTTGTCTCCAGGTTTCCCTCACTGTCCCTTTCAATCCTTCCGTATATCCCTGGTATGATGCTTTCTAACGGCTCATAGGGAATTACGTTCCCACTCCTGTCCCTGCTGTATGGCTGCCTGTAATATAAGCGTTCAAATACTTCTGTATGCTCGCGATACCACTGATCCATCTCCAGTGCCAGGGTAAGGATGTCATTTCGCAGATACGGTGCGAACGGCACTGACCTCATGACTGTCTTGCCGTAATAATTACAGCCGTGGTCTGTAAGCGCTTCTTCCCTCTGCCCTCCCTCCGATGCCATCATTCCAAGGAACGGATAGCTCTCATGCTCTTTCGCCCAGTCATCACAGGGCTTTTCTTTCAGCCAGTAGCAGCATTCATTGGATACTTTGAAATCCGGCTTCCAGTAATGGACCCCTTCGTTTTCATTCTCATACCCGCCGAACAGCTTCAGCCACTTCCGGGGCAGTTTCATCCGGCTGTTCTTCGCATAATGCCCGAGCTCCCCGCATTCACCCGTGATGATCGCATGGCGGACCGTCTTATTCTTATCACTCGGATTCTGCAGAAGCGCAATCTTCCCGGCGATACGTTTGCTGATTACAGGAAAGCCAATTTCATTGATTACCTGTACTTTCGTCTTGTAGGACTTAAGAATTGTCACGCCTAATGCTTTATGTACTTTCTGTATGCTTCTGTCCTCCAGTCCCGATACCGATATTGCCGGTACGTCAATCCCTATGGATTTGAGGAAGACGTGCAGCGTAATGCTGTCCAGTCCGCCTACTGAGACATGCGTGTTTTTCAGCCTTCCGTCCATCTGCTTAGTAAATTCATTTGCCCGCAGTTCGGAACGCTTCTTTTTCACCTCGTAAGGAAGGCGCTGCATGGCAGCCATCCGTGCCCGTGCTTCGCTCTTTTTCCTTCTCCACTCTTCCAGGCCCTCGTCCGGCCCTTCGTTCGGATCCGGCAGCTCTTCTGTTTCATCTCCATCCAAAAAATCTAATATTTCCTGCATTTCTCCAAAGAAGCCCGTGTACACGTCACCCCGGCCGGAGGCTCGGCTCCTTTCCATGATCTCTACTCTTCTGTTTCCACAACCCCGAATCTTCTTCCGCATGAATCACATGTCACCGTACCGTCAGCATGGCCGGCTGACACCTCCTCACCGCAGAACGGGCAGTAACTGATTTCATCCGTATCTGTTACACCGCCTATATATCCGTACATCCTCTCACCTCACCCTCACATTCCTGTCATTCTTCCGTATGTCAAGCTCTATCCCGCATTCGCTGCGCATCTCCTGCCTCAAATCATCCCAGCTGCAGTAATCCCCTGTCAGACATTCCGCCTGGAAATTGAATTCCTGGATAAACCGTTCCAGACGTATCTTGCCCCATCCGAATTTCCAGTGCAGTACATACGCTGCCAGAATGAGGACTGTATCAATCGTGTTTTCTTTGATATTCACTATACATTCATCCAGCGCTTTCTTCGACACTGCGCAGGGAAGGCCTGTGATATTACGTACCCGAATCTCTTCCTCCAGGCCTTCGACACCCTTGTCCTTTGCGATCCTGAGGGCCTGCGCCATGCCCTCCATGCGCGCCTGTTCCTCTCTGCTTCTTCCCATGCAGTTCCTCCACAACATTTTATTTTCTTACACCTGCACTGAATCCTGGTTCATGTACTCCGTTATTAAACAGTGTCATTGCAATTGCTGTATTAAGTGATGCCAGGCACTCTATACACAGCATAACCGTTGTCCACCCCTGGCCAGTTGTAGAAAATTTTATCTCCCATATCACGGTATCAGCGTCCTGCTGCTTACCACAGTCATTGCAGACACCGTGCCGTTTACATTTTTGAATCTTTACCATTTCCTGATCACCTGTCCATAATTTATCTGGCTAATCCGGGTTTACTATCATTAAACTCCCTCTGCTCCTGCGGTCTGTCCGCTATACACGCGATATTTCCCTCAATCTTTTTGTAAGTATCGTTCGCCATAAGAACCTGCAGCACCGCATTAGACAGCATCGCTTTCGTACTTTCATCAAACGCTGCTTTCACATCACGGTTCACCTGCTGGCGAACTTCATCCACCTGTTTATCCAGATAGCATTTTACTTCATCATCAATACCAAGATGTTGCAGAAGATACTCTTCAAACGTGTACTCCTTCGTTTCCGCTCTGTATCTGCCCCTGTTGTACCGATCTTTTTCGAAGCCCTTGACAATGCGGAACCTGCTATTCTCAATGCAGTCTTTCACGCAGCGTTTCGCATACTGTGTCAGCGTCATTTCCTCTTTAGGCTCGTCATCCCATACGGACGATCCGCCAATCTGAACCTTTTCTTTATCCATAAAGTCCTGGACAATTCCTTTAATAATATCACTTGCCGCATACTGAATTTTCTCCTTAATACCTTCAAGCACTTCGCTCTTGATTTCCGCCACAATCTCATTGTAAATATTCTTCTTTACATCTGCCGCCACAGCACGAATGATTCCAGCCGCAAAATTCTCTGTATTGAACTCAATTTTCAGACTCTCTTTTTCCACCTTTATTTCCGTGTTTTCCATACCGTCACACTCCTCCATTTCTTCCTGTGTAGGTTCATAGTCCTCGTCATAATAATCGTAACTCATATTTAATTCCAACTCCTCTCCACTAACTTTCCGTTTAATCTGTCCATTCCAGTTCCATCTGTTTCACCGGCTCAAAATTCATCCAGAGCACTTCCCGTTTTTTGGAACACACCTGGGAGTAGCTGACTGTTTCCTCCCTGTGCCAGCCCTTCAGCCGGTCATTATACAGCCTGTTATCATAGCCGGATAACAGCACAGGTCCTTTATGCGCAAGCAGCACGTCCAGTAAGTCATTCTGTCCTTTATCGTCCATCTCATACCGGTACTGCTTCCCATGCCTGGTACCCAGCACATAGGGCGGGTCTCCATATACCAGCACATTGGGATAATTAAAACGTTCAATCAAATCCGCCGCCGGCCGGCATTCTATCTGTACCCCTCTGAGCCGTTCTGCTGCCTGCATAATCTTTCCCGGAAGACTGCACCAGTCCTGCGATGCATAGGCGCGCTCCCGCCCCTGCACGTCGTTTTTCCAACCCACTTTTTCACCGTTCGTCCGGAATCCATGCCCCATATTCAGCCTTATGTAGAAATTTACCGCCTTTTCAAAGCTGTCTTCCTGTATCCTGGCAAATGCATCATCATAAACCTGTCTGGCATATGGCGTCCAGTAAATTTCATGGGCTAAACGCTCCGGGTCTTTCCGGATCCACTCAAACAGGTTGATCACGCTTCCATCCAGGTCGTTCACGGTCTCTATACTGCTCCTCGGCTTGTTGAACAGCACCGCCCCGCTGCCGAAGAATGGCTCCAGGTAGCTGTGGTGTTCCGGGAAAAAGCTGATGATCCATGATGCCAGGCTCCACTTGCTCCCCGGATATTTTGCTATTGCCTTCATGGCCGTTTCCTACAGACTTTCAAATTCTTTCTGCAGCCGCAGGTGTTCCCCAAGAATAAGACCATAAAGCAGGGACCGCCCGTCAGAATATATTTTCACTGACTCATTCACCGTGCATCCGGCTGCCAGTATGTATACGTTCCTGTCTCCATCCTCCATCCATGCTTTTGCTTTTTCCAGTTCCTTCATCCTTTTCTGAATCTCATTTGCCTTTTCCAGATTTTCAATTTTCATACGTCTCTCCCTTCCAGGCGGAGAAAACCGCCGCCCATTTTATTACGTGGTTCCGGATCGCTGTCCACAGCTTCCCGGCAATGTTCCATTTACTCCCGGGATATTTCAGCGCCCTTCTCACTCCGCCCCATCCCCTTCTTCATCCTCCCAGTGTTCCAGGATATCCCGGATGATCTCGTCTGTCCTGTCTTCATCCATCGCTCTCCACCCCTTTTCTTCTCTTCCGCCGCCTGTTTCCTCAGGTGCGCAGTCTTTTCTTCTGCCGGGCATCGTTACCCTTTATCCCCAACAGATAATCCGCGGACACATGGAGCGCAATGCAGATTTTCCGGAGGTAATACGCGTTCGGGAGCCGTTCTCCCTTCTCCCAGGCTCTGACCGCGCCAACGCATGCACCGCATTCCATGCCAAGTCTGTCCTGTGTAAATCCCCGTTCCTTCCGCGCCTTCCTCAGACGCATTCCAAAACCATTGTCCAAAAATCCCATCTCACTTTTTCCTAAATGATTCAGCGAACGCATTCGCCACCGGAGCCCAGCTGACAGCTATGTCTATGAAAAAGTCAGCCAGAAGCCTGTCCCCTGTATCCCGGCACTCTCCTTTCAGTCTGAGATACCTCCTGTTGTATTCCGCCATGTCATGGTCTGACAGGAAAGACTGGAAAATCTTCCATGTCGTGTTCTGGATGTGGGCAATGCCTTCCGTTCTCTTCCCTGTTTCCCTGCCGTCCGCGAAATCCTCCGCAAGGCCTCCGGCCACCTTGGACCAGGAATGTATGAGGTTGGCCAGGAAGTACTGTGCACTGCCCTCAAAATCCTGCATCATTGCATCCATCCGTTCCCTGCATCTGTCCAGGTTTTTGTCACCAAGGAAATCTTTGTATATGCCCCATATGGAATACTGTATCTGTTTGATGTCTTCTGTCTTCGCCATAAAACCACCTTACTGTTACTGGAATGGTGTTTCAGAATTCCAGTCAATCCATCCGTCACTGGTCCTGTCCCATCCGTAATCAACCCCCACGTCATCACCCGGCCCGTATATCCTCTTTGACTTTTCGTCATAATCCATGACATAGCCCTTCGTTTCGGTTCTCCCGAACAGACGGTTTTTTGATACTTTCAGCCGCCTCTGCCACGACTGCAGGCTGTTGTCCTTTTCATAGGCAATTGTCACAGTCCCCAGGTTGGAGATATCCCCGCTGCCGCTGATCTCGTCATTCTCATTTTTTGTGAAATTATTTTTCCGCTTGTGTGCCACCAGGATGATCAGGGCATTGTATTTCAGCGCCATGCGTGCCAGCTTTTTTACAAACAGGCTCTGCCTGTCATACTTGTCAAAGGCAGTCCCCGGCTCCAGGTCCAGCGCGGTCATAAGGTTGTCCAGCAGCACCACGTCAACCCCGTACTGCATGATCACATTTTCCGTGATCGTCAGAAGGCTTTCCTTTTCGTCCCCCTCCACGATCCGGTTATCATACAGAAAACATCTGCCCCGGTACCAGTCAGCAATAAGCTGCCTGTTTGCTTTGGACACCGTATAATTCCTGTCCCCCCATTTATTCTCGTATTCGGTTATATGGCTGCCCCCGGCTATTTGGAAGTCAATCCAGGAACGGAACAGGTAATTCGGCAGCTCGCCGCTGTACGCGAAGCATTTATGGTCCTGGTGGATGGCATTTGCCAGTATCTGGCTTGCAAGTGTGGATTTCCCCTCTCCGGGCTTCCCCGATACCAGCACCACGCCCCCGAATGGCAGCCCGCCATACAGAAGCCGGTCAAGCTCCCTAATGCCCGTCCGCAGTTTGGGAATCTGATAGATATCCACATTCTCCACATCTGACAGGTCTATCACGCCTGTCACCGGCACCGCCACCGCATTTTCCACACAGTCCCTGATCTGCCCGGCCCCGTATTTCCGCAGGATTTCATTTGCGTCCTTACATCCCCTGTAATCCTCCTCCCGGACATGCCTCACCTGGCATTTCAGACGGGAGGACAGCTCCTTAAGGAGTGTGATCCTGCCTTTTTCGTGGTCCCCGAAGACCACAACCTCATGAAATCTGTTGATCCAGTCCCAGCAGTACGGCATCCATGTAAATCCCTTCGCCCCGTTTGGCACAGAAACAGCGTTCTCAATACCTGCCGAAGCCACTGAAAGGCTGTCAATCTGGCCCTCTGTGATGACCAGTCTGTCAAACTTACTGTTGCATTGTGCCATCCCAAACAGGATCGGCCTGCATCCGGGTTCGCACCACTCCTTGTTTTTATCCTTCTCCCGGTCGTAATCCGTTTTCCGGTATTTGACAAATGTCATCCTTCCGGATGCGTCCAGGAACGGAAAGACAAGGATGTTCGGTTGGTCTGTCTGTACCGTGATCTGATATTTTTTTATTACCCTGTCGGATATTCCCCTCCCTGCAAGGTATTCCACTGCCTCCGGTTTTGGCTCAATCGGCCTTTCCGGTGTCTTCAGCCTGCGGAACTGCCGCCTGGGGCGGTAATATTCATCAGCCTCGCTTCCAAGGGAAAAGTCAAAATCCCTGGAAAGCGTTATCATGTTCCCCCTCACCCCGCAGGTGCTTCGCAGGCACTTGAACTGTCCGGTTGTGAGATTGATCGAAAATGATTTCAAGTTGTCTCTTGTAGGCTTCGGGTTGCAGTACGGGCACAGCTTGAAGACCAGTTCCCCGTTATGCTCTTTTGCCTGTGCATGCACATGTCTGGCAAATGAATAGGCATCATCCGCTTTAAATTCATACATCGCTATCTCCCCCATGGGGTTTCACAGTCCATCCAGTCATCACCAACCAGTTCCTCCCCTCCGGACGGTTCCCCGGCCGGCGCTGTCCGTCCTGCCGCTTCTGGCTGCCCTGTTCCCAGGTAATCCTCAAATACACACTTCTCCAGGAAGTTATTGGGCAGATAAATCCTGCTGCTGCCGGAATCCTTTATGTATGCCGCATAGTTCCCTGCGGCCAGGACAAGCTCGTCCTCCGTGACAGTTCCGGAAACTACCAGGTCGCAGTATGCCTTCTCCGCCAGATGCCTCCGCTGCTTGTTCGGATACGCAGACAGGAAATCCTCAAACCGCAGGATGGGGGATACAGGGGGTATGTCTTTTTTTGTTTCTGTTTCGTTTAGTTTATGTTTATGTTTATTAATAGGTACACTTTGTGGTACGGTCTGTGGTACGGTCTGTGGTACGGTCTGTGGTTCACTTTGTGGTTCATACTGTGGTACATTTTTAGTGCTGTTTTGTACCACAGTGTTTTGCGGTTCACTTTGTGGTTCATATTGTGGTTCACTTTGTGGTTCATACTGTGGTACATTTTTCTCACAGTTCTGTACCACAAGACTGTTAATATGATAGATTGCTGACTGGTTTCCTCCCCGTGAGCGCCAGGTGATATAACCGTCCTGTTCAAGGCGGTTCCTCGCACGCTTGATCGCCTGTGCATTCAATCCCGATTTCAGCACCAGGATTGATACGGCTGCCGTAAACTCTTGCTGCCAACCGGTTTTATTCGCTATGGACATAAGCGCATGCCATAAGGCGATGGCCGGTGAGGGCAGCGGATTTAGTTCGAGCCTATCGTAGAATGCTTTTATTTCGGCTATGTAATTCACAGTTATACCTCTCTTATCAGTACTTCGATACGCGGATTGTCCGCATCCACCTCAAAACTGTCTGAAAACCCCACAACATATTTCCACCCGTCATCCTTTAAAACCCCCGCATCCACAAGTGAGTCCTGAATTACTTTCCGGCCGAATGAGGAGATGTTGTCAAGATCGCGCCGCCTGTTCGGCTCCACCCACAGATATTTCATAAATACTGGTCTTTCTATCCTCACGCCCCTCAGGCACTGGCTGATTGCCACTGCAACGATATCCCCATTGGAAGCCTTCATCTTTGCCCCTTTCTGACGGTGCGCGCGCTCTGCTGCTATGTAGTCGTTCAGATTATTAAGCATACCCGGAACCGTAAGTAAATACTCCATAGCTGCTCCTTTCCGCAGGCAGTCCGCACCCTGCCTGCAATATACCTGCTGTAATAATGTGCTGTATTGTGCGGATGAAATATAGTCAACAGTTACCCGTGATACAATGTGCAAAAGACAACACTGTTACCAGTCAGGGCATCCCCTTAACTGACATAATAAAATTCTTTCCGGAACTGTTCCTCTGTTCCGTAATGCTCCACAGCTTCTCAGACATCTATCCCATACCTTTCCTTCAGAACTCTCCGTTCATCCGGGGATGCAATCTCAGAACCGGACATGCCGGCATCTTTGCAGTCACATACAAGCCCGTCAATCAGCCTGGACATTTCTGCAGTATTATAGGTACTGCTTCCCCGGAGCATAAGATAGGTCCGGTACATCATCCCGTCATTTCCAGGCCTGGCATCCGATGTGGCCCTTAAGTGATACACCGTGGATTCCATGACTTTCTTATTCGCCTCGTCCGTATCGGGAAGGACGGCCTTGATTGTCCTTCCGTCCACGATTTCCATAAACCCGTACTTTGAAAGCATGATATTGTGGAGCTCTGCATTCGATACCCTTAATATCTTCGCAAGCCTGGTAAGGAGCACCCAGTAGTATGCATTGGCATCCAGGCTCCTCTTTGTCCTGTGCTTTTTAATCTCCACATCCAGGCTGTCAATGTCCATCAGCGCTGCAGCTGCTTCTGCTTCAAGCCGGGGGCTTTCAAGTGTAATTGTAAGGCTCCCGGCCAGGGTGCGGGCAATATCCTTTATTCTTGCCGTAAATTTCATCAGGATACCGCCTTGTCAGGCTGCTTCTTCATTTTTGATATGCAGTCCTTAACCTGAAGCTTCGACAGGGCCTCCACACTTTCCACTTTATACGTCTTCATAACGGCGCCCCATACATACCCTGTCCTGACAAGCTCCCTGGACAGTTCTTCCATTAGGGCTTTCCTCTCTTTGTCCAGCCCACCCTGCTGTTTTTTGCTGCCGTCATTTCCTTCCTGTCCCGATGAAGAGCCGGCGCCTTTCTTTCCCTGCTTCTGTGCGGCACTGGCGCCTTTTCCATCCTGTTTCTGTCCGGCACTGGCGTCTTTATGGCTCTCCCCCGGTGTATCGGCATCCGGATCGTCCATCAGGTTCTCAGTCGGTATGCAGAAGGTCTGGAAACAGGCATATTTAAATGCAACTGACATGGCTTTATTGGTTGCCTTGTCACCGCTGTCCATTCCTTCCCCTACAACAACTGCGTCCACATAAGACCCGTCCGTTGTAAAAAACCGGTACCGGATGCGGCACACCGAGTAGAGCAGGGAAGCGCCCTTTGAGGTTGTCCTTTCTTCCCGGTTCTGCTCCAGAACCTCCGGGGTACAGAATACTTTATTCTTTATCATGGCCGGGTTCAGCGCATTCATTATGGCTTCCACCCCGCGGTACTTAAAATTCTGCGTCCTGTTGTAGCCGTCTTTTCCTACTGCGCCGATATCACTCATGACCCCGCAGACTGCGGAATAGATCATTGGCATCCTTTCCGCACTCATACAATCATCTCCCACTCAATTCCTACACTGTCCATATACATCTCCAGCTTTTCTTTTGCGTCACTGGAAAGAGACATCCTGTACTCGTAAAGCTCTGTATCTCCTTCTGCATCCGGGATAAAGTTTTCGACCACCTCACGGGCTGCCGTCTCCCTGGCCTGCTCCACTTCTGCCGCTTTCTCTGCCTCGGCCCTTCTCATTGCTTCCTGGCGCTCCAGCTCGGCCCTGCGCAGTGCTTCCTGTTTCTCCTGTTCTGCCTTTCTCACCGCTTCCTGCCGTTCCAGTTCGGCTTTCCTCAGCGCTTCCTGTTTTTCAAGCTCTGCCTGGCGAAGCGCGGCCTCTTTCTCTTCCCGGGCCCTCTGTTCCGCAAGCAGCTTCTCCTGCTCCTCCCTGCGGATCCGCTCCTCCTCCTCACGGCGGGCGCGCTCCTGCTCCCTGGCAAGAATCTCCTGCCTCTGGCGCTCATACTCATTTATGCAGGCGATTGCCTCCGTAATGTCAAGATTCGCCCTGTATACCCCAAGAGCCTTTTCTTCTGCTTCAGACCCCATCCCGGTGATGGTTGCAGTGTCCTTCTGCACTCTCTCTGTCATGCCTGTGATGTCTGAGCGGATATCCTTCTCCTTAAAGGTTGCATTCTCCCACTTTGGGTTGTAAATACGCTCCATGGGAATATAATCTTCCACGGATACCGGAACCAGCTCTTTATAGATTTTATGGATCAGCTTCTTTTTCTCGGCAACCCGCTTCTCTTCAAAAGCCTGCACCTGTCCATTGATCAGGTTAATGGGTTCATCATACAAAGAGATCAGCTCCTTTGCCTGCGTCTCAAATTTTTCCCATGGCTCCATGTACCGCTTTTTCTCGCTGCGGAGGTTGTCCTGGAAATCCTTCTTCTGCTTTCTCAGGCTTGCAACGTGCTTTTTTGCGTAAGTTTTGCTGTCCTCCGTAAAAACCGCGCCTTTATACTCTGCAAGCGTATCCTTGATCGCCTTCTCCACCTGTTCAAAATTACAGGATATTTTACCGGTCTCCTGCGTAATTACCGCTGTTATTTCACTCATTTTCCCGCTCCTCCCTTTCTGCCTCTTCGTAGGCCTTTCTCTGCCGTTTCATCCGGCGCCTGTCCGGAAACCTGTATTCCGTTATGCCTGCCGCCACTTCATCTTCCAAATCTATATGTTCTTCCTTCAGCACTCCTCACACCTTCTCCATTCTCACAAAATGCTGTACGTGCGGTTTAAAGCCCAGGTTGCTGATGACAGAAAGCTCCACAAATTCCGCTTTCTTTTCCGTCTCAATCCCCAGTATTGCGCAGATCACGCCTGTGTCCGGGCTCTCGGCTGAGCTTACATACCGCTGGACAGCAGCCATCAGTACCGGGTAATCCTCTGTTTTTATCCCACTCATTATTGACTGGCTCCCCTTTTTCTTTTAAAATATGACTGGTTGTTTTGCATGCGCGCGAAATGATTCCATCTGCCGCCCCGTTCTTAATGACAGGGCGGCAGCTCCTTTATGAGATCACCGTAAACTGCGGGAACTCTTTCAGTTCGGACTGCAGATACCTTTTGATGTTCTTCATGGCCTCATTCTTCCAGGCGCCGCCATCGGCTTCAAAGATGGCACATTCCACATCATGGCCTTCATCACCCTTCATGCGGAACACGAAGAGACTCTCCGGCTGCTCGACTTCCATAAAGGTTCTGAATGGGCGGAGCATCACCGGATTCGGCACCTGTGCCTCCCCTTTTGACGCAATCCCGGTCTTGATCGTTGCTTTCTGCGTGATCCCGTCATCCTTATACTGGGCCACCGTCCCGTTTTCCACAGTCCCGGCAAATTTCAGAAGGAGCTCCCGGTCGGCGCCCGGAATGAATTTGGACTGCAGCGCAATTAGGAATGTTTCATTGTCCATATACCGCCCATAGCGGAACTCCGGTACCTTGGCCGTCACGTCTGCCAGTATCTCGCGTTTCCGGTCACCGTCCAGTGCTGAGATCAGCTTCACCCTTTCCGGGGAAACCACCTGGACGATCATTTTCGCTGTCGAAGCGTCAGTGCTGCTGCTGATATAGTCCACCAGTCCGGTAAGCGTGCTCATTTCAATCGCTTCGGCTCTCAGACCGCCTTCCAGTGCATACATCCGCTTATCCGCATAGCGGACATCCCCATAGTCCTCAAAATTCGGCTTTGCCAGCTCATTCCCATACTGTACCAGTTCTCTTAATCCACTTTCTTCCATCATTGTTCAAATCCTCCTTAACCCTGCTTTATTTTTCTGAAATCCAGTACCTGCGGCATGTCTTCTTCAATCACACCCGTTTCCGGATCCACTGTCCTTCCGTCTTCCATGACCATTTTCTGATCCTGTAAATTGAGATCACTGAAAGACATCTGCCCCCGGATGCTGTTTCCGTATTCCTCCGCGTAACATTTCCCGGTTTCAAGATCCTTCCCGATTGCCATCCTGGTGCTTACCGGCTTCACTGCTGCCAGTTTCGGGGTAACAGATACCGTCACGCTGGTATCATCCCTCTCTTCATCCTGCTCGAACGCGACCTCTACCATAATCTTCCGTTTGTTCTTCCACGGGGTATTGGGATCCAGCATGTTCCGCAGAACCTTTTCCATCGCATCGTCAAATTTCTCCTGCAGGGCGCCGCCTGCAAAGGTTTCCAGGTTTACTCTTGCCATAGCCTCTTTCCTTTCTTTTTGCTGTATTCAGTTGTTCTATGTAATTCAAACCGGTTTGATTGTTTTAACTTTGCTATTTTCTTAATCCTTCTGGGAATTCCTGTATCAAAGGTTCTCCCCATATCTCTGTAAGGCTTGACTTCATAAATAAAGGAACATTTTCTTTTCGACACTCACTCACAATGTCATCAATCCATTTTCTTTCCAATATAACCTTATTTTTTCTCCGTCCTGTTTCTGCACCTACGATTATCCAATCATGATGCGTTAAACGCTGTAATTGAGTGATTTCTTCTAATAAAGGTTCTATACTCAAAAAATGATTGAATGTTTTTGCTTTATCACAATTCATCAGAACAGACGCAAGCAATGTCCTTCCATTAATCAACAAATCTTCGTCATTTGTCACCGTTGTTCCAAACCAAAAGTTTTTCATATGATCAACTACATAATTTTTATAATTATCCTCTATAGCATGATCGTAACGGTCCGGATTCTTCGTCAGAAACAGATAATTGTGTTGCGGCGCTTTGTCGCAAGCATCAAATACTTTCTCAATCCATTTATCCGGAACCCATTCGCCGAAAAGATCAGCCATAGAACACACAAAAATATTTCTTGCCTTTGTCCAGATTTTAGGCCGGTCAAGCCTGTACCTGTGAAATGTAGGATCGAAACCATATGGATATGGTTTATCCTTTAATTTTACATACTGATTGCGTATGGTTCCGCATTCTGCGGCGCTGTCACCAAACCGCCGCGCGATCCTCTTTGCATAGCAATATTCGCAACCATGCAGGCATCCCGTAACCGGATTCCATGTGCTGTCACACCAGTCAATCTTTGTATTCTCCATGCCTACTCCCTTTCTAAATCATAGAAGACTAACTCCTCATGCTCCGGTACCGGACATGCACCATCCTTCCATACCAGGCCCTTAATGTCCGTCCATTTTCTGATTCCCTTAATGTCCTGCAGGGAAATGTCACGCATCACCCTGCTGTCAACCATCAGGCGGTAACTCCCCGGGAATCCCCCGCTGTTTAAGAATTCCGTCAGGTCTTTTAACCTGGAAATATCCCTGTTGGTATAGTCCGCATGGAATGTATATGTGATGCCGTCCACATCCCGGATCAGCATCTTATGTGCCCAGTGGTCTGCATTGAAAGTTGCTGTATAGAGCCATATCATGCCCCGGAACCTCCTGTCCCGGAGGCGGTGCACCAGTTCAACCACCCGTGGTGCAATCAGCATCGGCTCGCCGCCTGTAATAACGATCTCGTCATATTCAAGCAAATCCTCAAACTGCACCTCCGGCACATTCCGGATATGCTCATTACAACAGTTCTCACATTCTCTGTCACACCTGTATGTAACGATTACTCTCGCTGTTTTCTTCATATCATCCTCCTAAGCTTCATGACCAAAATCAGTATTGCTTTTCCACAATAACAGCTCCACAATTAACGCAGATATCAATCTGATGCCAAATTCGCTTTACACCTTCCTCTTCCATATCAGGCGGTATCTCTTCCTCTGCTTCACTGCCAGCTTTCGGACGAATATTTATTGAGCCGCATCTGCCACAGGTCATAATTCGCCCATTTATATTTTGGAAAATAAACTGAATGGCGACTTTAACCCTCAGTAATAAATTATTTTTTCTCATTCTTCCCCTTTCTCAGAGACAGCGTTTTCGATACTTTTTCAGATTATCCGCCTCATTTTCATTTGACGTTTTCCTCCTTTTCCGCTATAATAGCGGTAGAGATTTTTGGGAGCGCATAAGGCATTGCCCGCCTGTATAAGCGCTCTTTTTACGCGCACTGCACAATGTTCTGCACCATCTGCGCCCCGGTTCCACCGGCATCCACGGCCCGCTGCAGGCCTGTCGCGAAGATGACATACACGATCTCCCTGTCCGGCCTGTAATCAAGGCCTGTCACATTCCGCATGCCGTCCATCTCGCGCAGCACCGGCACCAGCAGCTCGCAGATCTTCCGCCTGTCCTCTATCATCTGCTTACACCTCCTTACATTTATTTCCCATTTCCGCCTACCGGTTCGGAACAATCTCCCTGCACTCCATGTGCAGAAGCCCGTTCTCCAACAGGTACTCCCTTGCCTCCTCCATGGAGAATGGCGGGACAACCTTCCTTAAGTTCCTGTCCTTTAACCAGCGGCGATATTTCTGATAGTCAGCAAATACCTCTATGCTGACCAGGTTGTCCAGCAGCGCGTACTGGTTATACCGCTTCCCGATCTCCTCCTCAATCCCCACCACCCTTTTGTATACTGTCGGCGCAGTTACGCCGAATACCTTTGCTATTGTAGATTTATTCGCATACACGGTTCATTCCTCCATTTCCTGCGCTTTTCTTTCCCCTGCCGGACATGCCCCTGCAATTCCCGGCATAGGCGTCCAGCCTTCTGCGCATGCCCTCTTTGTTGTTGACTGATATCTCAATCCCGTTGCTGATCTGAATCCTGCTGCTCACTTATAATCACCCCCTCCGGCCTGACTGTAAATTTCCCTTGATATGTCCTGCCAGTAGTTTGGCACTGACAGGACTTTTTTTCATTCAACTATTCACTGTCTGTCACAACAGTGTCAGCTCCCTGTACGGTAACCCAGCCATGCTTTTTACGTGCTTCGGCCTCTTTCATCCTGATCAGCTCGTCCGTGATAGATGCGCTCTTAATTTTATTAGCCTCTGCCTCACCCTTTGCCTTGGCGATATTTACAGCAGCTTCATTCTCAGCCTCGATCAGCTTTGTCTCCGCTTCTACCTTGATCTTCTCCTGTTCAGCTTCGGCCTGCTGCTTCTGCTGCAGTGCAGTCACACGGTTATCAATGGCCTCTTTCAGTTTTTCATCCGGATGAACATCAATGATGGAAGCATCCAGTACCTCAATGCCGTAGGCGCTGCCAAACTCCTTGTTCAAATAATCCGTGATCTTATTGTTGATTTCGCTGCGGTTTCCGGAATAAATATCCATCATTGTATAATCCGTTGTAACTTCGGATACCTTTGATTTCAAAACTGTCCGGACGCGCTGTTCAACAATATCCTCTCCATCCATGCCCTTGAATTTTTTGTATGTATCTACTACTTTTTCCGGATTGTACCGATATGACATCTGAAAGCTGACGGAAATGCTTGCGTCATCCGCTGTCGCGACCTTGAAGGCTTCATTTTTCTCGGAACCCTCCCGTTTGTCCTTCGTCAGAATCAGCTGCTCATTGCCAACCGTAAATTCCTTTACTTTCAGAAAAGGATTGATGAAATTCAGACCCGGATTAAGTGTTTCATCTTTTACACCGCCCTTGTAACTGTACTGGACACCGACCTTGCCGGTCCCGATCAGCTTGCATGAACCGACAGTATATGCAGCTCCTGCCAATGCCACAAGCACAACCAACGCTATCATTACTCTTTTCTTCATTGCCTGTCTCCTTTGTTCTGTTTTTCTTCCCTGTCTAGCTGCCTGTCCTCGCGAATCATGGCATTAGAGACTTTATGCACAAGCCATGCCGCTGCCACAATTACCAGCACTGCTATAAAAGCAATTACAGCAAATGCAAGAATGAATATCACCCACATCTTCTTCTCTTCCTCCTTCCCTGTCTATCCTGATGGTTCTTCTATATGCACTGACCTTGTTTCAGGCCTGTAAACCAGTGTCATACTCTCTCCCCGCCTGTCCGTTAGATCAGCCCTGTTTCCATCCATGGAAAGCGAAAAATACTCCATGGCGAAATTCTGTTCTTCCAGCCATTTTCTAATGGCGTATTCTGCTATGGTCTTTGCGCCTTTTATTGCCATGTTGTTCTTCTCTTCCTTTCTTGATTTTCCATTCTTTAGTAGAATGGACTGAGCTCTCTGCTCCAGAACGTTGTGCTGATTTAATTGCCCTACCGAAGCCCTGCCCTCTGGTCAATGAGGCATGATACAACCGTGCCGTCCCCTGTAATTTTCTCAAGCACCTTAAAATTATCCTGGGGCGGCACGTTACACCCGCACACTTTCATGAAATGGGGGCATCTCTTACAGGGAATTTCTGCCTCCAGCCCATCTAAAAAAGCAATATAGAGAGCATTCAGCCACCGGACGGCACTTTTAAACTTTTGTACATCGCTTAGCTGGTCTTCTCCCCCGGCTGTTCTTTTCAGAATACCGACACATTTGGCAAGTTCTTCTTCTGTCGGGACGAATTTATGTATGTCGATTACATAAATATTCTCTTTCTTCTTTATCGCTTTTAAATAATCCTTTTCCTTGCAGCCGAGCAATCCGATAATAAATTTCCAAAACATCCTCTCACCTCCTCCCTACCCTCTTCCGGGTTCCAAATAAAACCGCTTTTCCTCATGCCTCCACTAAAATTATCCCGAAGGATTATCGCCCACCAGCAGGCACTCCAGGCGGCAATCCAGTATCCTTGCAATCTCTGCCCCGAGCTGAAGGGACGGGTTTTTCGTCCCCCGCTCGATCTGGCAGAGCATCGCCTGCGTCACCCCGGCCTGTTCTGCCAGGTCTACCTGTCTCAATCCGGCCTTTTCTCTCATGCGCCGGATATTCTCGCCTACACTCACTTTTTCCACCTCCCCAAAATCAAGGCTATTAATATAACATCTGCAATAATGCTGAGTACATCTATTAAGATGCCGATCTGCTCCACCATGAAGCCCCCCTTTCTATTCAAAGAATTATTTATATTGACAATAAGTAAAAGAAAAGCTATTCTTTTGGTAGGGGAGGTCTCCCTCCCCTTTTCTTAATCCAACAGGCTCTGGATGATGTCCATGAGCTTGTCGATTAAGTTAAGTAGTGCGGTGATAAGGACTATCGTTTCCAGTCGGCGGTTCTTATCACCTTTTTTGTGCTTTTTCTTTTTACTCATTGCTTTTACCTCCTTTTTGTGATATAACTAAGTTAATTTCTTAACCTGGTTATATTATATCACCTATTTAGGTGAATTTCAACAATTTTCACCTAAATAGGTGAATTTAGCACCTTATACAAATTGCGAGGATGTTTTTTATGTATAATTCACAAGATATTGCTAATCGAATAAAGTCAAGGACAAAACAGCAGGAAAAATCTTTAGGTGAGGTTCTTTCTGCCTGTAGTCTTGGAATTAATACCGTTTCTAAAATCAGTAAAGGAACTGATATTTTAACCTTAAACTTCGCCCGCATCGCCGACTATCTCGACTGCTCCGTTGACTATCTGCTCGGCAGGACGGACAACCCGGAGGTGAATAAATGAACGGAGGTAAATCAATGAACAAAAATATAGATTTTGAAAAACTTCATCGGACTGTTCTCAATAAACTTGCTGATGATAACTATGCCCTGTGTCGAAATAACGCTCCATACAACGAATCCGAGATGGATCTTTACAAAGCTATTGCCAACAGGCACAACCGAGGCGGCTCGGCAAATACTTGAGGAATATCACCGGGAACTGGTATCATCAGACTGAAATTCGAATCCAAACCGTTCCTCAGTTGCAATTCTGCTTTTGATAAGATTAACCCTGGCTTCCGCTTCTATAAGCTGGCGTTCCATATCACGCCTGTGGTCGTACCTCTTATCAAAAATTTTGTTTATTGCGTAAGTGAGTTCTCCTGGATTTACCAACTCCGCTTTTATAATGCGGATAATGTTATTCCGTAGCGCAATTTCAGATTGTGACAGTGCTTCTTTCATGAAATCCTCCTTTCCCCGATTTTCTTGCAAATCGGGGAAGTTCTTTCTTCGCATCCTCCCCTATCTGCTGCCGATTTGGGTTGCATTTCTTTGTGTTCTTCATCCTCTCACCCCCTGACCTCTTCCAGGCTCCAAATAAAATTCGCTATTCCTCATGCCTCTTCTTCAAGAAAGTATTCGATCGAAACCCCGAAGTAATCCGCAAGAGTTTTGAGCTTGTCCGTCTCTCCCTCTTGTAAATCCTTTCCATTTCTCCTATACTAGGGGTACAGGCATCTGCCAATGCCGAGTACATAAGAAAGGAGAACATACTTGATGAAAGAATCCAGGAAATATATTCTCAAACTACTTTACGATTATGACCAAAGCAAAGGGGGTCGCATGGGGCTCGCTTCTGACGGCAAAGATACAGGTTTAAGTGCTCTCACTCTCCGTGACGATATCTGTTACCTTGCATCTCATGATTACATCATCGAACATGAAGCACCAATGAGCGCATACTTACTGTCATTAACTCCAAAAGGAGAACAGTTTGTTGAAAATAATTTTCAATTCTCCGTGGAATCAACAGGAATTAATTTCAATTTCGGTAATGCTCAAATAACCAATGCTATCATAGGAAATAATGCATCTGGAAATACATTTACTTCTAATGGTGCATCATTTCCAGAATTACGTACCCTTATTGAGGCAAAACCCAGCATTGACCAACCAGATTTTCAGGAATTACTTAATATCCTCGAAGAGCTTAAAGAGAGTAAGGAGCCTGTTCCCCGTAACCTCTTTTCCCGTTTCTCCAATTTGATCTGCAAGCATTCTGATCTGATTGGCCCTTTGGGGACCACTCTGGTCGAGCTGTTCTTTGGAATCAGTTAAATTGTTTTTATGAAGTAGTTTTTCCACTGCAACACCGATCAGGTCTACAAGCAGAAACAGCAGATCCTGTTCGTTTTTCAGCCTTTCATTTTCGGCTTTTAACGTTTGTAATTCATGGCAGCTCTGACAATTGTTCATACTGCTCCTTTCCCCGGCTCTACCGGAATGGTTTAATAGTTAGCGGCATTGCCCCGGTGTCAACAGCATCTTTACAAATATTTCCCGGGGTTAATGCCTTAAAAATACGCCTTTCCGCTTTTTCTGCATATCATTTCTAACAGAAACCAGTTTCGCTAATGCCTTTGTCATCTCCGGAACCAATTTTACATAAGCGCCATCCTTAAACCGCATCGCCTCGCTGATAAGTCCGCAAATATCCCTTACTGCTTCATCTATCCTGTGCTCTACTTTTATACGCATTTCACTAGGCGGATGCAGCCGTGTTTTCAGTACGTTTAATGCATCTCCTTTTGAAATCCAGTCTTCTCCCATATAAGCTTTAGCCTCATTTGAAATCACCACACTCCTTTCTGTATAGTGATACCGGTTCCCGACCTTTTTAACCTCAATACACACTGCCATCTCCCGATCCGCATATATGACTTCCAAAATGAAGCCACCCGTCAGATACAGAAACTCACCTTTTTTACAAAACATCTCCTCACACCTCCCTTCCCTCTTCCGGGTTCCAAATGATTTTCCTCACGCTTCTTCTCCTCCAAGAAAGTAATTGATCGTAACCCCAAAATAGTCTGCTTGGGTTTTAAGCTTGTTCATTTCGCTTGTAAATCCTTTCTAGTTCACATATAATCTAGATACAGACTCCCGCCAGAGCCGAGTATATATGAAAGGATGAACTTTAATGAATAAAAACATTCTTACCACTACACCCTCTGATGACTACGATAAAATTATGCTTTCCTTTAAAGAAAGACGTATCTTACATCGCATTCTTAAAAAACAAGAAGTTCCTGACACCTTTTGCAGTGATCAGCAAAAAGAACTATTCCGTAGATATCAGCTTATCTACATTCAACAGGAGCAGATAATTAATAAATCCGGACGCCCCATTCCCAAACCAGGTGCGCCAATTACAATTAAACCAACAGATAAAACATTCCGATATTTTCTGTATCGTAAAGAGGATTATTTTAAGGGCAAACTTCCCGTTGTTATAGCTTTAGTTGCTCTGATTATCAGTATTTTTAGTTTGGCTCTTCAATTTTTCTCCTAATGAAAATATAGCTTTAATAATAGTGATACTAGTGCGACAATCAATGCCATAGTTGAAAAACCGAGAGGAAAATACGGATGTCTGTCCAGAAATCTGTCAAACCATGGTTTCTTACGATTATTCATTTACCTCTCACCTCCTCCCTTCCCTCTTCCGGGCTCCAATAAAATTCGCTATTCCTCATGCATCTTCTTCAAGAAAGTATTCGATCGAAACCCCGAAGTAATCCGCAAGAGTTTTTATTTTATCTACTTTAGGGCAACTCTTTCCTGATTTCCAATCAGAAAATAAAGTTGGATAGATTCCCGTATCCTTAGATACCTGATACGCTGTTTTGTTTGTCTTGCCCAATAATTCAATAAACTTTTTGTATGAAAACACGAATTTTCCTCCTTTCCTAACTTTTTATTGATTTTAGTTAGAAAATCCTATATAATATGAGTTGCCATAAAACATATTAAAAATCTAGGATTTTCTAACTTTGTATCCTCATTATATCTAGGATACTCTATATTGTCAAGCACTTTTTTTTAGAATTTCCTAGATATTTGCGTGAGGTATAAATATGTATGAAATTTTTGCAAAGTTACTAAAAAGGAAGAAGCTAAAAGCGGCTGATGTTACAAGGGCTACTGAAATAAAATCGCCGGTCTTTTCTGAATGGAAAAAAGGAAAAAGTAATCCGAACACTGAAAAGCTTATAAAGATAGCAAATTTTTTAGATGTTTCTGTTGAATATTTAACCGGAAATAGATTTATTGATGATATGGGAAGCATTATTCGTGAAGAACGCCTTAAAAAAGGCGTGACACAGGAAGAAATAGCAAGCTGTGCAAACATCTCAGTATCAGAGTTAGACGCTTATGAATTACAGGATGAGCCTATTCGAGCCGACATCTTCGATGATATAGCAGAAGCGCTTGGAACGTCCTATTTTGAATTACTGTACGATTATAATTTATATGATGAATACATTCCCCCTCATTTTAACGGCGACGTCGTCCGCTATGAGGCTTTCAAAAGAGCTCGGGATAAAGACGCAATAATGGAAAATGCTGGACTAGTAAGCCATACAAAAGAACCTCAACTAAAACCACGAGACGAAAAAGATATAAAAGAGATTTTATCTAATACTGAGCAACTTCTTAAACAAGACGGCCTAATGTTTGACGGGCAACCGGCCAGCCCAGAAGCTATAGACTCCATCCTTTCTGCAATGCAGATCGGGATGGAGATGGCGAAAAAAAAGAATAAAGAGAAGTACACTCCCAAAAAGTACAAAAAGGATTGATGTTATGAAAGATATAAGAAAATTAGCAAATTCCCTTGCTAAGAAATACCGGAGCCGAAACCCTTTTGAAATCATACAGGGAATGAACGTTATCCTGGTATTCGCACCGCTTATTAATGTACGCGGCTTTTATCAATACTTTCAGAGAAATAACATTATATACATAGACGATCATTTACCTGAGCATGAACAGAAATTTGTATGCGCCCATGAGTTAGGGCATATGCTCATGCACCGGAAAGAAAATACGGTCTTCATGGATGCCAAAACATATCTGAAGACCACACCATATGAGACTGAAGCCGACAAATTCGCTGTAGAGCTGTTAGTACCAAATGAAATAATTTTGGAAAACAGACAAGGCACTACCAAACAGATATCAAGATTGACCGGATACTCCGAAGAACTGATAAGGTTAAGATTGAAATAAATTTCACTTACCTCTGCCCCACAGTGCAAAATTGCCTTTTGTGTGGGGATAAGGAAGGCAGTAAAAAAGGAGACATATGAAAAAATTTTTAGGAACAATAATCACAGTTTTAATTGTTTTCTCAATAGTATCCTGCATATGGGAAAAATACCGTACATCAATTATAATAGCTATAGTCTTTCTTCTAATTATTGCTATTGGGTATGCTATATATCATTCATCAACACATACTGGAGAACTCTTCTCCAACTCAAAATCTTCTAATGCAGTAATAAAGCAAGAAGAAAAAAATGAAACAATAAAGACCCATATGACTACTTTGTTGGAAAGTGCTGAATTAATAAATACTTCAAACATACTTGGAACTGTAGTTAATCGTTACAGAATGTGCCTTAATGCGATTGACAGCTTAAGTATATACTCTAATGAAGAAATTGAGTCTACAGGCTACAAACTTAAGCAATCTTTGGCAGATACCAGGCATTTTATACAGCAAAACAAAGTTTCCATTTTTAACCAGGCCATTGAACGTAATTTGACTTCTGAAATAGACTCTTTAAAAACTTCAGATAAAAAATTGCAAAAATTAGAAATACTATACCATAACATGAAAACGGAACAACTTCTTGAGCCTGAAAATCTTTCCTTTTTAAAAAAATCATACGATAAACTTTTGAAAGAAATAACGGATAGCCAGTTAAAAGGGATTTCCCAGGAAGTTTTTGATTTACTTTGGTTTGGAGATGGAATATATAAAAATTATACTCCACCAGTAAAAAAAGATCCCAAAGTCGATACTCCGCAGGCCTCTGCTGTTATTGTAGTAACATTTCCTTCACGTACTTATGAAGAGCCGAGTGCCATTTATATGGAATTACCTATATCCAGAGTTACAGATAAAATAGTGGAGAACCCACCCTACTATCCCGCATATAATGAACTTTCTCCAGAACAACGTGGAAAATATTGGGAATTTTTATCTAACCCATTTTTACCACAAAATGATGTTGGGTATGCCTTCTTGTATTATTACGGACTGGAACGACATATGATTTCCCCAAACTTTGATAAAGCCTTTGATATGATTATAAAACTTCGTTCCTGCTATAATAATAAGTCATTCCAATTTTATACAGCCAATGCAATTATATTGACTAGCATTACAAGAAACCGTACTGATTTAATAAAAAAATTACTTGAATCTAGCAACAAAAACGATTGCTCATCCATACCCATAGAATATTTATTACTTTTGAAATATAAGTTTAATATTCCATTAACTATATCTGAAATCATTAAGAATCATCGGCATTTTGGATATTCCAATGACCGATATATTAAAATTGAACCCAAGCTATTTTACAATACTCTTTCAGAATTTATGATTCGGGATTACCAATCAGATTCCATAAATCTAAATCAGTATTTTCCTATGGACATTGAATCACTGCCCTTAGAACAACGACGGATGTTTGCAAATATCTCTTTGGAGAATTATAAAGCCCCTATCCAGGTTTTTGATAATCCAGTGTTGCATGAAAAAATTCAAAATCTACTAAACGATACTCATGATTTAGTCAAAAGTCGTTTACGCTATGGAAATCAAATTACATTGGAAGAAATACGTCACACCACAGAGAACCGCAAACCAATTAGAAAAAAATCATTTAAAAATATGAGTGGACATGATTTCGAAAAATATTGTGCCGAATTATTGTCTTTAAATGGATTTTCCTCTATAAATGTTACGCGGGATAGCGGAGATCAAGGAATTGATATAATCGCACACAAAGGTAACATTAAGTATG
Source organism: Lachnospiraceae bacterium (assembly GCA_910576335.1). GTDB lineage: Bacteria > Bacillota > Clostridia > Lachnospirales > Lachnospiraceae > CAPEBR01. The sequence goes on from CAJTIU010000014.1 coordinate 29,975, forward strand.
GCATCCAGTGTAAGCTGTACTCTAACCGTGTTGGGAATTCCGCAGTGCAGGAAGCATACTCTGGAAAGGACTTTTATAAATGCCAAATAGGTGCAGTTCTGACGAATAATTATTTTACTGAATCTGCCAGGGAATTGGCCACTGCTCTTGGGGTGGTCTTATGGGATGGAGATTATTTACAAGAGCTCCAACAGAAAGCCAGGTAGCCTTTCCACTTAGAGGCTGATCACTATGGAATACAAGTCCAAATATGGAACCGGTACTTGCATTGATAATTATATCGTTTATTCCGAGCCATACCTTGGCGTACTGGAATTGACATGATGAAACCGCTACGGCGCTTATGTGTCCGGGAATTCCAAGGAGATGGATACGGAAATTACGGGATTTCCGAATACGATAATATTGTATGTATGGGGAAAGTTATTGGTAAGTACAGGTAATTATAGTGCCCCGGATGACAGGAACGGACAAGAAGAATCGGAAATATAAGGATTTTATATTAAACGGTAAAGCCAAAAAATTAAATATAATTGAAAAATTTGAATACTTGACATTTATCTCGGATATGCTATAATATAGCTAATTAGCGAAATGACTGCTGTGCGGTCACAAAGAAGCCTTGAGATTTTGTCTCGGGCTTTCTTTGTTTTAGAGGGTAAAATAAATGTAAGATTATACAAACAGGAAAGGACGTGACCACATGCCAATGCCACAGGAACGCATTTATACATCAGAAGACTACTGGAACCTTCCCGAAGGACAGCGGGCGGAGCTGATAGACGGGAAGCTGTATGCCATGGCTCCGCCCAACCGGATACATCAGAAATTAGTCAGCCGCTTAACACAGACCATAGGTTCATTCATAGATTCTAACAAGGGTACTTGTGAAGTTTATCCCGCCCCATTCGCCGTTAATCTGAACATGAATGACAAGATATGGGTAGAACCGGACATTTCTGTTATCTGCGATAAAGATAAGCTGTCAGACCGCGGATGTGAAGGAGCGCCAGACTGGATTATTGAAATAGTCTCCCCTGGTAATCCTAAGAATGATTATACGATCAAATTATTCAAATACCGAACTGCAGGCGTCCGGGAATACTGGATAGTAAATCCAATGAAAAAGGTTGTCCAGGTCTATATTTTTGAAGGCATGGAAGATTCAGATGTGTATTCCTTTGATGAAGAGATTCCCGTCCATATATTTGAGGGTCTGACTGTTAAGATTTCTGATTTACTACAATAAAAACCCGCAGGCTGTTATTTTTATACTCATTTACAAGGAGGATGATATCATGTGGAGTGAATCGCTGCCAAGTGGCAAAGTAAAATTCGTGGAGCGATACGAGAACCCTCTCACCGGGCAGCTCAAAAAAGTATCCATCACCCTGGACAGGGACACTGCCAGTACGAGAAAACAGGCCCGCAAGGCTCTTGACATGAAGATTGAGGAAAACCTGCGCAAGCTGTCCTCCACCGTGCGGAAGGAAGAGCTCCGGCTGTCCGATCTTGTGGAGCTGTACCGAAAAGACCAGGAGACCACCGTATCCCGGTCAACCTATCAGCGTAATTATTTTGCCACCAAATCCCTGATGCGGATTCTCGGTCCCGATACCCTTGTGGACAGGCTGACTGCAGGGTATGTACGGGAGCGGCTGGCCGGACTGGACGAGAAGCCCGGAACCACGAATGAACGGATCACCCGTCTGAAGGCCCTCATACGCTGGGGATACGAAAATGACTACCTGGATGACATCCGCTGGATTGACAAGATCAAAAAATTCAAAGATGAGGAAAAGAAACAGAAGCTGAACGAAAAATATCTTGAAGGGAGCGAGCTGAAAGAACTTCTTTCACACATGTCGGTTGACAAGTGGAGGTTCCTTACAGAACTTACCGCCCTGTCCGGCCTCCGGATTGGCGAAGCCATTGCACTTGACACGTCAGACGTAAATATAAAAACCAGGCTCATTACCGTAACCAAAACATATGATCCGGTAAACCGGGTGGTCACGTCTCCCAAAACCATTACATCCAACAGGGAGATTTACATGCAGGACGAGCTGCTGCTCCTCTGCAAAAGCATACACCTCTTCATGAAGAAGGAGCGCCTTGCCATGGGATACCAGTCAGACATATTTATCAGTAATGTGAACGGCGGTTACATGAACTACTATTCTTACAATAAATATCTTGGAGAAATATCCGAGAGATTATTCTGCAAGCCGGTCACAACGCACTTTATGAGGCATACCCATGTAGCCCTCATGGCAGAGCACGGCGTTCCCCTTGACGTAATCTCCCGCCGCCTGGGGCATGCGGACAACAAGGTAACCAGGGACATCTACTTCCATGTCACAGAGAACATGAAGGAAAAAGACCATCAGGCAGTATCCGGAATCCACATTTTATAAGGGGCAAAAAAGGGGCAGAAGGGGCATGAAAGGGGGATTATTTCAATATAAAATATTATAAACACACACGGGAAAATGGCTTAAAATCAGCATTTTCCCGGATAAACTTAATAATATTCCATCTGTACAAAGTCCCATCTTCCGCAGTGGTTAAAAGTGTGGGAAATCTTGATTTTATTGAGGTTTCCCCATTTTTGTTTTTGAATGGCGAGAAATATCATACCCATTCCTAAGACAAATATTATTTTCATCAACATAATAGGTTTTACTTCCTGCCCATCTATTTTTACAGAGGAATCCGTAAAATCATTTGTCCGTAAAGCATGCTTGCCATATCTTACAGAATTGTTCGTGTTGTTCTAAAATTTCTTTATTCTTCATAATTTCATTTTTTCCAACACATCAGCTAAATTTATTATCCCATGCTTAACAGCCTCTTCAAAGGCCAGTTTATTTTTTAAAAAAGTACCGCCAGACCGCTATAATTAACATCACTATGATATTTTGCATTGATACATTTCTCTAATTTCCGAAATTGGGCACTGTATTGATTCAAAGTTGACTGGCTACAGCTCTCTATTTTTGAGTTTAAAAAGCCTTGTATATGCTTTGCTTGTATCTCGCTCACTTTATGTACCTCTAGTCGAGATTCCGCTGGGAAAGGATCGTATATCTGTCGATGCGGCCTTTTGTTTCCCGGACATGAATGGTCATGTTAGTACGGGAAATATCATCATAGTGCAAATGGACAGTCTCAGATACACGCAGCCCGGAAGAACACATGGTAGCGATGATCGCCTTATGCTTAAGGTTATCAGTCGCTTCAATGACAGCATTGATCTCCTGTGGCGTAAGCACAGTTGGAAGATTCCGCTCACGCTTCATGAAAGGGACTTCCTCGTCATCCCAGGTAATCTTTAGGACTCTTTTGTAGAGAAACTTGATAGAGGAACGATAGTGATTATGAGTTTCAGGGGATCTGCCCTCCAGACGTTTCATGGTAAGAAAGGCATCTGCATCCTCAAGCGTGAGGTCAGTAACAGGCTTATTGGTGCAGCGCAGGAAATAGCTGACATCACTGCAATACAGTTGAATTGTTCGTTGTCTAAGATTGTGTTTTTCCGCAGCTTGGCGGATGGATTCAAAAAAATCTTCGTACATAAAAACCTCCATGATAAGTAGTATTGAGTGTTTAAAGTGACATCTACTTACCAGGGAGGTGCATTGGCATCATAATTCCGGTTGCGGAAGACACCAAAAAATGTTATTGTATTCATAGGCAGCGGAGGTCTCCGTATTTGATTGTTTTGTGTGGTAACTTAACAATACCGTATTGCGGAAGATTTTTCCACTGCTTTTATTTAGAGGAACGTAAAAACTGCGCCACAGCCCTGGCAGGCATCGCGAGGCGATTTTGTTCAATCAAAATTTCCGGAGACAATAAATGTGTTACAAAAACTTAAAGAAAAAGGATATACAATGGCAGCATTGACGGATTTACCCAGTGCAATGCCTGATGAAATTTTTAGGCGAGACATCTCAGAACTTTTGGGCTATTTTGATTACTACGTTTCGTCTACTGTTGCAGGATATAGGAAGCCAAACTGTAAGGCCTATAACCCTGCGTTCCGCGCTCACATCTCATCAAAAGGGAAGCTGCCTGTCCCTGTCGGCTATTATCTTATGATAAAGCCTGGCAATCAATCCTTTTTAGTCGGCGGCCTGTTTGCAGATATGTTCAAGGATGCGACAACGATGGTACAGGATTATATCACCAAAAATAGTGGAGAATGGGAAAAGACTATCCACGAGCCGGATTTTGAAAAGTATTTCACTGTACAGGGAACAGCATTAAAAAGAGTTCCCGCGGGATATGAGAAAGAACACCCCCAGGCAGATTATCTAAAATTCAAGAGCTGGTATGCGGAATATCCGTTAAGAGACGAAGACGTGATTGATGCAGAAGTATTTCCTGTAAAAGCAGCGGAGTTTTTCCGGATCATGAAACCTTTTAACGACTATTTAAACAAGGCGCTTGCAGATTTCCAAATGCCGGCAAGATAAAGGAATGTACGTTCACCTTGTTCACAGTAACCTTCGCAAATCCATTTAAAATTCGCTTCGCGAATGGGATTTGCTCACACCTGAATCATTTTCTTACAGGTCTGCGCAGTAAATGCGCAGACCTGTAAACAGTAGTCAACTATTATACCCCATGTATTCACAGTGGAGCTTAAGATTGTCCCGCCCGCTCATGTGTTCATAAAATGTGGGGAACTCAATGACGCTTCCCATCCGCCCCAACACGTCATACGAGTTATTTCCCAGAGCTTTTCCAAAAAGCTCAACGGTTCCTTCCGTCGGTTTCCACAGATTGGTGATCATCTTCATCACCGTAGTTTTTCCGGCTCCGTTGGGTCCTAAGAATCCATAGATTTCCCCTTTTTTCACATGGATATTCACATCTCTTACCAGCTCTTTGCCACCGATTTTTTTCGTAAGATGGTTTGTTTGTAAGATATAAGACATATTCACTGCCTCCTTTTTCTTTACTCCTGCGCTGCTTTTTGCGCATACAGGTATACCCGAAGGGTATTTCTTTGTTTCTGAATACCATTATAAAGGTATTGGTTTCCAAAACTCTTGACCAATTCTTACGAATTTCTTTCGCTATTACTATTTATGCTATCTGAGCATAACGGAATGTCCGCAAGGTGTTTCGCGATGCATTCAGTAATTTATTTTTTTGAGTCTGAGCGTGAATGTGGTTTTGATGCCTGTCATGCTGTATGCCAAAAGATCACCGCCAAGCGCGGCGGCAAGATTCTTCGCAATGGTAAGCCCCAGGCCGTTCCCCTGAACCTCACGGTTTCTAGAATCCTCCATGGTATACAGCCGTTCAAAGATACGGTCCGCAAACTCCTTTTCTATTCCTTTCCCCTTATCCGTCACATCAATAGATACGCTGCCTTGCTCCTCGCGCAAAAATATCCCAAGATACTTTCCTTCGCCGCCATATCTGACCGCGTTAGACAACAGATTAAACAGAATCCTCTCCAATGCATTTTTCTCGCCCTGGACATAAACCGCCCTCTCAGGTATGGATATCTCCACTTCAAACTCTTTCTGCAATAAAATCTCATAGAAACCAAGGGCGCTTTCCCTGCATATTTCGCTTATATTGATTTTGGAAAGAGGGATATCTGCGTCTCCCGCTTCAAGCTTTGCCAGCGTGAAGAACTGAGTAATCAGATCCATCACCTGTTTTGCTTTCGTTTCCACTTTCTTCAGCATTTCGTTATCAGCGTCAGCAAGCCACATGATTTCCAGATATCCCAGTATCACCGTCAGGGGCGTTTTGATATCATGGGATATATTCGCCAGCATTTTTTTAGAAGAAAGCTCGCCCCTCTTAAATTCGGCTTTTATCCTTTGCCGGTCAACCAGCAAGCGGTTGATCTCGCCCGCAAGTTCCATCAGGGCTGGGCTGTCTGTAAATACCATTACTTTTTCATCACTGTCAGACCCGGAAATCTCCTCTAATTTCCGGCTGATCTGCCCTAATTTTGCCTGGATCCCTTTTCTGAATACAAACCGCTGGTATAGAATGACAAAAACCAACGCAGCGATTACAAGCAAAAGAAAAAAGAGAATTGTCTGGCTACTCATGCCAAAAATCACCTGCCTTATATCCAATCCCCCAGACGGTAATGATGTATTTTGGCTCTCGGGGATTGTCCTCTATTTTCGTCCTCAGCCTGCTGATATGGACATTCACGGCATTTTCATCCCCCAGGTATGCGTCGTTCCAGACAAGGGAATAGATCTGTTCCTTTGTGTATACTTTCTTTGAATTCTGCAGCAGTAATTTCAAGATTTCAAACTCTTTTGCCGTAAGCTCAATCTCTTTTCCTTCCTTTTTTACGGTGTAATCATCTAGATTCATAATCAGGGGCCCCTTTTGCAAGAACCGGCTTCCGCGTGGAAACTCCCGCAGCATACTGGGTCGTCCTTCTGATATTGGCTTTTATCCTCGCCAGCACTTCCGTAACGGAAAAGGGTTTTGTAATATAATCGTCTGCCCCCAGTCCAAGCCCCAGAGTTTTGTCGGAATCCGTGTCTTTCGCCGATATGATGATAATGGGAACCGTACTGGATTCCCTGATTTCTCTCATAACCTCCATGCCGTTCTTTTTCGGTATCATTAAGTCCAATAGTACCAGGACAAAATTATCGGAAAAGAACTTCCCGCAGGCGCTTTCCCCGTCTGACGCAGCCCCTCTTTCATTACCATCCAATACATCTCTTTTCTCCGGATGCCAATTTTATGCATGATCTTGCTTTTCTATTCCTCCCTTTACCTGAGCGCCCAATCTATAATCTTATTAATTTCCCGTTGGCAAAATAATAGATATCTTCTTTTTTATATCCATACCGGGAATTCGGAATACTGATATGTGGTTCAAAGGTAAACATTGCAACATCTGACAATTTTTTCCGATTCCCTTTTTCTGTATATATTCTATCATTTTTATTTTTTTCAATAGAATGTCCCAGGTTTCCGAGAAAATCCAAGTTTAAAAATCCTTTATTTACAATCAGTTCATTCATGTAATCGTATAACTCTTCAAATGTCATATCCGGCGCTCCCACATCAATCAGGGTTTGATGCAGATATTCTTCCATCTGCAATCCTTTTCTCCACTCTTCTTTCTTTATTTTTTCAATTTCATCACATAATACACCGTCTTCAAACACAAGCGTTCTTGCATAATCTCCCCAAATATCATTTCTCTGGGGACTCAGATCAATGGTGATAATGTCATTTCTCTGTATCACTCTATCTGCTACTTTGTAATCCTTTCCTGAAGCAGAAAGAGCAGTCTCATCTCCGGCAAAAATAAACGCGCCGACATCCCAATACCAAAATGAATCTGCACCATTTTCCAGCAAATAATTTTCCAGCAATTCCTTGATATCTGACAGGCTCATTCCAATCTCAATCGTATCCGCCGCATATTTTATGGCAGAACGATTCAGGTTCTGCATGGAAGAATATAAATCAAAAGTTTCCTCTGCCACGCCATATCCATTGAATACATTCTGTTTTGATGGAGCCCAACGTTTCCCCCCGCCGGAAAGTGCAGCTCTCCATACATGCGCTTCTTTTAGCAGGCATTCTATTAATTCTTGTTTACCTGCTGTATAACTCCTTCGGTCATCCGGAAATTGTAATGCCAGTTTTTTCTTACAGGCATCATATAACATTGCTTTATCAGGATGACAGTTCAAATAATCTCGAAAATTGAGATAGTTATTCCATTCTGCTCCATTCCATTTAACTACATGGATATGATGCGTACGCGTATTTTTTTCAAAATCACCCATTACAAATAACAGTTGTCCCTCAACATCTTCGCCGCGGAAAACAAAATTATGTTGCTTTAACAGTTTCACATAGAATACAATATCGTTCAAATCACGGACGCCAATCACAATATCAATAATTGGTTTTGCATAAATTGAATCAATAGCAGTGCTTCCGACATGTTGAATATCAACAGCGGCATCTCCTAAAAGTTGTTTCAATTCCAAAATTGCATTTTCAGCGTTTTTATTCCATTCCTCTTGATGGGATATCAGCTCCACGCTTCCTCTTTTTAATCCTATCATACCGCTCCCCGGCACCCCTTTCTATTTATTGTTAATTGTAACTGCTCAGTACCTTCGCAGTTACATGAAAAAATCCATTTAAAATTGCCTTCGACAATGAGATTTTTGCACTCCTGCATCATTTTCTTACGGTCTGTGCAGTAAATGCACAGATCTGCCGAATAGTTACTGTTAATTTTCATAGCAACATTACTTAATATCCAATGATTTGAATCCAAAATGCACGGCAGCCAGACTGGCCAGTTCATCCAAATCCATGTTTCCATCATTTATGACTGAAACATAATTCTCTTTATGGCACTGCCTCCTCACTTCCTGCGCAAACAGAGCATCTCTGTCCATCCAGTTTAAGAAAGCCGCTTCCTTATCACTGCACCCTTCCAATACCAAAGGAACAAAGTCCCTTTTTCTATAATGGGTGACCTGAAATCCTTTCGTAGGCGTAATGGAGATATAACGGCTGCCAGGAACGCCAGACTGTTTCATCAGTTCCGGGAGATACGCCGCCCCTTCTATGATAATGCCGCCTTTCCAGTCAATCCGATCCAGATCTGCCGCCACAAATTTAAAAATTTCCGTGTAAAAATCAAATTCCTCTCTGCATTGGAGCAGTGGTTCCCGCATCCAAATCTGCTCCGCATCCATCCCGGCTGTTTTCCTGCAGATGGGATACCCTTTTCGTGCCCCTGCATGCATATATCTGTTCAGAAAATCATCTAGTTTAAAGTAGTACAAACCGTATTTCTGCGAAAGGATCTCAGCCACGCTGCTTTTTCCGGCACAAGGGGAACCGCCGATATAGTATATATTCATCTCCTGCCCCATCTTTCATTTTAATCTCTTTTATTCCACAAGCTTTTCAGCCGTGATCACATATATTCTCCAGTATTGGTGCATACTTCGCCGTAAAGGGGCATTGGTTTGTATAATACATCACAAATCCCTTAGGCATATCTTCATGCCTGCGCACACTATCCCAGAAACGAGGAAGGGAAGCTTCCTCAAAGGGCAGATACATCACAGGATTACAAGCCCCTTTTTTCCTTTCTCTTTGCTGTCACGGATACACGCATCCAGCAGGAGGTTAATAAGCTCCATATTCTATTGCCTCCTTCTTATCCGATCTGCACTTCGGTATAATAAAAAATCATCCTAACCACCCCTGATAATACGCAACCGCTCCCAAAATTGCGCCTGCAGCCATCGCCGCCAATGTTACAACAATAATGATAGGATGCTCTTTCATCAATTTCCCTAATTCTTTTAAATCGCTCAATGAACCGCATCTCCTTTCTGAACTGCAAGATTCTCCGAACTGTCGGCCTTTTCAAGCCGCATTTTTCTATTGCACTGTAAATTCAGTCCATTCAATTTGCTTATATTGCATTACATCATTTGCCTTTTTCATTCCAAGTTTCTCATAAAACGGGATAGCATCCTCAATATAAAATCCAATTTTACGTTCGCCACAACTTCCCGGCAACTGGAATTTTATCATTTTAATTTTTCCCATTCTTCACGCTTTATGGCATAGCATATGATATCCCATTCTTTTCATCGGGATTTTTATTCATCAATCTTAATCATCCGTTTATATACACCCGAAGATTTTTCGTCAATCATAATTGCGTCCACACATTTTTTATAAAAGCTGACAGCAGATTTTGCAGGCCATCCTATAATAGCATAAGCATAGCCAAGCTCTTGCATGGATTCCAAAGACTTCAGCAGCAGGGCTTTCCCTATTCCCTTTTTTCTTTCACTTTCCAGCACAGCCATAGGCCCGAAAAAATTCCTGGCTGTCGCCTCATAACATGCGAAACCGATGATTTCCTTTTCCCTTGTTGCAATATAACAGGTAACGGGATTATTAGAAAAAGCTGCCTGTACTTCATCTGAATAATCATCTTTTGCACATGTCCTTGAGAAAGCAATGATTCTGCTCCTGTCAGGCGCTAATGCTTTTTTGATTCTAATACCACTCTTGAATAAATTTTCTTCTATGTCGTGTGAATGAGGTATATTGTATAATTTAACAAGCATATCTGCCATATGATCATCTCCTATCCATTTTTACTCCCTTTGTAAGCAGTCAGTCAATAATCCCAATGCCTGGGCTGCCTCATATTATTCACAAAAAAAGCGCGTTCTCCTACGTCCCCGGCAGATTTAGGAAGCTTATATCAGTTCCTTACTGCCAGGGATTGTTTCCTTCCGTTTCCGGATCGCGTTTTCCTACTTTGATTTCGCGTTTTCCTGCGCCTCTTTTGCCTCTTCTTTCATTCCTTTCTCAATCTTGAATGGCCATAACGAGGTGCCCTTGGGTATTCCTTGTGAAACACAATTTATTTCATCCGGGAAAATTCAGAATGCTGCTTCCTGTATGTATCATTGTCTTTCTGTCTTAACTCATTCTCTACCTGTGTCAGTTTTTTCTTCAACTCCTGAATCTTTTTCTCATCCCCGGAAGCTGACTGGATCTGTTGCTCAAGCTGCTGCTTTTTCTCTTTCAGTTTCTTAATTTCTCTGTCAACCTTATCCGTATTCCCGACGCATTTCTCTGCAGGTTTTCCCTGTCCGTTCCCGTCTACTTTCGGATTTTTGCCATCCTTGTCTGCTTTCGGCTCGTCCTTATTATCTAAACGGTCTGCCTTATCCGGATCATCAAAAAAGATTTTGCGGCTGCCGTCCTCATCCTGTCCTATCCGATACAGTCCGGCAGGCTCCTTTCCTGATTTTTCACCATGGATGTAAACATCCTGCGGTTCGGACAGTCTGCCTGATCCTTTTTCCCCGGCAGCCTTCTTAGCTTCCTGTGCTTCTTTTGCTTTTTCCGCCTTTTCTGCAGCCTGCTTCTCCTTCACCTTCTCTGCATAATTAGTTCTAGATTGAGCGTAATTTCCGCTAACCTGCATTGCCATAAATATGTCCTCCTTTAATCTGATATTATCGGGCAACTATTTTTTACATTTACAAAAACAGCTCCCCTTCTTGTTTTTCGGTTGGAAAATACGGGCAGTTAATCCATTTGCTGTGAGGTGCATTCTAGATGCTGTGGAATGACAAGCAGCACATGCAGGATAAGAAGCATAAAGACGTTCCATTGTTTTTTCAAGCTTTCCCGCAAAGGCTATTTTTTTATTCTTAGTTCTATAATAAAGCCATTGTAAAACCCAAATGTCCGCGAAATGTTACAGCGGACAGATTTTTATTCAAAAATAAAAATTTCTTCAATCGAAGCTTCTACAACCCTGGAAATATCAATTGCTAGCTTCAAGGACGGATTATACTGCGCTTTTTCTAAACGCATGATCGTTTCCCGGCGCACGCCTACTTTTTCTGCCAATTGTCCTTGCGTCAAGTCTTTCATTTGCCGGTATTTTTTTAATCTGCATTCAAATTCCGCCATACCTTATTCCTCACTTTCATCTGCCTGATCGTCATGGTCATACCGGTAAAGCAAATATTCAGAGAGAAAAATCCCCAGAGCTAACGCGAGGGAAAGGGTGATAATTGCAGCAATCAGGGTATACTCAAGATTTCCAAATAGTTTTCCCTGGCAAAGAACTATCAGTGCAATAAGCATGACCCTGAACGAAATTCTATACGCTTTCAGTCTGGCGCGAACCATATTTTCACGGAAGCGCTCATCCATAAATGTTCCTGACACCCTTCCCTCATAGTAAAAACCAAAGAATCCAAAGAAAAGGAAAAATGCAAATGGAAAGACAGAGCCGTCTACAGGGTATGTAGCGAAACCGGCAAAACCTAGAAATCCCAATACTCCTAACCAGCCAAGCCTTGGATTGACCTTACGGGTGACGCCTGTTTCTTCCACCTGTCTCTGCTTTTCACCTGCATAGACAAAAAGCATGACAAACAGAGAACATACATAACCGCAGGTAAGGACAAGTGAAATAATCATCGGCAGATCCTTTGCGCGAAATACATAATCTTTAAAATCCATTGGAACTACCAGGCGGGAATCATTGAATGAAACCGCATACCATGACGATAGAAACAAACTCAAAACACAAAAGATCCCACAGCCAATCCAAATTTTCTTCTTGTTCGTTTTCATAGTACTCCTCCTATTATTGTGATATATTTATCTCTTTACAAGACAAATATATCACTTTATTTTCTTTGTGTCAATAGGAATGAGATAAATACATCACATTTATTATCCAAAGCAAATATATATCAGGCAATATCCCGTTTCCGATATATCTTTACCGCAATCCCGTACGATATAAAAAACCAGATCACCGAAATGACAAGCACAATACCAAACGCCAGAAGGATATTTTCTTTCACAGGAAAAACAAAATTTATAAGAAGAATAAGCCCCGCAATGATCCCTGTAGACGCCATAAAAGACATCATGAAGACAATCTGCGATTTTTCCGGGTCAAATAAATACGCACACGGCAGGCTGATGCCGCCCGCCAACAGAGTGGCGCTTATTCCGATAGAGCCGTACCGACATAAGGAGTGAAACGTTACATCCATACCAAAACAGGCAAGAACGACACAGGGAATCAGCGCCGTAACCATTCCCAATGCGGCAAGCAGGATATAAAACAAGAACTTCTCTCCAATAATCTGGCCCCTTGAGACCGGCATAGTGATGACATTTTTATTCCATTTGGAGGCCGCATCGCTGGTAATGCTGATAAAGGCTGCTGTTGTGGAAGCAACCGGCGCCAAAACCAAAAGTGCGCTGGTCTCCAGCAAAAATGACAGTCCAAAGCCTAAAACAACCAAGCTGACAATGGTTACAAAGATATTGCTCTTTGCAATATAAAGATCTTTCATTAAAACACCTTTCATCACTTTTCCCCCTTTACATATAGCAGCATAATTTCATCAATCGCCGCCGGAACAACCAGGGCTTTTGGATATTTTTTCTGCGCCCTCTCCCGGTCTGAAACTAGAATCTGCCATTCATAGTCCATCTTACGGTACGAAATGATATCGGATTTATCCAGTGCGTCAAACTGCGCAGCGCCGCATTTGATGATACCATACCGCTCGGTCAGCTCGTCTTTTTGCTTCTCAAAAACAACTTTCCCATCATGGATAAATACGATATAATCGGCAATCTTCTCCAAATCACTGGTGATGTGGGAAGATACCAGGATCGAATGTTCTTCATCCTGCACGAAATCCAGCAGCATATCCAGAATATCCTCCCTGACAACCGGATCCAGTCCGCTAGTTGCTTCGTCCAGAATCAACAGTCTGGAATGATGGGAAAATGCGGCAGAAATCGCCAGCTTCATCTTCATTCCTTTTGAAAATTGTTTGATCTGCTTATCGGACGGCAGGGAAAACTGTTTCAACAGTCCGAAATATATCCGTTCGTCCCATGTCCTGTAAATGTTTTTCATGACCCGGTTCAGTTTCTGCGGAGAAAGGATTTCCGGATAATTGCTGCCATCGAACACAACGCCGATCTGTTCCTTGATATCTCCGTCCAGCTCTTCTCTCCCTAAAATGGAAACAACACCGTCTTCCCTCTGAACCAGCCCTAAAGCGGCATTGATTGTCGTACTTTTTCCTGCGCCGTTTTCCCCAATCAGCCCAACGATGGAGCCACCAGGAACAGTGAATGAAACATGATCCAAAACAAAGTCCTGATAAGATTTGGTAAGTCCTGATACCATGAAAGCATTTGTCATCGCTAATCCTCCTCATATAATAACGTTAATAAACTGATTAATTTATCAAGTGATATTCCGCTCATGCGGGCTATTTCTATCGCATCACTGAAACAACCCTCTATCTTTTTCTGCTGCTCTTCTAAATAGAAATCCTGATTTCTGGCAGATACATAACAGCCCTTCCCGGCTGTTGTCTCAATAAAATCATCCTCCTGCAGGATGTCATACGCCTTCTGTACTGTCAGGACACTGATCTGCAGTGATCTTGCAAGGGAGCGGATAGAGGGAAGCGCTTCCCCGGCTTCCAGTTCGCCGCTCATAATCTGTGCCTTGATCTGCGACACAATCTGTTCATACAGAGGACGACTTGCCTTATTACTTACAACAATCTCCAAACCTTCACCGCCTTTCCGTGTTTTACTGTATTATATTTATAAGTACAGTATAATACATTGTAGGACACTTGTCAAGGCAGGTTACTGTTCATACAGGACTTTGCATTTACTGCAAGTTGCTTTTTCCTAATATATATCCTATAATAATCTATACAGTAACTGTACGGTCAAGAGGGAGAATAAAAAATGGATAAGAAGGGCAAACTGCTTACTATCGGCCAATTTGCGGCATTGCATGGCATCAACAAAAAGACTCTGATGTGGTATGATGAGATCGGACTCTTCCACCCGGAAGCAATCGATCCGGAAAATGGATACCGTTATTATAGTTATCACCAGAGCTCTATATTGGAAACCATCCTGCTTTTGCGGGAATTAAATGTCTCAACGGAGGAAATACGGATATTCATACAAAACCGTTCCGCTGCCAGTATGGAACGGCTTCTGCGGGAAAAAATAGAAGATCTGAACCATGAAATCGCACATCTGAAAGCAGTCAGGAAAACTCTGTCCTGTCACTGCCAGAATATGCAGACACTGCAGACCATGGCTTTATCCGAGATCAGCCTGGTCGAGAAAAAAGAACGCTGCCTGGTCACAGTAGCTATTGAGAAAGACACCTCATTTGACAAGCTGGTGGAAATGATCATTGATGAAACAAAGAAATATCAGCTCCGCCGGCTACATGACGCCTCTTATGGAACCATGATTGCCGTGGAAAGTCTGCGCCGGGGAAATTATGAAGATTATTCCAGACTTTTTATCGAAATCCCTTTTCCCATAAAGAAAAAGGGACTGCATATACAGCCCGCCGGAAGGTATATAAGGGCGTTCTATCAGGAGTCTTCTGAAAACGCAATCGCATGCTATCAGAAAATCTTTGATTTTGCCAGTGAAAACGGATTCGCATTATCCGGGTTCTCCTATGAGGTCATCATCAATGAAAATGTAATCGACCGAACGGAGGATGCCGTTGTCCAGATTGAAATTCCAATAGAAAAAATATAGGTTACTATTCACGGGTCAGGAATGCGCTGAACTGCGCATTCCGTAAGAACGTGATTCAAGGGTGAGGGGCGATTTTTGCGCAGCAAAACTTTAAATATCGCCCCGAATCGTTACTATGAGCGGCCTCCTGGGCCGTGAATAGTAACAAATATAGCGAAAGATTAAAATTCACTTCCGCTATATTGGGTTTAAACCTCCGGTCCTTAAGGATATTATAGGATATAGCAGACACTGCTACTTCAAGACTACTTTCCGTATATATGCAAATGTCTTTTTCTCCCCATCCCGCGCAAGCATCTTAAGAAGCTTATGAAGAAGCGCCGCCGTCTCTGGGTGGATCATCTCTCCGAGATTACCGGCTCCCCGTTCATAATACTCTAGCGGATGCCGGTCTGTATAATTCTTCCTCTGATATGTTTTGGAAGCGGCAATCCGATCCATGAACATCTCGACAACATATTTCACCGGCATCTTCTGTCCTACGATCCCTCTCTCCATACTATCACTGTAATCAATCCAGTACTCATAATGATGCTTGTTGCGTCCCTTATGATGCAGCCATGCAGAGGAATAACCAACCGCCTCCCTCTCAGCATTATTGGGGCTTCTAGTTCCCTGATAATACTTACAGCCTACTAGAAATTCCGCAGGTGAATATTTTGACAGATCATGAAGGAATCCCTGTTTATACAGCCCCACCTGAAAGCAGTGTTCCATAACAAGTCTCTTATGGTGATTAATCGTGCGCAGATGCTGTAATGCCTTCATATCCATTACCTCCCCATCCAGAAATCTGCAGGTAAATATGTTTTAAGAAAATACAATACAAGAAGATGAGCCGGGTAAAATACATAAAAGAAATATTTTATCTTGGGTCCCCTCTTCCCATTGTAGAACGCAAGAAACGGGGTAGCCAGCACCCCGCAGCACTGAACCATCCCCCATCCATAGGAAAAATTCCACAGCGCGCCTGCAGGCAGACCTATCGCCCTTTTCTCCCTGAAAATGTAATAAATCAGAATCAGCAGAATACCTCTTGCACTATAATCTGTACTTAAAACCTCTGCAAGAACCGCAATGCTAACCGCCGCCATTGCCTTGAGGGGGACAGCACTGCACAGGCTCATCATATACATCATCAGCACACCCAGAAACAACGTAAAAAACACATTCTGTCCTTCTGCATACACCATCTCTCCATGAAATGCCAAGTCATATGGAAGCTCGGAGATCAGTGCAAAGATTCCGAGACGCACCATATAGCGCCTGACATCCCGTGTGTGTGAAAAGCCTTCTACAATCAAAAAACAGAAAATCGGGAATGCAATTCTTCCAATAATGCGGTAACCCAGTTCATAAGGGAACAACACCGCCCCTATATGATCAATCAGCATCGTAATAATTGCAATCCATTTTAACTGAAACGTACTAAGCCCCATCTTTACAATTTACCTTCCTACTATAAATAAAATCGTTCTTGGCTCCACCTTGATCTGCCGCTGGCATTCCAGAAGCACTTCTTCTTCTAGAATCCCCTCCTTCGTAGATGCCTTTAGATACCATTTTCTCTTTCCTGACATTGCCGGCAGTGCAAACTCATGGCTAAGCCAGTGCATGTTATATGCTACAAAGCAGTCCGCTCCTCCTAATGTTACTGCACAGTAATAGACCCCAAGCTGCCTGCTCGACACCTCTGAGGGCGCCCTCCATGCAAGTTCACCGTGGTAGGATACGTCCGGCACTCCGCAGCCCGCAAGGTCGAGCCCCATGGACTCCTTCTCAGGGCTTAGCACCGGATAGTTTTTCCGCAGTGCAATCAGTCCTTTTACAAATGCGAAGAGCTCCTGCTCTGCCTTCCCGGTCTTCCAGTTCACCCATCCGGTCCGGTTATCCTGACAGTACACATTATTATTTCCGCCCTGTGTATTTCCAAATTCATCACCAGCAAGAATACATGGTGTTCCCTGGGCAAGCAGCACCAGAAAAAAAGCATTCTTTGCCTGCCTCTTACGAAGCTCTGTCACAGCCTTCCGGCGGCTTGCCCCCTCTGCCCCGCAGTTCCAGCTGTAATTGTAATCCGGGCCGTCCTGGTTATTTTCTCCATTTTCTTCATTATGCTTACTGTCATAGGATATCAGGTCCTGTAACGTAAAGCCTGTATGGGAGGCGATGTAGTTAAAGATTCCCTCTTTTTTAGAATGATGTCTGAGCCAGTACATCACATCATTTACCATGCCTTCATCGCCTTTCAGGAAACGCCGCATGGTATTCTGGAACCCTTCCTGATACTTCATAAGCTTTGTTGATTTCAGAATCGGATCCGCATATATGCTTTCCATAGGAGTTGTATATGGATTGAGAATAAAGCCATCTATATGATATTCCATTACATAATAGCGCAGGCATTCATGAATAACAAGCCCTGGCACTCCCGGCTCAAATGGCATGTGAAGCACCACCTCAATGCCCGTTTGATGGCACGACTTCACCATGTCCTTTAACCCGGTAACCCCGTTCCCATCAGCAGAGTAGGCACTTTTTGGCGCAAAGTAATAAGCTTCCCCATACCCCCAGTAGTTCGTATAACGGCCTCTCTCTTCAAATTCCCATACTGGCATGCACTGTATCTGATTGATTCCAAGCTCCTTCATATAGGGAAGCTTCTCACAGACACCCTGGAAAGTTCCTTTATGTTTCACCTTTGAGGAACTGTCCTTTGTAAAGCCCCTGACATGGAGGGCATAGGCAATCACCTTGTGATATGGAATCTTAAGCGGCTTATCACCCTCCCAGTCATAGTCTTCCTTCAGAATTCTCCCTCTCACCTTATGGTCTGCCAGCTCTCCTGCGCCCATCCACTTTTCCCTCCCGGAAAAAGCTCTGGCATACGGATCCAGGCAGACCTCCCCGTCCACCTCAAAATTATACTCATATTCAGTGGCATCAAATTCTCCGATTGCCGCTGCACACACCTCACCTGTCGTCTCCTCCATCGGATATTTCCTGCACGGTTCCTTCTCTCCCTTGCGGTAAATCAAAAGCGTACATTCCTCCCCCTTTGAAACTGCTGCTGCAAAATTCACCTCATCTGATCCTACTACAGCTCCTAACGGTAACGGCTTTCCCTGTATCCTCTTCATGCTTCATCCTTTCTGCTGCTTTACTGCCAGCCATCTATTCCGTACATATCCACATTATCCTTGTTGATCATAAAAACTTCTTCATAGGTTTCCTTTTCATAGGAATTCCCTGTCAGAATATTAATTGCAAGGCGTGCAGATGATTTCCCCATATTAATCGGCGACTGTGCCGCCGTGCCTGCAATCTGTGTATCATGCTTTTTCAGTTCCTTCTTTATATCCGGGGAACCGTCAACTCCATAAATCAGCACATCCTTTAGCTTCGCAACATTTACGGCTGTCTTTGCCCCTACCGCAAGCTGGTCATTTCCGCACATAATTGCTGCAAGATCTGGGTTTTCCGCAAGAATTCTCTCCGATGCTTCCAGCGCACGGGCAAATTCTCCCCCCGTATCCTCTCTCGCAACTACCTCAAAGCCCTTTTCTGCGGTTGCCAGCACCTCCTCGAAGCCAGTGATTCTGTCATTAATTGAATTCTGTGTCGGACATTCTAAAATGGCAATCTTCCCGCCCTCCGGGCATCGTTTCAGGAGATCTTCACCACACAGCACACCTGCACTGTGGTTATCGGAGCCAATATAAGCATCCACATAATCCATTTCCTTTACCTGTGTATCCACATTGATAATCTTAACCCCCGATTCCTTCAGCTTCTTAAGGGCGGGCGTAACCTCCTCCCAGTTTACCGGACTTAAGATCACTGCTTCGATCCCCTCCTCAATCATCTCCGTCAGCTGTGTATTCTGCTTTTCCTGATCTGTTCCCGGATCCTTTGTAATCAGCTCATAGCCCTCAGCCTCTAAAAGTTCCCTGACAGCATGCTCAAATGTTATAAAATAAGGATTTTCCATATCAATTCCGGAAAACCCTATCATATGGATTTCCTCCTCGTCATCCCCCTCTTCTTCTCTGACAGCAGCATTATCCTCTGGCGTACCCACTGACTTCTTACATCCTGCAAGAAGCAGCCAGCACAGAAACATCATAGTTAATGCTCCAAACCACCTTCTCATCCTCACTTTTTGTTTCCTCCTGGTCTTTTCTATACTTTCTCTCTCTAACCATTCCTGCTCTTAGGACCGGCAGGTCTAACTGTTATTCCATTACTCAGCTACTCATATTCTACGTTACTGTTCACTCCGTGACCAGTAACCCCGCAAATCCATCTAAAATTCGCTCCGCGAATGGGATTTGTTCACTCCCAAATCATTTTCTTACAATCTGTACGTGAATCCACAGACCTGTATGTATAGTAATTATTCTACAACATTTTTGAATTTTTGGCTACTATGTCCTTGCTTTTTAGGCATACCTTTGGTAGAGTAAAGATAGCAATTATCCATCAATACGAAAAAGGAGAATACCTATGAGCGAATTAATGAACCAGGCTTCCGAAGACGAACTGATCACCGTTACTCTGACTCTTGAGGATGACGAAACCATAGAATGCGCTGTTCTCACCACCTTCATCGCAGAAGAGCAGGAGTATATCGCACTTCTTCCACTGGATGAGAACGGCGATCCGGAGGGAGAAGACGTCTACCTTTACCGCTACAGTGAGGAAGACGGTGAGCCGGCCCTTGAGAATATTGAGGAAGATGAGGAATATGAGATTGCCGTCGATGCATTCGACGAATGGCTGGACGAGCAGGAATTCGAAGAAATCGATGATTAGGCCGGGATGAATAACTCTCCTACAAAACGGGAAGGGCTTTTGCTTTTCCCGTTTTTTTCTTTTACATAGCTGATAATCAGTTTCCTTTTCGCCCTGGTCATGGCTACATAAAAGAGCCTGCGCTCCTCCTCAATTTCTTCCTCTGTCTGCGCCTTCTTATAGGGCATCACGCCCTCATTTCCCTGGATAATAAAGACCACCTCATACTCCAACCCCTTAGCACCGTGCATGGTGAGAAATTCCACTGCACTGTCCGGTGTCTCCTGTGTTTTTTTCTCCCTGAATCTCTGTCTTGTCTCCTCTACATGTGACAGCCACTCCTCCATTGTACGGATATCTTTTGCACGCTCCTGAATCTCATTCAGTGTATCCGCGATCTCCTCGTACTTTAATCCCCGGTAAGCGGAATATTCCTTCAGAAACTCTTCATATCCCACGCTTTTTCTTATGTACTGCATTGCCGCAAAGGGCGGCTTTCCCGCGATCATCTTCATCCCCCACTCGAACTGGTCAATCCGGTCCTGCATCCATCCTTTATCACAGTAAAAGCGCCGGAGGCTCTCATACGTGGCTTCCCCATCCGCCAGACTGTCCCTGGAGATATAGCGTTTAGGACGGTTGGCAATGCGTACCAGATCCCCTCTCTTATGCTGCCCCATCGCCAGACGGAAGTAGCACTCCATGTCCGTACAGGTAAAATGCTCATAAATATGCTCTACATTCTCCTTCATATGGAACGGAATCTGATACTCTGTAAATGTCTCCGCAAGCGCCCTGGCATCTGAAGCTGTGCGGTACAGCACCGCAATCTGCTCCGGCGGCACTCCCTGCCCAGTATACTCCCTGTATTTCGACACAATATAGCTGCTCTCCGCAAGCGGATCCTGAACCTCCTGGATATGAACCGTGTCCTCCGCAGCATGAAATGTCCGTACGTTTTTCTCATAGCGGCTCTTATTGTGAGCGATCACCCGGGAGGCCCCGTCCACAATGTGAGCCGTAGAGCGGTAATTAATATCCAGGACAATCCTTGATGCATCCGGATAGTCCTTCATAAATGCTTTCATGATCCCTGGCTTTGCTCCCCGGAAGCCGTAGACTGACTGGTCATCATCCCCAACGACAAACAGATTGTCCTCCGGCGCCGCCAGCATCCGTATCACATCATACTGGATCTGGTTGATATCCTGGAATTCATCCACTAGAATGTAGCGGAACTTCTGCTGCCATTTTTTCAGAACATCCGGACGGCCCCTGAAAAGTTCCCTGCACAGGATCAGCATATCCTCAAAATCAATCTTCCGGTTCTTTTTCTTCTCTTCCTCATACCGGCAGAAGACCTCCCGGAACCGGTTTACCCCGTATCGGCGGGACTCATAAGTGCTGATTTCATATCCATTGTTCTTCACATTGCCAATCTCCTGTGCAAGCTCCGGGAAGAATTCCTTCTCTGCCGTATCCTCCGGGCAGTCCTCCCATGAGAAATCAGCTGCGATTTCCTTTATTAAACTTTGCTTTTCCCCTTCTCCAAGAAGGTTTGACTGGTTCAGCCTGTACGCCCATTTCAGTATCCCGTAATAGATTCCATGAAAGGTGCCGAAGGTTACCGGAAGACCCGCCTCTCCCATCACCCTGCGGAAGCGCTCCTTCATCTCCCCGGCAGCATATCTGGTGAAGGTAATGACCAGAATCTCTTCTGGCCTTACCTTGTGTACCCTGATCAGATATTCAATTCTCTTTGCAATTGTAAGTGTTTTCCCCGAACCGGGGCCTGCAAGAACCAGACATGGCCCCTCTCTGTGCGAAACCGCCCTCTTCTGGGCTTGATTAAGACCCATAAACCTCCCCTTTTTCTCTGATGCCAGGCTGTAACCGTTCCGTACCGCCACAATTACAGATCTGCTAACGTTACACTAAGTTTTTGGATTCCTGTCTTTATGCGCCTGATGGATTCCTCTTTTCCAAGAATCTCCATAATCTCAGTGGCTCCCCCCGGTGTATTCTGCTTCCCGGACACTGCGGTCCTCACCGGCCACATCACATAGCCTGTCTTATATCCCTTGTCATCCACATAGGATTTCAGAACCGCAAACAATGCATCGTTGCTAAAATCATCCTGCTCCTCCAAAAGTGCAAGGACATCTTTTAAAACCTCCAGTGACTTCTCTTCATTTGTCTTCATCTTCTTATGACAGTACATGGCGGTATCATACTCCGGAAGCTCCTCAAAGAAGTCAGTCTGCTCCTTGATATCCGGAAATATCTCAATCCTCGTCTTCACAAGCGCTGCAATCTTCCTAAGATCACAGTCTCTTTTCACTACTTCCCTGATATACGGCTCTGCCATCTCATAAAACCGGTCAGAATCCATTGCCTTCAGGTATTCCCCGTTCATCCACTTAAGCTTCACGATGTCAAACACCGCCGGAGATTTGCTCATATGGCGGTAATCAAACTCCCGTATCAACTCCTCCAGGGAAAAAATCTCCTGATTGCCGGACGGACACCAGCCGAGAAGTGCAACATAATTCACCACTGCCTCAGTCACGAAGCCCTGGCTGATCAGATCCTCATAAGAGGAATGTCCGCACCTCTTGCTCAGCTTCTTATGGTTTTCATCAGTAATAAGCGGGCAGTGCACATAGGTGGGCACCTCCCATCCGAAGGCTTCATAGATCTTATTATACTTCGGCGCAGATGACAGGTATTCATTCCCCCTCACCACATGGGTGATCCCCATGAGATGATCATCGATTACATTCGCGAAATTATAAGTCGGATAGCCGTCTGATTTAATAAGGATCAGATCCTCCAGCTCCTCGTTAGAAACCGTAATATCCCCGTAGATGTCATCACTGAAGGTCGTCGTCCCCTCTGCAGGCATGTTAAAACGGATCACATAAGGCTTTCCTGCCGCCAGATTCTCCTCCACCTCTTCTTTTGTAAGAGACAGACAGTGCTTGTCATAGACCACAATCTCCGTCCCGCCGTTCTCAGATACACTGCTCTTTAAGGAAGCAAGCCTCTCCTTATCGCAGAAGCAGTAGTATGCATCGCCCTGGTCAATCAGCTGCTTCGCATACCCCAGATAAAGCCCTGACGCATTACGCTCACTCTGCACATAGGGACCCACGCCCCCGTCTTTGTCCGGGCCTTCATCGTGGATCAGCCCTGTCTCCTCCAGTGTATGATAAATAATGTCAAGCGCTCCCTCCACGAAACGCTCCTGATCAGTATCCTCAATTCGAAGCATAAAATCCCCGCCCTCATGCTTTGCGATCAAATAGGCATAAAGAGCTGTCCTCAGATTTCCTACATGCATCCTCCCAGTGGGACTCGGAGCAAATCTTGTTCTTACTTTACTCATAATATCTCTCCTCATATCTCCTGTCACTGCCAGCTCCCAGGCTGGCAGCCATCTCTTTATCTATACCCGTCCGATTCTGTCACAGACTTGTAATGGTTCAGTACCTTTACATTTATCTGGCACAGTAATTTTCCGAACGTTAATTTGTATCTGCATATTATAGCACACTCAATTCATATCCTTCAACCTTTTCCTGCGCTTTCTTCCCCTCCAATAATGAATTTGGAATACTTCTTTTGGAATGGATACAATAAATGCGATGCCAACGACAATTCCGAAGGCAATCTTTACCGCCTCAATCCCCCGTTCTGCCGCCAGTGACAACTGGTCTGTCACCAGGTAATAGGCGGTATAGTAGATTCCGGCCCCCGGGACGAGGGGAATGATTGCCGCCAGCAGAAAAATTGTAATCGGACACCTCATACGGACTGCAAGCATACGGGAAAGAAATACAGCCACCATTACCGCCAAAAAGGAAGCAACCGCAGAAGACATCCCCTCTGATGCCCCCAGATATACAAGCCATGCCACAATCCCTGTTATTCCGCAGCTTACATAATAGCGCCTCGGGACATTAAACAGCACGACATAGGCAACTGTCCCTAAAAATGGGCAGAGCACATTTACCAGAATCTCTCTTATCATAGTACAAGCCCTCCAATCAGACTATTATAAAACGCGAGCGTTGACCCCACCCCGATCGCAATATAGACAAATACAAGCAGAGCGTCAATCATACGGACAGTCCCTGAAAGGAAATCACTGTCCGCAATGTCCCGGATTGCATTGACAAAGGCAACACCAGGAATCAGAGGCATGATAGAGCCTGTAATCATTCCTTCCAGTCTTAAACCGCCGCTTCCATGCATATGCAGGACAAGAATTGCAAGCGCCGTCATAATAACACCGCCAATAATATTCACAATAATCTTTGAAAAGTTTAGTCTCTTGGCAAGGAGCACCCATATATGGATAATGCATCCGATTACAAATGCCACCATACTCTCTGCAAGAGTGGACTTCAGAAGTATGGCAAAGGTAAAGCTTCCGGTTCCAGCCGCAATTACCTGAAAATACTCCCTCTTGGCAGGCATTTTCTCAATCTCTTCGAGTCTGTCAAAGGCCTCGTCGATTCCCACCTGTCCTGCCGAGATCTCCCGTGAAAGCTCATTAACCTCTGCTACAATCCCAAGATGAGTTCCTGACAGGGGCACATGGCGGACTTTTGTGTAAGCATCTCCTGATTCGTCCTCCGCGCTCATAAAGATGCCGTGGCTCAGTGTAAAGATCTCCACATCCTCTACATGAAAACGCCTGCATATATGCTGTATGGTCTCCTCCACCCGGAAGATCTCCCCGCCGTTTTTCAGCAGGATGCGTCCTGCCTCCAGTGCAAGGTCTACCACTCTCTTTACGTCAATCTCTGTATCCAGCTTCTTTTTCAGGTAGATCATGTCTGTGAGCAGAAGCCCGTCCTCATAGATAGGCTCCCTGTAATTGTCTGTAAAGAAGTTTTCTACGATATGGGAATTCATAAAGCCGCAGGATTTATAGAAGTCCAGTGTCTTCCTGCTGTTTCCTGTGCCCACGTACATGAGGTCGTATCTGCCGGTGTAGTGTTCACAGACATAACGCACCATGTATTTTCCATAACCTTTCCCCTGGTACTGTTCGGCGGTGGCTATGTTCTTAAGCTCGCAGGTCTTCTCCTTAGCCAGCACAACACATACGGTCAGGATATCTCCGTTTTCACTCAGGACAAACAGGTCGCCGTCCTCCAGGTATCGTTCGATCATATCCTCCTGGGGGTCTGCGAGGAGAAGAAGGTCCATGTAATCCTGCTTGTTTTCTGTAATCTGGTTAATTTCCATTCTATGCTCCTTTTACATTGAAAAGTTATGTATTGCTGCAATTTTGGTAACCGTTTAGGAATCTGTGCAGATAGCATTTTTCCTTCTTCGAGACATAAGTTTTTGTTACCAGTATGGTTCATTATATCACTGGTTTTACAAAAATAGTAGTGGTAAAGTGGTAAAAGAATAGACTTGAATCATTCTTACAAATGTGCTATATTATAAACAGAGGGAAAGCCATACAAGCGGCTCTACCCCTTTTATGATTATGTTTACCTATGCTTTAACATAGGCAAGCCGTCACTAGTTGGGCAGTAGTGGCGGCTATTTCTTTTTTCCTTTGAAGATTGTGTAGTACAATCCGACAAGGGAGCAAATGAAGATACAGAACTGAAAAAAGGGGGAGCAGCCTGTGGGATGAGGACGCGGGAAGGGGCGCTTTTTATGGAGGTGAAATCCACTGCTTACGGAGACTTAGCCGTGAGGGCTCTCCCGAACGGCTTAGCCGGAGTTAGCAGTTAGTTCACCGGAATATTGCCCCGTATGAATGAAATATATGATTGCCCCTTCCTGCGTCCGTCTCCACTCCCTTCTTGTGTCCGTCTCCATCCCCTTTCTATTTAGCTGCCCATATGATCCCCCCACATAAAAGGAGAAACCTCCGGCAACCTGTCACTGCCTTAGAGGTTTCTCCTTTTTTAGCATACTTCGGAATATGAAGCCATATTCTAGCTCATATACCCTGCCTTCTTAAGCTCTTCTTCTGCCTTTGCAAGGTTTGCATCAGATACGCGGACGATTGGTCCGGTACATCCCATGCCGCTCTCTGCATAGATATTGATCTTCCATAATGCCTTGACAGCATCTTCAAGATCCATAACCTCAATACCCGCAATCTGAGCGGTTACAATCTCCTTCGGAGGCTCTTTTACTTCCTCTGCAGCCCCCGCCGGCTTCTGGGAAGCCTTCAGTGCGTCAAGAAGCTCCTTAAGCCCTGCTTTCTTTGCTGCTGCAAATTCTGCTTTTGCAACCTCAAATACCTTGCCTCTTACAAGCTGTCCGGCATAACGAATCGCATTGGCGATTACCGGTGCGCCGCTTGCACGGGATACGATCATGACGAGCTGCTCATAGCCCTCGCCGATTCCCGGACCGTAGCCGAATCCTGTAGCCTCGAAGCTTCCGCCTGTGTTGAAGGAGGACAGCATCTTTACCAGGATATTTCCAGTAAGGGAATCTGTTACCATGATGTCTGGTGATGCCTGCAGTACATCATTTCCTCTCATAACACATCCGCCGTCTGCACGTCCAGATTCTGCAAATGTGATATCATAACCCTTCTCCTGAAGCTGCTTTAATGCCTTCTCTGTCTGGCGGGCGCCGTCAACATTCAGAATACCGACTGTGGGGTTTGCGTTTCCGCATGCCTTTGCAGCAATGATTCCGTAGATAGCATTTTTGATCATGCCCTCAATACGGTCTGTGCTAGAGGTTCCGGTGGTGTTCGCGATGAACATCTCCTTTGCGGTTGCCGGTGTAATGCAGCGTCCGACGGTAGACACACCGATGGGGAATGGGAAGTGCATGGTTACTGCTGCATCCACTTCTCCATTTTTCAGCATCTCTTCCATACGGTCGTGGCCTTCCTCGTCATTTGCCACTTTAATTGTTGTAACACCCTCTGCCTCCAAGGTTCCGATGTAATATACGTCAATACCGTCTTTTGCTGCCTCTACAGCTGCTTTCATGGAGTTTTCCTCTCCATGCTCGCTGCCCATACCAGTAAGAGCTACTTTAGGTCTCTTTCCAAAACTTCCCGTCTCAAGACCCTGTGCCATCTCCATAAAGGTATCGGCGATCATTCTCTCAATATTATTTGCCATTGTCACCGTCCCCCTTACTCTGCCATCAGGGAAGCAGCGAAATCTTTCATAGCCTTTGCGATTAATCCTTTTACCTCTTCCTCGGATACACCTGCAGCAGCCTCTGCTTCTGCCTTTGTATTTCCCTGAATCACGAAAGATACACCGTCAAATAAGTTGGTCATACGTCCAAGGAACAGACTTCCCTTTCCAATGATCATGGCATTCTTGATCTTTCCTGCAAGGATATCTTCTCTTGCAAATCCGATATAAGGTACGCCTGACGGGATGTGCCCCTGTGTCGGCGCCCAGCCGGTAAGACCGTGGTTGGAACTGAAAGATGCAAGCTCTTTTCTGTCAAGCTCTCCGCGCTTAACAGCAAGTGCTGCGATCATCTTGTAGTTTGCCATCGGAACATCTCCTGCTCCTGCCGGCTTTGTAATATCCGGATTCTGCATCTCTGGTGAGAATTTGTCAATATCCGTAATCTTAAGTCCTGCTCTCTCAAGAGGATCTGCTACAAGACTGCCGATAACATTCTGCGGAGCACTTCCTGTTCCGACTGTATGGCGGCCAAGGATATCCAGGTTGATCTCCGGATTTACTCCGTCATTCTCAGACAGGATCACACAGAAGCCTGCCAGACAGTCCTCTAAGATCGGAAGACCCTTCTTTACATGGTCTTTGCCATTCATACCAAGCTTTGCAGTACACCCGCCGGCTGTTACTGCCACGCATTTGTACGCGCCGGATTTTACAAGTGCTGCTGCTTCAATGAGTGCGTGGGACGGACCTGCACAAAATCCGCGGCTGTCAGAGCCTGTTGCATTGTTAAGTCCTGCAATCTCAGCTGCCGCCTTTGCAAAATTGCCGCCACCTCTCTGATTCATGTCACCGCATGCTTCCTCTGCACAGTCAATGACATACTCAATATCATCCTTGCTGATTCCTGCATTTCTAACGCCGTATAACAAAGCCAGAACGCTTGACGCCTTGCTCATCAGATTCTCATGCATAACGTGTGCGGATAAGTTCACATCAATATCATGTGCTCTCTTTACACATGCTACAAGCTTGCCTGCAACATAGATTCCCTCTGCATGCTCCTCATTGACCGCTGCCTCGATCTCGGAAAGCTCTACGCCTTCTTCCACTCTTGCCACAATCTCTTCTGTAATAATCGGATCTGCAGCGAATGCTTCCTTATGCGCACTTACGAATTCCTTATCTATCTTAACAACCTCAAACTGGTCACATGCCTGAACTAAAAGGATGAATTCCTCCTCAGGCATGATCTCGCCGTATTTTCCATATCTTTCAGCACCCTCTTTTACCTTGTCAAAGTATGGGAACTCCACGCCTGCAAGATCATCCGGGGTAGCATTTCCAATGTATACCTGGTTCGGCCAGTAATTAACGCACTCTTCATAAGAACGGAGATGTCCTTCCAGCTCCTTCAAATATTCAGACTCCGGATTCACGATTCTCTCGGTTGTCTGTGTTGTTCCATTATATACCACCATCTGCGGCGTATGTGCAAGCACATAGCTGGCACCTTTAATTACACTGTTCATTGCTTTATTTACCACCTTTCTCTTCTTCATAACGAAGGGTTCAAAACAGGCAGACCCCGGTGGGGACACCTATGGGCCTGCCCCTTTTTTATCTTGCAAATATCTTATAAATACTTACAAAATTCATCTCTGATAGAGCTCATCTCGCCAACAATATCGTCAACGTCAAGTACCATCTCCATCATACTTACCTGTTCATCATAAACAGCCTCGTCAAACTCTTCTTTCATCTCTGGTTCACATACGTGATATACCGTGAGTCCAAGCTGGACCCCTGTCAATGGACCTGCGAATGTCGGATCACCTGCTGTAACAGTCTCAGCTGCAAGACCTGCAGCTTCGCCCTCTGCTGCACCAAGAACTACTACTAAGTTCTCTGCACCATACTCGTCAGCAAAATCCTTTACTCTCTTCTGATTCTCAAGATCCATTGCGCCTGCGCTCGTTCAGACGAAACATTCCGTTGATGAAAATACTACTTCTGCACCGGCTGTCTGCACACACTCTGCAATCGCCGGTCCTGGAATACCATCACGGTCTCCGATAATTATTGCTTTTTTCCCTTCTAAAATAGCCATAATTATGCTTTCTCCTTTCTATGTGGTAAAAAACATGTGATTTATGATCAGAGGTATATCTTAAATATACTTCTTAATCATCGCTTCAATACTCTCCGGTGTTGCCGCTTCCTTTACAACCTCTTCGATCTTCTCTCCGTCCTTGTAAATTGCCATAACCGGAAGGCCAAGGATCTTCTGGCCGATTGCCAGACGACGCGCCTTTGTTGTGTTCAGAGATGTGAACTTCATCTTATCTCCATAAGTGTCGGCAAATTCATGCACCTTCGGCATAAGCGCCTGGCATGGCACGCATCCATCGCCATAGAAGTCTACAAATACATAGCCCTCTGCCTCCAGAACTTCGCTCTGGAAGGTGTTCTTATCTACATCAATCATTTCACTCATCCTCCTTTTTATTTGGAAACCTTATAAACGGCTTCTATAAGCACACTTACCGCTTGTCTACATTATATAGATAAGCATGCTTATTGTCAATTATATTTCGCAAAACTATCTTCAATTCTAGAAGTAATCAGACATGCTTCTCTCGACCTGTACAGCTGCGATTGCTCCGTCTGCTGCTGCGGTTACTACCTGTCTTAAGCTCTTGATGCGGACATCGCCTGCTGCATATACGCCAGGAATATTGGTATGCATATCCTCATCTGTCTTGATATAGCCACGCTCGTCCATATCAATGATTCCTTCAAAGACCTTGGAGTTCGGGATTGTTCCGATGAATCCAAAGAGACCGAACATTCCGTCATCCTCATCTGCAACAACCTTTGTAGTCTCGCCTGTCTTGACATTCTTAACCGTCATCTCAGAAAGAATCTCATCTCCGCCAAGCTCCTCAACTACAGAATCCCACATAAATTCAAGCTTCGGATTCTTAAATGCCTTCTCCTGAATGGATTTCGCTGCACGGAGCTCATTTCTTCTGTGGATCAACGTTACTTTTCTTGCAAACTTTGTAAGATACATCGCTTCCTCAACAGCAGAATCACCGCCGCCTACTACATATACCTCAAAGTCCTCAAAAAAGTTTGCATCACAGGTTGCACAGTAGGACACACCCTTGCCCATGTACTCTGCCTCGCCTTTACATCCAATCGGTCTTGCGTGGGCTCCTGTTGCAATGATTACATTCTTGCCCTGGTATTCAGCCTTTGCGCTCTTAAGCACCTTTACTTCACCCTCAAGGGATGCTTCTGTAATCGTATCTGAAACACGTTCAGCGCCAAACTTTGCAGCCTGCTCTGTCATCCTTGCAATCAGAGACGGTCCGGACTCGCCTTCTACAGTCTGTCCAGGATAGTTCTCAATCTCATCCGTGATTGCAATCTGTCCGCCGTCCTGTCCCTTTTCAATAATCAGAACGGAAAGACGGCTTCTTCCTGCGTACAGTCCTGCCGCCAGACCGGCAGGACCTGCACCCAGGACAATTACGTCATAAATTTTGCTCATAACGTCAATTCTCCTTTTTCCTTCAATATAGTATACTTATTGAACTACTAATGTCCAATAAGGTATAACCTTATACTATATTATATCATTTTTTCACAATATCTGGAATGTGTTGTGTGCACACAAATTCCATAATCTGTTCAATATCTGAACATTAATCAAAAATTGTCTGTCCGTCAACCTCTGTTGCAAGGGCCTCTAATGCCTTCTCAACAATATCGCGACGGAGTTTCTTCTCCTCATCCTTATCCAGTGCCGGATTCCCAAGCGGATGTGGAATTGCAATAGCCGGAACGATTCTGTTCGCGCCAACTGTCATAGAAATAGGAGTTACTGTACATACATGCACAACAGGGATTCCTGCTCTCTCTACTTCTTTTACCATCGTTGCACCGCAACGAGTACAGGTACCTCATGTGGAGGTGAGGATTACTGCGTCAACGCCGTCATCTTTAAGCTTCTTTGAGAATTCCTCTGCAAAAGCTTTTGAGGATGCTACGGCTGTACCATTACCTGTTGTTGTATAGAACAGGTGATGTAATTCCCCAATCTTTCCTTCCTTCTCCAGATCACGAAGCACGTCAACCGGAAGTACGCGGTCAGAGTCTTCATTTGCATATACCGGATCGTATCCGCCGTGTGCTGTCTCGTATGTCTCTTCTGTCAGATCCATAACACCTGCGATATCATACTCGCCGTAGTGTGAAGCACTGGAGCTTTCGATGTGGTCCGGATTTCCCTTTGGAACAATACCGCCGGAAGTAACAAGAGCGATCTTTGCATGTGCAAGATCCTTAACAGCCGGATTCGGATCAACTCTGTCGAAATCAGGCATCGGGAACTCTGTCTCAAACGGCTTGTCATTTAACTTCTTGATCAGCATCTTCACTGCACGAAGAGAGCCTCTCTCCTTCTCAAAGAAGTTCACACGAACGCCATTCGGCATATATCCCTCTTCTGAAGAGGCACCGATCTTCTCACCTCTTCCAACCTTAACGGCTAATGGCGCCAGCTTTTTCACTGCATCTCTCATACCAGCCGCACTGTTCTTTGTGGATACGATATAAACTTTTGTCTTAAACATATCAGCTCCCGGATTCTCTACGTACATACCTGTAACAGCCGGGATACCAAGCTCTTCCTGAACTGCGTCTGCGATTGTACCGCAGGCAACACCGTAACGTCCTGCATTAAATGCCGGACCTGCCACGAATACATCCGGAGCCTGCTCCTTAACCCATGCAAGGATATCTGCCTTTGCTTTTTCAAGGTTCTCATTAAAATACGAGTCGCCACAAACGATTGTAGCAATAATCTCAGCATCATCTTTGAACTGCTGTGTTAATGCCATACCCGGCCCGACAACCTCGCCTACGCGGATCTCTGCCGGATAATCTGCTTTTTCTTCTCCACCAATCTGTGCAAAGAACTGATTGATGTAATGAACAACTTTTAATTTAGCCATGTTCTTATCCTCCCTTCCTATCTTGCACTCAGCTTGTTGAAACCAGTCTCATTTGTTGCACCTGTAAGTACCTGGAGCTCAACCTCAAGAGATCCGTCCTCGCGGAGTGTCTCCTCACTTGCACCTGCAATCTTTGTTACATAATCTAAAGTTCCAATTACCTTGTCAAGTTTTGGCAGGATAATTACCTGGTTCGCATTACCGCCTGTTACTACTGCGTCAGCAGCCGGGTCAGAGTCAGCCAGTGACTGGGACTTTCCGTCACGTCCTGCATACTCATCTGTAATAATAACAGTCTTAACGCCCTCAGCCTCAATCTTCTTGCAGTTCATAATCAAGTCTGTATCCGGGTTACCGAAACCTTCCTGAGATACGATAACACCGTCAAGGTCTAACATCTTGCAAATCTTTGCTGTCCAGTCAGAGGAACGCTGCTTGTCCGCAAGATATACATTCTCATTTGTAATGATGTGGCATACAAAGTTGAATGTCTTTCCGTGCTGCTCGAACATATCGTGAACAACCGGGTTATTGAGATGTACATAGGTCGGGTTCTTATCACATGCGGATACACAGTTACCAGACACAATAGCGCCGTCCATAATCTCGGTAGGACTCATGATTGTAGGAACGATCTTCTTTGCATCCACGCCGTATACATAGGTATCATGAAGAAGTCCCTGGCTCTGGAGCATCTGTACATATGCAACTCTCGGAAGGTTCGGGTATTTCTCCATGCCCTCTTTAATCGTACATGTCTCATATACCTTCGTTTCATCCGGAGTAAGCTCACGTGCCAGTTCTCCAAGATATACTGCAACTCTGAAGCCTGCAAAACGAACAGCCTTCTCATAGTCATGCTGCTTGATGCCGTCTACCGGCTCGCATACCATAACCAGATTCAGAGTCTTGGAAAACGGCGTGTAATCAGCGCCAGGACCTGTCATATCAATGATACCTTCCTGGAATCCCACGATCTTACCGGCTGTAACTACTGCCATTCCCTTCAGGGCGTATGTTTTTCCTTCACCAACAGTGTCTACCTTAGCGATTACGCCCGGGAAGATTCCTCCTCTTCCTTCTACCTTAACTCTTGGTTCAATGACGTCCTTAACCGGCGTAATCCTTACAGACTCACCTGGCTTTGCAATATCGAATGATACGCTCTTAATCTTTTCATCCTCAAGAACAACTGCCTTTACGGCCTCTTCAGATACATAAAGGATACCGTCTTCAATCTTAGACTCAGCCGCAAACTGAATATCCTTAATGTAAATGTGTCCCATTTCTAATTTCACTTTTGGTTCCCTCCTTAAAATATTGATATTATTGTTTAAAGCTGCAACGCTTTTACAACCCCAATGACCTACCCTGCATCTGCCGATGCAATTCCGCTTTCTAACAAGGTCCAGTCAATCAAGCGAAAATCCTCATACACCTCAGGCTTGTACCGGTCAGACTTAAATACAAACTTTCGGCACGCTTGTATAGCATTCTCAATGATTGCAAGCGACCCTTCGTCTATCTCCCCCTTTCCCTTTGAAATCATCACCGATTTGTACGGCGTCTCATTCGGCTTCACACTTCCTGATAAAGGGTGTGATAGTAACCGGTGACCTTCATGAATTCTGTCTCTGACTTCCTTCAATACATCTTCATAAGATATATCCTTGTAAATGATTGTATGACTTTCGCCAAGCTTCTCCCGGATCAACGGATTGTTCGTTATTATCATGTATTCTTTTTCCATTGCTTATCCATCCTTTCCAGTGATTCGGCAAAAAAAGAAGGACGATGCAAATAGAAATGTGCTATCGTCCTTTCTGTCTTTTGTCTTGACTGCTTCGCAGCATACTGTCATCGCAACACAAGATCCAGAATATAGTCCTTTTCCCAGTCCTTTTGCCTGAAAGTTTCGCCTTGCAGGTGTCCACCCTGCCTGCCAGGTTTGCCTCTTCGGCGGCTAATCAGATAGCTCTCTCTTAGGAAAAATCATCCCATTGTTCACTTGTTATTCATAGATACAACGAATATATTTCATTGCCTATATCTATAGTAACTTATTGTTAAAATTTTTGCAACCCTTTCAGTCAATTTTATTTTTTTTAGTCATATTACACAAACAGGATTGCGATTTTTTATGTATTTTTTCCTTATTTTCCCTTCTTTTTGAAATTTTGGAAATAGTCGTCATGCACTTTCTTAATCATCCCGGTAAGAGCGAACAGAGCAAGAATATTCGGGATAACCATCAGTGAGTTAAAAGTATCCTGCATCGTCCACACAAGCTCTACCTCTGCAAGGGAACCAAGGAACACGCATACCGCCACAATGACTGAATAAATCTTCACAGCCTTCACGCCAAACAGATATTTAATATTTGCCTGGCCGAAGAAGTACCATCCCAGGATCGTAGAGAATGCGAAGAAGAACATACAGATCGCAATAAAGACATCTCCTCCTTTTCCATACAATGTTGAGAATGCATGCTGGCTAAGTGCTGCTCCCGTTAATGGTTTCTGTGTTGCTGGATCTATCCACGAAATAGAATGTGTTGTAATAATGACAAGTGCAGTAAGATTAAGGATAACGAATGTATCAATAAATACACCAATCATTGCCACAAATCCCTGCTCTACCGGGTGATTCACCTTCGCAACCGCATGTGCGTGAGGCGTAGAACCCATACCTGCTTCATTAGAGAACAGTCCGCGTGCAACACCCTTCGTAAGTGCAAGCTTAATGGTTGCGCCTGCCGCGCCGCCGACAATTGAAGAAGGTGCAAATGCCCCAACAACAATTGCATGAAGCGCATACGGAATCTCCTTAGCATTAAACAGAATAACAATTAATGATCCAATGATATAGAACGCCGCCATAATCGGAACGATCAGCTCCGTAATCTTTGCAATACGTCCCGTACCGCCCAGGAATACAAACAGTGCAAGCACAGCCAGGATGATACCCATAATCCACTGCGGTAAACCAAATGCCGTATTAAATGCTGCTGCGATGGAGTTGGACTGTACGGCATTTCCCATGAAGCCAAGCGCCAGTGTAATGAGAACCGCAAAGATACCTGCAAGCACCTTGCCAAAGGTTCCACTGAACGCTGCACGGATATAATACACAGGACCACCTGTTACTTCGCCGTCATCGCCCACCTTTTTATACTTCTGCGCCATAATCGCCTCTGCATAGATGGTTGCCATTCCAAGGAATGCTGCAATCCACATCCAGAAGATTGCCCCTGGACCGCCGATTGCAAGCGCGGTTGCTGCTCCGGCAATATTACCGGTACCTACCTGGGCCGCGATCGCAGTTGCAAGAGCCTGAAAGGAAGACATACCGTCTGCTCCCGCCTTGTCGCCCTTCTTGAACATTCCGCCAAAGGTTCTGCGCATTCCTTCTCCAAAACCCTTCACCTGAATAAATCCCAGCTTTACTGTGAACCAGATGCCGCCGCCAAGAAGCGCGGCGATCAGAATATAGTTCGACAGATAACTGCCCAATGTTGAGAAAATATCATTCAACATTTTTTCCATTGCCAATTCCTCCTTTTTCTCTCATTAAAGATATACTATAGATACTCCAGATAATTATTTAACATTATCTAGTATCTCTATATTATAACATTTCACAAAATTTTGCAACAAATTTCTTCTTTTTTATCTTTTTTTGAAAAAATAATGTCACTTTCAAACAGGTCTGTGCGTTCACTGCACAGACCTGTTTGAAAGTGATTCAGGAGACCGGCAGTCACTTATACGTGAATCTGGGCAGTCACACCTAAAAGATCCTCATTTTGTTTTAACGCCGGTTCTATAACCTCCTTCAGAAACGCTTCCACCTGCAGAGGCGCGCGGCCTACATATTTCGCCGGATCCATCGCTTTCTTCAACTCCTCTTCGTTCAGTCCGAACGCCGGATCTGCTGCGATCAGCTCAAGGAGATTATTATCAAGCCCCTTTTCCTTTACATTCCTTCCCGCCTCCATAGAAAGCCTGCGGATTTTTTCATGAAGCTCCTGACGGTCTCCGCCCGCCTTCACTGCATCCATCATAATATTTTCAGTGGCCATAAAAGGAAGCTCACTCATAAGTCTCTTTTCAATGACCTTCGGATATACTACAAGCCCGTCCACCACGTTCAGACATAGATCCAGAATTCCGTCAACAGCAAGGAATCCCTCCGGCACGCTGAGACGTTTGTTTGCCGAATCATCCAGGGTCCTCTCAAACCACTGGGCAGCAGAGGTCACAGCCGGATTGAGGGCGTCAATCATTACATATCTTGACAGAGATGCAATTCTCTCACTTCTCATTGGGTTCCTCTTATATGCCATGGCTGAAGAGCCAATCTGGCTCTTTTCGAAGGGTTCTTCCACTTCCTTTAAATGCTGCAGAAGCCGGATATCATTGGAAAACTTATGAGCGCTTGCAGCGATTCCGGCAAGAACATTGAGCACCCTTGTGTCCACCTTACGCGAATAGGTCTGCCCGGATACCGGATAACAGGCCTCAAATCCCATCTTCTTTGCGATCATGGGGTCAATCCGGTCGATCTTCTCCTGATCCCCGTCAAACAGTTCAAGGAAACTTGCCTGGGTTCCGGTTGTTCCCTTGGAGCCAAGAAGCTTAAGGCTCCCCCGCACATAGTCAAGGTCCTCCAGGTCCATCAGAAATTCCTGCATCCAGAGTGTGGCGCGCTTCCCTACCGTCGTGGGCTGTGCCGGTTGGAAATGGGTAAATGCAAGAGTCGGCTGGCTCTTATATTCATCTGCAAACTTCGAAAGTTCCGCGAGCACATTGACCAGCTTTTTCTTCACAAGGTCAAGAGCCTCTGCCATAATAATCAGGTCTGTATTGTCCCCCACATAACAGGAAGTTGCCCCGAGATGGATGATTCCCTTCGCCTTCGGACACTGCTGCCCGTACGCATACACATGGGACATAACATCATGGCGCACCTGCTTTTCCCTCTCCTTTGCCACTTCATAGTTAATATCCTCTGCATGGCTTTTCATCTCCTCGATCTGCTCATCCGTAATCGGAAGTCCCAACTCTTTTTCCGTCTCTGCCAATGCAATCCACAGCCTTCTCCATGTACAAAACTTTTTGTCCGGCGAAAAAATGTACTGCATCTCCTTCCCCGCATACCGTTCTGAAAGCGGGCTAACATATCTGTCGTTTTCCATCATTTTTCTTCCTCCCTCTTGTTTTCATTCTAACTGCACTACTATTTAACAGTGCATGACTCTTTGACGCCAGTATCACTCCATTATTCAAATGCGTGGGAAACATCCTTTCCCGGAACCTTCATGGGGTAATTCCCTGTAAAGCATGCATCACAGTACCCAAGGCTTCCCACCATTTTTTTTAGCTTCCCTGTCTCCATATATCCAAGGGAATCTGCCCCGATCATCTCACGGATCTGCTCCGGAGTATGGGAATGGGCAATCAGCTGCTCATTCGAAGGCACATCCGTACCAAAATAGCAGGGATGCAGAAACGGCGGGGAACTGATTCTCACATGCACCTCCAGGGCGCCTGCCTTCTTAAGCATCTTAATGATATTGGCACAGGTCGTTCCCCGGACGATAGAATCATCCACCATCACGATCCGCCTTCCCCTTACCACCTCTTCGATCACATTCAGCTTAATCTTCACGCTGCTTTCACGCTGGCTCTGCTTCGGTTTTATAAAGGTCCGTCCCACATAGCTGTTTTTATGAAACGCCATTCCATAGGGAATCCCTGACTGTTCCGAATAGCCCTTTGCAGCCACAAGCCCGGAATCAGGCACTCCCACCACCAGGTCTGCATCCACCGGATAGGACTGCGCCAGCGCCTTTCCGGCGGTAATACGTGCATGATAGACTTGAACTCCGTCCAGCACACTGTCATTTCTGGCAAAATAGATATACTCAAAAATACACCTCGCCTGTTTTTCCCGCTGTATCCCCATGGTCTGATCCGAATGAAACCCATCTTTTGTAATGCTTACAATCTCTCCCGGCTCCACATCCCTGACAAAATCCGCATCCACTGCCGCCAGCGCACAGCTCTCAGAAGCCAGAAACCATGTATTGTCCCGCTTTCCGATACACAGAGGCTTAAGGCCAAAAGGATCCCTGGCTCCTATCAGCTTACGCGGAGAGCTTATAACCAGCGCATATCCTCCTTCCAGCTTCTTCATGGCATTCTTCACCGCATCCTCTGCCTTTTTCACCTTCAGCCGCTCTCTTGCAATATGATAGGCAAGCACTTCCGAATCAATCGTTGTCTGGAATATGGCGCCTGTATACTCAAGCTCCCTGCGCAGTTCCACTGCATTGGTCAGGTTCCCGTTGTGGGCAATGATCAGCGTTCCTTTTACATAATTCAGAACAAGAGGCATGGCATTTTCCACCCTTGTGCCTCCCGCCGTAGAATACCGGACGTGCCCGACTCCAAGGTTTCCGGAGAGCTCCCCGAGATTCTCCTCATTAAACACCTCGTTCACAAGCCCAAGGCCCTTTTTCGAGTATACCTTCCTCTCTCCGTCTGTGTCTGTCACCGCAATCCCACAGCTTTCCTGCCCCCGGTGCTGCAACGCAAAAAGCCCATAGTATACAGACGGCGCAACGTCGCCCCCGTCCATATCATAGGCTCCAAACACTCCACATTCCTCTCCCATGCCTGTTGTAATCTTATCATAATCCATGAATGTAAGCTCCTCCTTAAATGAACTTTGAAAGTAGCTGCACAGCGTATTTACTGCGCCCTCTGGGGTTTTAAACCCTGTATTCCTTCTTCCATATACCAAGCTGACTGTCCTTCACATCCATATCCACCTCTTTTTTTGCCTTTTCAATCTCCTCTCTGACAAGAGAGGAGACACTTAAAAATATAGGATTTCCGGAAAGCATCTTCACATATTCCTCCTCGGGCAGATACCTTTGGCAGCAATACAGATATGCCTTCAGCATATCCGGCCTCTCGCAGATATGATAAGCCTCCCGGTACATCGCCGCTGCTTCCTCATACAGGAACAGGCAGCCATAGGCAGTCCCGAGGCAGCCATAGATCCGCCCGTAAAATGTCCGGTCCACCGATTCATCCCATTCTTTGTTAATCACAGACTGGTAGATTAATATGGCATCTGCATATTCTCCTGCCTTCAGAAGCGTATCTGCCTTATACTTCTCCTTCTCTACCTCCTTCTGATTCTGCAGCTGCTCCAACAGATTCTGTATTCTTGTTATCTCAAGAGGAGCATATATCACAGATCCCCTCAGTATGGTAAGTACGAACTCTGACAGAGGAGCGTTCTGATCCAGCTCCTTTCTCAGGGTTTCTGCCATCCCGTTCAGCCCAAGCTCATCCTGAAGCCAGTCACAAAGCCTCCGGTTCATGATCATATGGTCAATCAGGTACAGATTATTACATATATAGTAACAAAGCTCTTCGATTGTATAGATTTTTACATGAACCCGTGATATCTCATATGGGCTTTTTGCCCTCTTTTTATGACATAGAATTAAACTGCCCATTAGTTCCTCCTAAGCTGATCACCTTTTCCACCTGGAAATCTGTCGCCGGGAAAAATCCCCCGAACCCGATATCCTTAAATGTAAGCCTGCATGTCCTCTCATCAAGAAACAGCACCTCCACCTGAAGCCGGAGGGAATAATCTCTCCGGTCCGGCATTCCTTCCAGTGAAATCTTTTCCACTGTCATCTCCTCGCCGCTTAAGGATTCGATCAGAATCTCAATATCAGAGGTGTCCTCAAGAAGAACTTCCCACTGTCCGTCAGCCTCGTACCAGTGCTCTCCCCAGGACACAATCGGATACCAGCCCTCCTGTCCGTTTACACGCATCCTGAGCGCAATCCGGTCCATAAGCATACTCTCATCAAGATAAGTTGGTCCCTCCTCCTTTAATGATGTCTTACGGATGGATGTGTAGCATGCCCCTTTACTATACAGATTATTTCCGAGAAATGCACGTCTTCCGTTACAGAGCACCTTCTGGGAATCGGGGTACCAGTGATTCTCAAATCCGTCACCAGTCAGATAAACCGATGATACAACCTTCTTTTCAAATACATTTTCAATCATTGCCTTAAAGCTTGCATCCGCATCCTTCGCCCGCTCCGCGCTGATAATGGGATAAAGCGCCTCAAGTTCCTTCATATGTGCATTCGCCACCTCGTCAACTGTGATAAAGGTTCCTGGTGCATGGCTCGCATCCACATTCAGCTTGCGCAGCATATATGCCTTAATCCTCTGATCATCGCAAAAAAACAGGGCGGATTCATACTGCCACAGCTCCTTCGGCTGAAAGATCATATACTGGCAGAAGCTTTCCTTGTAATCCTGTACACAGATATTGGATTTCGAAATTCCGAGGTGATGTCCCACGCCTTTGAGCATCTTCGACATATCAATATCTGTCTCTGGAGTCGTAAAGGTAATATACTCAATCTCCTCGAATTTTTCCAGGGAAAGTTCTACAAATTTGGCAAGAAGCCATACGGCATCATACACCTTTTCCCCGAGACGGAGCTTCTCTCTGTGTATTGCACGCTCAAAAAGATCTGAGACTGTGTGCCCAAGGCTGACTGTCGCCAGCCTTTTCGCTTCCTTGCCGTAAATCCACCGTTCCTGGAAATACCCGATCACGAGAGGGATCTGATAATTGTCTGAGGAAACCTCTAATGTCTCCGGCTCATCCTTTGTTTCGTCATAAAAACTGATCTGGCAGTTTTTCTCATTCATGTCATAGCCCAGAATATGCCCCTTTTTCATAGGTTTTCCTCCTCCCCTTAAAATATATCATCAGTATAGCTTAAACAGTCTCTCCGCAAGGATCTCCTCTTCCTCGTATTCAATCATCTTTTTTTTGCGCGTTGCCGGGCTTGCACCGATCATCTCATTGATCCGTCCGAAACGGCCCGCGCGGATGCTGCTTTCATTTTTCAGTACTTCCTTTTCCGTGGAAATGGTATCCTTTCCATTCGTCTCCTGAATATAATAATTCACAAATTCATCATCATAGAGGATAAACTGCCTTACATACAGATTCTCAAATACCGGCATCAGCACCTCAGACTGATAGCCGAGGGACTCCCTCTCCTGTGTCTTTCTCTTATAGAAAAGCTGCACCTTGCTTCCGTCAGAGGCCTGATAGAAGATCATCGCCTTGTCAAACAGCTGTACCTCTCTCAGCCACTCAGCCTTATATTTCATATAGCTCGGAAGAATGAGCTGCTTTTCGCACATCTCCCTCAGTACCTGATGGAGCACCGGCTCCAGATCTGCCGGATAGTCCCGCCCTGCATAATAATCCAGCAGCGCGATCTTACACACATCTGTCAGTTCTTCCTTTTCGTCACATTCCTGTGCAATGATCCGGAATACACATCCGTCAATACTGCGTCCGCGGATCACATATTCTCTGGAGACAAATGCCAGATATGCCTGCTTCAGCCGGAAATACGCATTGCCTGACATATAATAATCCTCGAAAATCTTCTCTTCCCTGAACAGATTTTCTGAGAAAACCATCTGTGTAATGATCCGCTCTCCCAGTTTATATACCGGGATTCCGTATTCTAACGCCACATTCCACAGACATTTCATATCCCTTGTGGCGCCGCAGTAATAATTTGCAAGGTACATTAAGGTGACCTTGTCATACTGGTCCCGCACAAACATCTCAAAACACAGATAGAGAAGGAATGCATCCTCTCTGTAATTCTCCTCCCTGACCGCTGCACTGGCAAGCCGGAACACCTCCTTCTCATCAAAGAAGGAGATTCCCTTCTCCCGGATACTTTCAAGAGTGGTGACTACTTCCTCTCCCTGCTCCTGTCTGCCGGCTGCATCCGCAAAATTCCTGCACATTTCCAGAAACTTCGGTTCATAGAAGAGACGTTTTGTATCGTATACGATAGAATCCGTATAGTAACGCCCGTCCATGGATTCCCATACAACCCTTGATTCCTTGTCGTAAAGGCGTATAATTGCACCCTCATCCTCACTGTAGGGAACGCGCTGCCTCACCTCGCCGTCCCTTTCGATTACAACTACACACTTCATATTCTGAACCTTCGTTGTAATCTCATAAGAATAGCAAATATCCCTCATTGCCTCCATACGCCCTTCATCCATCTCATCCGCCGCACAGAACCGCTTATATAAAATCTTAAGGTGCTCCGTAATATGGCGCTTCATGAGCTGGTCCCATGTAAAACTCACCATCTGCTCCCGGTATCCGAGATACAGCTCCTCATCATTTCCATAGGTCAGAAGATTCGCGTAGAGAAAGGCTGCCTTTTTATAATCCAGAGCGTTGCCATGCATAAAATACAAAAGAATCGTCCTGGGAAGCGCTCCCCGGAATGTATTTTCATTCAGGGTAATCATATAATATTCATACAGCCTGGCAATCCTCAGCCCCTCATCCATGGCTCTCTGATACCATACAAAATAGCGCTGTTCTGCCTTATTTCCCTTAATGAGAAGCGTACAGATCGTATTCAGGATCATCGTCTCACTGTACAGCTTATAGAGCCGTTCCAGGATACGGAACAGATCCGGACGGAATTCCTTCTGCTGGCTTGCTATATTTGCCACATACAGTGCAACCTCTTTTGAGATCAGGCGATGCTTTGTGGCAAAGTTCAGCACATGGGTCTCGAACTGTCCCAGCTTCTTAAGAAGCGTGGGCTTCTCGTGATAGCACAGATATGCCTCCAGATAAAACAGTACATCATGAACCTCGAACTCATACTGCTGCTCCAGCACCTCCAGCCTCTTATAAGGGTTCTTGTATCTCTGGTCAAGCTGAAGAAGCATGTAGAGGAGCATCCAGGAATCCTGATGCCTGAGATATGTCTTCCCGATCTCGTCAAGTACCCGCTCCGTATGTGCCCTGTTGCCCCGTATCAGAGCTGTAAGGAACAGATAGTAACAGTTCGTAAGCGGATCCTTTCCGATGGCAAATCTGTTGTAATTATAATTCTCCAGAATCCATTTTGCCTCTTCCATGCGGTTTCCTATAATATAGACATGGGCCTGGACAAGCTGGTACATCTCACTCTGCGGCTCAATCTTCCGGATGGACAAAAGCTTCTCAATCGCGCTGTCCACCCAGGTCTTAAGCTCCATCCTCCCGGCAACATATCCGATATATTCCTTTACAACCTGTGCCGTCAGAAGCTCTGGCACATGGTGGTTCTCATCGTACTCCTGGTTCTGAAGCACCTCCACCTCATAGACAAGGGTCTCATACGGCGTGATAAACCGGAGCGCCCCGTAGTTCCGGCCTCCGTGCAGATATTCCGGCCGGACATAATATTCCACCTCATACGTATTTCCCACAAAATCCTCTGTCGTGATCTCTGCCTTGGATGCCTTCAGAAAAGCCCCCTCTGTCTCAATACGCACAAGCATATAACCCCAGGTATTCTTCGTGAGTGTCAGCACGCCCTTTGTGGACTGGTCAATATCCTCAAAAAGCATTCCCTCACCCGGCAGGGTCAGAAAAATACACTCCTTAAGCTTAACACCCACAAGAAACTCCTCAAGTGCCTGCTCACCCAATGACCATTTTCTCATATTATCATACAAATAAAAGATACGTTCATTTTCATATTTTAAAATACTGTAAAAATCCCTGGAACGGAACAGCCTTGCCGCCTCAGAATAATCCTTGATGGCAAGCTTTTTAAAATCTTCCGTATTCTGGACCTTCCCGTATGCAGTTGTTACATACGGCTTTTCCACAATTGCCGTAAAGGAAAGCTCATACTCACCGCCTGTACAGACAACCGTAAACTTTCCTTCCTCCACATGTCCTGGCGGAAGTCCCTTCCCATCATAGGTGAATTCCACCCTGGCCGGATTCCCGTCAAACCCTGAATCCTTCAAATGTACACGAAAAGAAGACGGGTAGATAAGCCCCCGTATCGCGCTGTCATTATTACTCCTTATTGAGAAACTCCCCCTGAATACTTCCCCTTCTCCAATTATCAGTACCAGATTCGTTTCTTCAAACACAACCTCCGGTCTCGGTATCCGGAAGTTCCCTTTTGAAAATTTCTGGATTTTGTTTTTCAAGCTCTACACCTGCTTCTTTCGCTGCTATTTATCTAAAACGTAACTTCCCGGCATCCTGATCACCTCATGGCACAAAAGGTGTCTGAAAACATACGTATAATGAATTATATCATTATTCGACCAGTAATATCAATGCTGTAGACACAAAATCTTAAATTTTTACATATTGGGGACGGGGCATTTTTAAAAATGCCCCGTCCCTACTTTAAGATCAGCGCAACGAATGACAGGTCGTATTTCCCTGTATTCACCATACCATGGCCATCCCCGTCTTTGCAAAAAAACACATCTCCTGCTTCTGCCGGTATGTCCTTCCCATTATCATTATATACGCCGCTTCCGCTTAAAATATAATAGGTCTCTGTCTCCCCGTGATGTTCATGATAGCCAAGTCCGCAGCCTGCCGGAAGAGTCATTCTCGAAAAAAGCCTGCAGTTTTCACCGAGTTCCTCCTGTCCCAGGAACGGCTCTTTTAAGATGTAGCCTTCCCCGCCCT
Source organism: Lachnospiraceae bacterium (assembly GCA_910576335.1). Lineage (GTDB taxonomy): Bacteria > Bacillota > Clostridia > Lachnospirales > Lachnospiraceae > CAPEBR01. The sequence goes on from CAJTIU010000014.1 coordinate 74,700, forward strand.
TTGCGTGGTCTTCCCTTATAATTTCTCTTTCTGTTGCTTTTGTCATAGCAGTTACTCCTTAAACTTAAATTTTCTCTGTAACTGCAGGTATCCCTGAAGTTACTTTTCCTCTACTATAACAATACAATACGAAAACGTCAATGAAATTGTGAACAGTAATCGTTACTATTCACGGAGCCGTGCACTCCGCTGCACGGCATCCGGGCCGATAAAGTGGGGACTTCCGGCATCCAGCCCCTCGCTGAAAGCGACTTTTAAATGGACTGGATGCGTTACTTTGAGCGGACGGCTAGTCCGTGAATAGTAACCAGTATTTACCCCACAATGCGGTAGTATTCCCGGGCGGTCATTCCATATACGATTACATAAAATACTGCGAATATGGCAATTGTTGCCGCTGTGCACAAAAGAAACAGGGTTTCATTCGCAAGGCCTAAGATTGCCAAAAGCTTTTTTACAACAGTAAAGGCTACCGCAACGTGTAGAATTGCCGTTATAAGCGGAAGGAAGAACACGGTCAGCACCTGGCTTCTGATGGAACGCTTTACTTCTCTTTTGTCCATTCCTATCTTTTGCATAACCTGATATCTCTCTCTGTCGTCATATCCTTCTGTAATCTGTTTATAATAGATAATCAGAACCGTTGCCAGCAAAAACATCAGTCCCAGGTAGATACCGATGAATAAGAGGCCGCCGTACAGGCCGTAAAAATCTTCCCTGGCAAGCGTCCGGCTCTCGTAGGACGACTCTTCAATCTCATTTTCCACCCTTCTTCTGATTTCTTTTGCTACCGCAATACAGTCTTCCTCATTTCCTTTCAGATTAAAGGCGGTCTCGCATTTTATCCGGCAGACTCTTTGCAGCCAGGCATCCTGCATATCCGAAGTTTCATAAATGCTCTTAAGCCATTGTTCTACCTGATCCATCCGGCTGAATATGACATACAGCCCTTCTACTACTCTGCTCTCGCTTTTTTTCTCAATTTTGATATCCTTAATCTCTTTTTTGATCCGGTATGTTTCCCCGTCAATCATAAGGGACTTCCATCCATACATATCCTCTCTTGTTGTATAGAACAGCACTTCGTCTTCCGCAAGACTTATGTCCTCCCCACTCATCCGGTTATAATCCTCCTGCGGGAACATGTAAAACTCGCAGACATCCCCTATGCCATATGCTCCATTTGCTTCCAGGGTAAGCTGATTTCCATTCTTGACCGCCGCCCCCATGCCATAATGGGCAGTCATCCTGTCTTCCGTATCCACGCCATACTCTTTTGTCGATTCATGGATGATCTCTTCAAGCTTTTCCTCTTTTTCTTTTGTTGTCCCATAAATATCAATGTCGATTTCCCTCGGATATCTTGCATAAAGTGTATCCTCTGCACCCATATACATACTCACAGAAGTAGACACAAGGATCAGGACTATGGTACTTAAGATGCAGATACTGGCAAGACCTGCTGCGTTCTGCTTCATCCGGTAAAGCATTCCTGACACCGAAACAAAATGACTGCTCTTGTAATAATAATTCTTATTATTCTTCAGAAGCTTTAAAAATGCGATGCTTCCTGCAATAAATAATGCATAAGTTCCAAGTATAACTACAATAACTGCCACAAGAAACCGGTACACTGCTGCTAAAGGCGATGGAACCGTAAGCGCGGTATAGTAGCCATATCCGACCAGTACAAGTCCTGCAAATGTCAGCAGATGCCTTGTCTTTGGCTCCCGTTCCCCCTGACTGCTCCCTCTTAACAGCTCGGCCGGATGCGCAAGCCTCACCTGCATCAGGTTATAAAAAAGTGTCATTGCAAAGATAAGGCAAAAAAGCACCAGGGTCTTAATTAGAGTATCACGTGGAATCATGTACTCTATCCTCGTATCATAATTAAGGAGCCGGATTAAAAGAAGCCACATAAGCTTGCTAAAAAGAGCTCCTGTCAAAAGACCTGCTCCAAGGCTGATTCCTGCCACAATGATTGTTTCAAGCATCAGCATTTTTGCAATATGCCTCTTCCCCATTCCAAGAATATTGTATATGCCGATTTCCTTTTTCCGTCGTTTGATTAAAAAACTGTTTGTATAAAACAAGAAGATAACAGCGAACACCATAATAACAACCGAAGCACACTCAAGAACCACTGCAAGCCTTCCTTCTCCTATGCTGTCATTCATCGCCAGCCCATCCATAATAAAATACATCATAACCGTTAAGGCTGAAGCCAGTATATACGGGACATAAGTCTTCCGGTTATTTTTTATGTTGGTCACTGCAAGTCTTGCATAAATCTTTTTATTCATCCTTCACGCCTCCTGTCATGAGCACAGTAAGGGTATCGGAGATCTTCTGGAACATCTGCTCATTTGTAAGATTCCCTCTGTAAAGCTGATGGAATACCTCTCCGTCCTTAATAAACAAAATTCTGTTTGCCGTGCTTGCTGCCTTAACGCTGTGAGTTACCATAAGGATTGTCTGCCCGTCACGGTTAATATCCGAAAAAAGTGCCAGAAGCTCGTCCGAAGAGCGGGAATCCAGCGCCCCGGTCGGTTCGTCCGCAAGAATGATCTGGGGTTTTGTGATCAGCGCCCTGGCAACCGCTGTCCTCTGCTTCTGTCCTCCTGAGATTTCGTAAGGAAACTTCTTGAGAATCTCCTGGATTCCGAGCTTTTTCGCTATTGGTTCCAGCCTCTTTTCCATCTCCTCATATTTCCTGCCGGAAAGTACCAGCGGAAGGAAGATATTATCCTGCACAGAAAACGTATCCAAAAGATTAAAGTCCTGAAACACGAACCCCAGGTTCTGGCGCCTGAAGGCAGCCATCTCCTTTTCCGTAATTTTTCCAATATCATTCCCCTTCAGATACACCTTCCCATTCGTCGGTCTGTCAAGGGCGGCCAGAATATTCAGAAGCGTTGTCTTCCCTGAACCGGATTCTCCCATAATCGCCACATATTCTCCGGCCTCTGCGGAAAAGCTCACATCCCGGAGCGCCTCCACCTGGCTGCCTCCCAGTCTGGTGGTGTATATTTTCTTTACATTCTTCACATCTAAAAGTGCCATGTTCATCCCATCCTTTCCTTATTTCAGTTCCTTTTTACAATTCCATTATAGAAAAAAGGAAAATGCCCTGCCATTGATTCAGATTACATTTTCCCTTTATTTCTTACAATTTTGAAAGGTTTGTTACTATTCACAGCCTAAAAGGCCGCTCATAGTAACAATTCGGGTCGATATTTAAAATTTTGCCGCGCAAAAATCGCCCCTCACTCTTGAATCACGTTCTTACGGAATGCGCAGTTCAGCGCATTCCTGACCCGTGAATAGTAACAAAGGTTTGTACTTTACTCCACATGGAGCTTCGAATGAGAAAAACACAGAAAAACTTTTGTTCCCCTGTCTGGCTCTGATTCGATCCGGATTCCGTGCCCAAGCCGGTCCATGACTGTCCGGCTCAGGTATAACCCAATCCCCGTGGACTTCCTGCCGCTGCGCCCATTATAGCCCGTAAATCCTCTCTCAAAAACCCTGGGAAGATCCTCAGGGCAGATCCCGATTCCTGTATCTTCAATAACCAGCTCCTCTCCTTTCATATAAACGGATACACAGGCGCCTTCCCCTGATGTATACTTGAGCGCATTCGAAAGAAGCTGCTCCACAACAAATGAAATCCACTTTTCATCTGTCAGTACTTTCTTGTCCACAGGGTCATATTTCAGCCTGATCTTCTGCAGAATAAACATTTGGGAATACTTGCGGATACATTTCTTAAGAATCTCGTCAAGCTCATACACATCAAAGGAAAGATCCGAAGACATGGATTCCATACGTACATACATCAAAGCCATCTCCACATACTGCTCAATCTTAAACAACTCCAGTTTCATCTTTTTATTCCACTTCCCGCACTCTTCATCCCCTGCATCTCCCTGCATCTGAATCAAGAGGCGAAGGCCTGCAATCGGCGTCTTAATCTGATGCACCCACATACTATAATAAGTCCCCATCTCCTGCCTGGCAATCCGGCCTTCTGTCTCAAGCTCCAGCTTCTCTTCATAAAGGTGTTTCAGAATCCTCTGATAGTCCTCCTCAATAAGACCAGGCGGGACAGGAAGGCTCTCAAGTCCTGCTTTTATCCCATTTTCCAGCTCCAAAAGTTCCCTGTGCCGGCGCGCATACCTTAAGAAGCCCAGCAATCCATACAGAAAAGCTACAAATCCTGCAAGCAGAAACGCATAATTCACTGCCCCCTTCTGAATATCATAAAGCAGAAAGACAACATAAAAAACACCGGAAAACCCGGCATACAGACAAATTCCTCCCATATGCTCCCTTAAATATCCCTTCATCACCTTCATCACTCTACTATGTATCCAATCCCTTTCTTCGTCTTAATACAATCACAAAGCCCCAGTTCCAGAAGCTTCCTCCTAAGCCTGGAGATATTCACCGTCAATGTATTATCATCAATAAACTCATCACTCTCCCAAAGACTTGAGATAATCGCATCCCTGGACACAATCCGTCCGGAATTTTCAAGCAAAAGACTGAGAATACGAAATTCATTTTTTGTAAGCAGCATCCTCTGGTCCTTATAGGAAACGGATGCATCGTTCAGGTTCAGCAGAAGCCCCCTGTACTCCAGTACATTCCCACTCCCCTGAAAAGCATATGCTCTTCTTAATACCGCCTGAATCTTCGCCGTCACCACATTTAGGTCAAAAGGCTTTTCTATAAATTCGTCCCCGCCCATATTCATAGCCATCACAATATTCATATTATCTGCCGCTGAGGATAAAAACACAATCGGAACCCGGGAAATCTTCCGGATCTCCTGGCACCAGTGAAACCCGTTAAAAAAAGGGAGCACGATGTCGAGAAGCACGAGCTGCGGGTCAAAAGCCACGAACTCCTCCAAAATCCTTCGAAAATCCTTTGCGCATGCCGCCTCATAATCCCATCTGCCTAAATGCTCTGCCAGAACACCCGCAATCGTCATATCATCTTCCACAATAAAAATCCTGTACATCATCTTATACCTCCTCGTAAATTGGGGACGGGGTATTTTTAATTTTACCCCGTCCCCGATTGATTTTCAATGAAAAAAATGATCTCCGATCTGCAATCCGCTGCCGCCCCGGTCAAAATACAGGCATTCTCCCACCGGATTTTCTCCTGAAAGGGCATCTGCTGCCGCCTGCATGGCACTGCCCGTATAGCTCTGTGTACTTCTGACCTGGTCAAGCCAGCCTGTACATGCAGGTGTAAACTGTCCAGACTGGTAGACCACCTCTTCTATGGTTCCGGGAAATGATCCGCTCCTTACCCGGTTCATTACCACTGCACCAACGGCAACCTGTCCCTCATATGGCTGGTTGCCTGCTTCACAGAAGATAATGGAAGCCAGCAGGCTCTTATTTGCATTTGATACAGCTGATGCCTTCTTTTCTCTCTCCCGCTGCCTTTTCACTGCCTTTCTGGCTTCAGCCTCCTGCGCCGCCCCGACTTTCATACCTACGATCCCTGCCACCTGGTTACGGTCCGTTTCTATATAGTGTAGATTCTGAACACTCTCTAACATCTCTCCTGTACTTACCGCTACTACCTTTTCTGTCTGTTGCACCTGGGTCCTGTTTACGAATCCTGTTGAACACAAGGCTGCCGAAACCAGTCCTCCTATGAGGATTGCCGCCTTTTGATTCTCAGTCATACCGATAAACCTCCTGTTTTGCATATCACATTTTTGTAGTACCTATAATTAGTATATTCATTAATTTCAATTTCATTACAAATATTACAAAAATGTTACGCAAAACAGGAAATTCCTTAAGTTTATCCAACTTTATTCAAGATCCAGGAAGGTTTTGATCTTCTGAACAGTGTCTGCATCTGTATAGACCGTCAGGTCACGGTTTCCTTCCTCAGAGGCCGCTGTTGCTATAATATCAAGGCTGTAATTGTCCAGAGGATAGTAATAATCTCCGATCCCCTCTAGCAGCTCGCTGCTGATCAGGCTGCTCTGTATGGACCGGATAAATTCCGGATCCGTAATCGAATATTCCTTACCACTGTCTGTATACTTCCACACAGTGAGCTTTTTAATCTGCGCCTCCTCCATGGATGTCTGCACATCTGTTTTCAGTTCGTTTTCAATATACTGTATAGTTTTTTCAAATGTGGGATATAGATAATAAGAATCTTCTATCTCATAGCTGTAGCTGCTGTACGTGCCAAAGATTCCCTGACTGCTCTCAGGATTCATGTCATCCCCGGTTTTTTCGGTATGGCTGACTGCAAGCCGTCCCACTGGCAGAGTGCTCTTTGCAGTGTCATACGTAAGCCCTGACAGCTCCTCAAGATAGATTTCAAACAGCCTGTTCCTCTGTTCCTTTGTCAGGTGAAGATATCTGCTGCCCTGGAAGTCCACAACTCCCACATCTGTAACCCGGGACCAGTCTGCCGTATACAGGGAATAATGATCCTCCTTATACTCCCGCGTACCGAAAATCTGTCCGAGCAGCCTGTCCTCCAGCTCCTGGCTCAGTACATATTCGCGTCTCTTCTCCCTGCCGTTTTTCAGCCTGTATTTTACGGTGTAGGCCTCGTATCCGGAGGAATCCACGTCATCTGAAGCATAGGCCTTTGCATTTTCATCATTCTGCATCACTACATCGGCCAGTATCGTGAGTGCTTCTTCCATGACTTCCCCTGAAATGCCCTTTCTTTCCTTTCCCCAGAATGCACCAGTATAGGAGTATCCACTATCAATGAACAGAGCCTGTACGTCCTTCTTTTTGGGAATATAAGTATCGTAACCCGAAAGATCCATCCAGAAAAAACCGGCAATTCCAAGCGCCGCCACAATGGATGCCGCCATCTGTTTCTTACAGCAAAGCATTCCCTTCACATCAAACCGGTAGATACATTCGATCAGTCCATGGGAAAGAAATCCGCCGATGATAATTCCAGCTACAATCCAAAAATGAAAAGAACTAAAAGATGCCGTATACAGGGCCATCCCGGTATATAGGGCTATGGGTATCACAAGGAGAATGCGCACAGCAGGACAAATCTTCGGAAATGCCACCGCCCTGCCGGCCATCTCAGATGCCCGCTTTTCATACAGGATAAAATCTGCCGCAAGCAGTACAGCAACCCAGACGCCTAAAGCGGCAAAGGGAAGAAGATGGGCTTTCCAGTCCCACGGCCCGGCATCTGAAAGCAGCTTTACAGCAAGGGCCGCCGGGGAAAAGTAATCGAACACTCCGCCCCGTAAAGGTTCTGAATAGGTTTTGAAAAAGATCGTGGCAAGACCCGGGTACAAAAAGCGGAGCATCACCGGCGAATAGATCACGAGCGCCGCAAATGCAAGAACTCCTACAAATGTATGACCAGTCAGAATCATGGCAAGCGCCATCGTCAGGTATACTGCTGCAAACACAATAAGATAGCATCCAAAGGACCACACGGCATTCCTTCCGATTGTCATCGTAAAATGTCCAACAGCGGCAACTGCCACGCATTTAAAAAGCATCAATACCAGGACAGCAGTCCCAAAAAGAACCAGGTCATTTGTTCCTGTGATATAGAAAAAAAGCCTTCTTCTAACCGGCAGTGAATAATAAAAATCAATCTCTGTCCTGGAGTGCAGGCATCGAAAGCCGCTGACTGCCAGGAGCACCGCAGATATCAGTACAATGATCCCAAATCCCATCCCAGGCTCTGACAGCTCGGTAAGATGTTTCCCAATCTCTTCACCCTGCCTGCTGCAGATATTCTGCACAGATATTAAATACCAAATCATATATCCAAAGAAAAACAGCAGAACTAGAAGCATCATTCCGATACGGTGTTTTATATTTTCACGCCTCAGACTATAATATGAGCTTTTTGATGTCATAACCAGCCACCTCCGTTTCACTGATAAAGATCTCTTCTAATGACAATGGCAGCATCTCAAAATAAACCGGTTCTAATGCTTCCATCTGTCCCCTGATCTCTTCCTTTTCCCCTCTTACTGTCATAGAGATCAGACGCCCTCTCTGTTCCAGCTGGAGAATACGGAATTTCTCATAAAAGGAAACCTCCTCATGCTCCGCAAATACACACTGAACCTTATGAAGATTACACTTCAGATCAGAAAGCTCTCTGGAAAGGAGCACTCCGCCCTTGTGCAGAAGCCCTATATGGTCACAGATGTCCTCAAGCTCTCTTAAATTATGGGATGCAATCACCAGGGTAAATCCCCTGTCATCAATCTCCTTTGCCAACAGACTCTTAATCCCCTGACGCATCACCGGATCCAGCCCGTCAAAGGTCTCGTCACAAAACAGATACGATACGTTCGCGCACAGTCCAAGGACAATTGAAAGCTGCTTTTTCATTCCCTTGGAATAGGTCTGGATCTTGCGGTGCCCGTCCAGCCCGAACTGTCCGAGAAGCTTTGCATACCTGTGTCCGTCAAAGTCCCTGTAATAGCTGCTGTAAAACCTTTCCATATCAAATGCTGTTGCATTAGGATAAAAAAACTGCTCGTCCGAGATATAGAAAAACCTCTTCTTCACCAGTGGATTGTCCCACACCCTCTCATCGTCAATCAGGATCTCTCCCTCATCCGGCTTAAGCACTCCTGCCATCATACGCAGTAGCGTACTCTTACCCGCCCCGTTCGTTCCAAGCATTCCAAACACATTCTGGGAGTGAATCTTAAGGCTCAGCTGCTTCACCGCCTCAATTGTACCAAATGTCTTGCTCACCTGCTTTACCTCAATCATGCCGTCACCTCCCCGTAAAAGTCTGCAGCCACCTCCTGGAGCCTCTGAAAAAGCATCTCCTTTTTCACCCCCTGCCGCAGGCAGACCCGGATCTGCTTCTCAAACCCCGCCAGAAGCCGTTCCTTCTGCTTCTCAAAAAGCTCTGTATCCCGCTTCACAAAATTTCCCCGGCCCTTCACCGCATAGATAAAACCGTCGCGCTCCAACTCCGTATAGGCCCGCTGAATCGTATTCGGGTTAATCGACAGCTCAACAGCAAGCGTCCGCACAGACGGCATCTTCTCACCTGCCTCCAGTACCCCGCTCACAATCAATGTCTGGAACCTCTCCACAATCTGCTCATAGATCGGCCGTTTGTCATTGTAGTCTATAATAATCATGGCTCCTCCTTTCCTTCATAGTGTGTGAAATGTATTAAGTGTACTAACTATATTAATACACTTTTCGTGATTTGTCAATTGGGGACGGGGTATTTTTAAAAATACCCCGTCCCCAATTGATTAAATCTCCGCAATATTCACTAATGTCAGCTTTTGTATGTCTGTATTCTCCAGGCTTGTAATGAGAGCCTCTGCCGTATCAATCGCAGTGAGTACATTTACACCTGTCTCCACTGCATTTCTTCTGATCACGAACCCGTCCTTTCCATGTTCTGCCCCCTGGGGCGGCGTATCAATGACAAGGTCAATCTTATGTCCAAGGATCAGATCCATGAGATTCGGTGTCTCCTGCTCGATCTTATTCACTGCGATTGCCTTAACACCGCTCTTTTTCAGCGCCTGGGCGGTTCCCGCTGTGGCAAAGATGCGATAGCCGATCTTCTCGAATCTTCTTCCAATCTCCACTGCCTGGGGCTTGTCTTCATCCCGGACAGTCAGGATCATGTTGTTGAATTTCGGAAGCTTAATGCCTGCACCCAGGAATGCTTTGTAAAGCGCCTCATCGAATGTCCTTGCTATTCCCAGGCATTCTCCTGTGGACTTCATCTCAGGCCCCAGGCTGATATCTGCATCCCGGATTTTCTCAAAAGAGAATACCGGCATCTTCACTGCAAAATAATCTGCTTCTGGCTGCAGTCCTTTTGTATATCCCAGTTCTCCAATCTTATGTCCGATTATGACCTTTGCCGCAAGAGGCACGATGGGAATTCCTGTCACTTTGCTGATATAGGGAACGGTCCGGCTGGAACGAGGGTTCACCTCAATGACATAGACCTCCTCCCTGCACACAATAAACTGAATATTGATAAGCCCGATTACATGCAGCGAACGGGCAAGCCTCCTGGTATACTCCTCAATGGTCTGCTTCGTCTTCTCCGTAAGGCTTTGTGCCGGATAAACCGAGATGCTGTCCCCGGAATGGATTCCCGCACGTTCAATATGTTCCATAATACCCGGGATCAGAATATCCTCTCCATCGCATACTGCATCCACCTCAATCTCTTTTCCCTGCAGATACTTATCCACCAGGATCGGATGATCCTGGGCAATCCGGTTAATGATGCCGATAAATTCGTCAATATCGCGGTCATTAATGGCAATCTGCATGCCCTGCCCGCCAAGTACATAAGAGGGTCTTACAAGCACCGGATATCCAAGACGGTTTGCGACCTTCTTTGCCTCCTCTGCTGTATATACGGTATCTCCCTTGGGTCTGGGTATCTGACACTCTTCCAGAATCCGGTCAAAGAGCTCCCTGTCCTCGGCAGCATCCACATCCTCTGCCTTTGTGCCCAGAATGGGAACCCCCATCTTCATCAATGCCTCCGTAAGCTTAATCGCTGTCTGACCGCCAAACTGCACCACCGCTCCATCCGGCTTTTCTATATCCACAATACTTTCCACATCCTCTGGAGTAAGGGGTTCAAAATACAGCTTATCTGCAATGTCAAAGTCCGTGCTCACAGTTTCAGGATTGTTATTTACAATAATCGTCTCATAGCCTTCCTTTGCAAACGCCCAGGTGCAGTGCACGGAGCAGAAATCAAACTCAATTCCCTGCCCAATCCGGATGGGACCAGAGCCAAGCACAAGGACTTTTTTGCGCCCTTCCGTCTTCTCTGCCTCATTCTCACTGCCGAACACGGAATAATAGTACGGGGTCTCCGCCGCAAACTCTGCCGCACAGGTATCTACCATCTTGTAGGCCGCCCGGATTCCATACTCATGGCGGAGGTCATGGACCTTACGCTCTTCAAGACCCGTAAGCCCTGCGATCACGTTATCTGGAAACTCCAGCCTCTTCGCCTCCTTAAGAAGTCCGGCATCAATCCCCCCTCTTCCGGATGCCACTCTGGGTGCGCATGCCTTCAGAGCCTGCTCCATCTCTACCAGTACTGCAATCTTATCAATAAACCAGATATCAATCTTTGTAATATCATGAATGATTTTATAGGAGATACCTCTTCTTACTGCCTCCGCAATCTTCCAGATCCGCTGGTCATCCACCCGTTTCAGCTCCTCCAGCAGGTCCTCCCTTGTAAGCCTGGAAAAATCGTATGACAGCAAACTGTCCACATGCTGCTCCAGGGAACGGATTGCCTTCATTAAGGCGCCCTCAAAATTATCACAGATACTCATAACCTCACCCGTTGCCTTCATCTGTGTGGTAAGGGTACGTTTTGCGCTGATAAACTTGTCAAAAGGAAGACGCGGAATCTTCACAACGCAATAATCAAGCATAGGCTCAAAGCTTGCATAAGTCTTCTTTGTTACTGCATTTTTAATCTCATCCAGGGTATAGCCCAGAGCAATCTTCGCCGCAACCTTGGCAATCGGATACCCCGTCGCCTTACTGGCCAGGGCAGAGGAACGGCTGACACGGGGGTTCACCTCGATGACACAGTATTCAAAGGTATCCGGATGCAGGGCATACTGCACATTACAGCCGCCGGTAATATTCAGCTCACTGATAATGTTAAGCGCTGATGTCCGAAGCATCTGGTATTCCTTATCCCCCAAAGTCTGGGAGGGAGCCACCACAATGCTGTCCCCTGTATGCACGCCCACCGGGTCAATGTTTTCCATATTACATACAGTAATACAATTTCCGGCCGCATCACGCATCACCTCGTACTCAATTTCTTTCCAGCCGGCGATACAGCGCTCCACCAACACCTGTCCTACACGGGAAAGACGGAGGCCATTTTCCAGAATCTCCATAAGCTGGTGTCTGTTGCGGGCAATCCCGCCGCCGCTGCCCCCAAGCGTATAGGCCGGACGCAGTACCACCGGATATCCGATACTCTCGGCAAATTTCACACCATCCTCCACACTCTCCACCACAAGGGACGCCGCGCAGGGCTCCCCGATCTTTTCCATAGTGGACTTAAATTCCAGGCGGTCCTCTGCCTTTTTAATGGTCTCTGCCGTTGTCCCAATCAGGCGCACATGGTTCCTTCCGAGAAAACCATTTTCCTCAAGCTCCATGGCAAGGTTCAGAGCGGCCTGTCCTCCAAGGGTTGGAAGCACACTGTCCGGCTGTTCCTTTAAAATAAGCTGTTCCACCACTTCCACGGTAAGAGGCTCAATATATACCTTATCTGCAATATCTTTATCTGTCATGATGGTTGCCGGATTCGAATTCAGGAGCACAACCTCAAGCCCTTCCTCCTTGAGGGAACGGCAGGCCTGGGTTCCCGCATAGTCAAATTCTGCCGCCTGGCCAATCACAATAGGGCCGGAACCGATGACAAGCACCTTTTTAATCTCATTATTCTTTGGCATTATTCTGCTCCTTTCATCATATCCATAAATCTGTCAAACAAATAGCCTGAATCCTGGGGCCCGGGACATGCTTCCGGATGGAACTGTACTGTAAAAATATGTTTCCCGGTATATACAAGTCCCTCATTCGTCCCGTCATTTACATTCACAAATGCCTCCTGTGCAGCCGCCGGATCCATGGTACTGTAGTCAACCGCATACCCGTGATTCTGCGAAGAAATGTACACCCGTCCGCTTTGTAAGTCCTTTACCGGATGATTTCCGCCCCTGTGCCCGTATTTCAGTTTATATGTCTTTGCACCATGTGCAAGAGCCATCAGCTGATGTCCCAGGCAGATTGCAAATATGGGAATAGTTGTATCGGATAATTTTTTGATTTCTTTAATAATAGATGTGCAGCTTTCCGGATCCCCCGGTCCGTTGGAAAGCATAATCCCGTCCGGCTTTGACTGAACAATCTCCTCTGCAGCCGTATCTGCCGGATAGACAGTGACATGACAGCCCCTCTGATTTAAAGATCTGGCAATATTCTTCTTTGCACCGAAGTCCATAAGCGCCACCCTCGGTCCTTTTCCTTCTAATATATATGTATCTGTGCAGGTTACCTTTGACACAATGTCCCCGACCTTATATGCCTGAAGCGCTGGAAGGACCTCCTCCAGACTGAAATTTGCATTTGTCGTGATCATACCGTTCATGGTACCCTTTTCCCTGAGAAGCTTCGTAAGAGCCCTTGTATCAATCCCCGCAATCCCCGGAATATCCTGTTTAATGAGAAACTCCTCCAACTCTCCTTCACAGCGGAAATTACTTGCCACACGGGAAAGCTCTCTTACTATATATCCGTCCGGCCATGCCTTCTTTGATTCCATATCCGGGGTAATTCCGTAATTTCCAATCAGAGGATATGTCATCACAACGGCCTGTCCGGCATAGGATGGATCCGTCAGCACCTCCAGATAACCCGTCATCGAAGTGTTAAATACAATCTCACTAATCATGTCCCTCGCCGAACCAATACTGGCTCCCTCAAAGACTGTTCCGTCCTCCAGAATAAGAAATGCTTTCATCCTTCCACCCTTTCCTTTTCTTAAATTCATATAAAAATCAAGAGGTCATGCTTTTTCATGCGGGCATGAAACGCATGACCTTTTTACACTTGTATCATTTTAATACACTTATTTGCATTTTTCAACCTTTAAAAATCAAGAAAATAAGCCTTAAGACAATGCCAGACGCTAAAAACGGACCGAACGCAATCCTTGTTTTGCGGGTTCCCTTTTTTACTAGAATAAGATAAATACTAAAGACTCCTCCCAGGATCAAAGCATAGAAAAACGAATAAAAGATGTCCTTTGCACCAAGGAAAAGACCGCAGGCAGCCATCAGCTTCACATCCCCTCCCCCGAATGCCCCGGGCACAATCAGAGCAATCAGAAGCATCGGAACACTGACAGCCAGGACACCGGTCGCTCCGGCTGCGATTCCCTGCACATCTGCCCCCTCCAGTGTGAACAGTCTTATAAGCGCTGTAAGAAGGATGCCAGAAACATACAGATCCGGTATCCTTCTCTCCCTCCCATCCGTATAAGCCGCCCCTGTAAGCAGTATTAAAAATGTGGTTGTAAGCATCCCTTCCACAGACAACAATTGTTTTATCATATCGTCCCCTTCATTACTCTTCATACTCCCAGTAAATCACGATTTTATTCAGCTTTTTGTCATCAATATAACTGTACTTCACCTGGGACAGCCCATACATCTGTGCCAGGCTCTGCGCCGCCTCATGAATGACATTTTCAAAAATATCTTTATGTGCCTCCTCGTATAAATCCTCATTCGAAAATTTAAATACAACGGGACTTCCCTTTTTAGAAATCATATTGTTCATAACAGCCATTGCTTCCCCACTGTCATAATGGTCATAGTACATCCCATTTACCACATAATAGTTGCAATCCATCTTCGTGCATTCTGGAAGCTTAAGGTCCGCATCAGGAATATGGGTGCGTAAAAGTTCTTCATCATCACAGCACATATAATCATAGCTGATATAATCCAGATTCTTCTTTACTTCCTCACCCTCCTGCTCCTGGAAAACCGGATCCCCCCAGGTGGTATCCACATAATAATAATCACCGCCACAGAGCACAAGGTTCCAGGCATGGCTCTGCCCGCTCTCTGTCTTTCCTGTCACATAGGTGCAGAAAATCCCCATCTGCTCCAGCAGATACTGGGTTGCCTTGGAATATCCGGCACACACAGAGCGCCTGCCCACAAATACGCTGCAGATATTCTGATTATCCTCTGCATCCAGATCGTATTCCACTGTATCTACAATATACTCGTATACATACAGAATCTTCTCATAGTCTGAGGCATCTGCCTTGATTCCCGCCAGGCATTCTGCCGACGCCGCATCAATCTGCCCCTGCCTCTCATCCCGCTCCTCCGCATCATACAGATATACAGGTTCTAACACAGTATATTCCTCATCACCGCCATAGGATGTGGCGGTAGTTGTCCCATCGCACCAGAAGATCTCCGGATAATCCCTGAGCACATACTGGAACAGCAGATTCGTCCGCTTTGCATCTGACGAATGGACATAGATCTGTGCGTTATTTTCCTGGATTCCCTGAAGGATCTCCAGATACACGGTCTGCTCCTCCTGATATAGCTGCTCATAATAATATTTCCGCGCAATATTCTCCTGCACGTTTTCAATCTGCTGGAAGGGGATCTTCTCCTTTTCCGCAAACTGATCCATTACCTGTTCCTTTACATCCTCCCCCTGGAATATGAAAAATGCACAGGCCATCAGCCCAAGACAGACAACCAACATTGAGGTCAGCAAGGCCAGGAGCGCATACAGGCATCCTGATTTTTTTCGTTTTCTCATCATCCTTATTCCGTAACTCGTTCAAAACTTCCACGCTGCATGCTTCGCCAGGCAGGCCTGGGCATACATGCCGAATCGTTACGTTATTCCTTTCTATGTTTTATACCGGTATACCTGAACGGCGCAGCCCGCCCTGCCGGAATGCTTTGCGGGATACACTCCTGCATACCTGACTGGATGCAGTCCGCCCTGCCGGAATACATTACGGGCATGCCCGACCGAATGCAGTCCACCCGCTCCGCAGGAGTATGCATTAGGGAATACCTACCAGGCATGCCTGACCGGACGCAGTCCGTCCTGCCGGAATGCTTTGTGGGATGCATTCCTGGCATGCCTGGCCGGGCGCAGTCCGTCCGCTCCGCAGGAACATGCATCAGGGGATGCCCTCCAGGTGCAATACAGAGTAACCACCCTCTGCCGTCTTTCATATAGTAATAGCAAGAGCATTTTATGAGGTACAATTTATGAACCATATCCATGCCTTTCAGACAGATACCCCTGATAAAGGGCAGTTAAAAGTCCAGGTAACTTCGGAAATCAACGGTTTTCCGGTAAGTGACGCTTCTGTTGCCATCGCATACACCGGTGTACCGGATGAAAAGTTAGAAGAACTCACCACGGACTCCTCTGGACAGACAGAGACCATCAATCTTCCTGCCCCGCCTATAGATTACAGCCTTGATGTGAATAATGAGCAGCAGCCCTATTCTGAATATACCATACAGGTGACGGCTCCCGGGTATGAGCCTGTCAGTATTGCCGGTACCGAAATCCTGTCTTCTATTACCGCCATACAGAATGTCGAACTCCGTCCCCTGACTCCCGGAGAAAATGCCGAGACCTTCGTCATCCCTGCCCATACATTATATGGGACATATCCTCCGAAAATTCCCGAGGATGAAATCAAGCCTGTAAACGAAACCGGAGAGATTGTCTTGAGCCGGGTTGTGGTACCGGAGTATATCGTCGTCCATGACGGAAGCCCCCGGGACACCACTGCACGAGATTATTATGTCCGCTACAAGGATTATATCAAAAATGTGGCTTCTAGTGAAATCTATGCCACCTGGCCCGCCAATACCATCCGGGCAAATGTACTTGCTATTATGTCCTTTACTTTGAACCGGGTATATACGGAATGGTACCGGAACAGAGGCTATGACTTCACCATAACTTCATCTACCGCTTTTGACCATAAATGGATACCGGAACGCAATATATATGATACCATATCTGTCATCGTAGATGAACTATTTTCTAATTATTTATCAAGACCAAATGTAAAACAGCCTATTCTCACGCAGTACTGCGACGGAAGACAGGTGCAGTGTCCCAACTGGATGACCCAGTGGGGTTCAAAATCCCTGGGCGACCAGGGCTATACGCCCATTCAGATTCTCCGCTACTACTACGGAGACAATATGTATATCAATACAGCCGAAGCCATCTCAGGGATCCCCTCTTCATGGCCCGGCTATAACTTAACGCAGGGTTCAACCGGAGATAAAGTGCGGCAGATGCAGGAACAGCTCGCCGTGATCTCCGGCGCTTACCCTGCAATTCCCAAAATCTCCGCAGATGGAATCTACGGGCCTGCAACCGCAGCAGCAGTCCGCAAATTCCAGTCTGTATTCGGCCTGCCTCAGACCGGGATCGTAGATTACCCGACATGGTATAAAATATCCGAGATATACGTAGGAGTATCAAGAATTGCCGAACTGAATTAATTGGGGACGGGGCATTTTTAAAAATGCCCCGTCCCCAATTGGCTAATTTAAATCTTCTGCGTAATGGCACGCTACATAATGCGCCCCTTCGATCTCCCTCAGCTTCGGGCTTTCCTGACAGCACCGTTCCTTTGCGTACGGACATCTTGGTGCAAAACGGCATCCCTCCGGCACATCCATGGGGCTTGGGAGCTCCCCTTCCAGTCTGATTCGTTTTTTTCTGCCCGCCTTTACCGGGTCGGCTACCGGAATTGCAGACAGTAACGCCTGGGTGTATGGATGCAGAGGGTTCTTGTACAATTCGCTGCTTTCTGTGACCTCCACCAGGCTGCCCAGATACATTACGCCTATTCTTGTACTGATGTAACGAACCATGGACAGGTCATGGGCTGCGAATAAATAAGTGAGTCCGAATTCTGACTGAAGATCCTCTAACATATTTACCACCTGCGCCTGGATTGATACATCAAGCGCCGCAATGGGCTCATCGCACATGATGAATTCCGGATTGACGGTCAGCGCCCTTGCAATTCCGATGCGCTGACGCTGTCCGCCGGAAAACTCGTACGGAAAGCGGATCAGATCCTCTGACTTCATGCCTACTTTATTTAAAAGATATTCCATGCGTTCCTTTTTCTCGGCTGACGGCATACCAATCTGACTCATAGGCTCATCCAGAATCTCTTCCACATTCCAGAAAGGGTTCAGCGCAGAATAGGGATCCTGGAAAATGATCTGCATTTTATTCTGGAATTCCTTAAGCTCAGAAGCTTTTGCATGTGTTATGTCCTTTCCTTTATAAAAAAGTGTTCCCCCAGTCACGTCATACATGCGGATCAGTGTCCGTCCCAGCGTGGATTTGCCGCACCCGGACTCTCCTACAAGGCCAAATGTCTCCCCTTTATGAATCTCAAGGTCAATTCCATCGACCGCTTTTACGTATCGTGTCTTTCCTCCCAGGAATCCTTTTACAGGAAAATATTTTTTTAGTCCTGACGCTGAAATCAAAATCTCCTGTTTCATACTCTCTCCTCCTTCGGCATACCCAGGAAGCACATAGCCCTGTGGGTTTCACTGAATTCCTGGTATTCTGGAAGCTCTTTTCTGCATCTGTCCTCTGCATACCCGCATCTTGCCGCAAAGGGGCATCCTACTGGCGGATTGTTCAGAGACGGCGGTAATCCCGCGATCGACTGCAGTCTCTCTCCTTCTTTTAAATCCAGTGACGGAATGGCCTTAAGCAGCGCTTTGGTATAGGGATGCTTCGGATGATAGAAAACCTCTTCTGAGGTGCCGCACTCCATGATCAGGCCTCCATACATAATAGCAACCTTGCTGCATACCGTTGCCACCACCCCCATGTCATGTGTAATCAGGACAATGGATGTATGATATTCCTCTTTCAGCTCCTTAAGCAGATCCAGAATCTGCGCCTGAATCGTCACGTCAAGAGCCGTCGTCGGTTCGTCCGCAATTAGGAGATTTGGCTCACATGCAAGCGCCATGGCAATCAGTACTCTTTGGCGCATACCGCCGGAGAACTCATGTGGATACTGCTTCATTCTCTGCTCCGGCATAGGGATTCCCACCTTGCGGAGCATTTCCACTCCTTTTTCCCTTGCCTCTGACTTCGAACAGCTGCTGTGGCGCAGAATTACTTCCTCCAACTGCTTTCCTATTTTAACCAGCGGATTCAGGGCGGTCATTGGATCCTGGAAGATCATGGTCATATCCTTTCCCCGAAGCTTCCGGTATTCCTCCTCCTTAAGCCCGGAGAGCTCTGCTCCATTCAGTTTCAGGCTGTCGCTCTGAACCTCTGCATTTTCCGGCAGGATGCCAAGCACGGCCTTCATGGTTACGGATTTGCCGCTCCCGGATTCCCCCACCAGTCCGAGAATCTCTCCTTCCTCCACCGTAAGGCTTACTCCCCGCACGGCATGAACCTCCTGCCCACGGCTTTTAAATACAGTTCTCAAATTCTCTACTTCCAATATTTTCTTCTTACTCATTTTTCTCACCTGCCGTTATCTTAGGTTCTACAAATACGCGGAGCACATCCCCCAGCTTGTTAAAGGAATATACCGTCAGAATAATCAGGATGCCGGGCAGCACCGCCATATACGGAGCCTTCTGCAGATACTGCTGCGAGCCCTGGAGAAGACTTCCCCAGCTTGACATAGGAGCCGCCACGCCAATTCCCAAGAAACTCAGGGCACTTTCCATCATAATCGCGCTAGCAATTTCCGCCGTAGCCGCAGTGATAATTGTGGGAAATATGGACGGCAGAACATGACCAGTCATAACCCGGGCAGGGTGTCTTCCGATAAACCTTGCATACTGCACATACTCTCTTTCTTTTGCCGAGAGCACCTCTGAACGGACCAGCCTGGCAATTCCCATCCAGCTAAAAAGGCCGATTACAATAATAATCGAAAATAAGCCCCGTTTAAACAAAAGCCCGAATACCGTTACCATAATGATCCATGGAATGGAGGAAAAGACATCTACCAGCCTCATCAGAAGATTGTCCACAATTCCTCCAAAATAACCTGACATCATCCCCACCGTCACACCGATGGTAATGGAAGTAACCATGGCCAGTACCCCGACCAGAAGGGACACTCTTCCGCCGTAAAGCACACGGATAAAGTAATCCCTTCCCATATCATCCGTACCGAACCAGTGTGCACTGGATGGAAACTCCAGCTTATGCACCACATCAATTGCATCCGGATCTATATTGACAAATACTACAAAAATACTGACGCATATAATCACACAAAGATAGATTGCCGCAAAGATTGCCTGCTTGTTATGTTTAAATTCATATACTACATTTTCCAGTCTTCGATTTCTCTTCTTCATATACCCTCACCTCTATTTCATCGTCTTAATTCTCGGGTCCGTCAGACAGTAAAGAACGTCCGACAGAAGGTTTCCAAGAATCACCAATGTCCCGGAAAGTACAAGTATACTCATAACAATCGGATAATCCATTGCCGAAATTGCTTTTACAAAATAAGAACCAATCCCAGGCCAGGAGAAGATGGTCTCTGTAATAACCGCCCCGGTTACCAGCATGGGAAGCGCCATGCCAAGCTTGGTAATAAGGGGAATTAATACATTTTTTCCTACATGTTTAAAGAGAATCTCCGTCCGCTTTGCACCGAATGCCTGCTGGACAATCACATAGTCCTCCTTGAGCTGCCCGATAGTCGATCCCCGGACATAACGGGTCAGATCCGGCAGGAAGCCCACTGTCAAGACAACATAAGGCATGATAAAATGCTTCATAAAGTCCGCGAATGAATCCTCCAGCCCGATAGTATGCATTCCCATCAGCGGGAAAAGCCTGAACTTATATCCGAAGAAATACATGACAATCATAGCGAACCAGAATGTAGGCATGGAAATTCCCACCGAACAAAAGCCGTCAATCAGCTTATCCGGCCATTTATTCTTATGGCTTCCGGCCACAAGTCCCAGTACAATGGACAGCAGATAAGCTGTCAGATAAGAAGGCAGCACCAACTTGATTGTCGCGGGAATCCGGATTTTCAGATCATATTTGATACTGGTATGGGACAGCAGCGAATATCCGAAGTCCCCCTTTAAAATATTGACCACCCAACGCCCGTACTGGACAATCAAGGGGTCGTTCAGTCCGTACGCTTCTCTCTTAGCTTCTATCTCAGCCTTGCTCATATCCGGCGTCGTGATGGAGTCAATGGCATCATAGGGCGCTAGATTGATCAAGGTAAAACAGATCAGCGTAATGAGCAAAAGTAGCGGAACCGCCTGTAAAATACGTTTTATAATGTACTTTAACATATTTTTCCTCCTCGTTTATATGACAATACAAGTGTCAAAAAGCCATGCATTTCCTGCCTGTATGAAAAAGCACGTTACTATTCACGGACTAACCGTCCGCTCATAGTAACGATTCGAGGCGGCATTCCGAGTTTTGCTACGCAAAAGCCGCCCCTCACTCCTGCATCATGTTCTCACGGAATGCGCAGTTCAGCGCATTCCTGAGCCGTGAATAGTAACAAAAGCACAGCCTTCCGGCACAAAAAATATCATCATTTTATTGGAAAAAGGAAGGCATCCACATGCCTCCCTTTCACCACTCCTGAATCATGTTCCCGGAAAGTGTACGGCACGTACGCATCCCGGGAACATGAATAGAAACGTTATTTCAGCTCCAGTTTTGACAAATCTCCAAATGTGTAAATCGGCACAAATTTTGCTTCCTCAAGACCACCTACACGAGCGCTTGTCACAAGCGACCTCAGGTTTGACCCAAATGGATAGATGATTGCTTCCTCAGAGATCTTTTTCTGAACTTCATTATAGATGCTCTTTCTCTCTGCCTCATCCAGTGTAGCATTTCCGTCTGCAAACAGCTTATCAATCTCTTTGTTATCGTAATTGATCATATTGTCCTTTGTAGAAACGAACAATGAGGAATAGATATCCGGGTCTACGCCCATAACATATCCGCCAAGATAAATATCATATTCTGTATTCTCATTGTCATATGCCACGTTCATATATGCCGCCTGGTTCATTCCAGCCAGTTCCACCTCAATGCCGATTGCCTTAAGCTCTGCCTGAATGGTAAGCGCCTGATTCGTCTGAACGGTATCCTCTTCTATATAGCACAACTTAAGCGCCTTCGGGCCATCTGCAGTAAGTTCCTTTGCCTTGTCAAGATCCTGATCCCACTTCTCAACATCCTCGCTGTAGTAGCTGTTGTTCGGAGGAAGGAAAGAATATCCCAGTTCAAAGAATTCCTTATCCGTGTAAGCCGCTGTCATAATCTCCTCCCGGTTCATTGCATATAAGATACCTTCCCTGTAGGACTTGTCCGCCATATTGGGAGACTTGGGATTCAGCCTCATATACGCAACACGTCCCTCGCTGTAGTTCGTAATGTTAAAGCTGTCGTTTTCCTGATAAGGATCCAGCATGTCCGGGAGCCCGATCCATGCATCAATCTCCCCGTTCTGGAGGGCAAGGGTTGCCGTGTCATCATTCTCAATAATCCGGTAAACGATTGTATCAATCTTCGCCTCTCCATTTGCATAATTCGGATTCTTCGTAAACTTCAGATGCTGTCCTGTCTGATACTCTTCCAGTACATATGGTCCTGCTCCAACCACCTTCTCTTCCAGCATATTAATATCAAACGAATTCTTGCCTTCAAAGAAATGCTTCGGAAGAATGCTTGCCTCTGAGGACAGAAGCTCCATCACACTCGCACAAACAGCAGGAAGCTTAAACTCTACTGTCCGGTCATCCACCTTATTAAGCTCAATCGGTTTCCCGTCGATAAACAGATTCTCCGTCTGCTTGTTCTGCTCTTCATAGGTATAGATAATGTCATCTGCCGTAAGAGGCTCTCCGTCACTCCATTTCAGTCCATCCTTCAGCTTCATCGTATAAGTCAGTCCATCCTCGGAAGGCTCCATGCTCTCTGCAAGAATATAATCAATCGTCCCATCCGCATAGATGTAATACGGCGGAGTGTAAAGAAGATGACAGGTCATAAGCCCCCATCTGTCATCTGCAGTCAGCGGATTCAGAGTATTACCCGTATCTCCGCCGATCGCATAGGTAAAGACACCCTCTGTCCCGGTTGTCCCTCCTGCTGATTCCGTGCCTGCCTCTCCCTCTGCAGCTGCCTTTGATTTTGCTTCCTCCTCCGGATCCGAACCGCCGCAACCGGATAGAGCCGTAACAGCCATAGCTGCACAGAGCAAAAAACTAATAAATTTCCTCTTCATCTTTTTCCTCCTTAAAATAAAAAGTATTTTCTTCAATTGTAACTACAAATCAAAAAAATGTCCAATTGATAAAAACTATAATTATTTTTATATATTCAATATACCAATTGGGGACGGGGCATTTTTAAAAATGCCCCGTCCCCAATTTAATTTTTTTCCATATTTCCTGCGCTACCTTCTCAGGCGGCTGGTTTCCGTCCACGAATACAACGTTTTCTGTATCCTTCAGCCTGTCAAATGCTTCCATATATTTTTCGCGGACCTGAACAAGCCGTGATTTTTTTTCGAACAGTTCCTGTTGGAATCTGTTTTGTGCAATCCGCTCCAGTGCTGTGTCCGGATCTACATCTACGAATACCGTTACTGTAGGTTTTAAGATGTGCGCGCTCTGTTCATTGGCCTGGATGACCCATTCCATGGGCATATCCACACTGTGGTATGCATAGGATGAAAAGTAGTAACGATCCGTTATTACTGTGACTCCCTCTTCAATCTTATGAAGGATCCCATTGACATCGTTCAGCAGATGGTCCAGTCTGTCGGCTGCGAAAAGTGCTGCAATGACTTTATTATCCGTCTTGATTCTTCCTGTCATGATCTGGTGGATCAGGGAGCCGATGGGGGAATCTGTGGGCTCCATGGTCGTATAGTGTAAAATGCCCTGTTCCTTTAATCTCTCTGATAAATACTTGATCTGAGTGCTTTTTCCGCTCCCGTCGATTCCTTCTAATGCAATGAACCGGCCTCTGCCATCCGGTATCCGGTTATTTTTGTTTTCCATAGTTTTAACCTCTTTGCAGCTGTTTTGTACTTTTACTTTGTAACTGCCTGGCACCTTCTCAGTTCATGCAAAAATCCATTTACAGCTGCATTCCTTTCTTCAGATCTTGTCTGGTATACTGAACGCCAGATAAATCGGCTGTGAATATAACTCCTGTGTTACGCCTGATCTTAACTGGCGCCGCCTTGTTACGCTTTCTCTATCATAACTGCAATATGCTCTAAAGTCAATGTCAGCTTTACCCCGAAGCCTCCCTCCTGGCTCTGGAAGAATTCTGCTATTCCTCCGTGTACCTCTGCAATCTGGCGGACAATTAAGAGCCCCATTCCATGTCTCTCGCCTCTTTCACTGCTCCCGTTTCTGTCGCACATCATATAATGCGGCGTATTTTTAAGCCGCTCCAACTGTTCCTGGTCTGCACCGGTTCCGTTGTCTTCAATGACAAGACTTAGTTTCCCGGTCTCATCTTTTCCAGTTTCATCTTTTTCTTTCCCATCTGTTCTTTTCCCATCCTTTCCTTTCTCCTTTTCCATCTTAATGATAATCCTGCAGCCATCCGGATTATGCACCCGGACATTTGTCAGAATATTATTCACGGCCCGTCCAAGCAGTTCTTTGTCTCCGTCAATCATGCATGCTGACAGTCCTTCCTCCATACTCCATTCCACCGGATACTTCTGCTCCAAATCCGAATTGATGAAATCCGCCGCCGCAAGGCGGACTACAGCTGCAAAATCCACCTTCGAGCGCTTTAAGGGCTGCATGGTGTATTCCAGCCTGGAATACAGGTTCAAGTCATTAATCAGATTCTTCATGCGGACGCTTTGAAGCCGTATGACCTGTGCCTGTTTCCTCGCCTCATCCGGAAGCTCCCGGTTCTCCTCCAGTTCCCCCGCATATCCCATGACCATGGACAAGGGGGTCCGGATATCGTGGGATACCCCTGCAATCCAGTTTGCCTGTGCACGCTCCTTCTTCTTAAGGGCATGCTCCTGGCTTCTGAGCCTTTCAGACGCCTGGTTTATGGCACATGCAAGCCCCGAAAGCTGCCCCCTTTCCCGTACATGCACTTCCTCCTTTGGAAGTCTTTCAATCCCATCCACAACCGGCTTTACAGAACGCAGAAATCCAAAGGTGGATGCCATATAGATGAATACGATCACCAGAAGATTCACCCCCGCCGCCTTAAGAATCGTTCCCGGAGCATTTTTTATCAGATTGTAATCCCATGTATTCCACATCTGCTTCCAGTACCGGGTCTTCGGGTGTCCCAGAATCAGCAGATCCTTTCCCTTTGAAGCAGTTGTTGTGGGATAATCCTTAATGTATCCCCTCGTTCCCCACGAAATATCTGCGGCGGAATAATGAAGGGGAACCTCCTGGGGCAGATTGTCGCTGTGCCATATGACATCCCCGGTTCCGTCCGCAACCAGAATCGCCCATGCATCCAGCTCCTCCAGAATCTCCGCGCCCTTCTGTGACAGCTTCAGACCATCTCCGTCTGAACTTAAGAGCTCCTCCGTGATCTCCTCAGCCCACTGCCAGCCGCCCCGGGTGTTTGCCTTATCATAGGTGGCCGCGATAAAGAGAATTACATTTAAAACAAACAGCAGAATTACGGAAAACATCAGTATGAATACAAATCTTCGGATCAGTCTCAATGTATGCTTCATGGCGTCTCCTCCGTGATGAGCTTATATCCAAGCCCCTTCACCGTAAGGAGAGATACCGGCTTAGACGGATTCTCCTCAATCTTCTCCCTGATCCGCCTGATGTGCGCCATCAGCGAATTTTCATATCCGTATGGATTATCTCCCCATGCCGCCTCGCAGAGCTGGTCAATCGTTACGATACGCCCCGCATTACGGTAAAGCGCTGTCAACAATTCGTATTCCTTTGCTGTAAGGCTTAGACGCTCCTCTCCCTTTTGTACCTCTGCACGTTCAAAATCAATGGAACTTCCGGCAAGGCGCACCACAGGATTTTCATTTTTATAGCTTCTCCGCAGAATTGCCAGGATCCTGGAAGTCAGCTCTCTTGGCAGAAAGGGCTTCACCATATAGTCATCCGCCCCCATGTCCCAGCCTTTAAACCGGTCCTCATCCTCTCCCCTCGCTGTCAAAAACAGTACCGGAAGGTCTGATTCCCTGCGCATCCTCGAAAAAAGAGAAAACCCGTCCCCGTCTGGAAGCATTACGTCCAGCACGGCAAGCTCAGGTTTCCACTCCCTAAAGATTCTGAACGCTTCCCCTGCACTACCCGCAGTCCTAAGTTCTGTATATCCATCCCTTCTCAGAATCATTTCTACCATATGAAGAAGCTCCTCTTCGTCATCAACAAGAAGAAGTCTTTTCTGCTTCAAATAATCATTCGCCATAAATACGTCCTCCCTTTGGGGACGGGGCATTTTTAAAAATGCCCCGTCCCAGATTTACCTTATCATAACATATTTTTTCTGTTTTTTGTTCTTTACCCGGAATCTGTAAGGAAAATGTAAGGTTAGGGGAAGGATGTTGTAAGGTTAAAGACTTATACTGTAATCAGCAAAGGGTAACAGGTCAGCAGGACTGAACCGTTATTCCAAATGAAATGGAGGGTATCATATGAATATCATTGAAACAAAAAATCTGACAAAAGCATATGGGGATTTTACTGCAGTCTCCAGCCTGAACCTTCACATACGCAAAGGAAGCGTCTATGGATTTCTGGGCCCCAATGGCGCCGGAAAGTCTACTACCATGAAAATGTTTCTCGGACTTACAAGACCTACAGACGGAGCATTTCATATTAATAAAAAGCGTTTTCCACAAAACCGGGTGGAGATTCTAAAAGAAATCGGATCCTTTATTGAAGCGCCTGCTTTCTATGGGAATCTCACCGGTGCGGAGAATCTGGAGCTGATCCGCAAAATACTGGGGCTTCAGGAGGACAGCGTTGATGATGCATTAGAGCTTACCGGACTACAGGAATTCAAAAACCGCCTGGCAAAAAGATATTCTCTCGGTATGAAGCAGCGCCTGGGGCTTGCGGGAGCCCTTATTGGCAGACCGCCCATTCTCTTTCTAGATGAGCCGACAAACGGACTGGATCCGGTAGGCATCCACGAAATCCGGACTCTGATCAAGTCGCTCCCGAAAAAATATGAATGCACTGTGCTGGTTTCCTCCCACCTTCTTCCGGAAATAGAACTGATGGCAGATGACATCGGAATCCTAAACCATGGACATCTCCTGTTCGAAGGCTCTCTTGATGACCTGAAGTTCCATGCACATGACATGGGAATGCCAGACGATAACCTGGAGGAAACCTTTCTCGCAATGATTGATGCAGACAACCAGAAACGGAGGGATCGAAGATGAGATTCGGCATGGAACTGAAAAAACTCCGGCGGACAGGATATTTCCCCGCATTTCCTGCAGGAGCTGCAGCTGCCTCTGCATTTCCTATATTGAATATGGCTGTACGTACGGAAGTTTATACGGGTCTTCCCGGAAATCCTCTTGACATACTTCTTGATGCCAGCTGGCAGATGATGGCAATGCTGAACATCCTGCTGATCGTATGCTGCACCTGTATGATGTACCATACGGAATATGCGGAAAATGGAATCCAAAAGATGGAGGTTCTCCCTGTCCGGCAGATATCACTGTTTTTGAGAAAATTTCTGATTACCACCGCGATGGCAGCCCTGGTAATCATGATCGAATTTGCCGCTCTTGCATTCTGCATCCTGATGTGGTTTCCGGATGCAGGTATAGACCTTAAGGAATTTCTTTGCCACTGGAGCTTTGAGGTGATTCTCCTGCTTCCCACCATTATGGTAAGCCTGATCATTGCATCCGCATGCCGGAATATGTGGATTTCCCTTGGAATCGGAGTAATCCTTGTATTTACATTTTCCGTCCTTCCAAAGGATTATCTGTTTCTTGACTTATGCCCCTACTGCTCGCCTTACCAGCTTCTTACAGCAGCAGAGGAAAACGGACATGCAGCCCTGTTTCTTGGTGTATGCATTGGAGAAACAGCCCTGGCAGGAATGGCGGAACACATTTATCTAAAAATAAGGAGGTACTTTTCATGAATTTCTTGTCTTTAACTGGAATTGAGCTGCAGAAAATCAGACGCTCAAAAATACTTCTGATCCTGCTTGCTCCCGTGGTCATTATGTGGCTCCCGGCAATTATCAACTCAGAGAAAATACAGGATGTACAGGGCATTCCGATTACACCAGAACACAATTTCTTCATCCAGGGCTTCATGGGAATGGTGTGGTTCATGATTCCGGCGACTCTCATCATCTGCACCGTACTCTTAATTCAGATTGAGCAGACAAACCATGGCATGAAGAAAATGCTCACGCTCCCCATAAACAGAAGGATGCTCTGCCTTGCCAAATTTGCCGTCCTTCTGCTCCTTCCGGCAGTCCAGATGGTAATGTCGACTGCAGCCTATTATGGGAGCGCCTTCCTCTCCTCTAAGCTGCAGGGATATGATTATATCCTTCCTCCCGGTTACATTTTCCCCTGCATCGGAAAATTCTACCTGGCGGCACTTCCAGCGGCGGCTGTATTCTGGATGATTGCGCTTCTGATCCAGACACCTGTCTTCGCCGTGGGAACCGGACTGGCTCTGTGCGTTCCGTCCGTTCTCATAATTAATACAGACTACTGGTTCCTGCATCCCATGAGCTATCCGTTCTATATGCTGATGACAGAATACGGGAAAGCAGCCAAAGGGCTTTATACTACTGACATAGACTGGTTTCCCTGGCTCCCCGTGGCGGTCATGATCACGGTTGTCTCTCTGGCAGTGTCCTGTGTGAAAATGTCACGGTACGAAGAATAAAAGGATTGACCTAAAACAATAACCATGAAAGTAACTGAGCAGTTACCTGTGAAGGCAATTATACTGCGCACAACCATATAAGGAAGTATGCCGCTTTGCGGCTGCGGCTTTTGGTATGCTCACGGTAGATTTCATCGGCCGCGAGTATACCAATAATAGAAAAAAAGAAAGCGAGGAAATATTACTATGAAAAACAAGATAATCATTGCAGTCAGCACTCTGATGCTTTTTATTCCCTGGACCATCCTGCCTCTTCGAAGCTTTGACTGGGCACTGGAATCGCCGGTTGCGGAGATTATGATCTCCTGCTATGCGGCATTCATGATCTTTTCCGGGATCTTTACGATCTTTGCCTATAGAAAGTGGAAAATAAAAAACATATGGATGCAGATCTGCACGGCGATCAATGGAATATACGCTGTGGGCGGGATTGCTGCATTTCTGCTGATGATACCAGGGCAAGTTAAATAAGCAGTTGGGGACGGGGCATTTTTAAAAATGCCCCGTCCCCAATTCATGCTGTTTGATCTTGATTTTTACTGTTTTCTTCTTGCCGCTTCCGTCTGTTGCCATTGCGGTAATCTTAACAGTCTTTCCTTTTCCTGCCTTCAGGGCCGTTGCCTTACCCTTGCTTTTCACACGGTTTTCGTAAGCAGCACTGAACCTTATATTCATGCAGGCTTCCTTTTCCTGATTATCTCTAGTTCCGGATACAAGAATCTCATTTTTTCTTCTGTAAGAGCGCGTCATCAGAAGAGCAACCGCCTCCACATATGCCATACGGACACTGTCAATCGTGCAGGAATGCGCGCTGATCGCGAAGGTCAGGCATGCATCTGATTCTCTGTCAAAGTGAATCTTAATCTTTTTCGCCAGCTTTACCAGCTCCTTATTCCCTGCGTCTGACAGAATGATAAATTCATTGGAACGGAATACATGATTAAACACTGTCATATTCTTCTCCCCGGACAGCCGTCTGATTTCTTCCTTTATATTGAGCGAAAACCGATTCATATCATACTTACCAGCTCATAGTAGTTGTGAATCTTCACAAGTATCAGATACATGCCTCCGTCCATGGATATTCCGGACGCATAAGCCTCCTCCTCCCTGTCAATCAGCTGGCTGTATTCCCTGTCCTGGATTAGGGAGGCAGCCTTTAAAAGCTCCTGCTTTTCATTCTCGTGCTCACCTATGATTCCCAGTGCATTTACGATCGCATTTACAAAATCTATTTTGGTTACAGGCTTAATCAGATAGTTGATGGCGCCGGACATAAAGGTGCCCTTCACATATTCGAAATCATCATAGCCGCTCACCACGAATGTCACAACATCCGGATATTTCTTTTGTATCATCTCTAAGAGCTCTACTCCTCCGATATAAGGCATATTAATATCCGTGATCAAGATATATCCGGCTTCTCCCTGTCCATACGCTCCAGCACTTCCTCGCCGTTCTGCGCCGGCGGCAGGCACTCCAGGGAGTATTCGCCCCATTCGATCATCCGGCAAAGCTTCTCCCTTGTCCAGTATTCATCATCTGCAATTAGTATTTTATGCTTCCTCTTCTCCATTGTCCCTCTCTCACGGAATCGTCATATATACCTTTGTACCTTCTCCTGCTGCACTTTCAATGGTCAGGCCATACTCTTCTCCGTACAGCATCTTTAATCTTGCGTTAATATTATGAAGTCCTATGGATTTCCCCTGCTCCACATACTGAATATCATTTTTCTGAAGTTTTGCATTGAGTTCGCGGACATCCATACCCACGCCGTTGTCGGCAATGATAAGAACCAGCTTATCCTCCCTTTTCCCTGCATAGATTTTCACCTCCTTATTTCCACGCTTGTTCCTCAGTCCATGGTTTAAAGCATTCTCCACCAGGGGCCAGAGGGAAAGCCTTGGTATCTCCTTCTGAATCGCGTCTTCTTCCAGGTCATAAATAATACTGTACCCGGTCCTGCATGCGCACCTCCATCACATAGCAGTAATTTTCCAGATGCATTACTTCCCTGGATATGGTGGAAAAATGATCCTTCATATTCAGACTGTACCGGAAAATTCTTGAAAGAGACATGCTTAACCGGCTTACCTCCGGACAGTCCTGAAGCTGGGCGATGCTGCTCATGGTCTCCAGTGTATTATACAGAAAATGGGGATTGATCTGTGCCTGCAGTGCATGATACTTTGCCTGTCCCAGGAGATAAGTTGAAGTTTTTTCTTTTTCCGCCAGTTCCTCCACCCTGTCAAGCATTTCATTGAAGTTCTGCCCCAGCATTCCGATCTCATCCTTCTTCTGTATCTCTGCCCGGAGATCCGTATTCCCATTTTTAATCTTCTCCATCGTATCCATCAGCCTATCCAGAGCCTGGTAATATTTCTGGACAGAATGTAGTTGAGTACCGCCGCCGCTATAATCATGACGCCGGCGATCAAGACCAGGTTGGCAGTCAGCGCCTTCTGGTTCTGCCTCAGAAGCTCCTGGGGCATGAGAGAATAGGCTGTGAGATTATACTTATTCTGCCGCACCTCAAAAAATTTCTGATTCTCTGTGCCCTTTGCATCCTTTTTCTTTAAACTGCCTTTTTGTATCTGCCCGGAGATCTCCCCGTAAAGCTCTTCCTCCTCACTGCTTAATGAACCGATGAAAAGAGCCGCCCGGTCGCCTGGCGGCTAGAGCCATATGTATACGGACTTGTCCGTACTGTATTTTTCCATAATAGTGCGAACCGCCTTGCTGTCCACATCACAGACCACATATCCGATTACCTTATTATAATTACGGCTGTCAAAGAGCTTCAGCACCAGATGAAGAATATCTGTCCCACGGTGTTCATTATAATAGCTTGATACCATCATCCCTTTCCATCTTTTTCAAGAAGCTGTAAATCTCATTCTGCATGTTCTGAAGGGAGTGTTCGTTTTCTTCCTTGGACCAGCTGTAGATCATTTCTGAAGAAGTTGACTGAAACAACAAAGTCTGCAAAACCAACGCCAACAGTGTGCATCCAAGGCACATTGCCAGTATTTTTTAACGAAGCTTCATAACGTTTTCCTACTTTCCTGGATCAACTACTTCTATTATACCACTCACCTGCACCACAGAAAATAGGACTTTTTTGAAGATAAAATTGGACTTTTTATTCAAATTGGGGACGGGGTATTTTTAAAAATACCCCGTCCCCAATTTGAATTTTTCATGGCTAATTTTTGCCTTCTTTTTCGTTTTTAAATTATAGCGGTAATATATTGTTTTATTTCTTTTTGAATCATAACAAGCATAATAGGCATATTTTGATGTGAGTGTAAGCGACTCTATATATGCAGCTTTGATTTTATTTACCAGCGTTTTTTTGCCTTTTCCGGAAAGACTGCATCTACGGATACGGAATGTACTACTGTTATGTGGATCGCCTATACATTCAGCGTAATAGATTTTATTACGGAAAAAACAAGCAGCCTCCCCTTTTTTGGTAATGCGAGTGGCTTTCCCAGTTTTACAGTTATACACATAATAAGCCACAGGACATGGAGCGCCACCATTTGGCCTCGCCAGAAGATACTGCCCCTTTTGCTCTCTGACACAGGCATTTTTCATAACCCGTTTTGCGGCGCCATTTTTCACATTCATGCGATAAGTATGTATATCCATAGGAGAATATCCGTCATGGCCTGACAAATATAAATTTCCTTTATAATATGTAGTAATCCCAGACACATTTTTCATTACTCCAATCTGTTTTTTCCCGCTGCCATCCACCTTAATCCTATAGACATATCCTGTATTATTGCCGTTTTGGCCACTGTCTTCCACTTCCACATAGTAAACGGTAAAGCCATCTGAGATCTGCATATATGCAATTCTGCGTCCGTCCGAGGCTTCGGTAAGCACACTGCCGTTTCCAGACTTTGACGTAGCAGCGTATAGATACCGGGAAGAATTATCACTCCAAATATAGTATTTCCCAGTTTTGGTTTCCCTGCCGCATTGTCTGAAAGCGGATGTCTTTGCCTCTGCAGATGTAACAGGCAGCAGGCATACCATAAAAAAGAGCATCCATAGACCCACAAAAATCATTCTTTGTTTTTTCATAACTTCATTCCCCTTTCTCTAAATGAGCACTCTATACTCACAGCCAACGAAATCTGCCGTAAGTATAGCGCCAGCCACAGCCGCAAAGCGGCATAATTTTGCATACGGCTGTGCGCATCCGTTTATGCCCGTCGTCAGATTGATCTGGCGCTCAGTATAAATATTATGATTTCGTGAGCTAGTATAGCATAAAGTATATAGGAATTCAATTTATTTCATCTTCCTTTGTTCCATTGCTTTTTACAATCTCCTCCACTGAGATCACCACATTTCTAAAGGAAGCCTTTCTCTCCCCCACCTCTGAATCTCCACTCTTCCTTCCATATTTCTTCCCTGTCCGCAAATTACAGGGAAATAAATCCGTCTTAATCCCATCCATCCTGCTTCCTCCATTTTGAATCATATATTTCTGCCCCTCGCTAAAAGCGGTTCTAACTGAACAGTAACTGAATAGCAGCCACTGTTCACGGACTAACCGTCCGCTCATAGTAACGCATCCAGCCCATTTAATAATCGCTTTCAGCGAGGGGCTGGATGCCGGAAACCACTACTTCACCGGCTCGGATGACGTACAGCAAGGTGCACGGCCCCGTGAATAGTAACGAATAGCAGCTACTTTTATAATTAATATATCCACCCCATTGTTTTTTATACCACCTTTGATATATAATATGATACAGGTCTCACATGACCCTGTCCTTTTACACAAGCACAATCTATGGACACAATACGAACTATATTTTTACAAAAAGGAGCTGATTTACATGAAAGTATTAATGATTAACGGAAGTCCTCATGCCGCCGGCAATACATACACGGCCCTGCATGAGATGGAAGAAACATTTGCAAAGGAAGGCATTGAAACAGAGCTCGTACAAGTCGGGAATAAAGAGATTCGTGGCTGTATCGCCTGTTATTCCTGTGCAAAAAATGGAAAATGTGTCTTTGACGACATGGTAAACGAGCTTGCGCCAAAGTTCGAGGAATGCGACGGTCTGGTCATCGCCAGCCCGGTCTACTACGCATCTGCCAACGCAACTCTCATCGCACTTCTTGACCGGTTATTCTACAGCACGCCGTTCAATAAGAGCATGAAGGTGGGCGCAAGCGTCGTTGCCGCAAGGCGCGGCGGACTGTCTGCAACCTTTGATGAGCTGAACAAGTACTTTACCATTTCCGGAATGCCGGTTGCTTCTAGCCAGTACTGGAACAGCATACACGGACGCACTCCGGGAGAGGCCGCCGCAGATGAAGAAGGCCTGCAGACCATGCGAACCCTTGCAAAAAACATGACATTTCTCATGAAGAGCATTGCGCTCGGAAAGGAAAAGTACGGGCTGCCTGAAAAAGAGGATCCGGTAAGGACTAACTTCATCAAATAACAAGTTGGGGACGGGGCATTTTTAAAAATGCCCCGTCCCCAATTTTCAGCTTTAAAAGAAGACGCGCCTGATATCGTTGAACATGACGAATACCATGAGTGCCATGAGCAGCGCGATTCCGATCATGTGTACATATCCTTCCTTCTCCGGCGGAACCCGTTTTCTCCTCACTGCTTCGATAAAGAGGAATACAAGTCTTCCTCCGTCCAGTGCCGGGAGGAGGAGAAGGTTCATAACGCCCAGGTTTGCGGACAGAAAGATTGCGATGTTGATCATCTGTACAATGACTGCGAATCCTCCGTAGGATTTACTTTCTTTATATGTGTCATCTACCATATCCACAATTCCAACAGGTCCTGACATCTGATTGAGTCCCACTTTCCCGGAGACAAGCATCTTAAGGCTCTCCAGGGTGGTGCTGATCCAGTATTTCACCTCATAGAGGCCATACTGGAGGGCACGGAAAATGTTTGCTTTTGTATAGCCGGCTGAACCGATCCCCAGACGGTAATAGTTCAGCTCCTTGTCTAATTCAGGAGTAATAACAGCGGTTTTATCTTCTCCCTTGTGGCGGAATGTAATCTCTGTGGTCTCCCCCTGATGGAACTGGTTATAGACGGAGATCTCCCGGAAGATATGGATTCTCTTTCCGCCCAGACGGATGATAGTATCGCCTTCTTCTATGCCTGCTTCGGCTGCCGGAGAACCCTCTACTACCGTGCCTGCCACGGGTGTATCGTAGCCGATCATCATGATCAGTACTGCGGCAAATACAAATGCCAGTATAAAGTTAAATACCGGGCCTGCTGCAATGACCGAAATTCTTGACCACACGGATTTGTTATTGAAATTACTGGGGGATTCTGTTGCCTCCTCATCCTCTCCCATTGCACAGAAGCCTCCGATCGGGAATAAATGAACCGCATATTTTGTTCCTTTATATTCTTTGGAATAGATGGTCGGTCCCATGCCGATAGCAAATTCATCTACATCAATCCCGTTTTTCTTTGCCAACACAAAATGTCCCAGTTCATGGAAAAATACAATGAAGCTAAATATAATAACTGCTAATATAATACCCAATTTGTTTTTTACCTCCTGCTTTCAATCCGTTCGTAAACCTCTGCCTCCGCTTCCAGAATCTCCTGAAGCGTTGGATTTTCTTTATTTTTGTGTGCCCTCATACAGTCCTCGATAATCTGTGTGATTTCAAGATATTTGATCTCACGGTTCAGAAACATTTTTACCGCCAGTTCATTTGCCGCATTAAATACAGTGGGAAGGGTTCCTTCCGCGCGTCCTGCCTCGTAGGCCAGAGCCAGGGCATAGAAGGTATCCATGTCAGGCTCCTCGAAATCCAGTCTTCCGAGCTTCCAGAAGTCCAGCCGTTCCCCCGGCAGATATCTCCTCTCCGGGTAATAAAGTGCATACTGGATCGGAAGCTTCATATCCGGTGTCCCAAGCTGTGCCATCACTGCCCCGTCCACATATTCCACCATTGAATGAATAATGCTCTGAGGCTGGATTACCACCTGGATCTGATCCATCTTTACATCAAACAGCCATCTTGCCTCCATAACCTCAAGACCTTTATTCACCATTGTGGAGGAATCAATTGTAATCTTTCTTCCCATAGACCAGTTAGGATGCTTCAAGGCATCCTCAACCTGAATGTCAAGGAGGTCTTCCTCCTTCTTTCCTCTGAACGGCCCCCCGGATGCAGTCAGCAGGATCTTTTTTACTGCTTTTCCATCATTTCCTCTGAGAGACTGGAAAATCGCACTATGCTCGCTGTCCACCGGAAGAATAGATACATTCTTTTCTCCTGCAAGAGGCATAATGATATGGCCTGCTGTCACAAGCGTCTCCTTATTGGCAAGGGCAATATCCTTTCCTGCCCGGATAGCTTCTATGGTCGGCCGGATCCCGATCATCCCTACAATCGCCGTCACCAGTATATCGATCTCGTGTATTACCGCCAGTTCTGTCAGTCCATCCATCCCTGAGACTACCCGGGTGTCAAGATCTGCAATTCTAAGCCGCAGCTCCTTTGCCTTCTCTTCATTCCAGACTGCCGCAAGCTTTGGCCGGAATTCACGAATCTGCTCCTCTAACCGTGTAATATTACTTCCTGCTGAAAGTCCAAGCACCCTGATATCCTGATTTTCCCTGACAACCTCCAGTGTCTGTGTACCGATTGAACCAGTAGAACCTAGTATCGCTATATTCTTCATAATTACCTCTCTCATTGTAATAACCCTGCAAAAAGCTGCCGGGCAGCCGCTATGCTCTATCCATAAATAATGATGTAAGCGTCAAAAGGTATTTTGACGCTTCTGATACACGGATTGTTCCGTGCTTACGCACTCCCACAATCGTAAAACACCTCGAATCCGCTCGTTTTTCTGCGAAAAACGGCTACTTCTCAGTGTTTTACGCGTCCCAAAATCATGCTTTTTCATACAAGCATAAAACGCATGACCTTTTGACGCTCGCATCATAATAAGCAAATCTTTGCTTTTACAATCTATGCCTGATAAATGTCCCATATGTGTAACTGTTCAGCAGAGCCGGATTTTTGCATGTGGCTACAGGGTGCCTGTAAGCCAGGACGCAAGATAGTAAATTACCGGCGCTGTGAAGATGACGCTGTCAAACCGGTCAAGCACTCCCCCGTGTCCCGGAATCAGCTTCCCGTAATCCTTGATCTCATAGTTTCTTTTAATAGCAGATGCCGCCAGATCTCCCACCTGGGAGATCATACCTCCAACACCGCAGATCAATGCATGGTGGAGCGGATTTGCAGATGCACCGGAAAAACGGTTCATGAGAACTGCAAATAAAAACCCGAGAAGAGCCGCTCCAACAATACCGCCAACACCGCCCTCCACAGATTTTTTCGGGCTCAGCTTTGGCGCCATCTTGTGCTTTCCGAGCAGTATGCCCACACAGTACGCACAGGTATCGCATCCCCAGGAGCTTAGGAAAATCAGCCATACAACAATACCGCCATCCGTCAGCACACGCGTCTGATACACATAAGAAAGCATTACCGCCACATAAAAAAAACCGAAAAATATGGTTGTTACCTGCTCCGAACGAAAGGCGGGAAAGGAAAACACATAGGCCCCCATCAGCACTACAAGAAAGAAAATGGTGAGAGGCATCATGTAATCTGTCTTCCCTGTCAGAATCAGCACATAATATCCAGCCGCGGCAGTATATCCCGCAATGCCCAGATTATTTGCCGCCCCCACCACCTTATAGAGCTCATTCAGTCCGATCAGGCTTAATAGTGCCAGTACAGCAAGCAAAAGATGTCCGCCATATCCCACTGTTCCGATCAGCACAATCACAAGCACAATTCCGCTTAGTAATCTGGTCTTAAACATTCTGCCCCTCCTTCACACCGCCGAAGCGCCTGTCTCTTGCATTATAATGCTCAATGGCACGTACAAGCTCTTCCTTTGTAAAATCCGGCCATGGCACGTCTGTAAAATAGAATTCGGTGTAGGCAAGCTGCCATAGCAGATAATTGGAAAGCCTCTGCTCCCCACTGGTTCTGATTAAAAGATCCGGATCCGGTATATCATGTGTATCAAGATAGCGCTCAATACGTCTCTCATCAATCTCGTCCGGATCTAATCTTCCTTCTTTCACATCCCTTGACAGATGTCTGACCGCGCGCACAAGTTCATCCCTGCTTCCGTAATTAATGGCAATCTGAAAATTAAGCCCTCCGTTTCCCTTTGTTGCTTCTTCAAGCTCCGCAATCCTGCTCCGGATATCCGCATCCAGCTTTGAGATATCCCCAATAACACGGATCTTCATATCATTTTTTGCCGCTGTTTTAAGGCAGGTCTTCATATAATTGCGCAGAAGCTTCATAAGTGCATCTACCTCATCCTTCGGCCGGCTCCAGTTCTCCGTGGAAAATGCGTATACCGTCAGATACTTTACTCCCATGCGGAAGGCATCCTCGCAGATCCGTTCCACGTTCTTGCTTCCCTGTGCATGCCCGTAATTGCGCGGCATTCCCTTTGATTTCGCCCAGCGTCCGTTGCCGTCCAGTATAATTGCAACATGCTGTGGTATATTCATAATAACAGCTCCTTCCATATAAGACAATGCACTCCCGGAAAATCCTCTGTCCCTGCCTTCACGGCTGATTTTCCAGGAGTACATATCTGTTTATACCGTCATTACTTCCTTTGACTTTGACTCTACGGTCTTGTCAACCTCTTTTACAAACTTATCCGTAAGCTTCTGAAGATCATCGGTCATATCCTTAATCTCATCCTCTGATACATCCGTACCCTTTAGCTTTTTAAAGGTATCATTGCCGTCGCGGCGAATGTTGCGGACAGCTACCTTTGCCGCCTCTCCTTTCTTCTTTACATCCTTTACAAGCTCCTTTCTGCGCTCTTCTGTAAGCTCTGGAAATACAAGACGGATGCAGGAGCCGTCATTGGTTGGATTGATGCCAAGATCAGATACCTGGATTGCCTTTTCAATCACCTTAAGCATGTTCTTCTCCCATGGCTGGATCTGAATCATACGCGGATCCGGAACTGCCACATTCGCCACCTGCTGAATCGGCGTAGGGGTTCCGTAATAGTCTACCATAATTCTGTTCAGGACATTCGGATTGGCACGCCCTGCACGGATTGCCCCCAGCTCATCCACCAGATTCGCGATTGTCTTCTCCATCTTTGTTTCGTATACTTTAAGCCTTTCGTTCATAACCTGTCTCCTCCTTATCTATACAGTCACTCTGGTTCCTGTAAATGTTCCTGTCATTGTCTCAATTATACTATTCTCTTCATTCAGGCCGAATACAAGCATCGGCATCTTATTTTCCAGGCACATGATTGACGCGGTAAGGTCAACTGCCTGAAGCTTTTTGTCAATAATCTCCTGAATGGAAATCTCGTCATATTTTACCGCTTCCGGATTCACTTTTGGATCACTGTCGTAAATGCCATCAATTGCCTTTGCCAGCAGCATGGCATCTGCTTCAATCTCTATTGCGCGGAGAACTGCTCCTGTGTCTGTGGAAAAATACGGATGCCCGGTTCCTCCTGCAAAAAAGATAACCTTTCCTTCTTCTAGCGCCGTAAGTGCTTTATCCTTGGAAAACAGGGCGGTAAATGCCCCACAGACAAATGGGGTGAATACCTCTGTCTTCATTCCTGCATACCGGAAAATGTCGGATACGTAAATACAGTTCATAACTGTTGCCAGCATCCCGATCTGATCCGCCTTCACCCGGTCAATGGTCTCGCTTGTCCTGCCCCGCCAGAAATTGCCGCCGCCGGTAACCACTGCTACCTGAATGCCGCTGTCTGTCAGTGCCTTTACCTGCTTTGCAACCCCCATGCAGGTTGCCTCGTCAAAGCCAGTCCCTTTGCTGCCTGCAAGGGCTTCGCCGCTGAGCTTAAGTAATACTCTTTTCATAGTTTTTGTACTCCTTCACATACTTATAGATAAGTATAGCACAGGAACGGCGAAAATGGAATATGGATGTTTATTTTTCTGCTTAAAAACGGGGCGATTGAAAAACGGACGCAGGCAGGGGAAACCGGGTATTCCATTCAAACGGGGCAAAATTCCGATGAACTAACCGTTAACTCTGACTAAGACGTTCGGGAGAGCCCTCACGTCTAAGTCGCCGTAAACGGTGGATTTCATCTCCATAAAAAGCGCCCCTGACTGTTTTCATCGGAATACCCGGTTTCCCCTGTCTGCTGTATCCTGGCAATTGCTAAATGATATATCAGGTGGAAGATGACGGTATACAGGCAGAAAAATGTGAGTAGGCTGGTGGGTGCTGACAGCGGACACATTGTGTATGAATCCATGATTCCAGTGCAGTAAGATTATTTAGCATCTGAGCCCTGGTACAGCATTGCATAATTAACAGCGAATAATGTGCTTGATATCTGCGTCAGATGTGCGGCTACAAGCCACCGCTACGCCTCATTCCTCCGCCTTGCAGGCTGAAAATTCATCCTGCGCGAGAATGTACCGGTAATTAGTGTGGGTTATACTAGTACAGCCTTGCGTAATTAACAGTGAATTCTGCAAGGCTGTACTAGTTCGTTACAACGTGCCAGGTGCCGCTTCTGCGGGAGCCCTGGCGGATTATGTGGTTGTTTTTCTTCAGGGACTGCAGTGTCCGTTCTACTGTCCGTTTGGCGATTCCGGTCTGCTGGCTGATCTTGTCGGTGGAGACTGCCGGCTGTGCGGCAAGGACAGCCAGTACTTTTTTCTCGTTGTCGGTTAATTCGGCTGCTGTCTTTTTTTCATTATTGATTTCTGCTTTTTTCTCATGGGTATGCTGCTCTGCAGTGCTTTCCTTGTTTCCTTTTGCAATTTTCTTGTTATTCTCTGTGGTCATTTTCCGGGAGGCTTCCGTATCACTGATTTCTTTTTCCATGGTCATTGTCCGGGAGGCCTCTAGATCACCGGTTCTTTTTTCCATAGTCATTGTCTGGACTGCTTCCGGATTACTGGTTTCTTTTTCTATGGTCATTGTCCGGGGTGGCTCCTGATTACTGGTTTCTTTTTCTATGGCTATTGTCCCGGGTGGCTCCCGATTACTGGTTTCTTTTTCTGTGATCATTGTCTGGGATGGCTTTGGATTATTTTTTTCTTTTTTTGTGGGGCTGTCCGGGTTATTTTTTGTAGGTTTTTGGATAGGGTCTGGTGTACGGGTTTCTTTTTTGGTTTTTTCAGGGGGTTCTGTGTTATTCTGGGGCGGTTTGGTTTCTGTTGTTGTGTCTGGGGCTGGGAAGGGGCGGCTTTCCGGGTAATTCAGGTTTTTGAGGGTCAGGGTGAACTGACCGTGGTCGGAGTAGCAGAAGGGGTTTTTTTCAGGAGTATACCGGAGAGCTTTCTGGCAGTCTGACTGTATTTTTGCAAGTCCTGTTCCTTCCTGGTCCATATAGCCGATCTGGGTGAGGGTTCCGGCTATGACCGGGTTCCGCACGGAGGGCAGGACGATACCGGGGGGCTTGTCCTGAATCCGGCTGCCGTCTGCCATTCCTCCGGGAGAGGATATGGTAAGGCGGTTGTCATAGATGTCTATGCGGATCTCGCTTTTGGTTCTTAAGTAGTCCCGGTGTGCGAGGGCATTTACTAAGCCTTCAAAAATGCTTCTGTCTGGGTAGTCTGGCAATGCGGTCTTTTTACCGTCTGA
Source organism: Lachnospiraceae bacterium (assembly GCA_910576335.1). Classification (GTDB taxonomy): domain Bacteria; phylum Bacillota; class Clostridia; order Lachnospirales; family Lachnospiraceae; genus CAPEBR01. The sequence continues at coordinate 115,924 of CAJTIU010000014.1, forward strand.
CTCTTCCCACTGTATTTTCATATTTTCCTTTATGAAGGCGATTCCTTTGTTAAGGAGTGTAAACAGATTTCCTTTGTACCTGGCACCAGCCAGAATACCCTTTCTGCCGCCGGAACGGTCAAGTCCTTTCCATCGGATGCAGCGCAGATCGGGAAGGCTGTCGGGGATGGCATGTGCCCCAGACTGGCCTGGCTGTGTACTGCATGCCTTTTCAGATTGAGCCGGCTGTGTACTGCATGCCTTTTCAGATTGAGTCGGTTGTGTACTGCGTGCCTTGTCAGATTGAGCTGGCTGTGTTCTGCATGCCTTACCAGATCGGGCTGGTTGTGTACTGCGTGCCTTTTCAGAAGGAACTGGCAGAGTGCCGCATGGCGCGCCTGGGTGGCCTGACGGGATCTTGAAATCTGCGGTGTCTGCAAAGAGCAGGCCTGCGAAAGTGAGTCTGTTATTTTTTATCAGGCCCAGGGTTTCCAGACTGGCCTTTGGCAGAATGTTTCCTGTCCACTCCTGATAGCATATGCCTAGCTCTGCGAAGGTGGTTCCTTCTGCGGGATAATCGGTCTCCCGGGCATCACAGGTGATATCCTCCGCTTTTAGGAGAAGCTTCTTAAGCTCCTCTGTCCCGGCGGGGATGTTTTCTTTTCCTGACCGGATATATGCTCCCCGCTTTCTGTCAGTGATGTAATAATAGGGCGGCTCTTTGCCGGGAGACACCTCTAAAAGCAGAAGTTCTTTGCCATTCTTTTGTTTTCGCGGCTTTAGAGCGGTCTGCGGAAGAGGAACGATGCATTCTTCAATTTTTGACCGGATCATCTTCAACGCAGCCTCCATATTCTGTGCCCCGGCAACGGTTCCATCGTCTGCCGTTCCAAATACCAGTACGCCTCCTGTCCCATTTGCGAACGCACTTACACTTTTCAGCCAGTTTTCCACTACTGTCTGTCTCCCTTCCTTGTCCAATTGACTATGTAATTGCCCAGTACCTGCTCAGTTACATGCAAAATAACGCTTCGGCTATTGCTTTATTCTTGACAGAACCTTTACTTTATCTGCAAAGGCTGTCATCTGCCATTTACTTTTTCCCTTTTCCAGGGCATATTTACATTCCTGTGTCATGAGCTGCAGTGCTTCGTTATCTACCTGCACGAAATAGGTTTCCCGCGTCTTTACTACACATTTCTTCTTGCTCTTGTAGTCAACGGATACGATCTCAAAGGAGCTGAGCTGCGCCGTAATATTTCGTTTTACGTAGCTTTTCTGTTCATTATAGATCGCGCTTCCCTTTTTCAGGCAGTCTGCAATATAGGAAAAATCTGATTTTGTTACAGCGTCGCCGAAGCCCTTCAGATACTTTTCCACCACAGCCTCAGGACCATCCTGGTAGAATCCGCTTCCATCTACGCTAAGCAGCACTTTCGGCGTATAGGTGTAGCGGCATTCTCCTCCATATTCCACACTCCGGTAGCCTGCCTCGATATTGGATACATCCGTGACCTTGATTCCTGATGTATCCTGAAATTCTATAAGATACATCTCTTTCTCCATCCGGTAAATCTCCTCATAGATATTTTCCATGGAATAGACATCATTAATGTTAAAGTACATGCCCCCGGTCTGCTGCGCAATATAGTCAGCATCATAATAATCACCGGAGCCGATTCCGATAATAAAAACAGGAACATGGTATCTCTGGGCTGCTTTTACTACATCCTCTCTCGTACAGCTGCTGTAATTGTCGTCTCCGTCTGTAAATGCTATGACGCACTTTGCACCGGACTGGGCGGCAACGCGCTCCACAGAGGTATACAGTGCATCAAACAGACTGGTCATATCCCCTGTGTACAGACCATTAATTTCATTCGTCAGCAGACTGGCATCGCTGCAGAATTCCTGCTCCAGACGCACTCCTGTTGCAAATGAGGTCAGTTCCACCATATCCCCTGCCGCGAACTGGACGCTGCCAATGAAGTTACGCATGATCTCCTTTGCCTCATTAAGGGGAGTCCCGTCCATACTGCCGCTGACATCCGCAACCATGTCTATTTTCAAGGCTTCCTTTTCATTTAGCTGACTGACCGTGTTTATGACCTGCTGGATATATTCTGCTTTTGCATTTTCTTTTTTAATATAGAACATAGAATTTTCCAGATTTTCCGGAATCTCCCCGCTGATCTGGTCTCTGATGCTCAGGTACAGCTTTACCTTCGGAAATTCTGTCACATCCACCTGCTGGATATTCACGTCCAGCAGATTTTTGGGCTCAATATACAGATAGATTGCCTCGTCCATTTTAGAAAATGCCTGTTTCATTGCCTGGTAGTCTCTCTTGTCACTGCCTGCCAGTTTGTTAATTTCCTCCAGATTTTTCTGGTAGTCATCCATTACACTTTGTTCTGCTCCTCCAAGATCTGCTGACTTATACATGGCAATCTGCTCATCTATGTAAGCATTGTTTGTCTTAATCAGTGTTTTTTTAGAAGACTGCGCCTCTTCAAGGAGCGCGTTGGCATTTCCTGCATCTTTGTTGTCTACTGCCTCCTGGCATTTGTTAAGGAGAGATTCATAGCTGCCGTATACTTCATCCTCCATGTGGTATTGTTCCTTTTCTCCCTGCAGCTTTTTCACGTCTGCGGCGCATTTTTCAAAGTCTTCCACTTTTTTATGGATGAGCTTCAGTGCCCTGATCACTTCCTTTTTATCTGAAACATCCGTAATGCCAAGTGTATCCCAGATTCCGAGAATGCCGTCCTTTTTGCCTTGATATTCTGATATTCCTGATTTCTCAATGGAATCTGCCAGCTTATCCTTCTGCATGCTTAATCCAAGGGTTGCATAGAGAACCCATCCTGCGGCTAACAGGATTACCACCGCCGCCACAGCCGCAATGACCTTTGCTGACCCCTTCGGCTTCTGGGGGTTCCCGGGAACATACAGCTCCTGCTGCCTCTGCGGATCCTGCCAGTTGTCCGGTTTCTGGAAGCCCTGCGGATGACCGCCCGGGGATGCCTGATAATCCGGAGTCACCTTTGCCCCGCAGTTTGCGCAGAAGTTTGTTCCCTCCGCAATCTCGTGTCCACATTTTTTACAAAACATTTTTCTTCCTCCCTCTTACTCTGTAACAATTCAGATACCTTCACTGTCACCTTACTCTGCTACTGTTCAGCTACTGTTCACTTTGTTCACAATAGTCTTACACTCTCATTCATTCACCCTTTCCAGGGAAAAACCTTCAGCAATGCCGGCGGCGTCCGCCATGGCCCACTGGGTCTTCAGCACTCCTTCTGCGGCAAGCCTGCGCATTTCCGGAACGGTGTGAAAGCCGTGCTCAATAATAAGCCCCGGCACCCCTGCAACACTGGCCCCGCGCAGGACTCCGTAATAATCCTGTCCGTCGTCCCCTGTACGGTAGCATATGGTTCCGGATGTCTTAAGGCTGTCATTCCATTCATCTGTCCAGACAGCCAGATCTTCCCTGCTGTCTGCCCTGGTAAATTTCCCCGGGGAGGCGATTCCCAGCCTGCTGCTCGTCTCTGCCAGATGCAGTCCTACTGCATTTCCGATGTCCAGTGCAGTCTGGCTCTCTCGTGCCAGGTCATTGGCAAGGATCACTGGCTTCATAATCTCCACCGGCTGTGAGATCGTCTCATATCCGTTAGCGCCTTCCTGGTTCGCGTTCGTGTGCATGGACAGGAAGAGATCACTTCCCTTTGCATATTCCCCGCGCAGGCTGATATAGCCGCCGTCCAGCTCTCCGTCTGTATAGCCGCCCAGGCTGATCCTCCCGGATTCCCTTGTAAGGGAGACTGTAATTCCGTATGTGCCTTCCAGTATCTTCTGAAGTTCTCTGGATAGCTCCAGCGTAAAGTCCCCCTCAGCGTAAACGGTTTCTCCATCATCCACAAGGTTCTGCCCCTTATAATGCCCCGGGTCGATACACACTAGAATATTGCTGGCAAATACGGTGGTTCCCTCCACCCCTTCATACAGGTCTTCATCCTTTACCTTTACATCCACCCGGTATTCCGACTGCTGCAGCGTGGAGTCCTCCAGTATATCTGAAAAGCTTAACTCCCTGCCAGACACAGCACCATCCGAATCCAGTGTTCCAAGAGACTGCCATGTGCTTTCACCACTCTTTCTCTTCATGATCCTATATCTGGCAACATAGGGATTCTTCTCATCAGACCAGGAAATCTGAATCTCCTGTCTGGAAATCCGGGTAAATCCGGGATGCTCTACCCGGACCGGAGTACGGATTACCTGTGTCTCTTCTTCCCTGCCCTCTTCTATGCTCTCTTTTTCATCCTTTTCTGCCTTTTTCTTCCTGTTTTTGTCCGCCCTGGCTCCCTGACTGTCTGTGCCTGCTGCCTCCTGCTGCCCTCCCACAGAACGGTTCATCAATCTGTATCCAGAATACAGACCTGCAAGCAGCGCAAAAAGAATGACGGCTGCCATAATCAATCGGTTTCTTCTCATATAATAAGTTCTCCCTAACATACGCACATATACTTTATCATTATAAATCAAAGGTCTTGAATGAATCAACTCATTTACACAAATACGCTTGAATTTTTTTTCAATATCACGGATAATAGAAGTTACTAATAGAGCTGTTCCGTATATCCCTTACCCATAAATGGCAATCAAAACAGATGTTACTATTCACGGACTAACCGTCCGCTCATAGTAACAAACAGATTCCTTTTCCCGGAGGTTTTTATGAAAAAGTTTTTAATCCTTCTGACAACTGGCATCCTTCTTCTGGCCGCAGGCGGCTATACTGTTCTCTGTACTGTTTCGGATACAGAGCATATTCTGCCTGGAGTCACGGTACGAGGAGTCGATGTAGGCAATATGACCGCTGAGGATGCGATTCGTGCACTCCGTGAAGAAGCGGACCGTAATTCAGATCACGCACTGATTACCGTCTCGCTGGACGGCGTCAATTATACTGCCAGAGCAGAGGGCGCGGCCGAATTAGATTATGAGACTGCGGTGCAGGAAGCCCTGCAAAAAACTCCTGATGAATTCTGGCTCAGAGGAGCTGCATGGCTGAAAGCTTTCCAGGGAGGAAATCCTGTCTCACAGCCTCCCGTAAAAACCGATCCGGACGCTCTGTGCGCTGCCCTTATTTCCAACGGCTTCCCGGATATAGACACCTATATCAGACAGCCCGTCACGGTCCAGGGAGACCGGCTCGTCTTTTCTGCCGGAGCGGTTGAAGAAAAGATTGATAAAGAGACACTGGTTGATCGCATGACGGAAACTTATGAGAAAGAGACCTATTCGGAGGTAATCCCCTGTCCACTCACTCCGGCAAAGGCTGCTGACTTGGAACAGATTTACCAGGAAATACATAAGGAACCGGAAAATGCAACACTGGACCCAGATCATAACTATGCAATTGTAGAAGGAAAACCAGGGATTGATTTTGATATGGAACAGGCCAGGAAGGCATTGGAAACTGCGAAAAGCGGGAAGGAAGCATCCATTGACCTTCTATACCCCCAGCCGGAGGTGCATGCCAGGGATCTTGAAGAACGCATGTTTTCAGATGTTCTTGCTACTTATACAACAGTTGTAAATGACACGCCCAATGCCGTGTCCAATATTCAGCTTGCCACAAAAAAATGCAGTGAGATCATCCTGCCTTCTGGCTATGAATTCTCCTTTAACAAGGCAGTGGGAGAACAGACAGCGGCCACAGGTTTTAAAACAGCGGACGCTATTCTGGACGGCAAGATTATCCAGGCGTATGGCGGCGGCATCTGCCAAGTATCCACCACAATCTTTGCCGCATCGCTTTATGCAAATCTGGATATTCTGGAACACTGGAACCATGACTATGTGTCAAGCTACATCGAAGCCGGTATGGATGCCGCCGTTGCATGGGGCGTTCTTGATATGCGTGTGGGAAACAGCTTTGCCTATCCGGTTAAAATAGAGGTCCGCTGCACAGGGAACAACCTGACTGCAACCATCTTCGGCACCAAAACTGACGATTCCTTTGTAGAGATTGAAACCGAAGTTTTACAAAACTCTCCGCCTCATACTATGGAGGTTGTCACTCACCGGAATGTTTATACAGAAAATAAGCGGCACGTTTTTACAGAAAAAGCAGCCTATAGCAGCTATGTGCAATAGGCTGTTCCAATGGAGGGAATAAATATATGGGAACATACTTAAATCCGGGCAACAGTGGATTTGAAGAAATCAGAGGCAGTTATTACGTAGACAAATCCGGATTGATCAGGCTGATTAATCATACGATTGGAACCAAACAAAAACTGACCTGTATTAGCAGGCCCCGCCGCTTCGGAAAATCTTTCGCAGCACAGATGCTGTGTGCTTATTATGACAAAACCTGCAATTCATCACAACTTTTTGCCGATCTTGATATTGCCAGGGATGCCCAGTATCTAAAACATCTGAATCATTATGATGTAATTTACCTTGATATGACAAACATTTTAGGCGAAACGGATAAAGGTAGCCTGACTTCATTCATCCGCCGGAAGATAACCGAAGAACTCTTAGCCGCCTATCCGGATCTCAAGGTAGATGAATCCTTTTCTACTACCTTGATTCATGCAGCAGAGCTGGCTGGAAATAAATTCATCACAATTATTGACGAATGGGATGCGCCTATTCGGGAAATTCCTGAATTTCAGAAACAATATCTGGAATTTCTCCGTACACTTTTCAAAGGCAGCAGCACCACCTCCCGAATCTTCGCTGCCGTATACATGACCGGTATTCTGCCGATTAAGAAAGACGGCTCACAATCGGCAATATCTGATTTCAAAGAATTTACAATCCTTGATCCAGGTAAATATACCGAATTTACAGGCTTTACAGAGGAAGAGGTCCGCAGACTCTGCGACATGTATCATATGAGCTTTCACGAAGCCCGAACCTGGTATGACGGCTACTCCTTTGATCAGATCCATTCCATGTACAATCCCTACTCTGTCATGAATGCCATGCAGAGCGGGAAATTCAAATCCTACTGGAAGAAATCAGCCGCAGCAGAGGCTCTTTTAACCTATATAGATATGGACGAAGACGGCCTGCAGAATGACATTATAAAGCTTGTCAGCGGCGAATCGATTATCGTTGACACGGAAGGATTTGAAAACGATTTTGAGACCTTCAAAAGCAAGGATGATGTCCTGACACTTCTGATACATCTGGGATATCTGACTTACAGAGAGGAAGAGCCAGGGACAGGAAGCGCGCAAATTCCAAATAATGAGATCCGGGCGGAATTCAGTAAGATTCTCCGCCGAGGAAAACATACCAGCCTGATCCGCCTGATTCATGAATCCGACAAACTGTTTTCAAGAACGCTTGCAAAAGATGCAGATGCCGTGGCCAGGGCAATTGCTGCAATCCATGACTCCGACTGTGCCCCTCAATTCTACAACAACGAGCAGGCCTTGCGGGCGGTTGTGAAATATGCCTATATTACATGCGTGGATCAGTATCTTAAAATCGAGGAACTGCCTTCTGGCCATGGATATGCCGATATCGTGTATATTCCAAAAAAACAATCCTTCCTGCCGGCAATGGTCATTGAATTAAAATGGAATAAAACGGCAGAAGGGGCAATTGCCCAGATTAAGAATCGGAATTATCCTGCCATACTTGAACATATCTGCGATGATCTGCTTCTGGTTGCTGTCAATTACAACGCGAAGACAAAATTCCATACTTGCATAATTGAGGAACTGAAGTTGTGATATGCTCTCGTACCTTTCACTTCCTTATGTGAAGGGTACGAAAGCTTTTTGGACACTTTAAATTTCCTGCTCTTTCCGGTTGCTGACTTCGATGAATCTCTGCAGCGTGTCAAGCGCTTTCCCGGAATCAATGATCTCTGCCGCAAGCGCGACACCGTCTTTCATACTGTCCGCTTTCCCACCGATATAGAGGGCCGCGCCTGCATTCATCAGCACAGCATTTCTCTTAGGGCCTTTTTCTCCATTTAGGATCGCAAGGGTAATCTCCGCATTTTCTCCAGGAGTACCGCCTCTTAACTCCTCCTTTGTACAGCGGGCAAACCCAAAATCCTCCGGCGTTATCACAGAAGATTTGAACCATCCGTCACGGATCTCGCACACCGTGGTCGGTGCGCTCATAGAGATCTCATCTAACTTATCCTGGCCATAAACCACCATACCGCGGCTGATTCCCAGATTGATCAGTACCTGTGCCAGCGGCTCCACAAGATATTCGTCATACACACCGAGAAGCTGCATGGACGGTGTACCGGGGTTGGTCAGGGGACCCAGAATATTGAACACGGTCCGGAATCCAAGCTCTTTGCGGATGGCTCCCACATACTTCATGGATGTGTGGTATTCCTGTGCAAAGAAGAAACACATTCCGACTTCATTCAGAAGCTCTATACATCTGGCGGGGCTCTGCCGGATATTCACCCCAAGGGCTTCGAGGCAGTCTGCCGTGCCGCACTGGGAGGATGCGGCGCGGTTGCCGTGTTTTGCCACCTTCATATCGCCTGCCGCGGCAACAAGAGCGGAGGTCGTGGAAATATTAAAGCTGTGCGCATTATCACCTCCGGTTCCGACGATTTCAAACAGCTCCATATCCGTCTCTACTTTGGTGGCATGCGCCCGCATAGCGGCGGCGCAGCCTGCAATCTCATCCGTCGTTTCGGCCCTGGCGCTCTTGGTGGAGAGTGCTGCAAGAAAAGCGGCATTCTGCGTAGGCGTCGTCTCTCCGTTCATGATCTCATTCATAACGGTGTATGCCTCGTTGTAAGTAAGGTCTTCTTTGTTCACAATTTTTACGATTGCTTCTTTAATCATGATTCATATCTCCTTTATAAAATTTCTAAGTATTGTTTTTCCGTCCGGCGTCAGAATGGATTCCGGATGGAACTGCACGCCGTAAACCAGATATTCTCTGTGCTGCACCGCCATGATCTCACCATCCCTGGTAAATGCGGTTACTTTTAATTCTTCCGGAATGGTATCCGGATCTGCTGCAAGGGAGTGGTACCGGGCAACAGGAGCCGCACCGGGACAGCCCCTGAACAGTGGGGAAGCCCTGTCAAACTCTGTCTCTGACTGCTTTCCGTGCATCAGTCTCTTTGCATAAGTAATCGTCGCTCCGAATGCCGCACAGACAGCCTGATGGCCGAGGCAGACGCCTAAGATGGGGATATCCCTGCCAAGCTCCTTTACCACCTCGATGATGACCCCTGCATCCTCCGGCCTGCCGGGTCCAGGGGACAGAATGATATGGCCAGGTTCTGTTTTCCTGATCTCTGTTACCGTCATTTCATCATTGCGGATGACCTTTATATCCGGCTCAATCCCGCCGATAAGCTGATAGAGGTTATAGGAAAAGCTGTCATAGTTATCAATCAGTAAAATCATAATTCATCCTCCTGTGCAAGTTCCAGTGCTTTGAGAGAAGACTTTGCTTTGTTCAGGCATTCCTCAAACTCCTTTTCAGGGACAGAGTCCGCAACGATTCCTGCCCCGCTTCTCACAAATACCCTGCCGTTTTTCTTATAAGCAATACGGATCGCAATACAGGTATCCATATTGCCGGTAAAGTCAATATAGCCGATGGCACCGCCGTAGATCCCCCGCTTGTTGTCCTCCAGCTCTCCGATGAGCTGGCAGGCCCGGATTTTCGGGGCTCCGGAAAGGGTTCCTGCCGGCAGCACCGCCTCGACGGCATCCAGGGCGTCATGTTTATCATCAATCTCTCCGCGGACCGTAGAACCGATATGCATCACATGGGAAAAACGCTCGATGGAATGTAATTTCTCCACCTGCACAGTTCCAAACCTGCTGATCCTTCCCAGGTCGTTCCGTCCGAGATCCACAAGCATATTGTGCTCGGCAAGTTCTTTTTCATCTGCAAGAAGCTCTGCCTCCAGCGCAAGGTCCTCTTCCTCCGTTTTTCCCCTCGGCCTGGTTCCGGCAAGGGGAAATGTGTGAAGCACACCGTTTTCCAGCTTTACAAGGGTTTCGGGGGACGCCCCCGCAACCTCCACGTCCGTACCTGAAAAATAAAACATGTACGGCGATGGATTGATCGTGCGCAGCATGCGGTATGTGTTCAGTAGACTGCCTTCAAACGGTGCCGACAAACGATTGGATAGCACAATCTGAAAAATATCTCCCTCCCGGATATGAGTCTTTGCCTTTTCCACCATACTGCAAAACTCTTCCTTACGAAACAGCGGCGTTACCTCCCCGGTCAGCCTTCCTCCCGGTTCGTTCTTCTTTTTGCCATTACGGAGCAGGTCCGCAAGCTGCTTTATCTCCATCACTGCTTTATTATAACCAGCCTCTATATCAGAAAGCCGCATATTTACAATCAGGATGATCTTCTGCCTGATATGGTCAAATGCAATAACCTTATCAAATAGCATCAGGTCAACGTCCTTGAAGGCTTCTGTGTCTTTCACATGGCAGCGCACGGCCGGTTCGCTGTATCCCAGATAATCATAGGAAAAATACCCTACAAGCCCGCCCGTAAAGGACGGAAGATAGTCAAAGCGGGGGCTTTTATAATCTTCAAGGATCTGGCGCAGATAACCGGATGGGTGATCTGTCTTTATCTTAAGATTACCCGCCTTCATCTCGCCGTCAATACAGGTAATCTCCATCTTTGGATCAAACCCCAGGAAGGTGTACCGCCCCCATTGAGCGTCTGCCTGCGCTGATTCCAGCATATAGCAGTGGTCAGATACGTTCTTCAGAATCTTCATTGTTTCAATCGGTGTGGTGAAATCAGATAACATCTCACAGCTTAACGGCAGCACCTTGTATCTGCCGGTTGCTGCAATTTCTCTGATTTCACTGAATTGTGGTAAAATTTTCATCTGTGTGCCTCCTTAATCATAAACAGAATATGACGCCCCTCACCCCTGTATCATGTTCTCACGGAATGCGCAGCTTACGCGCATTCCTGAACCGTGAATAGTAACGCAATTTCCCATATCACAAAAAAACGTCCCTGACAGAATATATCTGTCAAGGACGAATAAAAGACATTATCCGCGGTGCCACCTTGATTCACGGCCTGACCCGTGCGCTTAGCAGGATACCTTCATATCCCCGGCATATGACGTCTGCCTGCAACGTCGCAGAATACTCTGGGAATTCCCATTTGACTGCGCCCTCAGCGGTCCATTTGACAACTTGTTTCTCACCCGGCTCTCAGCTTCCCAGGCTCTCTGTAAAGGCATCATTGCCGTTATCTCCGCTTCAACGGTTTCACTATAAAATTCTTATTTAGAATAACACTATCATTTACTTCTGTCAATGGATTAACAAATTTTTACTGTCAGTTTTCCATAAGTAATGAACTTATTTGCCCATATCCTTTTTTCTCTGCCAGCCTTTTTATTCCATCTAGTACAGCTTTCCAACAGTGTATTCTCTCTGCAAAACTACAACTACGCAGCAGTCGGCTTTATCAGCATATTGACAGAGTACACCTCATGAACTGCATCTTCGATGATCTCAAACGCTTTCTTACAGTCCTTCTCCGTAACAATAAGCGGCGGTATCATACGGATAATACTGGATCCGATTGCAGTGATAAGCAGTTTTCTGTCAAAGCAGGCATGTTTCACATCTACACTGCTGATCCCGTCCTCAAATTCCACGCCGACCAGTAACCCCTGGCCCCGCACCTCTTTGATGTGCGGAAGTGTCCGAAGCAGACTCATGAAATACTCTCCCATCTTTTTCGCATTCCCTGCCAGGTCATTGTCTAACAGTTCCGTAACTGCAGCAAGCGCCGCCGCACAGCAGACAGGATGCCCGCCGAAGGTTGAGCCATGGGATCCTGCCGTAAATGCCCTGGCCACTTCTTCTGTCGCACAGATCGCTCCGATCGGCATGCCGCCTCCCATAGCCTTCGCCATGGAAACAATATCTGGTTTTATTCCATAATTCATGTAACTCATAACCGCGCCTGTCCGGCACCAGCCTGTCTGAACCTCGTCAAGTAACAGCAATATACCGTTCTCATCACAGAACCTGCGGAGTCCCCTCATGAATTCAGGCGTTGCTGGGTTTACACCGCCCTCTCCCTGGACCGGTTCAACCATAATGGCTGCCGTATTTTCAGTACACGCAGCTTTAAACGCATCAAGGTCATTATATTCCGCATAAGTAAAGCCTGGCGTCATACCCCCAAAGCCAGCCTGGCAGGCATTGTCCGGTTGTCCTGTCGCGCTCATTGCGCCAAAGGTTCTTCCATGAAACGACTTTGCCGCTGTCACGATATTGTATCTGTCCGGTCCATATTTTTCAATGCTGTATTTTCTCGCCATTTTAATCATAGCTTCATTTGCCTCTGTTCCGCTGTTCTGGAAAAAGATCTTATCCATACCTGTTGCAGTGCAGACTTTCTCTGCGAGAAGAGCCTGAGGAACAGTGTATGGGTAATTGAAGGTCTGCATGATCTGCCCCGCCTGTTCCCGGACTGCCTCTACAACTGCCGGATTACAGTTTCCGACAGAATTCACTGCGATTCCTGCATAAAAATCAAGATACTCCTCGCCCTTTTCATTCCGGACATACATATCCTGCGCAGTCTCGGCCACAAAGTCAAATCTTTCATAAGTCTCAATCATGTATTTCTCCACTTTATCCCTGATATCCTGTGGGGTTAATCCAGTCTCTTTTAGTAACATAATATCCTCTCTCCCATTTTGATAAATAAAAACGCCTATTCACCTTTCCGGTAAATAAGCGTCTTTGCTTAAAAATTATATTCACTTGTTCAGAGCTCTCTAAACTGCTTTAGTAGAATCTTAGCACTTCTTTCGGCAAATATCAATTACATATATTCACAAAAAAACACCTTTTATACGATTATAAATCTCTTTTTTGCACAATGCAGGCGGGTTACTGTTTACAGGCGCGCCTGTGAACAGCAGCATCAGACTGCTCTCAGAAGAAATGCCATATAAAGCGGAAGCGTAAGAATCTGATCCGATCTGCCCACATTATAATCGCCTAATTTAATCGCACTGCGCACATGGTATTTCTCCGGATGCCGCAGGATTGTTTTCATACTTTTTGCATTCCCAGTAACTGCTTTTACCTCAATCAGTGTGCATTCCCCTCTATATCGAATCACAAAATCCACTTCCAGTCCGCTGTCTTTGTGGAAATAATATAATTTACGTCCCATCTTGACAAAAATATCTGCAATCAGATTCTCAAAAATTGCCCCTTTATACCCATAAAGGTTACCCTGCAAAATGTCATACTGTGTACCATCCTCCAACATACTGACAAATAGTCCACAATCCCGCATATATACTTTGAATACGTCCTCCTCTGCATTTCCATCCAGTGGGAGCTCTGTAATAGACAGGTTATAGCATCGTGAGATGATACCGGCATCCTCGATCCACTGCAGGCTGCCTATATATTTAGAAGCAGTGGAACCTTTCTTCACAACAGAATACTGGAACTTTTTGTTTTCCTTGCTGAGCTGTTTCGGAATGGACTGGAAGCACTCTTTGATACGCGATTTGTTTTTTTTCTCCGCATATTTTACCATATCGTCCTCATAGGAACGGACAATATCCCTTTGGATACGCAATACTTCATCCATCTGCTTCGTAACCACAAAAGTCTGCACTACGTCTGGCATGCCGCCCACCACTGCATACTGCAAAAGCAGCTGCTTCATACGATTATGCAGAGCCTCTGGAACCGGCTTTTCAGCATCCAGACTCTTATTCAGCATTTCAATAATTGGCGCGCTGATACCATTTGCCCACAAAAACTCCTCAAAATCCAACGGATACATATCCATCACAGTCTCAAAACCGACCGGAATGGATCTCGGTTCTTTCCCATACCCCTTGACGCCCAACAGTGAACCAGTTCCTATCACATCATACCGCCCATCGATTTGAAAAAATTTCAGGGCAGTCCGAGCCTCTGGGCAATCCTGAATCTCATCCAGCACAAGAACAGTTTCTCCTTCTTCAAATATAGCCGCACTGCCCAACAGTGCAGACAGCATCATGACAATATTATCGATCTCCAGTGAACCGGAAAACACTGAGGCATAATCCGGGTTCTCAAAAAAATTGAGGTACACTACATTTTTATAGTTCATCTTTGCAAAATTCATAACAGAAAAAGTCTTTCCACACTGCCTGCATCCCTTGATAATCAATGGATTGTGATTCGGTGTGTTTTTCCATTCTAACAAACTCTGTTCGATTTTTCTTTTCAGCACAACTATTCATCCTCCTTACTCTGGCATTGATTCTATTATATCCAAACTATCAACTTTTTCAAAGGAGTTTTGAACAAAAATATCAACTTTTTCGAACGACTTTTTCTGTCAAGTATCAACTTTTTTAGCATTTTAACCATTATCAAGCATGAAACGCATGACCTTTTGATTCTCACTGTTACATTTTCTGTTTCATAGCTGTTACATTTTCTGTTTCATAGCTCTTCCTTTTTGTATTTCAGTTTTTCTATTCTACAGCTATGCTTTTTATTCTTTACATCATAGTTAATTCCAATCAGAAGTATATCTCCGCCATGATCCTTGATCACCTGTGGATAATGATTCTTTTTAATCTGATCAATTGCACCGTCTTCCGTCTTATTCCATTTTAACTCAATAAGAAGAATCGGCATGGCTGAACCTTTTTTCGGAATATAGACCACATCAGCGTAACCTATACCGGATGCCAGTTCTTCTATTCTCATAAATTCATCTATACAGCTTTGCAATCTCCTGATGCCCGCCCGTCGATACGGCACGGACAAACTCCTGCCTTACCTCTTCATTTGGAATAAAAACGCGTTTTGTCCCGGCATCATATGCCAGATAACCCAGATGGACTAAAAGAGTAAGAATATCATCCTTTCTTTTAATCGTAGTCATATCATTCTGAAAGGTTCCTGTGTCAATCTTGGCATGCGCCCCTCCAATCATCTGAACGATCGCTTCTTTCAAACCATCCTCATTGAGATCAATATAGATTTTCAAGGACTCATATGTCTCAGACTGTGTCCAATAATTCCCAATCCGGTTTCTTGACAAAGCGTCCATAACCGACTTTGGACTATAAATGTGCATATTGTCCCCCAGGATATAGCCGTCATACCATTCACAGACTTCTGAGAAACTCAGCTTTGAATCCTCACATAATTCACGGACTTCGTCTTCCGTAAATCCGATAAACTCCTCTAACGGTTCCGGCTGAAGCATGGTATATTCCCTGAAATCCGTCATTGCAGACTGGGTACCATATTTTTTAATCGGCAGAATACCTGTCATATAGGCAGCCTCTATCATCTTATCAGTCTGACCACTGCTTTTGAACAGCCCCCGCAGAAGCTGGATGTACTGCTCCTGCAGCGCATGGTCATTTCTAGCCTCACGAAACAGGGCATCCCATTCGTCAATAATGATGATAAAACGGTTTCCGGTTTCTTCGTTGATTTTAGCCAGAGTCTCCGGGAGTGTCGCTTCCTGTGCAACATTTGGATAAATCCCGCGCAATTCTTCCACTACTTTAGCCTGCAGCTCTGTAACCGTATCTTTGATATTCCTGGCAATGGAGATAAACCATGTGATGTCAAGATAAATTACATTATAACGGTTCAGATGTTCTTTATAGGAACGATCCCTTGTAATCTTCAAATTTGAAAATAATCCGCTGGAATCACAGCTTTTATCGTAATATGCACACAACATCTGGGCTGCATAAGATTTTCCAAAACGGCGCGGCCTGCTGACGCAGGTAAGCTTCCTCTTTGTTCCTAAACCTCCATGCCCACACACTTGGCACCACCATAAATGAAACTGTGCAGACGGTAGGCTGTTGAATTTATTTGTGCCATTGTTTATACTTATAGCAACGGCAAAGATCGTGTTTATTTTGGGCAGGAAGCCCGTTTCCTAAACTGATTTCAGGT
>CAJTIU010000015.1 GCA_910576335.1 Lachnospiraceae bacterium
TCACCACCAGCTTTATTCAGCGTCTTCCCCAATATATGCAGGAGGCTCTGGAGCGGACAGAAACAGCGGCATGAAACTATTTTATAGGTTAAAGTATTGATTTTTCAATGTGCGAATCCCATTTTTGATGTGGGAAGTTTGAGTAATTTATACTGGCGCAGGATGGTCAGTATGTGCTCCGAAGAGTCTGATAAAAATTATAAATGCAGTATGCTCTCAAAGGAGGAGACGGAGGAGTTTCTTGAACTCTACCGGGAGGATAATGAGAGGGTCGCACAGGAATACATCGGAGACGGGAAGCCGCTTTTTCATTACGATGCAGCCGAAACTGTGAAATGGGAAAAGCAGAATGAGACCATGCTGGATGATATGATCCGTGTATTTACGGTTTTGGCGTATGACTCCCATGAAGAGATTACTGCACTTAAAGAAAAGGTAAGGACACTGGAAAAGGATAATCAAGAGCTGAAAAAGAAAAGTGAGGACCTGAAAAGGCAGGTTGCGGAAAACAGGCTGTCAGTAGAGAATATCAGCCGTAAGAGTAAACGCTATATCCGCAGGAAACTTGGAATGAAATAAAGTTGGAGGATGGATAATATGAAAAGAAATGTGATTGCTTTGATGGCGGCTCTTGTTATGGCGGTCTCTGTATTCACATGGGGATGCGGCGGCAGCTCCGGTGACGGAAAAGACAGTGGGGGCACAGAACTTCTGAATGTGTCTTATGATCCTACCCGTGAATTTTATGCAAAGTATAATGAACTATTTGGAAAGTACTGGGAGGAAAAAACCGGCGAAAAAATAAATGTGACGCAGTCGCACGGCGGCTCCGGATCTCAGGCGCGTTCGGTTATTGAAGGAAATGAGGCTGATGTAGTAACCCTTGCTCTTGCAAGAGATGTAATTGCCATTGAAGAGGCAGGGCTGATCGAAGAGGGCTGGATAGATGAATTTGATAAAGACAGCTCTCCCTATACTTCTACGATTGTATTTCTTGTACGTAAGGGAAACGAGAAGGAGATTAAGGACTGGGACGATCTGATCAAGGACGGGGTTGAGATCATTACGCCGAACCCTAAAACTTCCGGGGGCGCCTGCTGGAATTTCCTTGCAGCATGGGCGTTTGCGAAGCAGCAGGACAGTAATGAAGAAGCGATAAAGGAATTTATGAAAAAGCTGTATAAAAATGTACTTGTTCTGGATTCCGGGGCAAGAGGGGCTACGAATACATTTGTGGAAAACGGACAGGGCGATGTTCTGATTGCATGGGAAAACGAGGCGTATCTTTCCATGGAGGAATATCCGGACGAGTACGAGATTGTAACGCCTGGCATCAGTATCCTTGCCCAGCCTTCTGTGGCAGTTGTAGACAGCAATGCAAAGGCGCACGGAACGCAGGAGGCGGCTTCAGCTTATCTGGAGTACCTTTACAGTGAGGAGGCGCAGAGGCTGGCAGGCGAGAATTATTACCGTCCGTCAGACGAGAATATCTTGAAGGAATTTTCAGGCCAGTTTAACCTGGATATGAATCTTGTAACGATTGACGACTTTGGCGGCTGGAATCAGGCGTATGAAACTTATTTTGACGACGGCGCGATCTTTGACCAGATCTATACAGAATAGCCTGGGAATGCATAATTGTTTTGAGAAGGGACATTTCATTATATGGGACAACAGATTGTAAAAGTGAAGAATAAAAAGGGCATAAGAGTGATCCCGGGCTTCGGCCTGTCTATGGGTGTTACGCTGTCTATGCTAAGCATCCTGGTGCTGATACCACTTGTGTCTATTTTTATCAGTGCAGGGAAGCTTGATTTTCAGGAATTTGCGGAAGCTGTTACGTCGAAACAGGTCGTGTCAGGATATATTGTCAGTATTTCCTGTGCTTTTTTTGCCGCTTTCGTAAATGCTGTGTTCGGAGTAATTCTTGCCTGGGTTCTGGTACGCTATGATTTTCCGGGGAGAAGGCTTATGGATGGGCTGATTGAGCTTCCTTTTGCCCTTCCGACTGCTGTGGCGGGTATTTCCCTTACATATCTGTATTCTGATGAGGGATGGATCGGGGCATTATTTGCCAAAGCGGGAATTAAAATTGCATACACCAGGACCGGAATTACAATTGCTATGATATTCGTGGGCATTCCCTTTGTAGTAAGAGCGGTTCAGCCTGTGTTAAAGAGGCTTGACAGGCAGTACGAAGAAGCAGCACAGATGCTTGGAGCAGGCAGGATCTACACGTTTTTCAGGGTTACTCTTCCTGAGCTTTTCCCGGCTCTTTTTGGGGGCTTCGGCCTTGCGTTTGCCAGAGGAATCGGAGAATATGGGAGTGTTGTATTTATTGCCGGAAATATTCCGAATGAGACCCAGATTGCACCGCTTCTGATTATGACAAAGCTGGAGCAGTATAAGTATTCGGATGCCACTGCAATTGCACTTGTGCTTCTTCTTTTGTCCTTTCTTCTGATGTTAGTCATTAACTCTGTACAGATCTATATGCAGAGGTTCAGTAAGGAATAGCACAGGATTTAAAGGAGAAGGAGGAGAGCCATGTCAGAAAAAAAGAAAAAATCATTTGAACAGGATATAACCGGAGACGGAATTAATTCGATCAAGAAGGTGGTAGAAACACATAATGCTGCTTCAGACGGCGCTATAAAGTATGTGCTGATCGGCGTCTGCGTTGTATTTTTGTTTGTCATGCTTGTATTGCCGCTGGCAGTAGTGGCTGTAAATGCCCTGAAGGAGGGATGGGCTGCCTACAGGGAGGCTGTATCCGATGAATATACAATAAAGGCGTTTAAGCTTACCTTAATTGCTATGGTAACAGCAACGGTGGTGAATACCATATTTGGTATATTTGCGTCTTATCTGCTGTCAAAATTTTACTTCCGGGGGCGGGAGCTTCTGGCTTCGCTTATTGATATTCCGCTGTCCATATCCCCTGTGATTGCAGGTCTTGTATTTATCCTGACATTTGGAAATATCGGATGGATGGGGGATTTTCTGAAAAGCCATGATATCAAGATTGTGTTTGCGGTTCCGGGCGTAATCCTTGCCACTATATTTGTGACATTTCCATTCGTATTCCGGGAGATTTTCCCGGTGATGAATGCCCAGGGAAAGGAAGAGGAAGAGGCAGCGTCACTGATGGGCGCCGGAGGATTTACCATCTTCCTAAGGATTACATTTCCCCATATGAAATGGGCGCTTCTTTATGGAGTCATTCTGTGTGCAGCCAGGGCAATGGGAGAGTTTGGTGCAGTATCGGTAATCTCTGGTCATCTGCGGGGAAAAACCAATACCCTTCCGCTGCATGTGGAAATTCTCTATAATGAGTTTAATACAACAGCGGCCTTTGCAGTATCATCCATACTGGTACTGCTGGCTTTGCTGATCCTGGCCGCACGGAACATAGTAGAGTGGAAGGCAGAGACAAAGCAGAAGCAGACATAACTATTCAGCAGGTCTGCGCATCTACTGCGCAGTGAGGGTACTGAACAGTTACAAAAAATAATCGGGAGGCGGGAAGCTTATGTATGTTGAGATGAGACATATCAATAAAACCTTTGACGGTTTTCGGGCATCTGATGATGTAAACTTCGGTATAGAGAGAGGGCAGCTTGCAGCCCTGTTAGGCCCAAGCGGAAGCGGAAAAACCACAATTTTAAGAATGATTGCAGGACTGGACAAACCGGACTCGGGAGATATCCTAATCGATGAAACCCGGGTAAATGACCTGCCGGGAAGCAAAAGGGGCATCGGCTTTGTCTTTCAGAATTATGCACTTTTCCGCTACATGACCGTAGAAGAGAATATTGCCTTCGGATTAAAAGTACAGAAAAAAAGCAGGCAGGAAATAACATACCGGGTAGAAGAACTCCTGGAGCTGATCTCCATGAAAGACCTGGGCAGACGATATCCCCACCAGCTTTCCGGCGGGCAGCGCCAGCGCGTGGCATTTGCCCGTGCACTGGCGCCAAGTCCCCAGCTGCTCCTTCTGGATGAGCCCTTTGCGGCAATTGACGCCAAGGTGCGCCGGGAGCTGCGTACATGGCTGAAAGACATGATCGACCGGGTTAAGATTACCAGTATCTTTGTAACCCACGACCAGGAAGAAGCCATGGAGGTGGCCGGAACCATCATCCTCACCAATCAGGGCAGAATTGAGCAGATCGGAACGCCGGAGGAAATCTGTAAAAATCCAAAGACAGAATTCGTGGCAGACTTTATCGACGTAAAGTTGGGGACGGGGCATTTTTAAAAATGCCCCGTCCCCAATTACTTGATTCTTTCGGTGACAGTTCCCTGCTTTTCAATTTGTCTGTAGGCTGCTGCCGGTATGAAGGCACAGATCAGAAGGATTGCCAGGACGCTTCCGGGCACCGGGGCTGCCGGGACATGGAAGCCGGCTTTCATGTAGTTCATGGACTGGTACAAGAGCCAGGTTACGGCAGTGCCGGCTGTTCCGGTTATGGCCAGGGCTCCGGCGGCATACAGGAGCCCTTCGGTTATCAGCATTTGTTTTATCTGCCTTCCGGTCATTCCGATGCTTTCGAGAATGGAGAGTTCGATAGTACGGCTGTGGATACTTCCCATAAATGTGTTGATGTAATTGGTGATTCCGATTAATGCCAGGATCAGGACGATTCCGGCGCTTACGACCGGCAGGTTTCCCTGTGCTTCTTTTACATTTTTCAGGAGCTCTATTTTCGAATCGTATGAATAATCAGTGGTCTGCTGATTCAGTACGGCGAGGAGGTCTGTTTCTGCTTTTTCGTTGTATTCCTTTGTATAGGTAACGCCCAGGCTGCAGATGACAGGGTCTTTTACGAATTCCTTTACTACAGTATCACTTACGATGATTGTGGGCGGGAAACCCAGAAGGGCCGTGTAATCGTTCGTATCGGTTAAGCCTGAGATCTGGAAGGAGCGGGTATGTTCCGGATTGCCGTACTCTGCGCAGGTGATGGTTTTTCCGGATATGTCGCTGTCCTTTAGGGCAAGGGTATTGCGGTATAAAATACAGGTTTTGCCGCTCAGGAAGGCATCCTCGTCTATGGGGGTCTCCAGGCTGCTGTTTAAGGACTGGAAGTCAGAAGGGCTGATGCCCACGAGGGAGGAGCCGAAGTTTTCAGGGTGCTCCTTGTACTCAGCGAGATCATCTTCATAAGGGATGGTCATCCATGTTTCATAGAATTTCCGCATCCACAGATCCGCGAAATCCGGCTCCCAGGGGACAGTTATTTCGGTGTAAATGACAGTATTCACTTCTTTTATACTGTCCATGTTTTCCAGCGTTTTCAAAAGTTTCTGATCAAAAATGTTCACACGGTCTTCTTTCTTTTCCTGTTTTAAGGTGTCATTTTTTATGTTCATATCCAGATTCCGGTCACTGCTTACGAACTCCCGTGCACCCTGTGAGGTGAGGAGTGTTGTCATGCATAGAAATACGGATAGCGGTGCTGCCAGGGACAGCATGACAAGGGCTGATTTTTTCCTGTCTTTTGTAATCTGCCTTTTTGCCATAGACCAGATCAGGGAGCCTTTCCTCTGACGGGAATCTGGAATTTTTGCCCGGGCGGCTGTTTTTGCCGCCTGGGGGCGGTAGCCAAGCGCCTGGACAGGGGAGTATGCTATGGCAGTTTCTGCAGGTTTTTTTCCGGCAATTAATACTGTGATGCCGGAGAGGAGGACGGTAAGGAGGAAGACTGCCGGGTGAAGGGTCACTGTAATCTCGTCTGCCTTTCCGCTTCCCAGTGATTTTATAATAACCGGAATGAGGATCAGAGAAATCAGACCGCCTGAGAGAAGACCGCCAGCGGTTCCGATTCCGCAGATCAGGAGTATCTGCCGGTACATCAGACGGCGGATCTGAGCCCCGGTCATTCCAATGGTCTGCAGAAGTCCGTAGTAGCGTACATTTCCGGCTACATACAGGTACATAATATTATAGATCAGAAGGTAGGCGCACAGACAAGTGACAAATACCAGTCCCGCGATCCCCGCAAGTATGCGCATGGAAAATGCAAAGTCTCCGGTAAAGAACAGACGCTGTACCTTTTTAAGCTTCATGGATGAGATAAATGCATTCTGTTTCTTTGAAGATATGAGATTTTGCTTAAAATCCATGTAATAGCGTCCCGAGGAGGTATCCTCTACAGTAAGTCCGGTCTTCTGATAAAAATTTTCGGAAACATAGAAAACTTTTTTTGGCCCGTAGCCGTCCCACATGCCAGATATCCGGAAGGTTTTTTCAAATTTTTTATCCTGTATTCCGTAGACAGCCGTGAAGGTGTCCCCTACGTCCAGATCGCCGAAGCCGCATTCCTTCAGAGCCTGTTTTGTTGCCATAACCTCATTTTCCTCTTCCGGGTAGCGTCCCTTTACCCACTTTCTGGCAGGAGCCATCATATCATTCCAGAAGCTTTCATTGGTCCATAAGAGCCCTACATCTGGAAGATGCTCTTTTTCTGTTTTTGCAATATAACCGGAAACAGCGGCTATTCCCGTTCTTTTTATGTCCGGATTCTTTCGGCATGCCTCCATCTGTTCTTCCGTAACGCCATACAGAATGGCATCAAATTCGGCGCCGTCCAGACGAATATTCCGAAGCCGTTCCATCTGAAACCAGGTGATGCCTGTGGTGAATATACTAAAAAGCAGGAAGGAAGATAAAAATACGGAGAGAATCATGGAAAGAGACCTTCTCCGGCTGCTTTTCAGATTTTTTCCTGCCATTCGGTCAATTACAGCCATATTATTATTTTTCAGCATACCCGTCACCTCCTGAAGCAGACAGATCTGTGGATGTACTGGACCGGTTCTGAACCATTAATATTTGCTCCTTCGCAAGACGACCGTCCTCAATGCGTACGATGCGGTCAGCCAACTGTGCAATATCATGATCATGTGTGATCAGAATAATGGTCTGCTGAAACTGCTTTGCCGCAGCCTTTAAAAGCCCGAGCACATCATGGCTAGAAGCAGTATCCAGATTTCCGGTAGGCTCGTCTGCTAAAATAATTGCAGGTTTGGAGGCAAGCGCCCGGGCAATTGCCGCCCGCTGCTGTTGTCCGCCGGACAGCATGCCTGGGAGGGCGTTTCTCTTTTCCGTGAGTTTCAGCACCTCCAGGATTTCGTCAATAAACTGCATGTCAACATGCCGTCCGTCCAGTTCCACCGGGAGAGTGATATTTTCATATATCGTGAGATCCGGTACAAGATTATAGCTTTGGAAAATGAATCCCACTTTCCTCCTTCGGAAGATAGTCAGCTCATCTTTTGTCATGCCCATGAGCCGACGTCCGTCCACAATGATTTCTCCGGCTGTAGGGGTATCAAGCCCGCCGATCATGTGAAGAAGGGTGCTCTTTCCACTTCCGGATTTTCCGATAATAGAGAGAAATTCCTGCTCTCTTACTGTAAAATCTACTCCGTCCAGTGCTTTTACCAGGTTTCCCCCATACTCATAATATTTTTTTAATCCTTTTGTCTGAACAATCCATGAATCCATATGTTTGTCTCCTTTCTGTCTGGATATCCTGTGGCATGATACAAGCGTCAGAAGTTCATGCATAAGCACGGAACAATCCGTGTATCATGGTATTAGAATATCGTACAAAAATCACAGACCAGTCACAAAATCCAATTATCACAAAACTGTGATATACGGTTCAGTACTTTTACAGCTGCATAAAGAATTGCTTTCGGAAATAGAAACGATCAGTCACCTTGCAGGTATATGCAGAATTCACTGCCAAGGCCGGGATGTGAGCGGACCTCGATATAGCCGTCCTGCAGTTCCAGGATCTTCCGGGAAAGATACAGGCCAATCCCGATTCCGCTCTGATCATGAATCTCGGGCTCACGGTAAAAGCGGGAAAAAATCTCTGCCTGCCTCTCTAAAGGAATCCCTTTTCCAGTATCCTTTATGGATATTCGGGTGTAAATCTCCTGGGGGACTACGGTGATGGTGATGCTTCCTTCTGGAGCTGTGTATTTCACGGCATTGTCAAGAACATTAAATATGGCTTCCTCCGTCCATTTTCTGTCATGGATAATGTTCAGCCCTTCATCACAGCTTACGGACAGGGTAAGCTGCTTTCTGGCAGCTGCCGGAACAATCTCACCCAGTGCGCCTGCAATGGTTTCGTTAAGATTTGTCCTTTCTTTTTTTATCTGAATGGTTCCAGTTTCCAGACGTGACATCTTTACCATGCTTTGCAGAAGAAAATCTAATTTTTCCACCTGGCTGCACAGATGGGTCAGAAATTCCCCGCCCTGTTCAGACAGGGGCTCCTCCTGTAAAAATTCCATATACAGTTTTATATTTGCAACTGGTGTCCTGGTCTGATGGGAAATATTAGAGATCAGTTCCTTTATCTGCTGCTTTTCCTTCAGGACCGCTGCCTCCTTCTGTACATGGATATGGCTGACTCTGTGGAATCTTTCACTACATTTGCCCCACAGAGTGTCAGATGTGCTTTCCAGGGTCTCCTGGAATTCCTTTCCCTCTATGATATAGTCAAGAGCCTGCTCGATCTGGTCTGAGAAGAGAAAAACCTCCTTTTTCATCCGGTGCATGTTCCAAAGGGCAGCTGCCGTGACCGCCAGGGCAGCTGCCGTGGTTACGATTAGAAACCAATCCATTGATATCCCATTCCATATACATTTGAAATATATTTATGGCCAGAATCCTCAAGCTTTCCCCGGAGCCGGTTGATGTTGACTGCCAGTGCATGCTTATCCATAAACTGGGCTCCGGCATCCCACATGCGGTCAAGAAGGATGCTGTAGGTAAGAAGCTGTCCTCTGTTCTGGACAAGTTCCTTTAGAAGACGGTGCTCGGTAGGCGTCAGGCTGATTTCATTGCCGCCTGCCTGGAACTTCGCCTGGTTCAAGTCAATCCGAAGGTAACCGTCATCGAAAATGAGGCTGCTTTCACTCTTCATATGCCGGAGGATTACTTCGAGTTTGCGCAGAAGGACTTTCATGGAAAAGGGTTTTGTCACATAATCCCAGGCCCCCAGCTCATAGCCTCTGAGGACATCCTCCTCCAAATCGCGGGCAGTGAGAAATAGTACCGGGATATCTGTTTTTTCTTTTACCCACCGGCAGAATTCATATCCTTCCCCGTCCGGAAGATTTACATCCAGTAAAATCAGATGGGGACGTTCAGTCTGATAAAGCATCCGGGCCTCTTTAACAGAGAAGGCAGAGGCCACGGAGTAGCCTTCCCGTTTCAGTGCATAGCAGAGTGACTGGTTCAGCTCACGGTCATCTTCTGCCAGTAATATTTTTTGCATGGCTGTTCCTCCGTTTTTTATATTTATCAGTTACTATTCACGGCCTGGGAGGCCGTTCATAGCGACATTTATCATACCATATTCCAAAGCATTTTTCTCTTAGTAAAGCTAAAAATCACAGAATTGTGATAAAATAAAATGCTAGGACTTTGCAGTAAATGCAAAGTCCTGTGTGAACAGTAACGCTCGTAACAAAAAAATATAGATAATTATGCGAAATGTGTTGACAGGGTATCATTTTATCTACTATAATATTTTTTATTCAGAGAAATGCTATGACAGGGAGGAGTACATAAGTACCCGAAGCAAAGAGAGAAGATGTATGGTGAGAATCTTCGTGACGGATTTATGGAAGTAGCCCTTGAGCAGTGAACCGAAAGGGGAGGTGTTTCCCAAGTAGACTTCAACGTGATCCTTACGTTACAAAGGAGCGGTATCGGAACTGCGGTTCCTGCACCGGCAGAGTGCATAGATGTTTCTATGAATTTAGGTGGTAACACGGATTTTATATTCGCCCTGAGCTTTACGGCTTAGGGCGTTTTTAAGCGTATGGGAATTCTGAACAACTAGGAGGTATGTATATGAAGAAGATCAGCGGCAACAAATTACTGGTAAAGGCACTGAAGGAGGAGGGAGTGGATACTATTTTCGGGTATCCGGGAGCATGTACCATTGATATTAGTGATGAACTGTACAAGCAGGATTACACGAAGGTGATTCTTCCAAGACAGGAGATCGCCCTTGTCCATGAGGCGGATGCCTATGCGCGCTCTACGGGGAAGACAGGGGTATGCCTTGTGACAAGCGGACCTGGTGCGACAAACCTTGTAACCGGGCTTGCCACGGCATATTATGATAGTGTCCCTCTTGTATGCTTTACCGGTCAGGTTGCGAGGCATCTGATTGGAAATGATGCATTCCAGGAGGTAGATATAGTCGGGATTACAAGGAGCATAACGAAATACGGCGTAGTGGTTAAGAAGAGAGAAGATCTCGGACGGATTGTGAAGGAGGCATTTTATATTGCCAGAACCGGAAGACCCGGACCAGTGCTGATTGATCTTCCCAAGGATGTGATGGCAGAGCTTGGAAGCCCGGAATATCCGGATGAGGTAAACATCCGCGGCTATAAACCAAGCACAGGCGTGCATATCGGGCAGTTAAAGCGTGCGCTTAAGATGCTGGGGAAAGCAAAATGTCCCCTCTTCCTGGTGGGCGGCGGCGTGAATATTGCCCGGGCAAATGAGGCGTTTACCGAGCTGGTGAACAGGACTCACATCCCGGTAGTGACAACAGTTATGGGACGCGGCGCTGTTTCCACAAGGCATCCCCTCTATATCGGAAATCTCGGGATGCATGGTGCGTATGCCTGCAATATGGCGGTCGGTGAGTGCGACCTTCTATTTTCCATCGGTACAAGATTTAATGACCGGATTACGGGTAAGCTTCATTCCTTTGCACCCCATGCGCAGATTGTGCATATAGACATTGATACAGCAGCTATTTCGAAAAATGTCCAGGTAGATGTGCCGATTGTGGCGGATGCGAAGGAGGCCATTGAGAAAATGCTGGAATATGTAGAGGAATATGATACGGAAAAATGGCTTGCGCAGATTGAAAGCTGGAAGAAGGAACATCCTCTTGCCATGAAGAGGAAGCCCATTATGACTCCCCAGGATGTGCTGGACACCATTAATGAGATGTTTGACGAATGTATCATCGTTACAGATGTAGGACAGCATCAGATGTTTACCGCTCAGTTTGCCGAGATTACGGAGAAAAAGAGGCTTCTTATGTCAGGAGGACTCGGCACCATGGGATATGGCCTTCCGGGGGCAATTGGCGCGAAGATTGGGAATCCAGATACGCCTGTTATCTCCATTTCCGGGGACGGAGGAATGCAGATGAATATTCAGGAGCTTGCTACGGCGGTGCTGGAGGAGCTTCCAATTATTTCTTGTATATTTAATAATAATAATCTTGGCATGGTACGTCAGTGGCAGAAGCTGTTTTACGGAAAGCGCTATTCCATGACCTGCCTCCGATCGGGTGCGGCGTGCAGAGGAAAATGCGGAGAGGTGGAATGTCCGAAATATACGCCGGATTTTGTAAAGCTTGCCCAGAGCTACGGGGCGAAAGGAATCCGGGTGACGAAGAGGGAGGAAATCCGTGCTGCGTTTGAAGAGGCAGCATGCAGCAGGAAGATGCCGACAATTATTGAGTTTGAGATTGATCCGGAAGATTTGGTATATCCCATGATCCAGCCGGGCGGAACCCTGGAGGATATGATTATAGACTGTTAGATGGATGATCTGCAGAGTATTACTATGAACGGGCGGCTTGTCTGTGAGTCGCAGCGAATTGTAAAAGGAGAAGATGTATATGAATAGTATGAAAAAGAGATGGCTCTCTTTATATGTGGAAAATCAGGACGGCGTTCTGTCGAAGATATCCGGGCTTTTTTCTGGAAAATCCTACAATATCGACAGTCTGACTGTGGGAACAACAGAGGATCCGACAATTTCCAGAATGACGATTGCAACGGTTAGTGACGACGAGACCTTTGAGCAGATTAAAAAGCAGCTGAACCGGCTGGTAGAGGTCATTAAGGTGATTGATTTTACTAATATATTTGTGCGTATGAAGGAGATTATGTATATCAAGGTGGAAAAATGTACGCCGGAGGATAAGGTGGAGTGCTTTCAGATTGCGGAGACCTTTAAGGCGAAGGTGATTGATTATGGGAGGGACAGCCTGCTTCTGGAATTTGTGCAGACAGCGACGAAAAATGATGCGGTGGTGAAGCTTATGAAAGAAGAGTTTAAAAGTATTGAGGTGGTGCGCGGAGGAAGTGTTGGGATTGAGTCCATTAGTATGATGGAGCGGTAATTGAAATATGACATTTTGTTTCGGCGGAATGTCAGATTTGAATTACGCCGGGAGGGGGAGGGTGGATTCAGCCTGTAAGGCGAATAGTAACCCTGTATTCGGATTTCGTGATAAAAACAGAGTGCGCTCTTGTATTTTGGGAATGATGGTATTATAATAGATAAGGATGAAAGCCTGAAAGTACTGTAACTGATATTTGCATTTTATTTTTTTGAGATGGAGGAATGAACGATGGAGAAAAAGAATATTGACTGGGCAAATCTTGGGTTTAGCTATATAGAGACGGATAAGAGATATGTGTCTAATTTTAAGGACGGGGTCTGGGATGAAGGGGGGCTGACCTCGGATTCTAATGTGGTGATTAATGAGTGTGCATGTGTGCTTCAGTATGCGCAGACTTGTTTTGAGGGTCTGAAGGCGTATACGACAGAGGATGGGCGTATTGTGATGTTCCGGCCGGATCTGAATGCACAGAGGATGGCGAATACGGCGAAGAGGCTTGAGATGGCGGTATTTCCGGAGGAGAGATTTCTTGATGCGGTGCATCAGACGGTAGAGGCTAATGCGGCTTATGTTCCGCCCTATGGTTCAGGGGCAACTTTGTATGTGCGTCCTTATCTCTTTGGTTCTAACGCAGTTATTGGGGTTAATCCGGCGGATGAATATCAGTTCCGTGTATTTACAACTCCGGTAGGGCCGTATTTTAAGGGCGGTGCGAAGCCGATTACGATCCGTGTCTGTGACTTTGACCGTGCAGCGCCCCATGGAACCGGGCATGTGAAGGCTGGTCTTAATTATGCCATGAGCCTCCATGCAATTGTAGATGCACATAATCAGGGATATGATGAGAATATGTATCTTGATGCAGCTACGAGAACGAAGGTAGAGGAGACCGGAGGTGCGAACTTTATTTTTATTACAAAGGACCAGAAGGTTGTAACACCGAAGTCTGAGACGATCCTGCCGTCGATTACAAGACGTTCTCTGATGTATGTGGCTGAGAAATATCTTGGGCTGGAGGTTGAGGAAAGGGAAGTGCCGTTTGATGAGGTGAAGGAATTCGCAGAGTGCGGCCTTTGCGGTACGGCAGCAGTGATCTCGCCTGTAGGAAAGGTTGTGGATCATGGAAAGGAGATCTGCTTCCCAAGTGGAATGGACGATATGGGGCCGGTAACGAAGAAGCTGTATGATACACTGACAGGAATCCAGATGGGACATATAGAGGCGCCAGAAGGATGGATTCATGAGGTTTGCCAGCCACGCTGAGGCTTTTACACATGTGCTATCGGGAAAGCGGGCCAGTGAAATGTAAGATTATTTAAATCGGGCTATACCAGGAGTTGTCATGGCATCCTGGGTTGTGAATAGTAACGATAGATACAGATGAAAAAGGTCACATGTTTTTATACAGTTTGAAACATGTGACCTTTTGATGTATGATTCCAGTGCAAAATATGCATTTTCCTGCCAGAGAATTTTTGCACTGGAATCATGTATATAATGGACGTTTTCCGTCTGTAATTGTAAGGTGATGGACAGTTACGAATTCATAAGATTATGATTAAATGGGGATTCTTGTATAGTATTCTTTGTCATCTTCGTGGTGGATATAAGCGCCGTTTTTTTCTTGTACTTTTAGTGAGGCAGGATTGTCTTTATGTACGGAGAGATAGATCTCGTTTTCTGGTATGATTTCTTTTGCTTTTTTAATGGTGAGCCTTAGTCCTTCGGAAGCATAGCCTTTCCTGCGGTATGTGGGGGAAATTCCGTATCCGATGTGTCCGGGTCCGTTTCGGAGAAAATCATTGAGATAGTGCCGCAGATTAAAAATACCTACATAAGTTCCGTTGTCTTCAAGAATAAATACAGTGGCAGGTACATATCCTTCAGGAAGGCCGGTTCCATGGGAATAGTCCTCATTCTGTCTGACGTATTTCTGGAATTCTTCAAAGGAAAAACCGAAGGCGTTATTTACGAAGCCTTTTTCATCTGGAGAAAAGGTGTTCTGCAATTCGTATGCTTTTTTTAGATCGGCATTCCATAGTTCAATTAGTTTCATGATTTATTCTCCTTTCTTATGAGTGTTTCCTCAACAGACGTCTGCACCTGTTCGATCAGGTCGCGGCACTGCTTTTTCTTTAGTCCGGCGGCGGCTCCGACTGCCAGGAGTTCCTTGATGCCAGGGTTTTTGCCATTTCCATCTCTGTAAAAAGATCCCGGATCTCGTCTGCGCAGTCGAGGGCGATTGCAATTTTAGTAAGTGACAGGAGCGAAATCTGTCCTGTTGCCTCGAACCGTTTTACGGAGCCGTGGCTGACGCCGCTTAGGCGGCTTAGTTTTTCCTGGGAGATGCTTCTCCTCTTGCGGATATTCCGTACCCGGTCTGCTAATTTTTTATTAATTTCCTCAGCAGTTTCCCATCGTAAAGCTTCCATAGTTTAAAAATCTCCATTTACTGATAGATCATGCTTTTTCATGCGGGCATGAAAGGTGTGAGCTTTTGACATTTGTATCATCATAGCACAGATAATATATTAGCCATAATATGCAAAAAAGAGATAATACAGATAATATATTAGCTATATTATAATCTGTATTCATGAGAAATGCAATTCTGCCGATTAAAATATAGAAAAAAGGATCATTTGTTACATCATTTCTGCTTTCTGATTCGTTATCTATTATAGGGGACGCCCTGGAGCGTGTTTGAAAACTTATTCATGCCACCTGCACGCTCTGATATACTCATGAGGAGGAGCTATTTTGACGCGTGAAAATGAGTTATTACATCTGATTAAAAAAGGAGATGCTTCATGCTGGGATGAACTGATATCTATGTATTACGAGGATATTTTAAGGTACTGTATCTACCACACTTCGGACAGAGAAACGGCGGAGGATGCGGTGCAGGAGACCTTTCTCAAGGTTATCCGTTATTTTCCGCAGTACCAGAGCCGGGGGAAATTCCGTGGTTTTCTGTATAAGGTGGCATCCAACACTTGTACTGATTTGTGGAGGAAAAGGGGAGCGGTAAGCCTTACTGAGGACATGGAGTTTCAGGAGACAGGCTATGCCCGGTCAGAAGCAGAGGTGAATTTTCAGTATATGGTGCGAAGCCTTTCCGAAGAGCTCAGGGAGGTTGTGTACCTTAAGTTTGCCCAGGAGCTTACACTGAGGGAGATTTCCATGGTGACGCAGATTCCCATGAGAACCGTACAGTCCAGGCTCAGAAGGGCTTTGAAAATTATGAAAAAGGAAATGGAAGGAGAGGTGTAAGATATGGAGCGAAAGCTTAAGAGAGCTTTAAAGGATGCATTAAAAATAGAAATGGAACGATTTGAGAATCCAGACCATAAGGAGCAGGTATTGTCTTCTGTGAAAAGTATGCGTTCTATGCTAAGAAGGAGAGAGAGAATCGGGTTCTTTGAGTTTATGCTGCGTCAGATTCCATTTATCGGAAAGGATATCTGGATGATGCAGGGAGGCGCCGCACTCTCGGTATCCCTTGTGCTGTATCTGATTGTGGGAGTAAATATACAGTACTTTCCGGTCCGCTATATTCCTCCGGTCCTTGGGGTTATGGCGGTTGTGCTTGTGATGACATCGGTTCCGCTGATGCTAAGGTCTTACCGGTATCAGATGCATGAGACGGAGATGGCTACGAGGATGTCGCATCTGCATGTTTTCCTGGCCTACATTCTGCTTCTGTCCATAGAATATCTTGCGGTATTTGTATTTGTGACAGGGGTGTCTGTGTATATGGCAGGGCTGCCTGCAGAAAAAGCAGCTGTGTATTTTGTGTTTCCACTGTTTCTGGCTGGTGCGGGGTGCGTACAGTTGATCAGAAGGACGGATGGCTGGGAAAAGGTATCCAGGAGGCTTGGCGTGTGTGAAGGATATTGTATTTTACTGATGGCGGGACTGGTGCTTTTGTATCACATGAAGCAGCCTGTGTATGACAGCACCGGCCTGTGGGCGGTACTGACAGCTGCAGGATTTGCGATGTATGTCCAGTCTGTCTGTTCATGGGTAAAGGAGATTTGAAAAGGAGGGTAAGTAAAATGGAACTGGAAATTTGCGATATTACCAGGCAGTATAAGGATAAATGTGCAGTGGACAATGTGTCACTGACGCTGACGCCCGGAGTATGGGGGCTTTTAGGAGCAAATGGGGCGGGAAAGACAACGCTTATGCGGATGATTGCCGGAATACAGAAGCCTACGTCCGGGTGTATAAAATACGATGGGATCAGGATTGAGGCATTAAAGGAGGGCTACCGGGACATATTTGGTTATCTGCCCCAGGAATTCGGATTTTATCCAGGATTTACCGTGAAGGATTATCTGGAATATATTGCCGCCCTGAAAGGGCTTACGAGGAAAGAAACGAAACAGCGCATCGGTACGCTTCTTGAGCGTGTATCGCTGAAGGAAGTGAAAAATAAGAAAATATCCAGGCTTTCCGGCGGGATGAAGCGGCGTGTCGGAATTGCCCAGGCGCTTCTGAATGAGCCGGAGGTACTTGTGCTGGATGAGCCTACCAGTGGACTGGATCCGGGAGAACGGGTGAAGTTCCGCAATCTTCTGTCCGAATTTGCCCATGACAGGATTGTGCTGATTTCAACACATATTGTATCTGATATTGAATACATTGCCACATGTAATGCGGTGATGAAGGATGGGAAGATTATTGCCACCGGAAAGACAGAAGAACTGGTTCAGATGGTTGCCGGCAGGGTGTGGTCTGCAGGCATTGACGGAAGGGAGCTTGGAGCCTGTGAGAACCAGGTTATGGTTGTAAATGTATATAATGAAGGAAATGGTAATGTACGGCTCCGGTATCTGTCTGATGCGCCGGTTATCCCGGGGTCTGATAAGGAAGAGCCGAGGATGGAGGATCTGTATCTGTGGCTGTTTCCGGAGAGTGCAGGAAAGGAGAGAATGTAAGTGAGACGGTTATTTTATCTGGAACTAAGGCGGGTGGTTACCACCAGGACTACATGGGTGCTTATGACGGCAATTATACTGTTGTCCGCAGTGATGGCATACTTTCCTGTATCATTTGTAAGCGCATATCAGACTGACGGACAGGGAAATGTTACGAAATTAAAGGGAACAGAAGCAATTCGTTATCTGAAGGAGTCGGAGGCGGGAATAAGCGGAGAGATCACGGAGGAAAAGCTGCGTCAGGCGATTCTTTCATTTCAGGAATGCTACAGACAGTATGGTTCAGCATTTCCCCCGGAGCTTCCCATGGAAATCTATGTGGAGAAAATAGAACCATATTATCCTGTCCTTAAAATGGCGGCTGCCGTGCTTGCCCCGGAGGGTGTCTGGCTGGAAACTATGACAGATGCGGATATTTCACCGGAGGATGTCCCACAGTTTTATGAGAAATATCGGGAAAGGATGACAGAAAGGGGGAAGACAGAGGAAGAGCAGGAGAGGATCCGGAAGCTGAACGAAGAGGTAAAGACGCCATTTACCTATGTCTCCGGGTTTTCCTCCGAGTCCCTTGATTATCTGATCTTATATTTCCTCCTGATGCTCTTTGCAATTGTAATGATTCTCTGTCCGGTATTCTCGGCGGAATACCAGACAGGAGCCGACAGTATCCTGCGCTGTACGAAATACGGCAGGATACAGCTTGCCGTTGTGAAGGCGGCGGTATCTGTGATGATATTCGCAGTCACATTTCTGGCCGGGACAGGGATTTTTCTTCTGGTGACAAATCTCGTCTTCGGGACAGAGGGGCTTAAGACCTCTGTACAGATGATCAATTCTGTATTTGTGATTCCGGCGCTGACAGCAGGACAGACCCAGGCAGCGGCAGCCGGGGCAGGATTTTTGTCCCTCCTTTCCACGGCAGGCTTCACCCTGTTTTTGTCTGCACGCTGCGGGAATGTGCAGGACACCATGAAGATCGCCCTGCCCTGCTGCCTACTTCCAACCATAATCTACATGCTGTCCTCGGCAAATGTTGCAAACATAGTCCGCGCTCTTCTGCCTTCCGGCGGGCTTGGCCTTATGAACAGCTTCTTATATGAACTTTTGGGAAATAATTTTGCACATATCGGACCGTTCACCATATGGATGCCTCATCTGATCCTTGGGGCGGCAGTAGCTGAAATACCGCTGTTTTTCATCCTGGCGGTAAGGACATACTGCAGGCGGGAAGCTTAAAGCTGGTAAAATTGGGGACAGGTCATTTTCAGTTGGGGACGGGGTATTTCTAAAAATACCCCGTCCCCAACTTTAAAAAATTAAATAAAAAATGTATAAACTATGTTGACAAACGGGAATCGTAGTGTTAAATTAGTATTCGAAGATGTTAGCACTCAAAAACAAAGAGTGCTAACAGGGAAAACCGAAAGGAGGAGGCAGATGGTTTCGGCACAAGGATTGAATGAACGGAAGCTCACAATCCTTCATGCAATTATCAAGACCTACTTAGAGACAGGCGAGCCGGTAGGCTCCAGGACAATCTCCAAGTATACGGACCTGAATCTAAGTTCCGCGACAATCCGCAATGAGATGTCGGATTTGGAGGAACTGGGATACATTGTCCAGCCTCACACGTCGGCAGGACGTATCCCTTCGGATAAGGGTTACCGGCTCTACGTTGACATGCTTATGGAAGAAAAGGAGCAGGAGCTGAATGAAAAGCAGGAACAGATGCTTGAAAAGGCAGATAAGATGGAGAAGCTCCTGAAGCAGGCTGCGAAGGTTCTTGCAAGTAATACGAATTATGCGACCATGGTTTCAACACCCATGAACAGCGCGAATAAGCTGAAGTTTATTCAGCTGTCCATGGTGGATGAGGAACAGATCATTGCGGTGATCGTCCTTGGCGGGAATGTCATAAAGAACAGGATTATTAATGTAGATGAACCCTTAAGCAACGAGAATCTCTTAAAGCTTAACATGCTTCTGAATACAACACTTAACGGCATGTCCATTGAAGAGATTAATCTGGGGCTGATCGCGAGGCTGAAGGAACAGGCAGGTATACACAGCGAGGTGATTGGCAATGTCCTGGACGCGGTGGCAGATGTGATTCAGATTGATGAGGATATGCAGATCTATACAAGCGGCACGACGAACATATTTAAGTATCCTGAGCTTTCTGACAAACAGAGCGCGCAGGAGATTATCAGTGCATTTGAAGAAAAGCAGCAGCTTACGGAGCTTGTAACACAGACTCTGTCAAAGGAAGAGAACACCGGGATCCAGGTTTACATCGGAGATGAGACGCCGGTTCAGAATATGAAGGATTGCAGTGTTGTTACAGCAACGTATGAATTAGGTGACGGCATGAAGGGAACGATAGGTATTATCGGACCGAAGAGAATGGATTATGAACACGTATTAAAGTCTATGAAACGGCTGCAGAGCGAGCTGGATCAGATGTTTCATAAAAAAGAATAAGGAATCATGAAGAAAGGTGGAATAACCCTTGGAAAATGGTAAGGAGAAAAGCCAGCAAGAGATGGTAAAGGAAGCGGTGGAGGAAGCAAAAAAGAAAGCAGGGCAGGAATGCACTGCAGAGGAAGCAGAATCAGAGGAAGAGGCTGCTAAGAAGGAGCCGGAGAATGCCGCAGAGCCAGAGGATGCAGACTCAGAGGGCTGCTCATCTGATGAGGAGTGCGGGGATGAAGACGGAGAACAGACAGATACAGAAGCCGGAACAGACGGGGGCAGGGCCTCTGGAAGAAAATTATTCGGCAAAAAGAATAAGAAGGATAAAAAGGACGAGAAGATTGAGGAGCTTACCGACAAGCTTACTCGTCAGATGGCAGAGTTTGATAACTTCCGCAAGCGTACGGACCGGGAAAAATCCCAGATGTACGAGATAGGAGCGAAAGATATCATAGATAAGATACTTCCGGTAGTTGATAACTTTGAACGAGGGCTTGGGGCAGTGAAGGAAGACCAGAAGGATGACCCGTTCGTTCAGGGGATGGAGATGGTGTATAAGCAGTTAATGACAACGCTGGAAGGGGTTGGAGTGACGCCGATTGAGGCGGCAGGCAAGGAATTCAACCCGGATTTTCACAATGCGGTTATGCATGTGGAGGATGAAACACTTGGCGAGAATGTAGTAGCCGAGGAGCTTCAGAAAGGTTATATGTACCGTGACTCCGTAGTGAGACACAGTATGGTAAAAGTAGCAAACTAACTTTTAATCAAGAGGAGGAAATAAAAATGGGCAAGATCATAGGTATTGATTTAGGAACGACCAACAGCTGCGTAGCTGTTATGGAAGGCGGCCAGCCGACCGTTATCGCGAATACAGAAGGAGCAAGGACAACGCCGTCTGTAGTAGCATTTACAAAGACAGGCGAGCGTCTGGTAGGAGAGCCGGCAAAGCGTCAGGCAGTGACCAACGCAGAGAGGACCATTTCTTCTATTAAGAGAGAGATGGGTTCTGACTACAGGGTAAAGATTGACGATAAGAAGTTTTCACCCCAGGAGATATCTGCAATGATTCTTCAGAAACTTAAGGCAGATGCAGAAGGATACCTTGGGGAGAAGGTAACAGAGGCAGTTATTACAGTACCTGCTTACTTTAATGACGCACAGCGTCAGGCTACGAAGGATGCCGGGAAGATTGCAGGCCTTGATGTAAAACGTATTATCAATGAGCCTACTGCAGCAGCCCTTGCATATGGACTTGACAATGAAAAAGAACAGAAGATCATGGTATATGACCTTGGCGGCGGTACTTTTGATGTATCTGTCATTGAGATTGGCGATGGAGTTATTGAGGTATTATCTACAGCCGGCAACAACAGACTGGGCGGAGATGACTTTGACCAGAAGATTACGGATTATATGATCTCTGAGTTTAAGAAGCAGGAGGGCGTTGATCTGTCAACAGATAAGATGGCGCTTCAGAGACTGAAGGAAGCAGCAGAAAAGGCAAAGAAGGAGCTGTCCTCTGCGACAACAACAAACATTAATCTTCCGTTCATTACTGCAACGGCCGAAGGACCGAAACATTTTGACATGAACCTTTCAAGGGCGAAATTTGACGAGCTGACTCATGATCTGGTATTAAAGACATCAGAGCCGGTACAAAGAGCACTGTCTGATGCGGGCATCTCTTCTTCCGAGCTTGGCCAGGTGCTGCTGGTAGGCGGTTCTACACGTATTCCTGCCGTACAGGAAGAGGTAAAGCGCCTGACAGGCAAAGAGCCGAGCAAGTCACTGAATCCGGATGAGTGTGTGGCGTTGGGCGCTTCTGTCCAGGGAGGTAAGCTGGCAGGCGACACAGGTGCAGGAGACATTCTTCTTCTTGATGTAACTCCGCTGTCCCTGTCCATTGAGACTATGGGCGGCGTTGCTACAAGACTGATTGAGAGAAATACAACCATTCCGACAAAGAAGAGCCAGATCTTCTCAACAGCGGCTGACAATCAGACAGCAGTAGATATTAATGTTGTGCAGGGTGAAAGACAGTTTGCTAGAGATAACAAGTCGCTCGGACAGTTCAGGCTGGATGGAATTCCGCCGGCGCCGCGCGGAGTACCGCAGATCGAGGTTACCTTCGACATTGATGCTAATGGTATTGTAAATGTATCCGCAAAGGATCTTGGAACAGGTAAAGAACAGCACATTACAATTACTGCAGGCTCTAATATGTCTGATGAAGATATTGATAAGGCCGTAAAAGAGGCGGCGGCATTTGAGGCTCAGGATAAGAAGCGCAAAGAGGGTATTGATACAAAGAATGATGCAGACGCTCTTGTATTCCAGACAGAAAAGGCATTAGGAGAAGTCGGCGATAAGCTTGACTCTGCAGACAAGGCAGCAGTAGAGGCTGACTGCAAGACATTAAAGGAGCTCCTTGAGAAGGTAAATATGGAAGATATGTCCGATGCACAGATTGCCGAGATCAAGGCAGCAAAGGAAAAGCTTATGGAAGGAGCACAGAAGCTCTTTACCAAGATGTATGAGCAGGCAGGTGCGGCAGCAGGAGCACAGGGAGCAGGCCCGGATATGGGAGCAGGCCCGCAGGCTGGCCCGGCGCCAGACGGATTTGCAGGAGATGACGTTGTAGACGGAGATTATAAAGAGGTATAGTTTTAAAGTACTTCACTAGAAGGCTGTTCCGCGGAAGCTGGCAGGCCAGGAATACCAGGTGGTATTACGGGAAGCCGGATCCCGCGGAATTTCCGTATGCACAGCTATACTGAGTAAGAGCATTCCCGGAAAATCAGCCGCAAAGATGAGTGCAAGGGAGTTTCCGAGAGTGCTTAGTAAAAGAAAGGGATAGATTATGGCAGAATCGAAACGAGATTATTATGAAGTCCTTGGTGTTGGAAAAGATGCGGATGACGCAGCTTTAAAAAAGGCGTACCGCAAGGTTGCCAAAAAGTACCATCCTGATATGAACCCCGGGAATGCGGAGGCGGAGAAAAAGTTTAAAGAGGCCTCAGAAGCGTACGCTGTACTTAGTGACCCGGAAAAACGCCGTCAGTATGACCAGTTCGGGCATGCTGCGTTTGAAGGCGGCGCCGGAGGAGGCGGATTCGGAGGCTTTGATTTCGGAGGCGCGGACTTTAGTGATATCTTCGGCGATATTTTCGGTGATTTGTTCGGCGGCAGCAGAAGAGGCGGGCGTGCAGGCCAGGGACCAATGAAAGGCGCCAACATCCGAAAGAGTGTAAGAATTACGTTTGAGGAAGCCGTGTTCGGCTGTGAGAAGGAGCTGGATGTGATCCTCAAGGATCCTTGTTCCAAGTGCGGCGGAAGCGGTGCGAAGCCGGGTACTTCTCCCGAGACCTGTTCCAAGTGCGGCGGAAAAGGACAGGTGGTCTATACGCAGCAGTCCTTCTTCGGAATGGTACAGAATGTACAGACATGTCCGGACTGCCATGGGACAGGTAAGATTATCCGGGAAAAATGCTCAGACTGCGGAGGAACCGGTTTTGTATCCAGCAGGAAGAAAATATCGGTATCCATTCCCGCAGGGATTGACAATGGGCAGAGCGTACGTATCCGTGAAAAGGGCGAGCCGGGTGTGAACGGCGGACCGAGAGGGGATCTGCTTGTCGAAGTGACTGTATCCAGACATCCGATTTTCCAGCGTCAGGATATGCATATCTTTTCCACTGTGCCCATCTCCTTTGCCCAGGCGGCTCTTGGTGCAGATATTAAGATTAAGACGGTTGACGGAGAGGTAATCTATAATGTGAAAGCAGGCACGAAGACAGATACGAAGGTACGCCTGAAAGGAAAAGGGGTTCCATCACTGCGCAGCTCACAGATGCGGGGAGATCATTATGTGACACTTGTGATTCAGACGCCGGATCGTTTAAGTGCAGAGGCGAAGGAAGCGCTGCGCAGATTTGATGAGCTTTCAGGGAATACGCTGAATACAGTCTCTGGAGGAGATAATAAAAGCAGCGGGACAGGCGGAAGAAAGAAAAAAGGCTTTATGGATAAAATGAAAGAGGCTTTTGATGATTAATGGGGACGGGGCATTTTTAAAAATGCCCCGTCCCCAATTTATTAACCTTCCGACTGTGCCTGGTTCCTGCGGAATACCAGCGCTGTCCCGAGCAGCGCAGCGGCAAAGAGAAGCTGTATGATGAGCCCCTGGCAAAGTTCTGTCATCTGGGATGAAGACAGAGTGCGGTTCCCTGCGATCAGGTTATTGTTGACCTCATACCAGTAGACCGGGAGAAAGTGCGCCACGGTTCTGACGCCTTTTCCAAGTATCTCCAGGGATACGAATACTCCGCATAAAAATGACATGCCAAGTGTCAGGACATTAACAACAGCGCTGACCAGTTCATCGGACTTTAGGAATGAGCTTACGAAAAATGAGATTGCCAGCGCCACAATTGTGAGGACAAAGCTGTTTATAAGGTAATAGGGCAGATGCGGATCTGTCAGCAATTCCTTCCCGTATACGATAGCAGCCATCAAAGCGCAGATGAACCATATGACCAGGCCGATGACTGCATATCCAAGAAACAGCTGCAGATTCAGCGTCCGGGCGGACAGGGCGGAGCACTGCATTCTTTTCTTCACATCCGGCCTGTTAAATTCCAGCATAATATAGCTTAAAGTATAGCACAAAATGGAAATGATAATATAAGGCATATACTGGTACATAAAAGCGTGTCCCGGAATGTCTCCTCCATGTCCGGTCTTGTCAATCAGCGTGACATCCGGGATTTCTCCTGCATTTTTGATGATCTGTGCGGCTGCATCCTTTACAGAAAAGCCGCCGGCATTCAGAATGCGCACGCCATTTAAAAAGGTATCGATCTGCTGGTCTACATAAAAGCCGCTAGAGCCTCCGGGGATCTTTGTGACAGGAAGTGTCTCTTTGTTCTTAAGGCATTTTTCCTCAAAATTCTCGGGAATTGTTGCAATATAATACACTTCCCGGTAAAAGAGACGGTCCTGGAGTATACTTTTATCATCCGGGATGTCCTTTATTGTGTGGTAGGAGGCGAGATAGGAGGCGAGTCCTTTCGCAAGCTCTCCGCCGTCCCGGTCAATGACAGTAATATTCAGAGATTCCGGTTTAAAGCTCACGGAATTCTGAGGTTCCAGAAGTTTCTGGGTGGCAATGCTGATGGTCAGGAAGATGACAATATATAGAAATACCATATGGAGGTTTCGCTTTGTAATTGTTAAAAAGCCTTTAAATACTATCATAGGATTCCCTCCTTACGCCTAGAAATGCAGTAATAAACAGCAGGATGCTCATAGCGCCCAGGATGAGCAGACATCTTGTAAAGCGTTCCATATCATTATAAATTCCCAGGCAGTAAAAAGCATCGCTTAAGACTGCTGCAGGGTTCAGACGGTTGATGACCGGGCAGTGAAGCTCAATGAGATTCTTCATGTTTCCAAACATGAGTCCTGCTAAAAAGCCGGGGACAAGAGTAAGGGCAACGGATAACCCCATTTTCATGCTCAGGCTCATCTTGCTGATTGATCCAAAGGCGAGCCCCATGCAGACGCCAATCACGCTTCCCATGAAGTCTACGAGAATCAGGGAAGGGAGGTCATCTCCCAGGCTGATGCCAAGAACCTGCGAGATATATACATTTAAAATCAGTATATTGATGAAATGTATCAGGACAAGAACCGTCATGTCCGTGATGACAAGCTTTAGTTTATGGGTTGGCGTCACGCTTCTTCGGGCGCCGAGAGGACTTAAGTCTGCCTGAGTGTCAAAGCTTGCCCGGACACCCAGAAAGGCACCGGATAAGCAGGCATAGGCAATAAGCGCGAAGAAATACTGCACATTCGGATCCAGCGTCTGTCCGCCAAGGGTTTCTTCTCTGGTTGTCTGACGGTAATCATTAAGCGCTTCGAAAGCCTGGGGAAGCTGCTCTGGATGTGTGCTGGCAATCTCTTGGATCAGGGCAAAGTTTTGATTATAGCTGTCTAGAATTCCGGTGAGAATACTTTCTCCCAGTCCATTTTTCCCTACTGTCAGGGAGGGGGTGTCTTTTACGTAATAAATCCCGGTGATCTTGCCTTCATCCAGCATTTCCAGTGCTTCGGCCTCAGTGGCATCCCAGCGAAGCTTCAGCAGCTTTCCAGATGCTTCTTTAAGAAATGTGTGGAATGCCTCTGCATTTTCCGAGGAATCATCTTCCGCAATCACTGCGGCTTTTACAGTATCCCATGTTTCCTCGCCTGTGGATTCTATGCCGGAGCCGAAGGAAAAGTAGAAAAGGGTTCCCAGTATGACAGGAAATGCAAGAGCCCAGAACATTACCGAGACTTCCCGTATGGTCTGTAGAAATCTGTATTTAAATAAAAAGAACATGTCCTGCACCTCCTAATCCCGCAGCTCTTTTCCCGTAATTTCAAGGAAGACATCATTTAAAGTCGGAAGCTCCGAAAATACCCGTCCAAAGGCAATGTCATGCTCCTGAAGGTAATTCAGGATCCGGATGAGATTATGCTTTGCACTGCTTAAGCGTAATTTTAATACCTGGTCTTCATAGGTGAGGTCAAATACATGAGGAAGCTTCTGGATTCCGTCTAATTCATTTTCCCCCAGATGAATGGTTTCTATGGTGATGGTTTCTCCGGTTTTAATCATGCTTTTCAGCTCCTCGGTAGTTCCGGTTGCCAGTACCTGCCCGTGGTCGATGATCGCGATACGGGAACAGATCTGCTCCACCTCTTCCATATAATGGGATGTATATATAATGGTAGAGCCCTGACGGTTCAGCTCAAGTATTCCCTCCAGTATCCGGTTGCGGCTCTGGGGATCCACAGCGACTGTGGGCTCATCCATAATAATCAGCCGGGGCTTATGGACAATGCCGCAGGCAATGTTGAGCCGCCTTAAGAGACCGCCGGATAATTTCTTCGGGCGCATCTTAAGATAATCTTCAAGACCGGTAAAGCGTATAGCCTCATCTACAAGCTTCTGCCTTTCATTCCTGTCCCTGACATACAATCCGCAGAAATAGTCAATATTCTCCCGGACAGTCATTTGCTCAAATACGGCAACATTCTGCATAACAACTCCAATATCTTTTTTGAGATCATAGCTGTCTGGATGCATCTGGCGGCCAAAGACTGTGATATTGCCTTTGTCATATTTAAGAAGCGCCAGAAGGCAGTTGATGGCGGTTGTTTTTCCAGAACCATTGGGACCTAAGAGGCCGAAGACTTCCCCTTCTTGAATATCCAGGTTCAGGTGGTCCAGGGCTACAAAAGAGCCGTAGCGTTTTACTAAATTTTCAATATGAATCATGGAATCTCTCCTTTTGCGACTATGAGCGGCCTCCCAGGCCGCGAATAGTAACGTATATTGTACTTGTATTATAAAAAACTTTACCTTATAATGGTAGTGTCTTATGTCACGGACAGTATGTGACAAATGTAATAAGGTTACTATTCACGGGTCAGGAATGCGCTGGACTTCACATTCCGTAAGAACATGATTCAGGAGTGTAATAGAAATTAAGTCAGAGGGAAAGATTTCCCGGGAGAGAAATTATGAGGAAGATCACCGGGCAGGGAATTTTGTTATTGTATTGCTTTATGTGTCTTATGTTTGTGCCTGTTGATACAGGGTTTGTAATTGCGTTTCTTGTGTCGCTGGTCTGCATATCGGCAGAGCACCTGACTGTATCTGACAGGAGGAGGGAGTGCTGGCTTTTTCTTTTCCTGGGAGTATCATGTTTTTTCCCGGAGATGCTGTTATTCGCTCCATCGGTGTTGTATAGCTTTGGAAGATGGGAGCACAGAACCGGCATATCCGCAGTGCTTCTGGCAGTGCTGTGCACAGTCTTTTATGGAAGGAAAAACCAGGAGCTTCTAGTGTTTCTGATTTTTGGATTTCTGGCAGCCTGTTTTCTCGTCTGTCTGACAGAGGAAAACAAAAGACTTGAAGAGACGGTCAAAAGAACCCGTGATGACGGCAGGGGGCTGAATCTTCTGCTCAAGGAAAGAAACAAGAATCTTCAGAAACAGCAGGATGATGAGATCTATACGGCAAAGCTTAAGGAACGGAACCGGATTGCAAGAGAGATTCATGACAATGTAGGGCATATGCTTTCCCGCGCCATATTGATGACAGGTGCGCTGAAAGCCATGAACAGGGAGCAGTTTATGGAGGGAGCGCTCTGCCAGCTTGAAGATACGCTGGGCGCTGCCATGAGCAGTGTCCGGGAAAGTGTCCATGATCTCCATGATGACTCCATTAATCTGAAAGAGGCTCTCACAGGACTCGTTGAGGAATATTCCTTCTGTGAGGCGGCGCTTATTTATGATATGGGATATGTGCTGCCCGGAGAGCTGAAATACAGCTTTATCGCTATTGTAAAAGAGGCGCTTAATAATACAGCGAAGCACAGTAATGCGTCCTGGATACAGATTACAGCGAGGGAGCATCCAGGACTTTACCAGCTTGTGATTGAGGATAATGGAAAGGGATGTGAGACTTTAGTAACTCAAGACTTAGAAGGAGAGGGCGGAGGACTCGGTCTTCAGAATATGAAGGACAGGATCCAGGCTTTAGGAGGAACCGTGCAGATCGGGAATCAGAAGGGATTCCGGATCTATATTACGGTGCCGAAGAAGGAGGATGCGGCATGAGAATTGTGATTGTGGATGATGATTTCTTTGTGACAGGAGCGCTTAAGACGATCCTGGAGGCAAATGAGGACGTGACAGTAGTGGGAACCGGTGCAGACGGAAAGGATGCAGTCACCCTTTACCAGAGTTACAGGCCGGATGTGCTGCTTATGGACATTCGCATGAAGGAGATGAGCGGACTGGAGGCGTCAAAAGAAATCCTCTCTTTTGACCAGGAGGCCAGGATTCTCCTTCTTACAACATTTTTAGATGATGAGTATATTGTAAAGGCATTAAAGTACGGGGTGAAAGGGTATCTGCTAAAACAGGATTATGCCTGCATTGCCCAGGCGCTCCGTGCCGTATGCATGGGGCAGAGTGTGTTCGGAACTGAGATTACAGCCAAGCTTCCGGGACTTTTGAATACGAAAAGTGCTTCTGACTTAAAGGAGTACGGGTTAAGCGG
This sequence comes from Lachnospiraceae bacterium, assembly GCA_910576335.1. GTDB lineage: Bacteria > Bacillota > Clostridia > Lachnospirales > Lachnospiraceae > CAPEBR01. Next base: position 28,731 of record CAJTIU010000015.1, read on the forward strand.
GAAGGAGCAGGAGGTGGCGGCACTTGTGGCAGAGGGGTTCAGCAATAAGGAGATTGCCGGGGAGATGTTTTTGAGCGAGGGAACGGTGAGGAATTATATCAGCGGCATTCTGGAGAAACTGGGACTTCGGGACAGAACCCAGCTTGCAGTGTTTTACCTGACAGGGAAATTGTGGGAATAAAAATATAAAAGTCAAACTGAAAGTTTATTTCCTTAGGGAGCATCCGCAGATAAAAATGTGAAAAGTATAGAAGAAAGAGGAGGTATCCATTTATGAAGGAATTCGTACAATACATGCCCACGAAGGTGGTTTTTGGAAAAGGAACGGAGGAAGAGACAGGCAGGCTGATTCAGGCGTGCGGTGCATCAAAGGTACTGGCAGTGTACGGCGGAGGCAGCGTAAAGAGGAGCGGGCTGTTAGAACGGGTGAGACAATCATGTGAGGCGGAAGGAATCGTGTTTAAAGAGCTTTCCGGAGTAAGGCCTAATCCACGGCTTTCCCTTGCACGGGAGGGCGTGGAAAAGGCAGTTTCTTTCGGGGCGGAGCTGATTCTTGCAGTGGGAGGAGGAAGCGCTATTGATACGGCGAAGGCAGTGGCAGTGGGCGCTGCGAATCCCGGCACGGATCTCTGGGAATTCTGGTCAGGGAATGCGAAGACCAGTCAGGCTCTGCCGGTGGGGGCAGTTCTTACAATATCTGCTGCTGGAAGCGAGATGAGTGATTCTGCTGTGCTTACCAATGAGGAAACCGGCAGAAAGGCAGGATTTAACTCGGATATCGTACGCCCGGTATTTGCAGTGATGAATCCGGAGCTTACGTATACTCTTCCGAAATACCAGCTTGCCTGCGGAATTGTGGATATTCTGATGCACACTCTGGAGAGATATTTTACCCCGGTCAAAGGGAATGAGCTGACAGATGAGATCGCAGAGGGACTGATGCGTACAGTGATCAGAAACGGAAGAAGGGCTTATAAGGATCAGACGGATTATGATGCTATGAGCGAGCTTATGTGGTGCGGAAGCATTTCCCATAACGGGCTGACCGGCCTTGGGCGTCCAAAGGATTTTGCATGTCATAAGCTTGGGCATGAGATTGGCGGACGGTTTGACGAGGCTCACGGCGCAACTCTTTCTGCGGTCTGGGGAAGCTGGGCGCGGCATGTATGGAGGCTGGATACCGGACGGTTTGCAGCCTATGGAAAAAAGGTATGGAATATTGAATCAGAGGAAAAGGAGGAGGCTGCGCTTCAGGCGATTGAACAGACCGAGGAGTTTTTCCGCTCTCTTCATATGCCGGTATGTCTGGGGGAGATGAGTATCGGCGTGCAGAAAGAGCAGGTGCTAAGAGAGATGGCAGACCATGCCACAAAGGGAGATACCCTTAAACTTGGCTGTTTTAAGAAACTTACGGCGCAGGATGTATATGAGATCTATCAGGCAGCAAACCACAGATAATCTGAATATTGACTGGAAGAGCTTTTATAAGAATGTATTCGCCCTTGTAATGCCCATGGCGGTACAGAATCTGATCAATGTGGGTGTTACGGCGACAGATGTATTTATGTTGGGACGGGTAGGGGAGAAGGTGCTCTCAGGGGCCTCCCTTGCCGGGCAGATCCAGTTTATCATGATGCTGATCTTTTTCGGAATTACGGCCGGATCTACGGTTCTGACGGCACAGTACTGGGGAAAACGGGATACAGATACGATTGAAAAGATTCTGGGCATGGGGCTTTCGTCCGGAATTCTAGTGGCGGCGGTGTTTACTGTGCTGGCATTTTTTATTCCGGACACTTTGATGCGTATCTATACATCCGATGCGGTTGTCGTAACAGAAGGTGCGAAGTATCTGCGGATCGTGGGACTGTCCTATCTCTTTATGGCAGTGACACAGGTGTATCTGAACATTATGCGCAGCATTGAGCGGGTGGTAGTGGCAACGGTGGTGTACTTTATCTCACTGTTTGTAAATATTATCATCAATGCCGTCTTAATCTTCGGCATGTTCGGCGCGCCGAGGCTGGAGATTGTGGGCGCTGCCGTCGGAACCTTATGCGCCCGCATTACAGAGCTGGTTCTGGTACTATTGTATGCGCATTATAAAAATGACATTGTAAAAATCCGGGTAAGGTATCTGGTCCATATGGACAAGGTACTGTTTCTTGATTATGTACGGTATGCCATGCCGGTTGTCCTCAATGAGATGATGTGGGGACTTGGCACATCCTGCAACACTGCGATTATCGGTCATCTTGGCAGCGAGGCAGTGGCGGCAAATTCCGTGGCCCAGGTGGCAAGGCAGCTGGCCCAGGTGGTGGTGTTCGGGATATCCAGTGCAACGGCGATCTGGCTTGGGAAAACACTTGGAGAAGGGAAGACAGAGCATGCCAGGGCCTATGCGAAGAGATTTATCTGGCTGTCCCTGATTCTGGGCGGTCTGGGAGGAGGCATGATCCTCCTGTCAGGCCCCATTGTGATCCGGGTGCTGACGCTTTCAGCGCAGTCACAGTCTTATCTTAACTTTATGTTTTTTGTCATGTCTTATTTTGTGGTGGGGCAGGCATTCAATACTACGATGGTGTGCGGTATCTTTCGTTCCGGTGGAGATACAAAGTTTGGGCTCTATATGGATGTTACGACTATGTGGGGCTGTTCCATCCTCTTAGGGGGAGCGGCGGCATTTGTCTTCCACGCGGGGGTGCCTGCAGTCTATGCCATACTGATGAGTGACGAGATCATAAAAGTGCCGATCTGTATCTGGAGATACAGGAAATATAAATGGCTCAGGAATGTGACAAGGGAGAAGGAAGAGCTCCGTTAAAGTCGTTGCTAGCGGAATCATTTCGCAGAATAAAAAAACGGAGGCTGTGTTTAAAAAGCTCTTGATAATACATGGGTGAAGGTAGTACAATATATCAATAGAAGTAATTCAGTAATGTTTTATACAGGGAAGCCGGTATGAATTATTACAGGATGTATGCGCATATTGCGCAGAGATTATTTTTGAGAAAGTAAAGGAGAGGTTTGATTATGAAAGTAGTAGCAACAGAGAAGGCGCCAAAAGCGTTAGGCCCGTATTCACAGGGATATGTTCACGGAGGAATTTTTTATTCAGCAGGACAGCTTGGAATTAATCCCGGGCTGAATGACATTGAGTCTGATACGATTGAGGGACAGACGGAGCAGGCATGCAAAAATGTCGGTGAAGTGCTGAAAGAGGCGGGGACAGATTTTGACCATGTGTTGAAGACAACCTGTTTCCTGTCAGATATGGCAAATTTTGGCGCGTTTAATGAAGTATATGCAAAATATTTTACATCAAAGCCAGCAAGAAGCTGTTTCGCAGTAAAGGAGCTTCCGAAGGGAGCCCTCTGTGAGATTGAGGTAATTGCAGCGGTTGAATAAAGGTAACTACTCAGCAGGTCTGTGCATTTACTGCACAGACCGTAAGAAAGTGATTCAGGAGTGCAAAAATCCCATTGCCGAAGGCAATTTCAAATGGATTTTTGCATGTAACTGTGAAGGTACTGAGCAGTTACGAATAAAGAATCAAAGGGTCTGTGCATCTGCTGCGCAGACCTTAAAAAAGTGTAGAGGAGTGACAGATATGGCAGAGCAGCAAAACGGCTGCAGCCCGTCAGACTGTGCGGGCTGCGCACATGCGGATTCCTGCAGCAGCAAACCCCAGGATTTTCGAAAACCGGCGAATGCGTTATCAAATATCCGAAAGGTGATCGCAGTAGTCAGCGGCAAGGGAGGGGTTGGAAAATCAATGGTGACAGCGTCCCTGGCCCGCATGATGAGAGAGCAGGGATTTTCCGTTGGAATCATGGATGCGGATATTACCGGTCCGTCCATCCCGAAAATGTATGGAGTTCATGAGAAAGCCATGGGTACAGAGGATGCAGATGCAATTCTTCCCTGCGAGGCAAAGGACGGAACGAAGATGATGTCCATTAATCTTCTTCTAGAAAATGAATCGGATCCGGTTATCTGGAGAGGACCGGTGATTGCAGGAGTGGTGACACAGTTCTGGACGGATGTTATCTGGGGAGATCTGGATTATCTCTTTGTGGACATGCCTCCGGGAACCGGAGACGTGCCGCTTACCGTGTTCCAGTCTCTTCCTGTTGACGGAGTGATTATTGTGTCATCTCCACAGGATCTTGTGCAGATGATCGTAAAGAAGGCATACAATATGGCCAGACAGATGGATATACCAGTACTCGGAATCGTAGAGAATTACAGCTATCTTGTATGTCCGGACTGCGGGAAGAAGATCCCGGTATTTGGCGAGAGCCATATTGACGAAGTAGCAGAGGAGCTTGGAATCCCGGTGCTTGGAAAAATGCCGGTTGATATGAAGCTTGCGGAAGCGGTGGAAAACGAAAAATTTGCCGAAGTCAGCAATGAGTATCTGGCAGGGGCAGTGAATAAGATATAAATGCAAAAAGGGTATTGACTCGTGCCTCACTGTCTGGTGGGGCACTTTTGTACATAGGAGATAGAATGGTGATCATAACAGTAGAGGAAAAAAGAATTCCCTGCGGCGGGGGGACGCTTCTGCCGAGTCTCCTTGCCGCAGGAGTTTTTGTGGACAATCCGTGTAACGGGACAGGCATATGCGGGAAATGCAAAGTCCGCATTCTGGAGGGTGTGTGTTCCCCTGTGTCAGAGACGGAACGGAAGCTTCTGGACAAAGAGGAGATAGAGAGCGGAGTCCGTCTGGCCTGCATGACAAAGGCGGAGGGGGATATTGAACTTGTGACGCTTCAGACAGAGCGCCAGGCAAAGGTGCTGACGAAAGGATATATTCCGGATTTCCAACGGGATGTCTATGATCATGGATATGGAATTGTGATTGACATCGGTACCACCACAGTGGTTACAGCATTGATTCGCATGTCGGACGGAAGGGAGCTTGCAGAGGCGTCGATGATCAATGCCCAGAAGCATTTTGGGCTGGATGTGCTGACCAGGATTACTTATGAATACGAGCATCCAGACAGCGGTATTCAGGAATTAAAAGAGGCGATTGTACATTCTGTGAATGATATGATACAGGAGATATGTCTGAAGGCGGCAGTAAATCAGGAAGAGATTCTGGAGATTGATGTGGCGGCAAACTGTACCATGATGCATATGCTTCTTGGAGTGGATGCCAGATCCATCGGGCGGTCGCCCTATAAACCAGAGTTTCTGGAGGCACAGAGACTCTTGGCAAAGGATGCGGGGATCAAAGCAGGAGAACATACGGTGCTGTACTGCCTTCCCCAGGTATCTGCGTATATCGGGGCGGATATTGTGGCAGGAGCCTATGTGTGTGGTCTGAAGAATGAGAGGGGGAATGTCCTGTTTATTGATATCGGAACCAATGGGGAGATTGTACTTGCCTGCGGCGGGAGGCTTCTGTGCTGTTCCTGCGCGGCGGGGCCGGCTCTTGAGGGTATGAATATCCGGTCTGGCATGCGTGCGGCGGACGGGGCGGCAGAGGATGTGAGGATTACGGAACAGGGAGTGGAGCTGGCGGTGATTGGCGGCAAAAGACCGGAAGGAATCTGTGGAAGCGGAATACTGGCTGTGACAAAAGAGCTTCTTCGGACAGGAATTGTAAAAAAGACAGGGGTATTTATAAAAAAGGAAAAGCTTTCTGAAAACGATTACCGTTACCCTTTGATACGCATGAACGGTGCAAAACGGGAATTTATTCTGAATGAGGATCCGCTCCTTATTGTAACCCAGGGGGATATAAGGCAGGTGCAGCTTGCGAAGGGAGCCATCCTTTCCGGTTTTACGGCGCTTCTTTGGAAAGCCGGGATCAGGATGGAGGATTTGGATAAAGTGATGATTGCAGGACAGTTTGGCGCGCATCTTCCGGCTGATTCTCTTGTGGGAACTGGAATTCTCCCGGAAGGGGTGAAAGAGAAGCTTGTCTATGTGGGAAATTCCTCTAAAACAGGAGCATATATGGCGTTGATGTCTCGCAGGGCAAAACGGGAGATTGAAGAGCTTGCCTTAAGGATGGAATACATGGAGCTGGCGGAGACAGAGAATTACGAGCGGATATTTACGGAGAGCATGGTGTTTCCGGAATTTTAAGGAGAAGGGAATGGAACAGTATTATAAAATCGTATTTGAGGCACTAGAAAAGAGCAGTGGAATTGAGAAGGCTGTCAGCGAGATATCGGCAGGTCTTCAGGTGCCTGTTGCCGTCCTGGATCCATATGGAAGACTGCTTGCAGATGCATACACATCATTTTTCCCGGCTCCTGATACAGATGGCGGACAGAAGGAAATCTTGTGGATTCATATGATAGAGGATTATTATACAAGGGTGTATGATAGAGAATGTGAAAGCAGCAGCGTAGTTGAGGAATCTGAAGAAGGAATTACTGTACTGAATGCAGTTCTTTTTAAAGGAAGCCTGCAGGGATTTTGTATTACATTTCATTTCGGAAAGGAGACATGCCCCCTTAACCGTCTCATCTGCCGCGCACTTGCAGTGGGGTATGGGAGAAGAGATTTTGTCAGTAATCTAAAAGGCTTTGGATTGAAGCAGCTCATCAGCAGAGTGCTTCTGGGCAGAGGGAGAGAGCAGGAGAGGTTTCCGGAGATCGGAGAAGAAATTTATGAGGCCTGTGCACCGGCTCCTTTTATGATGGCTGTTATCGAACCAGATAAAAAGAGCGATCTGAATATCTGGAGGATATATCAGGAAATTTCCAGCCATTTTCCAGAGCTTTTATTCTACAGAGATGCAGGAGAGATTGCAGTACTGTTTGTCAGTGTTGATTCGGAGAAAAAAAGTAACGATATTAACCGGGGAAGAATTTATAAAGCAGGTGATATTGCAAAGCCTGCTGCAGGCCGCCGCGACTTTGCATCTGCCGTGACTTTTGAAACTACGGTGGAAGATGTTATGAGCGTGCTGTCCGAATATCCTTGCGCAGGCGTGACAGGACAGACCGGAGAACTGGTGGGATATATAGACAGAGAGAGCGCCATGAAGATATTTAGCCGATTTAGCCGCTGATTCTTCTTATCTTAATCCGCTGATGGTTCCAGCTTGCATTTTAAAGAAGGGAATCCTATAATAGAAGCTATAAATGGATGGGGCAGGCAGGAGCAGCCAAAGCGGCCGCCAAGAAGGAAGGAGCGACAAGGTATGTTGAGAATAGAGAAGCATACAGCAGATGAGATGACGCCGGCAGAAAGGCGGACAGCTATAAAAGAGGGGCGGGATGTGGACCGTGTTCCCTGTGTCCCTTTCATGGGAGAGTTTAAGTGCCGCCTGACGGGATTCAGCATATGGGATTTCTGGCATGTGCCTGAAAAGATGGCGGAGGCGGAGATCCTGGCATTTAACAGATACGGATATGACCGGATCGTCACTGGCCCGAATACCAGGGGGATCACAGAAGCGCTCGGAGGGTCATTTATTTATCCGGAAAACGGACTTCCTTACGCAGGCAGTCCGTTTCTGGAGAGTTATGAAAGGCTTCGTGAGATGGAGCCTGCAGAGGCGGGAAAGGATCCGAGAATCCGGGATTTCCTGCGCGCGGCGGAGATCCTGATAAAAGAAGCGCAGGAGGTTGTTCCGGTGGAAATGAGCATCGGAGGCCCGTTTACCATTGCCTCCAATTTGAGAGGGACAGAGCGTCTGCTCCGCGACTGCCGGAGGTGTCCGGAGGAGATTCACAGGCTGATGCGTGTCATTACAGACAGTCAGAAAAGCTGCATGGATGAGGCGGCGGGATATGGCATGGGGATTGCAATGGCGGATCCGGTTGCAAACCCTGCACTGATCGGTCCGAAGATGTATGAGAGATTCGTTTATCCTTATACAAAGGAGCTGACAGATTATGCACTAGAAACAACCGGCCAGAAGGTATCGCTTCATATGTGCGGAAAGACATATAGTATCTGGAAGTACCTCTGCCAGTATGAGCTGAATGAGCTGAGCCTCGACAATATCGTTGACCTGGAGAGGGCAGTGGAGGAACTAGGAGAGTATATCCCCATTGCCGGTAATGTAGATCCAGTGGGAGTTGTTTTGAACGGAACAGAAGCAGAGGTTGAGGAAGCAGTTCATTCCTGCATCAGGACCGGAATTAAGGCAGGAAAGGGGTATGTTCTGGCAACAGGGTGCGACATTCCGGATACGACAGCCCCTGCGCAGATTGACTGCTTTATGAATGCAGCAAGGAATTTTAATTATAGAAATTATTAATAAATACCCATACTTATTATTAATAATAATTTGTGAACTAATGGGGAGAATGATAAACTGTTCTTGTATCTATCTAATACAAACGAGGAGGTTTATTATGAAAAGAAAATTTTTAAGCGCATTGTTAATGGCCGCTATGGCTGTGTCTCTGATCACAGGCTGCGGCAATAATGGGGAGGAGAAGAAAGAAGGCTCTGATTCGGGTTCCGGTTCTGGCGAAAAGACATTAGAAGTGTGGGTGCCGCCGCTTGATGATGATACGGTAAATAACTGGGGTGGCCTGATGACTGACTGGGAGGAAGAAAACGGCTGCAAGGTGAATATTACAGTGGTTCCATGGGACAAGTATGAAGAGACTTATACTACAGCGCTAAATTCCGGAGAAGGACCGGATGTGGGCTATATGTATAATGAAATGTTCCCAACTTATATTGACGCAGGCGTGGTAGCTGATATGTCTGAATATATTACAGACGAGGACAAGAGTGAATATAAATATCTGGAGAACGGCTTTATGATGGATGGGCAGTACGGCTGGCCGCTGGTTACAGGCGTTCCTTTTGTGCTATATTACAATGAGAAGATTCTGGAGGATCTGGACGAGAAGGCGCCAGAGACCTGGGAAGATTTTGAGCGTATCTGCAAAGCTGCTACAAAGGATACGGACGGAGACGGCGAGACTGACCAGTTTGGCTATGCGTGCGGCATGAGCACAAGCGATGTGGGAGCAATGCAGATTCTGAACGCATACTATTACAGTGCATTGTGGCAGAATGGCGGACAGATCTATGCAGATGACCTAAAAAGCGCTGCGTTTGCAGACGAGGCAGGAACAGAGGCTATGACATGGATTCAGAATATGAAAGAGTATATGAATCCTGACTTTATGTCTATGTCATGGTCAGATGCATTTGCAAATGTATTTGGAGCAGGAAAAGCTGCATTCGGCGTTTACAGATCTTCACAGACGGATGAAACAGTATTTGCCGAGACCTATCCAGATGTAAAATGGGATTTTGTCACTTCCCTTAAAAATAAGGATTTTGGGACCTTCGGTGCAACAGACTGCCTGACTCTCATGTCTGCAGCAGAGGATAAAGAGCTTGCGATGAATTTTATAAAGCACGTAACAGGTGCGGAATTCATGGAGAAGTATCATGCAAAATGCCCGGGCGCGGCGCTTACAAACAGTGAGCCTTACGTGGGTGATGCGAAGATGGAGAAAATCTATACAGATGATCTTGGCAAATGGCACGGACTTCAGGTAGGCCCCTGCGGAGTTGATATCCTGACACAGCTCTCAGCGGATTTCCAGGGAATCATGACAGGAGAGCTCACAGTAGAAGAGGGACTTAAGGAAGCGGAGGATTATGCAAATAATCTTCTGAAGGAGTACTGGGCAGAAAAAGAATAATGATGGTTGCTATTCACGGATGCCCGCAGTTTCTGCGGGCATTTTGAGGATATGGGGAACTTCTGTACAACAGTGAAAGGACAATTATGGAAAATAAAAAAGGCGGTGCCGGTAAACTTGCGCCTTATTGCTATATCGCGCCGATTACACTGATACTGGTTACCTTTGTAATAGGCTCGGTGGCAGTGTCGGTCGCCCTTGGTTTTACAAAATATAATATTATGACGGAACCGGTATTTCGTGGAATTGATAATTATTCCAAACTTATGTCGGACAGTAAATTTGTAAAAGCACTGAAAAATACTCTTGAGCTTATGCTGCTGATTGTACCGCTTCAGACGGTTCTCAGTATCATACTCTCTGTATTTCTCGTGGCTAACCGAAAGCGTTTTCTGGGAAAGCTTGCAAACAGTATGATATTTATTCCTGTGATCTGCTCGCCTGCAGTTGTAGGGGTAGTGTGGAGAGAATTGCTGAACGGGAAATTTCCGGTGATTGAGAAATTTTTCGGTTTATTCGGGATTGAGCCGTCCATGCTTCTGGGAGATGCAAAGACAGCATTGATCACCGTTGGAATGGTAGCGGTCTGGAAATGGATGGGCTATTATGTGGTCATCTATTCCTCCGGTCTTTTGGGAATCTCCAATACTTATTATGAGGCTGCAAAGGTGGACGGAGCGGACAGGATCCGGTGTTTCTTTTCCGTCACCCTTCCGCTTCTGAAGCCCACCATTATCCTGGGTGTATTTCTGTCAGTGACAAATTCCCTGCAGTGCTTTGACCTGATCTTTAACCTGACAGGAGGGGGACCTAATAATGCCTCTACCACGCTGGTAGTCTATTCCTACTCGAAATGTTTCAGCGCAGGGGCGGCAGGATATGCAATGGCCATATCCAATATATTATTTGTGGTGATTCTGGCAGTCGCCATGCTGCAGCGGAATATGATGCGAAGAGAAGCTTCGGAGATATAGGAGGGGGATATGGAACTGGTAAAAAAAGGATTTAAGAATGTGATCTCTGATCTTGTATTGATTGGAATTATTGTTGTAAGCATCTTTCCGTTTATCTATATGTTTTTAATGTCATTTAAATCTACGATTAATGCATATGATTTTGACTTTTCCCTGGAAAAGCTGTCTCTTGGGCAGTATGAGAAGATTTTTCAGATGGAAAATTTTGAACGATATATTTTTAACAGTGTATTTGTGGCTGTTATGGGGGTAATCCTTACAGTGGCGGTATGTTCACTGGCAGGTTATGCATTTGCGAAGATGAATTTTAAGGGGAATGACAAGATCTTCCTGTTTCTTGTTATGACAATGGTGGTGCCTTCGGAGGTTATTGTGATTCCGCTTTTTCTGATTACAAAAGAGCTGGGGTGGCTGAATTCCTACCGGGCGCTGATTCTTCCTCTTCCCACAGCCTTCGGGGTATTCATCATGAGGCAGGCAATCCTGGATGTGCCGAAGGATCTTATGGATGCTGCCAGAATTGACGGCTGCGGTAATCTGAAGATTTTCTTTAAAGTAGTGCTGCCGCTTGTAAAGTCTTCCATACTGGCGCTTTCTATCTTTACCTTTGTGGGTGCATGGAATAACTTTTTATGGCCTCTGGTGGCCTGTACGAAGGCAGAGATGAAGACACTGCCCCTTGCGCTCAGTATGATGAAGACCCAGTTTAATACAGACGTGGGTCTTACAATGGCCTGTGCAGTGATCAATTTCCTTCCGCCGTTTATCTTCTATGTATTTATGCAGAGCAGGTTTAAAGAGGGAATGACGCTGAGCGGAGTGAAAGGATAGCTGCTGTGATTCCTGAGTGAAAGGATAGCTGTTGTGATTCCTGAGTAAAAGGGCAGATGTTGCGATTCACGGGTCAGGAATGTGTGCAGGATGCGCAGGGAGGAGATTATGTCAGAGATAAAGGATTTTAACTGTACGTACGATAATTCTGCAGGGATTCACGCAGATGTGACGAAGGAACTGGGGCTTACATTTCCAGATGCATATATGCATGGGGATACCATGGTGGTACTTTCGAAGGCGCTGCGAGGGCATAACGGCGCGGCATTCTGTGAGCTGCCCTTTTGCCATACCGTGGAGGCAGAAGCCATGGGAGGGATCATTAACTATGGAAATGAAAAGGCTGGTCCAAGGGCAAAGGAATATATCTGTACATCCGTGGAGGAGCTTTTAGAGCTTCCGGAAATTGATTTTACCACGGGAAGAATCCAGGAGGTATTAAAGGCATGTGAGATCTTAAGGGGGCAGAACGAGCAGACTGTTCTCCAGGTGTCCGGTCCTTTTACCATACTGAATGTGCTCATTGATGCAAAACATGTGTTTAAGGCTATGAGAAAAAAGCCGGAACTTATGAAAGAAGTATTTTGGAAACTGGGAAAGGAAGTCCTGCGGTTTATGGAAGAAGCAAAGAAGAGGGGTGTGGGACTCTTAAGCTATGCGGATTCTCCGGGAGGGGTGAATATTCTGGGACCTAAGATGGCAGAGCAGATTGTGGAGGACTTCACGTATCCTTTCTTAAAGAAGGCAGAGCTGCTTGCGGATGGAGATACAATGGTTCTGCTGTGCCCCAAGACTGTATTTGCCCTCCTTGGGACAGGGAAGGCAGAGCTTCGGGAGATAGAACTTCAGGAGCCATTGCCTTACGGGGAAGCCTGTATCAGGATGAAGGGCAGAGCAAAACTGGCAGGGCAGATGTGTATTAAGAATGTGGGCTATTGTCTGGAAAACAGAATTTTTAAAGAAGTAGTGCTTAGATAAAGGAGGGGACAGACAAGTATGAGTGCAAAGGAAGAGTTATTAAAGAGATTGTCTGACGGCGTTGTGGACATGGAGGAGGACGATGTGGCGGAGACTGCACAGGAATATCTGGACGCAGGATATCCCGCATTTGACGGAATTATGGAAGGGCTGGTAGACGGCATGAACCGTGCAGGCCAGCTCTATGAGGAAGAAGAATATTTTGTGACGGACGTACTTCTCTGTTCAGATGCCATGTATGCTGGTCTTGAGATATTAAGGCCGTATCTTCCAGAAGAAGCGGGAGAGACAAAGCACAAAGGCGTTATCGGCGTTGTGGAAGGAGACACGCATGATATCGGGAAGAATCTTGTGAAGATCATGCTGGAGACGGCAGGATTCGATATGATTGACCTGGGAAGAGACGTCCCCCTTAGAAAATTCGTAGATACCGCCAGGGAAGAAGGGGCAGAATTCATCTGTATGTCTACCCTTATGACAACAACCATGGGGGGAATGCAGGATGTTATCCGTATCCTTGAAGAGGAAGGAATGAGACAGCAGATGAAGGTCATGATCGGAGGCGGGCCTGTTTCCCAGAAGTATGCGGATAAGATCGGGGCAGACGGATATTCCCAAAACGCGGTGGAGGCTGTCAAGCTTGCTAAGAGATTATTAAATATTACTAATGACGGCTTAGGAATGCGCTAAACTGCGCATTCCGTAAGAATATGATTCGGGAAAGAACTATTGAATATTGCATAGGAGTATAAGATGTTGACACCAAAAGAACGATTAAAGAGAATCATGGAAGGAAAAGAGGCGGACAGGCCGGCATGCATCTGTCCCGGCGGCATGATGAATATGGTAACGGAGGAGCTGATGGAGGAGGTGAAGGTCTGCCTGCCGGAAGCCCACACAGATGCAAGAAAGATGGCAGAGCTTGCAAAAGCAGTCTATGCAAGGGGATGTTTTGAGAATTACGGGGTTCCTTTCTGCATGACTGTGGAAGCAGAGGAGATGGGGGCCATAGTTGATATGGGCACCCGGATCTATGAACCTCATGTGGTAAAATACGTGATAAACTCTGTCAGTGAGTTTGAGAAGCTCTCGCCGGTAGATGTGAAAAAAGGGCGGGCGAAGGTTGTGCTGGATGCCATTCGTATTTTGAAGGAGGAGACGGAGGATGTCCCGATTGTAGGCAATCTCACAGGGCCTGTCAGCACAGCCGGCTCGGTTATGGAGCCGGTTGTATTTTATAAGGAGCTGAGAAAGAAAAATAAAGAGGCTCATGCATATATGGAGTTTATTACGGATCAGCTGACTGCCTTCGGACGGGCACAGATTGCAGCGGGGGCGGATGTGATTGCAATCTCCGATCCCAGCGGTACGGGAGAGATCTTAGGACCGAAATATTTTGAAGAGTTTGCCGTGACCTATATCAACCGATTGTTAGATTCACTTCAAAAGGAGAAGATGGGGACAATCGTGCACATCTGCGGACAGATGAGCCCGGTGTACCGGGAGGTGGATGGGATTCACAGCAATGTCTTAAGCTTTGATTCAGTGGTGCCGATGAAGGAAGCAAGAGAGCACTTAAAATCCCGTGTGCTTATGGGGAATGTGAGCACATACGCGTTGGAGTTCGCGGATCAGGAGAAAGTAAAGACGCTGACAAGGGGATGCGTGAAGAATGGGTCTGATATTATCTCTCCTGCCTGCGGGCTGGGGATGAAATCCCCGCTTGCGAATGTGCAGGCAATTCTTGCGTGCCTTAAGGAGGTATAGAAAAAAGAGGGAGAGACCCTCAGGTTCTCCCCCGGTCACGGGCTTCGCAATCAAAGTTATTCAATGAGATAATACACGCCGGAATACGCATTTAACGTAAGCATTGCAGTCTTATTTTCCAAAGTGATCTTCTCCCCGGTATCATGTTTTTCCCCGGCGTAGAGATCCATGTCGCTGTCAATTAGAAGCTTTAGCGTATGGGCGTTCTTTACTGTGAGCAGATAATCCTCCTGCACTTCATCAGAGAAATTAAAGACTGCCACGATCCGCTCCAAACCGCAGGAGCGCTCGAATGCATAGATGCAGCGCTCCTCCTGGTGGCAGTCAAGCCACTGAAAGCCGTCATTTACGTAATCCTGTCCATATAATGCCGGGTGGTTCAGATAGATCTGGTTTAAGTCTTTCATAAACCGGTGGAAGGCATCATGAAGGGGATATTTCAGAATCTCCCAGTCCTGCTCCCTTTTTTCATCCCATTCCCGCAATTGTCCCAGTTCATTTCCCATAAAATTAAGTTTTTTCCCGGGGTGGGCGTACATATACAGATAAAGCGCCCGGGCCTGGGGAAACTTGTCATCATATTCCCCGTACATTTTCTGCAGGATGGTTGCCTTCCCGTGTACTGTCTCATCGTGGGAGAAGGGCAGAAGGTAGGCATCATTATAGTAGTACATCATGGAGAAGGTCAGCTTATGGTAATCTCTGCTCCGGTATTCTGGGGCAGTGCGGAAGTAATCCAGTGTATCGTTCATCCAGCCCATGTCCCACTTATAATCAAATCCGAGTCCTCCTTCCCCAGGAGAGCGGGTAATGCCAGGATAGGAGGTGGAATCCTCTGCAAAGAGCATGGCGGAAGGGTGCATGGCCTTAAGCCCCCGGTTCATCTCACGGATGAAGGCAACCGCATTGCTATTGACCCCTCTCGCCGGGTCGCCCTGCCAGTAGATGATGCGGCTGATGGCATCCATGCGGATTCCGTCTGCGTGGTATTCGGTCAGCCAGTAATTTGCGGCGGACTGCAGGAAGCTTCTTACCTCTCCCCGGGAATGCATGAAGTTGCAGCTGCCCCATTCGCTGACTCCTACATCGGAGTTTGGATATTCGTAAAGGGGTGTTCCGTCATAATCAGCAAGGGCATAGCCGTCCACGGCAAAGTGAACCGGGACGAAATCCATCAGGACGCCGATTTCATTCTGATGGCACAGATCAATGAATTCCATCAGCCCTTGTGCAGTCCCGTAGCGGGCAGTGGGGCTGAAAAATCCGGTGTTCTGATACCCCCAGGATTCATCGCAGGGATGCTCGGACAAGGGCATGACTTCAATGTAGTTGTATCCGCATTCCTTCAGATAAGGAATGAGAATATCCGCAAGCTCTGTATAGGTGTACCAGTCATCGGCTTTTTCAGACGGCTTTCTGAAGGAGCCGAAGTGAAGCTCATAGATATTGAGCGGTTTTTCCTTGCAGTCTGTCCGCTGCTTCATCCATTTTTCATCATGGAAGGTATAGGATGACAGATCCCGGATGATGGATGCTGTATTAGGGCGCAGCTCCATCCCGAAGCCAAAGGGGTCGCAGTGGTCCGTGAAGGAGCCGTCCCTTTTGTAGATGCGGTACTTGTACATCTGGCCCGGCTCTGCGTTTTTTGCATAGCATTCCCAGAAGTTGCCATCGTGGGTGCGGTTCATGGTCCATTCCTGCCAGTCTGAAAATTCGCCGATGAGGGAGATTCTTGTCGCCGCGGGCGCAAAGGTGCGGAAAGTAACGCCCTTTTCTTCTATGTGAGCCCCTAAAAAGCGGTAGGCGTCGAATATTTTTCCAGTATAGAATCCATAGAAATCCATAATATTATCCTCCTGATTTTGAGATAAAAGATCATAGTTAACTTTTTGATTTGACAGTATTATATAGAGGGAGAGGTAAAATGTCTACCGACAATACAGGCCGGAGGATGTTTAAACAACTTTTTGAAAAATATGTCGGATAACATATAAGCATATAACAGGGGAGTTGGCTGAATGGCTGCGTGGACATACTATTGTAAAATATTTTGATGAATGGTAAGATATAAGAAAACATATATCAGCCAATAAAAATCAGGTGGCTTTATGGAGAGTCATTTTTGGCTTACAGGAGAAATTTAGGAGAGAAAAATATACACATTGTACAAAATAGAAGGATACGGAGAAGTTTATTTGGAATCAACAGAAAATGAAGAGGTTATATATGACTGAGGAAGATTAGGCTGTCTAAAGATAAAACGTATAGATTATGAAATGAAAATCGAACTTGTTATTTTACTTTCTTGTATATTTACGATTGTTGATTTTTGCTTAAGGCTGTCATGTAGAAAAGGAGAACAAATATGAATGAGGTTATATTTTCACAAGTAATGATAACAGGCCTGGATTACGATCAAAAGCCAGGTCTTCTTCGGCAGTAAGGCAGGAATAAAAAGGAGCTGCATTATGGATCTTCGTACATTAAAAACAGAGCGTGCAATTAAAAATGCATTTACACTACTCCGCTCTAAAAAGGAGCTGGAAAAGATTACAGTTAAGGAGCTGTGCGAGGAGGCGTGTATTAATAAATCTACATTTTATGCCCACTACAGAGATATTTATGATCTGTCGGATGTGCTGTGCGAGGAGGTTGTGGCGCAGGTTGCAAAAGGCGTTATGCATCCGGAGTATTTTGAGGAAAATCCGGCAGAGTTTACAAGAGAGCTTTTTTATGCGTTTTTTGCCCAGAATTCACTGATTACCATATTATTTTCAGGTAAGCAGAGAAATCATCTGGCGGACCGGATTGAGAGAAGTATTAAGGAGCTGATCTTCGAGAAATACCCGGAATATCGGCATAACATGACAAAGAATATTATTCTCTCTTACTGTATTCAAGGCGGATATCACGCATATGTGGGGAATCCGCAATGTGATGTAAATTTACTTATTGATATAATCGGAACATTAAGCAGAAGTATTAAAGAAGCAGGGATTATTACTGGTTAACTGTTCGCTCCGTGACTAGTACTGCATTGCGTAATTAGCAGTGAATTCTGCGCCCGCTATCTGTGCCAGCTGCACATCTCCAATCCTAGACGTAGCCCGCTACGCCGTCGGCTTGTAGCTGCACATCTGACGCAGATATCAAGCACATTATTCACTGTTAATTATGCAATGCAGTACTAGTAACGCTATGGGTTACTATCCGCGGTTCAGGAATGCGTGTCAGTATCACATTCCGTAAGAAAGTGATACAGGAATGAAAGTTAGAAAAGGGTTGACAGAACGAATGTTCGCATATATAATGGAAGTATACAGAACGAATGTTTGCATCTGCTACATTGCGCAGATGCAGACTTTGGTATTTGAGGTGTATAAGATGAATATGCGGATTCAGGAATCGATGTCAATGTATGAAAAACTGAATATACTGACAGATGCTGCAAAGTATGACGTTGCCTGTACCTCCAGTGGAACAGCCAGGAAGGGGGACGGGACAGGCATGGGAAACTGCGAACGCTCGGGAATCTGCCACAGCTTTTCAGCGGATGGAAGGTGTATTTCCCTGCTTAAGATTTTGTTTACGAATGAGTGCATCTATGATTGTAAATATTGCATTAACAGGAGAAGTAACGATGTGGTACGGACTTCCTTTACGCCTGATGAGATCTGTGCGCTTACCATGGAGTTTTACCGGAGGAACTACATTGAGGGCTTATTTTTAAGCTCAGGCATTCTGAAAAGTCCGGACTATACCATGGAACTGATCTATGCAGCACTTTATAAGCTTCGTACAGAATGCAGATTTCAGGGGTATATTCATGTGAAGGCGATTCCGGGAGCAGACCAGGAACTGGTGCGAAGGACAGGTTTTCTGGCAGACAGAATGAGCGTGAACCTGGAACTGCCTACTGCCGAAGGCTTAAAGCTTCTGGCGCCGAATAAGACGAGAAAGAATATCCTGACCCCCATGCGTCTTGTGCAGAACCGGATGGCAGAGAATAAGCAGGAAGTTGCTCTTTACCGCAATGCGCCCAGATTCGTACCGGCGGGACAGAGTACCCAGATGATTATCGGGGCCACGCCGGAGACAGATTATCAGATTATTCAGGTGGCGGAATCTCTTTACCAGAAGTTTGAGCTTAAGAGGGTGTTTTATTCAGCATTTATCCATGTGAATGAGGACAAGGCACTTCCGGCGAGAACGGACGAAGGACCGCCTCTCTTAAGGGAGCACAGACTCTATCAGGCGGACTGGCTTCTCAGATATTATCATTTTCAGGCATCGGAGCTGTTATCCGAAGAGAATCCGAACTTTAACGTTGTATTCGATCCAAAGTGCAACTGGGCGCTGAAGAATCTGGGGCAGTTTCCGGTAGAGATTAACCGGGCGGATTACAAGATGCTTCTTCGCGTCCCGGGACTGGGATATAAGTCAGCGGTGCGGATCGTGAAGGCAAGGAGGCTTGGGGTACTGGACTTCCCGGATCTGAAGAAGATGGGAGTTGTGCTTAAGAGAGCGATGTATTTTATTACCTGCAGCGGGAAGATGCTGTATCCGACCAGACTGGAGGAGGATTATATTACAAGGAACCTTTTGGACGCAGGAGAGCGTCTTCCGGAAGAGGTGAGGAATATGGGATATCGTCAGCTTTCACTTTTTGATGATGTTAGATTCACAGAAGACGGCCTCTCTTGGAAAGCCAGGGCAGGAGGTGCGGTGTGAAGAAAATCTATCTATGCAGTGATACCATTACAGGCCTTTTTTCTGCAATCTATGATGCCTGGGAGACTGGCAGGAGAGAAGAAGAATGCGGAATTGCATTTAGGGAATCAATGGAGCAGGAGCTGTTCTGTGAGTATTATGAGACACAGGAGACAGAAAAAAAGGCCCGGGCAGTAGAAAGCATGATCAAGAGACATCTGGGACGCCGCGTATACTGGGACATCTATCATGCGGCTCTTTCTGGCGACAGAAGGAAAGGGGATGCGATTCTTGGCACCATGCTCGCAGCAAGACAGATTCCGGACAGTACGAGGATTATGGAGCATCTCAGTCATCCCCAGGTGGAGAGGGTGTTTGAGTTAAGCCGGAACGTAGGAGGCGAGGCTCACAGCTATAAGGGGTTTTTAAGGTTTAAGGAGTTGGAGAACGGGGTGCTGTATTCCGAGATTACCCCGAAAAACCAGGTGCTTACCTGTCTCGCCCCTCATTTTGCTGACCGGCTGCCCTTGGAAAACTGGATGATTTATGACAAGACCCACCGGATGTTCGTGGTTCATGAGGCTGGTAAGAAGTGGGTTTTAATATGGGATGAAGGGATTGACAGGTCGTTTGCGTCCAGGGAGTCAGAACAAGAACTCTTGTATGCGAGACTGTGGAAAAGCTTTTGCAGGACAATAGCGATTGAATCAAGAACGAATCCTAAGTGTCAGCTTAGCCATCTGCCGCTCAGGTACAGAGGGGACATGCTTGAACATATGTAATGATTCATCGTTACTGTTCACACAGGACTTTGCATTTACTGCAAAGTCCGTAAGAAAATGATTCAGGTGTGAGCAAATCCCATTCGCGAAGCGAATTTTAATGGATTTGCGAATGTTACTGTGAACGGAGTGAACAGTAATGATTCAGCAGACCTGCTCGTTTACTGCGCTGACCGTAAGAAAAGGTTTCAGGCAGGCTAAAAGGGAAGAAAGGATGTAACTGTTGAGGTATTGTACGGTTATAAAAGGATATTATAGAGATGGAACAGCCTGTAGTCCGGATTTCTGTGCGCAGTTTAGTAGAATTTATTCTGCGTTCGGGAGATATTGACAATCGAATAGCGGCAGCAGATAAGGATGCGATGCAGCTTGGCAGCAAGATTCACCGGAAGATCCAGCGCAGGATGGGGGCGGATTACCGTGCGGAGGTTCCTCTGCGCTATGAGATTGTCTGCCAGGGATGCCGGATGCTTCTTGAAGGACGCGCGGACGGGATTATTGAGACGGAGAAGGGCGTGATTATTGACGAGATTAAGGGCGTATTTAAAGAGCTCAAGTTTTTGGAAGGGCCGGCAGAGGTCCATCTGGCACAGGCCAGGTGTTATGCATATATCTATGCATCACAAAATGGACTTTCTGAAATCGGGGTTCAGATGACCTACTGCAATATGGAGACAGAGGAGATCAGGCGCTTCCAGAGTGCATATTCTTTTGAGGAGCTGAAAAGCTGGTTTGAGGAGCTTGTGGGAAAATATGAAAAGTGGGCGAGATATCAGGTTCAGTGGCGGGAGAAACGGAATGCTTCAATTAAAGGAGTGGAATTCCCCTTTTCATACAGGGAAGGGCAGAAGGATCTGGTGGTGGCTGTGTATCGGACGATTTTGCGAAAGAAGAAGCTTTTCATCCAGGCACCCACAGGAGTGGGTAAGACAATTGCAACGCTGTTTCCGGCAGTAAAGGCAGTGGGGGAAGGGCTTGGGGAGAAGATTTTTTACCTGACAGCAAAGACCATTACCCGAACTGTTGCGTGGCAGGCTTTCGGCCAGTTAAGGGAACAGGCGCTTTGCATGAAGGTAATTGTGCTCACGGCGAAGGAGAAGATCTGCTTTTGTGAGGAGACGAACTGTAATCCGGATTACTGTCCCTATGCAAAGGGCCATTATGACCGGGTGAATGACGCGGTGTATGAGCTCCTTGTATCCTCGGATGAGATGAGCCGGGAGCTTTTAGAGGATCAGGCAAGGAAGAGGCGGGTCTGCCCACATGAGATGAGTCTGGATGTGTCAACGTGGGTGGATGCAGTTGTCTGTGATTATAATTATGTCTTTGATCCCAATGCACATCTGCGGAGATTTTTTGGTGAAGGAGTGAAAGGAGAGTACCTGTTTCTTATTGATGAGGCGCATAACCTGGTGGAACGCGGACGCGAGATGTACAGTGCCCAGATCTATAAGGAGGATGTCCTGAAGATAAAACGACTTGTTAAGACTGAGGATGCAGGACTATGTAAGGAGTTGGAGGACTTAAACCGAAACCTCCTGCTTATGAAGCGGGAATGTGACGGGTACAGGGTTCTGAACAGTGCTTCCCATATTTACCTGAAATGTCTGAGGCTTATGGCAGAGCTGGAGCGTTTCCTGGAGGAGTGCAGAGAGGATGTGCTTCGAAGGGAGGTCCTGGAATTTTATTTTCAGATCCGTATGTTTGTGGGGATTCATGAGTGTGTGGATGAGAATTATGTGATCTATTCGGAGCTTGAGGAGAAGGGATATTTTAAAATCCGCCTGTTCTGCGTGAATCCGGCGGTGAATCTTAAGAAGTTTCTGGATAAGGGGAACAGTACCGTCTTTTTTTCTGCCACCCTGCTTCCGATTCAATATTATAAGAAGCTGTTAAGTACAGGAACAGAGGACTATGCGATTTATGCAGAATCCCCTTTTGATGTAAAGAACAGGCTGCTTCTTATTGGATGTGATGTCAGCACAAAGTATACGAGACGGGGAGAAGAGATGTATCAGAAGTATGCGGAATACCTTCTGGAGACTGCATATGCGAAAACTGGGAATTATATTGCGTTTTTTCCGTCCTACCGTTTTATGGAGGCTGTGTATGATGCATTTATCCTGCGCCTTTCCTGGGAGAGAGGGCAAAGAGGGGATTTGGATTATGTGATGCAGTCACAGTATATGTCTGAGGAGGCCAGGGAGATCTTTCTGGAGAATTTTGAAGAGGAGCGGAAGGTAAGCCTGGTGGGATTCTGTGTGATGGGAGGTATCTTTTCAGAGGGAATTGATCTTACGGGTGACCAGCTGATCGGGGCTATGCTTGTGGGGACAGGGCTTCCCCAGGTGTGCAGGGAGAGGGAGCTTTTGAAGGATTATTTTGACAGGAGGGGATCTAAGGGGTTTGATTATGCATATCTCTATCCGGGGATGAATAAGGTGCTCCAGTCTGCGGGGCGTGTGATACGGACTGCCAGGGACAAGGGGGTAGTGCTGCTGCTGGACGAGAGGTTTCAGGACAAAAGATGCCGGGATATCTTTCCAAGAGAATGGGAGAATCCCCTGCTGTGCCGCGCAGAGACAGCAGGGGAGAAGATGCGTGAATTCTGGTCTGTGTGTGGAAAGGATCCAGAATCAGAAAGCAATTTTCAAACACGCTCTAGTCAAGATTGATCTTTTTTTTCATCATGTAGTGCGTAAGAAGATAAAGTGCCAGAATAGATGCCGCAGAGAGCCATTCGGTCAGAACCAGGCTGTTTATCACATGCATTGCAGGGTTGAAGGTGGCAGGATTGAAAAACATATTCAGTCCGCCGGTTAATGCCAGTGCAATAAATGACAGAATAGAAAATGCTGTATTTATCACGAAGTAAATGGCAATCGCACCTATGATCCTGTGTCCGAAAAGTACCTGCCCGACTGTAACAGAGGCATAGATAGTCAGGACACTTGCGGCTACGCCTGTAATGCAGAACAGGATGCAGAAGCAGACTGCCGCCGCAGGGGAAGGCAGGCCGGAATCTGACATCAGGAGAAGTTCTTCCCAGGCCTGCAGGAGTTCATGGCCGACTGTTTCTCTCACATAAGGTGTTGCAAAAGCAAGATAAACGGAAAAGAAACACAGGAACATATCCAGGGTTCCCCAGAGAGTACCGGAAATCGTTCTGGATAACAGATGCTGTCCGGGCGTGACCGGGAGAGTCAGAGTCAGGTAGCCTTCTCCCGAGAAAAGGTTTTTGTAAAAACGCATTGCAATCAGAAGCTCCGTTGAAAAGAGTATCAGTACTACTGCCAGTGAAAATAAGACAACCAGCAGGCCCACGGCCATCGCGGTATAGGGGTCTGAAAAGTCAGAGTCTTCATTAAACAGGCGTCCGCTAATAAAGATACGTATACAAAGGGCGGCCAGGAGAAGAAACGCGTGTACGAAAATCAAGATGGGATTTAGTGCCTTTAAGTCATATTTGATTAATTTTCCTAACATTTGAATACCTCCCTGAACATCATGTCCACTGATTTCTTTTTTTCCATACGGATTTCATCTACGGATGAGTTAAGAACAAGCCTGCCTGCACGCATAAATAGTACGCGGTCAAGGATGTTTTCAATATCCTGGATCAGATGGGTGGACAGAAGAATGGTTGCATTTTCATTATAATTTGTAAGAATAGTCTGAAGGATATAGTCTCTTGCAGCCGGATCTACACCGCCTATGGGTTCGTCTAAAACATAGAGATCTGCATCCCGGCTCATTACGAGAATGAGCTGTACCTTTTCTGTTGTTCCCTTGGACAGGGTCTTTAGCCGGGAGCGTTCATCAATCTGAAGGTCATCCAGCATCTGTCCGGCTCTCTGACGATTGAAATTGTCATAAAAATCTCCATAATAGCTGACCATGTCTTTTACACGCATAGAAGGATTCAGACAGTTCCTCTCTGGGAGATAGGAGATACACATTTTGGTCTTTACGCCGGGCTGCTTCCCGTCTATCAGAACGGTTCCGGATGTAGGTACAAGAAGGTTGTTAATCAGCTTAATTAAGGTGGTCTTGCCGCTCCCGTTTGGTCCCAGCAACCCCACGATCTGGCCGCGTTCCAGGGTGAGATTCAGATGATCCAGGGCATTGGCGGCGCTAGTGCGGCTGTAACGCTTGGTAAGTCCTCTGCATTCTAAAATTGGATTCATATTATGGTTCCTCCTTTGCAAGCTCTTGAATTAAGGAAAGAATTTCCTCATGTTCAAAGCCAAGTTGTTTCATTTTGCCGAAAAACTGTCTGATATGGGTAACGGCAAGTTCATGTTTTAGCTGGTTCAGCATGGTCTCATCCTCCGTAATGTAGCGTCCGCTTGTGCGCTGTGAATATACAAGGCCGCTCCTCTCAAGTTCAGAGAGGGCTTTTTGCATGGTGTTCGGGTTAACGGCTGCGTCCAGGGCAAGCTCCCGGACAGAGGGCAGCTTTTTGCCAGGTTTATATTTCCCTGAGACAATATCCTGCCGGATCTGTTCCATCAGCTGTAAATAGATTGGGCGGTCGTTTTGTAATTCCCATGGCATAGAAGCACTTCCTTTCTATTAAGGTATACTTAACGCTGATACAATCTGTCTGCTCAGTGCTGAAAACCACTGCTTCATCGGTCCGGATGCCGTGCAGCAGGGTGCACAGCCCCGTGAATAGTAACCATTTGCTGCTCTGACCGTAAGAAGTTGATTGGATATTCTGAGTAGCTGTCTTTTGAATGCATGATTGTATTAGTTAAGTAATACAATAATACAGAATTGGGGGTTTTGTCAATAGAAAATATAAAAAATCAGATAAAAAAGCCATCTTTAAACTGGAAAAGCCTGTTTTTTGGGTTTTGCAACCAAAAGTTTACATGGATTTCTTTAAAAGCAACAGAAAATGGCTGGATTTTACATGCTGTTTTGTGTAGGATAGTAACTGTTCAGACAGACTGCGCAGCAAGGAAATCTGACGGGAAGGAGATAAGAGATATGAGTTTATTTGGAGATAATTTACAGTTTTACAGGAAGCGAGGAGAGATGACACAGGAGCAGCTGGCAGAGAAGCTGGAGGTATCCAGACAGACGGTATCAAAGTGGGAGGCAGGGGTATCCTATGCGGAGATGGAGAAGTTGCTTCAGCTTTGTGATTTGTTTTCCTGTGATATGGATACTTTACTGAGAAAGGATGCCAGTCTTATGGCGGTTGAGGATAACCAGGGACACAGGGAACATATGAGAAATTTTAGAAGAGGGATTACGGCAGGAGTGGTGACTCTTGTATCATCCTGCGCGGTCTACGAGCTACTTGACGGATTCCGTGTGAATGCGGCGATTACCGAAAGCCTGTTCTGGGTGGTGATTGTAATCGGGATTCTCATTCTGATCGCACAAGGGATGCAGGATGATCTCTATAAGAAAAAGCATCCGGTGATTCAGGACTTCTATTCCGATGAGGAGAGGGAGCTTTTTGAGAGGACATTTCCCATGCGGATTACAACTGCAGTCGGTCTGATTCTGGTAGGCATGTTTCTGTTTGGGATGAATGGGGAACGTCTTCCGCTCTGGGGAAGGATGACAGAGGACTTTTATTACGGTCTGTTTTTAGTCTGTGTTGCGGCAGCAGTTGGGATTTTTGTGTACAGCGGTATGAAAAAAGATGAGTACGATGTGGAAAAGTATAATAAAAGTAATGCGTCTGATCCTGAAAGTGTGAAGAAAAATAACAGAATTTCTGTCTGGTGCGGATGTATTATGATTGTGGCCACGATCATATTTCTTGTGATGGGCCTGGTGTTTCTCATGTGGGATATCTGCTGGATTGCCTTCGTGATAGGAGGAATGCTGTGCGGGATCGCGACGCTTATCCTGAAGCAGGAAAAATAAAACGGAAAAGCCGGCGCCTGGTTTACATTAATCTTAAGGTAATAGTGCTCAATATTCGTGCCATCTGCACGTCTGCTAACCTGGATGCAGCCCGCTACACTGTCGGTTAGCAGACGCACAGCTGACACGAATATCAAGCACTATTACTTCAAGATTAATGCAAAGATGGACTAGTACTTTCTATTCATTCTCGTCTATAATTTTTTGCTGTACTTCCGGGTCGAAGTGGTTGTCTCTCAGCATTTCTATTTCATGCCTGTAGGGGGCATAGGAGGCCTTCTCCTTTGTGGGGGACGGCACATAAGGGGTCTCCAGTATCTTCGGAACCTCCAGGAAGTCTGGGTGGCGGACGATATAGGAGAGTGCATCGAAGCCGATCTCACCGAAGCCTAAGTTGGCATGGCGGTCCTTTTTTGTTCCACATGCATTTTTGCTGTCATTTATGTGGAAGACCGCGATCTGGTCCTTGCCGAGGATCTTGTCAAACTGTTCTGTGACGCCGTCAAAGTCATGGACAATATCATACCCGCTGTCGTGAGTATGGCATGTGTCAAAGCAGACGCGAAGCTTGTCATTATGGATAACGCCATCATAGATGCGTGCCAGCTCTTCGAAGGAACGACCGATCTCTGAGCCTTTTCCGGCCATGGTCTCCAGTGCGATGTGAAGATTCATATCCCTGGTCATAACTTCATTCAGTCCCTTGATGATCTGCCGGATTCCGGCATCGGCGCCGGCGCCTACATGGGCTCCCGGGTGCAGAATCAGTGTATGGCTTTTACAGGCTTCAGTTCTTTTTATTTCCAGTGTGAGAAAATCCACCGCCAGTTTAAAGGTTTCTGGTTTTACAGTATTCCCAAGGTTAATAATATAGGGTGCATGCACAACAATATCATCAATCCCGTTTTCATGCATGTATTCCCATGCGGAATCAATCTTTAATTCACTGATGTCCTTTCGTCTTGTGTTCTGGGGCGCTCCGGTGTAGAACATAAAAGTGTTGGCTCCATAGGAATGTGCCTCCTTGGCAGAGCCAAGCAGCATGTCCTTTCCACTCATACCCACATGTGAACCTATTTTAAGCATACGTACACCTCTTTTTTTCAGACAGCTTTAAATTTACTTTTCGGCTGTTTGCATACAGGGCAGATATAGGAGTCAGGGAGTTCCTCGAAAGGAACAGATCCATCATATACATAACCGCAGATGCCGCATGCCCATTTTTTCCCTGAAGCAGAAGTAGCACTGTCCTCCTCCGGAAGATAGGTGGGAGCATTTTTTGGGCTCTTTCCTTTGACCACATTGTGGTAGTAGGCATATGTCATGGGGGTGTTTTCAGAAAGCACGTCCCCTTCCGTCATCTCTCCTAAAAAGATCGTGTGGGTGGATGTCTCAAGCTTCCCTGTAACCTTGCATACGATATATCCGCAGGAATCATCGGGGACGGCGATTCCGTCAATCACATGGTGCTTTACATCAGAAAATTTGTCAGTATCTTTTCCGGAATGGAAGCCAAAGGTTCCAATCAGCCCCGGGTCAGAAGACTCGGAGAGGATGGATATGGCAAATCTTCCACATTTCTCAATACAGGAATTGGTGTAGTTGTCGTGGTTAATGCTTACCGCGATGGATGCGGGGGATGAAGTGATCTGCATGGCGCTGTTGGCGATGCAGCCGGTATGCCTTTCCCCGTCCAGGGTAGAGATAACATAGACACCGTAGGATAAGCTGCGCAATACTTTTTTGTTCATAAAGACCTCCTTGTCGTTTTCAATACTTGTAAGATACATATCATGATGTAAGCGTCAAAAGGTATTTTGCGCTTGTATCATTATCTAATAATAGTAACAATTACTGATATATTACCATGTAATGCTTCTATATGCAAGAGAAAAGGTTACTATTCGGAGCTGATAAAGTGGTGGTTGTTACTGTTCACTCCGTGACCAGTAACATTCGCAAATCCATTTAAAATTCGCTCCGCGAATGGGATTTGCTCACTCCTGAATCACTTTCTCACGGTCTGTGCAGTAAATGCACAGACCTGTGTGAACAGTAACTGGTGGTTGTCATTGCTTGTAAAAAAAGGCGTTGTGTGGTATGCTACAGTTACGATTTTGGGGCGGTATTGCGTAGCAAAACCCGGAATACGGGCATGGACCGCTACTATGAGCGGCCTTTTAGGCTGGAGGGTGTTTGAAAACTGTTTTCTGCAAACTGGGACGACATCTTGCAGAAAGCAATTTTCAAACACGCCCTGGAAATAGTAATAAGCTCCAGATTATACAAGAAACAAAGGGGGTGATATTTGTGGGACGGACATTTAATGTCAGCGCGGCATGTAGGCGCAGTCAGCATTATATGGTGGATATATCGGGGAAGCTGAGGCAGATCCGGGCGATGGTAGAGCGTGGAGAGTATTTTACAATTAACCGTGCAAGACAGTATGGGAAGACAACCACATTGCGGGAACTTGGAGAACTCCTCAGGGAGGACTATGTTGTGGTGAGCCTGGATTTTCAGCTGTTTGGAAATGCCAAGTTTAAAAATGAAAATATTTTTGCCCTGTCATTCGGGAGATCCTTTTTACGGGAATTAAAAATGAACCGGCCGGAGTTTATAAGTGAATGCACAGAACTAGCTCTGGAAACTGATGTACGGCAGGGAAGAGAAGGATTTGAACTTCAGGAATTATTTGAAGATCTGAGTGACCTGTGCGGGGAGTTAAAGAGAGAGGCAGTACTTATTATTGACGAAGTGGACAGTGCAGCGAATAATCAGGTGTTCCTGGACTTTCTTGCACAGCTGAGAGGCTACTATATACAGAGAGAGGAGAAACCGACATTTCGCTCGGTCATTCTTGCAGGTGTATATGATATAAAAAATGTGAAAAGAAAGTTTACGCCAGAGAGTGAACACAAAGTAAACAGCCCGTGGAATATTGCGGCAGACTTCCTTGTTGATATGAGTTTTTCAGTCAGGGATATAGAGGGGATGCTGAAAGAATATGAATCAGACCATGGTACAGGAATGGAGGTAAGCAGAATAGCCGGCCTGATTTACGATTATACGGCAGGATATCCATATCTGGTCTCACGGATCTGTAAGCTGAATGATGAAAGGATCAAAGAAGGAGCCTGGGAGAAGGCAGGAATACTGGAAGCGGTCAGTATTATGATATCGGAAAATAATGCATTGTTCGATTCACTGATAGAAAAGCTGGATGTATTTCCAATGCTTAGGAAAGTTTTGTATTTATTGTTGTTTCAGGGAAAGGAACTTCCTTTTAATCCGGATGAAGAGGCAATTAATGTTGCGAGAATGTTTGGATTTATTAAGGTGAGAAATCATCAGGTTGTGGTAGCGAACAGGATATTTGAAACACGGATTTATAATTATTTTCTTTCAATGCCAAAGATGCAGAGTAACAGGATCTATACAACGGCTTTACAGAATAAGAATCAATTTGTTCAAAACGGAGAGCTTAATATGCGGCTCATACTTGAAAAATTTGTGGTTCATTTTGGTGAATTATATGGGGATCAGGAACAGAGATTTTATGAGGAAGACGGAAGAAGGTATTTTCTCTTGTATCTTCGTCCGATTATTAATGGGGAGGGGAATTATTATATTGAATCCCGTACCCGGAATATGGAGCGGACAGATGTAATTGTGGATTTTCATGGAAAGCAATATGTAATTGAGATGAAAATCTGGCGTGGCAGCACATATCATGCAAGAGGAGAGGAGCAGCTGGCAGAATATCTGGATTATTACCGTTTGAAAGAGGGATATATGCTTAGTTTTAATTTTAATAAGAAAAAAGAAGCCGGTGTGAAGGAAATCAGACTGGGAGAGAAACTCCTGATAGAAGCTGTGGTATAATTGAAATATTTTATTTATTGGAAAGGATGAAAAGAATGAAAAAAATAGTTGATTTACTTGCAGAGGAGCTTGCAGAAGCTTTTGAGGGCGCCGGGTATGACCGGAGCCTGGCGCGTGTTACGCTGTCGAACCGGCCGGATCTGTGTGAATACCAGTGCAACGGGGCCATGGCAGGAGCAAGGGCATATAAGAAGGCTCCTGTGATGATTGCAAATGATGTGGCGGCAAGGCTTGCGGACAGTGTATACATGGAGGATGTAAAGGTAGTGAATCCGGGCTTTATTAATATCAGGCTGCGCCCGGAAAAGCTGGCTTCCTATCTGGATGAGATGAAGCAGGACGGGGAGCTTGGAGTTGAGAAGACGAAGAATCCCCAGATGATCATGGTGGATTATGGCGGGCCCAATGTGGCGAAGCCCCTCCACGTAGGGCATCTGCGCTCTGCCATTATAGGGGAGAGCGTGAAAAGGATTGCAAGAAGGATGGGACATAAGGTACTGGGAGATATCCACCTTGGTGACTGGGGTTATCAGATGGGGCTTATTATTACGGAATTAAAGGAGCGTAAACCAGAGCTTCCATATTTTGACGAAGCCTTTGAAGGAGAATACCCGCAGGAGGCTCCCTTTACCATCGGGGAACTGGAGGAGATCTATCCGGCGGCAAGCGCCCGGGCGAAAGAGGATGAGGTATACCGGGAGGCGGCTCTTAACGCCACGTATCTCCTGCAGAATGGGCATAAAGGATATATAGCAGTATGGCGGCATATTATGAATGTGTCTGTGGCTGACCTTAAGAAGAACTACCGGAATCTGAATGTGGAATTTGACCTGTGGAAGGGAGAGGCGGATGCGCAGGAATTGATCCCTGATATGATTGAACGCCTGAAAAAAGAAGGATATGCCCATGTCGATGAGGGGGCGCTGGTGATTGATGTGCAAAAGGAGAGTGACACAAAGGAGATCCCGCCCTGCATGATTCAGAAATCAGACGGAGCGTCCCTGTACGGCACTACAGATCTGGCAACGCTGATCCAGAGGGTGCGGGACTATCAGCCGGACAGGATTGTCTATGTGGTGGACAAGCGCCAGGAGCTTCATTTTGTCCAGGTGTTCCGTGCAGCGAAGAAGACCGGGATTGTCCCGGAGGAGACAACACTTCAGTTTCTGGGCTTCGGCACCATGAACGGCAAAGACGGCAAGCCCTTTAAGACGAGAGAAGGCGGGGTTATGCGCCTGGAGAACCTGATCGGTGAGATTGAGGATGAGATGTATCAGAAGATTACGGATAACCGGACCGTGGAGGCAGACGAAGCGCGCAGTACTGCTAAGATTGTAGGACTTTCTGCCATCAAGTACGGAGATCTCTCCAACCAGGCATCCAAGGATTACGTTTTTGACGTGGACCGGTTTACATCCTTTGAAGGGAATACGGGTCCCTATATCCTGTATACCATCGTCAGGATCAAGTCGATCCTGAATAAATATACGGCAGAGGGGGCATCCCTTTCAGGACTTACGGTAAATGGAACAGCAGGGGAGAGTGAAAAGGCTCTTATGCTGGAGGCTGTGAAGTATAACGAGGTGATGGAGACGGCGTATGAGGAGCTTGCCCCCCACAAGATCTGTGCCTATATCTATGATCTTGCAAATTCATTTAACCGGTTCTACCATGAGACGAAGATTCTGACAGAGGAAAATGAGGAGACGAAGAAGGGATATCTCGCGCTTCTGGTTCTTACGAAGGAGATTTTGGAGTCCTGTATTGATGTGCTTGGCTTTGAGGCGCCGGAAAGGATGTAGGCCATGACGGAAAAATTATACTATGAAGACAGCCATATGAATGAATTTGATGCCATTGTATTATCCTGCCAGCAGGCGGAAGAAGGATACCGGATAGTGCTTGACAGGACTGCCTTTTTTCCGGAAGGAGGCGGGCAGTATGCGGATACCGGTATACTGGGGGACGCTCATGTAATTGATGTTCAGGAAAAGGGGGATGTTATTTATCATATGACAGACCGGCCCTTTACCGAAGGAGAGACAGTGCACGGCAGGATTGACTGGGACAGACGGTTCGAAAGCATGCAGCAGCATACAGGGGAGCATATTATCTCCGGACTTGTGCATGCACAGTTCGGGTACAATAATGTGGGGTTTCACCTGGGCGCGGATTACTGTACCATGGATTTTGACGGCCCGATTACAAAGGAAGCTTTGAAGGACATCGAGCTTGCGGCGAACGGGATTGTCTACAGCAACCTGGATGTGGAGATTCTCTACCCTTCAAAAGAAGAGCTTAAAGATATGGAATACCGGAGCAAGATTGAGATTGAGGGACAGGTCCGTATTGTCAATATTCCGGGCGTGGATACCTGCGCCTGCTGTGCCCCTCATGTGAAAATGACCGGGGAGATCGGGAATATTAAGCTTGTGAACATGATGAATTATAAAGGCGGCGAGAGAATCTATATGCTGTGCGGCTACCGGGCTCTTGCAGATCACCGGGAGAAGGAGGAGAGCGCCAAAGCCATCTCTTCCCTGCTATGTGTGAAGGAAGGGGAGATCGCAGAGGCAGCAGAGCATCTGAAAGCAGAGCAGTTATCCCTGAAGGGGAGGATTGCGGAGCTTGGAGGGAAGCTTCTGGCTTACCGGGCACAGGAGACGGACGTGTCAGGACAGGTGACGGCGGTCTTTGACAGCGGGCTCTCGGGCAATGAGCCAAGAGAGCTTATGAACCTGCTCCTTAAGCGCGGGGCGCATATGTGCGCGGTATTTGCCGGGACGGACGAAGGGGGATACCGGTATGTGATCGGAAGCCATGACGAGGATGTGCGTCCCTTATGTAAGAAGCTTAATGAGGGATTCGGCGGCAGGGGCGGCGGAAAGCCCGAGATGGTGCAGGGTTCCCTTAAGGGAAGTGAAGAAGAAATTCGGAGGCTGTTATATGCGTAAAACGTTTAATACAAACGGATATTGTGACCCCGGGCTGCACTATATGGTAGATCTGTCAGGACGTCTGGAAGAAATAAAATCTATGGTAGACGCCAGGAAATATTTTACAATCAACAGAGCCAGGCAGTATGGAAAAACGACAATACTGACTGCGCTTTCCGATTTTTTGAAAGATGATTATGAAGTGTATAGTATAGACTTTCAGACATTCAGTCATGCTGATTTTGAATCAGAGCAAAGCTTTGCCGCTGTTTTTTCCGAAAGGATACTGGAATGTGCGGGAAAGATACCCGAAGAGGAAGAACGGCAATTAAAGCAGTATGCATCGGGAACGGCGCACAGGGGAACATTATCTACGCTTTTCAGGTCGATTTCCAGGCTGTGCGAGAAGTCGGAAAAACGGATTGTTTTACTTATTGACGAAGTAGACACTGCGACAAATAACCAGGTGTTTATTGATTTTCTTGCCCAGCTCCGTGCTTATTATTTAAAGAAAAACAGAACCGCTGCTTTTCAGTCTGTTATTTTGGCAGGAGTTTATGATGTGCGGAATATTAAGAGAAAGCTTCGTCCGGAAGAGGAACATAAAGTAAACAGTCCGTGGAATATTGCCGCTGATTTTCTTGTGGACATGAGCTTTTCAGCAGAAGAGATCAGGCAGATGCTCTGTGGGTATGAAGCGGATTACAATACGGGAATGGATGTTGGAAAGATGTCAGGATTTTTATATGATTATACGTCCGGATACCCGTATCTGGTGTCACGACTCTGTATGATTATGGATGAAAGGATTCCAGGCATTCTGGATTTTCCGGATCGTTCCAGTGCATGGACGAAGGAAGGTCTTCTGACAGCGGTTAGGATGCTTTTGGAGGAGAATAACCCCTTGTTTGAATCGCTGATGGATAAACTGGATGTTTTTCCTGAGTTGAAACAGGTGATTATGAGACTTCTGTTCCAGGGACAGAGTATTGCATATAATGCGGATGACAGTTCCGTTCACAATGCGAGGATGTTTGGGTTTGTCAAGGTGGAAAATTCATCAGTTTTTATTGCAAACAGGATTTTTGAGACGCGGCTGTATAACAAATTTCTGCTGGACTTTAAAGAGCAAAACAGAGAGATTTATCTGGAAGGAACACGGCAGAAAAGCCAGTTTGTGATTGGAGGACATCTGAATGTAAGGTTAATACTTGAGAAATTCGTAGAGACCTTTGACTTTTTATATGGGGAACAGAACCAGACATTTTTAGAGGACGAGGGGCGAAAGTATTTTATGTTGTTCCTGCGCCCTATTATCAATGGAACAGGCAACTGTTATGTAGAAGCACAGACAAGAAATCGTGAACGGATGGATCTGGTTATTGACTATTACGGAGAGCAAAGCATCATCGAACTTAAAATATGGCATGGGAATGCCTATAAGGAACGAGGCGAAAAGCAGCTATCGGATTATCTTGATTATTTTAATCTGAAAAAAGGATATATGTTAAGCTTTAATTTTAATAAAAAGAAAGAAATCGGTGTAAAGGAGATTGTACTTGGAGACAGGCTTCTGATTGAGGCGGTGGTATGATGATCATATAGATAAGATTGGAGAAACTATGACAAAATTTAAGACAATATTGGCAGTACTCGCTATGTTTTTTATGATTATTGCAGCTCTGCTCACTAGCTTTCAGATTGCAATCTATGGGGATCCCCAGTACGGCTTTTATGAATCTCTGTATGAGAAATACCATGTGACAGAGGAGCTTCATATGGAGCTTTCTGATGTCATGGAGGTGACGGATTACATGATGGCGTACCTGATCGGGGAGGAGGACGAACTGTCCATTGTGACAGATGTGGACGGAAGAGAACAGGATTTCTTCAATGAGCAGGACCGGCTTCATATGGCAGACGTGAAAAATCTTTTTTTGGGCGGGCTTAAGGTGCGGACGGTACTTCTGATCCTGGCAGCGTTGATTGTCATCGTGCTTTCAGTGTGGAAGGCGGAGGTAAGAGAGCTTCTTACAAGGGCATATTCCTGGGCGCTAGGTGTGTTTGCCGCGGCGATTGTGTTCCTTGGAATAGGCTTTGCCATTGACTTTACGGCATGTTTCCGGGTTTTCCATGAGATCTTCTTTACAAATGACCTGTGGATGTTCGACCCGGCAGAGGATTATATGATCCGCATGCTGCCGGAAGGCTTTTTCTCGGATATGGTGATCCGGATCGGGCTGATCTTCCTGGGCTTTCTTCTGGGAATCTGGATTCTTCTGAGAGTCTGGAGGATGCTTGCTGCACGGGTTAAGAAGGATGGTCAGCCTGATGCAAGGATGGGTTCTAAATGAAGTGAACAGTACGTTTATTTATGGCGGAGATTGTGTTACAATAGGTTTATGCAGTTATCAATTGCGACTGTCGGAGTTGCTGTAGATTTATAGATTCTTTTATGGAGGAAAGCAAATGAGTAATGTGAGACGAGTGTATGTAGAGAAAAAAGAAGGATTCGGAGTACAGGCCAAGGATCTGAAGCAGGAGATTGGCAGTTATCTCGGTATCCGGGATGTGAAGAATGTCCGCGTGCTGATCCGGTATGATGTGGAGAATATCTCGGATGCGACTTTTGAGAAGGCGTGTAACGGCGTATTCTCGGAGCCGCCTGTAGACATGCTGTATCACGAGGAGTTCCCGGTGACTGAAAACAGCAGAATCTTTTCTGTGGAATTTCTTCCGGGACAGTTCGACCAGCGCGCAGATTCTGCGGTTCAGTGTGTGCAGTTTATTAAGGAAGATGAAAAGCCGGTGATCCGGACAGCTACTACCTATGTGATCGAAGGGGAAGAGCGCCCCATACCGGACGAAGAGTTCGAGGCCGTAAAGGCACACTGCATTAACCCGGTGGATTCCAGGGAAACCGGTATGGAGAAGCCGGAGACTCTGGTAGAACAATATCCGGAGCCGGAGGATGTTGTGATATTTGAAGGTTTTCAGGACATGGAAGAAGAGAGCTTAAAGGGGCTTTATGATTCCCTGGGCCTTGCCATGACCTTTAAGGATTTCCTTCATATTCAGAATTATTTCAAATCAGAAGAGAAGAGGGATCCGTCCATGACGGAGATCCGTGTGCTGGATACCTACTGGTCTGACCATTGCCGTCACACCACGTTTTCGACAGAGCTTACGGATGTAACCTTTGGCGAGGGAGACTACCGGGTTCCGATTGAGGAAACCTACAGGCAGTACCTTGCGGATCACAGCGAGATTTTTAAAGGCAGGGAGGACAAGTTCGTCTGCCTGATGGATCTGGCGCTTATGGCCATGAGAAAGCTTAAGAAGGAAGGAAAGCTTGCGGACCAGGAGGAGTCGGACGAGATCAATGCCTGCAGCATCGTAGTGCCGGTAACCGTGGACGGCGTGGAAGAGGAGTGGCTTGTGAACTTTAAGAATGAGACACATAACCACCCCACAGAGATCGAGCCTTTCGGCGGCGCGGCTACCTGTCTGGGGGGTGCCATCCGCGACCCGCTGTCCGGGCGTACTTATGTGTATCAGGCCATGCGCGTAACCGGCGCAGCGGATCCTACAGTGCCGGTAAATGACACCATGAAGGGAAAACTTCCCCAGAAGAAGCTTGTGCGTGAGGCGGCTCATGGCTACAGCTCTTACGGAAACCAGATCGGCCTTGCCACCGGAACAGTGAAGGAAATCTATCACCCCAATTATGTGGCAAAGCGTATGGAGATCGGAGCAGTATTAGGCGCTGCGCCCAGGCGCGCAGTTATCCGGGAGACATCAGACCCGGGAGATATCATTATTCTTCTCGGCGGACGGACCGGACGTGACGGCTGCGGTGGGGCGACAGGATCCTCCAAGGTGCATACAGAGGAATCCACCCGGACCTGCGGCGCAGAGGTGCAGAAGGGCAATCCGCCTACAGAGCGTAAGATTCAGCGTCTGTTCCGGAGAGAAGAGGTTAGTAAGCTGATTAAGAAATGTAATGACTTTGGAGCAGGCGGCGTATCCGTTGCCATCGGAGAACTGGCGGACGGCCTTAAGGTGGATCTGGATAAGGTGCCGAAGAAATATGCGGGCCTTGACGGAACCGAGATTGCCATCTCTGAATCCCAGGAGCGTATGGCAGTTGTAGTGGATCCGAAAGACGTAGAGGAATTCATGGGATATGCCAGTGAGGAGAACCTGGAGGCCACAGAGGTTGCGGTTGTGACAGAGGAGCCAAGGCTTGTCCTTTCCTGGAGAGGAAAAGAGATTGTGAATCTTTCCCGTGCATTTCTGGATACCAACGGCGCACACCAGGAGACAACGGTTGCAGTGGATATTCCAGACAGAAAGGATACCGTACTAAGAAGAGCCGAGGAAGGAGATGTCAGGGAAAAATGGCTTGCCCTCCTGAAAGACCTGAATGTGTGCTCTCAGAAAGGGCTTGTGGAGATGTTCGACGGTTCCATCGGTGCGGCTTCGGTATTCATGCCTCACGGAGGGAAATATCAGATGACAGAGACCCAGGCCATGGTGGCGAAGCTTCCGGTTCTTACAGGAGACTGCGATACCGTAACCATGATGAGCTATGGCTTTGACCCGTACCTTTCTACCTGGAGCCCGTATCACGGGGCAATTTACGCCGTGACAGAGTCTGTGGCCAAGATTGTGGCAGCAGGCGGGGATTACAGGAAGATCCGCTTTACCTTCCAGGAGTATTTCAGGCGTATGACAGAGGATCCCCACAGATGGAGCCAGCCTTTTGCGGCGCTTCTCGGAGCTTATAACGCGCAGCTTGGATTTGGCCTTCCTTCTATTGGCGGGAAGGACAGTATGTCAGGAACCTTTGAGGATATTGATGTGCCGCCGACCCTGGTATCCTTTGCAGTGGATGTGGCAGCGGAAAAGGATATCATTACACCAGAGCTTAAGAAGGCAGGAAATAAGCTGGTGTGGCTGCGTATTGAGACAGATGAGTACGACGTTCCGGTATATGAAAGGGTTATGGAGCAGTACGGAAAATTCACTGAGGATATCAGAAGCGGCAGAATTATCTCTGCCTATGCCCTTGACCGGCACGGTGTGATCGCGGCAGTCAGCAAGATGGCATTTGGAAATAAGATGGGAGTGAAGCTGGAGCACAATCTGGATCCAAGAGATCTCTTCGCGCCTGCTTTCGGCGACATCATCGCCGAGGTTCCGGACGGAAAGGTCGGAGAACTTGCCATTACCTATACGGTAATCGGTGAAGTGACTGCGGAGGGAAGATTCTCTTATGGGAATACAGAGATCTCCCTCTCAGAGGCAGAAGAAGCATGGACCGGAACACTGGAGAAGGTATTTGCGACAAATTCCGGTGCAAAGGGACAGGAGCAGAAGATTGAAACAGGACTTTATGATACAAAGGATGTCCATATCTGTACCCATAAGATCGGGCAGCCTACGGTATTTATCCCGGTATTCCCAGGGACAAACTGTGAATATGACAGCGCGAAGGCATTTGAGAGAGCCGGAGCGAAGACCATTGTAAAGGTCTTCCGGAATATGAGCGCTTCGGATATTATTGATTCAGTAAATGTATTTGACAAGGCAATTTCCGAATCCCAGATTATCATGTTCCCGGGCGGGTTCAGCGCCGGTGACGAGCCTGACGGCTCTGCCAAGTTCTTTGCCACGGCCTTCCAGAATGCGAAGATGAAGGAAGCTGTGGAGAAGCTTCTGGGCGAGCGGGACGGACTGGTTCTTGGAGTCTGCAACGGATTCCAGACACTGGTGAAGCTGGGACTGGTTCCAAACGGTGCGGTCACCGGACAGACGGCGGATTCGCCTACACTGACCTATAACACTATCGGAAGACATATCTCCAAGATGGTCTATACCAAGGTGGTAACCAATAAGTCGCCATGGCTTGCAGGTACGCAGCTTGGAGGGGTCTATACCAATCCGGCTTCTCATGGAGAAGGGCGCTTCGTGGCAAATGAGGAGTGGCTTAAGAAACTCTTCGAGAACGGTCAGGTGGCAACACAGTACTGTGATCCGGAGGGCAATGTGACCATGAACGAAGAGTGGAATGTGAATGGATCTTATTGCGCGATTGAGGGGATTACCAGTCCGGACGGAAGGGTGCTTGGGAAGATGGCACACTCCGAGAGAAGGGCAAGGTCTGTGGCTGTGAACATTTACGGGGAGCAGGATATGAAGATCTTTGAATCCGGGGTGGCTTACTTTAAATAAAGAAATTGAATTCTGCCCTATGTGCCACAAATTAGCCACAAAGTGGGGTATGTGGGGCAGGATTGGAATATGAGAAAAAGGGTAATACAAAAAGTAAAAGAGAATTTCAGAACATTTATTTTATATGATTAATCATCAAGATTATATGTGGGTAAGGTGTGAGTATGAAGCTGGAGCTTGAAAATGTAGGAAAAGTCAATTTGGCAAATATTGAGCTAAATGGTATTACAGTTATAGCAGGAGAGAATAATACAGGAAAAAGCACGATCGGAAAGATGCTTTATTGTATCTTTCACGCATTTTATAAGATTGAGGAACAGATTAAGGAAGAAAGAGTAAAGTCTGTTTCCAGAGTCCTGAATGAATATTATCATGAGGCGGCGAACCGGTTGACACGGGGATTCGATGCCACTGACCTGGCAGAGCATATCATTGATCAGCAAGAAGCATTTTTGAGTGATATGCAGCTTATAGTGAAGGAATTGGAATGCTATTTCATCAATAAGGATAAATATTTTGAAAAGTATATAAAGCAGGATGCATTGGAAAAATTAGCAAAAAGAATCTATACATTTTTAGAGCTTAAAGACAGTGATATACAAAAAATAATTCTGCAAAAAAGGCTTGAGGCGGAATTTGCGATGAATGTTGCACACCTGAATCATGCTGAACAAAAAGCAACTGTAAAACTGAGTATAAAAAATGATTGCGTTGATTTTGCAGTAATTAGAAATAAGGACATCAGGATAACTAATTATATGAATTTAAATAAAGAGATTATTTATATGGATGATCCATTTATCCTGGATGATTTGGGGAGTTTTCAGTGGCGTTTTTTCTTAAATGAGTTTGAGCATGGGCAGGATTTATTACTGAAATTAACGAATGATAAAAGGGCTGAAGAGTTCTCGGTTGTTGATGAACTGATTGTGCAGAAAAAATTAGAAAAGATATTAAATAACATGTATGATGTCTGTGACGGAGAGATCACACCGGGAGGCAGGGATTCTTTTGTCTATAAAACAGACAGGCTGGATGGCGCTCTAAAGATGGTGAATTTATCTACCGGAATGAAGAGCTTTGTGATTCTCAGACGATTATTGCAAAATGGCAATATTGATGAAAATGGAGTTCTTATTCTGGATGAGCCAGAGATCCACCTTCATCCAGAGTGGCAATTAAAATTTGCGGAGATTATCGTTTTGATTCAAAAGGAATTTAGCATGAATATTCTTTTAAATACACACAGCCCATATTTTTTGAATGCGATTGAGGTGTATTCTGAAAAATATAAGATTGACCATAGCTGTAAATATTATCTTGCAGATGAAGAAAACGGAGTCGCTTCAATTATGGATGTGTCAGATGAAACGGAAAAAATCTATGAGAAGCTGGCAAAACCGTTACAGGAATTGGAGAATATTGAATATGGAAATACAAAAGTATGAAGATATAGAGATATTTAAAAACAACATATCTTCTCTCAAAGATACTTCCCGGGATTCTGATAGCGAAGTGCCAGGATATATGACGGATTCAGAGATACAAGTGATAAATTTCGACAAGGTGAAAGAAAGTTATATAAGAAAAATGAATTTGACTAATACTCCATGTTCAAATGATGCACTTTATATTGGGAAAGATAAAAGAATATTTTTTATTGAATTTAAAAATGGTGTCATGAAAAACCAAAAGATTTATAATGTATATAATAAAATCTATGACAGTCTGCTTATATTTAATGATATAGTGGGGGAAAATATATCATTTTGCAGGAAACATCTATATTTTATCTTGGTCTATAATGAAGGGAAAAATTCCTGTGAAAAGGATAGTAGTGGGAAACAGGACAGCTCGAAAGCCATGATAAGTAAATATGTTCACAATAAGGCAAAAAAGAAGTTTGTAAGATTTGGTTTAGATAGATTTGAAAAAATATACTTTAAGGAGGTTTTTACATATACAGAAAGTGAATTTGAACATGTTTTTTTATCCGGTATTTGTGGAGAATAGACTATGAGATTTAATCCATTAACAATAATAGATAAGACGGGAAACGAAGTAATACTAAGGAATGCAAAAATAGATGATGCGGAAAATATGATAAAGTATTTGCAGATAACAACATCGGAAACACCCTATCTCACCAGAGAACCCGATGAGGTTATATTGTCAATCGAACAAGAGCAGAATTTTATTCAGAAAATCATGGATTCTGACAGGGAATTAATGCTTGTCGCATTCATTGACGGGAAACAGATCGGAAACTGTTCTCTTATGGGGAGTGGACCATATAGAAGATATCGCCACAGGTGTCATCTTGCAATCGCATTATACCAGGAATACTGCGGCAGAGGCATTGGAACGATTATGCTGAAGACTATTTTACAGACCGCGAAAGAAGTCGGATATGAACAGGCAGAATTAGAGGTGATCGCAGATAATAAGAGTGCGGTCGCATTGTATGAAAATTTAGGATTTGAGAGATATGGATATTTTCCTAACTATATGAAATATCAAAACGGCCAATATGCAGATGCATATTGGATGATGAAAAAACTATGATATGAGGAAGACGTCACTGCCCGGTTTCAAACAGGCAGTGTAAGACCGGCACGGAGACCATGAGCAACAAGATTAAGCGTATGCTGAAAAATGAAATACTGCAGATGTGAAAGGACAGGGCCGGAAGCTGTTGCAGTTTCCGGCCCTGCCATACAAAGTTGTTTTCAATCCTTGCCAAGAAATTCAGCCGGTGCCATGATCTTTGGATTCTCCAAACCTGATTCCAGAAAATCTTTGTCACCAGTGAGCAGGACATCAGCTTTTGCCGCAATCGCCGCTCTTAAAATGGGACGGTCATCTGCATCCCTGACTTGTGATTCCGACCTGTTTTCGTCTGTTGGGATGGGTACAGACGTTTGGGGAATTTTTTGTTGAATATCCGTTTCATTTCGTCCACATTCTGCTCACAGATCAATCCGTGGTTAGGATAAGAGGCTGCTTTTACATAAGCCTGATAGGGAATGCCGTTTGCACTCAATGCCGCAGATATGAGGACATTCGTATCAATCAGAACCCTCATTCGTTTTCGCCCTCATTTCTTAATTCTTTTACAAGCGCCATAACATCATCGTCAGATGTAAGACCGGCCCGCTCTGCTTCGCCTGCCATTTCCCCCTGGAGCATCTGCATGGCATAGACAGCCGAATTGACGATACGGACAGTACCGCCCTCCACAATAAAAGAAATGCGGTCTCCGCTTGCCACGCCAAGCACTTCACGGACATCTTTTGGGATTGTGACCTGCCCTTTGGCCATGACCTTTGCGTTGTCAACAAAAGCGTTTGCTAACATATTTTTCACCTCCTGTCTTATTGAACATTAGTAGTTCAATAAGCGTAAAATATGGGAAGTAGGGATTTCCCTACTTGTATTATATGCGACTGCCAAAGAAAAATCAAATGAAATTCATGAAATGGGTTTATCGGACGCTAATCAGTGAAGAGGATAAGAAGTTGTTAATTTTCAGCCTGCAAGGCGTAGGAATGAGGCGTAGCGGTGGTGGCTACGCCGATTGACGA
This sequence comes from Lachnospiraceae bacterium, assembly GCA_910576335.1. Classification (GTDB taxonomy): domain Bacteria; phylum Bacillota; class Clostridia; order Lachnospirales; family Lachnospiraceae; genus CAPEBR01. Next base: position 70,951 of record CAJTIU010000015.1, read on the forward strand.
CAACGCGGCAGATGGAAATTTAGAAAAGTGAAACGTACGGTTAATTAGTGTGGGTTATACTAGTACAGCATTGCGTAATTAACAGTAAATTCTGCACTCGCTATCTGTGCCAGATGCACGTCTCCAATCCTAGACGTAGCCCGCTATGCCGTCGGATTGTAGCCGCACATCTGACGCAGATATCAAGCACATTATTCACTGTTAATTAAGCAAGGCTGTACTAGCACGCGGGGCAGGGGCGGAGTATAAGAAAAAAGGGAAAGAAAAATGGCAATACAAAGAGTGAAAGAGTATTTCAGAACATTTGGGATGGAAGAGCGGATCCAGGAATTCCATCCAGCGCCACTGTGGAGCTCGCCGCTGCCGCGTTGCACTGCGAGCCCCAGAGGATTGCGAAGACGCTTTCTTTTATGGTGGACGGCCATGCAGTGCTTGTGGTGACAGCCGGTGATATCAGGATCGACAATCAGAAATACAAGGCGCAGTTCGGGACGAAGGCGAAGATGCTTTCGCCGGAGCAGGCAGAGACGCTTGTAGGACACGCAGTGGGCGGCGTCTGCCCCTTTGCGGTGAATGAGGGCGTGGAGGTGTATCTGGACGAATCACTGAAGCGTTTTGGGACGGTCTTCCCCGCATGCGGCAGCGGGAACAGCGCCATTGAACTTACGATTCCAGAACTGGAGGAATATTCCGGGTATATCGGATGGGTGGACGTGGGACGGTTAAGGACTGCATGACCGTGTGGTATATGAAAATGATGCATGATTTTATATGGTTAAGGAACTGTTCAGAAATATATGTGGGTAAGGTGTGAGTATGAAGCTGGAGCTTGAAAATGTAGGAAAAGTCAATTTGGCAAATATTGAGCTAAATGGTATTACAGTTATAAGTCTGTTTCCAGAGTCCTAAATGAATATTATCATGAGGCAGCGAACCGGTTGACACGGGGATTTGATGCGACCGACCTGGCAGAGCATATCATTGATCAGCAAGAAGTATTTTTGAGTGATATGCGGCTTATAGTGAAGGAAATGGAATGCTATTTCATCAATAAGGATAAATATTTTGAAAAGTATATAAAGCAGGATGCATTGGAAAAATTAGCAAAAAGAATCTATACATTTTTAGAGCTTAAAGACAGTGATATACAAAAAATAATTCTGCAAAAAAGACTCGAGGCGGAATTTGCGATGAATGTTGCACACCTGAATCATGCTGAACAAAAAGCAACTGTAAAACTGAGTATAAAAAATGATTGCATCGATTTTGCAGTATTTAAAAATAAGGATATCAGGATAACTGATTATATGAATTTAAATAAAGAGATTATTTACATGGATGATCCATTTATCCTGGATGATTTGGGGAGTTTTCAGTGGCGTTTTTTCCTAAATGAGTTTGAGCATGGGCAGGATTTATTACTGAAATTAACGAATGATAAAAAGGATGAAAACAGACAGGCTGGATGGCGATTTAAAGATGGTAAATTTGTCTACTGGAATGAAGAGCTTCGTGATTCTTAGGCGATTATTGCAAAATGGTAATATTGATGAAAACGGAATGCTTATTTTTGATGAGCCAGAGATCCACCTTCATCCGGAGTGGCAATTAAAATTTGCTGAGATTATCGTTTTGATTCAAAAGGAATTTAGCATGAATATTCTTTTAAATACACACAGCCCATATTTTTTGAATGCGATTGAGGTGTATTCTGAAAAATATAAGATTGACCATAGCTGTAAATATTATCTTGCAGATGAAGAAAACGGAGTCGCTTCAATTATGGATGTGACAGATGAAACGGAAAAAATCTATGAGAAGCTGGCAAAACCGTTACAGGAATTGGAGAATAGACTATGAGATTCAATCCATTAACAATAATAGATAAGACGGGAAACGAAGTAATACTAAGGAATGCAAAAATAGATGATGCGGAAAATATGATAAAGTATTTGCAGATAACAACATCGGAAACACCCTATCTCACCAGAGAACCTGATGAGGTTATATTACGTGCATCTGGCACAGATAGCGAGTGCAGAATTCACTGTTAATTACGCAATGCTGTACTAACGCTTACAGCAGTTATGAATATGACAAGACAAAGAACGACTGGATTGCAGAGCAGGAGATGGGAAAGAGGAACTATAGTTCATAAAATTAGTGCTTTGCGTGTATAGACGAAAAATATAGTTGACATCCTTCTGGATTAATGAGAAAATCTAAACATGAAAACCAGTGATTACCAGGTCTTCAGGATGTTTGGAAAACTGACTGAGGGAGACAGGTAAGAGATCTTAGCGAAGATATAAGAAAGTGAAGGGCAGATAAGTGGGGATAAAGGCTATGGATGAGGACGCCTTTGATGCAATTTATAAGAATAGTGCAGACAGCATATACTATACGGCGCTGCACTATTGCGGCAACCACCATGTAGCACAGGAAATTACCCAGACTGTTTTTATGAAGCTGCTTGACCTTGGAGGTGTAGAGGAGAAAGCAGCAGTTTCGTGGCTTTTGATCAGCGCGAAGCATATGGCAATCAATTACAAGAGGGGATTGGAGCGGGAGGTTCTGTACGGTGATCTCCTGTATGAAGAAAGTGAAGAATTTGTATCAGACTATGACCTGGAGGAAGATTTTATAAGACGGTTATACAAGGAAGAGTGCAGGGAACTGACGGGAAATATATTTGCAGATCTGTACCGTATGAATCCGAGATGGTACGATGCGCTTACGATTACATATTATCTTGGAAAACCTCAGAAGGAAGTGGCTGAGATCATGGGTATGAAAATAGGAACGTTACATAGTGTGTTGTACAGGGCGAGGAAATGGATAAGAAAAAATTATGAAGAGCAGTTCAACCACTTACATGAAGAATAAAAACAGGTGTTGCGTTTCGACACCTGTTTTCGGTATTCGTGTTTGTGTCAGCATCTGCTATGTGGTGGTAGCTATTGTGTGTTGGCAGGTGTTGCTAATGTTGTGTTGTGGGAGACTGTGGTGACAGTACAGGCGGGGTGTCTGGGGAATTATAGTGCCAAGATACTTTTTGACGCTTTCAACATTATAATAGAGGAGACGTGCATGGAAGGGAATAAAAGGGATATATTTGAAGTGTTTATAAGGGATGAGCTGGAAAGGGAGGCAGAGGAAATACGCCGGGAAAATGAGGCGGAAGGGAAGAAGATGCCGGAAGCACTAAAGGCTGAGATCCGAAGTGATCTTGATGAACGGATTGAAATGTTGAAGTGGGAAAGGAAATATCCGAATCTGTCCGTGGATGAGTTGCGTGCTTTGTGTGTCGTACAGAAAATTCTCGACAGGGAGAAGGAAGAGGGTGCAGAGAGAATCGGAGATGTGGAAAATGGGAACGTTGGAAGCGGAGACGTCAGCGGGATGGTGGATTCTGGGTCTGCGAGACAGACGGAGGGAAGAAGAGTAGCAAGAGGAAGAAAAAGAGGATTCCGCTTTTATACAGGACTTGCGGCAGCAGTTGCGTTGGTCGCGGCTATAGGTGTCACCAGTTTGGGTGGAGCGGAGAGAGCTGTGCGGTTTGTAGAGAGTATGGTTGGTGGGCGAGAGGTCGTAAAAGTTAATTCTAGCGATGAAAATATGGTGATAGTGGAGGAGGATGTTGAGAAGGCCTATCAGGCACTCAAAGAAGAATTTGGAATTGCGCCAGTAAGGATTGTTATGGGCGCAATGGAAGGGATGAGCTTTGAAAGCATGGAGTATGACAAGATATCGCAATTTGCAGAGTTGTCATATTTATATAATGAGAAGAATGTGACTTTTTTTATAAGTGCAGCCTATAAAGATTCATCTTTAGGTATGGATGTAGATGAACATATCAGAAACGAGTATGTACTGAAAAATGAGAATTGTGATATTACAATTAAAGAATTTAAAACAACAGATAAAAAAAATAATAGATACTGGGCAAATTTTAGGTATAATGGACTAGAATATTTTTTGGTAGGAACGATGAAAAGGGAAAAATTTGAATTTATTTTAGAGAATTTGTATTTCTGGTAATAAATCGCGTAAGTTTTTGTCGAGTTATGTGCCTTTATATATGAGGGATATAATGGGGTATAAAGGGGAAAGTGAGGAGGTGACCAAAGAGTGAAGCGGAGATTGTTGTCCCTTGGCTGTACATTGATAATGTTAGCTAGGATTATAATGACATCGGCGGTTGATAGCCAGGCGGCTTCGGATGTACCCATGATTGACGGGTCTTATTTGACTCATGAAGATGAGTCGGTGGGTTGTTCCACTAAGATGACTAGAGGAGAGGATTTACTGGTTGGTTATTCGAAGTGTGTAGAAGTTGGGCCAGGGAAATTTTATGGTGGTGGAAGTACAATTGCTGTGCAAACCGTAGAAAAGGTCGGCGTTGGTGTCAGTGTGGAGAGGGCTAAGAAGGGGGATGATCACTGGACAGGTTATAGAGGATGGATGAAATTCAATCACAATGCTGATCGAGTATCTTCTAGCCAGATGCTTGATGTGGAAGGTGGTTATTATTACCGGGTTAGTTGCATTCATTCTGCAGGTAACGATGTAAGTAGCAGCTTTACAGATGGGGTTTATATTGAAGAACCATAATAGATATCATGATGTAGAAGAAAGGAGAGGCAGTTATTGTTTCGAAGGAAGGAAAAGAGTAGAAGAAGTATAAAGTAAGAAAAACAAGCAATCAGTTTTATGTAATTTTATCAACTAAAAAGAAAATAAAAGTAACAGACCATAAAGCAAAAGGGATGCGAAGTTGGAGAAGGAGCTTTGTATCCCTTTTGCATTGTTTTGATTTTTGGAGGTGGATTTGATGTGCCTGCTTACTGTTCCTCTTCAAATATTACTTTGCATTTTTTCTTATAACAAGCGATTCCATACTTTAAAATCTTGTGAAATCCAGCGTCTTTTAATTCAGAGGCATAGCCCGTAGCTTCGATCTGTTTCATAGCATTTTCACATTTGGCAGATAGTTTTGCATCTTCAGCATATTTGAGCTCAATAATCATTCCAATACCCTTATCCTCAATTTTGATAATGATATCACTGAAACCATCACCAGCTTCTCTATTCGATTTTACATACCAGTCAGTTTTGAAGCCTAAAATTCCAAGCATAATACCATGATAAAAGTTCTCCTTAGTCGGCTTTCTTACAAATGTATCGCGAATATTAATCGTACGTTTTAAGTATTCATCAAACAAACGTTCGCTCCATATCAAAATCCAGTGAGTAGTTGTAAATATTGAAGCCCATGCACTCTTATATTACGGATCCATCCAGTTTTCTTCCATGCACGACTTTAATTTCTGGAACATTGCGATATATTTTTCTTTGGCATTTTCCACAATGTCTTCCGCAATAACACGGTTGTATGCATGCGCCGCATTATTTCTGTCTGCCAGTGCATCCAGCCATAACTGCTCATTGTCAACCATTCCATTACGGTACGCTTCTTTTATAATAGCCTTGGGCGAACCTGTTGCCGCTATTGTGATTCCGCTGGCATACAGCGTTTCCTCCATCGCTTTCCAGGATTGCTCAAAACAAATTTCATACAGTCCTACCAGTCCGGTAAGAACTACATTATTGTACGGTTCCTCGAAATCATATATTTCCAATAAATTCTGGAGTGAATTACAAAAGTTGTTATATTTTTTCATATAATAGGATTCCCTCCTGTTCAATCGCTTCTCTGAGTTCTTTTTGTACCGCTCTGTCCAGATTTACAAAATCAAACATTAAAAGCGTGGATGTGTCTTCGTCCACACTAAATGAAAACCGAGGGATATTACCGCTTGAGACAGCCAGGTCGATATCGCTGGTTCTATAATAGTCGCCTCTTGCCCTGGAGCCGAATAAGATCAATCTTCCAATATCATATTTCTTTGCCAGACAAACAATCTCTTCTAAGACCTGCCGCCTGATTCCCGTATCCTCTGATATCTTTACAGTGTCCAAATCATTCACCACTCTTAAAATAAATGTAACTGCCCAGTACCTTCACAGTTGCATGGAAATTCCTTAAAATGTCTACACTTCGCGCTAAATGAGCATCCCCGGATGTTCAGCGCCTTTCGGAAGACCTGCTGAATAGTTACATATTAACAGTCTGCATCATCGAAATCAAGCGATATAACAAAAATTTGCATCCCGGCTGCTACAGTTCGTCTAGGGTTTATTTGTCCGTCCGACGAGATAGTCGATGGATGTATGATAATAGTCAGCCAGTTTTATCAGTAAATCAATGGGGATTGTCCGCGTCCCCTTCTCATAGCGGCGGTATACCTCGCGCTGGACATCCAGGTAATCTGCAACGCTTTGTTGTGTAAGATCGTGGTCAACTCGTAAATCTTCAATTCTTTTAAAGTACATATTGTTAATCCTCCTTATTGACGTATGCTACCATTCGGTTGTATACTAAAACTAGAAATGCTACCGTATGGTGGTATTAATTGTGTGAAAAAGGAGGGATTATTATACGGGTAACCAGAAGGAAATCCAGACATGTTTTTTGCTCACGGATGAGCAGACCACCCGGACATTTTTTTGCTGGTGCAGATATGAAACAGCAGTTCGGATTTATGAGATTATATATCGAAAGAGAGGAAGGGATGAAATGAATAGAAAGAGGGAAAAAAGACAGCAGATTACCGCGGCGCTTCTGAGTGCTGTGATGGTATTTGGGATGTGTGGGAGTGAGCTGGCGGCATACACGACAATGGCACAGGAGGATGTACAGTTACAGGAAAGAGACGAGGTACAAGGGCAGGAAGAGAGGACAGGACAGGAAGAAAGCATAGGATGGGAAGAGAGGACAGAACAGGAACAGGAAAAGGGGACAGGGCAGGAAGAGATTACAGATCGAAAACAGGAGGATATTTCCAAAGTACAAGGAAAAGAGGGGCGAGAAGGAAGCGGAGAAGAAAAGAGTGAGCAGGAGAAGGAAGTTTTTGCAGGGATAGACACAGATATAGCAGAGTCTAAGAGGAGTGAACCTTCGGAGGAAGAGAAACAGAAAAGGACAGATGAGACGAAGGCGCTGACGGCAGATGCCTCTGAGAGCGAAGATGAAAGGGATAAATATACTATATCTTTTATGCGTGGTATTAATGATCTGTGTAAGATTTCGACTGGGAACTTTGCTGACGGTGAGACGGTCGAGATGACAGTTGATGCAGATTCAACGATCAAAGGAGCGACACTTACTTATGAGTGGTATAAAGCAGAAAATAAAGAAGATCCCATAGAGAAGGCTGAGAAGCTTAATGAGGATAGACCCATTTTTACGACTAAAAAGTCAGGGATAAAGACGGAATATTATATCTGCAGGATCAATGACGGGAAAAATACAGATGATGCAGTCTTTACGATCAAAGGAGACTACTTAAAGGTTTCTCGGTATGTGGAGGATAAACCTCAGGGTAATTCAAGGAAATATCTTTATTTTGACTTTGGAACAACAGTAAAATTGGAGGTAAGGGCGGAACAACTGGACAGTAGATATCAGTTAGCCTATCAATGGCAGAAGGAAAGCTGGTATGGGGAATATCAGGATATCGAAGGCGCTACGGAAAGCATTTACGGAGCAAAGATGGATGATACGGATTCCATGTACTATTGTGATGTCATGCTGAAGGAAGGGGATACGGTTATCCAGACAGAGTCTTATGGGTTTGGACTGAGGGCCAAAGATACTTTAAGCGGCACATGTGCTATCTATGCAGGTGAGAATAAGTACGAAGAAACATTGGATTTGGATGGGAAAGAGTATGACTGGAGAATATCCGGAGAAGCGAAGCAAGGGGAGACTGTCAGATTAAAGGTATCTGCCAATAGTAGTTATAAAGAAGGAACGATTTGTTACACATGGTATGATGACGATTCGAATGAACTGGTAACAGAAACTGCCGGAGAATATTCTTTTGTGAAAAATTCTGTGGGAATACAGTATCTGAGATGCCAGATTACTGATGGAGTCCATGAACGGGATGTGGAATTTTACATCGAAAAGATGGTGAGAATAGAAGGGTATGAACAGATTAATGGCTCAGATACCGATACTACATTTCTTTCCTCGCCGGATGAAGAATGTGAATTAAAAGTCATAATAACGTCAAAGCCAGAAGGAAACAGTTATTCATATAGTTGGGAAAGATTTCTGAACTTTTCAGACTATTATGAAGACGAATCAGACTATGATGGGGAAACTGAAGTCATTGCCGGTGCAACAGGGAACAGCTATAAAATACCGGAGAATATTGTTGGTGACAATATGTATCGGTGTACTGTAAAGGATGGAGATGATGAAGAAAAATTTTTATTTTGGGTGTATGCAGACTCCTTGGAGACTTATCCTACTGTGAATCAGGAATCGGGAACAAGTGTAGATGTAGTTCCGGGTGAAACCGTAACGTTAAAGGTTGAGGCAAAAAGCACATACAAAAATGATGGGATAACATATAAGTGGTACAAAGACTGGTACGGAGATAAGGAAGTTATTGGTCAGGGTTCATCGTACACCTTTGAGACAGATGACATTATAGATGATAAAGGCCATTGTGCAGAGAGATATACATGTGAGATTTCGGATGGGTTCCAGACAGAAGTGATCTGGTTTTATGCAGATACAGAGGAACCAGAGGAGCCGGAGAAAAATTCAATAGAAGGGATTGGACTCATTGATGGAAATCGCACACCGGGATTGTCAGAAAACTCCTACTATGCCGCCATTGGAGAAGTGGATTATGGAAAGACCTGCTGTCTGGAGGTACAGATGACATCCGAGCCAAAGAGCGGGGCTTATGAATATCAGTGGGGAACATATAATGAAAGTTATGGAATGGTCCGGAAATTTTCGAAAGAGCGTACCTTTATGGCAAAGCATGTAAGCGCATATGATGTGGGGGATTACTGGCATGATGGAACTCATTTCGTGTGTGTAGTCCGGGATGGGGAGGAAGAGAGAAAATTCTTTTTCGCTCTGAATCCATGCTCTCTGGAAGTGGGACAGGAGATAAATGGAAAAACGGCATCAGAGATCTACATTGCGCCTGGAGAAACCGTAGAATTATCAGTGAATGCAAAGTCCTCATTTGCATCGGCAGACGATATTATATATAAATGGGACAGGGAAGATACAAGGACAAAGGGAACGGCAGAAGGAAATAAATACACGGTAACCAAGTCGGAGAAAGAAGTGCAGAAATATGTCTGCAGGGTAGAAGACGGCTATGATACAGAAGTGTTCCATTTCACTTTATATTCGGATACTTTAAGCGAACCGGTCTGCATGATTGACGGGCAGTCTGGCAGTGTTCTGCAGTGTGCGGAGGGTACTAAGCATACGCTGTCTGTAGATGCCACGAGCAGTATCGGGTATTTATCTTATGAGTGGGCAAGGATTGGTAAAAATGGAGAGAACAATAATGTGATATGGTTTGAAGGTGAAAATACATTAGAAATCGAACGCAGGGATGAGACAGAAACATACGGTTGTAAAATCAGCGATGGTATGGCAGTAAAAACGGTATATTTCCATCTGTCAACAAGTGGGGAGTCCTGCCAGCATGAATTTCAAAAGATCGTGACACAGGCAACTCTGAATGAGGATGGAAGCATTGTCAGCCGCTGTAAATACTGTGATAAAGTGGAGTCTTCGGCAGTGATTCCTTATCCGAAGGAAATTAGGCTGTCTTCTGAAACATTTACTTATAATGGACAGATGCAGAAACCGACGGTGACGGTAATTGGCAGTGACGGAAAGGTGATCAGCGCATTGAACTATACGGTTTCTTATTCTGAGGGCAGTAAGGAGGCCGGAACCTATACGGCAGACATTCTTTTTACAGGTAATTACACTGGTACGATATCTAAGAAGTATACCATTAAACCAGTGCAAAATGGAACCGGCGGTACAACGCAAAAACCGAAATCGGATTCTGTCCCGGCAGTGGGCACGGTATTGAAGGATGCAAAGACGAAGACAGCGTACCGGGTGGTTAAGGCAGGAAAAACTGTAGAATACAAGAGTGCTCCGAATAAAAAAGCGGCATCTGTGAACATTCCGGCGACAGTGACAATCAATCATGTGAAATATACAGTTACCAGTATCGCTCCGAATGCTTTCAAAAACTGCAAAAAGCTTCGGAAGGTTACGGTTGGCGCGAAGATCAGTGCAATTGGGAAGCAGGCATTCTTTGGATGTAGGAGCCTGAAAACGATTACGGTGAAGTCGAAGTCTATAAAGAAGATTGGAAGCAAGGCATTTAAGGGGATCCATAAAAAGGCAGTGATCAAGGTGCCGAAAGCGAAGCTGAAAGTGTATAAGAAGCTGCTTAAGAAAGGCGGAGTGGGGAAGAATGTGAAGATTAAGAAGTAGATTATGCAATGCTGTACGGATTTGGATTTTTACACCCAAAAGGATGGGTGCAAATAATGTTTCTAAAAGGAGGATTAAAAATATGAAGACAATAAGAAAGAGAGTAATGAGTTTTATTTTGATTTTTACTGTTCTGGCGGAGATTATAACATTACTACCCCAAAATGTGCAGGCGGAAGAAAGCGAGTTTGTGATTCAAAATGGTGTATTGGTAAAATATAACGGGTCTGACAAGGACATTAGTATTCTCGGGATAGTCACATCAATCAAAAGAAACGCTTTTGCAAAGTGCAGTGGCCTGCAAAGTGTGACGATCCCAGGAAGCGTCAAAAAAATTGGAGATTGTGGGTTTGATTCCTGTCCTGATTTGAAAAAGATGGTATTGAAAAACGGTGTTAGTACCATTGCGGAGAATGCTTTTGGAGGATGCAAATAGTTAGAAAGCATTTCAATCCCCAGAAGTGTGAAAAAAATAGTACCTTCAGCATTTGAGGGGACGCCGTGGGCAGCTAAGAAGATAAAAAAGCGGAAAGATAAGCTTCTGATTGTGAACCATATTCTGCTGGATGGTACAAAAGCGAGAGGAAAGGTTAAGGTTCCCAAGCAAATTGAAAGAGGTAACAATACTTAATTCCAAAGCGAAGGTAGTGTGGGTGCCGAAAGGATATTTTGGAGGGACTATATTTGATGGCCCGATGTCGGGAATGGCCGGGAACAAAATCGTGATAAAGGGCTATAAAAATTCTACAGCACAAAAACTCACAAACCATATGCAGGACGCGATAAACGCATATGAGAAGTATTATATGGGGGACTATATGAGGTATAGGATCGTAGTGTTTACGCCTGTGAGAAGATAAAATTAGGTGATATTGTATTCAAGGATGTGATGACCGCCTTTCGCGGCCGTGGGGATAATGCAAAACTGGTCAAAATCAAAAAAAGGTAGCGGTAAAAAAAGATGAAGGGAAAACGTAAGGACAGTGAACTGCTTGTCATTGTCAAAGCAAAAGACCTTGGAAACTATGTCTTTACAGTTACGGACAAGTCACCGAAAAAGTTCCGGTTTTCATTAATCAGCAGGATGCAGAACCTGGCTTTATCAGCCGTGGAAAATCTGTACCGGGCGAATATGGTCTATGTCAAAGACAAGACAGCGGCTGATAAAATTGAGCTTCGGAAAAAATATCAGAGAGAAGCATATGTGGATCTGAAAATGCTGGGATACATCGCGCTGATGGCAAAAGAGCAGGGCGGTATCCTGGCAAAACAGTATGAACAGATATCTATACAGTCAACAGAGGTTATCCGTCTGTTGCTGTCATGGTCCAGAAGCGACCAGAATAGATATGGGGGATAAGGTTGATGGTGGCTGCGCTCGCCGGGCAATAACTCGAATAACGCCGCGAATGTGAATAACAACGGCAATGTCAATAATTGGAACAATGTCAACAACAATAATGTCGGTGTGCGTGCTGATTTGAGGTAGCTATGGCCAGTAATTTTACTCAGGAGGGTAAAATCCATGCCTATATTTCAAAGGAACCGAATTCCCTTCCGGAAACGGAAGAACAAAGATTGTCAGGTGAAAAAGACAAAGGATTTTTTTCTTGGCGGCTTCATATTTATGTTTGGAAATATGAAGCCGTACTGGCAATAATAGGGAGAAAGTGATAATATAGAAGAGAAGACAGATTTTGAGGATATGTGTCGGTTTGAGTGTCTCTATCAGGCACATAAAAAATCCCGGCGCGGAAAACGGGGACGAAGGGAAGTCATTGATTTTGAACTGGATCTCGGGCAGAAGCTTTATCAGCTTCAATGGGAATTACAGACCGGAAAATATATGCCGAGGCCGTATCAGGAGTTCGAGATCTTCGATCCTAAGCACAGGATCATCCATGCACTGCAGTATCGGGATAGAATCGTCCAGCATTCCCTCTGCGATAATATTATTGAGCCATATATGGAGCGGCATCTGATCTATGATAATGCCGCAAGCAGAAAAGGAAAGGGAACCCACTTTGCCATGGACCGGCTGGATGGGTTTCTGCATGATTTTTATAAAAAGTATGGGATAAAAGGGTATTTCCTAAAATATGACATCCGTGGATTTTTTGACAACATTGACCATGGGATCCTGCATCAACTCTATGAAAAAGCATTCTGCCAAAGCAGGGAAATCTGCTCGCTGATACGCCTGTTCATCGACAGCTATGAGGTTGAAAAGGGAAAGGGAATACCGCTGGGCAACCAGACAAGTTCATGGTTTGCACTATTCTATCTGGACGGGCTGGACAGGCTGATTAAAGAGAAGCTTCATATAAAATACTATACAAGATATATGGACGATGGGGTTTTGCTTCATCATGATAAAGAGTATCTGAAGGAATGCCTGGACAGGATGAAAGCGTATATAGAGAGTGAAAGAAAGCTTGAATTCAATAACAAGACGCAGATTATCCCTATATCCCAGGGAATTGATTACCTGGGATTCCACTTTTACATGACAGATACAGGAAAGGTGGTCCGTAAACTACGGACCAGCAATAAGAAAAGGATGAAACGGAAGATAAAAAGATACCGCCATGCATACCGTACAGGTGTGATGGAGATGGAGGATATCAGGAGAAGCATGGCAAGCTATCTCGGGCATCTCTCCCATGGCGATACGTATTATCTCCGGAAAAATATACTGGAGCACCTGGTTTTATCAAAACAGACAGAGAAAGAGAGGAAGGAAAGAAGATGAGGAATTCAATCCGAAAAATGACGGCATTGCTGCTTACTGTGGTCATGTGCTTAAGTCTGTGCGCAGATCTTGCGGTTCATGCGCAGGAGACGGATGCAGGCATAATGGCAGGACAGCCTGTTCAGAAGGAAGAAAGTGACGTGGCAGAACAAGAGGGACAGGAAGAACCTGTAATAGACAAACAGGGGGAACAGGCGGCAGAAGAACAGAAGACGCAGGAAACGGAAGGACAGAAGGTACAGGAAACGGCGGGACAGAAGGCAGGCGAAGCCCTGGAAAGAGCGGAAGAACAGACGGAAACCGGGAAGAAAGGAGAACAGGAGAAAAATGAAGCCCGGGAAGAGGAGATCGCAGAGAAAACAGAGCGTAGGATGAGCGTTAAATCATCAGCATCCGAACTTCATGCGCCAAGGATCGAAGCAGATTCCACCATGACAGCAAAGCAGAAGGTGACATGGGACTGTGTGTGGTTCGGAAGCTATCCGCAGAGTGAGGTGACAAGCTCGGATCCCGTATACAGTACGCTGCAAAGTACAGGCGGATGGGATAATAACGAGATTACAATTGGTGGGAACCGTTACCGGAGAATGAAAAAAGGAGATGCGACATATTCAAGCTCATCAAGTGGTTACTATAATTGGCCGGATGCTGACACATACCATTATTTTAAATATGAGCCGGTTAAATGGCGGGTATTGAAAACAGACGGAAACCAGGCGCTTCTCCTGTCGGATGTGGCGCTGGATGACCAAAGATATAATACCGTGTACGAAAATGTGACCTGGGAGACCAGTACCATAAGGAGCTGGTTAAATGGATACGGTTCTTCCTATAACCAGCAGGGAATAGATTACAGCGGCAGGAATTTTATTGACAGCGCCTTTACATCTGGCGAGAAGTCAGCGATTGCAGATACATCTGTGGTAAATGCAGGTAATCTATCTTATGGAACCGAAGGAGGAAAGGATACAGTAGATAAAATCTTCCTTTTGTCAGAATCAGAAGTGTATGGGGAAAGTGCTGTGCCTTATGGCTTTGTTTCAGCTGGATATACATATGATGAAGCACGCAGAAGTAAGGGCAGTAATTATGCAAAAGCAATGGGATTATATAGTTATACAGGTGCTCAATATAATGGCAACTGCTATTGGTGGCTGCGCTCGCCGGGCGATTACTCGTATGACGCCGCGTATGTGCTTTACAGCGGCTTTGTCTATTATTGGTACTATGTCAACTACTATGATGTCGGTGTGCGTGCTGCTTTGAATCTTAATCTATCATCCAATCAATGGAACTATGCGGGGACAGTGTGTTCCGATGGGACGATAAATGAAGAAGGAGGCGGAAGTACCGGGGGAGACCCGGAGCCGGGAGATGAAAGTGAGTACGATAATTCAAAGATTGAGATAAGAGCAGCAGATTATGAATCCTTGGGATTTGATCATATTGAAGGAGCAAAGGCAGAAGTTGAGGGTATCGGCGAAGCTGTTACGAATGCAGAAGGTAAAGCTTTTATTCCGAATACATTATCAGAACCATCTGCGATGAGACAGATCAAGATAACGAAGGAAGGATACCGGGACTACATTTTCTACACAACGCTCGTTTCACCGGATATAGTCAGCATCTTCCAGACAAATCAGCTTCAGGCTTCGCTCAAGAAGAAAAAAACAGGAGATGACATGAATCCTTATGTATCAACGGTCATGTACTATAGCAATGAGATGGCAAAGAGCTGCGGGGGTCAGAATTTTGGAAAAACAGACAGAGTGACTTTCCGTGCCTGTGGTGTCTGGAATGGCAAGACACCAGGTTATTACTGTATGTATCAGGGTGATCCAGATGGGAATCGCATCGACAGTGAAGATGGTATATTCAAGGTAACCATTGGGGATATCTTTTCAGGCAGGGGAGATATCTTTGTAAAAATGGTAGCGCAGGACGGTACGGAGAGCGAGCCTGAACAGGTGCATATCACAGTGCCGGAGGATGATGTAAGCTCTGTAGATGACAGCTATGTACCCATTATGAATGATGTCAGCGAATCCGGCTGGCAGACAGATGTACCATTCTTAAATAATGATAAATTATCCTTTGACCTGGGGAAATTAAAGACCACGATTAAGAGGGATGGTTCGAAAGTACGGATTATGCTAGGTGCAGAAGGCTCGAAGGATATCTTTGAGCCGGGAGTCTGGGAGGACTGGAAGAAGTTCTGTGAATCCCAGCCTGTGGATTTATCCTCTTCACAGTGGAGTAATGTTGTCAAATCTGACAATCTGGACACTTCATGGACAGCAGGAGCCAAGATCAAAGCAACGGGCTATGGATGGTTGGAAAATGATATGTCAGCAGATACCGAAACTCCGCTTACAGGAGGTATCCAGGTGATTATAGATATGAGTACTTCCTTCAAACAGCAGTATGCAATAGGAGTTGTTCCGGTATACATGGAGCAGTCCATTGGCGTTAATGGAAAATTGGACAGCAGTGTTACCTTTAATATGAAAGAGAAAAAATTCGGAGGCAGCACCAGTCTCACGGTGACGCCGTCACTGAGTGTTGGAGGAGGCGTCGGGGTGCTCTATGCCGTAACGATTGGAGCAGAGGGAAGTGCCTCCATGCCTGTAACGATTGATTTTCCGAAAGGTCTGACACAGGCAGACTTGAAAGGGGCAATAAGTCTTAAGGCAAGTGTCCTGGGTTTCAGCTATTCAAAGGAACTGGCAAATGCGACTTACAACCTTTATAAAGCTGATCAAGGAAAAACTATAGACCCCAAGAGTTTGTCAGAGGAAAGTGAAGAAGAAATTTATGATATGGAACACTACTCTCTGCCGGGAGATGCATCAGCCAATTCTAAGTGGCATGGGGAGCAGAAAGCCAAAGCAGCGAAAGCATCCAGTGCAAAATCAAACCTCACAGAGATGCTTCTGGAGACGGGAACCTCAGAACTGACAGAACCTATGCTTGTACAGCAGGGCAGGACAACAGTTGCAGTATTTCTTACTGAAGACAGCACGAGAAGTACGATTCACCGCACGAAGCTTGTCTATACTGTCTATGACAAGGACAGTGGGAGCTGGAGCAGGCCCAGGGCAGTAGAGGAAGACGGAACGGGGGATTTCCAGCCGTATCTCACTGCGTCTGAGGGCGGAATCAGCGTATCCTGGCTGAATTATGCGGATACGGTCAATGATTCCTCTTCTATGAAGGAGGCATTGGAATCCAGTGAGTTTGTTTATGCAGTATGGGAGGAAAGCACGGGAAGCTTTAAGAAAGCGTCAAAGACTTTTGCTTCATCTTCAACAGCAACTTACAACAGCCTCCGCACCTGTATGGATGCCAGTGGGAATATTGCAGAGGTTGGACTGAAAAATACGGGTGGGGATATCTTTGGGGTGTCCGGTGATAATATCCTTTTTATGTCAGGAAAGAACGGCAGTACAGCGATAGAGAAAGAATTCACCCTGTCCCAGAGAATCCCGGTGTCTTATGATATCACGGCGGAAAAGGGAGTTGTGACGGCAGCGGTATGCGTGGATATAGACCAGGATCTGACAACCCTTGAAGACAGGGAGATCTATCTCTTCTCTTCAGATGGAAAGACTAGCAGGCTCACGAATGATGAGACCTTTGATTCAGCTCCGCAGTATGCAGAGTATCAGGGTAAAACTGCATTGTTCTGGTATACGGACAGAGGATATCAGATTCTGGATTCGTCCGGAGGTCAGAGTACGGTTTTAGAAGAGGATGTTGCAGGTATCTCTGATCATTTCACAGTAGTGAACGGGGACAATAAAGAGACGGCAATTGTCTGGTCGGGAGTAGATAAGGAACAGGTCTACCAGTTGGCGGCTTGCCTTTATGACTCCACATCCGGCAAATGGAGCAGGCAGGTAATTCTTTCAGACAGTGAGGAAAATATCTTCCGACCCAGCGGCTATTATAATGCGGATGGGACTATGGAATTCCTGTACCGGAAGGGAGACACTGCAAAGAAGGGCTCTCTCTATGCACTGCAGGTAGCGCAGGCGCCGGATCTTGAGATTGTGGACGCCTATATTAAGGATGGAACGGAGATACCGGGTAAGACTACAAAAGTATACATCGGAGTCCGTAATCCCGGGACAAAGAAAATCACGCAGTACACTGCTGATATAGATGGAAGGACAACAAGCGGGACAACTGACATCCTCCCAGGCGAAAGCGCACTGATAGAAGCAGATTATGCAGTTCCAGAGAAGCCTGAAAACGCAGAAATAACCATCCGCGTGACCGTAAACGGAGATCGCGATACGTCTAACAATACATTTAAACTAAAGACAGGTTATGCAGATCTCTCCATAGCCGCCACGGAAGACGTATTTGAGAATGGAAAGATCGTTCATGTGGCAGTTACCAATGCAGAGGCAGTACCCACGGATGCCGTTCTGGAGATACACAAAGATGCGGAAGACGGAGAACTGGTATCCTCGGAAAATCTGGGGACGCTGAAACAGGGAGATATCATAGTGAAAGACTTTTCCTACCAGCGCACAGAGAAAGGTTATGGCGTAGATTCCAATGGCCTGTATTATGTGGTGACTTCAAGCGTTGTAGAGAAGTATGACAGCAACAACTATGATTATACGGTTTTCCGTGAAAAAGAGATAACAAGCGGAGGAACTGAAAAGCCGGATCCGGGAGAAATACCGGGAGAGAAACCTTCTGGCGATAAAAAACCGGTAGTTTCAGCACCAGTAAAAGTAAAGGGAATCCGCATTTCCGGCATCTCAAAGAAAATCGCTGCCGGAAAGAAGGTAAAACTTACTGCGGACATCATGCCATCCAATGCAGCCATAAAAGCAGTCACATGGACATCCAGTAACAAGAAGGTTGCAACAGTAAATAGCGCCGGTGTTGTTACCATGAAGAAAAAATCCGGCGGTAAGTCCGTGACCATCACGGTAACAGCCCAGGATGGAAGCGGAGTAAAAGCGACGTATAAGATAAAGGCCATGAAAGGTGTGGTAAAGAAGGTGGCAGTCTCCGGCAGGAAGTCTGTGAAGGCAGGGAAATCACTAAAGCTGACGGCAAAAGTCAAAGCCTCAAAAGGAGCAAACAAAAAGCTGGCATGGAAAAGCAACAATACGAAATATGCTACCGTGACCGGATCAGGCAAGGTTAAGACGAAAAAAGCCGGGAAAGGAAAGAAAGTCAAGATTACCGCCATGGCAACAGATGGAAGCGGAAAGAAGAAAACTGTAACAATCAAACTAAAATAAAACAAAATTAGAAAAGCGATTCAGTGATGAGATATCAAAGAATAAGAAAAGCTCTTGTCATAGTATTTGCCCTACTGTTAGCCGCAGGATTCCCTGCGGCTAACGTGCATGGGCAGGAAATCATAATTGTGACCATTGATATTTTCCATGCTTTTGCGTATAATAAAATGTAAAGAAAGTAAAGAAAACCAAGCTCGGGATAAGAAAGGATGATGATTATGGAAGTGGCTAAAATTTCTAGTAAAGGACAGATTACGATTCCCGTATCAGTAAGAAATAAACTAAAGCTGAAAACAGGCGATAAAATTGTAATTTTTGAGGAAAATGGTAGGTTTTACTTTGAGAACTCTGCAATGCTGGCTTTTAAAAGAGCAGAAGAAGCGTTTGACGGGGAGGCTGCTAAGGCAGGATTTGAAACAGAAGAAGATATGCAGGATTATATGAGAGAGATTCGGAAGGAAGTAAGGGGGTATTAGATTGCGTGTAATGCTTGACACCAATGTCTTTATTTCCATGATTTTTTTCCCATCAAATCAGACAAGAGAACTGGCAAAACGACTTACGGACAGACACCAGATGAAAGATCTGAATAAAGTTGATTTTGAAAAACAAATTGTCTATAATAAAATCAGAACTTATGTGCAATACACAATATATCCGAATAAATGGGAGGCTGAGCATGGAAAAATATATTAGAAGAGACAGCTATCTGGAGCAGCTGATAAACCGGAGGGAGAATGGGCTTATAAAGGTCATTACCGGGATTCGGCGCTGCGGCAAGAGCTTTTTGCTTTTTAATCTGTTTTATGATTATCTGCTTGGGGAAGGGATTCCCAGGGATCATATCATAACGATTGCCCTGGACGATGATCTGAACGTGGCCTGCCGTGATCCGGCGGAGTTGTCTAAGTATATCCGGTCCAGGGTCACGAATCAGGAGGGCATGTTTTATATCTTTATCGATGAGGTGCAGTATGCGATTTCCCGGGAGGAGCTTAAGAACCCGGAGAGTATTCACCTGTACAATGTCCTCAACGGCCTGCAAAGGCTCCGCAACGTGGATATCTATGTGACCGGCAGCAATTCCAAGATGCTCTCCAAAGATGTGATGACTGCCTTTCGCGGCCGTGGGGATTCGGTTGAGGTTCATCCGCTTTCCTTTAAGGAGTACTATGATTATGTGGGCGGGGACAAGGCGGAGGCCTATGAGGAATATGCACTGTACGGCGGCATGCCGCTGGTATTGTTCCGGAAGACGGAGGATGATAAATTCCAATATTTGTCCTCTCTTTTTGAAGAGGTCTACTTTAAGGATATCATAGAGCGGTATCAGATCGGTCTTCCAGAGGTTTTAAGTGAATTGACGGATGATCTGTGTTCTTCCGTTGGTTCTCTGACCAATGCTACGAAAATAGCGAATACCCTCCAGACGGTAAAGGGGATTAAGGCGGACAGCGGAACTATCGCAAGCTATCTGACCTATCTTTCCGAATCCTTTCTGTTCCGCCAGGCGAAGCGGTATGACGTGAAGGGGAAGAAATATTTTTCCTATCCGTCGAAATATTACTGCAGCGATATCGGGCTTCGGAATGTGCGGCTGAACCTGCGGCAGCAGGAGGAGACTCATATCATGGAGAATATCATGTACAACGAGCTGGTCTGCAGGGGGTATTCCGTAGATGTAGGTGTTGTCGATATTTTTGAGACGGATGCGGAAGGAAAAAGGAAGAGGGTTAGCTGTGAGATCGATTTTGTGATCAATAAAGGCGTAAAGAAGTATTACATCCAGTCCGCCCTGACCCTCGAGGATGCCCAGAAGGAAAAAACAGAGCTTCGGCCGCTGCGTGGTGTCAGGGACTTTTTCCGTAAGATCATTGTCACGAAGAGCGGGATGAAGCCCTGGCTTGACGAAGAGGGAATCTTGCATCTGGGCCTCTATGAGTTCCTGCTGAATCCTGCCGTGCTGGATTTGTAAAGGGAGTGGGAGACTATCAAACAGAAGGAGCGGCAAAAAGCCCTGGACGCGGTATTGCTAATTGCAGTTCTCTGGAAAATATTACATTCCCAAAGAAGCTTACCGGAATGGAATACTTTGCATTCTCCAGATGCAGCAGCCTGAAAAATATTGTGCTGCCGGAAGGTATAACGGATATAAAGCAGGGGGCTTTTGAATATTGTACGAATATGGAAAGTATTATTCTTCCAGAAAGCTTAATCAGTATAGACGTTGGGGTGTTTGAAGGATGTGAGAGATCGGAAGAAATACGGCTTCCTAGTAATGTAAGAGATGTTTACATTGATGCTTTTGGCAACGGTGAGAACATATCGCTGAAAAATATAGAGGTAGACAGCAGAAATATCAGCTATTCGTCAGAAGAAGGGGTTCTGTATAATAAAGAAAAAACATCGCTGCTTTTGCTTTGTTACCCGAATGGGAAAAAAGAAAATACCTTTACAATTCCAGATAGTGTACAGCATATAGGTCATCGTGCTTTTTACAGGCATGAATATTTAACGAATATAACGATCCCCCAAACAGTGACAGATATTGATTCCATTGCTTTTGAGGGTGGAAAATTAAAAGATATTACAATACTGAACAAAGAATGTACATTTTATGAAGATGAAGATCCGGATTTTCTGTGTATTAGCAGTGACGCAGTTATTCATGGTTATCCCGGGTCTACTGCTGAGGCATATGCAAAAAAATATAACCATACCTTTAAAGCAATAGAAGAACAATCCGGCAATAAAACTCCTGTATCAGACCATGAGTCCAGTAAGAATGTAAAGGTTTCTAAGATTAAGATTTCCGGTCTCTCTCATAAGATCGCAGTCGGTAAAAGCATGACACTGAAAGCAGAAGTATTACCATCGGACGCTTCGAACAAAGGAATTACATGGGAATCTGGAAATAAGAAATATGTAACCGTCAACAGCAGGGGAAAGGTAACAGTAAGGAAATCAGGAAAAACGGTTACAATTACTGCAGCAGCAGAGGATGGAAGCGGTAAGAAAGCGACCTATAAGATTACTCCTGTAAAAAACAGGGTGAAAAAGATTATAATTTTTGGAAAGAAAAAGGTTAAGGCCGGCAGATTCCTTCAACTGACTGTAAAGGTTACCGCAACAGGCAAAAGTGCAAATAAAACAGTGACATGGAAGTCAAGTAATGATAAGTATGCAATGGTTAATAAAAAAGGGAAAGTTACTGCAACCTGCTCTGCCATATACCTTTGGACCCGCTCCGTGAATAGTAACCGCCAGCTAACACTTGACACAATCAACGGCTATCTATCAATTGCAATCTGGCAGGCGGTATGGTATCATAAGCGAGTAGAGAATCTGAGCCAGAATTAGTAGAAGAGAAAATGGCTGATGCTATGACTGACGAGCAGTTCGATACGGAAAGGATGATTTCTATGAAAAAACTTACCTCTCTATTTTTGGCTCTGCTAATTGCAGGCATTGTTCTTACTGGCTGTCAGGGGGAAAGCCAGTCCTCAGGCCAGGGTGCTGCCTCACAGACAGACAACGAAAGCGGTACAGCCAGTCCCAGGGAAGACAATTCTCCAGAGGATACTTCACCTGTGGATACATCAGGGGATGACACTTCCTCAGGGGATGGCTCAGCCATAGACACCTCGTCCTGGACCGAACGGGACTATCACGGTGTGCGGTTCCTGTTGCCGGAAGAATGGGTTGGCAGCGCCAACAATGTGGTCTTTTTTGCCACTCTGCCCTGTGGGGAGACTGCTACCATGTCCATAAATCTGCACGGACTGCAAGATGAGTTCTCCTGGGATGATCCCGATGACTGGGAGGCTGTGAAGGTGCGCCTGAATGAGGATGCCTCCAGTGAGGAGGGCTACCAGTCTATTGACTGCCAGGAAGATCAGGTCTGCGGGCAGACCGGGCTGATACGTCACTACAAGGCAGTGCTGAGCGACAGCGAGTTTGAGGTTAAGTCCTACAGCACGGTGTTCAACAATACAATTGTTACCTTCCGCACCAATATCCTGCCAGAGAGATCAGACCAGGCCAGTGCCGAGCTGGAACAGATTATCACTGCAGCCATGGACACAGCCGACTTCTCCGGGTTGGACTAGACAGAAAAAGAGGAGGAACAGCTATGGTCTATCAAAATATACTTGAAGCGATCGGACATACACCCATGATTCGTCTGAACAGAATGAATCATCCAGGGAACGCAGATATTTTCGTGAAATTCGAGGGAATGAATGCAGGAGGTTCGATCAAGACGAGAACAGCATATAATATGATCCTTGCGGCAGAGCAGCAGGGCCTGATTAATCAGGATACGATTATTGTGGAACCTACCAGCGGAAACCAGGGGATCGGTCTTGCCCTTGTAGGAGCTGTCCGGGGGTATAAGACGATTATCATCATGCCAGATTCCGTAAGCGAGGAAAGAAGACTTCTAGTGAATCACTATGGCGCCCAGGTGATGCTGATCCATGATGCAGGGAACATAGGGGAATGTATTGAAAAATGTCTCCAGACAGCACTGTCAATGGCTGCGGAGAACCCGAATGTATTTGTTCCCCAGCAGTTTGAGAATCCTAACAATACAAAAGCACATAAGCATCATACAGGCCTGGAGATTTTAGAACAGATGGCAAGACCGATTGACGGCTTCTGTTCTGGAATCGGAACCGGGGGCACGATTACAGGAATTGGCGAAGTGCTAAAGGCGCAGAATCCTGACATACTAATTTGGGCGGTGGAGCCGGAAAATGCGGCGATACTGGCAGGCGGCACGATCGGGACACATATGCAGATGGGGATCGGAGACGGTGTCATACCGAAGATTCTCAATCGGAATATCTATGAAGACATTTATATTGTATCGGATGAGGAGGCAATCCAGACGGCAAAAAACCTTGCCTCCATGGAAGGCATCATGTGCGGAATTTCCAGCGGGACGAATGTAGCGGCCGCCCTTAAGATGGCGGAAAAGCTGGGAGAGGGAAAGACTGTGGTTACGGTGCTTCCAGATACGGCAGAGAGATATTTTTCCACTCCCTTATTTGAAGGGTGATTCAGAGTAAGCGGGCTGATTCATCCAAAGTTGGTAGTGGGAGCATTAGTTATAGGATTTTTCGCACGGATATCACCGCTAATGAGTTGTATTGCGCGGCAAAGTGTGTAATAATATGGGTGGAGGTGATGCCTGTGTTTAAAATGAATCCTTACAGGCCAGGTGCAGGGCTGATGCCGGTCTATCTGGCGGGCAGAGATGAAGATATTCAGAATGTAGAGCAGATGTTTGAAGCACTTACGTTAAATATACCGACGCCGTCTATTATTTTCAGCGGGTTAAGAGGCGTCGGAAAAACAGTTCTGATTAACCGGCTGCAGAAGCTTGCAGAAGAGAAAGAGATATTCTGCAGGCATATAGAGGTAGAGGAGCGGAATGATTTTATTTCGCAGATCGCTGCCTGTGGGCAGGCATTTCTGAGGCAGGTAAGTGCAAAAGAAAAGTTCAAAAATCTGATACAGAAGCCGTTAGATGCAATCAAAGCGTTGGTTGTCTCCTTTGACCCCAATGATAGCACATTTTCCCTGTCTGTACAGGAAAAGGAATTGTATCAGTCTGTGAATCTGACCCAGAGCCTGACAGATGTGTTTACATCGATCGGAGAAACGGCATATAAGTCAGGAATTCCTGTTTGCTTTTTCATTGACGAGATTCAATATATGAAATCAAAAGACCTGGGCGCCCTGATTGCCGCCCTGCATCGTACGAACCAGCTGGGATATCCGGTTATGGTAGCGGGCGCCGGGCTGCCCAAGATCTATAAGATGCTTTCAGGGGAAAAGTCTTACTCTGAGAGATTATTTCTATATAAGGAAATAGGCTCTTTGACGGATGAACAGTCTAGAAGTGCGATTGAGATTCCGGCAAAAAAATTCGGAATCACCTATACAGACAATGCAATCGAAAGAATTCTTTCAGTTACAAAGGGATATCCGTTTTTTATACAGCAGCTTTGCCAGGTGGTATTTAAAAATGTGGATGAAGAGGTGATTGAGAGCCGCCATGTGGAGCAGAGTGTGGAAGAGTTTTTTGAGACACTGGATGTTGGTTTTTTTAAAGTGAGATATGAAAGATGCGCTGACAGTGATAAGAAATTTGTATTTGCTATGGTAAAATGCGGAGAGCTTCCGTGTATGATTTCAAATATTGCAAAAAATCTTCACAAAAATGTTAGTTCCATCTCTACCACCAGAGCCCAGCTGATTAGTAAAGGAATTATCTACCCTGTGCGGTATAAAGAGCTTGATTTTACCGTTCCGGAATTTAGTGGGTTTATTCAGAGACTTGCTGAATACAAGGCATGGTGCATGGAACACTGAAATTGCAGATGACGGGGGCTGTGTATTGGATTCACAGCCCCCATGAACCGTAAAGCCTCCAGGACATGAAGTGTAATAGTTAATGAGAAATTTGTGGCAAATAATTGTTATTTTCTGACTATAAGAGTTTACTATATATAGATTGGAAGAATTAACCAGATTTTATTATTTAATATACAGAACAGGAGGGAGTATGAGAAAAAGATGACGCTAGATGATTTGTTCCGGTTTTGTGATATGCCGATACTGACGAATACCCGGAGTTCTGTTCATTCCTGTCTTAAATATGCAAGAGCCTCGGTCATCAAAAGTATCTGTTTTCAGATCATATATCTTATTTGTATAGAAACTGCGCTATACATATTATTCGGTGTTATTACGAATGGCTTTAACCCTATAGAGATTCTGGAAACGGGATATCCAGTGATGCTTGCTGTATCTGTTCTTTTTGTTATGGTGCTTGCCACATCTTTCTGCCGCTTTGCCAGATCAGAAAAAAGGGTGATAAGCAGCCTTTCAGAGCGGCCGGATACTGTAAGGTTATCTTCAGTCGTTTTTGTCTTTGAAAGAGAGACAGATCATAAGCTTGGAAACAATGCTTCCGGCAGTCATATTCGTTCACTTCGTTTCAGCTATAAAAATGGGACATCTGTCAAATATATCTCTATTGGAAAGAGTCAGAAAAATTTTTTTTATGACAAATTTTACCAGAAGAATTGACAAAGATTGACGATTCTGCATTTGCCTCAGATGCAAATCTGAAAGAGATCACCTACCCGTCTAAGGTAGTAACCGTTGCATCAAACTCATTTAGCAGTTGTACCGGAATTACGAAGGTAACATTCAGTGCAGGAATGACAGCGGTGCCTGCAAATGCATGTTATGGTCTTATGGGGCTTACAACAGTAGAGTATCAAAAGGATGCAAACGGAAAAGTAGCAGTAGAAAGCATTGGGAATTCCGCATTTAGAGGCTGTAAAAGTCTTACCAGTGTTTCCATATCAGAGACTGTAACCGAACTGGGGACTTATGTGTATTACGATTGTACGAATCTTACAGAGATTACATTACCATCCGGACTTGTCAAAATTGGAAACAATGCATTCCAAAATTGTAGTTTACTGAAAAAGATCGAACTGCCAGATGGACTGGCCAGTATTGCAAATAATGCATTTGACGGCTGCAAAAGTCTCACAGATATCAGGCTTCCAGACAAGATTAAAACGATTGGTACGAATGCGTTTGTACATTTTCAGGAAGTCTGTATTTCAAGATTAAGCTTGGAATCATAGAGTACAAGCCGGAATCAGAACCCATTTCCTGCACAATCGACAATTCCCCGAAGAGGTCTGCAGCGGCAGTCAGTTTGAGTGATGACCAGTCTGTGATGTATGATCTCTCAAAGTATAAGGTGGAATCCCTGGAATACATTCTGGATGACAGACAGGAGCCTCAGGCCGCCAGGGCAGCCGTGGAAGAAGCGGATTGGGGATATGCAGGAATTACGGACGTGATTGACGAAAACAGCTATACCACTACAAATCCAAAGGTAGTTTCAACTGGAACACACACCCGTCTGGCAGTATGGCTGAACACCGAGACAGCGGATGTAAATGACGTGTAGCTTTACTATTCATATTATAACGGGAATGGCTGGTCGGCTCCGGCAAAGATTTCGGATGATGGTACCTTTGATTATGCTCCAAAGGTATGTGCAGTAAATGGAAAGGCCTATGTGATCTGGCAGAATGCCGAACAGCGTTTTGATGAAGACGTATTAGAAAGCGAAACAGTTGCAGAGCAGCTGGCAGCGCATATGGGAGGATTCGTGAGAATGAACTACAGGCCCTGTGCATCTCTGGCAGTGGATGGATGCTATTATGAAAAATCAGAAATCGGAGCAGGCTGTACACTTCCGATTACAGTGGAAGTGACGAATACAGGTATGGCAGATTTTTATGGTGTAAAGGTTGAGGTGCTTGATACAGAAGGAGCTTCTGTTTATTCTACAGAACTTCGTGAAACAGTAGGCACAGGTAAGACAGCTGGGCTGAAATTCGGCTATATTGTGAATAAAAAAGATCTCGGAAAGACCTATACTGTAAAATGTACACCGCTTAGTGAGGATGGAGAGGACGTATATGGCGGAGATGCTCTGTTAGAATTAAGCTATGAAGACCTGGAACTTACCTTTGCGAACTGGGGACTGAAGGATGACAAAACAGCTGTGATACTCGCTCAGGCAGCGAATGCCGGTTTTTCGCCCCTATCGGATGTTGCAGCGACACTTTATAAGGTCGAAGGGAAGGAAGGCGATGGCGCAGAAGGGGAAATAATAAAACAGAGGTTGCCAGGATTGAGCCAGGCAGTGTAAAGTCAGGAGAGGACGCTCCTCTGAGTTTTTCTGTAGATTATGAGCAGGGAGCGGTTTATTATCTGGAGCTTACCGCAGCAGAGGAAGAACAGAATACTGCAAATAACTCAGCATATATCTATTTTGAACCGGCCCGGGATAATTCGGGAAGAACGATATCTGGCATTAAGGCTGTAAAAAAGGTTACAGAATATACAGTAGGCAATACGCTGGATCTGAGCGATTTAAAAGTAACGGCTTCATATAAGGATGGAACGGTATCAGATATACGTTCTGACTGCGTGATTGATACATCCGGAGTTAAGATGAACACAGCCGGAACCTATCTGATCCAGATCAGCTATGAGAACCTGAAGACAGCTGTTACAATTAAAGTGAAGAATGCAGGGAATGGTACGTCTTCCGGGAACAAAGGAGCAGCTGTCGGAACAACTGTCACAAGGGACGGCATCGTATATGAAGTGAAGCCGGCACAAAGCGGAAAACGAGAAGCGGCAGTTAAAAAGGCAGGGAAGTCAGCTTTGACAAAAGCTAAAATCCCCGCATCCGTAACGATTGAAAAGGCAAATTATAATGTTACAGAGATTCGTGCAAATGCATTCAAAAATTGCAGGAAGCTGAAATCTGTGTCCATAGGGAAGAATGTAACATCCATAGGGGCATCTGCTTTTGAGGGATGTACGTCCTTGAAAAAGTTAAGCATTCCTTCTAAGGTGGCATCCATAGGAAAGAAGGCATTCAGTAAAAACAGTAAGCTCACGGATGTGACCATTGGCGCTTCTGTTAAAAGTATTGGAGCATCCGCCTTTGCCGGTGATAAGAAACTGAAAAAGATTTTGGTAAAGTCGAAGAAATTAAAGACCATTGAAAAAGGAGCAATTAAGGGGATAAGCAGTAAGGCAGTCATAAAGGTTCCAAAGGCAAAGCGTGCGGCACTAAAGAAGCTGTTTAAAGCAAAAACAGGGTACAGGAAAACCATGAAAATAAAAGGATAGCACAGCCCTGCATGAACTTAAATAAGTGCATTTTGCAAATAAAAACAAGAAAAACGGCAGAAATCTATACAGAATGAACGATTTATCAAGTTTTGATGTGTGCTATAACCTCTGAAATGCAAGAAGGGATTTTCTAAATTGCAAAAAGCTGTAAAATTTTTGTAAAAAAACTTGTATTCTACCAGAAAATGCTTTACAATGTTAAAGTATAAAGATTAGGAGGTAGAAAAGGATGTCATACGTTGATGAAGTGCTGGAAAGGGTAGTGGCAAAGAATCCGGCAGAGCCAGAATTCCATCAGGCAGTAAAGGAAGTACTGGAATCACTCAGAGTTGTTGTAGAAGCGAATGAAGAGAAGTTTAGAAAAGATGCTCTGCTTGAGAGACTGGTAGAACCTGAGAGACAGTTTAAGTTCCGTGTACCATGGGTAGATGACAAGGGCCAGGTACAGGTAAATACAGGATACCGCGTACAGTTTAACAGTGCAATCGGACCATACAAAGGCGGTTTACGTCTTCACCCGTCTGTAAATCTCGGAATCATTAAGTTCCTTGGTTTTGAGCAGATCTTTAAGAACTCGCTGACAGGCCTTCCGATCGGCGGAGGAAAAGGCGGTTCAGACTTTGATCCAAAGGGCAAATCTGACAGAGAAGTAATGGCATTCTGTCAGAGCTTCATGACAGAGCTTTGCAAATACATTGGCGCAGATACAGATGTTCCGGCAGGTGATATCGGAACAGGTGCAAGAGAGATTGGCTATATGTTTGGCCAGTACAAGAGAATCCGCGGCTTATACGAAGGCGTACTGACAGGAAAGGGCTTAAGCTACGGCGGTTCTCTTGCAAGAACAGAGGCTACAGGATATGGACTTTTATATCTGACAGAGGAGATGCTTAAGATCAACGGCAAGGAACTTAAGGGAAAGACCGTTGCAGTATCTGGTTCCGGTAATGTTGCAATCTATGCCACAGAGAAGGCTCATGAGCTAGGTGCAAAGGTAGTAACAGCCAGTGATTCTTCCGGATGGGTATATGATCCGGATGGAATTGATGTAGAGGCGCTTAAGGAAATAAAGGAAATTAACCGTGCAAGACTGACAGAGTATAAGAACTACCGTCCGAACTCTGAGTATCATGAAGGACGCGGCGTATGGTCAGTGAAGGTAGATATTGCACTTCCATGTGCAACACAGAATGAACTTCACCTTGAAGATGCGAAGATGCTGGTAGAAAACGGATGCATCGCAGTTGCAGAAGGCGCGAATATGCCCACTACAATGGAAGCTACAGAGTATTTACAGAAGAATGGTATATTATTTGCACCTGGAAAGGCTGCGAATGCCGGAGGCGTTGCAACATCCGCACTTGAGATGTCTCAGAACAGTGAACGTCTGAGCTGGTCTTTTGAGGAGGTAGATGAAAAGCTTAAGGGAATCATGGTAAATATCTGCCATAATATGGCAGACGCAGCAGAGCGCTACGGTGCGGCAGGCAACTATGTTACAGGAGCGAATATTGCAGGCTTCGAAAAGGTAGTGGATGCCATGACAGCACAGGGAATTGTATAGGAATCCGAAAATTGTATATACACTTATCATTTTCACGAAAAGGCGGCAGGAAGATCCGAGATCTATCCTGGCGTCTTTTTTGGACGGGGCGTTAGTGTTCACACAGGACTTTGCATTTACTGCAAAGTCCGTAAGAAAATGATTCAGGTGTGAGCAAATCCCATTCGCGAAGCGAATTTTAAATGGATTTGCGAATGTTACTGTAAACGGAGTGAACAGTAACAACGGGGCATTTTTAAAAATGCCCCGTCCCCAAAAAAGGGTGACAGATGATGATTTAGATGGTATGATATAGTTATAGTACTGATAAGCGGGAATTGCGGAGGAGATTTGTTTTGGGTGGACATAGTGAGATGGAACGAGGACTGGCGGAATATGTACTGGCTTCCAGTGAGGAAGGCCGGGGAAACTATCTGCTTGAAAAGATTATGGATGAGATGCCGGGAGGTTTTTTTATCTATCGTGCAGATGGTGAAGAAGAGATTGTTTATGCGAATCAGGCGCTTGTCAGGATGTTTGGGTGTGAGACGGTGGAGGAATTCAGGATTCATACAGGGAATTCTTTTAGAGGAATTGTTCATCCGGAGGATCTTGAGGCTGTGGAGGCGAGTATATGGAAGCAGGTTTCGGACAGCCGTTATGATCTGGATTATGTAGAGTACCGGATTATCAAAAAGGATGGCGAAGTTCGGTGGGTTGAGGATTACGGGCATTTTATCCACAGTGCTGCCGGAGATATTTTTTATGTGTTTGTCGGTGACACGACGGACAGAAAGATGCAGGAAGAGGAGGAGCGGGCGAAAAACAGACAGGAGCAGTTCCGCCGGCAGGTGGTCATTGAAGGACTTAGTATTGACTATGAGGCTATCTTTTACGTGGATTTAGATAAAAATATCATGCAGACATACAGATTCAGTGAGAGAGAGGAATATCAGCTGATTAAGGGGAGGTATGCCTGTGAGTTTTCGGGGGTTGATAAGGACTATATCAGGAGCTGGGTTCACCCTGATGACAGGGAACTGATTGCCAGGGCGTCAAATCCGGAGTACATAAAGGAGCGACTTATGAGAGACAGAAGCTTTCATATGAATTACCGGATTGTAAGGGAGGCGCAGGTGGAGTATCTGCAGCTCAGGGTAGTGAATGTGGGAAATGCGGGCAGTGTCTCTCAGATTGTAATGGGTATCCGCAGCGTGGATGATGAGATTGCATATGAGATGGAGCGCAGGGATTTGATGGAGGATGCACTTGGACATGCCAAGCTTGCGAATGCTGCCAAAAATATTTTCCTTGCAAATATGTCGCATGATATGCGCACCCCTATGAATGTAATTATGGGGTTTGCGGCGCTTGCGGAGAAAAGCATGGATAATAAGGAACGGCTGAAAAAATATCTGGACAAGATTATGTATTCCAGTGAGCAGCTTCTGACCCTGATCAATGATGTGCTGGAGATTTCCAGTATTGATACTGCAAAGACCAGGATTGAGGAAAACGAATTCGACCTGCTCCCTGCAGTACAGGAGATACAGGATACCATGGCGCACAAGGCAAAGGATAAAGATATCCGATATGAGGTGGATGCTTCGGCAGTCATTCACAGAAATGTCTATGGGGATGAGGCTAAGCTTAAGAAGATTCTTCTAAGGCTTGTATCGAATGCCGTGAAGTATACAGGATTCGGCGGATATGTGAGACTTATTGTGACAGAGCTTAAGAGGCAGGCAGAGGACTACGCGGGCTATCAGTTTGTGGTAGAGGATAACGGAATCGGTATGAATGAAAGATTCCAGAAGATACTTTTTGAGCCCTTTGAACGTCAGAAAAATACAACGATGAGCGGTGTGCCGGGGACAGGACTGGGGCTTACGATTGTAAAGAGTATGGTAGAGATGATGGGAGGCACCATAGAGGTTCAGAGCAAGGAGGGAGTGGGCAGCAGATTTATTGTTACCCTGGGTCTGTGCTTCAGGAAGAGTGATGGCAAAACGGATGGGGAAGGAAGCTTGTGTCCGGAAACCTCAGACCGGCAGAAGAGAATTCTTGTGGTAGAGGATAATGAGCTGAATCTTGAGATTGAGACAGAACTTCTGATAGAAGAAGGGTTTCTTGTGGATACGGCAAAGGATGGAAGTATTGCGGTTGAGAAGGTAAAGAATTCCGGCCGCGGGGATTATGATGTAATCCTTATGGATATTCAGATGCCGGTAATGGACGGCTATCAGGCAGCAAGGGCAATCAGAGGTCTTCCGGATCTAGAACTTGCAGAGATCCCGATTATTGCTTTGTCGGCAAATGCCTTTGATGAGGACAGGCAGAAGTCGCTGAGGAGCGGAATGAATACTCATGTGGCAAAGCCTGTTAATATCATACAGCTAAAGGAAGAGATTTTAAAGCTGTGCAAATTAAAATTGTAAAAAAAGGTAAAAAGGTGTTGACAAAGAGGATAGTTTGGTTATATAATAACAGAGCGGGTTCGAGTTAAGAGCTTCGCAGGTATATGGGATCATAGCTCAGCTGGGAGAGCATCTGCCTTACAAGCAGAGGGTCATAGGTTCGAGCCCTATTGGTCCCATACCTCATAAAAATATTTTTGGCGGGATAGCTCAGTTGGCTAGAGCACACGGTTCATACCCGTGGTGTCGCTGGTTCAAATCCAGTTCCCGCTACTTACTCGGAGAACTCGTGGTTACGGGTTCTTTTTTGTTACATGGGAGATTTTGTTCCTTATATTACAAAAGGGGGATGCGCACTTGCGCAAAGATGTAATAGGTTGCAGGGGGCGAATATGCAAAAGATACTGGTGGTAGATGATGCACAGATGAACCGCGAGCTGCTGTATGACATACTGGAAGAGGATTATGCGGTGGAGATGGCCGAGGATGGCGAGCAGGCGGTCGGAAAGCTTAAAGAATATAAAGGAGCGGTTGCAGCACTCCTTTTGGATCTCAGGATGCCAAGGATGGATGGTTTTGCGGTGCTGGATGCGATGGGAAAGGAAGGCCTGCTGAGGCGGGTTCCTGTTCTGATTATAACCGGAGAACATGCAACAGAGATTGAGAACCGGTGCTTTGAGCTTGGGGTTTCTGATTTTATACAGAAGCCTTTTGAAAGCTCGATTGTAAAGAAAAGGGTGAAGAATGCAGTAGAACTGTTTGCCTATAAGAACCGGCTGGAGCAGAAGGTAATGGAGCAGGAGGCAACCTTAAGAAAGCAGTCTGAGATTATTAAGGAGCAGGCGGAGAGATTAAGGGAGGCAAAGGAATTTGACAAGCTGATGATGGAATACCGTTCAGCCATAATGGAGGTTGAGACAAGGCTTAAGGTTCTATATGAGGAGTTTGCCCAGGAGTATAACCGCAATCCATTTGAATCAATTAAAAGCAGGCTGAAGTCCCCGGCAAGTATTTACGAAAAGCTGGAGCGTAAGGGATTTCCGGTTTCTGTGGACGGTATCAGGGACAATCTGACGGATGTGGCAGGCCTCAGGGTGATCTGCTCATTTCCGGATGATATTTACCGCCTCTCTGCATTTTTTACACGCCAGGATGATATAATATTAATTCAAAGAAAAGACTATATAAAGAATCCGAAGCCAAACGGCTACCGGAGCCTCCATCTGATCATAGAAGTTCCGATCTACCTTTCCAATGAAAAGAAATATATGAAAGTAGAGGTGCAGTTCAGGACGATTGCCATGGATTTCTGGGCAAGCCTGGAGCACAAGCTTAAGTATAAGAGAAATGTACCGGATGCAGATGAGATTGTAAGGCAGCTAAGAGCATGCTCGGATTCTATTGAGGCGCTGGATTATCAGATGCAGGAGATCAGAAACAGAATTGACAGGTCAAAAGAATGAGGGATCCTGATTCCTGGAACACCCTGTCGGAAAAGGAGAGACTGCTATGCGGATAGGTATGGGATATGATGTACACAGGCTGACGGAAGGACGGGATCTGATACTGGGCGGGGTAAAGATTCCATATGAGAAAGGGCTTCTTGGACATTCGGATGCGGATGTGCTGGTGCATGCCGTGATGGATGCGCTTCTGGGGGCAGCAGCCCTTGGAGATATTGGGAAGCATTTTCCGGATACGGACCCAGAGTATAGGGGAGCCTCCAGTATCGGTCTCCTGGAACATGTGGGAAGGCTGATTGAAGAGAAGATGTATGTAATTGGCAATATAGACGCGACTATTATTGCCCAGAGACCGAAGATGCTGCCCTATATTGAGCAGATGCGCCAGAATATGGCAGAAGCGCTCCGCATTGAAAAGGATCAGATCAATGTAAAGGCAACGACAGAGGAGGGACTGGGCTTTACCGGAAGCGGGGAAGGAATTTCAGCCCAGGCGGCTGCGTGTCTGGAGACAGTTGAAAATTACAGCTACACAGCAGGCGTCAGTGATGCGGCTGGCTGCGGCGGCTGCAGCGGATGTCCGCGGGGCAGGGGATAATATGGAGATTCGAAGATTAAGGTCAGAGGAGCACGGGGATACCAGGGGATTATACGAAGAAGTGTTCCTTGAGGACAGTACAGCATTTGTGGATTATTATTATACAGAGAAGACGAGGGACAATCAGATCTATGTGCTTAAGGAGGATGGCGGCATACAGGCGATGCTGCACCGGAATCCGTATACTCTTATGGTAAATGGAGAGGAAAAGGCAGTGGATTATATTGTGGCCGTGGCGACCAGGAAGGAATATAGAAAGCGCGGGTTTATGGCAGCGCTTATGAGGGCGGCGCTTGTGGATATGTACAGGGAAGGACACGCCTTTACTTTCCTGATGCCTGCGGCAGAGGAGATCTATCTTCCCCATGATTTCCGGACAGTCTGTCTGCAGACGCCGGGTCTTTGCGGAGGTCCGGGAGAGCATCCGCAGGATTCGGAAGAAGCTGCGGCAAAGGCAGAGGATGCAGGCAGTATCGCACAGATGGCAGAGCGCTATCTGTCCGGGAATTACCAGGTGTATGCAAAGCGTGACGAGGCTTATTACACACGTCTGCTCAAAGAGGCGGGAAGCGATGGAGGAAGCCTGGTGCTTTACAGAAAAGACGGTGAGATTCTGGACTGCCGGATTGTCTATGAGGAGGACGGGGAGGAACAGAAGGAGAGGCCGAAGATCATGGTCAGGATCGTGGATGTAAGGAGAATGCTCATGTCTGTAAGACTGACAAGTCTTATGGCAGCGTGTTTTACCGTGACGGATCCTGTCATACAGGAAAATAATCAATGCTTCGTTATTACAGGCACGGAGTTTTCCGGGGTAATGCTTATGGAGGGCAGGAGAGAGAACAGTGAAGGGACACTGACAGCGGCAGCCCTTGCGGAGCTGCTCTTCGGAGTGAAGGAGTCCGGGGAGCTCTGCGGGGAAGAAGGAGTGGAGCTGTCACCGCGCCTTGTGGAGGAGCTGAAAAAGATTGAGCCTTTATCAAGGATCTACTTAAGCGAAGTGGTTTAGTGTAAGTGATGCCGGTTTATATGATGATGGCTTCACTTATAAAAATAGATAGCAGGTAAAAACATATACCAGGAGGAGAGAGATATGCAGGAAACAAGACCATTTATCAGTTGGGAGCTGGCAGAGGAATTTATGGTGGCTGTGTTTGAAAAGTATGGAGTTCCAGAGGAAGATGCCAGAATTTGCGTGGACGTCCTTCTTGAAAGCGACAGGCGCGGAATCGAAAGCCACGGCCTGAACAGGTTCAAGCCCATTTACATTGACAGAATCAGGGACGGCATCCTCAGTCCGGTGACGGAGTATGAGATCATAAAGGAAACGCCAACCACTGCAGTGGCAGACGGACACAATGGGATGGGCATGGTAATCGGAACGAAGGCCATGCAGCTTGCTATTGACAAGGCAAAGGCCTATGGGATGGGCATGGTAGCGGTCCGCAATTCTACCCATTACGGTATTGCCGGATATTATGCCACCATGTGCACCAAAAATAATATGATCGGAATTACAGGAACCAATGCGCGTCCGTCCATAGCGCCTACCTTCGGGGTGGAAAATATGCTTGGAACGAACCCCATTACCTTTGGACTTCCGACAGACGAGGAATTTCCATTTGTTTTAGACTGCGCTACATCCATTTCACAGCGGGGCAAGATTGAATTCTATGCAAGAAACGGACAGGATACACCGGCAGGCATGGTGATTGGACGGGACGGAAAAGCCATGACAGACAGCGGCCAGATCCTGGAGGGCCTGGGTCAGGGGACAGCGGCCCTGACACCCCTTGGCGGAATCGGGGAGGAGCTTGCAGGGTACAAAGGCTATGGCTATGCAACGGTTGTGGAGATTCTGTCGGCAGCCCTACAGGCAGGAAGCTTCTTATGGATGCTCTCAGGAAAGGATGAAGAAGGAAATAAGATCCCATACCCTTTGGGACATTTCTTCATTGCCATAGATACAGAGGCATTTATGGGGGCGGACAGTTTTAAGAAGACAGCAGGCGAGATCCTGCGTCAGCTTCGTGCTTCGAAGAAGGCGCCGGGACAGAACCGGATCTATACGGCAGGTGAGAAAGAATACGATATCTGGAAATTCCGGGAGCACAAAGGCGTTCCGGTTGGGGAAGCCGTGCAGAAGGAATTCATTGCCATGAGGGATGAACTGGGGCTTGTACAGTTCCGGTTTCCTTTTGAGTAAAAGTTGGGGACGGGGCATTTTTTAAAATGCCCCGTCCCCAACTTATTCTTTAGAAAATCTTTTGTTTTTCGAAAAGGTCATCTTAAGTTTTTCGGGATACAATAACACGCAGAAAAGGAACGGAGGGTATACAAGATGGAAGTGAATCATGTCTTGATTGTGGAAGATGATAAGGAGATAAGGGAAGGTGTTGAGATCTACTTGAAAAGCCAGGGATATGTGGTGTTTCAGGCGGCGAACGGAATCGAGGGGCTGGAGGTGATTGAGAAGGAGGAGATTCACCTGGCGATTGTAGATGTCATGATGCCCCGGATGGATGGGATCGCCATGACGATCCGGCTTCGTGAGAAGCATGATTTCCCGGTGATCTTCTTATCAGCCAAGTCAGAGGAGGTGGATAAGATCATGGGGCTTAATATGGGGGCGGATGATTATGTTACGAAGCCGTTTACCCCCATGGAGCTCCTTGCCAGGGTGAATTCCCAGCTTAGGAGATACCGGAAGTTTTTAGAGAAGTTGGAGGGGGCGGAAAAGCCTTCGAATATCCATACGATCGGAGGGCTGGAGATCAATGAGGATACGGTGGAGGTTACTGTGGACGGTGAGCCGGTGAAGGTAACGCCTATTGAATATAAGATTCTTCTGCTTCTGATTAAGAATCCGGGAAGGGTATTTTCCGCAGAGGAGATCTACGAAAGAGTATGGAACGAGCGCGCAATCAGCACAGATACGATAATGGTGCATGTGCGCAATATCCGGGAAAAGATTGAGATTAATCCAAAAGAACCAAAATATTTGAAGGTGGTGTGGGGTGTTGGGTACAAGATTGAAAAACAGTAACAGGATCACCATTTTTCTGATGATCTGCATCGTACTGGCTCCAAGTATCTATATTAGAAGCCAGTATAACAATTATAATACAATCTATTTGGAAAATATAGAAAATCAGTATGATTCCTATATGAATTCCGAAGAATTCCTTGGGAATTTCCTTGAGATCAGTTATGTCCTTTATAATTTAGAACAGAGGGATGAGAAGGAACAGAAGGACACAGAAGATCAGAAAGACACAGAAAATCAGAACAATACAGAAGCACAGGAAGATGCCGGCGGGCAGTCAGGGAATCCCTTCGAAGATATCTATGGGCAGGTCCAAAGCAGCTATATGGAATACGAGGACATGTATCCTTACCTGGACTACAGGGTGGAGAACCAGGAAGGGACGCTCATGATGCAGAGTACGGCAAATACCGGGAAGGTGCTGACTCCCGAGAGCCTGAAGGAATATCCCTTTGGAGTTGTGATTGCCTACAGCAGCGGGAGCACTCCGGATATCCAGTATATATATGGGGACTTTAAGGAAGAGCAGAGCCTGGTTTTCAGAAAGCTGATCAGCAATAGTGAGAATAGCTGGCATATACTTATGTCAGAGGGTGATGACTACGGAATGGAAAGGCCGGAAGGCAGAACCTATTATTTTGGGATTACACAGGACAGTCTGGAAAGATATTTTGCCGAAATGTATGATGTAGGCATGTATGAGGATGTGAGTGGAATGATGAGCAGTACGATACTTTTGCTTATGCTTCTTGTGGCAGTGCTCGCATGGCTCTGTCCCCTTCTGCCCTTTTGGAAATCAGGCAGCGGAAAGCTTTTAAGAGCGCCTTTTGAGGCAGTGGTTTTTGCTGTTCTTCTGGGGTTCCTGCTGATGGAAGAGAGTTATGTGGGTACGCTGGAAAAGGGAAGTGGGATTGCAAGAGATTTAAATACAGTGTGCTGGATGTGCTTTTTTGCAGTCGTATACTGGGCATCTTCCTGCCTGAGGCAGATCTATGTGCTTGGGCCTGCAGTGTATGCCAGGGAGAGGACCATCCTGTATCCATCCAGAGGCTATATTATCAAAGCCTGGAGGACGGTAAAGGGAAAGGCGGCAGGATGGTTTAAACGGATATACCATTCCCTGGAATCCATAGACTTAAGGGAAAATGGAAATCGTGCGATTTTTCGGATCGTTCTGTGTAATTTTGTGCTTCTTGCGGCTATGTGCTTTATGTGGTATTTCGGGATTATGGCTTTATGTATCTATTCTGCTGTCCTGTTCTTCCTCCTGCGCAGATTTTATAATGATCTGCGCGAAAAGTACAGAGTGCTTCTGAAAGCAACGAATCAGATTGCCGAGGGCGACCTGGAGGTGGAGATTACAGAGGATCTAGGGGTATTTACCCCCTTCCGGACGGAGATTGCAAAGATTCAGACAGGCTTCCGTAAGGCAGTGGAAGAAGAGGTAAAGAGCCAGCGTATGAAGACAGAGCTGATTACAAATGTATCCCATGATCTGAAGACGCCGCTTACGGCAATTATCACATATGTGAATCTGCTGAAGGAGGAACAGGACGAAGAAAAGAGAAAGGATTATATCCGTGTTCTTGAAAGTAAATCCATGAGACTTAAGGTGCTGATCGAGGATTTGTTTGAGATCAGCAAGGCGAGCAGTAAAAACGTGACGCTCAATCTTATGGAAGTGGATATTGTAAATCTGTTTAAGCAGGTAAAGCTTGAGCTGGAGGATAAGCTGTCGGAGGCGGAGATTGATTTCAGGTGCAGCTATCCGGAGGAGAAAATCGCCGCGCTTCTGGACAGTCAGAAGACATACCGGATCTTTGAAAACCTGCTGGTTAATATCTCCAAATACGCTCTTCCCCATACAAGGGCATATGTGGAGATAACGGGAGAGATGGATGAGGCGGTGATCCGTATTAAAAATGTCTCTGCCGCAGAGCTTACCTTCCGTCCAGAGGAGATTACAGAGAGATTTGTCAGAGGCGACCTGTCGAGAAATACAGAGGGCTCCGGGCTGGGGCTTGCAATCGTGAAAAGTTTTACGGAACTTCAGAAGGGGAAATTTACCATAGAGACAGAAGCGGATTTGTTCAAGGTAGAGCTAAGATTCATTCGAATATTATAATAACGGTTTTACTGACCTTGAGGGGCTGTGCAGCGTAGGGTACAGCCCCCGAAAATCGTAATGAAGAATGTATAGAACGTAGTATTGGGATATTTGCACGAAAAATGAAAAATAATATGAAAAGAAATTAAAACATTTGACGAAAACTCCAATTGTTGCTACAATGTGTTAGTAAGATAATTGCAGGAGGTAAAAGAATAAGATGCTAAAAGGATTTAAAAATGCCGCAGAACTGGATTTTACATTGGAAGAAAATAAGCAGAAGATGGAAGAAGCATTCCGGCAGGTTGACGCAGAAAAGGGAGCGGTATATCCGCTTATAATCGGAGGAGAGAGGATCCAGACAGAGGACAGGATCACATCCATATCCCCGGCGGACAAGGGAGTACTGGGATATGCGTGTACATGCAGCCGGGAGCTGGCGGAAAAAGCAATTGTGACAGCGAATGAAGCTTTTAAGACATGGAGCCTGGTTCCGGCAGAGGAGAGAATCCGCTGCCTTAAAAAGCTTGCCATGCTGATTGATGAGAACCGTTTTATCCTCGATGCATGGAATGTGGAGGAGAGCGGAAAGAACTGGGGTGAGGCAGACGGAGAGCTGTGTGAGCAGCTTGATTTCATTAATTCCTACGCCATGCATATGGCAGAGCTTGACAAGGGGCTTGAGCTTGTGGATACAGATGAGTTCAACAAGTGTGTTTACATACCGATCGGCGTGGGAGTTGCACTTCCGCCGTGGAATTTCCCCTTCTCTCTCTTTGGAAATATGGTAGTTTCTGCGGTAGTAACAGGAAATACAATCGTATGCAAGCCTTCCTCTGATACGCCGATTGTGGCATACAAGTTTGTGGAACTGTGTGAGAAGGCGGGCGTACCGGCAGGAGTTGTCAATTATATCCCGGGACGCGGTTCAGAGATCGGGGATTATCTGGTAGAGCATCCGCTTACCAGATTTCTGAATTTCACAGGTTCAAAGGCAGTGGGATGCAGGATCAATGAGCATGCCGCTAAGATTTCGGACGGCCAGAAGTGGATTAAGCGAGTGGTAGCTGAGATGGGCGGAAAGAATGCCATTATCGTTGATTCAACAGCAAATGTGAAAAAGGCAGCCCAGGGAATTGTGAATTCTGCATTTACTTTCCAGGGGCAGAAATGCTCTGCATGCTCCAGGGCTATTGTTATGGAGGATGTCTATGACGAGCTGGTAGATGCTGTTGTAGAGTGTGCGAAGGCGCTGAAAGAGGACCAGGGAAGCGGAAGAAGCAATGCAGCCATGGGACCGGTGATTAACCAGGGTGCATATGACAGCATTACGAATTATATTGAGGTCGGACGAAAGGAAGGAACAGTTGTTTACGGCGGAAAATACAGTGATGAGAAGGGATATTTCATTGAGCCCACCGTTATCCGCGATATTAAGAGAGATGCGCGGATTGCCAATGAGGAGATCTTCGGGCCTGTTTTGGCAGTGATCAAGGTATCTTCCTTTGATGAGGCACTGGATATTGCCAACCAGACAGAGTATGGACTGACAGGCTCTGTATACAGTGAGAACAGGGAGAACATCAGAAAGGCAAAGATCGGGTTCCACGTAGGAAACCTGTACTTTAACCGGAAGTCTACTGCAGCAGTCGTACTGCAGCATCCATTCGGGGGCTTTAATATGTCCGGTACGGATGCGAAGACCGGGACAAGCGATTACCTGACCAACTTCCTGAACCTGAAGTCCATATCTGAGGATCTGACAGATTAGTACAGCGCTGGGAGATTTGAACGGAATGATTCGTGTTACTTATATTTTCCACAGCGGCTTTTGTGTGGAGACAGATGACTGTTATTATATATTTGACTACTATAAAGGTGAGCTGCCGGCACTGGACAGAGAGAAAAGAGTCTGTGTGCTGGCCAGCCACTTTCATCATGACCACTATAACCCGGAAGTGTTCTGGCTTCTAAAAGGACAGGGGATCCCGGCAGAGAACGTGGAAGCGGTATTGTCTGCGGATATCCGGAAAAAGAGATATCCGGAAGGCATTTCCGTGATCCGCGCTGCCGGGA
Organism: Lachnospiraceae bacterium; assembly: GCA_910576335.1. Lineage (GTDB taxonomy): Bacteria > Bacillota > Clostridia > Lachnospirales > Lachnospiraceae > CAPEBR01. Next base: position 112,375 of record CAJTIU010000015.1, read on the forward strand.
ATAAGAGCTATACCCTGTCGAATGGTGCTTTGGCTGAGACATTATTTTCTACTGATTCAGGCGTTGCATATCTTGTGACTACAGAGGATGGAGTGATCTACCATGCCGGGGATCTCAATGACTGGTACTGGGAAGAAGAGACAGAAGAATATAACCGGGGCATGGAAAAGCGCTTCCGGCGGGAGATTGACCGTATTGCAGGACGAAAGGCCGATGTAGCATTCGTTCCCTTAGATGTGCGCCAGGAAAAGGATTATGCCAGGGGGATGCTGTATTTTCTTGAGAATGTTCCGGCGGAGAGGGTTTATCCCATGCATTACTGGGGGCATCCAGAGGTGATCGAGAGATTCTGCAGGGAATATCCGCAGTACAGGGAGAAGATTTATAACCCCGAGGAGTTCATTTCCAGACCATGAATCGTAAGGAACTGTAAAAAAAATAACTTTGCAGTTCCTAATAGATATTGACCAGTTGTAATTTTAGTATAAAGAAGACTATGGTTATGAAGACAAGGAATGTATCCCGGAAGGTTCTTTCCTTCCTTCTGGCTGCAGGTATTTTTCATCTGAATAAGGTACAGGCTGAGGCTTCAAAGAAAATATCGAATGCCTGTGCAAAGGCTTATGCCAGGAAAATAAATAGTCTTACAAAAAAGATTGCATAGATGAAAGGGTATTCTTTTTATTGCAAATAAGTGGCAGATTAATTCCAAATTTTAGATTGACAAATTTTCCGAATTCACATATTATAATTCTATATGAAAAAGACAGGGAGCGAAGAGAGTAGCATGTTTCAGAACCATCAGAGAGAAGCTGCCGTTGGCTGTAAGCAGCTTTTGGGGAGAAGGGTGTGAAGTGCATTCGGGAGTTGATCCGGTGAACATAAGGAGACTTAATATAGTAGCCGGATACGGAGGTACACACGTTACGTGTAGAAAGTGGAAGATATTTGGTTATATTAGGCACCTAAAAACAGTTTCTTGCGCAAAAGGCAAAGTTTTGTGTAGTGCTATTCTGGTTTATCCAGGTTAGGATATCTTTCAAAAAGAGTGGAACCACGGAATATTTCGTCTCTTGTCTTAGACAAGAGATTTTTTTGTGATATTGGGAACTTTGTGTTACGATTCACGGCTCAGTAATGCGCCGGGGCTGTGCATTCCGTGGGAACATGATACAGTAAAATTTTGTTCCCTGTAGGCAAGGAGTGTTATGCTATGGGATTGATTTCTTACGTGAAGGAAGAGATACAGGTCATAAGAGAACGGGATCCGGCCATCAGGTCGAATCTTGAGGTTTTTTTGTACCCGAGTTTTAAGGCGATCCTCTGCTACCGGGTAGCCCACAGACTGTTCCTTAAGAAGCATTATTTTCTAGCAAGATGGGTATCCCAAAGGGCAGTCAGGAAGACGGGGATTGAGATCCATCCCGGTGCGAGGATTGGAAAGGGCCTTTTTATTGACCACGGGAGCGGGGTGATTATCGGGGAGACGGCTGAGCTGGGGAATAATGTGACTCTGTACCAGGGAGTAACTCTCGGAGGTACGGGAAAGGAGAAGGGAAAGCGCCATCCGACACTGAAGGACAATGTGATGGTCAGCGCCGGGGCGAAGGTGCTTGGTTCCTTCACCATAGGAGAAAACTCGAAGATCGGAGCCGGGAGCGTGGTCTTAAAGGAGGTGCCGCCCAATTGTACAGTGGTCGGCGTTCCGGGACGTGTTGTGAAGATGGGGGATCAGAAGGTGCCGCGTATGGATATGGATCATGTGCATCTGCCTGATCCGATCAGCAATGATATCAGAGAGCTCCAGTCAGATAATCTCCGCATGCATAAGAAGCTTGAAAGGCTGGAAAAGCGAATGAAGTGTATGAAGGACGATGATCTGGAGATTATAGATTAGAAACACATACAATGACATGATACAAGCGTCAAAAGGTCATGCGTTTCATGCTTGCATGAAAAAGCATGACTCCCCGACGCGAAAAACACCGAAAAGCAGCATTTTTCGTAGTATAGGAGGAAGGAAACGAAGTATGAGACTGTATAATACGATGTCAAAGAGAAAAGAGGAATTTATCCCCCTTGAAGAGGGAAAGGTGAGGATGTATGTCTGCGGACCTACGGTTTATAATTTTATCCATATCGGAAATGCCAGGCCGATGATTGTGTTTGATACGGTGAGACGGTATTTTGAGTATAAAGGGTATGACGTAAACTATGTATCCAATTTTACAGATGTGGATGATAAGATTATTAAAAGAGCCATTGAGGAGGGGGTCTCTTCGGAGGAGATTTCCAAAAGGTATATCGCAGAGTGCAAAAAGGATATGGAGGGAATGAATGTAAAGCCTGCAACCACGCACCCGCTTGCCACAGAGGAGATTTCCGGCATGATCAGTATGATCGGGACGCTGATGGAAAAGGGTTATGCCTATGAGAAGAACGGAACCGTATATTTCCGTACAAGGCGGTTTCAGGATTATGGGAAACTTTCCCATAAGAATCTTGACGACCTGCGTTCCGGGGAGCGTTCGCTCCTTGTGACAGGGGAGGACGAGAAGGAAGACCCGCTGGATTTCGTGCTGTGGAAGCCGAAGAAGGAGGGAGAGCCTTTCTGGGAGTCTCCGTGGAGCGAGGGAAGACCTGGCTGGCATATTGAATGTTCTGAGATGTCAAAGAAATACTTAGGGGATCAGATTGACATCCATGCCGGAGGGGAGGATCTGGTATTCCCGCATCATGAAAATGAGATTGCCCAGAGCGAGGCAGCCAATGGAAAGGAGTTCGCAAAATACTGGCTTCATAATGCATTTCTGAACATTGATAACCGCAAGATGAGCAAGTCTCTCGGGAATTTCCGTACTGTGCGCGAGATCAGTGAGCAGTATGATCTGCAGGTGCTCCGGTTCTTTATGCTGAGCGCCCACTACAGGAGTCCGCTTAACTTCAGTGCAGAGCTTATGGAGGCGTCCAAAAACGGCCTGGAGCGGATTGTCAATGCGGCAGAGAACCTGAAATTCCTTATGAAAAATGCAAAAGAAGGTATGACGGAAGAGGAAGAGAAGACATTTTCCAGGACAGATGAATTTGTGAAGGCATTTGAGGAAGCCATGGAGGATGACTTTAATACAGCAGATGCGGCTGCATCTGTGTTTGACCTTGTGAAATTCTGCAATACCAATACAGATGAGAAGAGTTCCAGGGGGTATCTGGAGAAGCTTCTTAATGTGTTAAAGAAGCTTACAGACATCCTGGGAATTATAGTAGAGAAGGAAGAAGAGCTTTTGGATGCTGAGATCGAAAAGCTGATTGAAGAGCGGCAGGCAGCGCGTAAGGCAAAGAATTTTGCCCGTGCAGATGAGATCCGGGGAGAGCTGCTTGGCAAAGGGATTATTCTGGAGGACACGAGAGAAGGCGTAAAATGGAAAAGAGCGTAGAGTGGCAGTTTGACACCTATATGCAGGAGATTTTCCAGATGCAGGAGGTGAATATTAAGGAGTATTCACCTCTTGCTCTGGCATATATCGGTGACAGTATCTATGACCTGGTAATTAAAAGTATCGTATTGAATGAAGGGAACAGGCCGGTTCAGAAGCTTCATTTGCGGACAAGCTCTTATGTACAGGCAAAGGCACAGTCTCTTATGATGCGCGGTATGCAGCAATATCTCACAGAGGAGGAGCATGCGGTCTACAGGCGGGGACGTAATGCGAAAAGCGTCAGTCCGGCAAAAAACCAGTCTGTTACAGATTACCGCCGTGCAACAGGCTTTGAGGCGCTTCTTGGGTTCCTGTATCTGAGAAAGGACTGGGGGAGGCTGCTGGAGCTGATCAAAACAGGACTGGATTATCTAGAGCATCATGCAGAGAAGAAAGGATAATCGTTACTATGAGCGGCCTACCGTGCCGTGAATGGTAACAAATAATCGGAACAGTTCAGACAGGGTAGCCTGCCTGGACGGCTAACAGGGGGATTTTAGGATGAATGAAAACAGGATTGAAGGACGCAATGCGGTTCTGGAAGCATTTCGTTCCGGGAAGCCGGTGGATAAGCTGTACATACTCGACGGATGTCAGGATTCCCAGGTGAGGACAATTGTACGTGAAGCGAAAAAGCATGACATCATTTTGAAATTTACGGACAGGGAACGTCTGAACCAGATGTCAGAGACAGGGAAACATCAGGGGGTCATTGCGTTTGCGGCGGCATATGAGTATGCCCAGGTTGAAGATCTCTTAAAACTTGCAGAGGATAAGGGAGAGGATCCCTTTCTGTTTCTTTTGGACGGGATCGAAGACCCTCATAATCTCGGGGCGATCATCCGGACGGCGAATCTTGCAGGAGCTCACGGAGTGATTATCCCAAAGCACCGTGCAGTGGGGCTTACGGCAACGGTGGCAAAGGCATCTGCAGGGGCGCTCAATTATACGCCGGTAGCCAAAGTGACGAATCTTGTCAGGACCATGGAGAAGCTGAAGGAAAAAGGACTGTGGTTTGTCTGTGCAGATATGGATGGTGAGCGGATGTACCATTTGAATCTTACAGGGCCGGTGGGTCTTGTAATTGGCAATGAGGGCGGGGGCGTCAGCCGTCTCGTAAAGGAGGCATGTGATTTGTCTGCATCAATTCCCATGAAAGGTGACATTGATTCTCTGAATGCTTCTGTGGCGGCAGGTGTGCTTGCCTATGAGGTGGTAAGACAAAGGGGATAAAAGCATATGCCGGAATTTAAGAATATGACAGATGAACAGTTGATCCGAAGGCTTCGTGCCGGAGATAAGGCTGTAATGGATTATATAATGGAAAAATATAAAAATCTTGTGCGCAAGGAGGCGAATGCCATGTACCTTCTGGGGGGCGAGACGGATGATCTGATCCAGGAAGGGATGATCGGCCTCTTTAAGGCAGTGCAGGATTTTGAAGAGGAGCAGAGGGCGTCCTTTTCAAGCTTTGCGGCACTTTGTATCCGTAGACAGATCTACTCTGCCATCAAGGCGTCAAAAAGGAAGAAGCACAGCCCTCTTAACTTCTATGTTTCACTCTACGAGACGAATGATGAGAAGGAGACGCTCATTGAGACCGTGGAGCCTTTAGAGGAGAATAATCCGGAAGCCCTGTTTTTGGGGAGAGAGTATGTGGAACTGCTTAAGAGCCGGCTGGAGGAAACTTTAAGCGACCTGGAAAACCGGGTGCTCTATCTACATCTTCTCGGGACAGATTATAAGACCATCGCCCGGCTTCTTGACAAGAGTCCGAAGACAGTGGATAATGCGCTGCAGAGAATTAAAAGCAAGACCGAGAAAATACTAGAGGAAGACAGTTACTGTTCACACCGTTCACAGTAACACATACCGTAAAAAAGTGATTCAAATGACAAAAAAAGCATTGACAAAATATCCCTTCTATTGTATATTATTAATGTTGCATGAATACATGTGTGCTGCCTTGGCTCAGTCGGTAGAGCGTCGCCTTGGTAAGGCGGAGGTCGGCGGTTCGATTCCGCTAGGCAGCTTGGGAACTGTAGAGAAATAACGTAACAATCTGACTTGTTACGTTATTTCTTTACAGTTCCTTATTATCAGAGATAAGGATTTAAGGATTTTTCAGAGCATTGGGTTTTGAAAGGTTCTTATTTTATTTTGCTGATCAATCAGCAGGAGAGGTGTTGGGTGTATGAGAAAGCAAAAGACAATGACAGAGGGAGCCATATGGAAAAATATACTGTATTTTTCTGTTCCTCTTATTTTGGGGAATTTATTTCAGCAGCTATATAATACGGTGGATTCGATTATTGTGGGGAATTATATTGGAAGTGAGGCGCTGGCTGCTGTAGGAGGCAGCGGGTCGATTATCAATCTGCTGGTAGGATTCTGTATCGGGGCTTCAGCGGGGGCAGGAGTGGTTCTGTCTCAGTTTTTTGGTGCAGGAAACAGGCAGGGAGTAAAGGAGGCGGTTCATACAACGATTGCGATTGCCATCTGTGCGGGAGCAGTTGTTTCGATCGTGGGGATGCTGTTAGCTCCGGCTATGCTGCGCTCCATGGGAACGCCAGATGAAGTCTTTGATATGGCGGTGAGCTATCTGAGAGTGTTCTTTGGCGGAATGCTGTTTTCCGTAATCTATAATATGTCTGCGGGTATTCTGAATGCAGTGGGAAATTCCAGACGGTCGCTGATTTACCTGATGGTTGCGGCAGTGTCCAATATATTTCTGGACCTGCTGTTTGTCATTGTGTTTAAGATGGGCGTAGTCGGGGTGGCGCTTGCGACAGATATCAGCCAGCTTCTATCCTGTATATTTATTCTTCTGTTTCTGGTAAGGAGCCAGGATGTCTACCGGCTGAATTTAAAGGAGATTCGCTTTTATAAAAATCTTCCGGGGAAAATACTGAAGATCGGACTTCCTACAGGGGTTCAGAATATTGTTATTTCTCTTTCCAATGTTGTGGTTCAGTCCAGCGTCAACAGTTTTGGCGCAGTGGCGATGGCAGGCTTCGCGGCGTACATAAAGATTGATGGTTTTAATATTCTTCCGGTATTAAGCTTCAGCATGGCTGCGACTACCTTTACGGGACAAAATGTGGGAGCAGGGCAGTATGACCGTGTGAAAAGGGGGATGCGCGTGTCTGTGGGAATGGCAGTTCTCTATACCATTACTGCGGGTATTGTGCTGATGACATTTGCACCGCAGATCATGCGGGTCTTTACAGGACAGGAGGATGTGGTAGAATATGGAGTATATATCCTTAAGTTTTTCTGCCCGTTTTACTGGATGCTGGGTATTCTGAACGTGCTGACCGGGACGGTGCGCGGAACAGGGAAGACGCTGCAGGCAATGTTTGTTTTCCTATTCTCTATGTGTATCTTCCGGGTGCTCTGGATCTGGGGAGCCCTTAGCGTTTCCCATGAGCTGTCAAGTGTTATGATTGGTTATCCGGCGTCCTGGGCAGTAGGGCTTGTACTGATTCTTCTATATGTGTGGAAGGGGAAATGGATGCCACAGAGCTACTATGAAAACAGGAACGTGTAACTGCAAAGACAGTGGACAGTTTCAAAAACGGGAGCATTAGCTATGATTGAGATAAAAGATGTGACAAAATATTTTGACAGCAACTGTGCGGTGAACCATGTAACGCTTTCTATTCCAGAGGGTGTGATGTTCGGGCTTCTGGGGACCAACGGGGCAGGGAAGAGCACGCTTCTGCGGATGATGGCAGGAATACTGGAAAGCGACAGTGGAAAGATTCTTCTTGACGGTGAGCCGGTGTACGAGAATCCATTATGTAAAGAGAAGCTTTTTTATCTGCCGGATGTGCCATATTATTTTCCGAATTCCAGTATGGAGGATATGATCCGTTTTTACAGGAGGAATTATCCAGGGATGCAAAAGGATGGTGTGTCCTGTATGGCAGGGCAGCTGAATCTGGATATGAGCATGCCTCTGCGCACCTTTTCCAAGGGAATGAAGAGACAGGCATTTCTGATCCTTGCGCTCTGCTCTGGCACGAGATATCTCCTGTGTGACGAGGTGTTTGACGGCCTTGATCCTGTGGCCGCAGAGATTATGAAAGGTCTGCTCCGGGAAGAGATGAAGGAGCGGAGAATGACAGTGATAGCAGCTTCCCACAAACTCAGGGATCTGGAGGATTTCTGCCAGAACATTGGAATTATGCATAAGGGCGGCATGATGAGGGACGGAAGTCTGAAGGAGCGCGCCAGGGAGGTGACAAAGTTCCAGTGCGTGTTTCATGTCCAAGGAAACGCTGCTGCCAAAGAGGGGTCTTTGGAACGGAAGCAGTTTGCGGAATTTCTGGGAGATGCCTTTGAGCTACTGTGCTATGTGCGGGAAGGAGCTTTTACCACCCTGGTTATCCGCGGGGACAAAGAGGGTGCGGCAAAGAGGCTTAAGGAGAAACATCCGGTATTCCTGGGGGAGATGCCCATGACACTGGAGGAAATATTTATTGCTGAGATTGAGGAGGCTGGTTATGATATCCGTAAAGTACTTCAGCAAATGGTTTAAGGAGGCGGGAAGGGGACACGCGGCGGCAGTTTTTTCGTGGGGCGCGTTCCTGGTGTATACGGTGTTTACGCTGCTTGAGCTCAGTGTGAGTGCTAAGGAGTGTTATGCCGGAATCGGAAATGACAGTCTTCTGAAGCTGTGCATCGTGCTTGGGATCACAGTGGCAGCTGTAGAATACTGGTATCTCCACCAATCGGCGAAGCTGGATTTTTATTACAGCCTTCCAGTAAAGAAAGGAACCGTGTTCTGGTCCAGATACCTGCACGGGATTGTCCATGTTTTTCTTCCCCTTACAGTGAGCCTTGCGGTCCTGTCAGTCTACGGGGGAGCTAAGGATCCGGAATTCCTTCTCTGTGCAGGCTCTTATGCAGTCCGCAGTGCGGCAGTATTTTTTGCAGTTTTTCTGATGTTTTATCATATGACCATATGTGCCTTTCTGGCAGGCGGGAGACTGGCTTCGGTTTTCCTTTTAGACTTATTGGCGGGGACGACAGGTCTTGTAGTGGTCCGCGTGATCGGGACGGTGTATGCAGAGCATTTTTTTGCTGCCTATTACCGTATTCCGGCATTTGAGAGGCTGGAGGAGCTGCTTGCGCCGGGAACCCTTGCAGAGACTCTTGCCGGGATGAATGTATATGAGCGGCAGGAAGTGTTGGAATATGTGCCGGAGGGGAGGATCATCCTGGCGGCAGCTTTCTGGATTCTTTTATCAGGTCTGTTGTCCGCATATCTGCAGAAAAAAAGAAAGCCGGAAAATGTGGGGAAGGTATTCGCATTCCCCGGGGCTTACAGAGTCGTATCCTTCCTGGCGGCGGTGATGATTCCGCTTAGCTTCGTGAGCCTCCTTCTGGAAGTAACGGAGATTCCGGCTCAGGGAAATGCGGGAGCAGCGGTATTGATTGCAGTCTGTCTTGTGGTGGGGATTCTGGTGCATCTTTTGGCAGAGCGTCTTGATTTAAGAGGCAGAAAGAGGTACGATTATGAGCAGAGCATTGAGGAGCCCGCGGCAAGAGCACCTTTACTTAGGAGGCGGAGGGGAATGCAGCAGACGGAAGAGGCTTTTGGAAAACATTATGGGCTCTTCAGAAGGAAATGGCAGATGTTCGCGGAAGGGATGGTTGTATGCCTTGTAGTAGGCGGCTTTCTGGCAGGAGCAGATTCTTTTGATCATGAGATTCCAGAACAGGAGGAGCTTCGGGCAATCCGAATCTGTGTAAACGGGCTGAATATGTCTTATAAAGAATTAGAAGAAAATGAGACAAAAGGAGACAGCTATGGAACAGACCGCGGGCTTTCACAGTACCGGTTTACAGAGGAAGGTCTTACAGAAGGTCTTAAGTGGGCAGGAATGCTGGCAGAAAAGCAGGAGGAAAAAGGCTCCATGAAGGAGGCACAATATACATTTGCCGTAGTCTGTTATGAGGGGAAGGACGGAACCGAAAAGTACCGGGCATATCCAGCGGACGAGGAGGAGTTCCAGGCATTTTCCAGTGTCTTTGATACAGAGGAATATAAGAGGATGGCATATCCGGCGCTTACCTGGACGGATGTGGGAGATAATCGCTTTACCTGGAGAGACGGAGTGTGCGGACAAGTGCTTCCGCTGTCTAAGAAGGAAAAGGAAGAAGTTTTTCAGATCTGGAAGGAAGAGATGGGAGGCCTTAAGATGGATGATCTAAAGACAGCTGCGCCGGAAGGAATTCTGGAGATGCGTTCTGAGCGGTGGGGCGAGATACAAAGGCTTCTGATTTACCCATTTTTTGAAGACACAGTGAGCTTTCTGAAAAGCCATGGAATTGAGACGGGAAAGGATCTCCTTGACTATCCGGTCCGGTCTCTGGATGTCAGGAGCGTCCGTCCGGCAGGGAAGAACAGGGTGAGCGGTGCTGTAATGAAGCATTATGAGACAGAGGGGGAGTTTGCCGGGTGGAAGGACAGGCTTGTATGGGAGGAACTTGACTGGCAGCCTCTGCTGTATCCTCTCAGATATGAGGAGGAGATTGAGATCGAAGCCGAGGATCCGGCTTCAGGGGCATTGACGGAAGTGAGATGCTATCAGAAGTAACGCGAATCACGGTCCGGGAGGCCGCACAGGTAATGAGGTTATCAGATGCTATGATGTAAGCGTCAAAAGGTCATAGCTTTAGACAATTTTCAAATACGCTCTAGAACAAAGGAGAGAACAAGATGCCATCATTTTTAAAGGATATTTCAAAATTTTACGGAACGGGAGAGAAAAATTCGGCGGGGCAGACCCTGGAGGAGTTTTTAGAGGAGTACGATCCGTATAAGTATAAGACGCCATGCTGTACAACGGATGCGGTGATTTTTTCTTTTGACGGGGAGAGGTGTGAAAACGAGGAGGAACTTAAGGTGCTGCTTGTCAGAAGGAGCAACCATCCGAGTATCGGCTGTCTTGCGCTTCCGGGAGGATTCATTAACCTTGAGGAAAATCTGGAGGATACGGCGCGCCGGGAGCTGGAGGAAGAGACAGGAGTAAAGGGACTTGTGATGGAGCAGCTTGCTGTTTATGGTGATTATGACAGAGATCCGAGAGCGAGAGTGGTCACTACTGCATATCTGTCCCTGGTGCACCAGAAGGATGTGAGGGTGCAGGCAGGAGATGATGCGGCAGATGCCATGTGGTACGGGATGGAATTAAAAGAATTGTCCCGTGAGGCAGTAAAGACGGAAGGCGGGGCAGAGGGCGAAATAAGGCTGTATTCTCTTACTCTCAGAGATGAAGAACAAGGTTTTGAAACCAGTGCATGTGTGAAATATGCATGGATAGGCAGTCCACTGGTCCGGGAAGAAAAATTCACTGTAGTCCGCCAGGGAGAAACCGCATCAGACCATGCGGCGATAATCGTACAGGGATTGATGCGGGTTAAGGAAAGACTACAAAAAGTCGCTTTCAGCGAGGGGCTGGATGCCTGAAGCTACCACTTTATTGGTTCAGATGCCGTTAACGTGATTCAAGATCATATCTGTCTTGTCTCGGAATATGATTTATGCTATGATGTATAAAGCTTTGAATATTGTAACTTAGTATAATCCACACTAATTACCGATACGTTTCACGCAGGGGTTATACTAGTCAGCAGGTCTGTTCAGGGTCTGTCCCAGCGAAGCGGAGGTATTTACTGTACAGACCGTAAGAAAGTGATTCTAAATATTTATCAGGAGGAATATATGGGAGAAGAAGCAGTTTCTAGAAATTTTATTGAGCAGGAGATTGATAAGGATCTTGCAGAAGGAGTCTATAGTGAGGTGTGTACGAGATTTCCGCCGGAGCCAAACGGGTATCTTCATATCGGACACGCCAAGTCTATTCTTCTGAATTCAGGTCTTGCAAAAAAGTATAACGGAACCTTTCACCTGCGGTTTGACGATACGAACCCGACAAAGGAGGATATGGAATTCGTAGAGTCCATCAAAGAAGATGTGGCATGGCTTGGGGCAGATTATAAGGATCATCTGTACTTTGCATCTGATTATTTTGAAGCCATGTATGAATGCGCGGTGAAGCTGATTAAGAAGGGAAAAGCATTTGTCTGCGATCTGACAGCAGATGAGATCAAGGAGTACCGGGGAACCTTAAAGGAGCCGGGAAAGGACAGTCCCTACAGGAATCGTTCCGTGGAGGAGAACCTTGCTTTATTTGAAGGAATGAAGAATGGAGAATACAAGGACGGGGAGAAAGTATTAAGGGCAAAGATTGATATGGCATCTCCCAATATTAACATGCGCGATCCGGTCATTTACCGTGTCGCACATATGACACATCATAATACGGGAGATCAGTGGTGCATTTACCCCATGTATGATTTCGCACACCCAATCGAGGATGCAGTGGAGAGGATTACCCATTCCATCTGTACCCTTGAATTCGAAGACCACAGGCCTCTTTACGACTGGGTAGTAAAGGAGTGTGAATTTGACCCGGCGCCGCGGCAGATTGAATTTGCCAAGCTGTATCTCACCAATGTGGTGACAGGAAAGAGGTATATTAAGAAGCTTGTTGAGGACGGCATTGTAGACGGCTGGGACGATCCGAGGCTGGTGTCCATTGCAGCCTTAAGAAGAAGAGGCTTTACGCCAGAAGCTCTTAAGATGTTTATTGATATGTGCGGGGTATCCAAGAGTCAGAGCTCGGTAGATTATGCCATGCTGGAGTACTGCATCCGGGAGGACTTAAAGCTTAAAAAGTCCCGGATGATGGCAGTGCTTGACCCGGTCAGGCTGGTGATCGACAACTATCCGGAAGGAGAATGCGAGTATCTGGATGTAGACAACAATATGGAGAATCCGGAACTTGGCAAAAGAAAGGTGCCTTTTGGGCGGGAACTCTATATTGAGCGGGAGGACTTCATGATTGAACCGCCGAAGAAGTATTTCCGCCTCTTCCCGGGCAATGAGGTCCGGCTCATGCATGCCTATTTTGTAAAATGCGTAAGCTATGAGACGGATGCAGACGGAAACGTCACAGTTGTACACTGCACCTATGACCCGGAGACAAAGTGCGGCACAGGATTCACGGGACGCAAGGTAAAAGGAACCATCCACTGGGTTTACGCCCCTGCTGCAAAGCAGGCAGAGATCCGGCTCTATGAGAATCTGATTGATGAGGAAAAAGGTGTATATAATAAGGAAGACGGTTCCCTCAACCTTAATCCCGACTCACTTAAGGTACTCAAAAACTGCTATGTAGAAGACAGCTTCAAAGAAGCAAAAGGACACGACAGCTTCCAGTTTGTAAGAAACGGGTATTTTTGTATTGACTCCAAAGACTCGATACCGGAAAATCTGGTGTTTAACCGGATTGTATCCCTGAAGAGCTCCTTTAAGCTGCCGAAATAGCCGAATTGGGGACGGGGTATTTTTAAAAATACCCCGTCCCCAATTGGCTATTTGATCAATTTGCTCAGGAGGCAAGGATAATGAACGAGCTTACGATGAATTTGAAGACGGATTCGGGGACTCCTCTTTATGAGCAGATCTACCGTTATATCCGCTCGGAGATCCGGAGCGGAAGGATTCCCTGTGGTGAGAGGCTGCCTTCTACCCGGGCGCTGTCCAGGCATCTGGAGGTAAGCAGGAGTACAGTGGAGCTTGCATATGAGCAGCTTCTGTCTGAGGGATATGTGGAGGCAGAGCCTTACCGTGGTTTTTTTGTGGCGGAGATTGAGGAGCTTTATCATATCAGCCAGAAGAAGGCAGAGATGCCTGCTGTGGAGGAGAAACAGAAGGCCTTCCGTTATGATTTTACGCCAAATGGGGTGGATCTTAAGAGTTTCCCTTATTCTGTGTGGAGGAAGTTGTCGAAGGAGATCTTGATGGACGACCGGACGGAGCTGTTCCGGTCAGGGGATTCCCAGGGAGAATATGGGTTCCGGAGTGCAATCTGCAGCTATCTCTATCAGGCGAGAGGGGTGGACTGCTCGCCGGAGCAGGTGATTATCGGAGCGGGGAGCGATTATATTCTGATGCTCCTTTCCATGATTCTTGGAACCGGATTCCGGATTGGTTTTGAGGATCCAACGTACAAGCAGGCATACAGAGTGATGAAAGGACTTTCCTACGATACCGTTCCCATAGGGCTGGACCGGAATGGAATGAAGGTATCCGAGCTTCGTAAGGAAGGGGCGGATATTGCATATGTGACCCCGTCCCACCAGTATCCTACGGGAATTATCATGCCCATGAAGCGCAGACTGGAGCTCTTAAAATGGGCGCAGGAGGCACCGGAGCGCTATATTATTGAGGATGACTATGACAGTGAATTCCGATATAAGGGGAAACCGATTCCTGCCCTAAAGGGATATGACAGGAATGATAAGGTTATTTATCTGGGTACATTTTCGAAATCCATCGCGCCGGCCATCCGTCTTAGCTATATGGTGCTTCCTGAGAATCTGATGTGGAAATACAAGGAGAAGCATTCCTTTGTCCAGTCAACCGTATCTAAAGTGGATCAGCTGATTGTCCAGCGGTTTATTGAGGAAGGATATTATGAACGCCATCTGAATAAAACCCGTGCTATGTATAAGGGCCGCCATGACGTGCTGATTGAAGCTTTAAAACCGCTTTTGAAGGTATGTGCCATATCGGGAGAGAATGCGGGCGTACATCTTCTTCTGACTTTTAAAAATGGGAAGACTGAGGAGGAGCTAGTCGGAAGTGCAAAAGAAAAAGATATCCGGGTATATGGCATGTCTGCCTACCAGATCCGCAGAGCCAGGGAACGGGAGGAGGCAACGATTCTTCTGGGATATGCAAATCTGTCAGAGAGGCAGATCAGGGAAGCAGTGAATACTTTGACAGAATGCTGGTGTCCGGTGGGATTGAAATAATCCTAAACTAATTTCAGCAGGCAGCCTTGGGCATACCTGCTGAATCGTTACATGAATATTTATTCTGCGTCTTCAGAAGCCGCGGTTCTGGCCGCGTTGCCTTCTTCACTTTCAGCCGCCTTGCTGTCTTCGGCATCAGCCGCCGCATCATCTCCACTAGTGTCTGCGGTATCGTCAGACAAAGAAGCCTCTTCTGCTTCACCCTTAGAGGCAGAATTGAGTGACACATATTCACGGTCAGCCGCCGGTTTTAAATCGTCATCAAGATCAAAGTCGTCATCTTCGAAATCATCTTCGAATTCGTCTGTGTCAACCTTTGTCTTTTTCCAATAATAAAGAGCACCTGCTGCTGCAGTACCAACTGCGGCTGCTCCTAACACTCTTTTAAACCACTTTGCCATAATAGTTTCTCCTTTCATCTGGCTATATTTTCCTAATATGTGTATTGTAATACTTTTTTTGCAAAATGGAAAGGGGAACTGATGAAATATTTTTAAACAAATTCTGAAAAATATGTAAAAACACGGTCTGGGGGCGAAAATGTTGAGATTAGATAAAATGTGTGGTACACTGTACCACAGAAGCTTTTAGACACAGACAATCTGTAAAGGGTTGTCTGCAGGCCGCAGAGGTATTCAGGAATGGCAGTTCCTGACTGACAGCAAGGGAGAGATTCATATGCATAAAAACGAAGTGCCGGCAACAGCGAAGAAAGGACTGTTCCGTATTATCTTCAGCCGTACTGGTATTATATTACTGCTGATTCTGGTGCAGCTGATCTGGTTTCTGCGTATTCCGTTTTATCTGGGGGAATACAGCAGATATATGTATGGCGTCATGCTGATCCTGGAGATCGTAGTAGTCATCTATATCATTAATTCGGAGGATAACCCTGCATTCAAGATGACCTGGATGCTTTTTGTAGTTATGCTGCCGCTTATGGGCGCTTTTTTCTATATCTTTGTTAAGACTCAGATGGAAAACAATCATATTAAGGACAGGCTGTCTAAGCTCAAGCTGGAGACAGCGCCTTATCTGCGTCAGGATGAAGCGATCGTCGATGCACTATGGGCGAGTAAATCTGCTAACGCGAATCTGGCATATTACCTTTCAAAACGTGTAGGATTTCCTGTCTACCGGAATACGGAAGTAAAGTATTTCCCCCTTGGGGAGGATAAGTTCAGACAGATGGTATCAGAGCTTCGCAATGCAAGAAAATTCATTTTCATGGAATATTTCATTGTAGAAGAGGGGTATATGTGGGATACAATTCTTGATATTCTGATACGGAAAGCAGGAGACGGGGTGGAGGTGCGGTTTATGTATGACGGAATGTGCGCTATATCCATGCTGCCTTACAATTATCCGAAATATCTGAAAAGGTTTGGGATTCAGTGTAAGATGTCGAATCCTATGAAGCCCTTTTTATCCACCGTGCAGAATAACCGGGATCACCGCAAGATCTGTGTCGTGGACGGAAGAGTTGGCTTTACGGGAGGCGTGAATATCGGAGACGAGTACATTAACAGGAAAGTGCGCTTCGGACACTGGAAAGACACAGCGGTAATGCTCAAAGGAGATGCTGTCCAGGGGCTGACCATGATGTTTCTTGAAATGTGGAATGTAGAGGGGCGGCAGGAAGAGAACTACCGGAGGTATCTTACCCCAAAGGCAAAGGGGTTAAGAAGAGAACTCGGTTATATCATCCCCTACGCGGACAGCCCTTTTGACAATGAGAATGTTGGGGAAGAGGTGTATTTTCACATTCTGAACCACGCAAAAAAATATGTACATATTATGACCCCCTACCTGATTCTTGATAATGAGATGATCACAACCCTTACCAGGGTGGCAAAGTGCGGGATAGAGGTGGTGATCATCATGCCCCATATTCCTGATAAATGGTACGCGTTTGCCGTGGCTAAGACGTATTATAAGGAACTGATTGAGAGCGGTGTACAGATCTATGAGTATACGCCGGGGTTCGTCCATGCAAAGGTGTTTGTATCGGACGATGACACGGCGACAGTGGGAACCATTAATCTGGATTACCGGAGCCTTTACCTGCATTTTGAATGCGGGACATTTATTTATAACTCAAACTTCCCACATCAAAAATGGGATTCGCACATTGAAAAATCAATACTTTAACCTATAAAATAGTTTCATGCCGCTGTTTCTGTCCGCTCCAGAGCCTCCTGCATATATTGGGGAAGACGCTGAATAAAGCTGGTGGTGAATTCTTCCA
>CAJTIU010000016.1 GCA_910576335.1 Lachnospiraceae bacterium
AGTTCCCGATGAATGATTGGTACACAGATACCGTAAGTGCATTATAGCACATGCATCAGCAATAGGATGATCCTTTTGTTTGGAATAGACTTAAAACGTTTGATTGCAGCTATAAGCTGCGCTATGTCATTGAAAAAACAGGCTTTACAGCTTCTTGAAGAAAAAAAGAGAAAAGTAGAATCATTCTTTTCGGTAGCCAATATGTTTGAAGTTCCGGTTAAAAAATCCGCTTATGCAGAAACACATGTACCATTACAGAGGAAAATTGTTCCTATTGCACATGAGTATAAAAAGGAAGATATTTATAGTATCAGTGATGCTAATTATGCGGATATATTAGCCACAATTAAGCATATGGGCAGCACTTATGAGAGAACACCAAAGTCTTATGCGGCTATGAAAGAGGAGGATTTGCGGAATACACTTCTTGCAGCTTTAAATGGAACGTATTTGGGTGGTGCAGTAGGAGAAGCGTTTCGTAATAATGGGAAAACAGATATTTGTATTGAAGAAAAAAACAGGGCAGCTTTTGTAGCAGAGTGTAAGATGTGGACAGGGCAGAAAGCTATTGCGGATGCATTGAAACAATTGGATAGTTATTTGACATGGAGAGATTGCAAAACAGCGCTGATTTATTTTGTTCGGAAAAAAGATTTTTTGGCAATACTTCAAACTGCGAAAGAAGCATTAAGAGCCCTGCCAGAGATGTGCCAAGTGCAAATATTGGATAAGAATGAATTTAAATGTTGCATGATATCGACACAGAATCCTGGGCAACAGATACAGGTTAGAGTGATGCTTTTTTAATATGTATGCGAAAGAGTAATGCTTTGATATATGTGGAGTGTGATTGGATTAAAAGTGTTATAAGTGTGATATGTTTAAAATATTTTTCAATATTACGCTTTTGAGAAAAGAATATAAAATTATGAGTAGGTCAATTATATTGATGACAAATGTAATTTTGCAATTCTATTGAAAATAGAAATTTTATGAAGAATATTGGCAGGGAGAGATAAATATGTCGATAATACCTAATAATTTTGTTAATGCTGTTGTAGCAATAGGTGTAGAACAACAATGTAATGGATATATAGAAAAATTGTGGATTGGAACAGGTTTTTTAGTAAGTATGAAAGAGCCTAATAATATACAAACATCAACGATTTATTTGATTACCAATAAGCATGTTTTAAATGGCAAGAATACGGTTTACGTTAGATTTAATAGTATATCAGGAACTTTTGTTAAAGACTATGAAATTCAATTAATAGATGGCTTGGGAAGAAAAACATATACAGAACATCCGGATGCCGAAGTTGATATTATTGCAATACAATTGAATCCACAGTGTTTAATTAATGATAGCTCTATTTGGGGTGCAATAAACATTGAGACAGAATCGTTAGATGTATATACAATGAAAATGCAGGGAATAGATGAGGGCTGGTTGGTATATGCACTTGGTTTTCCGATGAATTTAGTGAGTGACTTCAAGACACCTATATGCAGAATGGGATGCATATCCAGATTAACAGATGCATTTGTGCAACCAGAAAAAGCAAAATACTTTTTAGTTGATGCGCAGGCATTTCCTGGTAATTCTGGTGGACCTATAATAAGTAAACCTGAAAATATATTTACGACAATAGGAGTAAATTATATGCCGGCAAAATTGCTAGGGGTGTTAAGTGCATATATTCCCTATAGAGATGTCCTAATTAGTCAGCAAACTCAGGAGACTAAAATGGTACAGACCGAAAATAGCGGACTTACCATAGTTTATCCGGTGGATAGGATAAAGGAAGTTGTTCTTTTAGATTGGAACAGGCATAGAGAGGGTGTTATAAATACTTTTGGTACATATATTGCTGAAAATACTGAAAAAGGACAAATTTCAAATAGTAATTAAGCTTTTCAGGAATGTTTGAAAATGCAATGAAAAACTGTGTAATGTACTGAGCTGAATATAGTAAGAAGAGTTGGAGGAGAATAGATGGATGGCAAAAATGAAATAATTGAAATGAATCAGTCTTTAGATATGTTGATTGAGGAGTCCATTGAATTAATCCAATATGCAAGGCAGATTACCGCAAAACAGGTAAATTTGGTGCAATTAATGACTTATTACTCGTTGGGAAAATGGATTGTTGAGGAACAGCAAGAAGGAGAAGAACGGGCGAAATATGGAAAGCAGGTTTTGAAAAAATTATCAGAAAGTCTTACAAAAGAATTTGGTAGGGGATTTTCTGAAACGAACTTGGAATATGCCAGAAAATTTTATCTCACATATGCAGATCGAATTTCCCAGACACTGTTTGAGGAATTTGCAGTTAAAAAATCCCAAACAGTGATTGAGGAATTGAATGAGGAACAACCTTTTATTGTTTCATGGTCGCATTATCTGCAACTAATGCGAATTGAAAATGTGGATGAACGAAAATTTTATGAGATAGAATCAGCAAAATCCGGTTGGGGGATACGTACATTGCAGAGGCAGTATAATTCAAGCCTATATGAAAGATTGGCTTTGAGCCGGGACAAGGATGAAGTAATGAGACTGGCAAAAGAGGGCAATGTCATTACAAAACCGCAGGACATCGTGAAACAGCCTACGGTGCTTGAATTTCTTGGGTTAGATGAAAAAGCAAAATATGTGGAATCTGATTTGGAGACTGCAATTATCAATAAACTGCAAAAATTTTTGTTGGAATTGGGGAAAGGCTACTTATTTGAAGCAAGGCAAAAGCGATTTACATTTAAAGAAGATAACTATTATGTGGATCTTGTGTTCTATAACAGGCTTTTACGGTGTTATGTGTTGATAGATTTGAAGATTGATAAGCTGACTCATCAGGACTTGGGACAGATGCTGATGTACGTGCATTACTACGACAGATATGAGAAATTGCCGGAAGAAAACCCGACAGTAGGTATTCTGTTGTGTAAGGAAAAGGATGATGCCCTGGTAGAAATTACTTTGCCGGAAGATGCCAATATTTATGCATCAGAGTATCGGTTGTATTTGCCGGATAAGAAGGAACTTCAGAAAAAATTGAAAGAATGGATAGATGAAGGGACGGATTTGTAGAAATTATTATTGTAGACACAATTTTTGAAACATACTCAAAAAGTTGCTACACTGTCGCAACAATTACGATGAAAGGGAAAACGTTCTTATATAGCGGTCTCAAAGAGTAGTAATAGAGTAAAATGACTTTGGAGAGTTTTAGAATAGTAATCGGGGAAACTACCCCAAAAGAAAGATACTTACTGCCTCAAAAAAAGGATTATTATAATAAGGATTTGAAAGTGAAAACTTCGCTCAAAAAAATGAGCGCAGTTTGAGCGAAGTTTTAATCGGAGTGTACAAACGTTCTTGGCTACAAAATGGCTACAAAAATTCTGAAAACACAGAGAAAATCGATATTTTCAAAAGATATGATGACAGAAAACCTCGAAAACACGCCATCTGTCAAACAGGGTTTCCCCAACCTAATTCGTCTTAGCAGGTTAAAGGGTAAAACAGGAATCAAAAATTGGAATGTTTTATGCAGATGGGCACTGTGTTATTCGTTAGCCGAAAATACTATACCGACAGATGTTCCTGTTGCAGCGGATAGCAATGTTGAGATGTCATGGTATACATTTGGTGGAGAATATAGCGATATTTATGAGGCATTAATGATTGCATGGTGTAAAAAAATGAGTTTGCCAATAGATGAAGAAACGCTGTCCAAATATTTTAAATTAAATATTGAAAGCAAAAAAGCAAGCAGTTATTAACAATTCAACAGCAAATATTTTATCAAAGGAAGAACTGGCCAGGAGGACTGCCATGCTTCAGGAAGGCATGAAGGCTGCGACCTGGCGGGAACTGGAAACAAATGGCAAATTCACAAAGAACGATAAACTCACGTTTATTAGCGATGATATGCTTATCATCGGATGCGATATCGGAAGTGAAATGCACTATGTGAGGGCCATTGATTCCAGGGGACGGGAACTGAGCCAGGACGCATTTCCGTTCAGCAACAGCTCAGAAGGCTTTCAGAGTGCAAAGGCCTGGGCTTTGGAACTGGCTGCCGCAAATGACAAGCAACAGATCGTGCTCGGCCTTGAGCCGACAGTGCACTACTGGTTCTGCCTTGCGGCATGGATGGTTAGCAATGATATCAGTGTTGTGCAGGTGAATCCTTACGCAGTGAAGCAGACGAAGGAGCTTGAGGACAACAGCCAGCGTAAAGATGACCGGAAAGATCCGAAACTGATCGCAAATCTTGTGAAGGATGGGAATTATGGCATGCCCTATCTGCCAGAAGGGCTGTACGCGGACCTGCGGAGATTATCCATGCTGCGGGACCAGCTGACAGAAGACCGGATCAGGAACATCAACCGCCTGCACAGGGAGATGAAGATCTACTTTCCGGAATACAGGGACGCATTTGGGAAGCTGGACGGGGCATTCACCCTGGAGGCCTTAAAAGCAGCCCCCTTCCCGGAGGATATCGTAAGATTAGGGGTGGACGGCCTGAAGGATATCTGGCATAGAGCAAAGCTGCGTGGGCGCGGCTACAGCAAGGCAGACCAGATTGTCCAGTACGCAAAGGAAAGCATCGGCCTGGAGCATGGGAGAGCCGGAGGAAGGAAAGCGGTCAAAATCTTTGCAGAGCAGATCAAGTCCCTGTCAGAGGCGTTGGAAGAGATAGAAGCTGAGCTTCACCAGAAGTGCCGTGAAATCCCTTATGCGGAGAATATCCTGGAGATCAGGGGCATCGGCGAAAACATTCTGGCCGGGATCCTGGCTGAGATGGGGGATATCACCCGTTTCGATGATGCCAGTGAGATCCAGAAACTGAGCGGGCTTGGGCTGGTAGCGTGTAGTTCCGGCAAGCATAAGGGGGAGACCAAAATCAGCGGTATCCCATGGGGAGGAATTCAAGGAGCTGCATGCGCATTATACGACAAGGAAGGATAATCCGCTCAAGAAGATGCAGTCGCTGATCGTGATTGCCTGTAAGCTCCTCAGAATTATTTTTACGCTACTAAGGACGGGTTGTAGATATGACCCAATGAAGATGCTCAGGGATATCAAACGGCCTGAACGGGCAGCGGCACAGGCAGCATAAGGAAGAAAGTCCGGAAAAGAACCATATCCTCCAGCGCCCTGCCGAACGGCTGTTGGTGAAACAGCGGCTGGGCAGGGTCCTGGAGAAGGGAACCCGAGAATGATGGCGTAGCAGATACGGCATCCGTACCAACAGCCAGACGGAACGATGGCGGCATAGCGTCCACTGAATCAACGGTGCAGCCAGAGGGAGGTCAGGTCAGAAGTAATTCAATAGTAAAACAAGAGCCGTAGCCAGCAGTGGTGTTCTCCGTGGGGCAAGACCCCGTTTGAAAGCATGGCTGGCACTCGGTGTATGGATAGGTGGGACGAAGGAAGTTGGGACACGATCCCCATAGACACGGAAGGTTCACCGTCATAGTTGAACAGAGGGAAAATGGCCTTTATAGAGCAGAAACAAGGGACGCTCTATTCCCCCATACCCATCTATCAACTATTCAGTACCAGATACGATGATATCCATCACCATTGGCTCCTGTTTAAGAGGTATAAAAACACGTCAAGGCCGCAAAAAACTTACATTTAGGGCTTGACATAATAGGAAGGAGCGGTTTAGATGTCTGAATCCTCAAACAGAATACAAGATACTTCCCTAAATGATTTATTTGAGAGTTTTAAGTTTAAAACTGTATTTATTACTGGAAAAAGGAAGAAAACTTCTTCGGTAAGTTTAAACGAAAAAATATTAGTTGATACCGCTAACCTTATGGAACTGTTGGATTGCGGCAAACATACTGCCCTTGCAATAGGCCATAGGGCAAATGCATGTGTACGTCATGACCGCAAGCTATTTTGGAACGTCCGCCGTATCCAAGAGTATATTGATAATATTTCTGAATAAAAAAGATTATGGAAGGATGTGATATAGAAAATTGATTACAGATTGTAACCCGTAAATAAAGGCTATGGAAACCACCGACCAAAGCGTATCCATAGCCCAATTCAGAACAGGCATTAAGGAATACCTGCTATATCCGATTATAGCACAGTATTCCTTTTTTGCCATAACATTTTTTACCAAGAAAGGAACACAGAATTATGGCACTGGACAAAAACGGGAAAGAATTGCCAAAAGGAATCACGTGGCTACCCAAGAAAGAACTCTACATGGGAAGATTCCAGTATGAGGGGCAGGGTTACACGGTATATGCAAAGTCACTAAAAGAAGTAAAGAAAAAGTTAGCAGACAAAAAATATGAAACCGAGCACGGCATAGGTGGAAAGGCAGACCGCATCAAGCTTGATGACTGGTTCGATGAATGGATTTCAACCTATAAAATCGGTAAGGTCAAGGACACAACCATAGCAACCTACAGAGCACTCTATGACCGTTTTGTGCGTGAGCCGCTCGGCGGACGGTATATCTCCAAGATAAAGACTGTAGAAATCCAGCGTCTGTATAACAGTATCACCGAAGATGGACTTTCACCGAAATATCTCAAGACCCTGCATAACACACTCAGCAATGTTTTTAAAATGGCAGTAAACAATGACCTTATACCAAAGAATCCATGTTCACAGACCATACGTCCGACTATTGACAATACTGAAAGACGTGTACTTACAGCTTCGGAACAGTCGCACCTGTTATCATTCATACGGCAGGAAGAATATAGAAATATAGAGCCTGCAATTACAACATTATTAGGTACAGGTGTCCGTATCGGCGAATTACTGGGGCTGAAATGGGAAGATTTAGACCTCGAAAGCAAAGAAAAGACTTTGACTGTAAACAGGACGCTAGTCCGAATTAGGGATAAAAAATACTTCACATTCCAAGAACCAAAGACAGCAAGCGGCACAAGGACAATACCGCTACAGGAATCCGTTGTAAAGGCTCTAAAGCGGCAGAAAGTAAACCAAGCCCACTACAAACTGTCGGGAAAGTGGAATCCACCGACAGAATTTGAGGGGCTTGTATTCTCTGGCAAGAAAGGACAACCCCAATGGCGTTCCTGCATTGCTGAATCCCTGGATAAAATCATTTTCGCCATGAACGAAGAAGAAAAGGAAAGGGCAGTCAAGGAACACCGAGCACCCGTAATTATGGAGCATATAAATCTCCATGCCTGCCGCCACAGTTTTGCAACGAGATGTCTTGAAGCAGGAATAGCACCGAAGATAGTGCAGTCATGGCTAGGGCATTCATCAATAGAAATCACGCTTGATTTATATTCCCACGTTAATCAAGATGTATCGTTTGAAAACATGCGGCGGCTAGAAGCCCTTTACAGTGAAGCGATATGAAAAAAGAACCGAAACCTGTGTAAAAGTTGTGTACAGAATCTTACCAAAGCCCCGCAACCCCAGTGAAATCAAGGGTTCAGAGCGTACACATGCTAAAATCTAAGAATTTGCAAATGCTAAAGACAGTGTACTTTGGTTGTTTTCGCAAAAGGACTGGGCTTCTATGATAGGAATAATGTCAACTGTTGTTTCAATCATTTGACCGTATGATTAGTGAGGATTTGACCCAATAATCATATTTATTTTATTATTTTATACAATTATTGGCAAAAGTGTATTATAATGAACGGAAATGGTTACCATTTACGGAGCCGTGCACCTCTGCACGGCATTCAGAGCAATGATCATGGAAGGGGACAGAGTTATTATGAGTGTAAAATTTAAAGAGATGTTATATGGAGGAGACTATAATCCAGAGCAATGGCCCAGGGAAATATGGCAGAAGGATATGGAGCTGTTTAACAAGGCGGGGATCAACAGTGCTACGATTAATGTTTTTTCCTGGGCGAAGATTCAGCCGTCAGAGGAGATGTATGATTTCAGCGAGTTGGACGATATTGTGGATATGCTGACAAGGGAAGGAAAGCAGATTGTGCTGGCGACCTCCACAGCTGCTCTTCCGGCATGGATGGTAAAGCGCTATCCAGAGGTGGCAAGGACTGATTATGAAGGACGCCGCCATAAATTCGGGCAGCGGCACAATGCCTGCCCGAATAGTCCGGTTTACCGGCACTTCAGCAGGGAACTTGCAGCAAGGCTTGCAGAGCGCTATGGGAGTAATGAGAATGTGGTGTGCTGGCATGTGAATAATGAATACGGCGGAGAGTGCTATTGTGAGAACTGTGAGAAGGCATTCCGCGTCTGGCTAAGGAAGAAATATAAGACAATAGAGGCACTGAATCAGGCATGGAATCTTGCATTTTGGGGACATACCATCTATGACTGGGACGAGATTGTACTGCCCAATGCACTCAGCGAGGGTCTGGAGGGCGATAAGACGGCATTCGCAGGAATTTCGATTGATTATATGAGGTTCAATTCAGACAGTATCCTAAATAACTTCAAGGCGGAGCGGGATGCGATCCGGCAGTATGACAAGGATACTCCGGTCACCACGAACCTGATGGGAACCTTTAAGGGGCTGGATTATTTTAAATGGGCGAAGGAGATGGATATTGTCTCCTGGGACAACTATCCGAGTTATGATACTCCGTGGAGCAGAACGGCCATGAGTCATGACTTAATGCGGGGACTTAAGGATGCGCCTTTTATGCTGATGGAGCAGACGCCGAGCCAGCAGAACTGGCAGCCTTATAATTCCCTGAAAAGACCGGGGCAGATGCGTGCACAGAGCTATCAGACGATTGCCCATGGTGCGGATACGATTCAGTTTTTCCAGCTTCGGAGATCCGTGGGAGGATGTGAGAAATTCCACGGGGCGGTGATTGAGCATGCAGGCTCTGAGAATACGAGAGTATTCAGGGAGATTTCACAGCTTGGAGAGGAATTAAGGAAAGCAGGAGGAACAATCTCCGGATCCAGAAATAAGGCCAGGGTCGGGATTATGTTCGACTGGGACAACTACTGGGCACTGGAGTATACAAGCGGTCCCAATAAAGATCTGATGTACGTGGATCAGATTTTCCGGTTTTACGAATATTTTTATAATAAGAATATTGCAGTGGATATGATACCTGTGGATGCAGACCTTGGGAAATATGATCTGGTGGCGGCGCCTGTGCTGTATATGGTAAAAGAAGGTGTGGCAGAGGCACTTGAGGAATATGTTGCGGCAGGCGGCACCCTCGTGACAGGCGTCATGAGCGGTATTGTGGATCAGTCCGATAATGTGCATCTTGGAGGATACCCGGGACCGCTCAGGAAGCTTGCAGGTATATGGGCAGAGGAGATTGATGCACTGGCTCCGGAACAGAGCAATGAAATTGTATTTAAGGACGGATTAAGGGGACAGTGCAATATGCTGTGTGATATTATTCACCTGGAGGGCGCAAAAGACATTGCACAGTATGGAAGCGATTTCTATGCAGGAACACCTGCAGTTACGGAAAACAACTTCGGAAAGGGCTGCACCTGTTATGTGGGAACGGTTTTGTCAGAGGAAGCTCTTGGGAGGGTATTAGAGCTTATGTGTGACAGGGCCAAAATTACACCGGTTATTGAAGAGGAGACCAGGCTTGAAGTGACAAAAAGAGTGACAGACAAGGAAGACCTTTATTTTGTCATTAACTTTAAGGACGAAGAGCTTCCGCTTCCAAAGGTATTTGGAGGGAAGAAGAATCTGCTGACAGGGAGCGTGCTCACAGAAGGGGAGATGCTGAAAAAATACGATGTCAGGATTGTATGCTGCCCGAAATAGCTGCAGTAGATGGTAATACTGCATACAGAATTCATTCAGGAGAAGGTGTATAATACGATGAAACAGATCTTACTGGTAGAGGATGATCTGAGCTTAATAGGCGGACTTTCTTTTGCAGTTAAAAAGGAAGGGTATGGGATAGACATTGCCCGCACAAGCCTTGAAGCAGATAAGCTTTGGGCGGGTGAAAGATATGATCTGGTTATTCTGGATGTTTCTCTTCCTGATGGCTCTGGATTTGACTTGTGCAAGAAGCTTCGCCGGATCTCTAAGGTTCCGATCATGTTTTTAACTGCTGCGGACGAAGAGACAGATATGATTATGGGACTGGATATTGGGGGAGATGATTATATTACAAAGCCGTTTAAGCTGGCAGTATTCCTGTCAAGGATCAATGCTCTCCTTCGCAGAAGCAGTAATTTCAGCCAGGAGACTTTGGAGCTGAATTCAAATGAAATCAGGGTAGATCTGGTTAAAGGAGAGGTCTGTAAAAGGGGAGAGTCAGTTGACCTGACGGCAAGTGAATATAAGCTGCTGTGCTTTTTTATGGAGAATCCCAATATAATACTTTCACCGGAGCAGATTTTAGGCAGACTGTGGGACTGCAATGAAAACTATGTGGATCATAATACCCTGACGGTCTATATACGGAGACTGCGCACTAAGATTGAGGATGACCCGGGAAAGCCTGAAAGAATTGTAACCGTCCGGCGTATGGGTTATAAATGGAATACGACAGAAGGAAGCAGGTCTGTTCGCTGAGGTGCAGGATGAAGATATTGGTAAATCGAAAAATCAAAGTTTTGTTTTATAAAATCCTGCTGTCCATCCTGGTCTTCTCATTATTTTCTGCGGCCGTTATGTGGCTTTTGCAGGGAAAGGCCGCATTTTATGTCTGGATTGGCGCTGTAGGCATGGGGATTTTTATGATATCAGCCTGTTATAGTTACTTCAAAGAGCAGAATGAGATTATGGAAAATGCAGCCAGGAAGGTCAGAGAGTATATTTCAGGAAACGAGGAGGCGCGGATCGAATGCCAGGATGAGGGCGAATTGTACAGACTGTTTCATGAGGTGAATACCCTGGTATCCATTTTGAATGCCCATATTGAAAATGAGGGGGAGAAGAAGGAATTTTTAAGAAATACAATATCAGATATTTCCCATCAGCTAAAGACGCCTCTGGCAGCACTGAACATCTATAACGGTATTTTGCAGGGAGAAGCAGAGAATCCGCCTGCAGTCAAAGAATTCGCAGATCTTTCGGAACAGGAGCTGGAAAGGATTGAAACGCTGGTACAGAATCTGCTAAATATCTCGAAATTTGATGCAGGCACAATTGTGATGAAAAAGGCAGCGGAAAATATGTGTGAGATGATGGAATGTATCAAGAAACGTTTCTCGTTCCGTGCAGAACAAGAAGGAAAAGAGATTATTCTCTCAGGAGACGAAACCATAGATTTTGCCTGTGACCGTAACTGGATGATGGAAGCAGTGAGTAATATTGTAAAAAATGCCCTGGATCATACAGAGAGAGGAGACTCGGTCCGGATTGCCTGGAAGGTATCAGCATCAGCGCTTCAGATTGCCATAAAAGATAATGGGAGAGGGATTCATCCCCAGGATCTGTATTATATTTTTAAAAGATTTTATCGAAGCAGGTATTCTAAGGATACACAGGGAATCGGGCTTGGCCTGCCTCTTGCGAAGTCTATTATTGAAGCGCATGGGGGCAGTATAACGGCAGACAGTGAACTGGGAGCCGGAGCTGCATTTTATCTGTATTTCCCGGTGTTCCACCCGGCTAGAGTACTAGTATAACCCACACTAATTAACCGTACGTTTCACTTGTCTAAATTTCCATCTGCAGTGTTGCCGTCAATCGGCGCAGCCACCGCTACGCCTCGTTCCTCCGCCTTGCAGGCTGAAAATTTATCCTGCGTGAAACGTATCGGTAATTAGTGTGGATTATACTAGAGCGCTAAATTATTCCTACAAAATTGTAGGATCATTGTAATATTACAGTAGGGTTGGCGTGATATGCTTTTCGTACATGGAAAAGAGACTGATTTTCCATGTACGATTTTTTTATGATAGTAGGAAACTATGTTCCCTATATCAAAAAACGAAAAAAGAAAGAGGTGTTTTACTTATGAATTTGTTGGAAGTGAAGTCAGTATCCAAAACCTACGGAGAAGGAGATACAGCCGTCCATGCGCTTAAAAAGGTAAGCTTTTCGGTTCCAAAAGGAGAATTTGTTGCAGTTGTGGGGGAATCGGGTTCCGGCAAAAGTACCCTGCTTAATATGATCGGTGCACTGGATACGCCTTCCTTTGGCAAGGTGTATATTGACAGCAAGGATATCTTTGCAATGAAGGAGAGAAATCTTACGGTTTTCCGCCGCAGGAATATCGGGTTTATCTTCCAGAGCTTTAATCTGATCCCAGAGCTGACGGTTGAGCAGAATATGGTCTTTCCGGTATTGCTTGATTACCAGAAGCCCAACAGGGAATACATGGAAGAGCTTCTGGCTATATTAAATCTTGAGGAACGTAAGGATCACCTGCCAGGCCAGCTGTCAGGGGGTCAGCAGCAGAGAGTGGCAATCGGGCGGGCGCTGATTACCCGGCCTGCCCTCATCCTGGCAGATGAGCCTACGGGGAATCTGGACACACAGAACAGCCGGGAGGTGATTGGTTTGTTAAAGGAAGCCTCAAAAAAATATGAGCAGACCATTATTATGATTACACATAGCCGGAGTATTGCCCAGACGGCAGACCGCATCCTGCAGGTTTCGGACGGAGAATTGACGGACTTTGGGAGGTGCAAAGAATGAAAAGCTATCTTAGCCTGATTCCGGTTTCTGCCCGTGTACACAGACGGCAGAACCGTATGACGCTTCTGTGTATTATTATTTCGGTGTTTCTCGTCACAGCCGTTTTCAGCGTGGCGGAACTGCTTCTTAGGTCCAACAGCAAAGCATTGCTGGATAAACACGGCAGTTGGCATATACGGATTCAGAATCTTTCCAGGGACGCTGAAGAAGAGATCAGCAGGCGCTCAGATGTCGAGGCCGTCGGTTGGTCCGATTCCTTTAATACAGACGCGGATCAGCCATATCAGATCGGTGGAAAAAAAGCGGCGCTTTTCGGTGTGGATGAAACTTATATCTCACAGCTTGTAAACAGTCTGGAAGAAGGAGCCCTTTTCGGCAAAGATAACGAAGTAATGCTGAGCAGCAATGCAGAGCTGGCCCTGGATGTGCGGCCCGGGGATCATGTGACAGTGCATACGCCTGCCGGAGACCGGGACTTTACCGTGTCTGGTTTTGGATCAGATGACAAAGAGTATTATCAGGGGCAGACCTATATGGTTGCCGTGTATATGACAAGGGATGCCTTCCATGCAATAATGGCTGCAAATAAGGTGGAGGAACATCCGTCCTGTTATGTGAAGTTCAGGAAAGCGTCAGGTGCGTCAAAGGCTGCTTCGGAAATTCAAAAGAGATACAGTCTGGACAATGAAAGCATCATCGAAAATACTGCCGCTATGGGGCTTTCCGGGCAGAGTGGCAATCAGTCCATTCAAACAATTTATGGAATGGCAGCCATATTGTTTGCCATGGTATTACTGGCAGGGGTATTGATGATCTCCGGCAGCATGAATAGTAATGTTGCCCAGCGGATAAGATTCTTCGGTATGATGCGCTGTATCGGTGCAAGCCGCCGGCAGATCATCCGGTTTGTACGTCTGGAGGCATTGAACTGGTGTAAAACAGCAATACCTGCCGGCCTGGTTCTGGGTACGCTGGCAAGCTGGGGGATCTGTGCATACATGCGTTTTAGCATTGGGGGCGAGTTTGCTTATATGCAGGTATTAACCTTAAGCCCTGCCGGGCTGTTAAGCGGCGTGCTGGTTGGCGTTGTAACCGTTTTGCTGGCGGCACAGGCTCCTGCAAAGCGGGCCGCAGGGGTGTCTCCCATATCAGCAGTCTCCGGCAATTCAGAAACAAGGTTGTCCGGGAATCGTGCACTCAGGAGGAAGGTGGGAAGAATCGAAAGGACACTGGGCATTCATCATGCCACAGGCTCTAGAAAGAACTGGCTTCTGATGACAAGTTCCTTTGCACTTACGATTGTTCTGGCTTTATGTTTTTCAATTGGCCTGGATTTTGCAAAGGGTTTGATGCCTACCATGGACTCCTGGCAGCCGGATCTTACGTTCTGCGGTTATAGCAATGCGCTTTTGCTGGAACAGAATTTAAAAGATGAGATGAGTGAAATCTCCGGTGTGGAGAGTGTTTATGGAACATCATATCTGGATGATATTGAGGTGACTTCTTCAAGGAAGGGAATCCATCAGATCAATCTGGAATCCTATGATGACTGCATGCTGGAAAAAACAAAGGAAAATGTAGTTGAAGGGAACCTGGCAGATCTTTATGGAGACAGCGGTAAGGCTATGACTGTCTATAATAAAGATAACCCGTTGAAAGTCGGAGATACAATCCAGATTGGAGGAAAGGAGATTGAGATCACCTGCGCTGTATCCAAAAGCCTGTTTCCCAGTGAACGGCTTGTGATCTGCTCCCAGGAGACATTTGAGAGGCTGACAGGGGAGAAAAATCATACGATGATCGGCGTGCAGCTTGGAGGGGAAGCAGATGATGAGACAGTAAGCCGGATCAGCAAATTTGCCGGGAGCGATGTGATTTTTACAGATGTGAGGGAAGATATCCGGCAAAGCAATACTACTTATATGGCAACACAGATCGGTGTATATGGATTTTTGGGGATCATCGGTATGGTTACCATGTTCTATATTATCAACAGCATTTCCGTCAGTGCAGCTGCCCGGGCAAAGCAATATGGCGCTATGCGGGCTGTCGGCATGGACGGCGTGCAGCTGACCCGGATGATAAGGGCAGAAGCATTTACCTATGCTCTGTCCGGTCTTGCCATCGGCTGCATGATTGGGCTTCCGCTTAGTTACTTCTTGTATGCCCGGCTGGTTACGCGGTATTTCGGAACGGTCTGGCATCCGCCGGTGGCAATGCTTTGTGTGATCATTGTGTTTGTGGTGATTTGCGCAGCAGCGGCGGTGCACGCACCGGCAAAACGAATCCGGAATATGGCGGTTACAGACATCATCAATGAATGCTGAAAATAGAAAAGAGGAGTGATGAATCAGGGACAGGGTAAATACTCTGTCCCTGCACAATCATACGGCTATATCGAAGATTCGCTTTCCTTGATATACTACCCATTCCGCGTGACGCTGCTTCCGAAAGTTGAATGTTAGCAGATAGTCTTCTGCTGCCTGCTTGTTTTCCGGATATTCAAATAATTGATGACAGGCGTCTTCCTGTTTTTTGTACCATACCATCGTTTTAACTCTAAAACATACTGTTCAGTTACATCCGTGAACAGTAACCACTGTTTATATAGTTTCATTATACATTTTTTAAACCCGGTTGAAAAGTACAGACAGAGAGAATATAATATTTTTTTGAAGGGTCAGATAGTTCCTTAACTTTTTATGTGATGTGTCCGATAATAATAAAGAGTCATTTGATAAACAGGAAGCGGTGATACATCATGAAGATTTATGGAGATTATACATTCCTTTTGGATAAGCTGAATGTATGGAATAATTCACAGGTTAAGATTATCGGGGATGGAACACGGATTGTCCAGTTTGCGGATAAGTTCCTGGAAGAGCAGAGAGCAGCCTTTCAGGATGAGGTTTCCATCTCACGGGAAGGAATGGAATATCTTAGGGACAGTCTGTCAGACCTGAGCAGCACAGGAGGAAGTCTTAGACATTATGAGCCGGCAAATCAGCCGGAGGCAGGAGGGAGTCTGTCTCTCATGGACGGTCTCTGCCGGACTTATATATTGCAGCGCCTTGATACAGAGAACGCGGATGGTGTGAGTACCAGGCTTTATAACGGGCTGATGACCCGGTATGAAGAGGAGCTTAAGAAGAAGGATGCATCCGACCTGTCCAGCCATGGAGAAAGCCTTGCAAGAGCCTATGCAGACATGAAAAAGACCATCGAAGAAGGATATGAGAAGGGGACGCGTGAGGTCTGGATCATGGAAAAGGGGACGGATGCGGATTTTAGCGGTGTGGAGTTCGAGATTGATGGCAGCGCTGTACGTTACCGCAGGCTTAGCAAGGAAGAGGAGCTCCAGAAGCTGGACAAGGCATTTGAACAGCTTACACAGGATGTGGCAAAGGAATTTGCACAGACAAAGTCAGAGGAGGCTGATTCATCAGATCAGGAGATGACGGATAGTGAGAAGGAATTCTGGACTCTGGCTAACTGGATTGACGGGCTGATTAACGAGATTGAACGTTTTCTTAAGCTGATAGAGCAGGAGGAAGCGGCGAAGAATAAGGAAGAGCCTTTAGATCTTGGGGCACGGCTGACTGCAGAGATGCGCAGTCATGGTGTAGAGACTGTGTCCAGGGGAAGACAGGAGGCTCAGTATGCGAATTACAGGAAGATGA
This sequence comes from Lachnospiraceae bacterium, assembly GCA_910576335.1. Lineage (GTDB taxonomy): Bacteria > Bacillota > Clostridia > Lachnospirales > Lachnospiraceae > CAPEBR01. Next base: position 16,268 of record CAJTIU010000016.1, read on the forward strand.
GCAGGATGGTGGCAGATGTGCAGACCTTTTTGGGGAACATCCGGGCGTGATGTAAGTCGTATCAGATATGGCAGGAGAAGAGTAACGATAAGGCAGACCGGAAGCTTTGGTCTGCCTTATTTTGTACAGGAATCATTTATAGCTCTTTCCACTTTGCAATCTGCTGTGTTATTAATTCATTAACGTAAACCAATTGTCCGGTCAGACGATTTACATGGCGGAGGAAGGTCGTCTGTAGTGCAAGATAATAGTCTGGTGTCGTATTGTCCCGTGTCTTGCCGACTGCAATGCTTAGTTTTGGGTAGCGCGGCTGGGGAAGCGCGGCGTCATGCCCGTAGCGGCTGCTATAGCTATAGACAAGGCGGGTCAGTTCACCGCCGGCCTTTATAATAATATCATCGCTGTTTCTTCCTGTCATCAGTTCCTCCAGAATAGCGGCAGATGCCTTTACCTGGTCCAGATAAGGCCAGACGGGGGACAGATCGAATTCCTTCTCTGTACCATTCTGAATCTCATGAAGCTCCCGGTCCATAAAATTCAGGAACCCAGTGAAATCCGCAGGCAGCTGTTCGGTTTCAATATAATAGCAGGCAAGTTTCAGCATGCAGGAGGCATCGCGGATAACAGATGACTTGTTTAGTTTGTCAAATGTATCATCCGGAGTATGCCAGAAGGGCAGATCCATTGTTCCGAAATGGTACACACCAAACTTAGGCATTACTGTGAAGGGGACGCGGGCTGCCTAGAATGTCTGATGAGGTACCATCCCCGTCATGGAACTTTAATGCATCAATATCTGCACGCAGCCCAACGCATTTCCCCGGCTCTTTTCCGTGTAAAGCCGCCAGAAGACCTGCGGGGCCGTGCAGCGGGGTGCACAGCCCCGTGAATAGTAACCTAAAACTTATAGTATTGTCAATACAACCCGAATGTGCTAAGATTGGATACAGATTGGAATAAGGGAGTGTAATGATAATGAACAAAAAAGAAGTATTAGAGATCAGGAAGCAGTTTACCCCTGAAAATTGTGCGATTACCCGTATCTGCGGCTGTTATGTAGATCATGAAAAAGAAAAAAAGGCTGAGCTTAAGAAGGCATTTCTTTCCATGCCCGAGGAGGAAGCGTTCAAATATTTCGACATTTTCCGCCATACTCTGTCCGGTACGCCTGGGAAGAATCTGATTGAGATGGACTTTCCTCTTGATGCAGAGCTCTCAGGCGGTCCGCAGGAATTTCTGCTCAGGCTTCGTGACAGTAAGCTGGAGGATGATCTGTTAGTCGGAGAATTTTATGATAAAGTGATCGAAAGCTATGATTATGCGGAGAATTATTACATAATTCTTATTCATTCCGTATATGATGTACCAGGCAGGTCCTCCGACGGCTCGGAGCTATTCGATGCATCCGATACGGTATATGAGCATATTCTGTGCAGCATCTGCCCGGTAAATCTGACAAAGGCCGGGCTTACATACAATGCAGTGACCAATAATATAGAAGACCGGATACGCGACTGGTTCGTGGAGCTGCCCGTAAAAGGATTTTTGTTTCCTGCATTTACAGACCGGGCATCCGATCTTCATCATATTTTGTATTATTCCAAAAAACCGGAGGAACTTCAGCCGGATTTTATTGAAACAGTTTTGGGAAGCCGGATTCCTCTGACGGCAAAAGACCAGATGACGACATTTCAGACAATTATCAGTGATACGCTGGGAGACACCTGTGATTATGATACGGTCCGTAATATACATGATAATCTGAACGACATGCTGGAAGAATCAAAAGAAGCTCCGGAGCCCCTGGAGCTGTCAAGGCCGGATGTGAAGCGTCTGCTTGAACGAAGCGGGGTGCCGGAGGAAAAGCTTGAGAATTTTGACCAGGACTTTACAGAAGCAGTGGGGGACTCTGCTACTCTGCTTGCTTCCAATATAGCCAGTGCGAAAACTTTTCAGATTGAGACGCCAGATATAGTAGTTAAAGTAAAACCAGAGCGCTCGGACCTTGTAGAGACACGGGAAATTGACGGGAGACAGTGTCTTGTTATTGCAATTGATGACCATCTGGAGGTCAATGGCATCACGATTACAAAAAAAGTTGAAAAAGAATAAAAAAAGTATTTGCCAAGTCCGTAAATTTGTGCTATACTATGTCTTGCGAGCGGAGATGGCGGAATGGCAGACGCGCTAGATTCAGGTTCTAGTGGGAGTTATCCTGTGAGGGTTCAAGTCCCTTTCTCCGCAGGACGAGAAGAAGCCGCAAATCTTATGATTTTTCAGTAAAATTAAGGATTTGCGGCTTTTTTATAAAATTTTTGAAAATAGTAAATCATAAGAAAGGAGAATTCCCCAATGTTAGAGCGTAAAGATTTAGAAATGATTTCAGAAATCATTGAGAGAGTTGTAGAGCCGCTGAAAACAGATGTCGGAGAGCTGAAAACAGATGTCAGGGAGCTGAAAACAGATGTCAGGGAGCTTCAAACAGATGTTGAAGAGCTGAAAACAGATGTCAGAGAGCTGAAAACAGATGTCGGGGAGCTTCAAACAGATGTTGAAGAGCTGAAAACAGATGTCAGGGAGCTTCAAACAGATGTTGAAGAGCTGAAAACAGATGTCAGGGAGCTTCAAACAGATGTTGAAGAGCTGAAAACAGATGTCAGGGAGCTTCAAACAGATGTTGAAGAGCTGAAAACAGATGTCAGAGAGCTGAAAACAGATGTCGGGGAGCTTCAAACAGATGTTGGAGAGCTGAAAACAGATGCCGTAACGCTTAAAAGTGATATGAGAGCTTTACAGCTAACGCTTGAAAACGAGACGAATAAAGGGATCAATATTATCGCTGAAGGTCACTTGGATTTAAGCAGGAAACTGGATGAAGCGTTAACGATTGAGAACGAAAAGGAAATGCTTAAGCTTAGAGTGAATCGCTTAGAAAGCGAGGTAGAGAAGCTAAAGGCAAAGGCAGAAGAAATAGCCTGATTGAAGGATTTGACAAAGGGAGGAAGCAGAAGTATCCCCAGCTACTTCTGCTTCCTCAGCCCCACCGGCTCCGCGAGCTCTTCCCGCACCACATAAAGTGAGCGGTCAGAGCGCGTGGAAATCGTCCATTTTACAAGCGTCAGACAGCAGCCGGTAATTTCAATACAGGTAATACAGCGCGGATGCACGCAGCTCCCGGTGTTAAAGTAGGGAGAATCAGGGGTTCCCACCATGGGACGGTGCGTGTGTCCGGTAATCAGAATGACATCCCTTTCCTTTGCCCAGTCAGCCGCAGCCTGCTCCAGTTTCTTTTTCTTTGTATTATTTTTTGCTGCGCTTGTAGGATCAAGAAATCCTATATTTTCCACAGGCTTCCAGATATAGCGCACAAGAAACCGGGAAAGACGCCAGAGGACGCTGTTAAGAAAGTCTGTCTGGTGTCCGTGGGTGAGATACAGATCGGGTCCGTCCATATCGTTCTTAAGAATAATTCCGGCATGGAAGGTGATGCCGGGGAACAATTCTTCCTCTCCGCAGGTACTACAGGGATAGCTTGTGCAGTGGCGGCAGGTAAAGCGGGGATATTTTTTTACCATGTCGTGATTCCCATATAGCATATACAGACGGTTCCGTCTGTAGAATTCCGAGAGAAGCCAGAAAGCGTCATTGTGTATATCTTTTATCTGTGCAAGGGAGCGGTTTTCCCATAGTTCATCCCCATCTCCGAGTTCAAGATAGGTAAAACCATTTTTTAGGTAATACTGCAGTGCGGCAAAATATAGATGCTGATTTTTTAAAAAGTTATCTCCCGAGGTTCCGGTTCCTCTGTGGCAGTCGCTGAATAAGACATATCGTGAGTGGGAATATAGCGGCAGTACAGGTGCCTGGGTAAATGCGCTGTCGAGCCGGGGGCTTATGCTCATGCTGTTACCTCCTCCTTTTCCGTTTCTTAAATCTTCTGATTTTCAGAATGTACCGGAACAAAAACGGAAGATATTCATACAGGAGCAGCAGCCGGTCTGCCGTAAAGTAAAAGGGCTCTGTGACTTTCATATAGAGCCGGAGCAGCAGCCGGTTTTTAAACAGAACCCACCTCCCGTACCATGTCTTCCGCAGCTGCGGCTGTGCAAAGCGGGGTTCTGAAAAAGTAAAGGAGACGGCGCTGCCATTTACATAAATCTCGCGGGAAGAGTAGCCGGCTTCTTCAAGTCCAAGAAGGAATGACTGACACATCTCCTGGCTGGAAAATACTATGGCAGTCTTCATGGACAGATTTTCCGGGGGAACATAGCGTCCCACGCAGAATCCGGTAAGCCACCAGTGTCTTTCACACTGCCTGGTTAGGGGGCTGTTGTCTTTCAGGAGGGTTACGGAAAAAACGGGCATTTCTTCTGGTGATACACTGCCAAATAAAGTGAGTTCCCGTTCATCCTCTGAAATAATCCGGTCCGCATGGTAGATGCCGATCTCACACCCGGCCGTAATCCCATACTGTCCTTTCCAGAGCTCGACCAGCCAGGTCTTATCCTGATAGTCAAAATAGACTGGTTCGCAGTCAAAAATCATATGGAAGAAGGGAGCATACTGGTCATAGGAGCTGCAGTAGCCGCATTCCTTCTGCCATGCATCGGTTTCTGAAGTAAAGAGATCCTGTGACAGCTTATATCTGAAGCCAAAAGGAGAGGCAATCTGGTCAATCCGGTCCAGTTTATCCTGGACTGGCATGGCGCATACCTTTTGTATGGCATATGCCTTGCGAACGTAGAAATATAAGAATAAAGCAAGCAGGATAACAGCTGCAATCATAACATAGATCCAACGGTTCATAATTCAAATCCTCATTATCAATAACATTACAGTATTTTATGCAGGGACATGAAGGGCGGTGAACTTGGGACGGGGCATTTCTAAAAATGCCCCGTCCCAGATTGAGTTGGGGACGGGGTATTTTTAAAAACACCCCGTCCCCAACTTGTAAATTCCTCCATTTCAAAGTATAATGTAGACACATAAATGTCAAAATAATTGAGAGAGGTACAGACAAATGGCAAACATATTTGATATTCTTGGGCCGGTTATGGTGGGACCGTCCAGTTCACACACAGCAGGGGCGGTGCGTATTGGTTTAGTCGGGCGGCAGCTGTTTGGGCAGCAGCCGGACAAGGCGGTTGTTTACCTGCATGGCTCGTTTGCAGCTACGGGGAAGGGGCACGGGACGGACAGGGCGCTGATTGCAGGGCTTTTGGGAATGCGTCCGGATGATCTTGGGATTCCGGACAGCTTTGAGATTGCGAAGGAGCGGGGCATGGATTTTGTGATTGAGCCGAGGGAGCTTAGGGATGCCCATCCCAACACGGCGAGGATTATGATGGAGGCAGATAACGGAAAGAAGCTTGAGATTCAGGCATATTCTATCGGAGGAGGAAGGATCCGTGTGAGTATGCTGGATGGAATGGATGTGAATTTCAGCGGAGAGACCCACACGCTGATTGTCAGGAATCAGGATCAGCCTGGCTGTATCACGGACGTTTCGACGGTTTTGAATCTCTGCGGCATTAATATTGCAACGATGCAGGTGTTCCGGGCAAGAAGAGGCGGAAGCGCAGTCATGGTGGTTGAGACGGATCAGGTGGTTCCGGAGAGCGCGATTGAGATGCTTGAAAGAAGACAGGGGATTCTGAAGGTAACATTTTTAGCAGCGATTTAAGATACAGAGATTGTAACTGTGAAGGTACTGGACAGTTGCTAGTACTGCGTTGCATTTTACTCGAAGAGATGCAATGCTGCATTAGAGATTTAGTAATTGAGAGAAGGAGTAGCAGAGGTATGTCATATCAGTCAATGGAAGAAGCACAGGAGAGATGTAAGAGGGAAGGAATTGAGTTCTGGAAGGCGGTGCAGCTGGAGGATGCAGATGAGCGGGATGTAAAGGAGACGGATTCCTGGGATCAGATGAGGGGAATGTGGCAGGCAATGCTTGACAGCATTGATAACTATGACCCGTCGCTGATGTCCAGAAGCGGCCTTGTGGGAAAGGAAGGCGGCCTGATGGAAGCCTACAGGGAAGAGAAAGATACGCTTTGCGGGGATTATATGGCAAAGGTTATGGCAAATGCACTTAAGATGGGCTGTAATAATGCCTGCATGAAACGGATTGTTGCGGCTCCCACAGCAGGTGCCTGCGGGGTTCTTCCGGCAGTGCTTGTGACGTATTTCCGCGAGTACGATGTGCCGGAGGAGAAGATGATAGAGGCGCTGTATGTGGCGGCAGGTATCGGCCAGATTATTGCGAACCGGGCATATCTGGCAGGTGCGTCCGGCGGATGCCAGGCGGAGATCGGCTCGGGCTCCGGTATGGCTGCAGCGGCAATCTGCCATGTAAAGGGCGGCAGCACGGAGCAGATCGCCGCTGCCTGTGCGATGGCGCTTAAGAACCTGATGGGCCTGGTCTGTGATCCGGTGGGCGGCCTGGTCGAGGTGCCCTGCGTGAAGAGAAATGTGGGGGGCGCAGTGAATGCCATGGCGGCAGCAGATATGGCGCTTGCAGGAATTATCAGCCAGATTCCCCTTGATCAGGTCATTGATGCCATGAAGGAGGTCGGCGACAGAATGGATGTAAGCTTAAAAGAGACTGGCATCGGCGGAGTGGCAGGGAGCCTCCGGGCACAGGAAGTCATTAGGAAAATGTAATCGAAAGACTATTTTCTGAGGTAGTGATATGGATTATAGAGCATTAATGCAGACCGGAGAATATAAGTTTCTTAGAACAAATGAGCACCTTGGGAACCGGATCATTCTTCTTGGACTTGGCGGCAGCCATGCATATGGAACTTATAACGAGGAAAGTGACATTGACCTTAGGGGCGCTGCCCTTTCCAGGCAGTCAGATCTTATCGGGCTTACGAAGTTTGAACAGTATGAGGATCATAATACAGACACCGTGATCTATTCTTTTAATAAGTTGGTACGGCTGCTGCTGGAGTGCAACCCCAATACCTGTGAACTTCTGGGACTGGATGAGGACCAGTATCTGCTGAAAACCCCGCTGGGGCAGGAGCTTTTGGATCATACAGAGCTGTTTCTTACGAAGCGTGCGGTAAAATCATTCGGGGGATATGCAGGAGCGCAGCTTCGCCGCCTGCAAAATGCCATTGCCCGGGATACCATGACGCAGACAGAACGGGAAAGGCATATTTTAGATTCTGTAAAAAATTCACTGGATGACTTTAACCGGCGGTATAAGACATTTCCTAATGGAAAAATCCGTCTGTATATTGATGATGCAGTAAACCCTGACCTGGACAGCGAGATTTTTATAGATGCCAGCTACACCCATCTTCCCCTGCGGGATTATGAGGGAATGTGGGCGGTTATGAATCACGTTGTCCGGGACTATGATAAGATCGGAAAACGCAACAGGAAAAAGGATTCGAATCATCTGAATAAGCATGCCATGCACCTGATCAGGCTGTTTATGATGGCGATTGATATTTTAGAAAGGGGGGAAATCCGGACAAACAGAAAAGATGACCTGGGACTTTTGTTAAAAATCCGTACAGGCGGATTTCAGAAAGCGGACGGGACATTTCAGGCAGAGTTTTACGAGATTGTATCGGATTATGAGAAGAAGCTGGAAGAGGCTGCAGCAAGAAGTATGCTTCCGGATGAACCGGATATGAAGCAGGTGGGGGACTTTGTAGAATATGTGAATTTGAGAAGTATACAGGGCGGGTTTTAGGACTTTTAGCGGAGGATAGTTCTGGCTGTGGGGTCAGAGCTTTGATAGAGGGAGGGGACAAACATGCATATATTTTTAGGAGTAGAAAATTTTGCAAAGATTGAGAGTGCTAAAGTCTGTATAAATAGCTATACTCTTCTGGTAGGACCGAATAATAGTGGGAAGACCTATTTCATGCAATTGGCACAGGGAGTGAATGAAAGACTTGCAAATCTGGTTGAGGAGGATGCCCTGCAGATTCTGCTGCATAAAGAAAACGCGCAGGCAGGATATATAAAATATACAATCTCACAACAGAATATTTTACAGTTTGTATCATATTTAAATAAAAAGCTAGAGGAAAAAAAGGAACAGATTATAAGAGAAATATTTGGAAAAGAGATTCCTGTTGGAAAATTATATATTGATATTTTCCTTAATCAAAAGGAGAGTTACGGGATCTATCGGTTTAAAAATATAAATGCAGCAGTTAAAATGAAGGATTCTTTAGATGCATTTACAAAGAGGATAGTGGAAAAGGTTGCTCTTTTAGAAGGATCCCAGATCGGTGTCTTAACGCAGTATGATCCGGTGAGGGAGAAAGACAGCATCCGACTTGTTCATGCACGTTTCGAGATGGACGAAGGCTTAATTAATTCAGTTTTGGAAAATATTTTGGGATATCAGAGCCTGTTTCTGCCGGCGTCACGGACGGGAATCATGCTGCTGTACCGAGAATTTTTTGCGAATAAAGCGGATAGCATCATTTCTTATCAGATGATGGAGGAGCAGCTTATTGAAAATAAAAACAATTATGGTGAGTTTACACAGCCGGTTTATCAATTTTTGAGATTTTTACAGTTGTACTCTGAAAGAGAGGAACGAAAAAATTATTATAAAAACGAAATTGATTTCTTTGAAAAGAAGTTGATTGAGGGACATATTAGCACAAATAACTCTCATGGACTTTTATACGATTCAGAGGCAGACCATATAAGTGTTCCTATGTATATGGCATCTTCAATGATAAATGAGATTGCACCTTTTGTGCTGGCATTGGCAGACAGTAAGGGATACAACCGTTTGATTATTGATGAAATCGAGGCAAGCCTGCATCCTAAAAAACAATTAGAGATTGTGAGATTTTTGAATCGCTTAAGTAACAAAGGCATAAAATTAATTTTAAGTACGCACAGTGATACCTTTGCCTCTAAAGTTAATAATCTGTTTATTTTATCAACATATATAAGGCAGAATAAAGGGTGTGATCTTGTAAAGAAACTGGGGTTAGAAAAGGAAGACTTGATGGATCCGGACAAATTATATGTGTATGAATTTGTGAATCAATCTAATGGGCACAGTATTGTTAAAGAAATAGCAGGAGACGGCAGTACGGGTTTTCAGTTCGACTTATTTACAGATTCCGCCATGCATCTGTATAATGAAGCATTGGAAATAGGAGAACAATTACAGAATGATAAATCTTAATTTTAAAGAATACAATGAAAAGAAGTCCTATCAGAAGAATAGCCTATATAAAATAAATAAGGATGCAGTTATTCCGTTTAAGGAAGTGCATAAGGATATTGGTAAGTGCGAAAGTGTTGATTTGATTTTTGACCTATGTCCAGGACAATATGGAATATTTGCCTACGAATACAGGAATCCCGTTACTTTAAAACAAGGGTGCAAAACAGCGGATATATTGGCATGTGCTGTGGATGAAAGTGAGAAGAAAATCAATACCTTTATTTTTGATGTAAAGAGCAATATCTCAGCATTTAGCGATAATTTGTTAAGGGACAATGCGCTATTGACAGTAATAAAAGAGGTGCGGGATTTTGTTGAGCAGATTCATGCGGAGATGTTACATAAGGATAGCTTTATACTATATTATAAGGATGATGGATTTGTTGAACATGAGAATATCGGGCTTATTACTAAAAGCTTTGAAAAAGAAAAATTTATTGCTGCGGCTGATATGTTAGAAGCCTTGTTTGGAAATGATACTGTGAAGGTTCCAAGGTTATTGGAATTAAAACTTAGAAATAACCTTGGAGCATATAAAAATGAAGTAAAACGTATACGAGATTTTTCTGAGAAAGTTGTAATACTCCGTGGAAAAGCTTTTGATTTATCGGTAATTTTTTTGGAAAAAGTATCCGAATCAGAGTATGCGGCAGCAATAAGGATTTCTTTGGCTTAACATTCTATACTTGCCATAAACAATTCATAAAAATCATCTTCCCCTGCCAGCATCGGCGAATTCTCCCCGCCGCCGTTGGTGCTGCGCTTCATTGCGGCATGAAATTCTTCGCCTGCGCAGATTAAATCCATTTCATAAATTTCGTACCCCATATCCCTGCATATGTTACAAAAGGCAGAGAGGGGTTCTTTTTCGTGACGGGTATTTAAAAATCTGTTACGTATATCCAGGGTGTGCAGTGCTTTGTGCTGTAATTCATCTAACATCGTAATGATATCCATAATGTCTTCACTCCAAAGTTTTTATTTTCTGATATTAAGTATAACTGTTTAAGGCAATAATAGCAACCAAAGAATACGTCTCAAATATACTGAGTGTTAGATAATAGGTTACTGTTCGCTTTGCGTCTGCGGTTGGCGCGGTACTCACGGCAGATTTCATTGACCGTGAGTATTACTGATATCAGCGGAATCGTTAATATGAGTGGCTCTCAGGTTATGAATAGTGATGCTAATTGCTTGGTGGGATTAACTGTTAAATTAGGTAACTATTGTACTAACTAGAACTGTATGGTTATTGTGTTGTGGGTAAGGGGGATCGGGAATTGCAGGAGACGATAGAAAGGCATATGGACAGACTTGAAATAGAAGGCTTCTAGAAATAATCGAAGTACTAAGCGTCAAAAGCATCGATGAATATTTGACATGCTCTCTCCATGAATATCTATTGACATTTTATAAACAATATGATATATTTAGACTAAGGCTATATAGTCCTAAAAATAAAAGGAAAATTTTGAATTGGAAGGAGGGAGAGAGAAGATATTCAAGCCTTTTATAGAAAAACTGTGATGTTTTTAATTAAGCATTACAGTTTTACTATAACTTTATGTTTTAATGTATAGGAGAAAAAATGGAGAAAAAATACAAAAAAAGGGTATGTTTATGCATTAGTTTATTTATTATCTGCGTTTTAGTAGGATTTATGGCAGATAATCCTGTATCTGAAGGTTCTGATATTGAATATGGAAGCCTTAATACTGAACATAAAACTGATATGACTAAAAAAAAGGACTACCAAAAAGCTGATTTAGAAATGAGGTTACAAGATTCAATCCAGTCAATAGCCGAAGGAAGTAATCCTTTGGTCAGTATACATAATTTTGACGTAGAAGATCATTCAAAGACGGTGGTGACTGTAACATTATATACAGAGCCGGGCAATGTAATTTCAGAAGAATTGCAAACAACAATCGAAAATCTGATATTTGGAAGTTTTGATGGAATATTAAAAGACAATATTTCTATAGATGTTGAGTATACTGAAAAGTAAAGCGGAGCGGGGAGGGGAGGGGGTTATGAGAAACAGCATATTGTTTATGATGTCTTTATCAGGTTCCGTTGTTTTTATCCTTTATATATTTATATATCCAATTGCAAAAAGGTTTTTTACTGTAAAATGGCGGTATAATATTTTGAAACTGGCCTTGCTGTTTTTTTTGTTTCCGTTTCCGTGCTTTAAATATAAAATAAAGGAGTACATAACTGCTATTCCTTTGCCGGAGCTCACGTCGGATCTTCCAAAAAGGTATTATTATTCGGATTTGATTATACATTTAGAAGATGATTTCTATGTATCACATAATATTGAAAAAAGAATTGTTTATCTTATTTTTGCAGGGTGTGTTGCTGCTATTATTTTATGCATACAGATCTATCAGTATTTTGAACTTAGAAGGATTCTAAATCAGTTAAGTGCTGAGAATAATGTTGAAACCCCGGAATATATTTCAGGGTATATTGCTGATCTGAAAGCGACTTTAAATATACACACAAAAGTATCACTTGTATTTTCGCCATACATAGAAGTTCCAAGTGTGATTGGTTTAGCAAGATCTGTTATTTATATACCTGAATCTTATCTTGCTAGATTTTCATCAGAAAGTATTAAGATAATTATCATGCATGAAATGATTCATGTAAAGCATAGAGATTTGCGTGTTAAATTCCTCGCTCTTTTTGCAATTGCATTAAATTGGTTTAATCCATTGTGCTACTGTTTATTCTATGAAATTTGCAATATTAGTGAGATTTATTGTGATGAGGCGATGATACATAACAAAGAACAGGATTTCATAAGCAGATATGGAAATTTGCTTATTAATATATCTGAAGAAGAAAGATCAAAAATGAAAAACAGATTTATATCAAGACTTGTGAACAATGGAGGGAGCATTTTGAAAAAGCGAATTTTGGAAATGAAGACAAAAAGAAAAAGAACTTTAAAAAAATTATCTGTTTTAGTTGGAATGCTTATTTGTACGGTGGGTACATCAACGGTTTTTGCTTATGATAACACTCCTCAGATGGAAATACATGGAGAGGGGTCTTTGGAAGATATTCAGCTAAATTCCTCCCAGTGGGCAGATTTTAATCCAGAAGGAACTTTAGAAGAACTGGAAGAGATACCTTTTGATAATTTTTTTACAGATGAAAATGGAAATATTTTTGAAACAGACGCTGGGATTTCAAAAGAAAAATCTGCCTGTATCCATAAGTATGTTTCTGGAACACTATCCAACCATACGATTATTGGAAAAAAATGTACAGTAGATGTTTATAAAGCAAAAAGATGTAGTTTATGTAGAAATGTTATTCGAAAAGAACATTTATATACAATAACGTACGATATTTGTCCACATTAATTTTTGCATGGAAATATCAATTGCGCGCTACATTCTGACGGATTAAGTAATAAGATGAGTAATTCTTTACTGGTTGTAAGGGATATTAAGCATAGGTATATGGAAGTCGGTATAAACAGGTAAAAATAATAAGGAGAGATCTATTAAATGAAAAAAAAATATGGTTTAACTTATACAGAGATGGAAATCATGGAATTTTTATGGAGTCAAGAAAATGAAGTGCAATTTAAGGAGATCCTAATTTATGCGAATGAAAAACTTCATAAGGATTGGAAAAGGCAGACATTGAGCACTTATTTAAAAAATCTTCAGATGGCTGGTCTTGTGAAAGCGGTAGACAGTAAAAAAAATTATAGTTATTATGCAACATGCACGAAAGAAGAGCATATACATAATTGGACAAAAGAATTGGTAAAAAAATCCTATGGCAATTCGATTGAAAAATTTATGGTTGCATTTTCTGGGGGTAAAAAACTTGATAAGGAAGTTGCAGACCAGTTACGCAAGCTCTTGTAGAATTATTACGCAAAGATGGAAACCTGACGAAAGGGGAAAGATTACGATTCATGGGTCAGGAATGCGCGTAAGCTGCGCATTCCATGAGAACATGATGCAGGAGTGAGGAGTAGTATTTGCGCAGCAAGACTTTAAATATCGTCCCGGATCGCTACTATGGGCGGCCTCCCAGTCTGTGAATAGTAATGGGGAAAGCGGATTATTTTGCAGGCATATAAGTATCAAGGTATTCCAGGACTTTCCGCAAATATTGTGCATACATTTTACTGTCATTTTGTAATCCGTGTCCCGAATGCTTCATCTCGAAATATTGATAGTCTATGCCATTATTTTCCAGAGCCTCCTTCAGTTTAAGGGAGGCTCTGAATGGCTGTACCCTATCCCACGAACCATATGCCACAACAGTAGGGACTGAATTTTCATTTATCCACATTTCGGCGGAAATATTTTTCACTGACTCTAAAAGCGGAAATTTTTTTGATTGCTGGCACCGCGTGGAGCATTCTTATCTGCTGGACAGGGAATTTGGGGAATTTGGGACGGGGCATTTTTGAAATTGCCCCGTCCCAAATTGAACTGGGGACGGGGTATTTTTAAAATTACCCCGTCCCCAACATCTTTGCCCTGTACTCAGTAGGGCTTAATCCGGTCAGTTTTTTAAAGGTGGAGGAGAAGTAGGCTGCATCATTGTATCCCACTAGATTTGCGGCCTCATAGGTCAGGATATCTGGCTTCAGGAGGTATTCTTTTGCTTTTTCTATCCGCGTGTTATTGATGTATTCGATGAGGGATTCCCCGCATGTTTTCTTAAAGGTCCGGCTCAGGTGTGAGGGGGAGATATGCAGATGCTCTGCGATGGTTTCCAGGGATAGAGGATCTGCCAGGTGGGAGTGGATGTATTTTGCGGTATTTTCTACCAGACTGTTTTGCATGGTGATGTTTCCGGCAGAGCGTTTCTGTGTATCTGCCATTAATTCCTGTATGGTATGCTCCAGAGAGAAGATGTCCGCGGCAGCATTGATGCCTGCGAGATATTCGCCGGAAGGAGGCTCGGCTTCACGCTTCATCAGAACTCTGCAGCAGATATAGTAGATCTGGGAACAGATATTTTTGGTGTCAGCCGAATTTACAAAGTTTGTCTTGAATTTTGTAAACATCTTATGAAGAATGGTGTTTGCTTCTTCGAACATCCAGCTGTGCAGGCTGTTTTCAAAATGAAAGAGGTCCATGGAGTTCTCGGCAGTCAGGTCGTAGTCGCTGCTTTCCGGTGTATCTTCAAACAGGGCAATATCCTTTTCTGAATAGAAATTCAGTGTCAGGGCATAGATGGCCTCTGATACTGCGTGGCAGAATTCCCCGGCACCTTTGTGATACTGGCTGATTCCCACGGACACCTGTCTGGAGTCCAGCATTTGTGTAATGACAGAGATTTCCCGGCAGTTATCCAGAACCGCGTCAGGGACGTGGGAGGAAAACCCGTCTGCAAAATAGACCGTAATGATCAGATTATTATAGCGGTAGCAGTAAGCACGTTTTTTTTCATTAATGATGATTTTCTTGAAGGACGCAAGATCATTTTCTAAGGGAACAAGCTGGAAGGCGGCAATGTAATAGTGGCTGAGATTAATCTTAAGTTCTGCAAGCCGTTTCCCAAAGGCAGCGGTATAGGGAGAACAGGTCATCTCCAGTAGAAGCTGGTCCTTTAAAAATGCAATCTCTTCCTTTGCTATGGAGGAGTGCTTCCTGGAGGTTACAATCTGCTTCTGGGCAGACTGGATGGCCTCAATCAGATCTTTCTTGTTTGTCGGCTTTAAGATAAAAGCAGACACATTATACTTGATCGCAGTCTTTGCATATTCAAAATCTGCATAGCCGGTCAGCAGGATCACTTTCGTTTCCGGATAGTTTTCATAAGCATATCTGGCCACCGCAAGTCCGTCCATCACAGGCATCTTGATGTCCGTGATGATAATATCTGTCGGGTGTTCTTTTATAAACTCAATTGCTTCAAGTCCGTTGGATGCAGTACCGGCAACCTGGCAATCCAGGGAATCCCAGTTGATAAAGCTGGAAATGCCTTTGCGTATGACAGCTTCATCATCAACAACTAAGAGCGTAAAGATCATAAGGAATCCTCCTCTCTCTTTAAGGGTATTTTAAATGAAATGGTTGTGTAACTTCCAGGTATGCTGTCTATATTAAGACGTGAGCCTGGTCCGAAAAGTAATTCCAGACGCTTGTCCAGATTACGTAATCCGACGTGGGTGTGGTCATCCTCGGCAGAAGGAAGGATGGCGCGGATATCAGGGATGGTTTCAAAACCAACGCCGTTATCAATGATGGAGATCTCCATGCAGTCGCTGCCGTCTGGTTTCAATATCTGGATAATCAGACTTCCTTTTTCATCCTTTGGCTCCAGTCCGTGTATAATTGCATTTTCCGCCAGGGGCTGTATGCAGAAAACTGGAACCATATAGCTCATGAGCTCGTCCGGAATGCGCAGGGTACAGGATATTTTATCCTCAAAGCGCATCTGCTGGAGATAGACATAGAACTTCACATATTCGATTTCCTGCTCCAGCCGGACAAAGTCCTTTTCCTTAGAAAGAGTATTCATTTTCAGAAGCTCTCCCAGGGAAATCACCATCTGATAGATCTCTTCCTGATCATTCATCTGCGCCTTCCATGCAATCGTATTCAGTACATTAAATAAAAAATGAGGATTCATCTGGGACTGCAGGGTGCGGATTTCTGAGCTTTTCAGCAAAAGCTGTTTTTGAAAATTATCATTATAGTAGGTGTCAAGCTGCTTGAGCATCTTGTTAAAGGATTCAGCCCAGACATCAAATTCATAATACATCTTCATGGGCGGCAGGACCGTACGCTCTCCTTTTGAAATCTGATTAATATGGTAGATCATCTTATCAATCGGCTTTGTTATAGTTCTGCTTATAACAATCGCAAGCAACAGCGCAAGGGCTAACGTGCAGGCAAGCAGTACAAGATGAAGCTTTAATATTTCATTCAGATCCTTAAGAAGTACATCCTGGGGCGCAACCACGGTAGAAACCAGTTTAATCTTTTCCAGCTTCCGGGAAGCAATAAAGTAATCCTCTGAGCAAAGGGTAAGTTCCCGAAAGGAGATGGATGAGGCGGTATTCTCATTCATCATTCTTTTAAGAGCCTGGCATTCCGCCTTCATATCCGGACAGGAAGTGACATTAATGGAAGAATCATACATGCAGATAAACCAGGAGGGATCCAGGCCTTCTACACAGTAAGAAAACCATTTGGCAAGGTCGATCCGGATCATGAAGGTGCCGCAGTAATTGCCGGTGTTGCTGCTAAAGAGGTTCCGGATAAAATAGATGCTGCTGTCATCTCCGGGAAGCATCCGGCAGAACAGGCGATGTTCCCGTTTGTCTATCGTGCGGAAAATCTCTGCGTTTCCAAAAGAAAGCGACAAGGAAGAAGCAGAGGCGGCAAAGCTGAAAACATTGTTGTTTTGGCCCATGATGCAGATGGACTTCGTAAAGTTCTTTGCAGACAGAGAGGTGCTGTAATAGATGTAAGCCATCTGCTTTTCAATACTGATTCTTTTTTCAGGACTTAAGAGGTCCGGCTGCGCAGTCTCCAGTGCAGCTGATATCGTGCTGTTGGACAGATAGAGCGGGATGATGGAATCAATGGCTTCTATCTGACTGTTGATTTTCTGGTTCACCTGGCTGAACTGGCTGGTAATAGAATGTCTGTAATTATTTGTAAGGATCTGTTCCGTTCTGATATAGTAGAAAAGAATGGAACATAGCAGTATGACTGTAATAATGGAGGACATTGTAATCGTTATAAAAAGGTTCAGCGTTGGTAATTTTTTGTTTTTTTCCGTTTTCATATCAATTGCTTTCACTCACATACTTTTAGTTGTATGGCAATTATCCCATAATTTATAGTGACATTCAATCTGTTTTTGTCAGAAGCGAAAATAACAAAAGAGTATAACAAAATATTGAAAGGATCAGGCCAAAGTCAGAAAAAGAGGACCCTGTACTAGACTTTGGAAGCGGAATAATACAAGAATATGACAGGTCTCTTTATTAAAATCTGTCATTAGAAGGGATATAATACCATCAGATACCAAATTATGCGACTGTTTAGACAGTTGCCAGAAACACACATCAGAAAGATAAGGAGGAAAATAATGAGAAAAAGAAGTGTGAAGAGATTATTTGCTGCAGTACTTGCCGGAGCTATGGTGATGGGCATGGCAGCCTGCAGCAGCAGTGAAACAGGAGAGAAGGATTCCGGTTCATCTGGTTCCGACGGGTCGGCGCAGACAGAGGATTCCGGTAAGGTTGTCCTGAATGTGATCAACTATCATGTAGGTACAGACTATGCGGCAGAGTATTATTCCTATCTGTTTGAGGAATTCCAGAAAACAGAAGAAGGTAAGAACGTGGAGTTTAATTTTGAGGAAATTCCCACAACAGATGCATACAACCAGAAGATCAAGCTTCTGATTTCCAGCGGAGACCTTCCGGATATTGTATTTAATGGAGGAAATAACATTACAGAACTGGCAGCCAAGTCCGGCAAGGTGGCAGATCTTACTCAGTATTTTGAGGAAGACCCGGAGTGGAAGGGACTATTTGACGACACTTCCCTGGAGTTTAATACAGTAGATGGAAAGATCTACGGTGTGCCGGTTTCGAAGGAGATTTCTTATATCTATTACAATAAGGAACTCTTCCAGAAGGCAGGAATTGAAGCACCGGAGATTGCCTATGAGACATGGGATGATTTCTTTAAGGCCTGTGACGCACTGAAAAAAGAAGGAATTACGCCAGTGGGTATGGACACTGCGGATATGGGATGGCTTACGAATCTGTGGATGAGCGCCCTGATCGGTACAAACGGGGAAGCTGGAAGCGAGTGGATGAACACCATGTATCCAGATGACTTCAATACACCGGAGGTAGAAGAGGCTGCCAAGACGATTCAGACTATGTTTAAGGAGTATACAACGGATGACGCGGTAGGTGGAAAATACGACCCCATGGCAACACATTTCTTCAACGAAGAGATTGCCATGATTCCTAATGGCCCATGGATGATACCAGACTTTTCGCAGACAGAAAAAGCGCCAGAAGGCTTCTACGACAAGGTTGGCATAATGCTGATGCCAGGAAAGGGTATGGAGATGGTGCCAACGCCTGGTGATATGGTAGGTGCGTCAGGAGACGAGGAAAAGATCAAGGCAGCAGTTGCTTTCCTGAAGTTTGAGACAAGTCCGGAAAACCAGATTAAGGCTCTTGAAATGACAGGCTTGCAGCCAGTATCCAATGACCTTGAGATCCCGGGAGAGCTGACAGAGAGTGATCCGCTGATGGCAGAGGTTCTTAAGATCCAGAACGAGGCGGCAGTTACCTATGGACAGAACCAGGCATACTGGTATCAGAATACCATTGATACATTTTCAACGGAGCTTCCGGAGCTTGCTTACGGAAACATCACGCCAGAGGAATTTTGTAAGAAGCTGACGGAGTCTGCAGCAAAGAATCAGGAATAACAGATTATGAAGATTAAGAATAAAGGCTTTTGGATCGCCGCATTTACAATGCCATGCATGGTCCTGTTCGCACTTGTATATGCGGCTCCGATTGTGACTGTTCTGTATACCTCACTTTGTGATTACACGACCTTTTCGCCGCCTGCTTTTACAGGGATGAAGAATTTTGCCAGTATATTTGGGGATCAGGACTTTCTAGTATCCATTAAAAATACGTTGATATGGGTGCTTCTGCAGTCGGTCTTTCATGTCACGCTGGGGCTTGTGATGGCCCTGGTTCTGAGGCGCAAGCCGAAGGGTTGGAAGATCGTGCGGACTGCATATATGATTCCGAATATCATACCCACAGCAGCGACAGGAGTGATGTTTACACTGCTTCTGAACCCTACATTTGGAATCGTGAAGCCGTTCCTGGAAAAAATTGGAATCGAGGTTTCACAGACGCCAAACTTATTCGGTAATTCCAAGTATGCGTTCTGGACAGTCACAGCCACATGGATTTTATATGCAGGATTTAACACCATTATATTCCTGGCAGAGATGGGGGCAATTGATAAAGAGATTTATGAGGCTGCAAGAGTGGACGGCGCAAGCCCCTGGCAGTTAGACCGCTTTATTACCCTGCCCCTGATGAGAAATATATTCGGAACCTGTGTCACCCTTGCTTCTGTAGCCATGGTTTCCCAGTTTGACATCATCTATATGACGACAAAGGGAGGCCCGGGCAACACAACGCTGAATCTGCCGATTTACCTTTATAAGGCGGCCACCCTTGAAAATAATTACGGGAAGGCGAATGCCGTAGGAACGGTACAGATCGCAGTGGGTCTGGCACTGGTGCTTCTGATTCAGAGGCTGTTTAGGGAGAAGAAGGAGGACGCGAGATGAAAAATGCTTCCAGGATTTTAAAATATCTATTTATGGCTTTTTTCACATTCATTGCCGTTGGGCCGATTGTGTGGGCATTTATCAGCTCCTTTAAGACATATGCGGAGATTAATTCCTCCGCATTGTCCTGGCCGTCCTCATTTCAGCTGGATAATTACAAGGCGGCATTCCAGTATGCGCCCATTGCAAAGTACTTTGTAAACAGTATTATTATTGTCGGGTGCAGCGTCCTGGTGACTGTGGCGCTGGTTGCCATGTGTGCCTACATTGTGTCAAGATTTGAGTTTAAGATGAAGACGCTGATTATTTTATTCATATCAGCATCTCTGATGCTTCCGGCACAGGCGATCTCGCAGCCTCTGTTTATGATTTTTCAGAAGTTGGGAATTTTTGACACAAAGCTGGGGCTGATCATTGTATATTCAGCCATGGGCATCCCCATGTCATTCTTTGTCATGGTCAGCTATTATAAAACCATTTCCACTGCACTGGAGGAATCTGCATACATAGACGGGGCAACCTTTTTGCAGACCTTCTTTAGGATTATCCTGCCCCTTGCAAAACCGGGACTTGTGACAATTGCACTGCTGCAGTTTATCAATACGTGGAATGAATTCTACTTTGCATTGATGCTGACCAGCGGGGATACGGCGAGGACAGTGCCAATCGCCCTGAATTACTATATGGGTACATTTGCAAATAATTATTCTGCTTTATTCGCAGCAGTCGTGATGACAGTCCTGCCTACAATCGTGGTATTCATTGTTCTGCAGAGACAGGTTATGGAAAGTCTGACGGCAGGAGCGGTAAAAGGATAAAAGGTAACTGCAAAGGTACGGAACCAATGTCATTTAGATAAGCCGGACGCGTCTGACATGATGTAGTTCTCTTTCAGACACGCTTTCGCTCGGTTCCAAACGCAGCGGTACTAAGCTCGTGAAAAACCTCGCTAAGTGCCGGCATTTTCCAACGGTCTGTGGGAGAACTACATCATGTCAGACGCTGTGTACTGGCTTAACTAAATGACATTAGGTACGGAACAGTTACGATAAAAGAATGAAAAGGATATAAGGATAGAAAGGATTAAGAGCATGAGGACAGATAAACCGCCAATTTATCCGGTAGAGCCCTGGACCATTACAGAAACGTCCTTTGATAAAGAGCAGAATTACAGAAATGAAACCGCTTTTTCTCTGGTCAACGGGTATATTGGCACAAGAGGAACCTTTGAGGAAGCGTACCCTTTTGACATTGAGACTGGTCTTGAAGGAAATTTTGTAAACGGATTTTATGAAAGTGAACGAATCCGGTATGGAGAAGCAAATTTCGGTTCACCGGAATTCAGCCAGTCCCTTCTGAACCTTCCCAATATGAAGGAAACAAAGGTGTATCTGGAGGGTGAGCTGTTCACGATGGAGGAGGGAAAGACAGAAGAATATAAGAGAATCCTGGATATGAAGGGAGCCGTGCTTACGCGGTCCCTGCTCTATACATCTCCCGGAGGCAGAAAGGCAGAGATCTGCATCAAAAGGCTGGTTTCCTTTGAGATGAAGCATATCATGGCAATTGAGTATCAGGTGACGCCTCTGAATTTTTCCGGGGAGATCAAGTTCGTATCAAGGCTGTCGGCGGATGTGGAGAACCATACAAGAAAGACAAACCCCATAGTAGACTACGGCCCCTTTGGGAGGAGACTCTCTCCGGTTTTACTGGAGGGAGACCGGCAGGCCTTTTATTATCAGGGGATTACTAAGGGCAGCAGACGGACTATGGCGTGCGGAGGAAGCCACAGAATCTACGGAGGCGCGGGCGCTCTTCGCCATACGGTCCGGACCGGAGAGCTGGATGCGGAATTGGTGCTGACAGTGCAGGGAATGAAAGGAAAGCCGGTTGTACTGGAAAAGATGCTCTGCTATGCCACAGACCTGGATCGGAAACCAGAGGAGCTTAAGGAGTTTGTATCTGATACGCTGGACCTGGCGCATAAGAGAACATTCCAGGGGCTTGAAGAGAGCCAGAGGAGCTATATGCAGAACTTCTGGAAAACTGCTGATATCCGGATTCAGGGAAAGGACAGTGAACTTCTGCAGCAGGGGCTCAGGTTTAATCTATTTCATATTCTGCAGTCAGCAGGCAGAGACGGGAAGACCGGAATGGGAGCAAAAGGGCTGTCCGGGGAAGGCTATGAAGGACATTACTTCTGGGATACCGAGATGTATATGCTTCCGGTATTCATCTATACAGAACCAGAGGTTGCGAAAAAACTTCTTGATTACCGGTACATAACCCTGGAAAAGGCACGGGAAAGGGCGAGGATCCTGGGACATCAGAAGGGCGCCCTGTTCCCCTGGAGAACCATTAACGGAGAGGAGGCCTCCACCTATTATCCCCTTGGGACGGCACAGTACCACATTAATGCAGACATTGCATATGCCCTTGCCCTGTATCTCCAGGTTACAGGAGACGTAGAATACCTGATGGAGAAGGGGGCGGAGCTTTTCATAGAAACAGCACGGGTCTGGGCGGATGTAGGAAGCTTTGCAGCGTGCAGAGACGGAAAATACTGCATTTGCAGCGTGACAGGACCTGACGAATACAATGTACTGGTAGATAATAATTTTTACACCAACCTAATGGCAAGAGAGAATCTGAAGGCAGCACTGGGAGCGGTGGAGTATCTTGGGGAGCATGACAGGGACTGCCTGGAAAAGCTAAAACACCGCCTGGATTTTTCGCTGGAAGAGACAGAGCTGTGGAAGGAAATTATTGACAGGATGTACTTCCCCTATGACAAGGAGAGGGGGATCTATCCGCTGGACGACGGATTTATGATGCGGAAGCCCTGGGATGAGGAACGGATCCCTGAGGAAAAACGGGCATGGCTGTATGAAAATTATCATCCTCTGTTTATCATGAGACACAGAATGTCAAAGCAGGCAGATGCAATACTGGGGATGTATCTGCACAGCAATTATTTTAGCGAGGAGGAGATCAGACGGAATTATGATTTTTACCAGGAGGTAACTTTGCATCATTCCTCTCTTTCTACCTGTATCTTCGGGATTGTTGCCTGCGGAATTGGATATTACGAGGAAGCCTATCAGTATTTTTCCCAGTCTGCCAGGATGGATCTGGACGACTACCACAATAATCTGTATGCAGGGATCCACGGAGCCAATATGGCAGGGACGTGGCAGGCGGTTGTAAATGGCTTTGCAGGCCTGCGGTGCCAGAATTCACGTCTTTCGTTCAAGCCTTCCATACCAGAAGAATGGGAATGGTACAGCTTTAAGATCCGGTACAGGAACGCGGTGTTAAAGCTTACCATATCCCGCCAGGAGGCAGAATTTGTCCTGGAGGAGGGAGAACAGGTTGTCTTCTATATTGGGGAGAAGGAAATTGCCATCCGGGAGAAGGGGGGAAACTATATTGAAAAGATATAAGGCAGTCTTTTTTGACTGGGACGGCACAGCCGTTTTATCCAGAACAGCCCCGGTAGATGATGTTGTGCCGGTTATGCAGCCTCTTCTTGAAAATGGGGTAAAGCTTGCGATCATTAGCGGAACCACCATAGAAAATATTGCAGGCGGCCATATCGGACAGTATTTTAGCAAAAAGCAGCTTGGGAATCTGTATCTTGGACTTGGAAGGGGCGCATATAATTACGGGTTTCAGGAGGGGAAGCCATACCTGTTCGAGAACCGGATCCCGGATGCTGCCGGACTGCTTACAATCCATAGAATCTGTTTTGAGATTCACGCAGAATTAAAGGAGAAATACGACTTTGACACAGACATTGTGTTCAGCAGGCCGAATTACTGCAAGATTGATCTCATGACAGAAAACAGACGAGGGGATAATCTGTTTATGCAGGAAGATGAGCTGGATCTGCTTAGGGAAAAGATGAAGGAGCACGGCATGAAGGAAGGACTTTCGGGTCTGATGGAGACAGCGGTGCGAATAGGGCGCAGCCATTACCTGGAGGTGATTCCCACATGTGATGCCAAGTATCTGGAAGTGGGGATCTCCAGTAAGAGTGATAATGTAGAGGCAATTCTTGGGAAAATGCGGGAAGAATGTTCTATAGCGGCTGGGGAATGTGCTTTCTGGGGAGATGAATATGTGGGAATAGAGGAAGATATTTTTGGAAGCGATAGCTTTATGTACACGGAACAGACCTCTGCCGGAGACTTTTTTGATGTGTCAGAGGTCAGGGGAAAAAGGCCAGAGGGTGTAAAGCTGGTAGGAGGAGGCGTGAAAAGCTTTCTCGACTTTCTGGCAGCACAAAATGAAATGTAAGAGGAGTAATATGATGAAGATGAAAATGAGAGTAAGAGTGCTAAGTATCTGTTTAAGCCTGTTTCTGCTAGTAAGCTGTCTCCCTCTCTATGAGGTGGAGGCCGTGGCAGAGGAAGGCGCGGGGACAACTTATTATGTTGACAGTGACGGCGGAAGCGATGATAATACCGGAACCGCTCCGGACCAGGCATGGGCGTCGCTGGAGAAGGTAAATGGCTTTGAATTCCAGCCCGGCGACAGGCTTCTGTTCCAGAAGGGCGATGTGTGGACAGGCCAGTTAAGCCCTAAGGGTTCAGGAACAAAGGGAAATCCTATTATCATCGGGGATTACGGCGATGGAGAGGCGCGCCCGCTGATCCAGGGAAATAACTGGTGCGCAGATGAAGGGGATGACCTGGAGAACAAGATCTTCAATGCCGCGGTGTTCTTCTATAACCAGCAGTACTGGGAGATTACGTCTCTGGAAATTACAAACAGAATACCGGGAGAGAACCCGGATGACCATATTAAAAAGTATGGCGTTCTGATTATGGGCAGGGATGCCGGGACATTAGAGCATATGTACTGCCGGAATCTGTATGTCCATGATGTAGTATCCCACCCAATCGGACAGCAGGCGGGAATCGCCAGAGGGGGCATCATCTATGTGATACGCGGCAATCAGGTTCCTACAAACTGGAATGACATTGTGATAGAGGACAATATCGTAGGCCCCAGGATCAATCATTATGGAATAAACTTACTGTCTACATGGGGAAGCAGCAGATTTGAGCATGAGACGGGAATTCCGGACGCTGAATATCCTGGACAAAGATATGACAGTACCAATATCATAATCAGGAATAATTACTGTGAGGATGTTGGAAATGCTGCAATCTGTCCGTCTGCATATAAAAACGCAGTGATTGAATACAACACCTGCAATGGCTGCAACAGCGGGCCCAACGGGAATGTGCCCATCTGGTGGGAAAACGGCGAGCACACAGTGGCTCAGTTCAATGAGGTCTATGGATCCGGGGCGTCAGAATTCAAAGAGGATTCCCAGGCATTTGACGCGGATGTGAATGCGAAATTAAATTATATTCAGTATAATTATACCCATGACAATCCATCAGGAGCGTATTTTGAATGTGCCCTGGGGACGCCTTATACGACCCATATCCGCTATAATATCAGCCAGAATGACGGATACGGGACAAACAGCTACGGCGGAGGAGCGGTTGTTACACTTGGGGGCTGGTCCAGCGATCCGAAGAATAAGCTGTATGTGTACAATAATGATTTCTATCTGGGAGAAGGACGTGACAGCTTTATTACCAATAACTGGGACGGTTATCCTGTCAATGCAGAAAACTTCAGATTTACCAATAACATCATTTACAGCGATGCCCAGTCAAAGGGTTGGGATGAGAATCTGATGGGAACGGCAGAAAATAATGCTTACGGCGGAACGGACAGCAAGATCCTGAGAGAAGATGATGAAAAGGCGGTAGCCATTACAGCGGAGGATCTTAAGAATATCGGAAGCGGCGGTACTGGGATTGACAGTGTAGACGGATACCAGTTAAGCACAGATTCCAAATGCCGGAAAGCGGGAACTGTGATTCCAGGCAACGGCGGAAGAGACTACTGGGGAAATCCAGTATCCATGACAGGCACGCCGAATGTAGGCTGTGACAACAGCGGGGCAGAAGTTTCCCAGGCAGCAGGAGCAATTAACTTTGAGGATCGTCCCACAGAGGCGGCGGAGCTTAAGGGAAGCTATGCAGAATGTGAATTCGGCGAGGGATGGTATACGAAGGAACAGAATGGAAATAAAGTGGCGTATTTGTCTAATGAGACAGATACTGGTATGATCGGCCTTCCGAAGGGAAAGGCGTTAAAGAGCTTTACTGCAAGCTGTGAGGACATTGCGTGGGTTACGGTAAGCGCAGGCGGCTACAACAAATCCTACTGTGTTACATCAGCAGGGACAAGCTTTGATACAGGATTTTTTTCAGCGGCAGATGAAGTGGAATTTTCCGTACAGGGTATGTCTGGAAGCGAGAGCGTGTATTTTGATGATCTGATTCTGGAAGATGCAGAGTATGAAAGACAGAACCTGGCGCTTAATAAACCGACAGAGACCAGTGGCTATGACCAGAACCCGGGAAGCTGGGGAAATGACGGCGATGAAGGAACCATGTGGATTCATGCAGGCGAGGATCTGAATGAATACTGGATTGTGGACCTTGGAAAGGATTATGATCTGTCTGATTTTGAACTGGTATTCGAGCAGGATGAGGCAGAGGGAGCCTGGGGATACCAGATTGACGGAAAAAATAGTGCCAGAGAGGACTTTGATAAAACGCTTCTGTGTGATGCGGCCGATAATTCAGATGGCAGCAGAGTGCAGAGCGGAACATTCGAGCCAGGAAGCCTTTACCGCTATCTGCGCGTCACACTGACAAAATTTCCAGGATATGATTACTGGCCGGGCTTTTCAGAATTCAGGGTATTTGAAAGAGACTACAGCGGGCTGGATAAATCTGCACTGAGTCAGAAGATTGCAGAAGCAAAGTATATTGAAAAGGGAACCTATGCAGAAGCTGATTATGCCGCACTCCAGGAAGCAATTGCCGCAGCAAAAGCACAGTTCGAAAAAGCAGAGAATGAAGCCCAGGTGACCGAGGCAGTCAATGCATTGCAAAAGGCGATTGATAAGCTGACCACCCCGCCTTCTGATGATAAGAATCCAGAAGAAAAACCGGGGGAGAAGCCGGGAGATACAGGTACACAGGCTCCAAAAGAACCGGCGGCAGGCACAAAGCTTACAGATCAGAAGACAAAGGGAAGCTACAAGGTAACATCTAAGGGAAAGACAGTGGCATATGCAGGAACGACGAATAAAAAAGCAACTTCTGTAACCATACCGTCAAAGGTAAAGGTCGGCGGAATCACTTACAAGGTGACCTCTGTGACAAAGAATGCTTTCAAAAATAATAAGAAAATGAAGAAGGTTGCAATTGCAGGCAGCATAACAGAGATTGGATCCGGAGCCTTCCAGGGCTGCACGGCGCTGACAAAAGTTGTGATTCCTGCAAAGGTTAAGAAGATCGGAAGCAAAGCATTTTATGGCTGCAAGAAGCTGACAGGGCTGACAATTAAATCAAAGCTTCTGACAGCAAAGAGCGTGGGAAGCAAGGCATTTACCAAAGCCGGAAGCAGTAATTACAAAAAACTTAAAGTAAAGGTTCCGGCTAAAAAGTTAGCATCCTACAAGAATCTGCTGAAAAAGAAGGGACTTTCATCTAAGGCGAAGATTGTGAAGTAGAATGGTATCCGGGTTCCGTTACGGAGCCCGGATTTTGGTTATCGTATGTTGCGATGCCGGAGGTTAAGATAGCGGAAGCTACGATGGAGGAAGTTATGGCAGTTAGGAAGAGAAGGAATTTTACAGTTATATCTATGATCTGTATAATAAGCATTTTCATAAGTGCCGGCACGATCCTGACAGGATGCCGGAATGGAGAAGAAAATAAAACAGAGAAAGTAATTTTTAAAATCAAAGATTATGAGGTAGGACAAGAACAGTTTGAATATTATCTGGCCGAAAACCGCAGCAACATAATCAGTCAGTTCCAGGAGGAGCAGGAAAACATAGATGATGCCTTTTGGAAGAAGGTAACAGAAGACGGCAGGACAGTCTCAGAAAAATTAGAGGAAGCAGCAAAGGACCAGTGCACATATGAATACACCCTGCTGCTTCTGGCAAAAGAAAAAGGCCTGGCAGACAGCGCCTCCTTTCAGGACATCAAGAAAGACATGGAAAAAGAAAACCAGAGGCGCTCCGATGCCGTGGAACGGGGGGAAGTAATATATGGGAATAAAGAGTACAGCATGAGTACATATATGAGCTATTATCTAAGCAATCTGACGCGGGAGCTGATCCGCGTGATGGAGGAAAATGAACTAAAATACACAGATGAACAGCTGGAGCAGTATTGCATAGAACAGGGGCTGGCTGCACAGGAAGGGAAGACACTGGGGGAAACCTATGGGTTGGCATATAAGACATATTTGCTTGAACAATATATACGGCAGAAGATGGGGACGGGGTATTTTTAAAATTGCCCCGTCCCAAATTGAAGTGGGGACGGGGTAATTTTAAAAATACCCCGTCCCCAACAGGTAAGAAAACAGGCATTTTGAGCTTTGAAGGGTTGCTCGAAATGCCTGTTTTTTTGCTAGGTTTGTGCAAATTGCATAAAATTAAACGATTAAGTTCTACTTGCAATTGTGCGGAGTAAGTGTTATAAAGTATTTATAATTAAAATTGTGAGAGATATAAAATTGTTTACCAAAAAGGTCTGTGTCCGTGATGCTATAGACCCAGAATGGATGATTCACAAGTGTCAGACCCCTTCCCCGGAAGTAAAAGTCAAACATGACGTGCGGAAAGAGCCTCCGGGGGAGAAATGGCGTGCCTTGCAGATAAAACGATTAAGAAAACGTATCTTACAGGGAATTTCCCTGAAAGAATAAATTAAACCCAAAAAGGAGGACACAACATGAAAAAGAAACTGGTAGCAGCATTTCTGTGTATTGCCATGACAGCATCCATGCTGCTTGGCTGCAGTGCCGGAAGTGAGGGAGGGGGATCGGACGATTCGAAAGATTCAGGATCCGGCTCAGCCGGAAAGAATGAGATGGAAGTGGAAGGTGAGGCCACAGAGCTTGAAGTGTGGACATTCATTGAACTTCATCAGCAGTTCTATACAGATATGGCGGAGAGATGGAATGAGGAACATCCAGACAAGAAGGTAAAACTGGTACTTAGCAACATGCAGTATGATGATATGCACAACAAGCTGTCACTGGCCCTGGAATCAGGGGAAGGTGCACCGGATGTTGTAGATATTGAACTTGGAAAGTTCCCGGCATTCATGACAGGGCAGATCGGTCTTAAGGATCTGACGCCTCAGATTGAGCCGTATCTTAGCAATATTATTGAGTCCCGCCTTAGGATTTACGGAAAAGACGGTGCTTATTATGGATTCCCGACACATGTAGGAGCCATGGTTGCATTCTACAACACAGAGGCGCTTAAGGAAGCAGAGGTAGATTACACAACGATTAAGACATGGGATGACTTCAAGGAAGCAGGAGTGAAATACCATGAGAAGACCGGAAAGACTTTTGCATGCGTGGAGACAACGGCACAGTGGATGATCAACCTGATGTTAAGACAGAAGGGCGGGGATTATCTTGATGCTGACGGCAACATTGATATTACCAATGACAAGATGGTAGAGGTACTTGAGTACATCAAGGGAATGCAGGATACAGGCGCATTCGCGACCGTACCGGGAGGACAGCCGGATAATGAGGAAGCATATCCGTCCTACAACAACGGGGATTACGCAGTACAGATTATGCCGTTCTGGCAGACATCCAGATTCACAAGCTACATGACAGACCTTTCCGGAAAAGTAGCAATCGCTCCGACGCCGGTATGGAATGAAGGCGACGAAGTGAAGTCCATCGGCGGCGGCGGTACTGGTACTGCAGTAGTAGCAGGCAGCGAGAACGCAGACCTTGCAGCAGAAGTATTTGCATACATCAAGCTGTCTGAGGGGGCAAATGAGGAAGTATGGAATGTATTAGGCTTTGACCCGGTAAATACAGCAGTATGGACCGATACAGAACTGACACAGAACCCGGAGAACCAGTTTGTAAAATTCTTCAATACCTATCCGTTTGATACATTGCTTGAGATCCAGAATGGCATTATGGCGCTTGATTCCCTGACCAGTGAGAAATTCCCGTCTATCAATAATGAGTTCTGTAATGTGACGCTGAATAACATCTACGAAAACGGCATGGATGTAAAGGAAGCACTGGAAGAGTCACAGCAAACATTGAAGAACGAATTCGGCGAGTAATCGGGATGAGGCATATGAAGGAAGAGGAAGGAGGATGCCGGAAAGTAACAGTTCAGCTTGTCTGAACTGTTACAAAAAAAGAACGGAAAAGACAGAACATAGAGGAATAGAGCAGAGTGATAAATGACAAGAATGAAAGAAAGGAAATATGCTATGCAGAAAATGAGACATTCGTTAAAGCGGGGAATTGCATTTGGTTTGTCTGCGGTTATGACGTTTTCGCTGATGGGCGTGATTCCCGGAGGTTCAGAGACGGCAGAAGCGGCGGAACGGTCACAGTCAGCTATAGCGAACAACAGCCTTAGCGTTGAAATCGGGGATCTGGGACAGATTTCTGTGATGAATATCCTTAATAACCGGAAAAACAGCCAGGGTAATGATGTGAATTTTGTATTACCTAATAATACATCCAGCCAGAATAATGCGGCTCATCAGTGGATGGGTGAGATGATCTTCTCTTACAGAACAAGTGAGGATGGAACATTTCCCGAAGGCAGAGAGGGCTTTGTTGAGGTAGATACGAATAAGACTCTGGCAGCAGGAGGATCTACGACATATTCAAATGCGACAGAAAATCTGGAGAAGAATCCTTATATTAAAAAGAACGTGATAAACGATAAAAAAGTAGAAATTGACTTTATCGGACAGGAAGCTGGTTCAGAGACGGCACGTACCATGAAAGGGTTTGACGTTAAGTCAGAGTACGATATGGATACGGAAGACGGTTCCCTTTTATGGACAATCACTCTCAAAAATAAGAGTGAGGATTTTATTGAATTCGGTGATGTGGGACTTCCCATGCCATGGAATAACAAGTATACAAGTCAGTCAAGCGTTTATAATGAGCGTGTGACAGCACATACCTTCGCAGGTGCGGACAGTGGTTATGCTTACGCAATCCGCTGCAGTGGAGAAGGAAACTATATTCTGTTCACTCCTGTTCCGGAAAGCGGCGCAAGGATTGAGTATGTGGATAACTGGGTTGGCAATAACAATGGCGTCAGAGGTGAACGTGCCGCAAGTACATTTGCCAATTGGACAGGTGACAGCGGCGGATGGCAGCCGGGCTTGAGCGTGTACTATATTCATTCCAAGGATATTCAGAAAACAGGACGCGGCTATTATACGGACGCTTCAAGTCTGGTACTAAAGCCTGGTGAAAGTGAGAGCTATCAGTTTAAATTCTCAGCAGTCCGTGCAGGTGATAATACGCCTCAGGAGAGTGCAGACAGCGCGAATAATGCTTCTGATTCAGTAGAAGAACGTGAGACAAATATGCGCTCACTCCTGTATGATGCAGGTATGATTGATGCAATCGCGGTGCCGGGATTCCAGACAGCGCTTAATATGCAGACAAAACTGGATCTTCATTATGATGATGAAAAGATTAAAGTTGACAGTGTAGATATCCAGTGTGTGCATGAGAACGACCCGTTTGATGAAAAGCATATTCCGCAGCAGACAAGCGGACTGGTAAGCAACTCCCGTGCAGGAGAGTGTGCCGCAAATGATTCGGCAACATTCGTGGAAAAGAAAACGGTTGACGGAGAAAATCATCATATCTATGATGTGAAATTCGGCTGTATCGGAAATAACAGCGTACGTGTGAATTATAAGCTGAAGGTAGGAGACGAGTGGGTAGATAAGTTTACACAGTATGAATTCAATGCATTGGCAAAACTGGATGAGGTAGTGGAGTCCCATGCTGACTTCATGGTAAATAAAACTCAGGACAATAACCCGGATAGTCCTACCTATGGAAATTATCAGGACTGGTATATATCACAAGAGACTGTTGATCCAAACGCACAAAATCATTGGGGAGATGACTGGAGCCACGATAATATTAACTTTATGACAATGAAGAATTATCTGAATCCAGTTGCATCAGAGGTTGAGTCCATTGAGAAATATCTCATTGACTATATGTGGAATAACTATATGAAATATACCCAGAGCACCTATACAGTAGCGAACTACCTGGGCGCTTCCGGAATTTACGGCACATCGGCATCACCGTATACCCGTACATTCTCCGAAGTGATGGAGGCAACAGGCTTCTTCAATATGTACCGGATTCAGAAGGCGTATCCGGATCTGATTGAATACCGCGAGACGCCGGAATGGTATTTGGAAAAAGCATACGGCATCTACAGCAATCGTGTGGGAACAGGTGCAATTGGTTTTTATGGCGAGCAGCAGATACCGGATATGATTGATGCACTCCGCGAAGAAGGGATGACGAAGGAGGCGGATAATCTCCAGGATCGTTTTGCCAGGAGAAAAGGAACCAATATGGCAACGGCAGCCTACCCTTACGGCTCAGAGTTCACCTATGATAATACAGGTGAAGAGGGCGCGTATGCAGCAGCAAAGGCTCTCAGGGAGTATTATCCGGACGATGCGAATGTGGGCAGGGCGCTTACAAACATGAATAAGGCTGAGTGGAAGACCCGTGCAATGCGTGGAATCCAGCCGACATGGTATCATTATGCAAACCCGGTATTCCTCGGAGGAGAGCACTGGTGGAATTTCCAGTACACAGCCTCCCTGGCAGGATCCATCATGGATGACTGGCTGCGCTACCAGGATAATGGATGGGATGCAGATTCCAGTGCATGGGCGCAGCGTGTGAATTATGCAGCGAAGCTGTCAAACTTCAATGCAGTCAATATGGGCCAGATCTCTGACAAGAGTATTGGAAGTGTCAGCTGGAGATACACCCAGTACAAGGGCGGACATGGTGCAATGAATGTAAATGACGGCGGTACCCGTATCATGAACAATGGTTGGAATGACTTTTCGGGAGAGAGTGAAGAAGGTCTTTATGGATCTCTGCTAAGAATCAGTTCCGATGTTGTTACGGATCCGATTTTCGGACTGACGGGATATGGAAGCACGGTTTCCAAATCAGGGACAAGCTATACGGTTACTCCGGCAGATGGCGTTGGCAAGAGAATTAATATTATTGATGATAAGTTATATGCAGAACTTGAGCAGGATTCCTGTACACAGGCTGTCATTAACAGTGAAGGTCCTTCCTTTGACCTGGCGCTTAAGTGTCTGTCAAAAGAAGAGCATTTATCTAGAATTAAGCTGAGCGGCGCAGGTCTTACAGACGGCTACTACAGCATTAAGCTGGATGGAAAAGATGCAGGGCAGTGCTTTGTAAAGAATCATGAAGGTATTGCAAATGTTATGATTCCAGAGGGTAAAGAAACAGCGTCAGTATCCATCGCTTTCAAAGGTGAGGGAGAGAATGAAGCCCCGGTTGTAAAGGCAAAAGTTGCAGCCACAGATAAACTTCAGGCACTGACACCGTTCAGACTGGAAAGCATTGCATATGATGACGGAGCGCCGAATGGAACATTATCTTATAAGTGGGAAACATTAAGCGCACCAGAGGGCGGAGAGATTACATTTGATTCAGACAAGAAGCCTTATACAGAGGCGAACTGTTCACGGGTCGGAAGATATAAAGTAAGACTTTCTGTCAGTGATGGTGAGCTGACGGGTATCTCTACTCTGGATCTGACTATTAAGGCGGCGGATGGTAAGACGGCTCCGGTAATCAGTGAGGCATCAGCAGTACAGGATGGCGTCAATACAAGTGTTGCGCAGCTGACAGGAAAGGCAGAAGCAGACCAGACATACCACAATGAACTGAAGTACGAGTGGAAGATTATTGGACAGCCGGAGGGCGGAAATGCAATCATTGCAAATGCTGATAAAGCAGATGCACGCATGAAAGCATATAAGCCGGGTGAATACTTACTTAGCTTTACAGTTACAGATGAAAAGGCTACACCGTATGACGAAACAATGAGCAGCCAGAAATATGTATCAGTTAACATGAGCGGCAGAGTGGATGGCGTAGAACGTGTAGGAACTGTACTTACGGCAGTTGGAACCGCACCAGAGCTTCCGGAAGAGATGGAAGTAATCTGCCAGGACAGCACATTAAAGAAAAGCGCAATCGAGTGGGCGGAAATTGATGCTGAAAGTTATGCAGAAGCAGGACAGTTTGAAGCCGGCGGAGAGGTAGAAGGAGCAGACAAGGTGGCGGCAACGGTAGTTGTTATGTCCGGAAAAGCGCAGAATCTGGCTATGCAGGCAACACCTACTGCAATCATTAATACGCCGCAGGATCTAGGCGGAGTAGCCGGTCTGAATGATGGTTTCGAACCAACCCGTTCTTCAGACACCAGCCACGGCGTATGGCATAACTGGCTGGGTGATCAGGGTGGAAAGGCATGGGTTCGGTATACCTGGGAAGAACCAGTTACCATTTACCAGACAGATGCATATTACTTTAGAGACGGCGGCGGTAATTTCCAACCAAAGGACATCAAATATGAGTACCTGGATTCAGACGGGAAAACGTGGCGTGACATGCCGAATGTAAAAGGATGCGGCAATGCCCTGAACCAGTATAATACGACAACATTTGAACCGGTTTCCACAACATCACTTAGGATGACGATGACACCTGTGACTCTTGGATGCGGTGTGATCGAATGGAAAGTATTTGGCTTTGGAGGAGATGATGAGAACGAGACTGTAGACAGAACGAAGCTCAACAGCATTATCAGCCAGGCAAAAGCGCTGAATACGAGCCTGTTTGCAGAGGGTGCGAAAGAGATTCTGGACGCCGGAATCAGCGAAGCGCAAAGCGTAGCAGATAACGCGGCGGCAACGCAGGCAGAGATTGATCTGGCAGTCATAAAGCTTGGACGGATTATGACAACTCTTCCAGTAGCTGACAATAACTTTGCATATAGTGCAAATGCATCTACAAGTTTTGTTTCGAGCTGGGAAAGTCTTGCGTCAGTAAATGACGGGCGGCTCCCAGGAAATTCAACGAATCCAGGAGCTCCAAGGTATGGATCATGGGGGAATAGAAGCTCATATGAAACAATTACCTACACATGGAACAGTAAAGTCAGCCTGAACAGCGCTGATATCTACTATTGGCATGATGGCGATAATGAAAATGTAGGAGGTATCAGATTCCCGAAAGATTATTACTATGAATATCTTGCAGATGACGGAACATGGAAACAGGTAGAGAATCCATCCGGTTATGTAAAGGAGCTACATAAGTATAACAATACTACATTTACTCCTGTAGAGACTACATCCATCCGTGTGCATATGAATAAGCAGCAAAGCGATAGTAATGGCGTGGGAGTACTGGAGTGGAAGGTTTACGGAGGCGCTGTTGCGGGCGACAATACTGCTCTGAATACTTTGGTTCAGGAAACGGAAAACTTCGTAAAAGACGGCAGCAAAGATTACTCCATTTCCAGTTGGAATGTATTGTTAGATACATTAAAAGCGGCGAAAAAGGTTCTTGGTGATAATACAGCAGGACCAGAAGAGATCAAGGCAGTACTGGATGATCTGAAAGCTGCAAAAGATGGGTTAGTGGCAGGAAAAGGGATACGGAATCTTGCCTCAAAGGCTCAGTCAGAAGCCAGTGGAAACACATCAGATCTTGCTGCACTGAATGATGGAAAAGAGCCGGCAGACTCAACAGATAATGCAAATGGAGTATGGCACAACAAAGAAAGCCAGGATGCAGGCGGAACTGTTCGTGCAGCCGGGGACGGATGGGTATCCTATAGCTGGGACGATACACGGATTCTGAGCAGCACAGAAGCATATTATTATTCAAATGAGACGGAAGGCATTAAGATGCCGCAATCTGTTAAATTCGAATATAAGACTTCCGAAGGCGGATGGGCAGAGGTTCCGAATGCAGAAGGTAAAGGCTGTGAGAGTGACAAGTATAACACAACCACTCTTGGAAATATCCAGACTACAGGCCTGCGTATGACAATGGAGCCGCAGACAGCAGCAGAGGGCAGCCCTGCAAACTATGTCGGAGTGATTGAGTGGAAAGTGAATGGAATCTCTGTAGCAGAGCTTGATAAGACCAAATTAACAGCGGCAATTGCAGAGGCGGAGAAGATCACGAATCTGGAGCAGTATACAGCGGACAGCCGTGCAAGATTCGAAGAAGCATTCAATGCTGCAAAGGAAATGGCAAAGGACGGAGGAGCTGTATCACAGAGTGAAATTGACAGACAGGTTAGAGTTCTGAAAGCGGCAATCAGCGCCCTGATGCCGGCGGCAGGCGACCAAAAAGTCGTTTTGCAGAAATTCATAACATTAGCTGAAGAAGAGGCGGCATCAGACCTTTATACACAGGAAACGAAAGATGCCCTTGCAGCAGCAATCAATACGGCAAAGCAGATTGCGGCAAAAGAGGATGCAACACAAGAAGAGATCAGCGGTCAGCTCGCAGCACTGTCAGAGGCAGTCAACGGACTGGAAAAGAAACCTGTTAAGACAGTAAATAAGGTGGAACTAGAGGCCGCTATCGCGGATGCCGGACGGATTGTAAAGGAGGATTATACAGCAGAAAGCCTGGCAGAGCTTGAAAATGTTTTGAATCAGGTAAAAGAAGTCCTTGCATCAGCAGATGCATCACAGGAGCAGGTTGACGAGAGTACAGACCGTCTGTATAAGGCAATAGACCAGCTGGTGAAAGCACCAGAAGAGGTGGTTAATAAGAATGCATTAAGCGCAGCCATTGACCGGACAAAAGAGTTGAAAGAAACTGATTATACGGCAGCAAGCTGGGAGGTCATGCGGACAGCTCTTACGACGGCAAATCAGGTAATGAGAGACGAAACAGCTACTCAGAGAGAAGTCAATGAGGCAACAGCAGCGCTCAGAGATGCGCTTGCAGCACTGGTAAGAGTAGACAAGGCAGGCCTTAGAGATGCGATTAACCGTGCAAATGAAAGAAACGAAGCGGATTACACAAAGGAAAGCTGGGCAGCAATGCAGACTGCACTTGCAAAAGCAAAGGAAGTAGAAGCGAATGCAAATGCCGTACAGGAGGAAGTGGATGATGCAACCTATGAACTCAGCGAGGCACTTCGTAATCTGAAGGCAGTAGTCAATAAGAACGCATTAAGCGCAGCGATCGACCGGACAAAAGACCTGAAGGAAACAGACCACACAGCTACAAGCTGGAAAGCACTGCAGGAAGCACTTAAGACCGCTAATGAGGCAATGAACAGTGAAACCATAACCCAGGAGGAAGTCAATGCAGCAACAGCAGCACTCAGGGAAGCACTGGAAGCGCTGGTAAGGGTTGACAAATCAGGTCTTCATGCAGCAATTGACCGTGCGAACGAAAGAAAGGAAGAGGATTACCCAGATAAACCGGATGAGTGGGCAGCAATGCAGGAGGCACTTGCGAAAGCAGTGGAAGTGGCAGAGAATGCGGATGCAGTTCAGAAGGAAGTAGATGATGCAACTTATGAACTCAGCGAGGCTCTCAGGGCGCTGGATCCAGAAGGAACAGTAAATAAGAATGCATTAAATGCAGCAATTGACCGGACAAAAGACCTGAAAGAAAGTGATCATACAGCTACAAGCTGGAAAGCGCTGCAGGAAGCACTTAAGACGGCTGTTGAAGCAGCAGAAAGCGAAACAGTCACCCAGGAGAAGGTCAATGCAGCAACAGCGGCGCTCAGGGATGCACTTGCAGCACTGGTAAGAGTAGACAAGGCAGGCCTTCAGGATGCGATTAACCGTGCAAATGAAAGAACAGAGGCAGATTACACAAAAGAAAGCTGGGCAGCAATGCAGACAGCACTTGCCAAAGCTGTGGAAGTGGCAGAGAACGCAGACGCAGTTCAGAAGGAAGTGGATGATGCAACCTATGAACTCAGCGAGGCACTTCGTAATCTGAAAGAAGTAGTGAATAAGAATGCATTAAAAGCAGCGATTGACCGTACAAAAGACCTGGAAGAAAGTGATCATACAGCGGCAAGCTGGGCAGCAATGCAGGAAGCACTTAAGACAGCGAACCAGGCACTGGAAAGCGAGACAGTCACCCAGGAGGAAGTCAATGCAGCAACAGCAGCGCTCAGGGATGCACTTGCAGCACTGGTAAGAGTAGACAAGGCAGGCCTCAGGGATGCGATTAACCGTGCAAATGAAAGAAACGAAGCGGATTACACAAAGGAAAGCTGGGCAGCAATGCAGACTGCACTTGCGAAAGCAAAGGAAGTAGAAGGGAATGCAGACGCAGTTCAGAAAGAAGTGGATGATGCAACTTTTGAACTTAGCGAGGCGCTTCGGAACCTGGTAGAAACTGACCCGGGCAGGACGGAATTAAACGCTGCATTAAGTGCAGCAAAGGCTCTTAGGAAGGACGACTATACTCCAGAGGCGTGGGCAGTCTTCCAAAAAGCCCTGGCAGATGCAGAGACAGTCTTTAATAATCCGAAGGCTACAAAGGAACAGACAGCGGCAGCGGCAGCATCACTGAAAAAGGCGATAGAGGAAGTGAAAAAGAATCCTGCAAAGAAGAATCCGCAGCCAGTAGTAGTCAAAGTGAAAAAGATTAGCATTTCCGGTCTGTCAAAAAAGATTGCAGCAGGAAAGAAGGTAAAACTTACTGCTAAGATTTCCCCGTCTAATGCGTCAAACAAAGGCGTAACATGGAAATCCAGCAACAAAAAGGTGGCGACAGTAAACAGCAAGGGCGTTGTTACCATGAAGAAGAAATCCGGAGGCAAGTCAGTAACCATTACTGCAACAGCAAAAGATGGAAGCAAAGTGAAAGCAACTTACAAGATCAAATCCATGAAGGGCAAAGTAACGAAAGTAACCATCTCCGGCAAGAAGAGCGTAAAAGCAGGAAAGACCCTGAAGCTGACAGGCAAGGTTAAGGCAACAAAGAGCGCCAACAAGAAGCTGAAATGGACCAGCAGCAATAAGAAATACGCGACAGTAACCAGCAGCGGAAAAGTAAAAGCCTTAAAAGCAGGCAAGGGCAAAAGAGTAAAAATTACTGCAATGGCCACAGACGGAAGCGGCAAGAAAAAGACAGTAGTAATTAAAATTACAAAGTAGATTTTGAATTGGGGACGGGGCATTTTTAAAAATGCCCCGTCCCCAATTTGGTAGAAAATAAGGAATTTGATGGCCTGATTAAGCGGCTGAAATGCCTATTCTATGCTAACTTTGTGCAATATGCACAAAATTAAACGTTTAAGTTCTACTTGCAATTGTGCGTAGTTGGTGCTATATAATATCTATATAAAAATTCAGAAAAAACAGGTGTTATTACAAAGAGGTCTGTGTTCGCAAGACTATTGATTCTGAAAACAGTAATTCAGAGATGCCGGAACCACTTCCTGGAGGTGATAAGTGAGGAATGTTATTCGGAGTCTGCTTCTGGGAAAGGGTTTTTGCATCTTGCTGTTTAAACGATTAAGTTGATTGAGATCTTACAGGGGGAATCCCCTTGAAAGATAAATTAAACCTAAAAAGGAGGACACAACATGAAAAAGAAACTGGTAGCAGCATTTCTGTGCGTTGCTATGACAGCATCTATGCTGCTTGGCTGCAGCGCCGGAAGTGAGGGAGGGGGCTCGGATGATTCGAAAGATTCGGGCTCTGGTTCAGCCGGAAAGAATGAGATGGAAGTGGAGGGTGAAGCCACAGAGCTAGAAGTGTGGACATTCATTGAGCTTCATCAGCAGTTCTACACAGACATGGCGGAGAGATGGAATGAGGAGCATCCAGACAAGAAGGTAAAGCTGGTGCTTAGCAACATGCAGTATGATGATATGCACAACAAGCTGTCACTTGCCCTGGAATCAGGAGAAGGCGCACCGGATGTTGTCGATATTGAGCTTGGCAAGTTCCCGGCGTTCATGACAGGACAGATCGGTCTTAAAGATCTGACGCCTCAGATCCAGCCGTATCTTGACAACATTATTGAGTCTCGTCTTAAGATTTACGGAAAAGACGGCGCTTATTATGGATTCCCGACACACGTTGGCGCCATGGTTGCATTCTACAATACAGAGGCGCTTAAGGAAGCAGATGTAGACTATACAACCATAAAGACATGGGATGACTTCAAGGAAGCAGGAGTAAAATACCATGAGAAGACCGGAAAGACCTTTGCATGCGTGGAGACAACGGCACAGTGGATGATCAACCTGATGTTAAGACAGAAGGGCGGAGATTATCTGGATGCTGACGGCAACATTGATATTACCAATGACAAGATGGTAGAGGTTCTTGAGTACATCAAGGGAATGCAGGATACAGGCGCATTCGCGACCGTACCGGGAGGACAGCCGGATAATGAGGAAGCATATCCGTCCTACAACAACGGGGATTACGCAGTACAGATTATGCCGTTCTGGCAGACGTCCAGATTCACAAGCTACATGACAGACCTTTCCGGAAAAGTGGCAATCGCTCCGACGCCGGTATGGAATGAAGGCGATGAAGTGAAGTCCATCGGCGGCGGCGGTACTGGTACTGCAGTAGTGGCAGGCAGCGAGAACGCAGACCTTGCAGCAGAAGTATTTGCATACATCAAGCTGTCTGAGGGGGCAAATGAGGAAGTATGGAATGTATTAGGATTTGATCCGGTAAATACGGCAGTATGGACCGATACTGAACTAACCCAGAATCCGGACAACCAGTTTGTAAAATTCTTCAATACCTATCCATTTGATACATTGCTTGAGATCCAGGATGGCATTATGGCGCTTGATTCACTGACCAGTGAGAAGTTCCCGTCCATTAACAATGAGTTCTGTAATGTGACACTGAACAACATTTATGAAAACGGAATGGACGTGAAGGAAGCGCTGGAGGAATCCCAGCAGACTCTGAAGAACGAGTTTGGCGAGTAATCCAAAAGTAAATATCCATGGGGAGTCCCCGGCGCGGGGGAAGATGCCGGCATTTTGGAGAGGAATGAATTGAGGGATAACCTGTGGATATAGAAGAGGTAATGTTAACGTCATATTTTACAGAAAGGAATTACATGTTATGCAGAAAATAAGACATTCGCTTAAAAGGGGAATCGCCTTAAGTCTCTCTGCAGTTATGACCATTTCGCTGATGAGCGGTATTTTTGAAGGTACTGTAAAAGCGGAAGAGCCAGAGGAAAAGACAGGGACAGCGATATCCAACGGAAGCCTTAGCATTGAAATTGGGGATCTGGGACAGATATCCACAATGAACATTGTGAATAACCGGAAGAACGGTCAGAACAATGATGTAAACTTTGTATTGCCAAATGATACGAGCCCTCAGAATAATGAGGCGCACCAGTGGATGGGCGAGATGATCTTCTCCTACCGTACCAGTGAAGACGGAAAATTCCCGGAAGGCCGGAAAGGGTTCGTTGAAGTAGATACCAATAAGACACTGGCAGCAGGAGGATCAAAGACTGCTTCTGAAATAAAAGAAGACAACCCGTATATCACGAAAAATAAAGTAAGTGATAAAGAGGTTGAGGTTACGTTCAAGGGAGTAGAAGGCGACGCCGGAACGCAGCGCTCGATGAAGGGCTTTAACGTAACATCCAATTACAATATGGATACAGAGGACGGATCCTTATTGTGGAATATTACACTTCAGAACACAGGCAATAATTATATTGAGTTCGGCGACGTTGGACTTCCGATGCCATGGAACAATAAATATACCGGTCTGACAAGTGTATATAATGATCGTGTGACAGCCCACACATTTGCAGGTGCAGACAGCGGCTACGCCTATGCAATCCGATGCAGCGGCGAGGGGAATTACATTCTTTTCACGCCAGTTCCGGAGAGTGGTGCAAGAATTGAATATGTAGACAACTGGGTTGGCAACAACAATCAGGTAAGAGGAGAACGTGCAGGGGATACTTTCGCAAACTGGACCAGTGACAGCGGCGGATGGCAGCCGGGATTAAGTGTTTACTATATCCATTCCAAGGATATCCAGAAAACAGGACGCGGCTACTATACGGATGCTACCAGTCTTGTACTGGAGCCTGGCAAGAGCAAAACATATACATTCAAATTCTCAGCAGTCCGTGCCGGGGACAATACTCCGCAGGCAAGTGCCGAGGATCCGAATAATGCGTCTGATTCCGTGGAAGAGCGTGAAAACAATATGCGCTCAATCCTGTATAAATCGGGCATGATTGATGCGATTGCAGTGCCTGGATTCCAGACAGCGCTGAACATGGAGACAAAGCTAGATCTTCACTATGATGATGAGAAGGTTAAGGTTGACAGTGTAGACATTCAGTGTGTGCATGAGAACGATCCGTTTGATGAAAAGCATATTCCCGAACAGACTGAAGGACTGGTGAATAATTCCCGTTCAGGCAAGTGTGCGAATAATGACTCGGTATCTGCGCCTGAAGCCAAAACAGTGGATGGAGAAAACCACCATATCTATAATCTGAAATTTGGATGTATTGGAAATAACAGCGTGCGTGTAAACTACAAGCTTAAGGTGGGAGATGCATGGGTAGATAAGTTTACACAGTATGAATTCAATGCACTTGAAAGTCTTGACAAGATTGTTGAGACACACGCCGACTTTATGGTGAATAAGACTCAGGATAATGATCCCAAGAGTCCGACCTATGGAAATTATCAGGACTGGTATATTTCCCAAGAGTCTGTTGACAAAAATGCCCTGAACCACTGGGGGGATGACTGGAGCCATGATAATATTAACTTTATGACAATGAAGAATTATCTGAATCCGGTTGCATCAGAGGTAGAATCCATTGAAAAGTACCTCGTTGATTACATGTGGAATAATTACATGAAAAATACGCAGGATTCCTATACAGTTGCCAACTATCTGAATGCATCGGGTATTTACAGTGATACATCATCACCATACACCCGTACGTATTCTGAGATGATGGAGGCGACAGGCTTCTTCAATATGTACCGGATTCAGAAGGCGTATCCGGATCTGATTGAGTACCGCCAGACTCCTGAATGGTATTTGGAAAAAGCATACGGAATCTATATAAACCGGGTAAGCTCTTATCCGATCGGATATTACGGAGAACAGCAGGTGCCGGACATGATAGAAGCGCTTAAGGAAGAAGGCATGACAGATGAGGCCGGCAGACTGCAG
This sequence comes from Lachnospiraceae bacterium, assembly GCA_910576335.1. Lineage (GTDB taxonomy): Bacteria > Bacillota > Clostridia > Lachnospirales > Lachnospiraceae > CAPEBR01. The sequence goes on from CAJTIU010000016.1 coordinate 59,057, forward strand.
AAGCGTTTTGCACAGGAAAAAGGTACAAGAATGTCTACAGCGGCATATCCTTATGGCTCAGAGTTTGCTTATGACAACACTGGTGAAGAGGGTGCATATGCAGCGGCTAAGGCGCTTCGTGAATATTATCCGGACGATGAAAATGCCGGTAAAGCTCTCAGCAATATGAAAAAGGCAGAGTGGAAGACGCGTGCAATGCGCGGTATCCAGCCTACCTGGTATCACTATGCAGATCCGGTATTCATCGGAGGCGAACATTGGTGGAACTTCCAGTATACAGCATCACTGGCAGGATCCATCATGGATGACTGGCTGCGTTATCAGGATAACGGATGGGATACAGCTTCCAGTGCATGGGCAGAGCGTGTGAACTATGCGGCCAAACTGTCGAACTTTAATGCAGTCAATATGGGACAGATCTCTGATAAGAGTATTGGAAGTGTCAGCTGGAGATACACCATGTACAAAGGCGGACATGGAGCAATGAATGTAAATGACGGCGGAACCCGTGTCATGAATAATGGCTGGAATGATTTCTCGGGAGAGAGTGAGGAAGGTCTCTACGGCTCTCTGCTAAGAATCAGTTCTGACGTTGTAACGGATCCAGTCTTTGGACTGACCGGATATGGAAGCGCCGTTTCCAAAGAAGGAACAAGCTACACAGTTACGCCGGCTGACGGAGTTGGCAAGCGAATCAATATTATTGATGATAAGTTATACGCAGAGCTTGAGCAGGATTCCTGTACACAGGCTGTAATTAACAGCGCAGGACCGTCATTTGAGCTGTCGCTTAAGTGTCTTTCTACAGAAGAGCATTTATCAAGAATCAAACTGAGCGGTGCGGGACTGAAGGATGGATACTATAGTATTTTGTTAGATAGACAAGACGTAGGACAGTGCTATGTAAAGAATCATGAGGGCGTGGCAAATGTTCTGATTCCTGCTGGGAAGGAGACAGCAGTAGTTTCCGTTTCTTTCGAGGGCGAGGGAACGAATGAGGCTCCGGTTGTAAAGACGAAGGCAGTTGTTACAGATAAAACAGAAGGAGCAGAGGATACAATCAAGGCAGTCGTTCCATTTAGACTGGAAAGCATTGCTTATGATGACGGAGCTCCAAATGGAACATTAACTTATAAATGGGAAGTAACAGCTCCGGAAGGCGGCAAGGTTACACTTGGTTCTCCGGCGAAGCCGTATACGACCATAACATGCTCTAAGGAAGGAACCTATACAGCTAAGCTTACTGTAAGCGATGGGGAAAAGGAAAGTGCATCTACACTGGAGATTAATGTGGGAGCGGCTCCTGAAAAAACGGCTCCTGTGATAGGGGATGTTACAGCAGCCCAGGAAGAAGTCAATACCAGTGTTGCAAGGATGACCGGAGAGGCAACGTCTGATAAGTATTATCAGAATGATGAGCTAAAATACAACTGGACTGTTGCAGAGCAGCCAGAGGGCGGCAGCGCCATCATTGCAGATGCAGATACCGCAAAAGCAAGTATGAAAGCTTATAAGCCAGGCACCTATAAGATCCGTCTTACTGTAACAGACGAAGATACAGGATATGGAGAAGGTGCAAAGAGCAGTCAGAAGGACATTGAGATTGAGATGACCGGAAAGGTAGACGGCGTAGAGCGTACAGGCACAGTCCTCACTTCAACAGGCGTAGCGCCCGAACTTCCGGAAACCATGGAAGTAATTCATCCAGACGGTACTATTAAAAACAGTGAAGTTGTCTGGTCAGAGATTGATGCATCGTCTTATGCCCAGGAAGGCAGCTTTGAAGTTACAGGAACAGTTCCAGAGACAGAGATTAAGACTGCTGTAAATGTCCGGGTTGTTGCGGGAAGTGCGAGAAACATGGCTATAGAGGCAATTCCTACGGCAATTATTGACACTCCGCAGGATCTGGGAGGAGTTGCCGGCTTAAATGACGGATATGAACCGGAAAGTTCTAATGATAAGAGCCATGGAGTATGGCATAACTGGCTTGGAGATCAGAGCGGTCCTGCATGGGTGCAGTATACATGGGAAGAGCCGGTTGTAATCTACCAGTCAGATGCATATTATTTTACAGACGGAAACTTTGTACCAAAGACTGTAAAATATGAGTATCTGGATGAAGACGGCGAGACATGGCGCAACATGGTGAATGTAAAGGGCTGCGGTACAGAGCTGAACAAATACAACACAACAACCTTTGAGCCGGTGTCTACAAAAGCAGTCAGAATGACAATGATGCCAAAGACATTAGGATGCGGCGTTATTGAGTGGAAGGTATTCGGATATGGAAAGGGCGCTGATAAGATGGAGCTGAGACGCCAGATTAATCAGGCAAATTCCATAAATATCGGAATATTTGCGGAAGAAGCAAAGGATATGCTTGAGACAGCGCTTGCTGAAGCACAGGCTGTTTTTGAAAACAAAGAAGCAACACAGGAAGAGGTAGATCAGGCGGCTGAGAAGCTTGCAAAAGTAATTGTAACACTTCCTACAACGGATAATAACCTTGCATATACTGCAAAAGTGACAACAAGCTATGTATCCGGATGGGAAAGTCTTGCTGCAGCGAATGACGGAAGGCTTACAGGAACTTCATTCAATCCGCCAGGACCAAGATATGGTTCATGGGGACATGCAAGTGAGTTTGAGACAATTACCTATACATGGGAAAATAAGGTTCGCCTGAATGGCGCTGACATTTATTTCTGGTATGATGGAGAGAATGAAACCAATGGCGGAATTAATTTCCCAGAGTCTTATTCTTACGAATATCTTGACGATAACGGAGAGTGGAAGGAAGTCGAGAATCCGTCGTCCTATGAGCCGAAGAAAGACAGCTATAGTCTGACAACATTCTCAGAGATTGAAACAACTGCAATCCGCGTGAAGATGAATAAGATTCAGACGATTATTGAAGACGGTGAAGAGGTAGATATGAGCGGATGTGGCGTCGGCATCCAGGAGTGGAAGGTGTATGATGCATCTGCCGGAGGACGCGCTACAGAGGTGAAAGTGTCTAAGGCACCTTTAAAGACAGAATATATCCGTGGTGAAAAACTTGACACAACAGGACTTGAACTGGAAGTAACCTATGCGGATAATAGTGTGAAGACATTTACAAACAACTATAAAGTCAGCGGTTATGACAGAAAGAAACTGGGAGAACAGACGGTAACGGTAACATTTGCAGATATAACAACAGAGTTTAAGGTAACCGTCAAGGAAGATAAGGTGGATAAGACTGCATTATCAGCTAAGATTACCCAGGCAATGCGTCTGACAGCGTCTGACTATACGCAAAAGAGTTATGATGCACTTCAGAAAGCGCTTCAGGAAGCAAAGGCAGTTTATGATGATGCAGAGGCAGTACAGGACGAGGTAGCAGAGGCAGAGGATGCACTGACAGCGGCAATTGAGAATCTTGTGGAAAGAAAGCCTGTTTCCATCAGATTCAAAACAGAGCCGACGCAGAACACTTATTTCGCAGGAGAGCCGATCCATAGTTCAACATTTGAGCTTGAAGCTGTTTATGCGGATGATAGTACAGAGGTCATTACCGAAGGATTCGAAATCAGCGGATATAACGCAGAACAGTTAGGAGAGCAGACGGTAACTGTTACATACAAAGAACAGTCAGTACAATTTGTTGTTACTGTTGAAGAAGCACAGAAGCTGGAGAATGAGGAGTCAAAGGTTAGTGTACTGGCAGCTCAGATTGAGGAAGGTGTTAAACTGTTAGTGGAAAAAGCAGCTTCCGGTGATGAGCAGGTTGCAGAGATGCTTGGCGCAATCGCAGAAAAGATAAAGGAAGCGCTTGGCGTAACAGAAGGCGTAGAAGTGACTGAAGATAATTCCTCTGTACTGGATATTAAGCTGGTGAAAGGGGAAGCGGATGAGGAAGTACAGCTGGAAGAGGATGTAGTAGTATCCATACCGAAGCCGGAAGGATACAGCAATAATCTGAAGCTTTTCCATAATCGCAAGGACGGATTAACAGAGATCAACTTTACCTTAAAAGAGGAAAAAGAACTCGTATTCAGGACTGGAGAATTTAGTCACTTTACAGTTGTAGATCTTGGAGAGCCGGCAGCAGAACCAGATAAATCCGGATTAGAGGCTGCAATCAGCGCAGCAGAACAGCTGAATGCCAAGGATTATACGGCAGAGGCATGGGATGTATTTGTAAGAAAGTTATGGGAAGCAATCGAACTGTCTAAGGACGAGACTGCGGATCAGGCTGCGATAGATGCTATGGTCAGTGAGTTAAAGGCAGCATGCGAAGAGGTTGATAAGAATCCTGACAAGACAGAGCTGAATTCCGTCATAAGTGCGGCAAAGGCTCTTAAAAAGGAAGATTATACTCCGGCAGCATGGGCAGTGTTCGAAAAAGCTTTGAAAGATGCAGAGGCAGTCTGCAATAATCCAAAGGCTACACAGAGCCAGACAGCCGCAGCAGTCGCAGCACTTAAAAAAGCTATAGACGATGTGAAGAAGAGCCCTGCACAGAAGCCGGTACAACCAGCGAAAGTAAAGGTAAAGAAGATCAGCATCTCCGGCCTTTCTAAGAAGATTGCGGCAGGAAAGAAAGTGAAGCTTACTGCAAAGGTTTCTCCATCTAATGCATCTAATAAGAGCGTTACATGGAAATCTAGCAATAAGAAGGTTGCAACAGTAACCAGCAAAGGCGTTGTCACCATGAAGAAAAAGTCTGGCGGCAAGTCCGTAACCATTACTGCAACGGCAAAAGATGGAAGCAAAGTGAAAGCAACTTATAAGATCAAATCTATGAAGGGCAAAGTAACAAAAGTAACCATCTCTGGAAAGAAGACAGTAAAGGCAGGCAAGACCCTGAAGCTGACAGGCAAGGTAAAGGCAACAAAGAATGCGAACAAGAAGCTGAAATGGACCAGCAGCAATAAGAAATACGCAACTGTAACCAGCAGCGGAAAAGTAAAAGCCTTAAAAGCAGGCAAGGGCAAAAGAGTGAAGATTACTGCAATGGCAACAGACGGAACAGGCAAAAAGAAGACAGTAACCATCAAGATTACAAAATAGTTAAATTGGGGACGGGGCATTTTTAAAAATGCCCCGTCCCCAATCAAATTTTATAAAAAAGGTACGCTTAGTGGTACGCCCTCATTTGCTATACTGATATGAGAAAATGAAGCTATTTTGCAATTGTGCTAAAAAGTTAAAAAAATATCCATATAAAACTAGTAAAGATGGTGAAAATGATGGTTGTATTATTGATTGGCGGCGGAAGCGTGCTGATGGATCAGATGATTAGCAAATTAAGCAAGAATGATCACCGCGTATATCTGCTGACGGGGCAGAGAGACAATCGCTTTTCTTATAAGAAGGTATTCGAAAAGTATAATTTTCCATATGACAGCGGAAGCATCAAGGATATTTTTGAAAGTATAAGACCGGATGTTGTTGTGTTTATGGGTGCATATGACACGAACTTTAACTGGGAGACAGAGGCAAGACAGGAGGCCGTGCGGTATACGACAGGGCTTGTGAATATTCTGTCTGCTTTTAGCATGTCCGGAAGCGGGAAGTTCGTATATTTTTCTTCCCAGGAAGTATACGGAGGGGTACATATTGACAATGTGCCGGAGGATGAACCTCTGTCCCCAAGAGGCTTCCGGGCGCTAGCTCTGGCGCAGGGCGAGGAGACATGTGAAAATTACCGCAGGACCCAGGGGGTAGACACACTGGTTCTGCGTTTTGACAATATGTACTGGGTACCCCAGAAGGGAAAGACAGCGGAGCACCCCTGTTTTAGAATGTGCCTGGAGGCGCTGAAGACAGGGAGGATCTCGGCGAATGGAAAGAATGTTTTTTCTATGATTTACATTAATGATGCCGTAGAGCTGGCTTACAGAGTGATGTGCGAGGGGAAGCCATGGCATTCTGTCTATAATATTTCCTCAGAGGCTGCGATTGATGAGCTGAAGCTTGCGGAACAGGTGAGAAAGGATATGGGAGCCGGGATTACGGTTTCTGACAGTACGGCAGGTCTTAACAACCGGATTGTTCTGGACAGCAGCAGATATAAGGCTGAGTTTCCCTATGATCTGTTCAATGATTATGAAAGGGGAGTGCGGCAGGTTGTCCATTATATGAAGCGGCACAGCAATTCCTTTATCACAGAGGAGGATACAGGCGGCGGCCTGGCAGTCAGGCTGTGGAATCTTCTTAGGAGGATTGTTAAGGCTGTATTTCCCTTTGTAGAGGCTTCCTTGTGTTTTTTCCTTGCTTCCTGGCTGAACCGCATAGCGGGAGACAGTGAGTTTCTGGCAAAGCTTGATATTTATCTGCTGTATGTACTGTTGTTTGCAGTGGTGCACGGGCAGCAGCAGGCTGTGTTTTCCGGTCTGCTCTCGGTTGTGGGATACTGCTATTATGAGATGGGGAGCCGCAGTGGGTTTGACGTGCTGCTTGATTATAATACCTATGTGTGGATGGCACAGCTTTTTATAGTGGGCCTGGTTGTGGGATATCTGAAGGATCAGGTAAGCTTTATCAGAAGTGAGGGGAACAGCAGGGCAAAATACCTGAATGGACAGCTTCAAGATATTGAGGAGATTAATGACAGCAATGTTAAGATGAAGCATAATTTTGAGTCCCAGGTAGTCAATCATAAAGAGAGCCTTGGGAAGATTTACGAAGTATCCTCGACTCTTGAACAGTACGGACCGGAGGAAGTGCTGTTCTATGCGGCACAGGTACTGTCGAGACTGATGGACTGCAGGGATGTGGCAGTATATAACGTTGCAAATGGGGATTATGCGAGACTTTTTTCCGCTACTTCTCCAGAGGCGCGCAGGCTTGGGTATTCCATAAAGTATACGGATATGGAGGATATGTATAACGAAATCAGCGAACGCCGTGTGTACATAAACAGGGATATGGTGGAGAATATGCCTATGATGGCCAGTTCCGTCTATTCAGAAGACGATATGCAGCTGATCCTGATGCTCTGGGGCGTTCCGTGGGAGCGTATGACGCTTGGAGAGGCGAACCGGCTTACCATTGTGGGATATCTGATTCAGAATGCGGTTGTACGTGCAAACCGTTATCTTGAGGCGCTCAGGAATCAGCGGTATGTAGAGGGGACAAGTGTTCTGGGTGAGGAGGCATTTACCCAGCTGGCGAAGGCCTTTTTCGATGCAAAGGATAAAGGGCTTACGGAATATGTATTATTAGAAGTTCTCACAAAGGAAAAGAATTATGAACAGGTGGCGAAGGCGCTTGGCAGTACGATCCGGCAGACGGATTATCTGGGGATCTTTAAGAAGGGAAAGCTCTATGCCCTTTTGTCCAATACGAATAAGCAAAATGTGGGCGGTATTATCGAACGCTTCAGGAATCTTGGCTATGAGTGCCGGATTGATGAGGAGGCGGTACTATGAGTATGGCGCGGGACGAGGTTCTGTTTCTGCTGGTGATTGCCGTGAATCTGATCGTGTCAGTCATTTATCTGCTGGCAGGGATCTTTGTAATTGTGCCGGCGCATGCTCTGGCCGCTGATAAGGATAAAGAGGACTTTCTGTATGATAACAGGAGAACTTATGTGATCCGGTTTATTGTAATGGTACTCTGTCCGGTGATTGTCCCGCTGTTCTTTCTGATGGGACATCTGTTTTATCTGTTTGTGTTCTGGCGGGAGGCGAACCTGGCTGATGTTGTTTTCAGCAAGGACCGTGTTAAGACAAATCAGAAGGCAGACGAAGAGGCAGAACGGGATATTATTCCTCTTGAAGAAGCAATTCTGGTGAATGAAAAGAAGAATCTCCGTTCTGTTCTTATGAATGTGATGCGGCAGGATATCGGGGATTCTCTTGCATCCATTATGCTTGCACTGGACAGCGAGGACTCGGAGACCTCTCATTATGCGGCTGCGGTTTTGTCAGATGAGCTGAACAAATTCCGGCTCTATGTACAGAAGCTGAGGAAGCAGATTGAGGAAGAAGATGACTCACAGACGGAATGTGAGGAGATGCTGATTGATTATATGGATCATATTCTGAGACAGCGTATCTTTTCATGGCATGAACAGAGAAAATTTGTGATGATCATGGAAGAGACGGCAGAGCTTCTGTATGGTAAGGATGCTTCTAAGCTTACAGATGTGAGATATGAGGCAGTCTGTCTGAGGCTGCTGGAGATGAAGGACTACGAAAGTACTGGAAAATGGTGCCTCCGTATGAAGGAGCAGTACCCGGACGAACTGGCTTCCTATACCTGCAGGATGAAGCTCTACTTTGCGGAACAGAACAGGGAAAAGTTCTTTGAGACCCTGGAGACTCTGAAAAGGTCGGATGTATTGATTGACAATGAGACGCTGGAACTGATTCGTATTTTTAGTTCATAGAAAAGACTTGTTAACTTGCGGAACTGATTACATAAGGGGGCTATTAACCATGTCAATGTCAATGCTTACGGTATTACAGCTTATAGGAATCACAGCGGCATATTTTGGCGTGACACTTTTGCTGCCATGGCTTTTTCTGCATAAGAGGCTTTCGGGCTTCGGCAGTGCGCCTGCAAGGTTTATGGCATATTTTTTAACCGGACATTTTTATATTATTAACCTGGTATACCTGCTGCAGCTTTTACATATTTCCTTTCGGATTACACTGATTCTGGGCACGCTTGCTCCGTTTCTTCTGGTTGCCTGGAAAAGGTACAGGGACTCGCTGGGCCGTCAGACTGAAGAAAAGCTGTGGAGGCTATTGCTGATTCTGGGCGGTGAGATGGGTAGAAAGACACTGCTCCTTAAACTCGGAAGAAGTCTCAGACATTTTTCTGCTTCAGCCGGAAAAAAGTGCAGGGAATACCGGAAAAATCACGGACTGGAGATCCTGCTGGTGTCTGGTCTTCTTGTGCTGCTTTTTTATATGTATGGAACTAACGCGGTCAATGTCTACGGCTATTGCGCTTCTGATATTGTACTTCACAATTACTGGATTAATGAAATGGGGAATGGAAATATCTTTGCAGACGGTGTCTATCCCTTTGGCCTTCATTGCCTGCTTTATTATCTGCATGCAGTGTTCGGGTTCCATATTTATGTGCTTCTCAGGCTCTTTTACCTTGTGCAGACGGTTGTGATCCATCTAGTGCTTCTGGCATTCCTGCGCAGTGTGTGCAAGTCGAAGTATGCCCCATATATCGGGATTTTTATCTATATTGTTTCAAATAGATTTTACGAATATACCTATATCAGGTATCATGCGACTCTTCCCCAGGAGTTTGGCATGGCCTTTATCCTGCCGGCGGCTTATTTTGCCTTTGCATTTCTGCAGGAGAAAGGGATAGCCCTGACTGCTGCAGATCATAAAGCTGATACAGGTCATGTAGCAGATATAGGTCATGTAGCGGATACAGGTCATATAGCAGATATAGATCATGTGGCGGATACAGACTATGTGGCTGGTACAGAGGGTGAAGATGTTACGGAAAATACGGGGAGTGCAGGAAAAGGCCGGTGGAAGAAAGCAGTGGACAAGGCGAAAGCCACAGCCGGCAGAGTATTTCAGAGATTATGCAGGAGAGGGAACCTGGTATTATTTGCCATTAGTGTTTCCCTTACGCTTTCCGTGCATTTTTACGATACGATCATAGCCGGTCTGCTCTGTCTTGCGATTGGGGCAGGATTCTGCTTCCGTGTATTCCGGTGGAGGTATTTTAAGCGGATTGTGGCAGCGGGTATTGCGGGGATTCTGCTTGCTGTGCTTCCGATGGCGGCAGCATTTGTCACCGGAACGCCGATGCAGGCTTCCCTGAACTGGGGGCTGGCTCAATGGAAGTCCGGTTCACAGACGCAGAAGCCGGCAGATGACGGAAACGCCGGGGAGAAGAAGGGGCAGATGGGTGTGAAGGAGGCCGTGCTGGACCGTCTTGACTACTATGTGTCAACGGATATGAAGACCGCAGAATTTATGCTGGGAAGTATCGCGGCTTTGTTTCTGCTCGGAATTTTCTGGTGCATCTTCCGGAGGGCGGATTATGGAGGCGTGCTGCTTTCATTTAGTATCTATATGGCGGTCATGGCAGTGCTTCAGGCATCGGCTGAACTTGGGCTTATGCAGCTTTTGGAGGTTTCCCGCTATTCTGTCTATATCGGGTACGGGATTCCGGTGGTATGGAGCCTCTGCGTGGACGGGGTGACGTATGTCCTGTTTAAATGGGAGAAGGCACGCAATGTCTGTTCTTTTGCAGCGCTTGCGGGGACCTGTGTTTTGACAGTCATGACGGGAACAAGAGCTCCTGTGTGCGTGAGCCCTTATGAGACGAATGAAGCGATAACTTGCCTGAGCAATATAGTACGGGAAAATAAAGAGGAAGCCTTTACCATCTGTTCTGCAAATGATGAGCGCCAGATGCTGGGAGATTATGACCTTGGCTATCACTATGAGGTCATCAAATTTCTGAAGGATATGCGTTCCTTTGACGAGGATACGAATATTACGATTCCTACATCCACAGTGTATTTTTTTATAGAAAAGATACCCTTGCTGTACCGGGATTATATTAATACGGAAAAGGCAGTGAAAAAGGTATCACTGGAGGGCGCGCGGCAGCCGGTGTCGGAGCAGCCGGGAATTCTGCCCTATATCGGGGATGACCGCTACGTTACCATGTCTCATATGTATTACTGGGCGCAGAAGTTCAAAGAACTGTATCCGAATGAGATGGAAACCTACTATGAAACAGATCGTTTTGTCTGCTACCGTGTGAAACAGAATGGATATAGCCTGTACAATTTTGCGATTGATTACGGATTTAATGGTGAGGAATAGATGAGGAGAGGATGACATGATATCACGCCGGAATTTTTTCACAATCAGTACTTTGATGTTTGTAATTTTTTTCCTCTGTATGTTTATGAATAATCTGAAGGACAGATGGAATGAGTATGAGGCGAATCCGTTTATTACGGAGACAGCAGAGGGTTATCCTTCGAAGGTGAGCATGTATGTGCCGGATGGTATGAAGGAGGAAGAGTATACAGCAGAACAGAAAGCAGGCGGTACTGGGAAAGGAAGCCGGGAATCCTCCGGGCGTAACAGGGTAGTGTGTATCAGCTCAGGAGGGAAGAGCCTGGCAGAGACAGTCCGCGAATGGGTTTCTTATACGAAACGGGATATTTCTATTTATAAGAGCCTTTCTGCGTACAAGGAGGATCAGGAGCAGGCAGAGCTTCCAGAGATGCTGGTGCTGGATCCGGACTGTGTGAAATGGGGAATGAAGGAAGAGACGGACTTTCTTATGCAATGTGTGGAGAAGGGGACACATCTTGTGTTTTCCAGTCTTCCGGATGTATCGGTTGTCAGACGAAATAAAGCAGTCAGAGAGCTTCTTGGCATACGCCGGATCTCTGCATCCGAGACTACGGTAGAGGGAATCCATCTGTACGGAGGTTTTTTACTGGGCGGAGAGGTGATCTATAAGGCAGAGGAGAAGGAGGAGGAAAAATATCAGGATATGGATCTTACCTTTCCATGGTATAGCCTGTCTTCGGGTACAAAGGTATATATGAAGGGAATCCCGGCGGATGAGAGCGTGGAAAAGGAGGACTATCCGGTTGTGATCTGGCGGAAAAGCTTTGGCTCCGCCTATGTGTTTGCAGTGAACGGTGATTATATGGAGGGAATTACAGGGCTTGGTCTTTTGGCCGCTATGTCGGCAGAGATGTATCCTTACGAGCTCTATCCGGTTGTGAATGCCCAGAACCTGGTTCTGGCAAATTATCCGGGCACAGCGGATGAGAACCGGGACGAGATGGAGAAGTATTATGCGCGTTCCATGAAGCTTTTAGATCAGGAGCTCGTCTGGCCTGATATTACATCTGCGCTTCGGGATTATTCATTTGGAATTACATGCATGATGACCCCCCAGTATGATTATTCGGACCAGAATCTTCCGGATGCAGAGCAGTTCCAGTATTATCTGAAGATCTTCCATGAGAGGTCGGCAGAGCCTGGATTGTCTGGGCTTAGCGTGTCAGATACCCCTGCCGGAAAGAAGATTTCCGAGGATGAGAGATTTATGCAGGAGCATGTGCCTGATTACAGGTTTTCTTCATTTTATGCAGGAGACATGAAGGAGGCTGAGATGGAAGAGGTTTTGGAGGAGGAATTCCTGTCCTCAGTCAGAACAGTGGTTATGGATTACGATGAGAAGGATGTAAGCCTGATCAGATACTTGTCAGATTATATCACGGTCCAGCGCGCAGTTAGCGACGGGCTTAAGTATTCTTACAGGAGTGATTTCCGGGTACGGAGTGTGGAGACGGCGCTGGGATATCTGAACCTTTCCTGTGATATGGAGCGTGTGGCGTATCCTGAGGATGAGGAGGATGCATGGGATGAATGCCACAAACAATTTATCCGAAATGTGAATGTCTTCGGACAGAGTTTTGAGGGCTTTGACGGTGTAACGGCGACGGGGAGCGACGCCCGTATCCGGAATTTGCTGGCGCTTAATTACACAGACAGCCGGGAGGGGGATACGATTTATCTGAAAATAGAAGGGGCAGAGGATACGTCGTGGTTCTTATTCAGGAATTATGGAAATGAGATCAAAGAGGTTAAGGGCGGAGACTTCCGGGAGCTGGAAGAGGGCGTCTATCTGATTGAAGCAAGGAAAAGTGAGGTTGAGATCAGGCTGAAGCCAGGGGATGAGAGATTTTATTATTGAGCCCCTAAGACAGCTGCCTGGCAGTTACTCTGGAAGGAGGAGGCAAGTGAAGGTCTGTATAGTAGTAGAAGGATGTTATCCATATGTGGCAGGAGGCGTATCCAGCTGGGTGCATGGAATGATACAGTCTTTTCCGAAACTGGAATTTGTGATTCTGACGATTATCAGCAACCGTTCCATGAGCGGGAAGTTTACCTATGAGCTTCCAGAGAACGTTTCGGAGGTACATGAGCTGTACCTGGAGGATGTTGACTGGAACCGGAAGGGATGGCGAGGCATAAAGCTGAATAAGAAAGAGCATCATGCGCTGCGCAGTCTTGTGAGAAACCGCCGTGTGGAGTGGGAGACAGTGTTCCGCCTGTTCCAGGAGAAGTCAGTTTCCCTGGATAAGCTTCTGATGGGAGAGGATTTTTTAAATGTTGTAAGAGAATATTATGATCAGAATTACAGCCAGCTTGTGTTCTCTGATTTTTTGTGGACCATGCGTTCCGTGTATCTGCCTTTGTTTTTTGCCCTGAAGATGAAGCTTCCCAGGGCAGATCTGTATCACTGTGTTGCTACGGGATATGCCGGGGTGCTTGGCAGCATGGCAAAGGTTCTTTATGGAAGCCGGCTTCTGATCTCTGAGCATGGAATCTACACGAGGGAACGGGAGGAGGAACTCTTAAGAGCCGACTGGGTAAAGGGAGTGTATAAGAATATATGGATTGAGCAGTTTAAGAAAATGTCTCTGCTGGCTTATGACAAGGCAGATCTGGTTACCAGCCTGTATGAATACGCGCGGGAGCTTCAGATTGAGCTTGGCTGTCCGGTTCAGAAGACGATGGTAACACCCAATGGAGTTGCCACAGAGCGTCTCGCGGATATCCCTGGGAAGACAGAAGAAGACGAGGGCATGGTGAATATCGGCGCTGTCCTAAGGGTTACGCCCATTAAGGATGTGAAGACGATGATCCAGGCATTTGCCTTTGCCAAGGAGAGGGAGCCGAGACTGAAGCTCTGGATTATGGGTCCCATGGATGAAGACGAAGGGTATGCCCGTGAGTGTTTCGAACAGGTGGAGGCACTGGGGGTCCAGGATGTTGTCTTTACCGGGAGGATTGATATCCGGGATTATCTTGGCAGAATGGATATGACGATTCTGACCAGCTTAAGTGAAGGGCAGCCGCTGACCATCCTGGAGGGCTATGCTGCTCACAAGCCGGTAATCGCCACGGATGTGGGAAACTGCAGAGGACTAGTGTACGGCGAAACGGATGATTTCGGCCCGGCAGGAATCATCACCCATATTATGAATGTGGAGGAGATTGCACAGGCTATGGTGGATCTGGCAAGAAATGAACCTATGCGCCTTGCCATGGGAGAGAGCGGGTATAAAAGAGTGATGTTCCGGTATAAGATCCAGCACATGCGGGAGACTTACCGGAAGATCTATAAGGATTTTGCAGACAGCATGAAGATTGAATGGGAGGACTAGATTTATGTCCGGGATAGGTGAAAAACTAAGTAAGATCTTTGAAAAAAGTACGGTTACAACGTATCTCATTGGATTTGGATACAGCTCCATGTCCACGGTGACTCCTATGTTTGTAATTATTATAAATATTATACTGATGGGGCATTTTCTGAAGTTCAGCAGCCTCGGGGTAATTGAAAGGGAGCTGTTTTCCTGTACAGTGCTATATATCTTCATCTTTGCACTGCTTACATGTGCCCCGTTTAATTCTGTCCTGTCAAAATACATGTCAGACGTAATCTTTGAGGAACGCTATCAGGATATCAGGCCATGCTATTATCTGGGAATGCTGATGAATCTGTCCTTTAGCAGCCTTTTGGGGATTCCCTTCTGTCTGTGGGAGCATTTCGTAGGAAAGGTGGATGTGTTTTATGTGTTCACCGGATATTGCGGCTATATTGCGCTTGTGCTTGTATTTTATTCTATGGTGTATCTCTCGATTGCAAAGGATTATCAGAGAATCTCTCTGTTTTATTCCATTGGCATGGTGTGGTCGTTTTTCTTTTCGCTGTTCCTCCGGTATGTTATGAAGTGGGGAATCAGGGAAAGTATGCTGTTTGCGCTGATGACGGGCTTTTATCTGATTGCATTTCTGGAGATTGCCATTGTAAAACGGTATTTTACAAAGAACAGCAACCGGTATCAGTCTGTACTCAGATATTTTAAGAAATACTGGCAGCTGGTGGTGGCAAACTTCTGCTATATCCTGGGGCTTTATATTCATAATTTTGTATTCTGGACCACGGATATGCGGATGGTGCTAGTGAAAACATTTGTGTGTAATCAGCCTTATGACATGGCAACCTGCCTTGCCATGTTTACCAATATCTCGGCAACTGTCATCTTTATTGCACGGGTCGAGATGTATTTTCATGATAAATATAAAAATTATTCAGAAGCTGTGATCGGCGGACGGGGGGCAGATATTGACATTGCCAGGACAGAGATGTTCCGGCAGCTCTCCAGTGAGCTTATGAGCCTGGTGAGAGTGCAGTTCATTATCACATCAGTGGTGTATCTGATTTGTACCGCAATACTTTTAAGGCTTGGATTTTCGAATCTTACACTCAGGATTTATCCATGCCTGGTGGCAGGGTATTTTGTTGTATTTCTAATGTATTCGGAAATCATATTCTTATATTACTTTAATGACCTGACAGGGGCTACGCTTACATCAGTAACCTTTTGTCTTGTAACATTCCTCGGCAGTATCCTGGCGTCCCGTCTGCCGGAGCTGTGGTACGGACTGGGGGTTGTGCTCGGCGCTTTTTCAGGCTTTACGGTTGCTTATTTCCGGCTGAGATATATGGAGAGAAGGCTGGATGTGCATATTTTCTGTGAGGGCTCAATCCTGAAGCCTGGAGCAGGCACGCAGCCGCCGGGAAAGGTTTACGATAGAATACAAAAAATTGGAAGCGAGGAGAGACAGGATGGGTAGTTTGGTTGTAAAATTAGGGATTGCGGCTGCAGGGCTTGTGCTTATGGTGGTCAGCTTTCTGATGCACTCCTACAAGAAGATTACGGTCAATTATACGGTGATCTGGGAGCTTTTGGGAATTGTGCTGATTCTAATAGGGTGTGTCCCTGTATTTTCAGAGTGGACAAAGCGCCTTGCATCCGGTACGGGGCTTGCGTTTGCCTGTGTGGGAGCGATCTTTTTGTTCGAAGAATTTAGAAACAGTGTTATGATTTCCCAGCTTCTGTTAAAGACGCGGGAGATGGCGATGCAGGTATCCATGCTGAATCAGGAAAACGAACGGCTGGTGAATGAGCTTGAAAGGATTTCCAGTATCGTGGAGGGCAGTGATGAAAAAGAAGAGAAAAAAGATACTATTCGTAGTTAATACACTGGGACGCGCCGGTGCAGAAACAGCGCTTCTGGAGCTCCTGAGGCGGCTTGACGCGAGAGAATATCAACTATTTCTTTATGTTATTATGGGACAGGGAGAGATGATTGGAGAACTGCCGCCCCATGTAAAACTCCTGAACCAGAACTTTAGCAGCAGACCGGTTCTGTCCGGAAAGGGAAAGGGCGATATGGCAAAGGCAGTGCTCTTAGGCTTTATGAGAAATGGAGAATTTTCACGAAAGCTTCGGGGCATCTCCACGAATTTTGCGGAAATGAGGCAAAGCGGAAAGATCCAGACGGATAAGCTCTTGTGGAGAATGCTTTCAGACGGCGCGCAGCGTTTTCCGGTGACCTTTGACCTGGCAGCGGCATATCTAGAGGGAGCCTCTGCCTATTATGTGGCTGAGCATGTGCAGGCAAAGAGAAAATGTGCATTTATTCATATTGACTATGAGAGCGCAGGGTATACACGGAGGATGGACCGGGGATGTTTTGGAAAATTCGACCGGATCTTTACCGTGTCAGATGAAGTGAAAACTCACTTCCTGAAGGTGTATCCTGAGTATAAGGCGAGGACAGATATTTTCCATAACCTGATTGACCAGGAAGGAATCCGCAGGCGTGCGGGGGAGCCGGGAGGCTTCCGTGATACTTATGAAGGGATGCGCCTTCTGACAGTGGGGAGGCTTACTTATCAGAAGGCGTATGATATTGCCATAGATGCAATGAAGCTTTTGAAAGATGCAGGCATTCAGGCCAGGTGGTATGTGCTTGGAGACGGGGACCAGCGGAGGATGCTGGAAAGGAAGATTGCCGCACTTGGGCTTTCAGAGGATTTTGTGCTTCTGGGGGCGGTTACGAATCCTTACCCCTATTATGCACAGGCAGATCTGTATATCCATGCCACCAGGTTCGAGGGGAAAAGTATTGCTATCCAGGAAGCCCAGACCCTGGGGTGCGCGGTGATTGCCTCAGACTGCAACGGGAACAGGGAGCAGATTGAGACAGGCCGGGATGGAATCCTGTGTGAGCTTAAGCCTGAAGCAATTGCGGACAGCATCAGTGAGCTCCTTGGAGATGAGAAAAAAAGAAAGAGACTTGGCATGGCAGCGGCACAAAAGGTAGTATTGCAGGAGGAAGAGCTTGGAAAGCTGTATGAACTCCTTGACAACGAATGGATATAGTACAGCCTTAATGCAATGCTGTACTATAGGAGGTACGGTGATGAAGAAAAAGGATGTGTTAATTATTATACCTGCTTATAATGAGGGGAATAATATACGCAGGACACTGAACCAGCTTGAGAATCTGGAGATGAAGGAAAATGCAGATATTCTTGTGATCAATGATGCTTCTACGGATTCCACAAACTGGATTGTAAAGGAGATGCACTATCCCATGATTTCCCAGCTATTTAACATGGGCTACGGGTGCGCGCTGCAGACTGGATATAAGTACGCAGTCCGCAGAGGCTATAAATATGTGATCCAGATGGACGGGGACGGGCAGCATGATGTGTGTAATATACCTGTCATCTATGAGAAGCTTAAGGAAAAAGGACCGGACGGACAATGCCCGGATATTGTACTTGGTGCAAGATTTATGGAGGGGAGTGGGGATTTTCCGGTTTCCACGGCTAAAAAGATTGTCTATTCCATGTTCCGCTTCCTGATCCGCAGGACTACGGGAAACCGGATTGCGGATCCAACCACCGGGCTGCAGGGGCTGAGCCGGAAGGCTTTCCTGTATTATTCAAAGTACAATCATTTTGATGATAAATATCCGGATGCAAATATGATTATTCTGATGATGCTTGTAAAGTTCCGTGTGGTGGAGATCCCGGCGGTGATGCATACAAGACTGGAAGGAAAGAGTATGCATTCAGGTCTTAAGCCCTTCTGGTATATGCTCCGGGTTATGTACAGTGTTCTGATAGTGTTATTCAGAGTGAAGGTTCTTAAGATGGATGCGGAGGTGGGACTGCGCAGTGCGGACAAGATCTAGACATGCGGCTGGATTTAAGAAGGCGGATTACCAGGAAAAGGGTGATCAGCTTTTTAATCCCGGGTGCGGATGGTATCATATCTATACATTTACGGCGCTGCCCCGGGAGGGCACATGCCAGGTGGCAGAAGAGACCTGGCTTGATGAGGAGTGTGAAAAGGAACAGCTGGCCCTTGTACTGATTGATATCGGGGAATTTAGAGAATCTGAATTTTCACAGGAGGCGGTCAGCCATATCTTCCAGATTATGGAATTTTTCCGGGAGAGGAAGAAGCAGATGATTCTGAGATTTGCCTATGATATAAACGGGGCTGGTATTGCAAAGGAGCCATCAGACCTCTCGCTGGTGAAGCGGCATATCGGTCAGCTTGGAGGAGTGTTAAAGGAATTCGCGGAGGATATCCTGGTAATACAGGGGATCCTTGTAGGGAGCTGGGGAGAAATGCATCATTCCAGATTCCTTGGCGAGGAGGCAGTATGCAGTCTTCTAAATGCATTATACAGGGCAACGGAAAGCCGGTGCTATCTTGCAGTACGCACCCCTGCCCAGTGGCGGATGGCAGCACAGAGCCGCCTTACGGAGAGCGGCCTGAAAGAAAGGCTTGCACTTTATAATGACGGAATGTTCGGATCCCCTACCGATTTGGGGACGTATGGGGCTTTGACAGAGAGAGAAGCTAAAAGAACGGATCCCTGGAGACGTGAGGATGAGCTTAACTGGCAGGAAGAAAATGTCGGCACAGCCCCAAATGGCGGAGAGGCATTGTCTGGCCTCTGTCTTGACGGATACCGTCAGGCAGCAGAGCTTATGAGGAAGATGCATATCAGCTATCTGAACAGTATTTACCATAAGGAGCGTCTTGACAGCTGGAGGAAGGAAATAGTCAGAGAGAGCGGATGCTTTAAGGGACAAAGCGGATACGAGTATATCGGATGTCATCTCGGCTACCGGTTTGTTGTCCGGGATGTAGAAGCGGTTCCGTGTTCCCCGAGAGAGAAAAGGGCGGAAGGACTGGGAGTGATCCTTTGGATTACAGTAGAAAATCTTGGGTTTGCCTGCCTTACAGAAGAGACAGACTGCTTTGTCTTGCTGGAGGGGCAGGACAGATTATACAGGAGGCCTGTGGATACCGATGCCCGCAGATGGGAAAGCGGGAAAAGGACACAGATAGAGGCTGTGCTGCCTGAAACCTGGGAGGGGCAGTCAGACAGGGTCAGATGCCTGCTTGAACTTAGGAGAAAGAGGGACGGCCGGCTCCTTCGCTTTGCAAATAAGGGAGCCGGGGACCAGGTTTTGCTAGGATATATTACCCCAGGGGTATCTGCTGATCTTTAGACTTCCGATAAGGAAGCCATCTTCGGTTAAGGTTCCTTCGTTGGCAGGAAGAACCGGCAGATCTGTGGCGGGATCCGTGATCTTCAGGTACAGATCATAGGTTCCCGCGGAATATTCATGGGTATGAAATGTTGTATTCAGTGTCAGCTGTGTGCCTGGCAGAAAAAAGCGGGTATCACATATAAGCGGCAGGATGTGTGTTCTGCCAGTCTGGGTATTTTTAAGTATCACGGAGCAGTCAAAGGAACGGAAGCTAGTGGAAAAGCCTGTATTTTCCAGGGTGAGGGTAATCTTTCCCTCCTTTTTCCAGGGGAAGATGCCGGGGCACTCTAAGGAGCGCAGGACATAGCGGTATCCTAAGTGCCTGGAGATATAGTCAAAACCATTCATTCCATGATAAGGGCCATCTCCGGTATAGGAGGCAGCCTTCCATTTTGCCAGGACAGCCGGATCGTAGGCCTCGTTCAGGTAAGAGACATGGGTACTGGCAAGTGTTTCAATGGCGGCAGGGAAGTCGTTATAAGGATTATCAATAACAGCCTCGCCTCCGTTCGGCACATAAGCGCATAAGAGATTCTGGAAGGCAAGCTCATCCTTGCGATTTCTCATTCCATAAGACGTGGCGGGGACGGGGGAGGAATCCTCTGCGTAGGTATTTAAATCCGTGGAAGACCCCATCATGCCATCATTAAAAAGACTGAGTCTTGAGGCCAGTGAGCCGTCGTATGCAGAGTCTTCTGTAAGGGGCTTATTAGAGCCTGCAAGAAGACGCCACTGCTCTGGGGTGCGTACTGCAAGGAAGATCGAAGGGTCTGTGATCTCATACAGATGTTCTGCCAGAGTAATCATATCATCTGTATTGGCATAGCGGGAGCCATGCATCTCTCCCCAGGAGCCGATAAAAAGCCCTTGTATGATATAGACGCAGTCAGGATACCGGTTTATTACTTCAGCGGTCTGTGTCATATGCCCAAGGATGACAGTAAGTTCTCCGGGCTCTTTTTCCAGGGCGTTCCCGTCCCAGTCATAGAGGAAGCGTATAATCAGCTGTCTTCCTGCCGCCTGCCAGTTTTTCAGGATATGCTCCAGAAGCGTCAGTGCAGATTCACTGACCGGACCATTGGCGAAGCCTTGAAGATTGAACTCTAAAAGCGCCAGGCCGGCGCCATGCTCCAGATCCTGGATTCCAGTAAGGTCACAGGCAGAGGCGTCGGAGAGGTCGTATTTGTAGATCTGATACCAGCCGGTATAAGGGTTGCGAAGTTCCCTGGCGGATTCCACGCAGGGAAGGGAAGAATAGCTGATAAAACGGCATGTGGTAAATAAAATAAGGCATCCTGCGATCACACAGGCACACAGGGCCAGTATGAGGGCGGTTAATTTTTTTCTGGTTTTCATAGAATGTAGTTCCTATCTTAAAATATTTTATACTGAGAGCCAGACTAATCTGCTGTGCAGCAGAGGTCATGGCTCTGTGAACAGTAACGCCATTATATCATTATCCAGGGGAAAAAACCAGTACAGCGTTGCATAATTAATAGTGAATAATGGTTACGATTCACGGGTTAGGAATGCGCTGAACTGCGCATTCCGTAAGAACGTGATTCAAGAGTAAGGAGAGAGCGGTTATGAAGGGGATATCGGTCATTATTCCGATGTATAATGCGGAAAGGTTTATTAAGGAGTGCCTTGGAACAGTGAGCGGGCAGTCCTGCGG
Source organism: Lachnospiraceae bacterium (assembly GCA_910576335.1). Classification (GTDB taxonomy): domain Bacteria; phylum Bacillota; class Clostridia; order Lachnospirales; family Lachnospiraceae; genus CAPEBR01. The sequence continues at coordinate 80,193 of CAJTIU010000016.1, forward strand.
GGATTTTGAAGTTATTGTGGTGGATGACGGTTCATCGGACAGGGGAGCCAGGATGTGCAGGGAAGCCGCTTCTGGGGATGAACGGATCCGGCTTGTCTGTCAGGAGAATGCAGGGGTGTCTGCGGCAAGAAACCGTGGACTTGATCTTGCAAAAGGGGATTATGTATTTTTCCTGGACAGTGATGATGGGATCCATCCCCGGTTATTCGAGGAGATGCTAAAGGAGGTGCAGACGTCCCGGGCAGAGCTTGTGTTCTGCGGATACAGCAGAGTGAATGCGGATCAGATGAATGCAGCCCTGGAGGAAGGATGCAGGATGTATGGAAGCGTCCGGTGGGAAAGAGCAGATGCGGGAAATGCAGAGGAATGGTTCCATATAAAATATAGGGATGAAATGTCGGGCATTGGCGGTAAGCTGATTAAAAGAGAACGGATCGGGGATCTCCGGTTTGAGGAAGGACTGGCAAGGGGGGAGGATACGCTGTTTTTATATTCGCTGGTTTCACAGGGGATAAGGACGGCTTATCTTACCCGGGACTGGTATTATTACCGGATGCATCCGGACAGTGCAACAGGCTCCCGGGTTATGCGAAAGGGAGTGGACTATTTTGAAAGCAGCAGGAGAATCCGGGACGGGGAGTTAAGAAGGGGACATCCGGATTTTGCCCTTGCCTGGGAGCGTCTTCTGGTTGTACAGATGGAGAGAACTTACGGGGCATACAAAGATGCCGGGGACAGGACATCTTTTCAGGTTCTTCGCAGGGAAGCGCTTGAAGAAGCGGGATGTCCGCTGTTTGGAAGGCTCTGTCTGAGCGAGAGGCTGCTGTTTGGCCTGTGCTTTTCCTGTTATCCGGTCTTCCGTCCGGTAAACGGGGTGGTTCCAGTGTTATTAAAGGTGAAGGAGGAGATTACTGTGAAGAAGAATCAGGCGGATACCGGGATTCTTACATTCCACTGTTCCAACAATTACGGAGCCATGCTGCAGGCATACGGGCTTCGGACATTTCTTAGGAAAAATGGCAGAAAGGCGGAGATTGTCCGCTATGAGCCGGTCTACATGACGGGCAGGCACTGGTGGATCCCATATGCGCCGATTAAGGGGGTTAAGGGACGTATATGGGGACTGTTCAATATGTGGAACGGATTTATGGCACATCTGCGGACGAAGGAAGACTTCGCCATGCAGCGTAAGAATATGAATTATTTCAGATATAGGTATGTGGTGGATAAGAGGCAGCGTAAGTTCCTGACAGAGCGCGGCCTTAAGAGACTGAAATACAGAAACTATGTGCTTGGAAGCGACCAGATCTGGAACCCGGATATTACATGCGGGCTTAGGAAGGCGTATTTCGGGGCATTTCAGAATAAATATAAGGAGAGAGTTGTCTCCTATGCGGCAAGTTTCGGGGGATCAGAACTTGCATCCTGCCATGACAGGGAGTTCGGGGAGCTTTTGCAGCATGTGGATGCAGTATCCGTAAGGGAGGAGGCTGCCATCCCCTATGTGCAGAAGTTCTGCGGACATGATGTGACGGCGGTGCTGGATCCTGTATTTTTCCTGAAGAAGGAATCCTGGCAGAGGGTGGAACGGATTCCTGAGAGGGCAGAGAAGAAGGGCTATATCTTCGTGTATGTCACGGAGCCCAATAAAGCCATGTCAGACTATGCGAAGAAGCTTTCAGAGGAGACCGGGCTTCCGGTGACAGAGGTGCGGGCCGGGCAGCAGGGGATGGACGCAGGCTTTTACGTGGACCATACTGCGGGGCCGGCGGAGTTCCTTGGATATATCCATCATGCGGATTATGTAGTATCCAACTCCTTCCATGCGGCTGCATTCTGCATCATCTACGAGAAGCAGTTCCTTGCATTCGTGCACAGCAATCTGGGCGCCAGACTGAGAAATATTATCGAAATCCACGGCCTTCAGGACAGACTGTGTGATGAAAATGAGATTTCTGATATCAATGCATCCGTGGACTGGAGCGAAGTGAGGCGAAGAACCAGGGAGTACGTGAAAGCATCAGGTGAATTTCTGTTGAAAAATATAGAAAAGTAGTTACTATTCACGGGTCAGTAATGCGCGTAAGCTGCGCATTCCGTGAGAACATGATGCAGGAGAGAGGGGCGGTTTTTGCATAGCAAAACTCGGAATGCCGCCCCGAATAGTAACGAAAAGTTATCATAGCTGTAAAGGGGCAGAATATGAAAAATTTGTACATAAAAAAAGAAGAGTGCTGCGGCTGCGGAGCCTGCGTGGATGCCTGTCCAAAGGGAGCGGTAAGGATGTTAGTGGACCGGGAGGGCTTCCGGTATCCGAGAGTTGATGAAAAATTGTGCGTGGACTGCGGGCGGTGTGAGCAGGTGTGTCCTGTCAGGGAAACGGCAGGAAGTAAGAGTGCTAAGGAAGAGGAGCGGAATGTCAGACAGTACTTCGGTGTACAGGCGAAGGAGGAGAAAATCCGGTATGAGAGTTCCTCGGGGGGCATGTTCCCGGTTCTTGCAGGATATGTCCTAAAGCGGCAGGGAGTAGTCTACGGCGCTTCCTATGGAAAGGACATGAAGGTAGTACACAGGGAGGTAAGGAGCCTTAAGGAACTGGATAGCATTAAACGGACAAAGTATGTACAGAGCAGCCTTAGGGGGATTTATAAAAGGGCTGAAAGGCAGCTTAAGGCAGACCGGTGGGTGCTGTTCTGCGGAACTCCGTGCCAGGCCAGGGGCCTTATGCTGTATCTGAAAAAATCTTACCCGAAGCTTATTGTGGCTGACCTGGTCTGCTACGGTGCGCCGTCCCCGGGTGTGTGGAGAGATTATGTGAAAGATCTTGAAAAAAAGAGGGGCGGACAGATCACGGATTTTTCCTTCCGGGATAAGCGGATGCATGACAGCGGCCATACGTGTGCCTATGTGGCAGGAGGGAAGGAGTATGAGGGCTCCCTGTACGCGGACGCCTACTGCAGGATGTATTTTTCCAACCATATCATCCGACCGTCCTGCCATGAGTGCAGATTCTGCACAGTGGGGCGCAGCAGTGATTTTACAATCGGTGATTTCTGGGGGATTGAGAAGGTGAAACCAGAGCTTGATGACGGGATGGGTACCTCCATGGTGATCGTGCATACGGAAAAGGCAAAGGAAATCTGGGAGGCAGTGAAGGATCAGCTTTCATGGTTTGCGTGTGAAGAGAAAGATGTACTGCAGCCAAGACTTACAGAGCCCACAAAAGCAGCCAGGAGCCGGAAAGTATTTATGACATTCTACAGGATGCTTCCGTTTTCTGTTTTTCGGGTATGCTTTCTTGCCGCTGTATCAGCCGCCTCTTTATTAAAAAGAATGGCGGCAGTCTGTAAAATGTGGCAGAAGCCTTAAATATATCAAAGGAGAGACGACATGATAGAAATGTTCAGATATTTGACAGGAATACTGGATGAAAAGGAGCAGAAAATCTGGAAGATCTATGCAGTTTTAAGCCTGATCAGCCCTATCGTGGATATTTTCAGCTTTTCGGTAATCATCTATATTATTAATATTGTGGTGCGAGAGAATCAGGCATCCCCGGAGCTTACGGCTTTTACGGTATTTATGGTGCTGGTTTCTGTTCTCAAAGGACTATTTGAGCTGTATAAGAGCAAGATCGCCAATCGGTTTGTCTATGACGGGGCGCAGAAGCTGTCCATGAAGATCTATGAGCTGCTGATTAAGGAGGAGCTCATGGAGCACAACAAAAAGAGCGCCATGCAGGCGCTGAACCTGGTTCGTAATGATACAACCAGCTGCATTCAGATTATCGTAGACTGCATCGGGGTTGTTATAAATGGAATTACGATGGCAGGCTATGCCGTCCTCCTTATTTATGTCTCAAAATGGCTGGGTGTGGCGAGCAGCGTGATTCTCATCCTGCTCATGGCGGTGGTGTTCGTGCAGATGCGCGCCCGGATGAGAGCCTACGGGGAGAAGAGCAGGGCGTTGTCCATCAAGGCAAATTCCCAGATTACCATCGCATTTGGTTCCTTTAAGGAAATGAAGATTGACGACCGCTCGGCATTTGTCCTGAATAAATACGAGGATGCCAGCAGCGCCTACGCCCAGGTGCAGGGAGAGTACAAGTACAAGATCAGCGGCATAAGCGTGATTCTGCAGAACTCGATTATGGCGGTGCTGTTTGTCATACTTGCAGTGATTCTTGTGTTTGGCTCCAATCTGTCGGCGGTTCTTGCTCCTATGGTAGTCTACATTACTGCCCTGGTGCGTATGCTGCCTATGGCATACGGTATACTGAGCGGGATGAATAATGTGGAATTTGCAGAAAAGGCATATGGGGAGCTTAAGGACAGCATGGCGGAGTATGACAGGATTAAGGAAGAGGAAGAACGCTCAGGGGCGGTCAGACAGAAGAAGCTTACCTTAAAAAAAGGTGTGTCTGTCCGGAACCTGACCTTCGGGTATACGGATCAGAGAAAAATATTCGAGGATGCGTCCATTGATATTCCGGTTGGTTGTTCCATAGCCGTGATCGGGGCTTCGGGGGCAGGGAAAACTACCTTCGTAGATTTGCTTCTGGGTCTTTTAAGGCCCCAGGGCGGGCATGTGTATTTTGACGATTATGATATTGTCGCCCAGAGGGATGCAGATGGGCCCTGCAGAGCCAGTATGGGCGAGCTGGTGAGTTATATTCCCCAGACGGTGTTCCTGAACGGGGAGACCATCCGGAATAATGTGGCATTTTTTGAGGAAGAGGACGAGGTGGATGACGCCCGCGTGGAGGAATGCCTGAGATGTGCCCAGATCTGGGAGGATGTACAGCGTATGCCGGACGGGGTTCATACGCTGATCGGTGAAAACGGTACTGCTATCTCTGGAGGACAGAGACAGAGGATTGCGCTTGCAAGGGCGCTTTATAAGGACTTTGAACTGCTTGTGATGGATGAGGCTACGGCGGCGCTTGATATGGAGACGGAAAAGGCGGTCATTGATTCAATCCGGCAGATTAAGGAGGATAAGACACTTATTATGGTGACGCACCATATGAGCCTGGCAAACGAATGCGATGTCATATACAGGATTGAGGGGCAGAAGATCATCCCTGTGAAGGGGAACTAGGAGGACGCAGGCAGGGACAAAAATATATTCCATTCAAACGGGGCAATATTCCGGTGAACTAACTGTCAACTGCGACTAAGGCATTCGGGAGAGCCCTCATGCCTAAGTCTTCGTAGACAGTGGATTTCACCTCCATAAAAAACGCCCCTGATTGTTTTCATTGGAATATATTTTTGTCCCTGCCTGCTGTTTTTTGGCAGCGGAGGGGATGATCTGGGGAAGTGCCGGAGGGAGGCTGCGCGGTTGTATTGTTGTGTGCTAGAGCGTGTTTGAAAATTGTTTTTTGTCGTATGTGCATTACAAATTGTGGGAGATTTGTGTCAAATAAAGGGCGCATAGTGGGCTGAATAGCCTGAATTTATGCAGATTGAACGTTTTAGGATTGTGGGAGTGAGTAAGCACGGAACAATCCGTGTATCAGAAGCGTCAAAATACCTTTTGACGCTTTCATTATCTGATGGCGCAAATATCACGCAAAGTGGGGTGTGCAGACGGCGGGAATGAATTTTCAAACACGCTTTAGCATAGAGCGATCCGTGCATCAGAAGTGTCAAAAATTTGTTTGGAGCTTACATCTTAATATGATACGAGCGTCAAAAGGTCATACGTTTCATGGCCGCATGAAAAAGTATGACTTTGGGACGAGAAAAACACTGAGAAATAGCCACAATATAACTTGTGCAGATTGAGTGGGAGTGGGTTTTTGAGTGCGAGTTATTTTGTGATAGATTTTAGGAAAACGGATGAAAGGGATGGGAGAGATGGAGAAGATGGAGAAGGGATATGTGTATGAGACGGGGAAGGTTTCGGTGGTTTCGCCGGTTTTTAATGGGGAGGGGTATCTGGCGGGGATGTTGGATTCGGTGCTGGGGCAGACTTATCCCCGGGTGGAGATGATTCTGGTGGATGATGGCTCGGAGGATGGGACTGTGAAGGTGGCGGAGGGATACCTTGAGAAATTTGCTGCCAGGGGGTATGATTTCCGGATTGTGCAGGCAGAACACAGGAATGCGTCTGCTGCGATTAATCGGGGGCTGCCTTTTGTGACAGGGGAGTACCTGGTCTGGCCGGATAGTGACGATGTGCTGGAGCCGGAGTCTATTGAGCGGAGGGTGGAATTTCTGAGGAGCCATCCGGAGTATGAATGTGTCCGGTCCTTGTCTTATTATTTTAATGCGGAGACGGGAGAGCGGAGCGAAAAGGCGGATGAGCAGAGGGGGGATTTGTCAAAGGAGGATCTGTTCTGGGATATTCTGGAGGCAAAGACTTTTGTGTGCTGTGGATGTTATATGCTGAAGGCGGAGAGTTTTTTTGCAGTGTATCCGGACAGGAGGATACCGGAATATGGGGTGGGGCAGAATTTTCAGATGCTGCTTCCGTTTATGTACCGTCATAAGTGCCCGACCCTTTGCGAGGAGCTTTACGGGGTGGCGGTCCGGACAGGGAGCCATTCCAGGCTTCCCCTTACACAGGAGCAGGAGGAGAAAAAGTACAGGGACTATGAGAAGCTGGTAGATGAGATTGCCAGGATCTGCCAGATCAGGGATAAGGAGGCTAAGGATCGCATTACCTGCTGGAAGGCGAGACGCAGGTATAAGATTGCGCTGAAATATGGCTATAAATCCGATGCTATCCGGGCGCTCGGGTGGCTGCACCGGTGCGGCGGCTTCAGCGTGAGCGAGGCATTAAAGGAGATTATATGGCTATGCTTTGTGAATGGATGGGTGGAAGAGCATATTTATCCGATTTATAAAGAGCTGGGGACATTTATTCGGCGGGGTTCCTCAAAAATATAGAGAATTATGCGAAAAAAATACCTTTCTGTTTCACTGAGGATGCTTTTTCGAGAGTGCATGTGTAAAAACGCAAGGCTGCGTCCTGGCTTTTATACATGTGATATCGGGAAAGCAGACCAGTGAAACGTAAGGTTATTTAAATTGGGTTATACTACTATAGGATGCATTCTAATTGACAATCATAAGGTTCCCTTTCGACATGTTTTTGATTATAAATTTTTGCCTCAACGCAACCCATTGATTTGTAAAATGCCTGACTCTCAATGGCTGAGTGTGCAGATATGTAAAGCTTTTTCCCCCCTTTTTGTTTAGCCCATTCTTTTGCTGCAAGAAAAAGTGTTTTGCCAATTCCTTTATTTCTCATATCCTCTGATACATGGATGCTGGATAAGTCGTAATATCCCTGTTCATCACCAAATATTTCTGACTCTACTGAAACAAATCCCTTCAATTCCCCATTATAAAAAGCAGCATACACGAAGCCATTAGAAAGAATCGTATTTCTTAGGCAGTTAATTAGAATTTGATAATCACTTTCCGTCCAATCATCAACAAAAGGTGCTTCTTTGATTATCCATTTGCCATTTTCTTTACGCCAACATTTTGTAACAATTTGATGTCGGATAAAATTTTTAAACAATTCCCGGCAAATTTCTTCTGCAAATAAAGTTCTATACTTTACCATAAGTGTTATTCTCCATTTCTATTAGATGGGGACGGGGTAATTTTAAAATTACCCCGTCCCAAATTAAGCAGTCAGGTATAGATAGCTGATATGGCTTATGAGGGCTGTGGCCGGATAGCATCTCAGCCAGAAGAAGAATACGAGAATCTTCCGGGGAAGGATGCCTGTTTTTGTGTTGTAGGCCATTGCTTTCCGGTAGATGCTGTTCTTGCGCATGGAGGCGCACTGACGGCGTTTTGTATGGTATGGCGCAGGGTTATCTGGATTGAAGATCTCGTGGATCAGTACGTATGTCATGTTTTCCAGGGAGTAGGAGTAGAATTCTGTCTCCAGGGCCGAAAACATGTGGCATTTTGTCAGGAGTTTTTTTAGCTCGGCCTGAAGCCTTGCGTGGTTTTTTATAAGGCCTGGGCAAAAGCCGTGGGTTGCGGAGCCTGTGTGGATGTCGTAGACGTACACGGGTATGGGGGTATATACGCAGGAGCGCGCTCTTAACTGGTATTCCATGTTGAAGAGGAGGTCCTCTCCGATTGCAATGTCCGGTGAGAAACGGATGGAATACTGGTCTATAATGGACTTTTTATAGGCTCTTGCGCAGGGGGAGCGGAAATCTGCATTTCCCATACGGGAGAGCCGCCTGGGAACCAGGATCCGCCTAAGAAGTTCAGGCATTCTGTGTGCTCCGAAGACAAGGGATTTTACAGGCTGTTCTGGACTTTTGCGGTCTTCTGTTGATTTTACAAAATCGAATAGGAGGAGATCCGTGTTCTTATATTTTTCCTGCGCCACCATGCTAAGAAAACCGGGGGAAATGTGGTCGTCTGAGTCCACGAAGATAATCCATTCTCCGCTGCATTCGCTGATTCCTCTGTTCCTGGCGGCGGAAACTCCCTGGTTTTTCTGATGAATGACTTTTATGCGGGAATCTTTTGCGGAATATTCTTCACAGATTCCGGGGCTTCTGTCGGTGGAACCGTCGTTGATTAAAATGACCTCAAAATCACCACAAGTGGAATCTAAGATGGAATCAAGACAGCGGTGCAGATATTTTTCTGTGTTGTAGACGGGAATTATAATGGAAATCATTTTTTATCCTTTCTTTGTTTTGCACTGAATGATTGGGTGTTACTATTATAAAGCATAGATAAAAAGTTTTCGGTAAAAGGGAAATAACTGTTTTCGCCAGATTCCCAGCCATCCGAAGATTGACGGAGAGATTCATAATAATATGCTTTGCATTTATTGATCTGTTCTTCAAAAGACACATATTTTCCCGCATCAAACCCATTTTTATATAAGAACAGCAAAGAAAGCAGGCGTGACATTCTGCCATTGCCGTCTCGGAATGCCTATATAGAGTTTCCCAACAATTTGCTATTTTGTAACGGCATATTCATTCAATTTCCTTCAAATTTTTTCATTAATGAAACAGCCTGTCAAATCAAAAATTTTTCAATAGACGATATTTCTATTGTCTTTGACGAACTTGATACTTTGTTTCGATATTATTAGTTATATAACCTCTTTCCCGTAATCCATTAACTATTTCTGAATAAATATCATTGCCATTAGAATCTCTGATTGTAATAATCAAAACAAATTCTTGAGATGGAACATACATCCCATTTCTCGCTGTTAAATCAATTCTAAGTTTCCATCCATCTCCAATTTTTATCCCTTTACGCAGTTTTCTATAGTAGGATTTAATGGGACTCCATTTGAATCCATTTTCTACTCTTGCAGCTTCAAATTTTTCGTCCCATTTAGCTTCAAGAGGAACTTGTCCCTTGTAATCGATTTTGCCATTTTGCAAATAAGAATATGTACCAAAACTAACATCAATGTTGGTTCTACAATATTCTTGACCATATTTAGGATCAAGTGGTGGTAAGTATGCTAACGTCATACCTATTTCTCCAATATACTTATTGTTTTTTATAAGAGATTTTGGATAAGGAAAATCATACATCTCAAGATGGGAGCCTTGAGAAATTTTTTGTTTAAATACAAGTGTCACATTATCTTCGCTACATTGTAAAATATCTTGTATATTTTCAGAAGGTATTCCAAAACCATAATATTTAATATTATCAGGTCGTTCGTCCAATAGTTCTCGTGATTTCATTCTTGCGGAATGTATCAGCATAGCCTTTGCAAGAAGCAAATCCGGATCAACCATTTCATCATATATTGAGGCATATTTTTGTAATGAACGCGGGTTTGAATAACTTGTACCATTTCCTTCAATTATATTCCCATAAGGATCCATACCTTTTACCCCTAATCCATTAATAATATATGAAGTGGAAAGATTCCCGCCATAATCAACAATATCAGGTTTAACTACATAGTTTGCTCCAGGTCCTCTACGACTAAACGGTGAAGGCTCATTAGATTTTACAATTGAATTATCTGAATCAAATAATGCAACAGAGCCAACAGTAACCGCACGAACAGAATCTGCCGGTGATATAAGGCGATCATGTTCTCCTATTCCACTTTGTGGAGGCCAATTCCGAAGTGGTAAAACATTTATATTTCCGCTTGAAACAAAAATCTGTACATGATACTTATCCTGAATATAATCTAAAAATACACCCAAATCAGACATCGTACCATCGCAAGGCTTGTTTTCTATGCCTAATGACATATTCCATATTTTAGTTGAACCCGAATATTTTTCCATTACCTCTTCAATGATTTCCATAAGATCATCTTCTGATATTGAATCTGTCAAACCATAATCTTTGTCACTATTAGGAATTGCAACAATATCTACAAATTTGAACCGATATGAAGTGGCAACAGTAATATTATTTAACATGTTTCCATATTGTATAGTAGATGCAATAAATGTAGCATGCTTTGGATTTTGATATGCTTTATTGACATATTCTTCCCTCGCGATTATAAATGGTTTTAAAAACGCATTATCATCACTAATTCCTCCATCAATTATTCCAATAGAAGCATCACTATCCCTATACTCTGAATCTAAAAGTGTTTGCAACTCAGTCATCGAAAAATCATTTCGAGGAAGGGAGTATTCTTGAAAAAAACTTACTGTTTTCACTCCATTAATCGAAGCTAACGTAATGATATCTTCATATGAATTCACTTCCATTTTCATAAATTTAATGTGCTCTCCATAAGAAATAATTTTATAATTATGATTTAGGTGTCAAAAGGTACGTCCTTTTTGAACGATAACTGTTCTTTGAAAACTGAATATATTGTTGTAAAATACTGTATTTTCCATTCATTTCAGGTATAATGGAAACAGCAAAAATGATTGGAGGTCATCTTATGTCCTTTGTCCAAAATCGATTAGAAGAACAACAGCTTTCCCTGTTTGATCCATTAAACACATTGACTGAAAGGGAAAAGAAATTCCTTGACAGGTCATGGGCGAAATATTTTGCAGAATTTATTTTTCCCAAGATTGATGAAATCCCGTATGCTGTCTTATACAGCGATAAGGATTCACGCCCAAACACGCCTGTTAATGTCCAGATCGGTGCACTTCTGATCAAGGAACTGACAAATCTTTCAGATGATGAATTGTTGGAATCCCTGATGTTCGACATCCGGTTTCAGTATGCCCTCCACACAACGTCTTTTGCAGAACAGCCGCTCAGCGACAGAACACTCAGCCGTTTCCGCGCAAGGTGCGCCGCATATGAAACAGAGCAAGGTGTGGATCTCCTTCATGAAACCATCACTTCCCTGTCATTGGAAATGGCGGAGTTGATGAGGATCGACAGCAGCCTGAAACGGATGGACAGCCTGATGGTTGCTTCCAATATCAAGCGGATGGGGCGTCTGGAACTGCTCTACACCTGCGTGGCAAACCTCGCAAAAGAAATGGCAAAAACCCGTGAGATCCCTGAACATCTGCGGCATTACACAGAAGCGGATGACAGGAACCGTGTCATATACCACAACCACAGTGAGGAAACTTCCGCAAAGATAGAGGCTGTCCTAAAGGATGCGGCCACATTGAAAGAACTTTGCGAGGCAGATTATGATGATTCCAGCAGCTACCAGCTTCTTCTGCGTGTGCTGAAAGAGCAGGCCGTGCAAAGGGAAGACGGAACCTACCGCCTGCGTACCAAAGAAGACGGCGGCATGGATGCGGCCATTCTGCAGAACCCTGCAGACCCGGATGCGACATACCGCGAAAAAGCCGGGAGACAACACCGTGGGTACGTGGCAAATGTCATAGAGGCATCCGGCAAAAACGGGAGCATCATTGAGGATTACCAGTATGAGCAAAACATCCACAGTGACAGCCAGTTTCTGAAAGAGACCCTCGGTGACATGGAAAAACAGGCTGAAACAGCAACGATTGTGACGGATGGTGCCTACAGCGGTATGCAAAATGAAGAACTGGCTGCCGAAAAAAATGTACGCCTTGTCACCACAAACCTTACAGGGCGGGAAGCCGAGGACATCATGGCTGATTTTGAATTCAGCGAAGATGGCAGGAAAGTCATCAAATGTCCCGGCGGGCATGAGCCGAAAAGCTGCAGCTATAACCAGGGAACCGGCCAGTGTACCATTTCTTTCCAAAAGAGCCAGTGCCAGGATTGCCCACATAAAGAGAAGTGTCATCCTAAGATGTTCAAACGTGTAAGCAGGAAAACGGTATCATCAAAATCGAACCAGAGGGCGAAACAGCAGAGGGAACGCAGTACCGAAGATTTTAAGAAGCAAAGCCGATTTCGAAATGGGGTGTAAACAATACCATCCATCCTTCGCCGAAAATACGGAATTGATAAAATCCCGGTACGCGGACTGATACGGAGTCGTTTCTTCTTCGGATGCAAAATAGGTGCGTTAAATATCAAAAAGTTCTGCAGATATATGCAGGACCAGGATAAGTGCGCCCTCAAAATGGCAACTGCCTAAAAAATGGTGGAATATCCCCCTGCCATACGCAACAAAAGCCATTCAAAATCATCATTTCCGAAAATTTACAGCAATATATTCAGTTTTCAAAGTCCCTATCGTGACAAAGATAAAATACAAATACCCTTTTGACTACCTAATCATAATTATTATCCAAATGAAACTGTCGTAGTTTCCGTCTCACATAATTCCATATTTGAGCATTATCGAAGTCGTCATCAAAGTCAAATAGTTTTATTTTGATTTCTTTTTTGATAGAATCAAAATTCTCTTTCGCAACTGACTGCAACATAGAAGATATTTTTTCTTCTGGTCTAATCGGCTGAATATCAGATATGGCAGTCATATTCGCTTTAAATTTTTGAGAAGGAGGGTTTTTAACTAATGCTATAGTTTCTTGAACAGCCTTTTTAGAAACCTTGATATATATTTCGTTTAAATCTTCACTTCCTATAATTGGACAGTTTCTACATAAATCAGAAGGTTTATGAGATTTTGCAATCGCCTCAGGCTTTACAGTTATTTTCCTATAGCAGGAATATTTTCACCTTCTAAAAAAACATCTTCATAGAAACACAATAAAGATTCAAACTTATCTATTATTTCGTTTTTTAACTGTGGTGTCACATCTCCAAAAAATTTCGTCTCACCACCGCCAGTATTTTTCATTATATCCGTTGTTTTTTGAAGGACTAATTTTATGGGTAAATTATTTTCACTCATGGATTAACCTCCTTTACTAATTTTTGTATCGTTGTCTTAGAACTACCTAAAATATTTGCAATCACTTGTAAACTAAATACTTTGGGATCTCGACTACGCAGATATTTTGCTTTTATTTGTAGTAGTTCTCGCGGCTCATGACAATTTTGAGGAAGAACATTTTTTGTTGTAAATAATTCCTCATAAATATCAGAAACAGCAAAAGGATAATTATGGATAATGGATTTCCGTAAGGACTTAGTAATTATTTCTTCTATCTCTGCACCACTTAACCCATTAAATAATGTTGATATTTCCAATGTTTCCTTCTTGCTGAATTTGTATAGATTACTTGTAAATAAAGTGAGTAACTCTGCAATAGCGTCCCTATCCGGCAATTCAATTTCCAACTTATAATCAAATCTTCTCCATATGGCAGAATCGAGCAACTGATGATGGTTGGTGGCAGCTAATATTAAACTATCCTTACTCATTGTATCTATATTCTGCAAAAGGCTATTTACAACTCGTTTTAGTTCTCCAAGCTCATTATTATCATCTCTTGCCTTCGCAATAGCATCAAATTCATCCAAAAACAAAACACATGGCATTTTTTGAGAAAATTCAAATAAATTACGAATATTTTTCGCTGTTGTGCCAAGATATGAAGAAATCATGCTATCTAATCTGGCAATAACTAGTGGCAAATTTAACTGCTTGGCAATTAAATAAGCGCATTTTGTTTTACCGCATCCAGGAGGTCCATATAATAGCAGTGAATTAGATACATTTATTCCTAAAGAATTAAGTTTGTCAGCATTTTGATAACTTAAAATAAATGATTCTAATTTTTCTGCATTTTGTTTTGAAAGGACCACCTTAATATCATTCTGCTCTGGATAAATAATATCAGCAAGCATCATTCTTGATTCAAAATCAACTGGAATAGAACATGGATTCGAACCGTTCATTGGAGTTAAGACAGTTTCGGCTTGAGCAAACAATAGACGTTGAAATTTTGCTGCCGCACGAGTATCATCGTCATTTTCCAGTTTTGCAATTAATTGCTTTGTATAATTTAGGACTTTGGCTTGATCGTGTTTTAATGCACCTTCTACAATCTTTCCAACTTCAATGGAATATTTCATCATTACACCTCCTGCCCTATTATATCAGAACGAATCCAGAATGTAAAGAACGATTCTGATTAAATTAGGAACGATTGCAAAAAGTATGAGAACAATATTGCTTCAACAGGAACGAATATCATTTGCAAATCATTATATATATTGGAATCTACAAGAAATAAAACTATTGATAATCATTAGTGTAATATATTAATTGTCTTCCATCTAGTATGGCAACCGACTTCCCGTTTTACTTAATTCCATATGATTCTCCTTCATGTATGCTTTATGCAGAAAAACAAGATGCCATATATATTTTCTGCATATAAATTACTAAAAAATGTGCAGATAGTGCGTGACATAATGCGGAAAGCGATATAGAATTGTAAACCATAAAATCCCATTTCATGATAAATGAACGGTTGGGGCAGGCTATTATAAAGACAGGACCGGATGCTGTGCAGCAGAGTGCGCGGCCCCGAAAGCGTTGTTACAGCTTGAAACTGGTTTCCAAAATTGCTATACTATCATCAGACAGAAGTTCGCATACAAAGATGAGGAGTATAGAGAAAGAATTATGAAGATTACGATTGCAGGAATTGGATATGTGGGCTTATCGCTTGCGGTATTATTAGCTCAGAACAATGATATCACGATATCAGATATTCTGCCAGACAAGGTGGAGCTGGTGAACAGACGGAGGTCGCCGGTCCGGGACGCAGAGATTGAACAGTACATGTCAGAGAAGGAATTACGGCTAAGGGCGACAACGGACTGCCAGAGTGCATATGAGGGGGCAGAGCTGGTGATTGTGGCTGTTCCGACCAATTATGACAGCCAGAGCAATTTTTTTGATACAACTGCTGTTGAAAATGTGATAGAACAAGTCCGGTCAGTGAATCCGGAGGCTGTGATCATGATTAAATCAACAGTTCCGGTAGGCTTTACAGAGAGTATTTCTGGAAAATATGGAACAGGGCGGATTCTGTTCAGCCCGGAATTTCTCCGGGAATCGAAGGCGCTGTATGATAACCTTTACCCGTCCAGGATTATTGTGGGCTGTGATAAGGCAGACGGGCTCTCCTGCCGTTATGCAGAGCAGTTTGCCGGTCTGCTTTCGGAGTGTGCGTTGAAGGAGGATGTGCCTGTGCTCATTATGGGAACCACGGAGGCAGAAGCAGTGAAGCTGTTTGCAAACACTTATCTGGCTCTGCGCATCAGCTATTTTAATGAGCTGGACACCTATGCGGAGATGAAGGGGCTTGATACACGGCAGATTATAGAGGGCGTCTGCATGGATCCCCGTATCGGGGACTATTATAACAATCCTTCATTTGGCTATGGAGGGTACTGCCTGCCGAAGGATACGAAGCAGCTTCTTGCCAATTACAGGGAGGTTCCGGAGAATCTGATCGAGGCAATTGTAGACTCGAACCGGACAAGGAAGGATTTTATTGCGGACCAGATTCTGAATAAAGTTGGGTATTATGCCTACGGGACGAGGAACCTCTATGAGAGGGATGTGGAGAAAACGGTTACGATTGGCATTTTCCGTCTGACCATGAAGAGCAACAGCGATAATTTCAGGCAGAGCTCTATACAGGGAATCATGAAGAGGATTAAGGCCAAGGGAGCGGAGGTGGTTATTTACGAGCCTATGTTGGAGGATCATTCCACCTTTTTTGGAAGCCGGGTGGTGAATGACCTGGAGGAATTTAAGCGGGTTTCGGACTGTATCGTGGTGAACAGATATGATAACTGCCTGGATGATGTGACAGATAAAGTATATACACGGGATATATATAAACGGGATTGACAGAAACTGCTTTTGAAGGGGAGGTGAACATATTATGGGGATCTATCTGAACCCTGGGAACAGCGGCTTTGCCGGGATACTGAATGACCAGTACATTGATAAGACGGGGCTGATCGGACTGATTAATGATTCTATTGAAACACCCAGAAGATTAACCTGTATCAGCCGTCCCCGCAGGTTTGGCAAATCATTCGCGGCACAGATGCTTTGTGCCTATTATGACAAGACATGTGATTCTTCGGAGCTGTTTCACCATAAGGAGATCAGCATGGACAAAAGCTACAGGCGATATCTGAATCAGTACGATGTGATCTATGTTGACATGACATATATTAAGCCATTTACAGATCAGTACAGGATGCTTGTGCCTTATCTGAGCAGCAGGATTACAGAGGAACTGAAGGCAGCTTACCCAGAGCTTCATGTAAGCAGTGAACTGCCTGCATCCATGATAAATGCGGCGGAGCTTACTGGTAATAAGTTTATCATGATCATTGATGAGTGGGATGCCCCGATCCGGGAAAATCCGCTGGTTCAGCAGGAATATCTGGAGTTTCTCAGGACTCTGTTTAAAAGCAGCGGAACGACTGCAAAGATATTTGCAGCCGCTTATATGACGGGAATTCTTCCGATTAAAAAGGATGGGAAGCAGTCCGCCATTTCTGATTTTAAGGAATATACGATGATTAAGCCGCGGAAATTTGGCAGATATGCCGGCTTTACAGAGGGGGAGGTGGCAGGGCTCTGCGATAAAAACGGGATAGATTTCCAGACAATGAAGCAGTGGTATGACGGATATTTTTTTAATGGCGTCGGTTCAGTATATAATCCGAATTCGGTTATGCAGGCAATTGACAATCGTGATTTTGATTCCTACTGGACAGAGACATCTGCAGCAGAAAGCCTGTTGGATTACATCAGTAAAGGATATGCGGGTCTGACAAGGACAATTGCCAGGTTAATTGGCGGGGTGGAGGTCCAGGTGAATACGAATGGGTTCGGAAATGACCTTGTTACTTTCAAGGGAAAGGATGATGTACTGACACTTCTGATCCACCTGGGTTATCTGGCATATGATGAAAGTAAAAAGGCGGTTCATATTCCCAATGAAGAGATACGGATGGAATTCCTGAAGTCTGTCAGGGAGGTGGATCATGCGGAAACAATGAAGCGCGTCGCGGAAAGTGACCAGCTGCTGTATGATACCATTCACATGAACGAGGAAGCTGTGGCGGCTGCAATAGAAAAAATTCATCTGGAGGAGACAGCGCCTTTACATTATAATAAAGAGGAGAGCCTGCGCAGTGTGATTAAGCTGGCATACTATACGTACAAGGATCATTATCTGCAATGGGAGGAACTGCCGGCGGGAGCAGGGTATGCGGATATTGTCTATCTTCCGAAGAAGAGTTCGGGTTATCCGGCACTTGTAATTGAGATGAAATGGAATAAGACGGTATCCGGTGCAATCAGACAGATAAAAGAACGGCAGTATCCCAGGGCGCTGGAGAATTATGGAGGAGATATTCTTTTGGTTGCGGTGAACTATGATAAGGATGCACTGGCCGGTACACGCCGTCATACATGTACGATAGAAAAATTAGAGGGGGTGTCTTTCGACTTTTAATAGCTCCGCCAGATTAGGCCGGGGCATGCTATGGCAGAGCATGCCCTTCCTAATCCAAGGTTGCTTTCAGCATCCGTTCCGATTCCTTTGCAAGGTTGTGGACGTAGCCCAGAGACGGCTCCTTTTGAATCATATCTATAAATTTGTCCATTAACTCTTTGTTTGGAATGGATACCCGGTCATTCCTGCTGCATAGGAAACCATACACCGCCATCGCGGAGAGAATCTCATCCTTTGTCCGCAGATTCATGGAGGTGGCCGCATATTCCTGTATTTTCGCAGGGACAGATTCCCCGGCGGCCATAAGGGCAATGGAATCCCGTACATCATCTACATTTTTCCGTACATAATAGAAGAGCTCATCATAAGGACCGGAATTTGTCCAGTAATTACTGAGCTGGTTATCGCTTAGGGCACATACTACGGAACGGGGGTTATAAAGCCTTTTTCCCGATGGTGTCTGATAACCATCATACCATATGCGCAGCCCCTCCCTGGTAATCCGGGGTTCTTTTGTAAGCTTTCGATAGCGCTCAAACAGGAGATCCACTTCTTCATCGGAAAACCCGAAGTATTCACTGTACTTTTGTTTTGTGGCCATCGTATATTCCAGGAACATATTTAGCTCTGAGCCGCTGGAATATTTGGCAATCGGCAGGACTCCGGTCATATATGCGAATTCGACGTACGGCTGATCTTTTAGCAGGTTGCTGATAAAATCAATGAAAGAAGCCTTGTCAGCCTCTGTTACGAATTGCCTGTGAAAAATAAAATCCCACTCATCAAGAACAAAGATGAATTTTACTTCATCCTCCAATTCCAGAATCTGATTCATGGCATCCCAGACCGCGGTTCCGGAATCAATCCCTGCGCCAGGAAATTCCCGGATCAGATCATCCAGAAGTCGTTTTTGGATTCTTGAAATGTACTGGGAATAGCTTTTGCATTCTGCAGGCATTTCGTTAAACATGATATGAATGACATTATGCCTGTTTAAGTGCTCCTGATACCACGGTTTCCTGCTGACTGCTAATGTCTGGAATATGCCGCTGCTGTCAGTTCCACGTCCGAAATAGGAGGAAATCATATTTGCCATGACGGTCTTGCCAAACCGGCGGGGCCTGGTGATACAGACATATCTGTTTCCGGCCGAGCCTGTCTGATCCAGCAGGGTGTAAAGTTCCTCTAAAAGAAGGGTTTTATCTACAAAATATGCCGCCCGCGCTTCCTTTCCATAAAGAATGGCTGGTTTTTTGCTGTTCAGATAAAATCCCATGTTTCAATCTCCTCTCTGAATTCATCCAATTCGTCCATATCCTTATTGTAGTATATAACCTTTTTGAAAAAGCGTCAATCAGCAAAGGTGATCTTGAATACCTGATGCGGTTTTTGGTGTTACTATGAACGACCTCCTGGGCCGTGAATAGTAACAGAATATCGTACAGTGGATAGTGAAAAATTAAATTGAACTTCCTGTCGAATTATGGTAGTATTTATCTGGGACTACCAAGATGGTAGGCGGTTAGCCCTCTCCGGAGGGACTGTGACCCTCCGATTACATAGAAACCCGCAAGGGAATCGAAAGGAAAGGAGGGCTGAAGCGAATGTTGACGATAGAAGGATTGATTTCAGTGCTTGGCTTATGCCTGACTTGTTTCGGTCTCGGATACGCCATCGGTAGCAAAGATAATAACAAGACACAAAAATAGCCGCCCACCCCCGACCAAAGGTTACGGCTATTTTGTGACTAAATAATCGGGCTAACCGTCTATCGGTAGCTCCTGTTGGGCATCTGTTAGCGCAGATGTCCTTCTTTATGTTCAATATACCACAATCTTCACAGTGCCGCAAGCATTTTTTAGCGGTTGTTCGATTGGTTTCCCTTTTTCTGTTACTATTCACGTGCTAACCGTCCGCTCATAGTAACTTTTTAGAGAAAAAAGTTTACAAATACACTTGACAATCTTTCTCTGAGCTGATATATTCCACTCCTGGCAAAAAAATAGCTTTGTAAGCAAAAAAGGGATGGTTATGGCAAAGAATGCAGGGAAAGCAAAAATAACGGTAAGATCAGATCAGACGAAGAAGCGGAGGAGTAATGAGCGAGAAGAAAGAGATCAGAACAGTAGAAGAAATTATTAAGGCAGACCTGGATGGAATCTATATCGGGAATCTGAATACTGTGGAGGCAGATCTTGTACTGCCGTTAAAAGGAAAGAATGGCTCCCGCTTTTCATGGACAACGGGAGAAGAGCGCTTTATCGAAGCAGACGGCACAGTGCATCGTCCGCTTCATGGGATGGAAAACCGGAAGGTGACACTGACCGTTAAGGCTGTGTATGGCGCTTGTTCCGGGGAGCGGAAATTTATTGCCACGGTTCTTAAGGAGGAAAAGGAGACAAAGGTCACAGAAGTCCTTGAGGTGACTATGACGGAAGTCCTGGGAGAGAAGGCAGAGCTGCCGCCGGAGGTAATCGTGAACTGTGCGGACGGACGGTGCATGACCATGCCTGTCTGTTGGGAGGATTACGCCCCGCTTTCTGAGGAAGGAACAGTCTGTGTGAAAGGAACGGTAAAGGAATGCGGGAAGAAAGCAGCAGCACGGATTACCTATGCTGCTGAGAAAGAGGAAGAAAAAGCCCCGGAACAGAAGGGAAGCTTTTTCAGCCTGCAGGATGTCCGGCTGTCAGAGGGAACGCTTTACTATGAATATCAGCAGCGCATGCTAGAGTATCTGCTTCAGACAGACGATGACCAGATGCTCTATAATTTCCGCAGGGAGGCAGGATTAGATACAAAGGGCGCTCCTCCTATGACAGGCTGGGATGAAGAAAGCTGTAAGCTTAAGGGGCATACGACAGGACATTATCTGTCAGGGCTTGCGCTGGCCTGGGGCGCCACGGGAGACATGCGGATCCGGAAAAAGATTGATTACATGGTAGACGCGCTCTGCGAATGTCAGGAAAAGATGGAGGCCTCCGGGAAGTATCACAGAGGCTTCTTGAGCGCTTATTCAGAAGAGCAGTTCGATCTCCTTGAGCAATATACAAAATATCCCGAAATATGGGCGCCTTACTATACACTGGATAAAATCATGTCAGGTCTTTATGACTGCTATCAGCTTGCGGGAAACAAAAAGGCCCGTAATGTTCTGAAGCTTATGGGGGACTGGGTATATGACCGTCTGTCCAGGCTCCCGAAGGAGAAGCTGGATAAAATGTGGTCCATGTATATTGCCGGTGAGTTCGGCGGTATGCTGGGCACTATGGTAAAGCTGTATCAGATAAGCGGGGAGGAAGCACATCTTAAGGCGGCTAAGATGTTCCTGAATGAAAAATTATTTTACCCTATGGAGCAGAGAGTGGATACCCTGGAGGATATTCATGCGAATCAGCACATTCCACAGATCATAGGGGCAATGGAGCTGCTTGGTGCATGTAAGGAACGCAGATACTGGGACATTGGAAAGAATTTCTGGGAGATTGTAACAGGAGGACATATCTACTGTATCGGGGGTACAGGAGAGACAGAGATGTTCCACCGGGCAGGATCAACGTGTGACTATCTGACAGACAAATCAGCGGAAAGCTGCGCAAGTTATAATATGATCCGCCTTACCGGACAGCTATTTTCTTATACAATGGACGGAGCTCTCATGGATTATTACGACAATACACTGAGGAACCATATCCTCACATCCTGCAGTCATACAGATGACGGCGGGACCACCTATTTTTTGCCTTTGGAGGCAGGAGGACGCAAGGAATATTCAACGGCAGAAAATTCATGCTGCCATGGAACTGGTATGGAGAGCCGTTTCCGGTACATGGAGCATATCTATGCTTATGATGAGGAGTACATATATGTGAACCTGCTGATCGACTCTGTGCTTTCCGGGAATACTGCACTTAGGCAGCACAGTAATATGGAGACCGGAGAGGTGACAATCCAGTGTATGAAGAAAATGGATAAAAAACTGAAAATACATATCCCGGCATGGGCAGGGAAGCGCTTTACACTGTCTGTGAATGGTATCCTGCAGAAAAAGGTATGTATAGAAAACGGATATGTATGTGCTGCTGGTTTTGGAAGAGAAGGGGATGAAGCTGTATTAAAACTTCCGATAGAGCTTCGGATACTGGAAAATGATTCCGATAGAAGCCTTGTAAACCTGGCATATGGCCCGTATATACTGGCGGCGCTGTCAGAAGAAAAGGCATTCCTGCCAGCGCCGGAATTAAATGAGATGCGCAAGTTGGAAGGAAAAGGCCATTTTGAGGCAGGCGGGGTGAGATACGTTCCGTTTGCGGAGGTAGATCTCGAAGCTTATCATGTTTACTTTGAAATGGGGACGGGGCATTTTTAAAAATGCCCCGTCCCCATTTGACTTGCAGTTTGTGTCAGCCGTATGCTATACTATAGAAAAATATTCCACGAAAAAGAAAGGAAGCATAAAAACTATGAAAAAGAAAATTTCTCCTGTATTTTTTGCATTTGTCACAATGCTCTTCAGCCTGATGTTCTGTGGGATCCGGACGCAGGCGGCGTCACTGGGTCAGGAGAACTGGCTTACCCCCGGCGAAAAAATAATATCACACGATATAACAAATGATGGAAAGAAGGATACGATCCGCTTTCGTGTTACAGCTTTGGGCGGTGGCAGTGATTATTGCAATAAAGCCTATGTTTATGTAAACGGGACACAGGCTCTGACCTTGAATATCAGAGCCTGCAACAGTATTCAGTTCCGCCATATTTCCTGCTCAAAAAAGAAGAATTATCTTCAGATAGAGGCCCATGCTGACGGAGGATTTATGACGATGAATAAAATCTACAGATACTCCAAAGGCAAACTGACTGCTGCCGCTGACCTGGGGCGGGCTGACAATATGAGCGCCAGGATCACGAAAGTAACCTCGTCCTATATTGAGGCCAGATTTTCAGTCCAGCCATTTGAAACAGGCCGTATAGAATGGAGCTTTAAATATAAGCCATCAGGCAGCAGGTTAAAACTTAAAAGCAGCACGGCCCCAGTGGTAAGTGCGCTTGGTGATTTAACCTACCCTTCGGATGGATATCATAAATATTTTAAGAAAAACCAGTTTGTCACATCATACGGACGCACTTACTATACATCCGCCAGTTTGAAGAAAAAGGCATTTACCACGAAAAAAGGAGATATCGTTACACTTAAGAAAGTAAAGATTTCCAAAAAGAAAATGTATCTCTGCTTTAAGAAGGGGAAAAGAACCGGATGGGTCCGCATCAAAGGATCATATACCAGAAACGAATGGTATCGCGGTGTATCCCAGAGGCTTGCCGGATAGCATGAGTGCGAAATGGGGACGGGGCATTTTTAAAAATGCCCCGTCCCCATTTCGTTCAAACAATGTGTTACATAGCACTTGATAATTTCCTCAATATAATGGATAATGAAAGAAAAGGAACACAGATCAGCGAACTGAAGGTATGGCTGTGTTTTATCGAATCAGCAGGGTAGAGCATATCTATAAGGTGATAGGAAGTTATCCTTGGTTCGAAGCGCTGTATCAAATAAACAAAGCTTTTGCTGTAAAGGTGAAGGTAAGTCGGTAACGGAGGAGTGAGAGACATTGAATAAAGAAGGAAAGCTGAATAAAAAATTTCTCCTGTGCGGGGTGGCGGTACTTGCCGTGGTTCTCGTGGCAGTGATCATTGCCTTAACGGGGAAAAAAGAAGAAAAGAAGGAAGAAGTGAAGGACTTCGGGCCTCCCATCAATAACCCGGATATCCGGGTACTGATCATGACAAATGATTTTGCAGACATTACGCACCCGGTCATGGAAGTATCCGCGGCGGGGGGAATGGAGATTACATACGGGGAGGAAAAGAGCGAGACAGAGCCGGGGAAAAAGGAAAGCTTTGCCCCGGACGACCCGAGATTCGGTAAGGAGGATGAAAACGTCAGCATCCGCATTCGTGCAAAGGACGATGGGGAGATTACGCTTCACAGCATTCAGAGAGCCTATGGGACGCCTTCCTATGCGGGGATTATCGAGCTTCGGAGTACGGAGGAGGGGATCGTGGTGATCAACGAGCTTCCCCTGGAAAAATATCTGTGTAAGGTTGTGCCCAGTGAGATGCCCTTCTACTATGAGCCGGAGGCGCTCAAGGCCCAGGCAGTGTGCGCGCGGAACTATGCCTACCAGCAGACACAGCAGGAAGCTTACCCTGAGTATGAGGCACAGATCAATGACAGCACCCGCTACCAGGTATACGGAAACTGTCAGGAGGACGAGGTGACGAACAAGGCAGTAAAGGAGACGGAAAACCAGGTCATCCGCTTTGAGGGCGAGCTGATTGAGACATTTTTCTTCTCCACATCCTGCGGGCATACGGCAGGCCTGGAAGCGTGGGGGACAGAAGACAATGCGGCCAGTCGTTATCTGAAGTCTGTAGAAGTAAAGGATGAGGACGGGGACTATGAGGCACAGCTTCCGTGGTACAAGTGGGAGATTAAGATGCCCGCTGACCTTCTGTCCGGTCTCATAAGCACCAATACAGAGACAGAGATTGGAACACTTCAGGACATTGAGATTACGAAGACCGGAGAGGGCGGCATTGCCCTTCAGATCAAGGCCACAGGCGACAAAGGAACCGTGACGGTTGACACGGAGAATAAGATCCGGAAAGCTCTCGGCGGCAGCGGTTTCGAGATCACGAAGCAGGACGGCACGGCAGAGCCGGGTTCCGCACTTCTTCCCAGCGCATTTTTTACGATAAAGAAGGAAGGAGATACCTTTGTGATTTCCGGAGGGGGCTTAGGTCACGGAATCGGAATGAGCCAGAACGGCGCTAACGAGATGGCGAAAAAGGGCCGGGATTACAAGGAGATTCTGTCACTCTTCTTTCAGGGGGTAACAGTGGGGGACGAGGATCCCGGGCAGCCGTAATTGTGGCAAATGGAGGAAGGAATCATGTTTACATTTGTAGTTACGTGTTATAATCAGGCGGATGTTGTGAGATATGCGCTGGAGAGTATCAGATATCAGATTGAACAATATGGAGAAGGACAGAGTTTCCAGCTCGTTGTTACAGATGACGGATCCACGGACAAAAGCGTGGGGGTCATAGACCAGTGGATTGCGGGAAATAAGGGGCTGTTTGCAAAGACAGACCGGCTTTTCAGAAAGGAAAATGCGGGGATCTGCAGGAATTACGTGGATGCCCTGAAGAGGGTGGCAGGAGAGAGGTTCCTTGTGCTGAACGGGGACGACCTGCTTGCCCCTTTTAATGTATTTGAGATTACGGATCTGTTGGACAAATACGATTTGGTGTGCACTGCCTTTATA
Source organism: Lachnospiraceae bacterium (assembly GCA_910576335.1). GTDB lineage: Bacteria > Bacillota > Clostridia > Lachnospirales > Lachnospiraceae > CAPEBR01. The sequence goes on from CAJTIU010000016.1 coordinate 105,288, forward strand.
AAATTTACGGGTAAGGGAGACATGATACGGTCATACGGAACCTATCTGGAGGTAGTGCTGCAAAATTACATGAAAGGAAAGGTTCTGCGCAGGGCCGTCAGGCTCGGCTGCCCGGTTATGGGCACGGCGGTATATAGAAAGGAGCTGCTGACAAAGGAAGTATTTGACTTTATCCTGCAGTACCGGACCGTGAATGACAGGGCATGCTTTCAGAAGATCGTGGATGACCATGAAGGAATCCGGGTATGCTATGTGAACCGTCCGTTTGTCATGTACCGGATATCGGAGCATTCCATTTCCAACTTTAACAGCCCAACCAGGAAGCTGCACAACCAGGAGGTGGGGATGCTTTGCAGGGCAGAGATGGAAGGGGAGAAGCAGGGATTCATGAGGGTCGTGCTAAAGCTTCAAGAAAAATCTGCGGCTGTGCGGTCACATGCCAATTATTTTGTAAGGTTTTTCAGATTCTTCTCACCCTATTATTTCATCATGCTGTGGATTACCATTCTTCATTATCCGCAGATACGGAAAATGGAGAGGCAGCTGATTGACAGCTACTGGCTGGACTGCCGGGAGCATTACAGGAGGATCAGAGTCTGGATTCACAAGGAGGCAAAGATGAGGCACCGGCATGAAAAGGGCAGTACTAGCGGAAAGGAATAAACCAGAAGGAGATTATTTAGTTATACTCACGGCAGATTTATCTGGCGCGCAGTATACATTTAGAAGAAAGATTTCGGACAGAAAGGCGGAGAGAACAGATGGAATTTAAATCATGCAAGTACGTGGTTGAACGGATTGACGGAGATTATGCTATGCTGCGTAATCTGGAGGAGCCGGACAGTGAATGGAAGCAGGTGGCCCGGGCGCTTCTTCCGGATGAGATTATGGAAGGGACAAAGCTTTTGTATGAGCTTTTGCAATATTCGGTAATCAGATGAGCAGGGAGATAAAAAGCTATGCCTGTATCTTTGCCGCAGGCTGCCTGTGGGGGACGATCGGGCTGTTTGTAAAGCTGATGCAGGGATACGGATCCAGTTCTTCGTACACGAGCTTCCTGCGTATGGCGCTGGGACTGGTATTTCTTGTGATCATTACGCTGATTAAGGACGGGCCAAAAGCATTTATTGTGAGCAGAAATACCCTGGTTTCCTGCGTCCTTCTGGGATTTGTATGTCAGGCAGTCTATAATGTGGTATACAGCAGCGCGGTAAATACAATCGGGATGTCCCTTAGTGCCGTGCTGCTGTATACAGCGCCGGTATTTACCTGTATTACTTCATTTTTATTTTTTAAGGAAAAGATTGGAAGGCGCAAGCTTCTGGCACTTGGGGTTAATATTGCAGGCTGCATCCTGACTGTGACAGGAGGACGTTTTGAGGGACTGTCCTTTGCGGCTTCGGGGCTGCTGTTCGGGATTGCATCCGGCTTCTGCTATTCCCTGACTGCCATCTTCGGAAGGCTGGCGGCAGATGAAGGTTCTCCTTTTGCGGTGTCTGCCTATAATTTTTTATTTGCCACGTTGTTTCTGTCGGTACTGCATCCGTGGGCATCTGTAGAAAATCCGCTTTATCCGCCCCTTTTATTGACAGGAGCAGGATTCGCCCTGGTTCCCACTGCACTTGCATACATTTTGTATTTCAAGGGACTGAAAGGGATTACGGAGAGCAGTAAGGTGCCGGTTGTGGCTTCCATTGAGACGGTGGCCGCTGCGGTGATCGGAACCGCCGTATTCCATGAGAACCTGCAGGCGGGAAATGTGGCGGGGATTCTGTGCGTATTGCTGTCGATTGCTTTGATGAGATGACTTGTTTCTGTTGTAATTAAGTTACGGATTCCCAAAAGTCTGCACCGGCAACTTTCCGAACAGTCCAAACGGTAGTTGACGTTATGGGAATTAAAATTAGCCGTGAACGGCACCGCTCGGGTGCGAAGAATGCGCGGAGCGCATTCTTTTTTTAACTGAGGTTGAAAAAGCAGAATGGGAGACAGCAAAGAGGAGGAAGGAACTGAGGATTCAGCGCCAGAAAGAAGGAGCTTAATCAATGGAAATCCGTTTTGTGTGGTGGATTTGTATCATCAGTAAGAGAAGCAATGTTAACAACTTAATCAAAGCAACCACAATATATAGTGTTTGTCATTCTAAAATTTATATCATCTTTTCATCGGCACAGGATTTTTCTGTGCCTTCTTTGTAGTTTCTCCTAATGAGCAAGTACAAAATATTGC
>CAJTIU010000017.1 GCA_910576335.1 Lachnospiraceae bacterium
ATTGTCATTTCCACACGCAGGCAGCTGAATTTATCATACATCTTGATACTGTTTGACTTCATTTTGAATTTTATCCTCCAGCCAGCCGGACGTTTACGGTAATCGGAGACTGCTTCTCCCTGAAACTTGGGGTCAAGTTTACGCCCGAGAAAGGAAAAAACATCGGTGCATCTGAAGTCGTAGAATGCGTGCCCAACCAGGGATGGATAGATATCCTCCAGAGCCTCGCGGCTTTTAAACATGACATCGGTTGCGAACTCGCATTGATCTACACACCAGTAATAACCCTGGTGGAATGTTTTTTCGATGGTATCAAGATAAGGGTTCACTTTATGTGCAAAGAGATCAAGCTGGCGGCAGAGGGATTTGGAATCAAACTTGTCTGCAAGCTCCTGTGCTTTCGCAATGTCACTGATCTCGTAAAAAGAATTATCATACATCTTGTACGTGATCCCGTTTTCATCGAAAACATGCTTCATCATTTCACGTCCATTGATGTAGACCTGGATAAGGAACGGAAACCATGTCTGCAGTTTCACATGCATGAAGCCAAAATGCTTATCCAGGTAATATAAGTAGTAGTATTTGCATTTTCGGTCGACACTGCGCAGCTCCAGCCTGCCATCCCTGTTCTTAATGGGCTGAAGTGTCTGGCAGTATTTGACAACAGAAAGAATACAGACTAATCCCTCTTCTACCGGGTCATCCTTTCAAATCCCCCTGGCTGTCTGTTCCTTCGGGATTTTTGCGGAGGTAAAATACCGCAGGGGGCGGTGCGTTTCCTCAGCCATTTTTTCAACATAGGCAACAAGATCAGAGGTCACCTGGCTGGCATAGGCGGAAAAATCTTTCAGCAAAACATTTTGTTCCGAAAGGAAAAACCCTTTGCCAGAGGCAGAGAAGAACTGACGGATATGACCTTTGATGATCATTCTGTCAAAAAATGCAAATGTGCCATTGATTTTATCTTTAAATTGTTCTAATATAGTGTTCATAGGATCATCCTTTCGTGTGAATGCTACTGGGGAATTTAGTTCCCGATGAATGATTGGTACACAGATACCGTAAGTGCATTATAGCACATGCATCAGCAATAGGATGATCCTTTTGTTTGGAATAGACTTAAAACGTTTGATTGCAGCTATAAGCTGCGCTATGGAATAAACTAGATATCCAAGAGTCCAAAGAGTATTCTTCTCATTCAAATAATCTGTCAATTATACCTGATAGGATATTTGATGGATACAAAGAACATATAAAAGGATTATACAATATTTTGTCTGGAAATCCACCTACATACAACTCTTGAAAAATATTCAAAAATAAGTATAATAACATTATCTGATGAAGAACCAGATGTACCTGATATCGAAGATTTCTTGGCAGAAATACCTAATGATGAATCATCCGATGATTCCGACTGCAAAGCCAACATAAAGACTTATAATTCTGATTTAAGTTACATTTATTATAAGGGCAAGAGCTTAAATATCAATATTTACCATAAGCAAACGGAATTGGAGAAAAGACAGCTTGAATGTGACCCTGATACAGATTATAATTTCCTTAGAATCGAAGTACAAGTTAAAAAAAGCAAACTCAATACACTTGTTAGCAAGTTTGGCTTAAAAGGCAGAGAATTACAATATCTGGTGACACCAGAGATAGAACGTTATGTATTGGAGTATTATGTCAGCAAGCTAACAGGCAAAGGCATTTATGTAACATATGACCGTGCAATGAATATAATAGATAACAGCGGCTATACCAAAAGTAAAAAAGTGCGCTTAAAAAAGGTTATTGAAGCAGTTGCAAAAAAACATGGAATAGCAAAAGTATTAGAACAGATTGAAAAAGGTACAATAACAGATTTAGGAACTCTGCAACTGTCAAAAGGTATTTAAAAGAGATAGAAAAGCTTGGCATTAATCCAGTAACCATATCCGCCCGAATGAATGTACCAAAGCAGACATTAAAGAACCAGAGCGGCGGCAAGGATTTATTAGAGAAGATATTATTCAATCTTGTGGATATCTTATCTGCCTACGGCGACCAGATGGAAGATTATCAAAAACATGGTGTACCGATAACGGATGAAGTATTAGAGCAAATAGACAAGCTATATCAATCATAGAATATTATGAAACAGATTAAAACAGTTACCTTGGATAGAAACAAAAAACCAACAGAGGAACAAATCAAACAGATAGAAGAAGCGGCAAAGAGAGAGATTGTATTTGATGAAGATTCACCTGAACTTACGCCTGCAATGGAAAAAGCATTCCGATTAGCGGCAAAAAACCGTAATGCGCAAAAAGGAACTTTCGACAATTCCCAATAAAAGGAGACGCAACATGAATATAGAAATTGTCCAGAACCTATACCGTACTGCAAAAATAAAATGGTCTATTCATTGCCTTGAACGTATGCAGGAAAGAGATATAAACATAGATGATGTCGGTAACTGTATTATGTCTGGTGAAATCATAGAAGATTATCCTGATGATTTTCCACATCCAAGTTGTTTGATATTTGGATATGCTATTCATCATAAAGTATTGCACACCGTTGTTGGCTATGATGATGAAGTTCTTCATATCATAACAGCATATTATCCAAACACTATAAAGTTTATGGAAGATTTAAAGACAAGGAGGAAGAAATAGATGTGTATGTATTGTAAATGTAACGATTTAATCGAATCTACCACGACCCATGTAGTAAATTATAAGGGATGTGTGATTATTGTGAAAAATGTCCCCTGTGAAGAATGTGACCAATGCGGCGCAAAGTATTATTCAGATGAAACCGCACGCCAGTTAGAGAAATTGGTAAATACAGCCAAACAGCTCATGCAGGAGATTTCAGTAATCAATTATACGAAAGTTGCATAGGTTGATGATTAAGAGGTACTTCGGTATCTCTTTTTCATATATCAATATTAAAATGAAAGGAAGTGATATGGGCAATTATATATATCAAAAACCTTTGAAAATACTGGGATTGTAACTATTTAACCGTGACACAAATGTTGATGACACTTTTAATGATATGTTTCCACTTTTGCTGTTTTCCATGCCACAATCATGCCACATGAGGGTGTAAAAAAGGTGTAAATAACCAAAAAAGAGAAATGAGTGCTTGTCCACCCATTCCTCTTAAAAAACCTTATTTTATGCCGCTTTCATCTTAGCCAAAGTATCTCTTCAACAGACCTTCGAAAGCTTTTCCATGTCTGGCCTCATCTCTTGCCATTTCATGAACAGTATCGTGGATCGCATCCAGGTTCGCAGCCTTAGCTCTCTTAGCCAGATCAAACTTACCAGCTGTTGCGCCGTTCTCTGCGTCAACTCTCATCTCAAGGTTCTTCTTTGTGCTGTCTGTTACTACTTCGCCGAGAAGCTCTGCGAATTTAGCAGCATGCTCAGCCTCTTCATAAGCTGCCTTCTCCCAGTATAAACCAATCTCCGGATATCCTTCTCTGTGGGCAACTCTTGCCATTGCAAGATACATACCTACTTCTGAGCACTCGCCTTCAAAATTAGCTCTTAAATCAGCTACGATATCCTCGCTTACACCCTTAGCCACGCCTACTACATGCTCTGCAGCCCATGTTCTCTCACCAGCCTGCTCTTTGAACTTGTCAGCGCCAACGCCGCATACCGGACATTTTTCCGGTGCTGCATCTCCCTCATGAACATAGCCGCATACTGTACAGACAAATTTTTTCATAGTGTTATCTCCTTTTCTTTTCCTTTTTATATATTTTCAATATTAGTAATAATTACTAATATTAAATTATCATACCTGACCATGCTTGTCAACCATTATTTTCAAAATTACAGGGCCGAGTGCAGAGGCAGTTATTATTCTCGGGGCCGTGCATCCCGCTGCACGGCATCCGAGTCGATAAAGTGGTGGTTTCCGGCATCCAGCCCCTTGCTGAAAGTGACTTTTAAATGGGCCGGATGCGTTACTATAAGTGGACGGTTAGTCCATGAATAGTAACCAGAGGCGCTGAAAGTTACCTTCTGCCGCATTTCGGGCAGGTTCCGTAAAATAGAAGCCTGTGGGAGTCGATCGTCCCATCAAAATGTTCAGAAGCTTTCTTATTAATTGTGCGTATGTATTCCGGGTTCATCATGAGGTCCATGACATCTCCGCAGGTTGTACACACAACATGATAATGTGGATGTGTGTTGCCGTCAAACCTGTCCCCGCCGTCAGGTGTAGAGATCTTGACTGCCTCCCCCATCTCTGCCAGAAGGTTGAGATTGCGGTAAACAGTCCCCAAACTAATATGTGGAAATTCTTTTCTTACATGAAGATATACAGTATCTGCAGTAGGATGCCCCTGCGTTGTCATAAGGTATTCTTTAATAGAAGCACGCTGTCTGCTATATTTCAAATTGGCCATGCATATCCTCCTTTGTGATAACAGTAATGATTATTATAATTAGTATAGAGCGTAATATAACATATGTCAACGATAATTGAGAAAATGTAATATATTTGTAATATTTAAGAGTAAAAAATTGTATAAAAAACCATTATATGGAAAGAATATGACGATAGAAACCTTATAAATACACCTTGACAACAGAGAAATGAATGTTATAATAAGTGCGTAACATATGTAACAATTCTGTAATAAATACAAAAGATAAGAAAACATAAACAGAATTAAGGAGGTAGTTTATGGATTCTGTTCTTAAGAAAGGATTGTTCCTGGTTACTTTGACAGGTGCTGTTTCAGCATTTCCAGGCACGGTATATGCTTCAGAGAATGGGGAAGCTTCGATTATGCCGGATGCCGGGATTGAAAAGGTATTAAATAATTGTTATTCTTCAGAAAACAAGATTGAAGTAGAGGATTATCTGGTACCGACAGAGAAGGGTGAGTATTTAGATATGGCTTTTGCGGATGTTGACTCGTTTCTGTATGTAAGGAGCGAGCCAACAAAGCAAAGCGAATGGGTCGGTAAGCTGTATCCGGATTATGCGGCTAAGATTGTCGGCCCGGTAGGTGAGTGGACGAAGGTTGAATCGGGTTCCGTGTCGGGCTATGTATGTTCAAAATATATTATAATAGGTAATAACGCTCAGCAGAAGGCCCAGGAAATTATCAGCGAGACACAAAAGGAACCGGAAGAAGCATTTACCTATGCGGAATCAAAGGAAGAGGAAGAAGAGCGTCTGGCCAGGGAAGCAGCCGCAGAGGCTGCCGAGATGGCAGAGATGCTGCGGCCGGCGGAAGGGACATCCATTGACCCGGTACAAGAAAACGTTGAAGGGCAGCCGGCAGAAAAGAAAGAGAAGCAGGAAGGGGAAGCAGATGACGTGCCGGCAGCATCCTCAGGCGGACAGGCTGTTGTGGATTATGCCTGCCAGTTTATCGGGAATCCCTATGTCTGGGGAGGGACAAGTCTTACAAATGGAGCGGACTGCTCTGGTTTTGTACAGGCAGTATTTGCCCACTTCGGGATCAGCCTTCCGAGAACTACCTGGGATCAGGAGCATGTCGGGACTGGAGTAAGTTATAATGAGGCACTGCCCGGAGACATTATCCTGTATGACGGACATGTGGGAATCTATATGGGTAACGGGCAGATTGTAAATGCTATGAATGAAAGCGATGGAATCGGAATCTGTTCCGCAACCTATGCCAACATTATTACAGTAAGAAGACTGATGTAGTAGTACAAAAAAGTACTATATGGATAGAAAGGGAAAACAAACCCCGCCGCAGATAGCGGCGGGGTTTGTTTGTAATACGTTTTCTCTTCTTCCCGTCTGGTCAGGATTTGGAAAATCCCGGGTATCGCATATACAAAATAGACAAAAATGTAGAAAAATGTTAAAAATTGTAAAATTTTAAGGGGAAGAGTTATCCAAGTTATCCACATCAAAATAGCCAAAAAAGGTGGAAAATATGATGTTTTAAAAAAGTTTTCCACATTATCCACACTAAAAGCCTAAAATAGTGGGGATTATTCGGGGCAAATAAAAGAACACCTGTTTTGTGAAGTTGTAATAAAAGTTAACATTTGTCGAAAAAAAGGGAAAATCATATTGACATTTAAAAAATTGCAAAATTAATATAAGATGTTTACACAATAGCAAAAAGCGGATATAATAAAAACGTTGAAGAAAAGCAGAACCTGCAAGATACCGGAGCAACAGCTGTGAAGGTACTGGGCAGTGACTCTGGACTATAGGATAAAAGGAGGTGTCACAGGTGGCACATGTTTCTAAGGATATGACATTCGGACAGCTGCTTGAGCAGTATTATGAAAAATGTCCGAAGATTGTAGACGTTCTTTTAGAGGCTGGAATGGGATGTATCGGCTGTCCGCATTCTCAGATGGAATCCATTGAAGACGGAGCAATGGGGCATGGCATTGATCCGGATCTTCTGATTGAGAAGCTGAATGCAACGATCAGTGCAGCAGAGGTATAGCAGAGGCGAAGACCTGCCGGACAGACATAGAAAAGGATGCTTTGGATGGAGTTATGATTTCCAAAGCATCCTTTTCTGGTATAGTGTAAGGTCACAAAAGAACTATATCAGCTGATTTTAAATTGTTGAAAGCTGCTGCACCGCATCTGAAGGGATCATGGTATCACAGTGTTCCTCCAGGAATGCGAGTGTTGCCCCGTTTGCCTTTTCCAGTGTTCCGTATTCTGTGAGCATATTACAGATCCGGTTGAAGTCCAGGGTTGTGTGTTCTGACTGGGTAAGCGCCAGTATATAGACATTCTCTAATGCGTCCTTATATAAGGTGCTGGAGCCGGAATACATGTTACGAAGCAGGTGGGCGGCATTCAGTACGCTGTCCATGGTTGGAAACGAGAACAGACGTACAGACGGCTGCTTATTGTCCTGCCCGGAAGAAGCATCTTCATCCTCCGGGGTCTTTGGCCCGGCTGCTTCAATCTTCTCCTTAACCTTCTCCAAAATGTTCAGGAAAGACTCAGCGCCCTCTAATTTGTCGAGAAGAGTCTCCTTTTTTGCCTCAATATCCGAACCGGAAAGAGGGGCAAACTTCGAAAACCGGGCATCTATCTCCTCCGGATCTTCGACCTTCGTTATTATGAGCACAATAGAATCCGCAGAAGCCGGAATCGCCTCAATCATAAGAGGGATATCTTCCGCTTCAAATCCGAATTCAAAGGCAGCCTGCTGCATCATATCATGAAACAGTGTCCTTACTTTTTCAGTTCCGTAAGCAAGTTCACTTAAATGTAATTGGCGTTCAGCTAAATCAGCGCGTGTCAGTGTACAGCGTATCTGATTGTCATTAAGCTTTTCAATCTTCATCATCATCACTTCCTTTCACCCAGTATACCACACAGGGTATAGAATATTCAACATAAGGTTTCATAAAATAAGTATAAATTTAAAAAAGTACTTGCGTAAAAAATGACTTTCGTATATAATGTCCATACTAGAAGATAGTTTTCCCTGATAATTGTATTTTTAGAACAAAAGTGAAACACATTATAATTAATAAAATGACAATATACTATAGCCTGTATCCCCGTCAGAGGGAAGACTGCAGGCGCCCTGTAAGTATATTCTTAAGAAATTCTAACAGAATCTGCCAAATTCAAATTAGAATCCATTTGTGTGATTCTATGCACAAATACCAGAACAATCAGAGATTAAAACATATGAGAGACAGAGACAATGCAGAACTATTTTCTTTTTATTTCTGAAAAAGACCGGGCATTACAAAACCTGTGTATCACGAGCACTTTCCTTTTGGTTTTATAATATGCACAAAGACCGGTAACAGTTATCAGGAGCATGCATTGAAAAAGGAGGGTACATTAATTATGGGGGAATATGAAACGTATGGAAATCAGAGGTTTCAGACATTGTTTGCGGAGCTGACAGATTATGAGAAAAGAGGAGTCTACATACTCATTAATGGTCTGCCGGCAAGCCCGATGCAGATTGTGCAGGCGCATAGTATGCGGGAGGAAGGGGTCTATATGAGAGATTACGTGCTGAATGATAAAGGAGATATAAAGGAGCTGGACTTTCAGGATTTAAAGAAAACGGCAGACAATTAAGAAAAAAGGATTGTAAATACCCCTCAGTGCGTCCCTTTGGGACGTGAATAGTAATAAATGTCGAAATAAGTGGTGACGTGTGTCGTCTGTTTTGTTATAATAGGGTCTAGCAGGAGGTGCAGCATGGAAGATAGAGAGAAAATAAGCCGTGGATCCTCAGACCGTATGGAAGGCATAGGCCGGAGTGTAAGAAGGCGTAAGGCGGAAGGTTTACCGGAGACGGCAGCAGGACGCGCAGTCAGATACCAGATACCGGGAGAACGCAAGAGACGTACAAGTACGGTATCAGACAGTTCTGTAGTACGGGAAGCTTCAGATAGAGCAAGGCGTACAGGAGAGAGTATGCCGGGAACAGGCAGGATACGGGGCGCAGCAGGGCCTGACCGGGCCCGGAGAAGACGTTCTCCGGGGAGAGAAGACCAGGCGATACCGGGACGTGTTCCGAGAAGGCCTGGTACTGCAGGCATGGGAGACAGAAGACAGGCTTCAAGAAAGATGCAGGCTAAAAGAAGGAGAAAGAGAAATCTTGGCCTTAAGATTGCACTGTTCATCTTATTTATAATAGCAGCAGCGGCAGCAATATTTTTATGGAAACGCTACAGTCCTTCAAAGGAAAAAGCTGATAGAAAAGAATATTATGGAATAGAAAATGAAAATCAGATGGCTGTTATTATAGATAACGAGATTGTGGAGCCCCATGGAATGATGTCAGATGGCAAGGCATATCTGCAGTATGAGCTTGTAAGGGATTATGTAAACGGAAGATTTTACTGGGATCCCAACGAGAATGTTCTGCTGTATACCCTTCCGAATGATACGGTGTCTGTCGAAGTGGGAAGCAAAGAATATATGGTTTCCAAGAAAAAGGACAGCATGGACTACGTCATCTTAAAGACAGAGGGAAGTACAGCTTATATTGCATTGGACTTTATTCAGAAGTATACGAATATTGACTTTCAGCTCTACCAGGATCCGGACAGGGTTATGATTGTGAAGGACTGGGGTGAGAAAGAGATTGCAGAGGTAAAGAAAAATACGCAGGTTCGCTGCCTCGCCGGGGTTAAGAGCAAGGTGCTTACCGAGGTCAGTAAAAAGGACGAGGTAACCGTGATCGAGGATGAAGGCGACTGGAAGAAGGTCCGCACAAAGGACGGATTTATCGGCTATGCAAAGAACAGCGCCCTAAGACCGGAGGAGAAGAAAACTCTGTCCAGAGACTTTGAAGAGCCGGAGTATACTAGCATTAAGAAGGATTATATCATTAATATGGCGTGGCATAATGTGACGAATACAGATGCGAATGAAGGAGTTCTGCAGCGGATTGCAGAAAGCAAAGGGCTTACGACGATTTCACCCACCTGGTTTCATGTGCAGGACGTCAAGGGAAATATTGAATCCATTGCCTCTTCAGACTATGTAAATTATGCACACCAGGCGAATATTGAGGTGTGGGGAGCGCTTAGGGACTTTGACGGGGGGATTAGCTCTTATGATGAATCCTATGAGCTTCTAAGCCGCACGTCAAGCAGAGAGAATCTGATCAACCAGGTGATTGCGGAGGCGCTCCAGGTGGGAATTGACGGGATCAATGTGGATTTCGAGCTTATATCAGAGGAATGCGGAGAGCACTATATCCAGTTTATCCGTGAGTTGTCTGTAAGGTGCAGACAGAATTCAATTGTGTTGTCTGTGGATAACTATGTGCCCCAGGGCTACAATATGCAGTATAACCGCAGGGAGCAGGGAATTGTTGCGGATTATGTGATTATAATGGGATATGACGAGCATTACGGCGGTTCTCCAGAGGCAGGCTCTGTAGCGTCCCTTAATTACGTGAAGACTGGGATTGAGGAGACGTTAAAGGAAGTTCCCGCAGAGAAGATCATAAGCGGTGTTCCCTTCTTTACGAGACTCTGGTCTGAGAGGCCGAAGACAGAGGAGGAACTTGCTGAAGATCAGGGGACAGAAGCTGCGGAATACAGTATGAAGGTAACTAGTGAAGCGCTCGGGATGGAAGAGGCCCAGAACCGTATAAAAGAGGCGGGAGCCGAAGCAGTCTGGGATGAGGAGACACAGCAGAACTTTGCTACATGGGAAAGTGAAGGCGAGACCTATAAGATCTGGCTTGAAGATACAGACTCCCTGGAGCAGAAGCTGAAGCTCATGAAGGATAACGGACTTGCCGGGACAGCGGCATGGGCGCTCGGGCAGGAAGATTCCAAGGTTTGGAAGCTGATTCAGAAGTACACGAATTAGAGGAATGTCAAATCCCAGCGGACGTGACAGCTCATATTGAATAGTTACGAATAATGAAAATAAAATGCCTCCGGCAGTCATATATTTAATTAATATAGACTGCCAGGAGGTGTTTTTATATGAAAAAAATAGAGCTTGCCGTAATGATACTTTTACTGGCGGCACTCCTGTCGGCGGGAAGCTACCTGAAAAACCAGGTTTCCTCTGACAAGGTAAAGGCAGATGGAAATCTGATTGTGGTAGACTGCGGACATGGGGAAAATGACCCGGGAAAAATTGGGGTAAATGATGTGCTCGAAAAGGATATTAACCTGAAAATAGGAAAATTATTAGAGAAGAGACTTAAGAAAAAGGGCTATAAGGTTGTCATGACAAGGACAGAGGATAAAATACTGGCGGATGAGGGGAGCAATAATAGAAAAGCAGAAGATATGAAGGCACGGGTAGCACTTATTAACAAGGAGAGGCCTGCTCTCGCAGTGAGTGTACACCAGAACAGCTACCATGAGGCAGGTGTAAAGGGGGCGCAGGTTTTTTATTATTCTCATTCTGCAGAGGGTGAAGCAGCGGCAGCCATTATGCAGAAAGCCCTGCTTAATGCCGACCCAGGCAACACAAGGCAGGCGAAATCAAATGAGAGCTATTATCTCCTTAAACGGACAGAGGTGCCGACTATCATTGTAGAATGCGGATTCCTAAGTAATCCGGAGGAGGCGGAGCTTCTGGCAAGTGAGGAATATCAGAAAAAGATTGCAGATGCGATAGCAGAAGGAACAGAGATGTATTTAAATAGTAGCGGCTTTGATACTGTTCACAGGTCTGTGCATTCACTGCACAGACCGTAAGAAAGTGATTCAGGAGTGAGCAAATCCCATTCGCGAAGCGAATTTTAAATGGATTTGCGAATGTTACTGTGAACGGAGTGAGCAGTAACACGCGGCTTTAGTAACTAACAGGGTATTCTGTTTTCCCCCTTGTGTGATACGAAGAAGCTGTAGTATAATAGGGGGCATGAAAACCATAATAAAAAAACTAGACAGAACAAAGCTTGAGCAGGATGAAAGTAAAGCAATCATTGCGCAGGCAGGCAGAATCCTTCGGGAAGGAGGTCTTGTAGCATTTCCCACAGAGACAGTGTATGGTCTGGGCGCGGATGGGCTTAACGAAGAGGCGGCAGGAAAGATCTATGCTGCCAAGGGGCGTCCCTCGGACAATCCGCTGATTATACACATTGCCAGTATGGAGGCGCTTGGAAGGATAGCCGTGGAGATTCCAGAGGCTGCAGTCACTGTTGCGCAAAAGTACTGGCCTGGGCCGCTTACAATGATTTTTCAGAAAACAGACGAGGTGCCTTACGGAACAACCGGCGGGCTTGAAACTGTGGCAGTCCGCATGCCATGTGATAAGACTGCGCAGGCCGTTATTCTCGCCGGCGGAGGGTATATTGCCGCGCCGAGTGCGAATACGTCAGGAAGACCAAGCCCTACAAAGGCAGAGCACGTAAAGGAGGATCTGGAGGGCAGGATTGACATGATTGTGGATGGCGGGGCAGCCGGGATCGGAGTGGAATCGACGATTCTTGATATGACAGTAACTCCGCCTATGATTCTGAGGCCGGGCGCCATTACGAAAGAGATGCTAAGGGAGCTGATAGGGGATGTATCCGTAGATCAGACACTGATTACCAGTGACAGCAGCAAGCCTCCAAAGGCACCGGGAATGAAATACCGCCATTACGCGCCGAAGGCAGAGCTTACAATTGTGGAAGGCGGACTTTTGGATGTAATCAGTGCAATTAACCAGATGACAGGGGAAAAGTCAGGAGCCGGATACCGCGTGGGAATCATAGGAACAGATGAGACAATAGACCAATACAGCGGCGGCATTATAAAAAGTATAGGAACCCGCCAGGACGAGGATACAATTGCAAGCCACCTCTATGAGATTCTGCGGGAATTTGACAGCGAAGAGGTGGATTATATATTTAGCGAATCATTTCCTGCGGGCGGAATCGGAAGCGCGGTCATGAACCGTCTTTTAAAAGCAGCAGGTCATCATGTGATTGAGGCCAGGCCACATGTGGCTGAGGTAAAGTAATAAGGCATGCTGTGTACAGCTTTGCAGTGACAAAATAATGGAGAGAAAAAATGGGAAGTAAAAGAGAAGATTACATTAGTTGGGATGAATATTTTATGGGAGTGGCAGTTTTGTCCGGACTGCGTTCAAAAGATCCGAATACACAGGTTGGCTGCTGTATTGTAAGCCAGGACAACAAGATTCTGTCCATGGGGTATAACGGATTTCCGTCAGGCTGCTCAGACGATGAATTTCCATGGATAAGAGAAGGAGAAGATCCTTTGGAGACGAAATATTTATATACAGTACACAGTGAGCTCAATGCAATTCTTAATTACCGTGGAGGGAGCCTGGAGGGGGCGAAGCTGTATGTATCCCTGTTTCCGTGCAACGAATGCGCGAAGGCGATTATACAGAGCGGTATCAAGGAGGTCATCTACGATTGCAACAAATACGAGGGGACGCCAACTGTAAAAGCATCCATGCGGATGTTTGACGCGGCAGGGGTCAGGTATCATCCGTATCACAGGACAGGAAGAATAATAGAACTGGAAATTTAACCAATTGGGGACGGGGCATTTTTTACATCAGAAGCTCCATTGGAGCTTCTGATGCGCGCTATGGCGAATAATGCCCCGTCCCCGAATTGGTTTCGGCCTGCCGGAGCAGGAACTGGTATTTTTTCCATGCAGCGTTTCCTTCATAGATGTAGGCATCAATTAGATCCGGATCACATGCATTCTGGAATTTTGTGTAGGCATTTTCGATATTTCTCTTTGCCTGCGCGATCTCATCAAGGATCGTGTTGTGATCTGGATCAAAGGAAAGACGCCGGTATACGTCTTCTTCAGTAGTTTTTCCCCGGGCAAATAACCGCATTCGTCCACCTCCATGCAATGAATTTTTTGTAAAGATGTGTATTCCTGTTACTATTCACGGCTCAGGAATGCGCGTAAGCTGCGCATTCCGTGAGAACATGATACAGGGATGAGGGGCGGTTTTGCGTAGCAAAACTTGGAATGCCGCCCCGAATTGTTACTATGAGCGGCCTTCCAGGCCGTGAATAGTAACGTATTCCTCTCTTATGTAGTATGGACAATTTTTGTCAATATTAAGCAAAGATATGTAAGTTCAGTTCCTTTGAAAGGGTTCTCAGGATGGAGCGGCCGGCGATGCTGTTCCCTTTTGCATCAAGGGAAGGTCCGAAGATCCCGATTCCCATCTTTTTGTCTGCTACGGAGAGAATCCCGCCGCCGACTCCGCTCTTTGAGGGAACCCCTACATGTACTGCGAATTCGCCGGAGCCGTCATACATGCCGCATGTCAGCATGATGGTCTTAACTACTTGTACTACGTCTTCCTCCAGAAGCTGCTCTCCGGTTTCTGGATGAATCCCGCCCCGGGCTAGCACGAGGCCGAAGTTCGCAAGGCTTTCGGCAGTTACATTTAAGGAGCACATACGTACATAGAAGTCAAGACTTTCCTGTACACTTCCGCTGGCGATAATGCCTTTGCTCTCGAGAAGATAGGCAATTGCCTTGTTTCTGGAGATATGGTTCATCTCCGAGAGATAGACATCAGTATTCAGTGTGATGTCATCATCCATACAGAGACGGCGGGTAATCTGCAGCATTTTTTTGAAACTGATGATCGGGGTGAGGTAGCTTGCAATCGCAATGGCTCCTGAATTGATCATTGGATTATAGGGATAATTATTGGAAAGGTCGAGCTTGATCAGGGAATTGAATGCATCGCCGGAAGGCTCCATCCCGACCTTTTCAAAGACCTTGTAAAAGCCGCAGCGTTCCAGGGCAACGGCAAGTGTAATTACCTTGGAAATGCTCTGAATGGTGAAGCGGACATCATAGTCTCCCACAGCTTCTTTTTTTCCATCGCTTGTGTAAATACATACGCCAAGCTGGTTTTTGTCCACCCTTCCTAATTCCGGGATGTAGGAGGCTGTTTCCCCGTATATAACCTCTTCCCGGCCTTTTCCAAGGGCACGTTCTAGAATTTCTCTCAATGTAATACCTCCGTTTTTTTGTGATGTTTCTGAGAGAATTTTAACATTTACAAAGCATCTTTTCAATGAATAATTGCCAACTTAAATCTATACTGATACAAATTGTTACTATGAGCGGATGATTAGTCTGTGAATAATAACATAAAATTCCGGGTTTTCATATATACATGAAGTATCAGGGTTACTGTTCACGAGTCAGGAATGCGCGTGGGCTGCGCATTCCGTAAGAATATGCAGGAAAAGGAGGGTGACTTGTATGCCAGAAAGACAGCCGCATATTATGATTAATTTTTTTGTCCGTGTGATTCTGGGGATTGCCATGATATTTTTTGTAAACGAATTTTTAGAGTTTGAAAATATTGCTGTCCGGGTAGGGATGAATCCGCTTACCCTGCTTACATCCGGCGTGCTGGGGACGCCGGGTGTTGCACTTCTGTATGGGATTGCGTTTTACCGTGGATTATAAGGGGAATCCCGGTCAGGAAGCATCAGGCGGGTTTTTATATGCAAGGCAGCAGATATATCCGTCAGGAGCATCCGGATACCGGATTTGCCAGTTGGTATATTCGTCCTGGATTTTTTTGTCTGTAAGGGAAGCAGAAAAGCCTGTGCCAATCCCCTTCAGGAAGCTTTCTGTGCGGGTCCAGAGACGAAAAAAAAGATGTGATTTTTCATCCTGGCTGTCTTGTTCAGATAGTGCCTCAAGCTGAGCAGCCTCATTTGGAAAAAACACGCGTGCGGCAATCCGGTTCATTCTTGCTGACCGGTGAAGCCGTTCGATGTCAATGCCCACAGGAGAAGAGGAGGAGAAAACAAATGCCGCCATACTGCCGGAATGAGAGAGATTAAAGTGCAGGACAAGGGGGACTCCTTCTGATTCCAGATTATTTTTTAAAAAGGGTTTTCCATATTGTCCGGTTCCCAGTTCCAGACTTTCCCCGGGAATTCCTGTGTACAGGGACAGCATTCTAAATAGAAGGGAATGGCTTTGGGTGTGTATACTTTTGTGCATATTGCCAGTATGATCCAGTGCGAGGATCCAGACATGGAGAATATTGCGTTCTGGTATTCTAAGGCCAGGCTTTAAATGGTGTAAATTCAATTGTTTAATAATCATAAAATCTCTCCATTCTCCTAAGTTTTAAGCTGGTAATATTATAGCGTTTTAGAGAGAGTTTGGGAAGTATAAAAGAAATTTTCTGTCAGTATTCTGTGGGATTTTCACAAAATTCGACAATTTTTAATTGTAGTATGGACAAGAGCGACAAGGGGGCGTATAATCTGTCTCACAAGTTGAGACAAACAACTTGTATCTGATTGTTTTTATTCTTTGGCAGATTCATATTAATTCAGGTTATTCTAATTTATTCAGCCAGATCGGCCATGAATTCAAAAGAATTAGCTGACGCACTACGACAAAAGAACAGGAGGGATAGTATGTGAAAAGCAAAAACCTGGTAATCTGTGACAGGGAAAAGGGTTATGCAGATGCATTTGCACGCTATATTATGCAGAAAGAGGAGCTTGCTCTTCAGGTTCAGACATGCAGTGACCTGTCACATGTGTTATCCATTCAGGAACAGGAGGGGATTGATTATCTGTTTATCTCTTCGGGTTATCCGCCCGGAGACAGGGGACAGGCGGAGGCAGGGACGGTATTTGTACTTACAGAAGATGAGGAGGATACACTGCTTGAGGGGGAAACCCAGGTGTATAAATATCAGTCCGGAGACGAGCTTTTGGCAGAGCTTATCAGAAAATGCAGTAACGGAGAAAATGCAGAGAATACATTCCTAAAGAGGTTAAGGAAAAAGCAGGCAAAAATTATTGGCATCTACTCACCAGTACATCGGGTTGGAAAAACCTCCTATGCATTAAGACTTGGGAGAAAGCTTTCAGAAGAGGCGAATGTGCTGTATCTGAACCTTGAAACTTATGGGGGAGTCGGAGGACACTTCCAGGAAGGAGGGCAGACGCTGTCAGACGTGCTGTACTATGCAAGGCAGGAAAAAAGTAATCTTGGGCTTATGCTTACCACGCTTGTGGGACATAAGGGGAAACTAGATTACATAGCCCCGATCCAGGTTTCTGAAGATATTAAATCCGTGTCCGGTGAGGATTGGTTAAATCTCATTAAAAGGCTTATGGAGGAAAGCATATATGAAATATTAATACTTGATATGGATGAGGGCGTCCGGGATATTTATCAGATCTTCCGGGTGTGCAGTGAGATACATGTGCTTACACTTCGTAATGAAATATCGGAATCGAAGCTCCGGCAGTTTGAAGAGGAGTTAAGCCTTCTGGGCCATGAGGATATCAGGTGTAAACTCATACGCAGGGAGAGCAGGCTATGATTCAGTCAGAGCAGCTCTATGCAAGGGTTCTTGAAGAACTTGATATGTCAAAGGAGACGGAGGATGAGGAGCTCACCGGGCTGATCCACCGGGTGCTAAAGGAGGCATGCGGGCAGGAGTATATTCCTCTCGCAAGGCGGACAGAGCTTGGAAGAGAGCTGTTCAATGCATTCCGTAAGCTGGATCTCCTTCAGGAATTTCTAGAGGATGATGAGATTACGGAGATTATGATTAATGGAACACAGAACATATTTCTAGAGAAAAAGGGGCGGATGTTTCCGTCGCAGAAGCGCTTTGCATCTGCGAAGAAGCTGGAGGATGTGATTCAGCAGATTGCGGCTGGATCCAACAGGATTGTGAATGAAGCATCTCCGATTGTGGATGCCAGATTATCTGACGGCTCCAGGGTAAATGTAGTACTTCCTCCAGTCGCGCTTAACGGTCCGGTTGTAACAATCCGAAAGTTTCCGAAGGAAGCGGTGACCATGAGACAGCTGATTCGGTGGGGATCCATCAGCGAGGAGACGGCTGAGTTTTTGTCACGGCTTACAAGATCAAGATACAATATCTTTATAAGCGGCGGGACGGGCTCTGGCAAGACAACCTTTTTAAATGCATTGTCCCAGTTTATCCCAAAGGATGAGCGAATTATTACCATTGAAGATAATGCAGAGCTAAGACTCCTGGAACTACCGAATCTGGTGTCGCTGGAGGCAAGAAATGCAAATACAGAAGGAAGCGGCGAGGTAACAGTGCGCGAGCTTATCAAAACTGCACTTCGTATGAGGCCGGACCGGATTATCGTAGGAGAGGTCCGCGGTGCGGAGGCAATCGATATGCTGCAGGCATTTAACACAGGGCATGACGGGAGTCTTAGTACCGGACATGCCAACAGTCCCAGGGACATGTTGAGCAGGCTGGAGACAATGGTGCTTATGGGAATGTCACTTCCCCTTCCGGCTGTCCAGAGGCAGATCGCATCAGGGATTGATATACTAATTCATCTGGGAAGACAGTGGGACAAGAGCAGAAAGGTGTTAGAGGTGACGGAGGTGCTTGACTACAGTGGAGGTGAAATCCATCTGAATCCACTCTATGTATATGAAGGGGAAGAATATGGGAAGACCGGAGGGAGCTGGAAAAGGGTTCATGCACTTGTGCATAAAAAGAAGCTTATGGCAGCAGGATATCAGGACAGGGGAACGGCTGGTAATGATACTTAAGTCTTTTGCTGTAACAGGCGTGACGGCATGGCTTTATTATCGCTCGGCAGCTGCTGTGCCGTTTTTAATACCAGTATGGATATGGTATTACAGAAACCTTGAAAACGAATGTATCAGAAAAAAAGAAAGCCAGTTCCTCATGCAGTTTAAAGAAATGATACAGACCATATCCTCTGCACTAAATACAGGCTATTCTATCGAGAATGCAGTCCGGGAGTGTCAGAGGGAGCTGCGGCTTATGTATTCGGAAAGAGAGCCTGTGACAAGAGAGCTTAATATACTGGTGAGGCAGCTTCAGATGCGGATTCCTATAGAGCAGGCAATAGGTGAGATGGCCGAAAGGACAGGACTTGAAGATGTGGAAAACTTTGCGGCAGTGTTTATTACAGCGAAGAGAAGCGGCGGAGATATGATTGCGATCATCAGGAACACAACAGAGCAGATTAGCGGCCGGATTGATGTCTGCAGGGAGATTCAGACAATCCTTGCGGCAAAACGGTATGAATTTAAAGTTATGTCAGTGATTCCTTATGCTATGATTGCCTATATGTCATTAAGTTTTCCGGAATTTATGGATTGTCTGTATGGAGGTGCAATCGGAACAGGAGTGATGACAGTATGTCTTATCATCTATATCGGCGCATATTATCTTGGTGCAAGGCTGATCGAAATCGAAGTATAATAGCTGCAGTATCCGTGCTTCTTGCCATTGGCGGTACCACGGCAGCAGCTTTGGACTATGCTGTTTCGAGAACAGAGATTACCGGAGGCCTTACCCGCAATACATATGAAAAAGGGGCAAGGACAGAGGAACTTATGGCTGAGGCGGAAGGGCAGGAAGGAGCTGATACTATAGAGGCTTCGGTATCGCCAAGAGCATATACGGAAAAGGAGATACGGGAGGTATTTGACAAGAGTATAAAGAAGATGGAAGAATGGATACTTGGGGAAAATAAGAGTCCGGACCGGGTGGAATCAGACTTGAACCTTATTACGGAGATTCCGGGGGAACCAGTAGACGTATCCTGGGAGACCGACCGGTATGACGTGATCAGTGTCCGTGGGGAACTTAACAGAGAGCAGATTGATGCACAGACAAAGGCTGACGGAGATGGGATCCTTGTAATGCTGGGTGCAGTACTTACCTACAGGGACAGGGTGTCCGACCAGGCTCGCTATGAATGTCTAGTCAGGGTGTATCCGGAGACACTAAGGGGAAAGGACGGTTTTATAAAAAGGCTGAAAAAGAAAATAGAAGAAAATGATGTGGGTACAAGGACGGAGCCGGTGCTTATGCTTCCGGATTCAGTGGACGGACAGAAAGTACGTTTTTATCCGGTGATGGACAAAAGGGGAATTGTCCTTCTCGCAATGGCTATATTGATGCCGGTTCTGCTTCTTGCACTTGACAGGCAGAATAGGGAAAAGGAGGCAGAAGACAGAAGGAGGCAGTTAAGGATTTATTATCCTGAACTGGTGAATAAGCTGACATTGCTTCTTGGTGCAGGTATGACTGTAAAACGGGCATGGATAAAGATAACAGAGGATGCTTATAAAAGGGGAGATAAGCAGATGCATTATATATATGAAGAGATGCGTTATACGTGCCGTGAGATGGAGAGCGGTGTGATGGAGTCAGAGAGCTATGAGCATTTTGGGAGGCGCTGCGGGATACAGGAATATATCAGGCTCGGTGCATTGCTTTCGCAAAATCTCAGAAAGGGAACAAAAGGACTGAATGCGCTGCTGCGGGCAGAAGCGGTTCAGGCATTCGAAGAGAGAAAGGCAAGGGCAAAGAGACTTGGAGAGGAGGCGGGGACGAAGCTTCTTCTGCCTATGTTCCTGATGCTGGCGGTTGTGCTGGTTATTGTGGTGGTTCCGGCATTTCTTTCCATACAGCTGTAAGCCGCAGCAAACGATAGATGCGGAGAATGCGAGGATCTGTCTGGACAGAGATTCTGGTCACAGAGTGAACAGCAGCATTGTATTAGATAAGGGCATGTTTTTCTTACACGCCCTGGAAAGGGGAGTATATATGTGGAGTATAATAAGTAGAATCAGAAGTATTTTAACGGATGACAGGGGAATAGGGGTTGTAGAGATTATATTAATTCTTGTAGTTCTGATCGGACTCGTTATTATCTTTAAGTCACAGCTTACAAGTTTGGTGCAATCTATATTTTCAAAAATTACAAGTGAAAGTGCGGGAATATAAAGTCAGGGAGCTTCGGGACACTTCTGGAGAACGGGGTGAGGTGACTGCCGCTTTAAGCCTTATATTTATTCTGCTGATGACATTTGCGGCATCTATGCTGGAAAGTACATCCATGCAGAATGCAAAAAATTATTGCAGAGCTGACGTGAACCGTGCTGTGGAATGTCTCTTTGCAGAGTATCAGAAGGAGCTTCTGGAAGAATATGAGGTATTCGCTCTGGAAGGAACCTATGAGACGGGAACTTATGATGAGAAGCTGCTATTTGACAGACTTGCCTGGTATGGCGCCGGGAATATGAGCCATCAGATTATCAGAATCCAGTTTCTTACGGATTCCGGGGGACAGGCTTTTTATGAGCAGGCGGCGGCATATATGGAGCATAAATACGGGATTGACCGCGCAAAAAAATATCTGGGGGAGACAGCTTCCTGGGATCAGCAGGTGGACGGGATCAGGGACTATGTCAGACAGGAACAGGAAAACGGGGAGAAGCTGAAAAGTCTTCTTGAGGAAAATGAAGGGGAGATTCCAAAAGAGGATAATCCTGTCGAACATGTGAACACACTGAAAAATACTCCGCTTCTTACACTGGTAACGCCAAAGGATATGCAGTTGTCGGAAAAGAGTCTTGCGGTGGCGGATACAGCGTCTCACAGGAAACGGAATACAGGCTTCGGTGATTTTTCAGATGTGCCGGAAACGTCAGGTGCGGTCCAGGCATTGCTTTTCGGGGAGTATATTATGGAACATTTTGCGATGGCAGCTGACGGGAAGAGTACAGGAGTTCTGGATTATCAGGCAGAGTATATACTGGAGGGAAAACCCAGTGATAAAGAGAATCTGGAGGCTGTGGTGCGGAGGCTGTTACGATTACGCCTTGTTTCAAATTATGCCTGTATTCAGACAGACAGTGTAAAAAAGGCGGAGGCAGCGGCTCTGGCAGCAACTCTTTGTTCAATGCTTGCAATTCCGGCTATTACAGAGGCAGCAGCGCAGGCATTGATTTTTGCATGGGCCTATGGCGAGTCTGTGGTAGATATACGCTCCTTGCTGAAAGGAAACCGGGTGCCTCTTGTGAAGACCGGGGATAGTTGGCAGCTCCAGCTCTCAGGGATTCTTAAGCTTGGAACAGAGGAGGATCAGAATGACGGGGCAGACACAGAAGGGGGACTGCGCTATAAAGATTATCTTAGAATCCTTTTATTCCTCGGGAATAAGAAGAAGGAAGGAATGCGTACGCTTGATCTGATCGAACAGAATCTGAGGACTGAAAAGGGGCAGAGCTATTTCCGGGCAGATTATTGTATCAGTAAAATAGAACTTAAGAGTACACGAATATTCCGCAGGGGGATCAGCTATCAGTTTCCCACCTGCTTTGGATATCACTAGTAATTACAGACTGCAGGCAGGTGCAGGTGCCTTTCTGGAATTCCCAGACAGAGAAATAACCATAAAACAGAAAAAAAGAAAGGAGCAGGATTCGCGATGCCAGGTTATCAATATTCTAAAAACATTCTTCCTCATTTTTACAGAAAGGCATCTGCACCTGCCTGCAGGAACTGTAATAAAAATCTTAATAAGAATCAAAGCGGAAAAGGGGTAAAAGGAAGTATTACTGTGGAAGCAGCTTTGGCGGTGCCGTTTTTCTTCCTGGCGATTGTAAGCCTCTTGTATCTTATGGAGCTTTCCGCAGTCAGAACCTCTGTACGATCGGGACTGCAAAGCGCCGGAAAACAACTGATGCAGGATGCCTGTGAAGCAACAATAATAATACCTTCGAAACTAGAAAATGATATAATAAATGAAATAGGAGGAGACCGCCTGGACAGGAGTATGATAAAGGGAGGCAGAGGAGGGATTCACTGTGAGGAGTCTTGTCTGTCGCCAGTCACCGGGAACGGTACACTTAAGGCAAAGTATGAAGTGCATCTGCCGCTTCCTGCCTTTGCGGTTCCAACCATTACATGTGAGGAATCCATACGTATTAAAGCATGGACAGGATATGAAAAAAATTTCTTTGAAAATATAAAAGATGACACTGTATATATTACAGAAAATGGAATTGTCTATCATAAGGATTATCACTGTACCTATTTGGAGCTGTCCATTCGTATGGTGTCTGATACAGAGGTAAAGGCGTTGAGGAACAGTTCGGGCGGAAAATATTATCCATGCGAACATTGTGGAGGCGGCGCGGCGGGGGGAGTGTATATTACGGACAATGGAGACAGATATCACAGCACTTTAGCCTGCAGCGGCTTAAAGAGGACTGTATATGCTGTTCCGGTATCAGAGGCGGCAGGGAAGGGGGTGTGTTCAAGATGTGGCAGATAAAAGATGTGGTGGTGTTTGGCATCCTGTGCCTGTTCTCGTATATTGACATCAAAAAGAGGAGAGTTCCGGTGCTTCTGCTGGGCGTATGCGGGGCAGCAGTTTTTCTGTACCAGATTTTCCGGGGGTATCGCTTCGTATGGGAGACGGCAGGCGGGGCAGGAGTGGGAGCAGTATTTTTACTGATCAGTATGATAACGGGAGAAAAGATGGGCTATGGGGACAGTTGGGGGATCTTAATTCTTGGGGGCTATCTGGGAATCCGCAGACTGGCGGAGTTGTTGAGTATCTCTTTTTTTCTGCTGGCTCTTACAGCAGTAGTGATATTAAGCATAAGGAAAATGGCAGTGGGGACAGGAATTCCATTTTTCCCGTTTCTGGCATGCGGCTATCTGATTATGCTTGTATGCCAGGAGGCATGATATGGGAGGTTTGATATGAGATATGATATGAGAGGTGAGATATGAGAGGATATACGGTAGAGATGTCATTTCTGATGCCGGTAATTCTTCTGCTGATTATGAGCAGTATCTTTGGTATGTTTTATTACCATGACAAAAACGTGATCTGCGGCGCTGCATATGAAACAGTGGCAGTGGGGAGTACGAAGGCAAGGAACCAGGGCAGAACAGGGGAGGGAGAAATAAGAGCGCTGTTTGAGGAGAGGGTCAGCGGAAAATGTATTCTCTTTGACAGGATGGAAGTTACAGTATCCATGGAAGAGAATGAAATTGAGGTGGCAGTGACAGCATCAAAAAGGAGAATGAGGATGTCTGTGCTGAAACGGATGAGGATTACGGATCCGGAAACGAAAATTCGGAATATAAGGAGGTTGAAATAAAACCAGAATATGGAGCGGAAGATAACGATTGAAGAAAAAGAGGTCTATCACGAGGATTACCAGATGCGCATGCTGCAGGTAAATCATGTGGAGGGACTGCTGGAAATAAAAGGGAGAGGGGCGGACGGGAAAAGCTACTATGATTATAATGTAAGTGGCAAGGTGTCACTGGGAGTATTATATGAGAGAAATGTAATCAGCGGAAATGATATCAGAAACTTCCTAAGAGGGCTTCTGGCAGTGGTCGGTGAGACAAAGAGATATCTTCTGGATATTAACCGGATACTGCTTAAACCAGAATACATTTATTATGAAAGCGGGGAATATTATTTTTGCTATTACCCGCCGGGAAAGGAAAATCTGTGGGATGAATTCCATACTCTGACAGAATATTTTGTAAAGAGGGCTGATTATAAGGATCAGGAGTGTGTACAGATGGTGTTTTTTCTTCACAAGGAGACAATGGAGGAGAACTATAGTTTAGAAAAGGTTGCCAGACACTGTCTGAAGGAAGGAGGGGAGGAAAAAGAGGCAGAAAAGACTGCGCCCGGGTCTGGAGCTCTTGAAGATAATTATGTGGATGAGGATATATATGAATATGACAAGACGGAGCATGACTGGATAGCAGAGCAGGAGACGGGGAGTTTAATTATGGAGGAGACAGAGAATATGTGGACTCCGGTAAAGCGCTTTTTGACAAAACACAGAAGGCCAAAATGGGGAAACTGGGACGGACTTTACATAGAAGAGGAGGAACTGTAGTTCATAAAAGCAACGCTTTGGTTGTATAGACAAAAAATATAGTTGACATCCTTTTGGATTAATGAGAAAATCTAAGCATGAAAAAACCAGTGATTACCATAATGATAGCAGCAGTCAATATAATAGTTTTTTTCGCCCTGTCATTTATAGGCATGACAGAGGATGCGTCCTTTATGGCAGAGCATGGTGCCATGTTTGTTCCATATGTGACAGAGCAGGGTGAGTACTACCGGATTTTTACATCTATGTTTCTGCATTTTGGTTTTCAGCATCTCATGAATAATATGGTGATGCTGATTGCCATTGGATATACTTTGGAGCATGAGGTGGGAAAGTTCCGCTTTTTTATTATCTACCTGATAAGCGGCCTTGGCGGTACCTTTCTGTCTATGTGGCAGGATATCCATACAGGGCAGTATGCAGTCGCAGCGGGGGCATCTGGAGCCATATTCGGCCTGCTCGGGGCAACACTTCTCATCGCTGCGCGTAACCGCGGCAGGGTAGGGGAGATCTCGGGGCGGGGGCTTCTCTTCACGGTGGGTATAAGTCTTTACTTTGGATATGCGAATGGCGGAGTGGATAATTTTGCACACATTGGCGGACTGCTGACGGGGATGATCCTGGCTGTTTTACTAATGATAATTGATCATTTTATCAGGAAAGAAGGAATGTAATTATGAAGGATGAAAATTGTATTTTTTGTAAACTTGCCAATGGCGAGATTCCAACATCAACGCTTTATGAGGACGAGGACTTTCGTGTGATTCTTGATGCAAACCCCGCGTCAAAGGGACACGCCCTGATTATTCCGAAGGAGCACTACGCAAATCTTTATGAGCTGGATGACGAACTGGCGTCAAAGGTGCTTGTTCTTGCGAAAAAGATGATTACAAAGCTTGCAGGTATTCTTGAATGTGATGGCTATAACCTTGTCCAGAATAACGGAGAGACGGCAGGGCAGACGGTATTCCATTTTCATTTGCATCTGATACCAAGGTATAAGGGTGATGCAGTAGGCATCGGTTGGAAACCTGGAAAGCTGACGGAGGGAGACAAGGAAGAGATCTTATCGAAGATATAGGAAAGTGAAGGGCAGATAAGTGGGGATAAAGGCTATGGATGAGGACGCCTTTGATGCAATTTATAAGAATAGTGCAGACAGCATATACTATACGGCGCTGCGCTATTGCGGCAATCACCATGTAGCACAGGAAATTACACAAACTGTTTTCATGAAGCTGCTTGAAGATCTTGGAAGTGTAGAGGAGAAAGCAGTAGTTTCGTGGCTTTTGGTTAGCGCGAAGCATATGGCAATCAATTATAAAAGAGGATTGGAGCGGGAGGTTCTGTACCGTGATCTCCTGTATGAAGAAAGTGAAGAATTTGTATCAGACTATGACCTGGAGGAAGATTTTATAAGACGGTTATACAAGGAAGAGTGTAGAGAACTGACGGAAAATATATTCGCAGATCTGTATCATCTGAATCCGAGATGGTACTATGCACTTACGATTACATATTATCTTGGAAAACCTCAGAAGGAAGTGGCTGAGATCATGGGTATGAAAATAGGAACGTTACATAGTGTGCTGCACAGGGCGAAGAAATGGATAAGAAAAAATTATGAAGAGCAGTTCAACCACTTACATGAAGAATAAAAACAGGTGTCACGTTTCGGCACCTGTTTTCGGTATTTGTGTTTTGAAGAGAGACATTAGTGCGGGTTATATTAGCTGCTATGAGCGGCATCCCAGACCGTGAACTGAAACAAACATTATGTCAATGATTCGATCAGCTCTATGATTGTGTCGATAGAATTCTGCTGTGAGGAATTCTTCATGGCTGTTATGTAAGAATCCCGGTTTTTGTACAGAGCCTGAATCGCATTCAAGAGAATGGTATGATCCAGTTCCTCTTCTTCCAGAACAACACTGAAGCCCTGGCGTTCAAAGGAGCGGGCGTTGAGGATCTGGTCGCCGCGGCTCGCATTTGCAGAAAGCGGAATCAGAAGATTCGGTTTGTGCAGTGCCAGAAGCTCGCAGATTGCATTTGCCCCGGCTCTTGAGATTACCAGATCAGTAAGTGCAAAGAGGTGACGCAGCTCTTCCTTAATATATTCAAATTGTGCATAACCCTCCAGACCACTAAGAGATGCATCGACCTTTCCTCTGCCGCACAGGTGGATAACCTGGAAGGACTTAAGAAGTTCTGGAAGGATCTGACGGACGGCCTCATTGACCGCTACGGCGCCAAGGCTTCCTCCGACAACCATGATTACGGGCTTATCAGAGGTAAAGTGAAGGAATTCTCTTGCTTTATATTTATCGCCGGTTAGCAATTCCTGGCGAATCGGTGAACCGGTCAGTACAGCTTTACCCTCGGGGAGGTGTTCCAGTGTCTCGGGGAAATTACAGCATACCTTAGTGGCAGCCGGAAGTGTAAGCTTATTGGCCAGCCCCGGGGTCATATCAGATTCATGTATGATGGCCGGGACGTGACGGCGCTTTGCCGCAAGTACCACAGGAACGGATACAAATCCTCCTTTGGAAAATATAATATCAGGTTTCAGGATTTTTACCAGTTTTTTGGCTTCATTCATTCCTTTTAACACGCGGAACGGGTCTGTGAAGTTCTGGACACTGAAGTAACGGCGAAGCTTCCCTGTTGAGATTCCGTGGTAAGGAACAGCGAACTGCTCAATTAGTTCCTTTTCGATTCCATTATAGGAGCCAATGTAATGGATATCGTACTGTAATTCTTTTAGACGCGGCAGCAGAGCGATATTGGGTGTGACGTGTCCGGCTGTGCCGCCTCCGGTTAAGATTATGCGTTTCATAATGCCCTCCTTTGGGTTATACTGGGATTATATATTATATTATACGGTTCTGAGGGGTTTGGTCAAGAGGGAGGTGCACTTCTGGGGGAATTAATGTTGTGGGGGATGCGCAGATTTGGAGGTGGGACGCAGGTGTGGAGGTGGAGGTGGGACGCAGGTGTGGAGGTGGAAGTGGGACGCAGGCAGGGACAATCATATATTCCATTCAAACGGGGCAATATTCCGGCGAACTAAGTGCTAACTTCGACTAAGGCGTTCGGGAGAGCCCTCACGCCTAAGTCTCCGTAAGCACTGGATTTCACCTCCATAAAGGGCGCCCTTGATTGTTTTCATCGGAATATATGATTGTCCCTGCCTGCTGTGTGTCGGCACCTGCTGTGTGTTGCCGTCTGCTGTGAGGTGGTGTCTGTTGTGCCGGCATCTGCTGTGAGGTGGTATTTGTTGTGTGTCGATATCTGCTGTGTGTTGGCAGGTGTTGCTAATGTTGTGCTGCGTGAGTTTGTGATGACTGTACAGGCTAGGTGTCTGGGGAATTTCTTTCGGTCTTTTTGGAGCTGAAGAGAGAGTTGGTTTGGGGGTGCAGGTGTACCGCAGAGTGCGAAGCAATCTGTATGTATCATGGTGTCAGTTATCTTTTGACGCCTTAATCATAAGCGCCAAGATACCTTTTGACGCTTTCTACATTATATAGGGGAGACGTGCATG
This sequence comes from Lachnospiraceae bacterium, assembly GCA_910576335.1. Classification (GTDB taxonomy): domain Bacteria; phylum Bacillota; class Clostridia; order Lachnospirales; family Lachnospiraceae; genus CAPEBR01. The sequence continues at coordinate 27,706 of CAJTIU010000017.1, forward strand.
GAAGGGAATAAAAGGGATGTATTTGAAGTGTTTATAAGGGATGAGCTGGAAAGGGAGGCAGAGGAAATACGCCGGGAAAATGAAGCGGAAGGGAAGAAGTTGCCGGAAGCATTAAAGGCTGAGATCCGAAGTAATCTTGATGAGCGGATTGAAATGTTGAAGTGGGAAAGGAAATATCCGAATCTGTCCGTGGATGAGCTGCGTGCATTGAGAATCGGACAGGAAATTCTCGGCCGGGAGAAGGAAGAGGCCGCAGAGAGAATCGGAGATGTGGAAAATGGGAGCGCTGGAAGTGGAGACATTAGCGGGATGGAGGATTTTGGATCTTCGATGGAGAAGAAGGGAAGAAGATGTGTAAGAGGAAGAAAAAGAGGATTCCGCTTCTACGCAGGATTAGCGGCAGTGGTCGCATTGGTTGCAGCTATAAGTGTCACCAGTTTGGGCGGAGCGGAGAGAGTTGTGCGGTTTGTAGAGAGTGTGGTTGGTGGACGAGAGATTCAGCAGGTGGACTCTAGTGATGAAAATATGATGATTGTGGAGGAGGATGTGGAGAAGGCTTATCAGACGCTTAGAGAGGAGCTCGGAGTAGATCCTGTAAAAATTATTATGGGTTCGTTAGAAGGAATGAGTTTTAATAGTATGACATTTGATAAAATGTCCCAATTTGCAGAAATTTCATATTCTTATAATGAGGAGAATATTGCTTATTTTATAAGTGCATCCTATAAAGAATCCTCATGGGGCATGGATTTGGAAGAACATATTAAAAATAGGTATCAAATAAAAAATAGAGACTGTATTATTGAAGTAAGGGAATACGAATCAGCAGATGGGGGCACTGATAGGTTTTTGGCAAATTTTAGCTATAGAGGTCTAGAATACTTTTTGGTGGGGACGATGGAAAAGGAGAAATTTGAAACAATAATAAAAAATCTGTATTTTTGGAAGTAAATGCGTAAGATTTTTGCGAGTTGTGTGTCTTTATACATGAGGGGGTATAAATGACGGGGAAATAAAAGATGATAGGAGGTGATTTTGAGAGTGAAACGAAGGCTGTTGTCTTTTTGTTGTACTTTTGCATTACTAGTGGGAATGGTAATGATATCAACAGTCGATAGTCAGGCGGCTTTGGATTCAGAAGAGCTCATGATTGACGGATCTTATTTGACTCATGACGATGAGTCAGTGGGGTACGACACAAAAATAACTAGAGGAGTGGATTTATTAACTGGTTATTCAAAATGTGTAAGAGTTGGACCGGGGAAATTCTATGGTGGTGGAAGTACAATTGCTGCACATACGGTGGAAGACATTGGCGTTGGTGTCAGTGTAGAAAGAGCTAAGAAGGGTGATGACCATTGGACCGGATATAGAGGTTGGCTGAAATTTAACCAGGGTGCAGATCGGGTTGCATCAAGCAAAATGCTTGATGTGGAAGGCGGATATTACTACAGAGTTAGCTGTACACATTCTGCAAACAGCGATGTAAGTAGCAGCTTTACAAATGGTATTTATATTGAGGAACCATAATAAGTACCATGATGTAGAAAAAAGGAGAGGCAGACATCGTTTCGAAGGAAGGAAAGTAATGGAGATAGATTAAAATAGGAAAAAAACAATCAATTAGTTCTACGTAACATTATTAAGCAACTGTCCCGGAGGGACAATCATTGTAACTTTATCAACTAAAAAGGGAATAATAGACCATAAAACCAAAGGGATACGAAGCTGAAGAAGGAGCTTTGTGTCCTTTTTGTATTACAAGGGCAATCCCCGCAGATATCAGCGGGCTGTCCAGGAAAGGAGCGTGATGTCATGAGAAGTGAGAAAAATATCCAGAAAGCAGCAGACATTACATACACCAATATTCTCACAAGCGGCAGGCTTAACGCCTATCTTGCCGACATTGACAGGCAGGCACAGGAACGCTTTGAAAGGCTTTTAAAGGGCATAAAACAGGCACAGAGCATAAATGGAACGGCTAAAGGAAGAAAATGCCTTGGAATGGACAGGACGGCTCAATAACATAAGGGCTTGTGTGAGGGAGATTGTGAACGAGGAAATTATTCAAATGTAAAAGATAAGGGTGGGGAAAACCTCACCCTTATTTTCGTCAAACAATGCAATTTCAATGTGAAGATGACAGTATTGAAAATTGCTTTAAAGTCCTTTCATCATGCGTGTGGACATCAGGCAAGTTTCTCCGTTGGCAAAATGGATGATTCGGTTTTTAGTGTCAACTTCTTTTATATTGTTTTTGTTTACCAAAAATGCCCGGTGGCAACGCACAAAATTGCTGTCCAATACGCCTGTTAGTTCTTTTAAGGTGCTGGGAAATTCAATCTGGCGGTCTTTTGCATGGAGAATGACTTTATGGATATTGCTGGAAGTTTCAAAAAATAAAATATCCTCATAATCCACGCTGATTTTTCGTCCGCCAACTTCAAGGGTATAGACCTTATGTGTCTTGTTGGTTTGGAGCGTATGTCGTTCCATAGCATTTAATAGACATTCTCTGAGTTTCACTTTCGCTTCGGCAGGGTTGTCTTTTAATACAAAGTCCATCGCCTCTACCCGATACTGAAAAGTCATATAGCTCAGTTCTGAATGTGCTGTTATGAATATGATGAAACCACGGGGGTCATACAATCTGATTTGCTGTGCCAGCTTCATTCCATTCATGTTGCTGTTCAAGTCAATGTCAAGGAAATAAATGCCTGTGTTCAGGCTGGTCTTGACTTTTTCCAACAACGTATAAGGGTCTCCTGTATCTAAATTAAGCTGCATATCTAATTCTTCTATCAGAACAGTATTTTGAATGATATTTACAACAGTCCGCCGCTGTGCGGCATTGTCTTCGCATACAAAGATATCCAACATATGATGTCATTCCTTCCTCTCAGTGAGTTCTATATGTTGTGTAAAATAGTCCCATTTCATTGTTGTTTCTAATAGCACGTTGTCATAAGAATTGATGATTTTCTGGGCGTTCCCAAGCCCGATTCCTTGATGCCCGGTTTTTGTGCTAAAGCCTTTTTGCTTTAATTTATGCAGCATTAGACCGTTATCCCGAAAGCGGTTGCTTATGATGATTGATACGCCAGTTTTATTCTGGATGATATTTAAGCCTATTTGAGGCTGTTCTGTCTCCAATGTGGCTTCAATCGCATTGTCCAAAAAATTTCCCAGTATTCTGGCAAGGTCAACCGTATCTATCAGAAAACTTTCCACTTTGTCGGGAATATCAATGGTGATGTCAATCCCCGATTCATGGGCGTAAATCATTTTTGCTGAGAGCAGGCTTTTGATTTCCAACACACTGATGTTGCTAAGCTGGTTCAGCTTATAATCTTCCCCCGTAATCAAATTCTTCGTTGGGAAGATTTTGCTTTCAAAAAAATCCTTTAATCTATCCATATCACCATCTTCAATATAACCAGATAAAGAGAGCAGAATATTAACATAATCATGCTTAAAAGAGCGCAGGCTGTTATACATAGCTTCTAAATTCCGTGTGTAGTCCTGTAAGTCCTGCATGGCTTTCTGCTTTGCTTCGGTCTGTATCTGTTCCAGATAAGAACGGCGCATAGCTAGAAGTAAACAACACATCACAAGCAGATACCCCGAAATGTGTAAGGCATTATTATATATCATTTTGCCGATAGAGCCGTTTTGTCCTGGAATCAAATTATCAAACAGATAGATGGTTATAAGGAGCAGTAATGCAGCATCTATCACATACCATGTCTGCGGAAGACGCAAAATGCCTTTGCCAGACAGGAATACTTTTTTCAGCAGCTTGCCGCAAAGCAGCGTAATCCAATAAAACAGCAAAGTATAAATCAAATCAATGCCGTAAAAAAAATACCACTGATTTGATAAAGGTGAGGGAATCAGTATATAAAGAAAATTTGCCAGCAAATTTTCTGTCACAACGGCAAGCATACATCCAATCATACCCATAAAAACATTCTGCGGCGCAGTGTCACGGCAAGCAATCAACCCATAAATACATACCGCCACCAGAATACCGAACAAACCGTATGGAACACAGGCGAGGAGCGTTACAGGCATTCCAGCAACTAACAGCAGTATATAAAGTACGCTAAACGCTTTGAAGTTCATATGCTGAGGCCATACATTGCGGATAGCAAGGGAAAGCCGAAAAAAAGATAGTAGCATTTCAATATATTCCTTCTTTCGATAGTTACTTCCCTAATTATACTTTATACCATTCTTTATATCAACTACCCCCTGCAAAAATGACGAATAAGTGCGTGTTCTGTAAAAAGTAAAACGCATTTATTCATGAATTGGGGCATTTCAAGACTGTTTTGAAAGAATTGCTGTTTTCTCTGGTATACTATTTTGCAGTACATAAATTTATTTTGGAAAGGAAACAGGAAGCTATGAAGCATTTATTAAAAGGAGCTGCTGTAGCAGCGGTGGTATTGGTTGCTTTAATGGTAATCAATATGTTTTGTAACATGCATGACATTCACTTAGACCAGACAGTGACAGGTACAATATCAGCAGTTTGTGCTATGCTGTTTTATCATGGATTGATTAGGAATGAAAAAAGTAAAGATGATGGGAATGAAAAATAACGAGTAATCATTTCGCAGGTTATATATCTTTAAAGGTATAGATTGCTAAAACGTCTGCAAATAAACATAAACACGGAAAGTTAAGGCAAAATTTTTACATACATAAGAGAAATATAGCAAAGCCATACATAAAGATACAGAGCTAATGAACAAGTGAAAAATTACCGTTTGCTGGCTCTGTTTTATTTTATAAGATTTTAAGGTGACCGCCCACCATATAAAAATGGTGTTATGGTGGACGGTATTGCTATGCCCGAAAAGACTTAACAGACACTCTCCAGACCTGTTTTAGAGTTTGGGGAGATTTTTTATGTTCTTTTTTCGGGCAGTTGTCCATCTGCTCATGCAACGCAGAGTTAATCCATACATAGCATATCGGGGAATGGCAGGCAGCCAGTAAAAAAATCCTTGCCTATGCAACGCTGCTTCTCACCATGAAAACAGAAGTAGAATCTCCATTTAACAGAATATGTATCTCCTATAACCGTAGAGGTCACAATGTTTTACCATTAGACAAGCGACTTCGGCGAATACCTTGAGGGGATGGCAGACAGGGAACAGAATACAGAGGTAAAGACGGTTACCGATTTACTGGACGAGGTTGAGGACGAAACTCTGTATCGGGCATTGCTTATGGTGGACAGGTGTACCCTGCAAATCATCCTGCTGAAGATGCAGGGTTATTCCACAAAGGAAATTGCCCCGCTTGTTGGATTGACAACAGGTGCTATCTATGCAAGGCTTGACCATCTGCCGTGGTCGTTTTGAACCCAGTGGTCAAAAAAGAGCTCGTGTGAAGTGGTTGAGGTGGTCTATATTTGCTCCACCTCTTGTACGATTTGATACCCTTTGATATTATAATGATTAAAATACCAGATGTTTCTTATGAAATCACAGTGAGCATAGGGGTTTAACTAATGGAATACGACGAAACGCAAAGATTATAAAGATAGAGATGGTAGGGTGGAATATTAAGAATGAGAATAGGGAGTGCTTTTTTTGCTTTTCTTGTTGAGTAAAAGAGGCAGATAGAGTTGATCTTGGTGTTGAGTTCTTTTATGTTTTATATGTAAGAGTTTGGCATGCCGCAGTAGATGGACATTGTTTCCTAACCTGGATAACCCAGAATAGCACCGCAAAAAATTTTGCCATTTTGCGCAAGAAATTATTTTTAAGTGCCTAAAAAGGTAATGCTGAGGGGAGATATCGTAGAAGGGACAGATAACAGGGAAGCAAAAGTTTTTATGGAGCTTTTAAAGTTAGATGGTGCAGAGGTTTTGGTTTATTATGATCATTGTAATTGGAATGGATATGCGGCGGTGACCAGAAATCATTTTGCAGAGGGATATGCATATTATATCGGGTGTATGATGGATCAGGAGCTTCTGAAACGGATTCTTATTAAAGCATTGGAAGATGCAGGTATAAAAAATATTGTGAAAGAAGAGTTCCCTGTTATTGTACGTAAAGGAATAAATGATTTTGGAAAGAGCGTATGGTTCTATCTGAATTATTCTGAAAAGGAGCAGATGGCATTATATGAAGGTTCTGATGGACGGGATGTTTTAACGGGTGAGTCTGTAAAACACCAAGATAACATTTCTGTCCCAGCATGGGATGTGAGGATGATTGAAGGGTAAGATTGAATCATAGAAGGGTACATTTCCCGCGGCTTGCCACATGCTTACTAAAGACGAACGGGGTGAGGATGGACTGATACCCCGCCCTGCCTGTTCCGTAAAATCTATGAGGATAATGTCAACGGAAAGCTGAATGACGAACGCTCTCCTGCCGACACATATCTATTTTTTTTCCTATCTGCTTTAACCCATGTGTGAATTTTTGTAATAATTTGTATTTTATGTCGTAACCGCGTAAGTTTTTTGTGAGTTAAGTGTCTTTATATATGAGGGGGTATAAAGGAGGGAGAGAGGAGGTGAAGGGAAGACTGTTGTCCTTTTGCTGTGTAATGACAATGTTTACAGGGATAGCGGCGCTATCAGCGGCCGATAGCCAGGCGGCTTCAGATGAATCCATGATTGACGGATCTTATTTGGCTCATGACGATGAGCCAGTGGATTATGACACAAAGATTACCAGAGGAGATGGTTTGCTGGTTGGATATTTAAAATGTGCTGAGGACGAACCGGAAAGGCTCTATGGCGGTGGAAGAATGGTTGCTGTCTACACAGTAAACGAAGTCGGAGCTAGTGTCAGTGCAGAAAGTGCGCAAAAAAAGGTAATGACCATTGGCCCGGATAGAATCCAGTCGGGATGCTGACAGGATATCTGTGGGCAAACTGCCGGAAGTGGAAAGCAGTTGTTATTACCGGATTAGTTGTGTACATTTTTCAGGCAATGACGTGAGCAGCAGCTTTACTAATGGTGTTTATAATGAGGAATCATAATCAATACCATGATGTGAATAAGGAGAGGCAGTCTGCATTTTGAAGGAAAGAGAGAAATAGAAGAAGCATAAAATAAGAAAAAAACAATCAATCAATTTTATGTAACTTTATTAAGCAACTGCCCCAAAGGGACAACCATTGTAACTTTATCAACAAAAAAAGAGAATAAAAATAATAGACCATAAAGCAAAAGGGATGCAAAGTTGGAGAAGGAACTTTGTATCTCTTTTGCATTGTTTTGCCCCTGCTGTTTCTGCCTTCAGCCTTCCTGCGCCGCCTTCTGCCAGTTTATAGACCGCTACATTTATGGCGTCTGTCCCATCTTCGTGGCAGACTGGGACTTGTCAGCTGTAACGTCTTTACCCATGCGTTTATTCTGCTTGCGCCAGTCATACCGCTTGCAGACTGCCCCGGTTCATGGTAAATCCCACAGGAGCAGCGTATTACCTTATATCAACTTGTCGGAAAATTAATAAATTATTCCATGCGTTAAGGCAAACTAAAAAAGCGTCAGTAAAATCATTGTTTTTTACAGACGCTTTTTCCATTTGCTAATAGTGACGGCTGACCTCATATGAGGTTTTAACTTAGTTGTTTGAGGGGTAGAGCCGCTTCTATGACTTTCCCTTTTTCTATGCTTAATATAGCACATTTGGCAGCAGGATTGAAGAGGCAAACATACGTTACTCTGTAGAGTCTCCAACCGTACAGGTGGAATTTTTTTGAAATAATTTATATTTTATATCGTAAACCGCGTAAGTTTTTTCATAGCTAGGTGTCTTTATATATGAGGGGGTGTAAAGGAGGGAGAGAGGAGGTGAAGGGAAGACTGTTGTCCTTTTGCTGTGTGATGACAACGTTTACAGGGATAGCGGTGCTGCTATCGGCCGATAGCCAGACGGCTCAAATGAATCCATGATTGACGGATCTTATTTGGCTCATGACGATGAGCCAGTGGATTATGACACAAAGATTACCAGATGAGAAGGTTTGCTGGTTGGATATTTAAAAATGTGTTGAGGTTGGATCGGAAAGGCTCTATGGCGGTGGAAGAATGGCTGCTGTCTGCATAGTAAACGAGGTCAGAGCTAGTGTCAGTGCAGAAGTGTGCAAAAAAGATGATGACTATTGACCAGAATAGAATCCAGCCAGGAGGCTGACAGGATATCTGCGGACAAGCTGCCGGAAGTGGAAAGCAGCTGCTGTTACTGGAATAATTGTATACATTTTGCGGACGATGACATGAGCAGCAGCTTTACTGATGGTGTTTATATTGAGGAATCATAATAAATATCATGATGTGAATAAGGAGAGGCAGTCTGCGTTTTGAGGGAAAGAGAGAAATAGAAGAAGTATAAAATAAGAAAAAAACAATCAATCAATTTTATGTAACTTTATTAAGCAACTGTCCCAAAGGGACAACCATTGTAACTTTATCAACAAAAAAGAGAATAAAACAATAGACCATAAAACTAAAGGGATGCAAAGTTGGAGAAAGAACTTTGTATCCCTTTTGCATTGCTTTGATTTTTGGAGAATGCGTCTTTACAATTTGTTTTTGGCAGAGTAAGAAATTTCAAATAGCATTTCATCCAGAGATGTTTCAGATAAGAATCAGTTTGTTCAAAGAAAAAGACTACAAGAGTTAAAAAAATTATGATTGACGATAAGCTTCTGATTGAGGCAGTTGTATAATGCATTGGGGACGGGGTATTTTTAAAAATACCCCGTCCCCAACTATAGCATTTTGGGTTTAATTTTGTTATAATTTTTGTTGGATTCTATTACAATTTATTTGAAGGAGGTTTTACATATGGTATATACACCAAGGGGTGTCTGTTCTCGTTCGATTCATGTAGAACTTGATGGGGATACGATAAAAAACGTTGAGTTTGTTGGAGGCTGCAATGGAAATACCCAGGGGATTGCAAGCCTTGTGCGGGGAATGAATGTGGAGGATGCGATTTCTCGTATGGAAGGCATTACATGTGGGAATAAGTCAACATCCTGCCCGGATCAGCTGGCGAAGGCTCTTCGCCAGGCAAAGCTGGGGGCATAAAAAAGGGACAGGTCATTTTTAATTTGGGACGGGGCATTTTTAAAAATGCCCCGTCCCCCAAAACAAGGAGGAGCTATGATTGGTATTATTGGTGCGATGGAGGAGGAAGTAAGTGCGCTTAAGGCTGCGATGGCGGATGTGGTGCAGTCGGAGTTTGCGTCTATGGTTTTTTGCAGGGGGATGCTGTGCGGGAAGGATGTGGTTGTGGTTCGCAGTGGGATTGGCAAGGTGAATGCCGGTATTTGTGCGCAGATTCTTGTGGACAGGTTCGGGGCGGATCTGTTGATTAATACGGGGATTGCGGGTTCTCTGGATGCGCGGATTGATATTGGGGATATGGTGATTTCGGCAGATGCTGTGCATCATGATATGGATGCCACTATATTTGGGGATCCGGCGGGGCAGGTGCCGCGGATGGATACGTTTGCGTTTCCGGCGGATGAGCGGCTTGTGGAGCTTGCGCGTAAGGCGAATGAGAAGGCGAATCCGGATATTCATACTTTTGTTGGAAGGGTTGCGAGTGGGGATCAGTTTGTCTCTTCGCAGGAGGTGAAGGAGAGGATCTCGGGTACGTTCGGGGCGCTTTGTGCGGAGATGGAGGGCGTGGGGATTGCCCATGCGGCTTACTTGAACAAAGTTTCGTATGTCATTATTCGGGCGATTTCGGATAAAGCTGACAATAGTGCAACGGTGGATTATCCGGAGTTTGAAAAGAAGGCAATTGTCCACAGTGTAAGGCTTGTGGAGGAACTTTTGGGGATGATCTAGGAGTAGTGACTGGAACCAGGTGGAAGATGATATGACAACAGAATACGGGTTCTGACAGATGTGTGTCGGATTCTGGGGAACGCTTTTTGGCCCTCCTTCGTGAATTTCAGTTATAATTCATATTAGAAGGAGGGCTTTATTATGCTGAAAATGATGTTGGACAAGTATGTCATTTATGCGCTTATGGGGGGAGCTGCCGCATGCGGTATCATAAGCAAGCTGATTGTCAGTATTACGCTGAAGCGTCTGGTGAAGGCATCTGGGAGTATGAATAAGAGCACGCATCCATTGATGCGTCTCGTGCGTGCAAAATTTGAGCATGCATGTATGATCAGTGAGAGGGTGGAGAATGTGAGGGTGTTTGTGGACAAGTATCTCTATGAATATCGTGTGGCGGGTCTTAAGCTTCACAGTTTAAGGAGGCTGGAGCTTGCGGCATCGTGGGTGTGCCTGATTGCTGGTCTTGCAGGAGCGGTGTCTATGTATGCAAAAAGCGGTATGAGGGATGAGGTGCTCTGGATCTTTGCGGCCGGGGCGGGACTTGCGATTCTCGTTTTTCTTGTACATCTTTTGACAGATGAGAGGTACCGGATGGAGGTAATACGCAATTATATGGTAGATTATCTGGAAAATATCTGTCTGCACCGCTATGAGAAGACGTACCAGAAGGAGCTTAAGGTTATGGCTCCGGAGGTTCCGGTTCCGGAGTTTGGTGAGGTGGCAGGAGATGAGGAACTGTTTGATGAACTGCCAGAGGCCGATGATCCCATGAGACCGTATCCGGGAAGAGAGGTGCCGTCGCCGGAGACACCGCCGGAAATTACACCTCCAGTCATGCCAGAGCCCTATGATGTTCCGGAACCCTCGCCACAGATTCGTGCTGTCAGGGGACGCAGAGAGAGGGTGCAGGCTGTTGGCGACAGAGGAATCAGGCCTGTGAGGGAGCAGGAAAAAATCCCCGACAGTGGGAACCGGGATGCGGCAGATATACTTGCGGCAGCAGTGAAGGCTGCAGGGCCGGGTAAGGAGGAAAAGCCGCAGAAGCGCAAAGAAAAGGTACAGGAGCGTAAGGAAAAGGGACAGGATCCTGCTAAGGAGGTGCTGATCCGCCAGATTCTGGAAGAGTTTATGGCCTGACAACTTGATAAATGCAGTTCAAAATGATAAAATATAGCTATTGAATTAATTATATCTCATCTTAAGAGGAAGGAAGGAACTACTATGGGAAGTAAAGTAACATTTGATTACTCAAAGGCAGGTGCATTTATCAATGCGCACGAGATGGAATCCATGAAGAAGATTACAGAGGCTGCAAAGGCAGAGCTGCTTGGAAGAGAAGGGGCGGGTAATGATTTCCTTGGCTGGATTGATCTTCCGGTAGATTATGACAAGGATGAATTTGCACGTATCAAGAAGGCGGCTGAGAAGATCAAGGGAGATTCCGAGGTGCTTGTTGTGATCGGTATCGGTGGTTCTTATCTGGGGGCACGGGCAGCAATCGAGTTCCTGCGTCATAGCTTTTATAACGTGGTTTCAAAAGAGATCAGAAAGACTCCGGAGATTTATTTTGCAGGAAATAGTATCAGCACTACATATTTAAAGCATTTGATTGATGTGATCGGTGACAGAGATTTTTCCGTAAATATTATCTCTAAGTCAGGAACAACAACAGAGCCTGCAATTGCATTCCGTGTCTTTAAGGAGATGCTGGAGAAGAAGTATGGAAAAGAGGAAGCGGCTAAGAGAATCTATGCAACAACTGACAAGGCAAGAGGAGCACTTAAGAAGCTTTCTGATGAGGAAGGATATGAGGAGTTCGTTGTACCGGACGATGTGGGCGGACGTTTCTCTGTGCTTACAGCAGTAGGTCTACTTCCAATTGCGGTCAGCGGGGCGGATATTGATAAGCTCATGGAGGGCGCAGCATCAGGGAGAGAGGCAGCGCTTCAGAATGCCTTTGAGGAAAATGATGCATTACTCTATGCTGCAGTCCGCAATATTTTGCATAGAAAGGGCAAGGGTGTAGAGATTCTTGCGAATTATGAGCCGAGCCTTCATTATGTATCTGAGTGGTGGAAGCAGCTTTACGGCGAGAGTGAAGGAAAGGATCAGAAAGGAATCCTGCCGGCATCTGTGGATCTTACAACAGACCTCCATTCCATGGGACAGTTTATCCAGGACGGAAGCCGCATCATGTACGAGACGGTTATGGAAGTAGAGGAGTCAGCGGAAGAGATTTTGATCGGAGAGGAGCCGGTAGATCTTGACGGCTTGAATTATCTTGCAGGAAAGAGCGTTGATTTTGTAAATAAGAATGCTATGAACGGAACGATTCTTGCTCATACGGATGGAAATGTTCCTAATCTTCTGGTTAAGATTCCGAGACAGGATGAATTTTCACTGGGACAGCTGTTCTATTTCTTTGAATTTGCCTGCGGCGTAAGCGGATATATTCTCGGAGTGAATCCATTTAACCAGCCTGGAGTAGAGAGCTATAAGAAGAATATGTTTGCTTTACTTGGAAAGCCGGGATATGAAAAGGAAAGAGAAGAGTTAATGAAAAGATTATAATGATGACACTATATGAGAAGCTGAAAAACTACAGTAGTTCCGATTATTATGGGTTTCACATGCCTGGGCATAAGCGTAACGAGGCATTTGCAGATGCGGTACCTTCCTGTGAGTTAGATATTACGGAGATTGAGGGCTTTGATGATCTCCACCATGCAGATGGAGTGCTGAGGGAGGCGCAGGACCGTGCGGCAGCGCTTTACGGTGCGGAAGAAACACATTTTCTCATAAATGGAAGTACGGTAGGGATTCTCAGTGGGATTCTCGGTGTAACAGATAAGGGTGACAGCATACTTGTGGCAAGAAATTGCCACAAGTCTGTCTATCATGCAATTGACCTGAACGAGCTGGAGCCTGTATATCTCTATCCGGAATTCGACAGGGATACACAGCTGAATATGGAAATATCCGTACAGGATGTCAGGGAGTCCCTGGAGGCTTATCCGCAGATACGCGCGGTTGTTATCGTATCACCAACCTATGACGGGGTTGTGTCTGATGTGGCGGCAATTGCAGAGGCAGTGCATGAAAAAGGCCTGCCCCTTATTGTGGATGAAGCCCATGGGGCTCATTTTGGATTTCATCCCTATTTTCCGGAGAATTCCAACAGGGCCGGCGCGGACATTGTGATCCACAGCCTGCACAAAACGCTTCCCTCCCTAACCCAGACCGCGCTGATTCACATAAACGGCAGTCTGGTAAGCAGAAGAAAGGTGAGAAAATATCTGCGCATGCTGCAGTCTTCAAGTCCTTCTTACGTGCTGATGGCAAGTATTGACTCCTGCATCCATCTGCTGGAAGAGAAAATGGAAGAGCTGTTTCTTCCATATATATGTGATCTTGACAGGACAAGAGCTGCACTGGGGAAGATGAAAAGCCTCCGGCTTATTCCGGAAGACACATCCGGCTCAGAAACCAGCGCTTCGGACCGGTATGACTGTTCCAAAATTATCATTTCCACAAAGGAGACCGGCATAAGCGGAAGAGAGCTGTACTACCTTCTTCTGGAGCGTTACCATCTTCAGATGGAAATGAAGGCAGGCACCTATGTAGTGGCTATGACTTCCTTTGCCGACCGGACGGAGGGCTTCGAGAGACTGATCCATGCTTTGGCAGAGACTGACCAGAGGCTGTCCGCCTGTCTTCCACAGCCCGGGTCTTCTCAGCCGTTCCCCGGCACAGATGCACCGCCGGTGCTCCCGAGGATCTATAGCACGGCTGCTATAGAACGCATTAGAGAGCTGGCGGAAACAGGCCGAAGAGTTCAGGGCAGGCAGACGGCGCCTGCCGGGAAAAGGGGGGAGGAAGGACATGAGGCAGCAATACAAACAGAAGTGCAGGAGCGGCCGGGTATAAGGAAAATTCCACAGATAGAGGCTGCAGGATATATCTCTTTGGAATATGTATACCTGTACCCTCCGGGAATTCCTATTATAGTACCTGGAGAGCTCATTACAGAAGCCGCTGTCCGCTTCCTGGACGGCTATGCCCGGGCGGGCTATACTTTGGAGGGTCCGGAGGAAGAAAACTATCTGGAGTGTTATCCAGCCCCTCGCTGAAAGCGACTTTTAAATGAGCTGGATGCGTTACTATGAGCGGACGGTTAGTCCGTAAATAGTAACAACGGAGTGAACAGTAACAAAAAATCATTAGGAAATTATTGACAAGCCCGAAAGCTTTGTGTTATAGTAAAAAATGCGTTATTGTGGAAAGGTGTACCATAATATTGTATGAAAAACTGTAGCGCAAGGCTTATTTCTTTGATTTTAAAGGATTTATACGGTTTCGTGCCAGTCTGCGGAGCACTTTGGAACAGGCATGGGCTGTACCGGGGAGTGGCGCTGCAAAAAAATAAATAAGGAGTGAAACGTCAATATGGAGAAAAACAGAATTCGCCCTATGAAAAGCGGAAAAAGTTCCCGCATGAGCTATTCCAGGCAAAAAGAAGTTCTTCAGATGCCGAATCTAATTGAGGTTCAGAAGGATTCGTACAACTGGTTTCTTGATGAAGGAATGAAGGAAGTATTTGATGATATTTCCCCGATTTCTGATTACAGCGGACACCTGAGCCTGGAATTTGTGGATTTCACCTTATGCGAGAATGACGTAAAGTACACAATTGAAGAGTGTAAAGAGCGCGATGCGACTTATGCTGCTCCACTCAAGGTGAAGGTAAGGCTCCACAACAAAGAGACTGAAGAGATCAACGAACATGAGATTTTCATGGGCGACCTGCCGCTGATGACGAGTACAGGAACTTTTGTCATTAATGGCGCAGAGCGTGTAATTGTAAGTCAGCTTGTCCGTTCACCAGGTATCTATTACGCGATTGCCCATGATAAGCTGGGCAAAAAGCTGTATTCTTCGACTGTTATTCCGAACCGCGGTGCGTGGCTGGAATATGAGACCGACTCCAATGACGTTTTTTATGTACGAGTAGATAGAACGAGAAAGGTGCCGATCACGGTTCTGATCCGTGCGCTTGGAATCGGTACGAATCCCGAGATTGTAGAACTGTTCGGCGAGGAGCCGAAGATTATGGCAAGCTTCGATAAGGATGCTGCCACTAATTATCAGGAAGGCCTTCTTGAATTATATAAGAAGATCCG
This sequence comes from Lachnospiraceae bacterium, assembly GCA_910576335.1. Taxonomy (GTDB): domain Bacteria; phylum Bacillota; class Clostridia; order Lachnospirales; family Lachnospiraceae; genus CAPEBR01. Next base: position 42,728 of record CAJTIU010000017.1, read on the forward strand.
TCCGGGCGAACCGCTTGCAGTGGACAGTGCGGAGAGCCTGATTATGAGTATGTTCTTTGATCCGAGGCGGTATGATCTTGCGAAGGTGGGACGGTATAAATTTAATAAGAAGCTTCTTTTTAGAAATCGTATCGCAGGACAGATCCTTGCGGAGGATGTGGCCAGTGCAGTGACAGGCGAGGTGATCGCGGAAGCGGGCGCTAAGATAACAAGGGAGCTTGCAGATCAGATTCAGAATGCGGCGGTTCCGGCTGTCTGGATCAGCAGACCGGATGAGGAGAGAGACATTAAGGTGCTCTCCAGTATGATGGTGGATCTTACTTCTATCGTGGATATTGACCCGAAGGAGGTAGGGGTTACGGAGCTTGTGTACTATCCGGTGCTTGCGGGTCTCTTAGAGGAGACGGCAGGTGACATTGATGAACTTAAAGACGCGATCAGGAGAGATATCCATGACCTGATTCCGAAGCATATAACAAAGGAAGATATTCTGGCATCCATTAACTATAATATTCATTTGGAATATGGCATGGGAAATGACGATGACATCGACCACCTTGGCAACAGGCGTATCCGTGCAGTGGGAGAGCTGCTGCAGAATCAGTACAGGATCGGTCTGTCAAGGCTGGAGAGAGTTGTCCGTGAGCGTATGACAACGCAGGACTTAGAGGGAATTTCCCCTCAGTCTCTGATTAATATTAAGCCAGTGACGGCTGCAGTGAAGGAGTTCTTTGGATCCTCCCAGCTGTCCCAGTTCATGGATCAGAACAACCCTCTTGGCGAGCTGACCCATAAGAGACGTCTGTCAGCTCTTGGACCGGGAGGTTTGTCAAGAGACCGTGCCGGATTCGAGGTGCGTGACGTGCACTATTCCCATTATGGAAGAATGTGCCCCATTGAGACTCCTGAGGGTCCGAACATCGGTCTGATCAACTCACTGGCATGCTATGCGAGAATTAACCAGTACGGCTTTGTAGAAGCGCCGTACCGTAAGATCGACCATTCAGACCCGACGAACCCCAGGGTTACGGATGAGGTTGTATATATGACTGCGGACGAAGAGGATAATTACCACGTTGCACAGGCGAATGAGGCGCTGGACGAAGAGGGACATTTTGTCCGTAAGAATGTATCCGGACGTTACCGCGAGGAGACTCAGGAGTACGAGAGAAAGATGTTCGACTATATGGACGTATCTCCGAAGATGGTGTTCTCGGTTGCGACGGCCTTGATTCCATTCCTTGAAAATGATGATGCGAACCGTGCGCTGATGGGTTCCAACATGCAGCGGCAGGCGGTGCCTCTTCTGATGACAGAGGCTCCGGTTGTGGGCACAGGTATGGAGGAAAAATCTGCCGTTGACTCTGGCGTATGTATTGTTGCGGAAGGAGACGGCGTGGTAGAGCGTGCCACATCCAAGGAGATTACTGTTCGCCAGACCAATGGGAAATTAAGAAAATATAAGCTGACCAAGTTCCTCAGAAGTAACCAGAGCAACTGCTATAACCAGAGACCGATTGTTGTAAAGGGTGACAAGGTGAGGGCGGGAGATGTGATTGCAGACGGCCCGTCTACCTCAAACGGAGAGATGGCGCTTGGCAAGAATCCGCTGATCGGATTTATGACCTGGGAGGGTTATAACTATGAGGACGCGGTATTATTGAGTGAAAGACTGGTACAGGATGATGTATACACATCTGTACACATTGAAGAATATGAGGCTGAGGCCCGTGACACGAAGCTTGGACCAGAAGAGATTACCCGGGATATTCCGGGTGTGGGTGATGATGCCTTAAAAGACCTTGACGAGAGGGGGATTATCCGCATTGGCGCGGAAGTGCGTGCCGGGGATATTCTGGTAGGAAAGGTAACGCCCAAGGGAGAGACAGAGCTTACGGCAGAGGAGCGCCTGCTTCGTGCAATCTTCGGTGAGAAGGCACGCGAGGTAAGGGATACGTCTCTTAAGGTGCCTCACGGCGAGTATGGTATTGTAGTAGATGCCAAGGTATTTACAAGAGATAATGGAGATGAACTGTCTCCGGGAGTGAATCAGTCGGTCCGGATCTATATTGCCCAGAAGAGAAAGATCTCGGTGGGTGACAAGATGGCGGGACGTCATGGGAACAAGGGTGTTGTCTCCCGTGTGCTTCCGGTTGAGGATATGCCGTTCCTTCCAAACGGGCGGCCCCTTGACATTGTGCTGAATCCGCTCGGCGTACCTTCCCGTATGAATATCGGGCAGGTGCTTGAGATCCATCTCTCACTTGCGGCAAAGGCACTGGGCTTTAACATTGCCACACCGGTATTTGACGGCGCAAATGAGGATGATATTATGGATACACTCGACCTGGCAAATGATTACGTGAATCTTAGCTGGGAGGAGTTTGAAGCGAAGCATAAGGAGGAACTGCTTCCGGAGGTGCTTCAGTATCTCTCTGACAACAGGGAGCACAGGAAGGTCTGGAAGGGAGTGCCTATCTCCAGGGATGGAAAGGTAAGGCTGCGTGACGGACGTACCGGAGAATATTTCGACAGCCCGGTTACGATTGGGCACATGCATTACCTGAAGCTTCATCATCTTGTAGATGATAAGATCCATGCGCGGTCCACAGGGCCTTACTCACTTGTAACCCAGCAGCCGTTAGGCGGTAAGGCGCAGTTCGGCGGACAGCGTTTCGGTGAGATGGAGGTATGGGCGCTGGAGGCTTACGGTGCATCCTACACGCTTCAGGAGATCCTGACCGTGAAGTCAGATGATGTAGTAGGCCGTGTGAAGACCTACGAGGCGATTATCAAGGGTGAAAACGTACCGGAACCGGGAATTCCAGAGTCCTTTAAGGTGCTTTTGAAGGAGCTTCAGTCACTGGGACTGGATGTGCGCGTGCTTCGTGAGGATAATACAGAGGTTGAGATCATGGAGACCGTGGATATGGGAGAGACGGATTTCCGTTCACTCATAGAGGGAGACAGGAAATATGAGGATGACAATTTCGGTGAGCAGGGCTACACAGAGCAGGAATTCCAGGGAGATGAGCTTATTGATATTGAAGAGGAAGAAGAGCCTGATGAGGAGTATGAGATAGATTTTGAGGAAACGGAAGATTTTTCAGATGATTTATCAGACATTGATTATTAGGAAGGGGTGCCAGTATGCCAGAAAATAATAAGGAACAATCATATCAGCCAATGACCTTTGAGGCGATCAAGATCGGTTTGGCATCGCCCGATAAGATTCTGGAATGGTCCAGGGGAGAGGTTACGAAGCCGGAGACCATTAATTACAGGACCTTGAAGCCGGAAAAAGACGGTCTGTTCTGTGAGAGAATCTTCGGACCGAGCAAGGACTGGGAGTGCCACTGCGGGAAGTACAAAAAGATCCGTTATAAGGGGGTAGTGTGCGACCGGTGTGGTGTTGAGGTTACCAAGTCAAGCGTGCGGCGTGAGCGTATGGGGCATATCGCCCTGGCAGCTCCGGTGTCGCATATCTGGTATTTTAAGGGAATCCCAAGCCGTATGGGGCTGATTCTTGATCTGTCTCCAAGGACACTGGAGAAAGTACTGTATTTTGCGTCATATATTGTACTGGATCAGGGGCAGACGAATCTGCAGTATAAACAGGTGTTGTCTGAGCAGGAGTACCAGGACGCGTTAGAGTCCTGGGGCAGCGCGTTTCGCGTAGGCATGGGCGCTGAGGCGATTCAGGAGCTTCTTGAGGCGATTGACCTTGATAAGGAATATGAGGAGCTGCAGTCCGGCCTTAAAGGCTCGACAGGACAGAAGCGTGCAAGAATCGTGAAGCGTCTTGAGGTAATCGAGGCATTCCGCGAGTCCGGGAATAAGCCGGAGTGGATGATTATGAATAATATTCCGGTTATCCCGCCTGACCTGCGTCCTATGGTACAGCTGGACGGCGGACGCTTTGCCACATCTGATTTAAATGATCTGTACAGAAGAATCATTAATAGAAATAACCGTCTGAAACGCCTGCTTGAGTTGGGCGCGCCGGACATTATTGTAAGAAATGAGAAGAGAATGCTGCAGGAGGCTGTGGATGCGCTGATTGATAATGGTCGCCGCGGCCGTCCGGTAACGGGTCCCGGAAACCGGGCGCTTAAATCCCTGTCAGACATGCTGAAGGGTAAGTCCGGACGTTTCCGTCAGAATCTTCTCGGAAAACGTGTGGATTATTCCGGACGTTCCGTTATTGTCGTAGGGCCGGAGCTTAAGATCTACCAGTGCGGTCTCCCGAAGGAGATGGCGATTGAGCTCTTTAAGCCATTTGTTATGAAGGAGCTTGTGCATAACGGTTCTGCGCATAATATTAAGAATGCCAAGAAGATGGTGGAGAGACTCCAGCCGGAAGTATGGGATGTACTGGAGGAGGTTATCAAGGAGCATCCGGTTATGCTGAACCGCGCCCCCACTCTTCACAGACTGGGAATCCAGGCCTTTGAGCCGATTCTTGTAGAGGGTAAGGCGATCAAGCTGCATCCGCTCGTATGTACGGCATATAATGCTGACTTCGACGGAGACCAGATGGCGGTGCATCTGCCGTTGTCTGTAGAGGCTCAGGCAGAATGCCGTTTCCTGCTTCTGTCGCCTAATAACCTGCTGAAGCCGTCAGATGGCGGACCGGTTGCCGTCCCTTCCCAGGATATGGTACTTGGCATCTACTATCTGACTCAGGAAAGGCCGGGAGCTCTCGGTGAGGGTAAGGCATTCCGCAGTGTGAATGAGGCGATTCTTGCCTATGAGAATGAGGCGCTTACCCTGCACTCACGCATTAAGGTGCGTGTGTCTAAGACCATGCCAGACGGAAGCGTGAAGACAGGCACTATTGAATCTACACTGGGACGTTTCCTGTTCAATGAGATCATTCCGCAGGATTTGGGGTTTGTTGACCGGGAGACAGAGGGCAATGAGCTTCTTCTTGAGGTGGATTTCCATGTAGGTAAGAAGCAGCTGAAGCAGATTCTGGAAAAGGTTATTAACACACATGGTTCTACCGCTACTGCAGAGGTGCTTGACGCGGTAAAATCAATTGGATATAAATATTCCACAAGAGCGGCCATGACCGTATCTATTTCCGATATGACTGTGCCGCCCCAGAAGCCGGAGATGATTCAGCAGGCACAGGATACTGTGGATAAGATTACCAAGAACTTTAAGCGTGGTCTGATTACAGAGGAAGAGCGTTATAAGGAAGTAGTTGAGACCTGGAAGGCAACGGATGACGCTCTTACTGAGGCGCTGCTTACTGGTCTTGACAAATATAACAATATTTTCATGATGGCGGATTCAGGAGCCCGTGGTTCTGACAAGCAGATTAAGCAGCTTGCGGGTATGCGTGGTCTGATGGCGGATACGACTGGACGTACTATTGAGCTCCCTATCAAGTCGAATTTCCGAGAGGGTCTTGACGTACTGGAGTACTTTATGTCCGCCCATGGAGCACGTAAAGGACTGTCTGATACGGCTCTTCGTACCGCCGATTCCGGATACCTTACAAGGCGTCTGGTTGACGTATCACAGGAGCTCATTATTCATGAGGTTGACTGTGCTGAAAAGGACGGGGAGATCCCGGGCATGTATGTGCGTGCATTTCTGGATGGAAAGGAAGAGATCGAGAGCCTGCAGGAGCGTATTACAGGACGTTACCTCTGCGAGGATATAGTGGATAAGGACGGCAATGTTCTTGTGAAGGCAAATCATATGGTAACGCCGAAGCGGGCGGAGCTCGTTATGAAGAAGGGTGTTGACGAGAACGGTGAGCCGCTTACGAAGATTAAGATCCGTACCATTCTCACATGTCGTTCACACACCGGAATCTGCGCGAAGTGCTACGGAGCCAACATGGCAACCGGAGAGCCTGTGCAGGTTGGTGAAGCGGTTGGTATTATCGCGGCCCAGTCCATCGGAGAGCCAGGTACACAGCTTACTATGCGTACCTTCCATACAGGCGGTGTTGCCGGTGACGATATCACACAGGGTCTTCCCCGTGTCGAGGAGCTTTTTGAAGCAAGAAAGCCGAAAGGTCTTGCGATTATTACTGAGTTCGCAGGAAAAGCGAATATTAATGATACAAAGAAGAAGCGCGAGATTATTGTGACGAACAATGAGACGGGCGAGTCAAAGGCATACCTGATACCTTATGGCTCTAGAATTAAGGTACAGGACGGAGCTGTGCTTGAGGCCGGCGACGAGCTGACAGAGGGTAGTGTTAATCCTCATGATATTTTAAGAATCAAGGGGCTGCGGGCGGTACAGGATTATATGATCCAGGAGGTACAGCGTGTATACCGTCTCCAGGGTGTTGATATCAATGATAAGCATATTGAGGTGATTGTGCGTCAGATGCTTAAGAAGGTCCGCATCGAAGAGGCAGGAGATTCTGAGTTCCTTCCGGGAACTAATGTAGATATTCTGGAATTCGAAGACAGGAATAAGGAGCTGGAGGCAGAAGGCAAAGAGCCGGCAGCCGGAGAGCAGATTATGCTCGGTATTACAAAGGCATCTCTTGCGACCAATTCCTTCCTGTCAGCGGCATCCTTCCAGGAGACAACCAAGGTTCTCACAGAAGCTGCCATCAAGGGCAAGATCGACCCGCTTGTAGGTCTTAAGGAAAATGTGATTATTGGTAAGCACATCCCGGCAGGTACGGGTATGCACAAGTACCGTGATGTACAGATAGAGGGAGAGATTGATCTTGACGATGAGCTGGAGATCGAAGAGGAAGATGACGACAGCTATGAGGAATATGACGGCTATGAGGAGTATGATGACAGTGAGCAGTTAGAGCTGGAGGAATACGATGAGGAAGAGCCGGAGAAATATGACGAGGAAGAGGCTGAGGAAGACTTCGGGTACGAAGAAGAGTTAGAAGAGGAACTGGCACCAGTTGAATAAAAAGTTGGGGACGGGGCATTTTTAAAAATGCCCCGTCCCCAACTTTTTATATACAAAAACCCTCTGTGGGATGGCCTCGCTTCGCTGGGTCAGACTCTTTTTTTATTGAGAAAATTTATCAATAACAATATTGACAATCATTATCATTAGGAATATAATACGTTGTGTAAATGATAATCAATATCATTGATGTGTGAGGATACATATGAGTAAGGAAGAGAATCTGGAGAAGGCAATCAGTCAGTTGAAAAGTGAAGGATACCGTATTACAGGACAGAGAAAGCTTCTGTTAGGCCTGATCTTTGGGAATGAATATTCGTCCTGCAAGGAGATTTATTTTGCTGCGAAGCGCATTGACAGCAGGGTCGGAATGGCTACTGTGTACAGAACCGTGCAGCTTTTGGAGGATATGGGCCTGCTTCGGAAGAGATGGTCATATGAATTAAAAGAATCAGATGGAAAGGGGGAATTGTGATGCCATTGACGCTATTGTCAAACGGTGAAACTGGTGAGATTAAACGTGTCGGCGGACAGGATGAGGTGAGGAAGTTTTTAGAGAATCTGGGGTTCGTGACAGGCGAACAGGTGAGAGTTGTGTCTTCGGGCGGAGGCAACATAATTGTCCAGGTTAAAGATTCAAGGGTTGCAGTCAGTAAAGGGATTGCAGTCAAGATCATGGTTTAGATTGTTTAGGAGGAAAAGAGGATGCGTACATTAAGGGATGTCAGATGTGATGAGACGGTATCTGTTGTGAAGCTTCACGGAGAGGGAGCCGTAAAAAGGAGAATTATGGATATGGGGATCACGAAGGGAACAGGTATTTATGTCCGTAAGGTGGCGCCGCTTGGCGATCCGGTAGAGGTTACTGTCCGCGGCTATGAGCTGTCACTTCGCAAGGCAGATGCAGAGATGATAGAGGTAGGATAAGCAGCAGGCCGCAGGATAAGCGTCGGTCCTTGAGACGACAGGCCGGTCTGTGTGAACGGTTAGCAGACCACAGGATAAGTAGCAGGCCGTGAAGTGACAGGTCAGCCTGTCTGGACGGTTACAGCATAAAGTATAGGAGGATGTGTAGAAATGGGAGTGAAAATTGCACTTGCCGGAAACCCGAACAGCGGAAAGACGACCTTATTTAATGCACTGACGGGTTCCAACCAATTTGTAGGAAACTGGCCGGGAGTTACGGTTGAGAAGAAGGAGGGGAAGCTTAAGGAGGATAAAGAGGTAGTCATCATGGATCTTCCTGGAATCTATTCCCTTTCGCCATATACATTAGAGGAGGTTGTGGCGAGAAATTATTTGATTACAGAGCGTCCGGATGCTATTCTTAATATTGTAGACGGGACGAATCTGGAGAGGAACCTTTATCTTACTACGCAGCTTACGGAGCTTGGGATACCGGTTGTCATGGCCGTGAACATGATGGATGTAGTGAGGAAATCCGGCGACATGATTGATACAAAGAAGCTGGGTGATAAGCTTGGCTGCGAGGTAGTATCGATCTCCGCGCTGAAGGGTGACGGCATCAGGGAAGCTGCTTCAAAGGCAGTTGCGGCGGCCAGACAAAAAAGCGGCTCTGCCCCGGTGCATGAGTTTGGCGCAAAGGTTGAAGGGGCGCTGTGTGATATTCAGAACCTGATCGGCGATATTCCGGAGGAACAGAAGCGCTTCTATGCGATTAAACTTTTTGAGCGCGACAGCAGGATCAAAGAGATTATGGCAAACGTGCCTGCTGCGGAAGATATTATCCAAAAGGCTGAGAAGGAAATGGATGATGATTCCGAAAGCATTATTACGAATGAGAGATATTGCTACATTGGTTCCATTATAGGGGAGTGCCTTACGAAAGCATCAAAGGAAAAGCTTACAACGTCAGATAAGATTGACCGTATTGTAACAAACCGGTGGCTGGCGCTTCCAATCTTCGCGGCGGTTATGTGGCTTGTATATTATGTCTCTGTCTCAACGGTTGGGGATTATGTTACAGGCTGGACTAATGACGTCCTGTTTGGTGAGATTATTCCGCCTGCAGTGGAAGGTTTCCTGGGGAGCATTGGCTGCGCAGACTGGCTTCAGGGACTCATCCTTGATGGTATTGTAGCCGGTGTGGGAGCAGTATTGGGATTCGTGCCACAGATGCTGGTATTATTCATTTTCCTTGCATTCCTGGAAGGATGCGGATACATGGCGCGCGTAGCATTTATCATGGACCGGATTTTCCGTAAATTCGGGCTGTCAGGAAAGTCCTTCATCCCGATGCTTATCGGAACAGGCTGCGGCGTTCCCGGCATTATGGCATCAAGAACCATTGAAAATGACCGTGACCGCAAGATGACAATCATGACAACCACCTTTATCCCCTGCGGCGCGAAGCTGCCGATCATCGGGCTGATTGCAGGCGCGCTGTTTGGCGGGGCATCCTGGGTTGCACCAAGCGCGTATTTCATCGGAATCGCAGCGATTATCTGCTCGGGAATTATTTTAAAGAAAACAAGGATGTTCGCAGGAGATCCGGCTCCCTTTGTTATGGAGCTTCCGGCGTACCACCTTCCCACAGTAGGAAATGTTCTGCGCAGTATGTGGGAGCGCGGCTGGTCTTTCATCAAGAAGGCAGGTACAGTCATTCTGCTGTCAACCATCTTCATCTGGTTCACATCAAGCTTCGGTGTTGTGGATGGAAAATTTGGCATGGTAGAAGACTTAAGCGACGGACTTCTTTCCAATATTGGTCAGACATTTGCATGGATCTTCACACCCCTTGGATGGGGCGACTGGAAATCTGCAGTTGCAGCAATCACAGGCCTTGTAGCAAAGGAAAATGTCGTGGGGACCTTTGGCATCCTGTATGGCTTCGGCGAAGTGTCAGAAGAAGGAAACGAGATCTGGCAGACTCTTGCAGGAAGCATGACGGCATTATCCGCATATTCCTTCCTTGTGTTTAACCTTCTGTGCGCACCTTGCTTTGCAGCCATGGGAGCAATCAAACGTGAGATGAACAATATCAGATGGTTCTGGTTCGCAATCGGATATCAGTGTGTATTCGCCTATCTGGTTTCCCTGTGCATCTACCAGTTCGGAATGGTATTTTCAGGAGCAGGCTTCGGCATCGGAACAATAGCGGCTCTGCTGGTATTGATCGGATTTTTATATCTTCTGTTCAGACCGTATAAAGAAAGCAATACATTCCATATGAACATATCAAGCGTACGCGCCGGAGCAAGAGGATAAGCCGGGATACCCGGATATGTTTGAAAAAAGGAGTTAGAAATACTTTAACATAACAGAAAGGAGAGGATGTGAATGGTACTGGCAGCAGGCAGCAGTGTACTGTCAACGGCTATAGTCGGGGGAATCCTGCTGATTGTAGTCGTACTGGTGATCAGAAGCATGTGGATAAAAAAGAAGAAGACAGGAAGCTGTGTCGGCTGTAGCTGCGGCTGCAGCGACTGTCCGCACTCATCAAAATAGCAAATTAGCAAGTTGGGGACGGGGCATTTTTAAAAATGCCCCGTCCCCAACTTGCATATTGACGTACGTAAATGCGTACGTTATAATTTAGAAAAGGAGATGGTAACATGACTGCAATAAGTGTGACAAAAGCAAGAGAAAATATATATCAAATATTATCTGAGGTTAATAATAACAGTCAGCCAATCACAATTACGAATAATCGTGGGAAAAATGGTGTTCTCATATCAGAGGATGATTGGAACGCTATACAGGAAACATTATACCTGAATTCTATTCCGGGTATGGCAGAAAGTATTGTTGAAGCAGGAAAAGAGCCGCTTGAGGATTGTTCGGTATATGATCCAAGTGAGGAATGGTAAATGTATATAATTAGATTTAGTAAACAGGCTGACAAAGACAAGAAGTTGCTAAAAGGGGCGGGACTTGCTTCAAAAGCCAAAAAATTGTTGGATTTAATAGCAGAAAATCCTTTTCAAAATCTACCACCGTATGAAGGATTATTAGGAAATTTAAGCGGATATTATTCCAGAAGAATTAATATTCAGCATAGATTAGTTTATCAGGTATACAATGAGTCAGTTGTCATTAATGAAGTTGAATATCAAGGGACGATAAAAATTGTTCGTATGTGGACGCATTATGACAGAATTTGATAAGGATTAAAAATAATCCAGTACCCTCTTTGTGTTACGGATCCAGTCCCACATTGGACTGTCCATATTATCCTCTGCCATCTCTTTGAAATCTTTTTGCGGAATGTCGATGACAAGCAATTCACTTCTTTCTTCAATTTTCATAGTTTGTTGTTCCTTTTTGTTTGTTTTTATGTAGTATATGGGCAGAACGATAGAGGGAACGCAAGGCTGTACTAGTTTATCGCCCATGTATGGGAGAGGATGTTAAAGGAGAAGGAGGAAAGCGGGCTCAGACTGCTGCTTAAAGAGGAAGAGACACGGTATAAGGCATGGAAGCGCAGGAAGTTTTGAAAAATAAGATAATCTAATGGAGACATAAGAAAATGTAATGTTTTTATTGACATGGCTTCTTCCAGGTGCTATAGTATACTCAACCCTCCAAGGGATGTGTATTGCAGCATAATAGCAGTATATTGATGTCCCAGTGCAGTATTTCTTAACAGACAGGCTAGCCTGGGCTGTTACGTTTTAGCATCTTCCTAGAAGTGCTGCACTGGTGCTGCGATGCAGCATGGAACCGGAGGTATTTGAAAAAAGGAAGAAGAGGTGTGTTTTATGAGTGGTGTCAGCGTTATTATTTTGTGTACGATTCTCGCTTATATGTGCCTGCTGATTGGCGTAGGGGCTTATAATGCGAGAAAGAACAGCAGCAGTGAGGATTTTTATCTCGGCGGAAGGAAGATGGGCGCTCTGGTTGTTGCCATGAGTGCGGAGGCGAGCGATATGTCAAGCTGGCTTCTTATGGGTCTTCCGGGAGTTGCATATCTTACGGGTCTTGCAGATGCATTCTGGACTGCGGCAGGTCTTGCAATAGGTACATATCTGAACTGGCTCTTTACGTCAAGAAGACTGAGACGTTATTCAGAGAAAATCGGTGCGATTACAGTGCCTACATTCTTTGCAAAGAGATTCCATGATGACAGGAATATTATTACAGCGATTTCAGCAGTTATTATTGTAGTATTTTTCGTACCGTATGTAGCATCTGGGTTTGCGGCATGCGGCAAGCTGTTTAATTCGCTGTTTGGGCTGGATTATATGACAGGTGCGATTCTGTTTGCCATTATTATTGTAGTCTACACGATTGCAGGAGGATTCACAACTGTAGCGACGAATGATTTGATTCAAAGTATCGTTATGTCCATTGCGCTTGTTTCCATCGTAACATTTGGTGTGAGCAGCGCGGGCGGCATGGATGCAGTTATGGACAATGCGAAGTCACTGTCCGGGTATCTCTCCTTTTCCGCGATTCATGATGCGGTTGCAGGAACGGCAGTTCCGTATTCTGCGCTGTCAGCAGTATCACTTCTGGCATGGGGAATCGGTTACTTCGGTATGCCCCATATTCTCGTAAGATTTATGTCAATTGAGGACGAGAATAAGCTTGTGCTTTCCAGACGTGTTGCTTCTGTATGGGTAACAATTGCCATGGGTGTTGCTATCTTCATCGGCATTGTAGGCCTGGCAGTGGTAAATGCAGGGGCAATGGAGCCGCTTGAGGACAGCGAGCGCATTATTATTGCACTGACCAATCTATTGAGCCAGCACGGCTTCCTGACAGCAGTTCTCGGTGGTGTGATTCTTGCAGGCATCCTTGCAGCAACCATGTCTACGGCAGACAGCCAGATGCTCGTTGCAGCGTCCGGCGTATCCGAGAATATTGTCCAGGATTTTATGGGAAAGAAGCTGACGGAAAAGCAGGGACTCCTTGTAGCCAGAGGTACAATTCTGGTCATTGCGTTTATTGCGTTATTCATGGCAAGAGATCCGAATTCCAGCGTATTTGGTATCGTATCCTTCGCATGGGCAGGTATGGGAGCAGCTTTTGCAGGAGTTATGATCTGCTCACTGTTCTGGAAGCGTACAACACTGCAGGGAGCTCTTGCAGGCATGATTTCCGGCGGAGCAATGGTATTTATCTGGAAATACATGGTTCGTCCGATGGGCGGAGTGCTTGATATCTATGAACTGCTTCCGGCATTCCTTGTGTCACTGGCAATGATTATAATTGTGAGCCTTGTGACGAAGGCGCCAGATCAGTCAATTATCGACGAATTTGAAAGTGTAACGATAAAAAAATAGGATGAGAGTCAATTGGGGACGGGGCATTTTTCACATCAGAAGCTCCACTGGAGCTTCTGATGTGAAAAATGCCCCGTCCCCAATTAATTTGCAAAGAAACATTGTTACAGGGTATAAAAGTATGTTACAATAGATAAGAATATACTTGTAACTGCTCAGCAGGCCTGCGTTTTTACTGCGCTGGCTGTAAGAAAGTGATTCGGGAGTTACTTTAAGAAGAATGTAGAGGGGATACAACATGGGAAGCTTTAAAGATGTAGTTGGACATAAAGACATTATACGGTATATACAGAATGCGGCCAGGGAGGATAAGGTGACACATGCGTATATTATCAATGGCGCAAGGGGAGCAGGAAAGAAGATGCTCGCAAGGCTTTTTGCCATGACGCTTTTGTGTGAAAGAAGAGATGGGGATCCCTGCAGCAAATGCCATTCGTGTATCCAGGCAGAAAGCGGCAACCACCCGGATATTATCACAGTAACCCATGAGAAGCCGAATTCTATTGGTGTAGACGATATAAGAGAACAGGTGAATAACACGATCCAGATCAAGCCCTACAGCGGACCATATAAGATCTATATCATCCCGCAGGCGGATCTGATGACTGCACAGGCACAGAATGCACTTCTAAAGACGATAGAGGAGCCGCCGGAGTATGCCGTGATTCTGCTTCTGACGGAGAATGCGGACATGCTGCTTCCGACGATTAATTCCCGCTGTGTCATGCTTAAGCTGCGTAATATTAAGGAGACCCTGATCCGTAAATATCTGATGGAGAGACTGCAGGTGCCGGATTATAAGGCGGATATCTGTGCGGCATTTGCACAGGGGAATATGGGAAGAGCCATCACGCTGGCGAATTCTGAACATTTTAATGAGATCAGAGAGGAGGCGCTCCATCTTCTGCAGCATGTTCAGGATATGGAGATCAGCGAGATCGTGGAGGCAGTGAACCGTGTGTCTGCATACAAATTAGAAATTACGGATTTTCTGGATATCATTATGATATGGTATCGCGATGCTTTGCTCTATAAGGCGACAAGAGATACGGAGAGGGTTGTCCTGAAGGATCAGATGCATTATATGAAGGAACAGGCAAGAAGGAGTTCTTATGAAGGAATCGGATTGATTCTTGAGAGTTTGGAAAAGGCGAAGGCAAGGCTTCGGGCCAACGTGAATTTTGAGCTGGTGATGGAGCTTTTGTTCTTGACGATAAAGGAGAATTAGGCAATGGTAAGAGTAATAGGAGTAAGATTCCGCCCGGCGGGGAAGATTTATTTTTTTGCGCCGGGCAGACATAAAGTAAAGAACGGCGACAAGGTAATTGTGGAGACGGCCAGAGGAGTGGAGTTTGGTTCCGTAGTGACTGGACCGAAGGAAGTGGAGGATTCCCGTATTACCCAGCCTCTAAAGCCGGTTATCCGGATTGCGACTGAGGAGGATAAGAATAAGGAAGCCAGAAACAGGGAGAAGGAGAAGGAAGCCTTTGCGATCTGTCTGGAGAAGATCCGGAAGCATGGGCTTGAGATGAAGCTGATTAATGCAGAGTATACATTTGATAATAATAAGGTGCTGTTTTATTTTACGGCGGATGGACGGATTGATTTCCGGGAGCTTGTGAAGGATCTGGCAAGTGTGTTCCGTACTAGAATTGAGCTGCGGCAGATCGGGGTGCGGGATGAGACGAAGATCCGCGGCGGTATTGGAATCTGCGGGCGCTCACTGTGCTGCCATACGTATCTTGCTGAATTTGCACCGGTTTCCATTAAGATGGCAAAGGAACAGAATCTGTCTCTGAATCCGACGAAGATCTCTGGCGTGTGCGGACGCCTGATGTGCTGTCTGACTAATGAGGAAGAGACATATGAGCAGCTTAACAGCCGCCTTCCCGGGAACGGAGACCGTGTGACTACCCCTGAGGGGCTTAAGGGAGATGTGCAGTCTGTGAATGTACTCCGCCAGCTTGTGAAGGTGATCGTAACGCTGGACAATGACGAGAAGGAGATACGGGAATACAAGGCGAGTGAACTCCGCTTCAGGCCAAAGAGGAAGAAAAAGGATGTTAAGCTGACCAGGGAAGAGATGGCAGAGCTGAAAGCGTTGGAAGAGAAGAACGGAGCATCGAAGCTGGATGATGAATAAGGATATAAGATTACTGGAGGGCGAGCGCCTGGATGACCTTATGATCAATGGGTATGAGATCATCCAGCATCCGGGGCGTTTCTGCTTTGGGATAGACGCAGTGCTTCTGTCTGATTTTGCAGTGGTGAAGAAGGGCGAGCATGTGCTGGACCTGGGAACAGGTACCGGGATTCTGCCTATACTTCTTGAGGCGAAAAATGAGGGCGGAATCTATACCGGGCTGGAGCTTCAGGAGGAAAGCGCGGACATGGCGAGAAGAAGTGTTGTCTATAACGGGCTTGAGGAGAGCATCAGAATTGTAACAGGAGATATCAGGGAGGCAGCAGGGACATTTGGCGCAGCCTCCTTTGAGGTTATTACCGTGAACCCACCTTACATGATCGGACAGCATGGACTGAAAAATGAAAATGAGGCATTGTATGTTGCCCGGCATGAGGTAATGTGTACACTGGAGGATGTCCTGCGGGAGAGTGAGAAGCTTCTGAACTGGAAGGGAAGATTCTATATGATTCACAGACCCTTCCGGCTGCCGGAGATCTTTATGAAGATGTGTGAACATAAGATTGAGCCGAAGAGGATCCGCTTTGTGCATCCCTATGTGGATAAAGAGCCTAATATGGTGCTCATTGAGGGGCTGCGCGGAGGAAGGCCCAGGCTTACAGTGGAACCGCCGCTGGTGTTGTACTGATATTGCATTTATTCCCGCGAATCAACAAGCCAAGTAGCCATGCTTGCATGGATATTTGAGACGGCCGAGAGAGTCAAATACCCAGCGGCTTGGTGCGTATAACAAATTTCATGCCCCGTAGTCTGCTGTGGGGCATTTGACTATAAAAAGAGAGTTTCGTAAACGAAACTCTCTTTTTTATTAGTAGTTGCTATGTTACTGCCTGCACCGTAAACAATAAGGTTTAGTATTTGTCATTGTTGTTTACAAACGGTACGGTAGGCGCCGGTGTATAGGATGCCTTTTCTTCCGGTACCGGGCTGCTGTCCGCAAGGGACAGGTCTACTTCTCCGACTGTAGAATAGATCGGTGAACTGCTGTCAGTGTAGCTCTGCGAAGAGGATGCGGTGCTGCGGCTGTAATCCGTGCTTGAGCCAGATACTACAGGTGCCGGGTCAGAGGACGGAGCTGTAAATGCTGAAGACGACATCCCTTTCAGATGAAAACGGTTTACCAGGTTCTTAAGCAGTGTAGACTGGCTGAAAAGCTCTTCGCTGGCAGCAGCGCTCTGCTGTGCGGTTGCGGAGTTTGTCTGGATAACAGAGGAGATCTGGTCGATTCCCAGAGTAACCTGCTGAAGTCCTTCTGCCTGCATGTCTGAGGCTTCTGTAATCTGTGCCATGTTGGTCTCAATCTGCTGTGCACTTGTTACAACATTTAACAGGGACTTCTGTGTGTCTGCTGCAATCTCGTTTCCTTCTGCAACTGCGGTAAGAGAATTGCTGATCAGTACAGTAGTATCCTTGGCAGCCTCTGCGCTTCTTGAAGCCAGCGTTCTCACCTCATCAGCCACAACTGCGAAGCCCTTGCCGGATTCACCCGCGCGTGCAGCCTCGACAGCCGCATTCAGTGCAAGAATATTGGTCTGGAATGCAATGTCTTCAATTGTCTTAATGATCTTTTCAATCTCGCTTGAGCATTCGTTAATCTTAGTCATGGCAGTCATCATGGCTTCCATCTTGGAATTGCTGTTATTGACCTCGCCCGCTGTTTCAAGTATCAGGTTATTTACATCCCGTGAATTAGCAGCAGTCTGATTTACCTGCTCAGACAGGGTGCTTAATGTGGCAACTAATTCTTCTACAGAGCTTGCCTGCTCAGTTGCGCCCTGGCTTAATGCCTGCGCGCCGCTTGATACCTGGTCTGAACCGCTTGATACCTGGTCGGCAGCTACATGAATCTGTCCAAGCGTATCGTTCAGGGAATGAATAATCTTATTTCCAGAGTTCTTGATCGAAGCAAATTCCCCAAGATAATCCATATCCATCTCTACAGACAGATCGCCGTCTGCCAGTGAGTCCAGTCTGGAACAGATATGAGAGATGTATTCGGACAAGGTCTTTAACACAAAACGGAGGTTCTCGGCAAGTACACCGAGTTCATCTTTGGACTGGTATGTAACCTCTGAGTGCATATCGCCCTTGGCCATTGCTACTACGGCATGTTCAATCTCGGCAATCGGATATGTGATTCCCCGGATAATGCTGATGGAAAGGAAAAGGGTCAGTATCACGCTGACAACTGCCAGTCCATAGAGGATATAGTTACAATATTTTTTTGTAGTGGAACCGCTGGTGTAATATTCATCAGCCTTTGCCTGTGCATTTTCGATAATTTCCTGAAGTCTGCTCTGCATATTGGCGGATGCTTCGGCATATTCGCCGGTTGTCAGTTCAACTGCGCCTTCCAGATCATTATTCTCCAGACACTCGATCGTTTTAGACCGTGCTGTACTTGTGTCCTGTGCGGCAGCCTGCATGGACTGCAGAAGAGCAGCATCTCCTTCATAACATTCCGCCAGGGAATCAAGGGCGCTGCTCAGCTGTGTGACCCCCTGATCTATCTCGGACAGATAGGACTGGATCGCTGAGTCATCGCCTGCAGCACTGGCGCGGAATACGGTCAGCTGAACCTGCCTTGTTGTGGATTGAGCCTGCAATGCGTACTTTACCATCGGGTATGGAACCTTATAAAAGTTTTCCAGCCCGCCGAAGACGCTTCCCAGTCCGATCGAAGACGCTATGATTGCAATAATATAAAAGAGTATCACAATGCTGAATGAAAAAAATAGCTTACTTCTTACTTTTAAATTTTTTAACACTTTTTAATCCCTCCCAGTATAATATGATGTAAGCGTCAAAAGGTATTTTGACACTTCTGATACACGGATTGTTCCGTGCTTACGCACTCCAACAATCCTAAAACACCTCAAATCCGCTCATTTTTTTACGAAAAATGGATGCTTTTCGGTGTTTTTTCGCGTCCCAAGGTCATGCTTTTTCATGCAAGCATGAAACGCATGACCTTGGGACGCTTGTATCATAATATTGATGGAGGTGAAAAAGTGTCTGTCACCTCCTGTGTACGTTTGGATTGTGGCGTACTCCCATGTAAGTTATATTTTATACCTCATTTTATGGATTGTAAATATATAGATGTCGAATTTTCTAAAAAAATTCAAAAAATTACGAAAAGCTCTTTTCAAGAGAAAAGAAAAATGGCATAATGATATATATTTGCATAATTTACACTTCTTGTACTATACATGCTATATATGAGATAAGTGTTAAAGAATTACTAAGCAATACATCCGGCCTATTTTAAAGTCGCTTTCAGCGAGGGGCGGATATTTGAACTGTAGATATATAATAAGGAAAGTTAGGAGATGATGGCTATGACAGGCAATTATGCAGTATATGAGAATTTGTATAATTATATGAATTATCTTCTGAACCCGGACCGGAGTATTCAGGGAGAAAGTACCGCAAACGGGCTCAGGACAAACGGAAGTCCCAGGGGCAGTAAAGCGTCCGGCAGCAAAAGCTTTGTGGATACATTTAAGGATACGGCAGGAGTAACAGGCGTGCCGGAGAGTATGGATTCCATTTTTGAGGAAGCGGCAAAGCTTTACGGCGTGCCGGTGCAGCTTCTTAAGGCTGTAGGAAAGGCGGAGTCCGGTTTTAATGCCAATGCAGTGTCTGCTGTGGGGGCACAGGGGGTGATGCAGCTTATGCCGGCAACTGCCCGCTATCTGGGAGTGGATAATCCATTTGACGCCAGAAGTAATATTATGGGAGGGGCAAAATATATTGCGGAAAAGCTTAAGGAGTATGACGGCGATGTGGAGCTTGCCCTTGCGGCGTATAATGCAGGCAGCGGCAACGTGGCGAAGTACGGGGGCGTTCCTCCATTTACAGAGACGATCAATTACATAGACAGAATCATGGGGTATATGGGGACAGATCTTACGACGGGAAAGACGGTGCAGACGGCCGGGGAGCAGCAGGGGATGTCTTATGTGTCTGACAGCACAGAGAAGGGAACCGGAGGGATGAGCGTTTCGGATGTGATGTCACAGTATTATATGGCACAGATCCAGCTTAAGATGGTGGAGCGGATGAATGACCTTGGACAGTCGCTTCAGGTCTCGGGTGGCTCTGAAAAGGAACAGGAAGACGAAGAGGAAAGATATTTCCTGTAACTGTTAATTGAGAATATTCATGGAAATGATGAAAAACTATAGACTTTTTTTTCTATTAGGTGTATGATAATGGATGGTACATTGTGTAAAAAAATGATGTATTTGGTAAAAACCCTTAAGAACTGCAAGTATATATAACAATAAGGATGTGACAGACATGATATTTGGTAATACGATTTCAATGGCACAGAAGTCATTAGACTGCCTGTGGAAAAAGCAGGAGGCGCTTTCGGATAATCTGGCGAATATTGATACTCCGGGATACAAGAGAAAACAGGTGAGCTTCGAAGAGGCTTTCAGAAAACGTCTGATTGCTGCGGATGAGACGAAGAGCAGTGCGAAGATGAGAGAGGCCATAGAGGGAGCGGGGTATACGGTTTATACAAGAGATGACACGGCAAGAGTGGATGAGAATAATGTGAATGCGGATGTGGAAGAGACGGAGATGACCAGAACATGGCTTCATTATAATTACCTTCTGCAGTCAGTGACCAATGATATCAAGAGATATCAGTCGGCAATTAAAGGACAGTAGAGAAAGGATTGATGCATAATTATGGAAGAGAAGTTCATTACACCCATTGAGCCTATGAGCTTTACCGCGATTCAGCCGATCACCTTAAACGGAGACGCACAGAAGAGCACCCAGGTTAAGGGACAGGAAGGGATATCCACATTCAAGGGAATATTTGAAGAGGCGATCGGAAACGTGAGGACAACAGAGGATACCTTGGTTAAGGAACAGTACCGTCTGGCGACGGGACAGATAGAAGATCCGCATACGGTTATGATTGCATCTAATCAGGCGCAGCTTGCGGCAGATTTGCTGATAGCTCTCAGATCACAGGCGCTGCAATCTTATAATGAGATTATGCGTATCAGTTCATAAGAGGACTTATGAACTGATATTTCTTCGCCTTTAGGCGGAAGTTATTGCGGCACAAAAAACCAAAAAGAGATAAGAGAGTTTTGAATAATGAAAGAGAGAATCGATCAATTAAAAGAATTAGTTGAAAAGCTAAACAGCAGGACTAAGAAGATAATCATTATCGGCGTAGCAGCATTGATCGTCGGAGCTGTCATCATAGCGCTTATTTTAAACAATCAGCCTTACGAGACTCTTTTTACCGGGCTTGGACAGGAGGAGGCACAGCAGATTACCCAGAAGCTGCAGGAGGACGGCGTTGACTTTAAGTATGACGGTGATTCGGAGATTCTGGTGAAGAAGGATGTGCTGGACCAGACGAAGGCGGCGCTTGTTCAGGAAGGCTATCCGAAGAATGGATTTACATATGACACCTTCAAGGATAATGCAGGCATGATGACTACGGATTCTGACAAGAATACGTATAAGCTGTATGAACTGCAGGATCGTATCGGAGCTACGATCAGATGCTTTGAGGGCGTAAAGGATGCAAAAGTAACAATCGCCCTGGGCGAAGAGAGCAAATATGTACTGAGCGATGACGAGGGAGAAGGCCCCAGCGCCTCGGTATTTGTGACTATGGAGGGAGGCGGTTCTCCGACAACTGAGCAGGTGGCGGGTATACAGAGACTTGTTGCAAAGAGCGTTGCGGGAATGGAGCTTACTGAGGTAGTCGTTCTGGATGGAGAGGGAAATGACGTGTCTGTTGACGCGGACGGGAACAGTTCATCCGTGAATGGCTCAGATGTTGAGGAGATTGCCAGGGTAATTGAACGTCAGATTTCCAATAATGTGGTGAAGGTGCTTGGACCGATCTACGGGCGGGACAATGTAAAGGTATCCGCACGGGCAAAGATTAATATGGAGAATCTGGTACGCGAAACCATTACCTACAATACTCCGGAGAAGATAGACGAAGAGGATAAGACAGGAATTGTCAGCAAGGAGGATCTCTATACCGAACGTGCCGGAGGCGGAAACACAGCCGGAGGCGTTGCGGGAACAGAGACAAACGCGGACACGGCGGAATATAATACGGACAGCAATAATAACAATACAGGTGCATCCAGCGAAAGTGTTTCCAGAGAATACCTGGTGAATCAGATTAAGGAACAGGGGCAGGTGTCGCCGGGAGCACTGGATGACCTTACTGTATCCGTTGCGATTAACGGAGAGGGGTACGGGAGCCTGAGAGAGAGTCAGCTTCTTTCCCTTGTGGGAAATGCGGCAGGTATTGCAGCGGCGGATCAGCGGGAGAAGATTACGGTTGTAAGTGCACCGTTCAGCGAAGGCTCTGATGATGAGGGGGAGACAAAGAACGGCTTTGTAAGATTCATCGAATCCGTTCCGCTTTGGGTATTCATTGTAGCGGCAGCTCTCCTTGTGCTTTTGCTTGCACTTCTTATCTTCCTGCTTATAAGGCGCAGGCGCAGGGCAGAGGAAGAAGCGGAAGAGCTTGCAGCAGCGGAAGAGGCTGCGATGGAAGAAGGCGCTGTGGAAGGACTCCTGGGAGATCTGGATACCGGAGAAGAGGAAGTCTTCGATCTCAACAAGGAACTGCAGGAGATCAAGAACGACAGAGGCATGGAACTGAAGAGAAGCGTCCGCGAATTTGCAGAGCAGAATCCGGAGATAGCTGCACAGTTGCTGAAAAACTGGCTGAATGGAGGCGGTGGAGATGGAAGCGGAGAATAAACTTTCACCCGAGCAGAGAGCGGCGGCAGTCATTGTTTCGCTTGGAGCTGATAAAGCGTCTAAGATTTATAAGCATCTGAGTGAGAGTGACATTGAAAAATTAACAATTGAAGTAGCGAAGCTGGGACATATTACTCCGGAACAGATGGAGGCTGTCCTGGATGAATTCTATAAGACTTGTCTGACGCAGAAGGTTGTGACAGACGGCGGCATGGAGTATGCACGTGCCGTACTTGAAAAGGCATTTGGCGAGAGTACGGCGCAGACACTTCTTGAGAAGCTGTCCAAGTCCATGAAGGTACGTCCGTTTGAATTTGTCAGAAAGAGTAATGTGAAGAATCTGATCTCTTTCCTGCAGCACGAAAGAGCACAGACAATTGCCCTGGTATTATCCTATGCAGATGCAGATCAGGCATCTGCAGTGATTAGTGAGCTTCCGAAGGATAAGCGGATCAGGGTAGTAGAGGCAATCGCAAGGATGGAGAGTGCATCTCCTGATGCGATCAGGGTAGTGGAGACCTCTCTTAAGAAAAGATTCGAATCAATTCTTACAACACAAGACTTTACGAAGATTGGCGGTATCGATTACATAGCAGATGTTATGAATCATATGGATAGAACCAATGAGAAGTACATCTTTGATGAGCTTGGCAAAGAGAACGAAGAGCTTGCAGAAAACATCCGCAAGAAGATGTTCGTATTCGAGGATATTGTCTCTATGGACAACAGATCTATTCAGAGATTTATCCGTGAATGTGATGTTAAGGATATTGTATACGCACTTAAGGGATCTGATGATAACATCAAAGAGCTTATCTTCGCAAATGTATCCAGTCGTATGGCTGAGAGTATTGAGTCCGATCTTGAGGTTACGGTTAACGTACGTCTGAGGGATGTTGAAGAGGCTCAGAGCCGCATCGTAGGCGTAATCAGACGGCTTGAGGAAGCGGGAGAACTGATCATAGTTAAGAGCGGAAAGGATGAAATCATTGCCTAGGATTGTGAAGGGTCCGGCGAAGGAGAAAGAGGATATCAAACCCTTTGACTTCTTCGCGGGATTTATGCTGAATGAAGATGCAGAGGCGGAAGAGCCGGACGAAGAGACGGAAGATGCCGACGGGGAAGAAGAGGACGAAGAACGCATCAGGGATGAGATTACGGCTGCTGAGAATGAGATACTGGAAGAGGCAAGAAAAAAGGCGGCCCAGATCATATCAGAGGCACGCGAACAGGCGGATCTTCTCCGTGAGAAAGGATATGATGAGGGGAAAGAATTGGGGCATGACGATGGTCTCAGAGAGGCATATGAGGAGCAAAGAAGACTTCTTGACCAGGAGCTTGCAAAGCTTAGGGCAGACATTACGGAGGTTATTAATGATGTGTCCGTTGAGAAGACGAAGCTTCTGGAGCAGTATGTAGATGACCTTAAGAGGATATCCCTGGCGGTGGCTGAAAAGATTGTACAGACCAGTCTGAAGTCCAGCGGAGATATTGTGAAACGGATGATCCTTGCAGCCACAGATAAGATCAGAAAAAAGCAGTGGGCGAAAATATATGTAACAAAAGCGGACACAGGAGTATCCATGGAGGTGGATACGGAGTTTTTGGAGGCAATGTCAAAACTGTCTGATAATATTAAGATAATCACGATGGATAACGGGGAGGACGGTACCTGCATTATTGAACTTCCGGATGAGATTATTGACGCCAGTGTCGGCACACAGTTAGAAAACATCAAGGATATACTGAATAATGTAAGATCATAGGTAACTATTCAGCAGGTCTGCGCATTTACTGCGCTGACTGTAAGAAAGTGATTCAGGAGTGCAAAAATCCCATTGCCAAAGGCAATTTTATATGGATTTTTGCATGTAACTGCGAAGGTACTGAGCAGTTACGATCATAGTAACGAGGTGGGGAGTATGTTTTCAAAGCTGCCTGAATTAATTCAGAAGTCAGAGACAGTAAGCTATATAGGGAAAATTGAGAATGTCGTCGGCATGGCTATGGAGTCTTCCGGAAACCGC
Source organism: Lachnospiraceae bacterium (assembly GCA_910576335.1). Classification (GTDB taxonomy): domain Bacteria; phylum Bacillota; class Clostridia; order Lachnospirales; family Lachnospiraceae; genus CAPEBR01. The sequence goes on from CAJTIU010000017.1 coordinate 66,880, forward strand.
GCCAGTATAGGCGATATTGCCATGATCTATAATGAGGAGAAGCACCGGCAGATTCCGGTGGAGGTAGTAGGCTTCCGCGGAGACCGTATGCAGCTCATGGCATATGAAAATATCAGCGGCGTTGCAGCGGGAAGCTTCGTGAGAAACACAAAGCGGCGTCTGAAGATACCGGTAGGAGAGTTTCTCCGGGGGCGTATTATAGACGCCACAGGCAATCCCATGGACGATTTGGGACCGTTTCCATCACCAAGATATTATTATGTAGAGAACACATATATTAATCCGTTAAAGCGTCCCCCGATTACAGATACACTGGAATTCGGGGTAAAAGCGATTGACGGGCTGAATACAATCGGAAAAGGACAGCGTATTGGAATCTTTGCAGGAAGTGGCGTTGGAAAGAGTACACTGCTTGGAATGATTGCTAAGAACGTAAAGGCGGATATTAATGTTATTGCCCTGGTAGGAGAGCGTGGCCGTGAGGTTTTGGAATTTGTCCAGAAGGATCTGGGGCCTGAGGGTCTGAAAAGGAGCGTTTTAGTGGTGGCAACATCTGACCAGCCTGCAATGCTGCGAATGAAATGTCCGCTCGTTGCAACGACAATCGCGGAATATTTTAAGGATCAGGGTAAGGATGTCCTCCTTATGATGGATTCCCTTACAAGATTTGCAATGGCGCAGCGTGAAATCGGGCTTGCAACGGGAGAGCCGCCTGTTGCGAGAGGATATACGCCATCTATATATGCTGAGTTTCCGAAGCTTCTGGAGCGGAGCGGGAATTTTGAAAAGGGTTCCATTACCGGCGTCTATACGGTACTGGTAGAGGGAGATGATACGAATGAGCCGATTGCAGATACTGTCCGTGGTATCTTGGATGGTCATATTGTACTAACTAGAAAGCTTGCGAATGAAAATCATTTTCCGGCAATTGATGTAAATGCCAGCATCTCCCGTCTGATGGCAAATATTGTGTCAGATGAGCATAAGGCTGCCGCCGCAAAGATGCGGGATATCTTAAGCATATATTCAAAGAACGAAGATCTGATATCAATCGGCGCATACAAATCAGGAACGAATCCAAAACTGGACGGAGCCATATCCAAGATTGACCAGGTCAACGAATTCCTGATGCAGAAGATAGATGAAAGCTATTCTTACGAAGAATCTCTAGAGATTATGAAGAGGATACTGCGATGAAGAAATTCTTTTTTCCGCTTGACAAGGTGCTTGATTATAAAGAACAAGTGCTGGACGGACTCAAGGCAGAACATGCAAGAATACTGATGAAGGTAAGAGAATGTGAGCGGGCTATTGAGGAGCTGGAACAGCTTCACCGTGACTGCACGGCTGAGTTCAGAAAGAATAAACTAAATGGTATAAAAATCAGCGAGATACATACATATGAAAATTATCTGGAGGCTCTGGGAGTCAAGATCCGGATTAAGCAGGATCAGCTTGAAAAGCTGAAGCTTAGAGAGGAAGCCAAGAGAAATGAAGTGGTAGAGGCAAAGAAGGAGACTTCTACTCTGGATAAGTTAAAAGAAAAAAAGAGAGAAGAATACGATAAAGAAGTCCAAAAAGAAGAGGAAAGATTTATTGAGGAATTTGTAACCACAAAAAGCGCCATGGTAAGGCTCGGCATGTAGGAGAGAGCAGTACCGTCAAAGGGTAATACTGCGAAAGCAGATTACTATAAAATCATGAAAGGAAAGGAGGAGATCAAGGTGGACAAAATAAGCGTAAAGATGGCGAACACAGGGTATCGTTCAGACAGCGTGTCAAAGTCAGACAGCAGTGTGAAGCCAGTAACGGATGATTTTAGAAAGCTGCTGCAAGGCCAGGAACAGCAGACAGACAGCAAAGAAGTGTCTAAAGAAGATACCAAAGCAGAGGATAAGCCGGAAAAGCCTGCAGAGACGAAGGACGACAAGACCACAAAAGATACCGCAAACAGCACAAAGGATGCGGCAGAGGAAGAACCTGTACAGGAGAAGACCACACAGACAGAAGGGCTTCTTGCTGCCTACCAGATGAATCTGAATATGCGTCCGGAGGTCATTCAGGCTGAGCCGCAGGTTCAGGAAGAGATACTGACGCCAGTAGTTCAGACAGAGGGTCTTCTGGAGACTGCGGCAGATGCAGCGGTTCCCCAGATCCAGGAAGCAGCCGGAATACAACAGTCCCAGCTTTTCACAGAGACAGCACAGCCACAGACCCCGGTTCAAGACGTGACGCCAGAGAAAACAGATCAGCCCGCAGCAGAGATCATCAGCACAGTCACAGAGACAAAAGCTCCTGAAAGAAACAACAATTCATCAGGTGCAGAGGAACAGAATCATACACAGAGCGGCGGACACCCGGCGGAGCAGGCAGTCCAGACGCAGGCAGCCCAGACGCAGGCAGCCCAGACGCAGACAGAGGTTCAGACAGCAAAGCCCCAGGAGCCGGTAAGGATGTATGTACCCCAGCCAGAGGCGCTTCCGGAGAAAGTGACAGACCAGCTTCTTGCGAAGATGTCAGAAGGCGTGCAGGAATTCGAGATACATATTGAGCCTGCAAACCTTGGAAAGATCGCAGTAAAGATTCTGTATCAGGAAGGCCAGGCAACGGTTTCAATCTTCTGTACCGAGAAGAGAGCGCTTGACGTACTGGGACGCAATGCCGGAGAGATCGGCCAGGTAATTGAAAAGAATCTCGGCGGTACAACAACGATTATTGTGGATAAGCAGGAAAATGATTATCTGAACCAGCAGAGAGATGAAAATCAGAAAAACGGCCAGAATCCGGATAATGAGCAGCAGAAAGACAACAGACAGGAAACAAGTGCAGAAGATGCAGACCAGTTCCTGCAGAAGCTAAGGCTCGGACTGACGGGCTAAAAAAGAGAAAGGGGACAAAAAAGAAATGGCAGTAGAATCAACCGCTTTCAAAAGCGATTCGGCATTTGCCTATAACGAATTACTGACAACACAGGCAGGAGCTACATCAGATAATGGTCTGACAACGGACGATTACTGGAAGCTCATGGCAGCACAGCTCCAGTATCAGGATATGACGAATCCGATGGATAACAGCGAGATGATGAACCAGATGGTTCAGATGTCATCCCTAAGCTCCATGACAAAATTATCAGAGGCTATCGCTAACTTTTCAACTGTAACGAACAACCTCTCAACCGTAACACTGACAACTTATTCCACAGGTCTTCTTGGAAAAGAGGTTACAGTCGCAATTATGGAGAAGGATGAAGAGACAGGAGAGACAAAAGTAAAGGAAAAGGTGAAAGGAACCGTAACAGGAGTAGACCTTACAGGCGCAACTTCTGTATATGTAAACGGAAAGAAATACGATCTGTCACAGGTTATGGCTGTCGGCGACGTTCCGGAGGAGAAGAAGGAAGAGGACACCACTACATCAGAGGATACAGAGAAAAACGATACAACAAAAACCAGAACGATATAAAAAGGTCGGTGTTGAATGATGAGTAGAGTGAATCAAATTACAAGCGCCAGTTCCTTAAGACTGCAGCATGCACAGGCAGGCCTGCCGGCAGGAGGGAGCACAGACAATCATGTCCAATTTGCAGAACTTCTACGGCAAGAGGTAAATAAGCCCAGTTCCGTTCAGTTTTCGAAGCATGCGGCACTCAGGGTACAGGAGAGGGGAATAGAGATGACAGACACTCTGCTAAGCGACCTGAATCAGGCAGTGCAAAAGGCACAGGCAAAGGGAGCAAAAGATGTAGTTGTAATCGGCAAGAGCGGTGCATTTATTGTAAATGTTCCGAATAACGTAGTCATAACGACTATGTCAGGAGCAGAGATGAAAGACAACATTTTTACAAACATTGACAGCGCTGTCTTAATATAAGCCGGACCATTTCATGGAGGTTTTCGTGTCTGCATGACTTACAGACACAAGGACAGCAGAAGAAAAAAGAAAGGGAGTAATGAAATATGGTCAGATCAATGGTTGCAGCAGTCGCAGGACTGAAAACACACCAGTCAAAGATGGATGTAATAGGTAACAACATTGCAAATGTAAATACATGGGGCTTTAAATCCTATAGCTTTAACTTCCAGGATTCTATGTATGCAAACTCAATCAATGGTTCGGGCGGAGATGTATTATCAGGCGGAGCCGGCGGACGTAACGCTTCCCAGGTAGGATACGGTTCCCAGCTATCCTCCATCACCAACGAATTTGGAACCGGAGCGCCGTCGCCATCCTCCAACCCACTGGACTGTATGATTGACGGAACAGGCTTTTTCCTGGTAGGTAATCTGGTAAACGGAACTTTCACAAACGTGGCAGATTCCGGCCTGAACCTGTCCCGTGTAGGAATCTTCCGCGTAGACAACAACGGATACCTGGTAGATGACCAGAGAAGCTACGTATACGGCTACGCCGTAACCGAAGGAACCGGAATCCCCGAAATCCCGGCAGCAAAAAGTACTTACCTCGCAGAAGGAGCAACGATATCATACAGTGCAGGAACTGGAACAAACGGCCTGAATGTTGTTACGATCGGTGGTGTAAGAGTTGAAACAAGTCTCGAACTTGGCCCAAACAGCCGTGACACAGATTATAAAGATGTATTCGAACAATGGATCAGAGTAGCAGGCGCTGATACGAACCTTCAGGCTTATAATTTTAGTTTTGAAGGCGTTAATGAGACGATGACAAACGGCACAAGCGGAAGGATCAACATCAAGATAGAAGCCAAAGCAACAGGAAACAATGACAACGCAGTCTCTAGTCTGGCAACAAACACCTTTGGCGCTACAGCAGCAACCCAGAGAATCGCAGGAGCATCCTGGGTTCCCAGCGTTCCGGCAAAATATGAGAACGACCTGTCCGCTATCAAGATACCAAACGACCCGGACACAAACCAACCCTACGAGATCCAGAGCTACAAGATCAACGAGGACGGAACCATCATCGGCGTTGACAAACAGAACAGGACCATAGCAATCGCACAGATTGCCCTCGTAACCGTAGAGAACCCGAACGGCCTTGAGAAAACCAGCGGCTATTACTACACTCCAGGCGCCAACGCCGGAGACGTAGAAGCGATGAAGCCAAACGGAGGCCCGTCCGGCAAGATCCTCGGCGGCTACCTGGAGATGGCAAACGTAGACCTTGCAAACGAATTCTCCAACATGATCACCTGTCAGAGAGGATTCCAGGCCAACTCCAAGATCATCACCGTCACCGACGAGATGCTCTCAGAGCTGGTAAACATGAAGAGATAATGTAACCAGTAACTAGTAACTATTCAGCAGAACTGCGATTTACTTAGCAGACTGTAAAAACTATTTATCAAACCAGTTACAAAAACCAACGCAAGAAATAAAAACCACATACAATGCAACCCACGGGAAAACGGGCGTCCGGCAAACCCAAACCGCCAGCGCCCGCTCCCACAGAATAAGTTCCCCTTCCGGGCAGCCATAAAAGAACCGGCAGCGCCGCCCCACGGAATACATTACCGTACCGGGCAGCCATAAAAGAACCAGCAACGCCCGCCCCGCGGAATATGTTGCCGTACCGGGCAGCCGGCAAACAGCAGCTTCGTGCAGAACCCTGTCCCTAAGCAGACATAAAGGACCGTCCTTAATGGAGATGAAATCCACTGCTTACGGAGACTTAGGCGTGAGGGTACTCCCGAACGCCTTAGCCGAAGTTAGCAGTTAGTTCATCGGAATGTTGGTTCGTCTGCGTGGGACAGAGTTCTGCACGAAGCTGCGTCCTCCCTCCACACCCCGGAACCCAACAAATTTATAGTTGCATTTGAAATGTAAAAGGAAGTGTGTTATGATAGTGCTGACGAAGCTCAATAATCAACAAGTTTTACTTAATTCCAGCCAGATCGAAGCTGTTGAACTCATCCCCGAGTCCAAGGTTGTAATGATGAACGGCAAATTCTACCTGGTAAAGGAAAGTGCAGAAGAGATTATAGAGAAGACGATAGAGTACAATGGTAAGATCCATTGTTACCACGCAGAATAGATAAGAGATTAGGACGGTGAAGATAACATGGATATTACAACAATTTTAGGTTTATTGATAGGAATTGTACTGATTGTATTTGTCGGTATTAAGCCTGCGTTTTTGGGCAATTTCTGGGATCCCCAGAGTGTTGCGATCGTACTTGGCGGTACTATATCAGCATTGATTTCAAGTTATCCGCTCAGTATGCTGAAGACCGTACCGAAGCATTTTAAGATGATCATCCAGGGAAATAAGTATAATATCGGCGCACTTGTAGATACATTAGAAGAGATGGCGCAGCTTGCAAGGAAGAATGGTCTGCTTGCCCTGGAAGAGAAAGCGAATGAGATAGAGGATCCATTTTTCAAGTCGGCGATTATGCTCATTGTGGATGCAACCGAGCCTGAGGAGGTACGGTCCCTCCTTGAGAATGAGATAGACGCCATGTCTGACAGACACGGAGCGGGGATTGGATTTTACGAGAAGGGTTCGGCTGTTGCGCCGGCGTTTGGTATGATCGGAACTCTTGTCGGACTGGTTAACATGTTAAAGGCTATGAATATCGAAGAAGGCGGCGCCGGAGATCTGGGTCCTGCCATGGCAACAGCACTTATCACGACATTTTATGGCTGTATACTAGCACATATGCTATTTTCACCGATTGCCAATAAGCTTAAGATTAGAAATGAAGACGAGTTACTTTATAAACAGGTTATGATAGAAGGTATTTTGGCCATTCAGGCAGGAGACAATCCGAAGTTCCTGAAAGAAAAGCTTGTTACATACGTTTCCCAAAAAGAGCGTGGTAAGATTCTTAACCAGGAATCAGGCGGGAAAAAAGAAAAAGAGGAGTAAAATATGGGTAAGAGAAAGAAAGATTCCGGTGGCGGTGGCGGCGCAAACTGGATGGACACATATGGCGACCTTGTAACATTGCTGTTGTGTTTCTTTGTGCTTCTTTATTCCATTTCTACTGTGGATCAGGCAAAATGGGTTCAGATTGTCAAAAGCTTTAATCCAGATGCGAGAGAAATCTCGCAGATTGCAGCAGATCCGAATGTTGACGGAGTAGAAGAGATTCCCGGAGGCCTGGATAACAATCTGCAAAAGATAGATGAATTTGACGAATTATATGACAGTCTGAAGGAAGCAGTAGAACAGGCAGGGCTTGATGGAGAGGTAGAACTGTTTAAGGGAGACGGATATACATTTATCACCTTCCGTGATAATGTGTTCTTCGATGGGGACAGCTCCATTATAAAATCAGGTGGTGCGAAGATTTTAAAGCAGTTTTCTTCTATCATCGCAGCTGTCAGCACCAGCGTAAAGGAAATTCAAGTGTTGGGACATACGACCCAGGCTGATCCGAATGAGGTGAATGAGCCTGTGGGTGACCGTGTACTTTCGGCAGAGCGTGCTGCGAGGGTTGCAGCCTTTATTCAGACACGGTCAAAGGTTCCGCCAGAACATATTGTGTCGATTGGATACGGGCAGTTCCGCCCTATTGCTCCGTTCGATACAGAGGAAAACCGCTCGAAAAACCGAAGAGTTGAGTTATTGATTACGAAGTCCGATTCCGTAGAGCAGAGTCTTGAACAATACTATGAGGATATGGGCCGTTAAGAAAGAAATGAAAGTGGGAGTTTAGAATGGCAGATGTATTATCACAGAGTCAGATAGACGCTCTGCTGAATTCAATGCAAAATGGAGGAGATACACAGAGCAGTGCCCCCGAAGAGCCGAAGAAAGAGGAAAAAGAGTATCGGAAGTATGACTTCTTTAGTCCAAAGAAATATACAAAGGATAAGCTTAAGATGCTTCAGAGCATATATGACAACTATTCCAGGATTGCAGCCTCACACATTAACGGACTATTCCGGGTGGCAAGTGAGGTGGAGGTTGTAGGAGTCGAGGAGCAGAGATACTATGAATTCGGCAATGCATTAAATGAGACAGACGTTATCACCCTTGCGAACGTAGAGCTTTTAGATCATTCTTCGAATCCTCCTATGGTGTTTCATATTGCGCCCACCCTTATGGGGGGCATGATAGACCGAATGCTTGGAGGAATGGGAACGGATATGTCGGTAGATATGTCTTATACCTATACGGATCTTGAATTGGATTTGTATGCAAAGATCATCCGGTATCTGGTAACGATTACAGGGGATGTCTGGGCAAACTATACTGAGATGACAGCAGAGTTTGACCGTATAGAGGAGAACCCGAGCATGTTTCAGGGGATCAGCGTAGACGAGACGGTTGTTATTGTCATGCTGAGAATTCAGATGGGAGAAATTGAAGGAGCCATGAATATATGTATTCCTGGAACATTGCTGAGCAATATATTTGAAATTATTGATAAGACGAAGCACCTGGCGAACAAGACAGGACAGATGCTTCGGAGCAACCGGGACGATATTCTGGAGAGTATCAGAGAATCCAAGATGGATGTTATGGCACAGCTTGGCGTTGCGCAGCTTAGTCTGGATGACGTCTACAACTTACATGTAGGAGATGTTATTGACTTGAATAAGCCGCAGAATTCGCTGATTTCTCTGTATGTAGAGGGACAGCCTTGGTTCAACGGCCAGCTTGGCGTACATAATAAGAATGTTGCGGTTAAGATTGAAAATCGTATACTGAAACCAAATGAAATTGATGTGGCAGCACTATTACCAGATCAATCCTAAGGATTGTCTGAGTATATAAATTACAATGAGAATAAAAAGTGAGGTAAAAGAAAATGGCGAAAATTCTATTAGTAGATGATGCAGCGTTTATGAGAATGATGTTAAAGACTACGTTAACACAGGCAGGCTATACGGATCTTATCGAAGCAGAGGACGGCGCAAAAGCTGTAGAGATTTATACTGCCGAAAGACCGGACCTTGTATTCATGGATATTACAATGCCAAACAAGGATGGGCTGGAGACATTAAAGGAGATTAAAGCACTAGACCCGAATGCAACAATTGTTATGTGCTCTGCCATGGGTCAGGAGACAATGGTTATGGATTCCATCAAATCAGGAGCGAAGGACTTTATTGTAAAGCCGTTCAAACCGGAGCGTATTCTGTCTACAGTTAAGAAGATCCTTGGTTAATAAAATTAAGGAGGAGCAGATATGTCTTTTTTAGATTCATTTGATATCAGCGCGTCGGGACTGACGGCTGAGAGGCAGCGTCTGGATATTGCTGCCGAGAATCTTGCGAATACGAACACAACAAGAACGGAGAGCGGCGGGACGTACAGGCGGAAGATGGTTGTACTTCAGGAGATCCCGCAGACCTCTTTTCGTTCGAGATTTAATAGCATTCTGAACAGGACAGCATCTAAGGGCGGCGTACAAGTGACAGAGATTGTGGAGGATCAGAGAGATCTTAACCCAGTCTACAATCCGGATCACCCGGATGCAGATGAAGACGGCTACGTTATGATGCCGAATGTAGACCCTGTAAAGGAGACGATAGACGGTATGTCTGCGACCCGCTCCTATGAGGCGAACATTACAGCATTTAATGCGATGAAGCTGATGGCTCAGAAAGCATTGGAGATTGGAAAATAGAACTAGGGTGATTTTCCCGGAAGGAGAGAAAGGTTAGTATGGTTTCTGAGTGTTTTAGTAAATTGGAAATAGACGCTATAGGCGAAATACTCAATATAAGTCTGGGATCCTCTGCAACAGCGGTTTCCACGATGCTGAACGCCAGGGTAGACATTACAACACCGGTTGTAAATGTTGTATCTAAAGAAGAATTTCAGATGGACAAGGTAGAACCCGCCGTAGGCGTCGAAATTACTTATGTAGCTGGTCTGGAGGGCGAGAATGTCATGCTTCTTAAGAGGCATGATGTAAAAGTAATTGTCGAGATGCTTATGGGTATGGAGATACCAGACGAGGAATTTGAACTGAATGAGATAAATATTAGTGCAGTCTGTGAGGTTATGAACCAGATGATGGGTGCATCTTCCACTGCATTGTCTGAATTTTTGGGCAGAATGGTAAATATCTCCACACCTATCTCATTTGAGGTAAAGAACGAACAGGAATTTATCGACAAATATTTTGTTGATAAATATCCAAAGGTTGTTGTTATCTTTACACTGAAGATTGCAGACAAACTGGAAAGTGAATTCTTCAATGTTATGCCCATGGAGCTGGCAAAGGGTCTTTTAAAAGGTTTCCTTCCGGATGATCAGATTATTGATGTAAGTAAGATTGATATGGATGATCCTGCACCTGCGTCAGCAGTGCAGGAGGATGGTGCACCGGCCGCATCGGGCGGCACACTCTCTCAGGAAGAGATCGAAAAATTACTGGCAGGCGGGACGGATGCGGCATCAGAGCCGATGATAAAAGCACAGCCTGCCCCGGAACCGCAGGACAGTGCGGCTGCATCAGGCGGTACACTTTCCCAGGAGGAGATTGAAAAATTACTGGCAGGCGGGGCGGATGAAGCGCCGCAGCCATCAGCAGCACAGCCGGCCGCAGCAGCGCCGCAGCCGTCAGCAGTACAGCAGCCGGCCGCAATGCCGCAGCCATCAGCAGTACAGCCGGCCGCAGCAGCGCCGCAGCCATCTGCGCCGCAGCAGATGATGCAGCCTATGCCAATGGTAAGTCCTGATATGCAGATGATGCAGATGCAGATGATGCAGCAGATGATGCAGCAGATGCAGCAGATGCAGCAGTCCATGCAGGAACCGCCGAAGAAGGCGTCGGCGCCGGAGCCGAAGATGATCCATGTGCAGCCTGCAAATCAGCCAAATCTGAAACCGGACGGCGATATTGTGCTTGAAGGAGAGCAAGAGGAGAATATGGAGCTGATCATGGGGGTTCCTCTTGAGATATCGGTTGAAATTGGAAGAACGAAGAGATTTGTTAAGGATATTCTTGATTTTACAAAAGGCTCCCTGGTTGTCCTGGATAAACTTGCGGGAGAGCAGGTAGATCTGTATGTCAATGGCCAGTGCATTGCAAAAGGGGATGTTGTTGTCGTTGAGGATAATTTTGGTATTAGAATTACAGAGATTATGAAAATAAACTTGATTTCGTTAGAGCATTAAAGTAAGGAAGGAATTATATGTTAAGAGCGATTGGCAGCCTTATTGCTGTAGTGTTGATTCTTGGCGGCAGTTATCTTGCAAGTAAATATATTGGCAGGGGAATGTCAAAAAGCAGCAGTTCCCTGTACATGCGTCTGCTTGACCAGATCACTCTGGGGCAGGACAGACACATAGCCATTATACAGGTCGGCGGGAAATATCTGCTTGTCGGGGTTACTGCAGGCCAGATCCAGGTACTGGCTGAGCTCCATGACGATGATCTTATTCAGATTTCGCCTGAGGATACCGAGGGCAAAACGAATGTGCCGGACTTTAAGATGATCATGGATAAGCTCAGTGATCTGGGGAAAAGAGGAGGTAGAGACTAGTGTACGATTCACTGATAAATGTCAATGGCAGCCAGGTTCCTACATTAGATATATTGTTGCTTCTGACGATTGTATCGCTTCTGCCATCGCTTCTTATTATGATGACCTCGTTTACGAGGACGATTATCATTCTTTCCTTTTTAAGAAATGCACTTGGAGTCCAGCAGACGCCGCCGAATATGGTATTGATTGGAATCGCCATATTTCTGACGCTTTTTATTATGGATCCTGTGATCGGAGAGATCAATACGGAGGCTTATACTCCATATAAGAATTCTGAGATTACACAAGAAGAGGCGATTGAGAGAGCGCAGATACCGCTAAAGAGATTCATGCTTAAGAATACAGAGAAGAGTTCAATGAATATGTTCATGGAGATTTCGAACACAGAAGCTGTTGAGAATGAGGAGGATCTTCCTATGACGGTAGTGATTCCTTCTTTTATGACTAGCGAGCTTAAGAAGGCGTTTAGTGCGGGATTTTTATTGTATATTCCATTTTTGTTAATAGATATTGTAGTGTCGAGTACACTGATGTCCATGGGTATGATGATGCTTCCGCCGGCGATGATCTCGCTGCCGTTCAAGCTGCTTTTATTCATAACAGTAAATGGATGGGAGCTTTTGTTCTCGACAATTGCAAACAGCTTCAAGTGACAGTGAAGGAGGCATATAGATGACAAACGGTGAAGTCGCGGATTTGATGTATGATGTATTTGTACTGGCAGTTGAGCTTGCAGGGCCGCTGCTTATTATCAGTATGCTGGTAGGTGTTGTCATTGCGATTCTGCAGGCGGCAACACAGATTCATGAGCAGACAATCACCTTTGTACCGAAGCTTCTGGTGATCGGGATTATACTTGTATTTTCAGGCGAGACGATGCTTCGGATGCTCCAGGATTTTACGGTCAGAATCTTTGAGCTGATAGCAGGATGATGCGGGGAGTGATGGCATGGCGATTAATAATGTCGCACAGCTTACCTTGTTTTCTCTGATTATGATGAGGATGTCAGGGTTTATATTACTGAATCCGGTACTTGGAAGAAGAAATATACCAATGATTGCGAAGGCAGGCTTTATATTCGGGCTCACAATTCTGATCTATTCCCTCTCCATGGAAGAGGTCGTGGAGCCGGAGAATATGATTATATTCGGCTTTCTTCTTATGAAAGAGTTTGTGGTAGGCTACATGATCGGTTATGTCATGGAATTATTCTTTTTTGCAATTACCTTCGGCGGCTATATTATAGATTTTCAGCTGGGTCTGTCTATGTCTACAGTGTATGATCCGCAGAGCAATAGTCAGGTTGCAGTAACAGGAAGCCTGCTTCAGACATGGTTTATGCTATTATTTTTTGCAGTAGACGCCCACCTTGCTCTGATGAAGATTATGGTTACCTCAGCCGAGATCGTTCCTTATGGTGGCATCGTAATAACGACGAACCTTGGGAAGCGCGTGATTGAGCTTTTTCTGGAATGTGCAGAGCTGGGGGTAAGACTTTCACTTCCGATTCTTGCTGCGGAGTTCCTGGTGGAGGTCGGAATTGGAATTATGAATAAGGTAGTGCCGCAGATTAGTATATTTGTAATTAATATTCAGATTAAGCTTATTGTTGGTATGGGACTTTTGGTCATCCTCTTTTCGCCGACCGGCGAACATCTGAACAGGATTTTAACTGAGATGATGAAGTCGGTGCAGGGGATCTTAACTTTCTTGTAATATAGGAAATTTCGCTCCCTATATTACAAAAATCCTCTGGGGGATACGTACTTGAGCGAAGAGGAAGATGTCGCAAGCGACCGCGCTAGGCGCGGGAATGTGCCGGGGCACATTCTATTTTATAGGTTGGGAGTGAGTAGATTTGCCGTCAGGTTCAGGTGAGAAAACCGAAAAAGCCACGCCTAAGAAGCGAAGGGAGCAACGGAAGGAAGGTAATGTTGCAACAAGTAAGGACATCATAGTTGTCGCTTCGCTTTTCGCATGTTTTTATAGTCTGCAGGCTTTTTTTCCTACAATATACAAATCCCTGCGTGACATGATGGTGTATCTGATCTCTCTTGTGAGCGGAGTGGATGTGCTGTCACTTGGTACATTGCAGCATATTGGAATGAAATGCGTGGAGTCACTGGTGATATGTATAATCCCGATTGGCCTGATCAGTATGGCGGTCGGTGTCATTGCAACCGGGATACAGACACGCTTTCTTTTTACTATGAAGCCGGTTGGCTTCAAGCTTAAGAATCTCAATCCGCTTAATGGGATTAAAAAGCTGTTTTCTGCAAAGAATGTGATAGAGCTTTTCAAAGCGGCTCTTAAGATTCTTGTTCTTACTGTGGTACTTTATCAGATTCTGAAGGGCGAGATTACGGTCATTGGCCAGATGATGGATATGAATCCCACCTCAAGCTTTATATATGTGCTTAAGGAAATTATGGGAATGGTTCTGCGTATCGGACTGGTCTTTGCAGCGATCGCGGGTTTTGACCTTTTTTACCAGAGATGGTCTTATGAGAAGAACATGAAGATGACGAAGGAAGAGGTCAAGGAAGAGTATAAACAGGTAGAGGGAAATCCCCAGATTAAAGGGAAGATCCGAAGCCTGCAGCAGAGTATGGCAAGAAGCAGAATGATGCAGGCAGTGCCGGATGCAGATGTAATTATCCGTAATCCTACACATTTTGCTGTTGCACTGAAATATGAAATCAATCATGATAATGCGCCCGTCTTGATTGCAAAGGGACAGGATTATATGGCTCTTAAGATCGTAGAGGTTGCAGAGGAAAATCATGTTACAATTATAGAGAATAAACCACTTGCAAGAGGTATTTATGCCTCGACGCCGCTGAACCATGAGATACCTGCAGAGTATTACGGAGTAGTGGCGGAGATTCTTGTCAAGGTATTCCGTATGAATAAAAAGCTGGTGTAGAGTATGAAACGAATATTGAATAATGCGGTATCGCTGATCGTACTTATGATTGTACTGCTTCTGATTATACCGCTGAATACGTTCTTTCTGGACGTTATGATTATATTGAATATTGCTATATCGATGATTATACTTCTGATTAGTATGAACATTAAAGAGGCGCTGGAGTTCTCAATCTTTCCATCCATGCTTCTTGTTACGACGTTATTTCGTATCGGAATTAACATCTCCTCGACAAGAAGTATTTTAGGAAATTCTGGTACAGCCGGGGCAGTGATCCGCGCCATGGGTGATTTTGTACTTCAGGGAAATGTTGTTGTCGGTGTTATTATCTTCCTGATTATCGTATTAGTGCAGTTCCTGGTTATTACAAAGGGAGCAGAACGTGTGTCAGAGGTTGCAGCAAGATTTACCCTGGATGCGATGCCTGGAAAACAGATGGCAATTGACGCTGACCTGGGAAGCGGCCTGATTAACGAGCAGGAGGCAAAGGAAAGACGGCACAAGATCCAAAAAGAGGCGGATTTCTTTGGTTCTATGGATGGTGCTACGAAAATCGTAAAAGGTGACGCTGTCATGTCGCTGATTATTACTGCAGTTAACTTTCTTGGAGGCTGCATTATCGGTATGGTGCAGGGCGGCATGACCTTTACAGATGTGTTGTCTGTGTACTCCATCGCAACAGTTGGCGATGGTCTGGTATCCCAGATTCCATCTTTGCTAATCTCTACGGCAACAGGTATGATTGTAACCCGTGCTGTTGCGGAGGACAGTCTGAATATAGATGTTACAAGGCAGTTTACTGCACAGCCTAAGGCGATTATGATGGCGGGCGGAGTTCTTGCTGTCTTGCTCGCAGTACCAGGTATGCCGAAATTTCAGATGGCAGTGATTGCACTTGTACTGATGCTTGGCGGATGGAGACTTACACGCCGTATGGAAGAGGCGGCTGTTCCCGCAGCTGACGCTGCGCTTCCCGGAGCCATGGGGGCCATGGATGCTGAGCAGATGCAGGTTACAGAGGAAGAGAATTTCAAGGATATCAACAGTGTATATTCTCTTATTTCAGTAGAGCCTATTGAGATGGAATTTGGCTACAGCCTGATTCCGCTTGTAGATGAGGCCAGCGGCGGTAAGATGATTGACCGTATTGTCATATTCAGAAGGCAGTATGCCCAGGAGATGGGGCTGGTTATTCCGTCGATCAGACTGCGCGACAGTTCAAGCCTGAATACGAACCAGTATGTCATTAAGATTAAGGGCGAGGAAGTGGCAAGAGGTGAGATTCTTGTGGATTATTACCTTGCACTTGAACCGCCGAATCCTGAGAAAGAACTTGAGGGTATAGATACGATTGAGCCTGCATATGGTATTCCCAGTAAGTGGATTACAGTGGATAAGAAGGAGATGGCAGAGATCTACGGGTATACAGTTATTGACCCACTGTCTGTTATGCTTACGCACTTATCTGAGACAGTACGCAAGCATGCCCATGAACTTCTTAACAGACAGGAGGTTGTACGCCTGGTTGAGAATATGAAGAAGCAGTCACAGGAGCTGGTAGACGAACTGATTCCGGCGATTATCTCCTACGGAAACTTTCAGAAGATTCTTACGAATTTATTAAAGGAAGGCATACCGATCAAGGATATGGAGACGATCATGGAGACAATTGTAGATTCGTCCATGACTGTCAAGGATGTAGAGACAATTACAGAAAATATCCGTGTTGCATTAAAGCGTACTATTACGCGGAAGTTCTGCGAGGGCGGCAGCATGAAGGTAGTTACCCTGGATGCAGAACTGGAGAAGAATATTATCACGAGTCTGACCAATGGAGAACATGGCATGTATCTTGCGCTTAGCCCGGATGTGATGCAGAATGTGATAACGCAGCTCTCGGATGAGGTGAAGAAATTCCATGACTTTGGCCAGGCGCCGCTTGTGCTGACCAGCCAGGTTGTGAGAGTACATTTCTATCACCTGATTGAACAATTCTTCCCGGATGTGTATGTACTTTCCTTTAATGAGATCAATAATAATATCCAGATACAGGCAATCGGCAATATTACCCTGTAAAAGGATTACTTTGATGGAGCAGCGATATGAACACAGAGGAATTATACAAAGAGAAGTCCAATGAAGAGCTTTTACAATTGTATAAGGAAACGGGCAGTCTTGAGATCAAGCAGGAGATTGTCATGCGTTACATCTATCTGGTGAAGAGTATTGCACTGCAGATGAGGGATATCTATATGAGCTTTGTCCAGGTGGATGATGTAATCAATGAGGGAGTCATTGCCATTATGTCCGCCATTGATAAGTTTGATATGGATAAAAATGTAAAGTTTGAGACATATATTTCGAAACGGATCAAGGGAATGATCATTGACCTTGCCAGAAAACAGGACTGGGTGCCAAGAAGTACAAGAAAGAATACAAGAGATATTGAAGATGCGGTCACAACGTTATATAATAAACATGGATACTATCCTTCTGTACAGGAGGTAACAGAGTATCTGGATATTACCACTGAGAAATACCACGATACGATGCGCAAAGCAGCGCTTTTTAATATTCTTTCCCTCGACATGGTACTTGCCGAGGCGCAGGGGAATGAGATTGGCGCCAGAATGACGGCCCAGCAGGATATGCAGGAGCAGCCAGAAGAGCATTTTCTTAAGAGAGAGCTTACAGAGGTTCTGGCAGACGGAATCAGCGCCCTAAAAGAGAATGAACAGATGGTGGTTTCGTTATATTATATAGAGGAGCTGAATATGAGGCAGATTGCGGAGGTGATGGAGGTAAGCGAGCCCCGTGTCTCCCAAATTCATGCGAATGCGATTAGGAAACTAAGAAAACATATGGAAAAATTTAATGAAGAAAAGGAGAGGTAGGATGTTTCAGGGATATTATGATCTGGCTTCTAACATGATTACACAGAACCGGAATTTGAATGTGATCAGTAATAACATGGCGAATGTATCCACCCCGGGATACAAGGCTGATAAGCTGATTGAGAGTACCTTCCGGGAAGAGATGATCTACCGCTATGACCAGCAGGGAAAGACCCAGGTGGGTACAGTTTCAAGAATGAATATTGCAGATGAGCGGGTGACGAATTACGCTGAGGGAGGCTTAAGAGAGACTGGCGGAGCGTTGGATGTAGGCCTCACCGGAGACGGTTTTTTTGCAGTACAGACCAATAATGGTGTTGTATATACAAGAAATGGATCCTTTAATCTGGATGATGAGCGCTATCTGGTTCTGCCTGGCATCGGGCGCGTATTAGGTACAGACGGAGCACCCATCCAGCTTCCGACTGATGCTGTTGGAATTGATAAGCAGGGGAATATTACGTCTGAGGATGGATATCAGAGATATGGTACACTCCGGGTTGTGGATTTTGCCGACTATGATCAGCTTACGAAGATTACCGGCGGAGTGTTCCGTGCCGCGGGGCAGCCGCAGGCAGCGGCGGACGCCCAGGTGAACCAGAAGTATACAGAGTATTCCAATACTTCTATGGCTGAAGAGATGACACGGATGATGAGCGGGCAGAGAGTACTTCAGGGATCCGCGCAGATTTTAAAAATCTACGACCAGCTGATCGGAAAGATTGTAACTCTTGGCGGACAGTAATAGTATAACAGCACCGCGATCAGAACTAAAAGGAGCAGGAGAGGAGATCAATATATGTATACATCATTTTACACTGCCGCACGGGGCGCAATGGAGGAGCAGAAGAAGCTTGACGTTGTTGCGAATAACTTTGCAAATGTAAATAACTATGGATATAAGTCTAAGGCCGCCGTATTTTCCGATCTGATGTATTATAACCTGAATAACTACAGGGGAGATGATACTCCCATGAAGTCAGGCGTGGGTATTGTTGTGGAAAAGACGGATATAGATTTTGAACCGAAGAGCTTTGTTACGTCAGAGGGAGATTATGACTACGCAATTGTTGAAAAGGGGTTTTTCATGCTGAGAAGTCCCATTACAGGCGAGATTACTTATACAAGAAACGGGCATTTCAGCCTTTCCAAGAGGGGCACGGATTTCTATTTGGTGAATGACACCGGGAATTTTGTGCTTGACCAGAACCGGAACCCGATTCTGGTAACAGACGGAGAATTAAGCGGTGACATCGGAGTATACGGCTTTGATGTGCTGGACGGGATGCTCAGCGTGGGCAACAATGAGTTCGAGCCGGTTCAGAAGAACGGAGCGCCGTATCTGATTCCGGGGGCACAGCTCAGGGACCATACACTGGAAATGTCTGGCGTAGACACAGCCGAAGAGATTACCCGTATGATCGAGGCACAGAGGGCATATTCCCTGGCGCTGCGTATGGTTACGACATCGGATGAGGTTATGGGTACGATTAATACTTTGAGACAATAGTGAGGTGGGTTATGGCGATAAGCAGATATGAAGAGATGAATGATATGAAGCTGGATATTTTCAAGGAGATGGGGAGTATCGGCGGGGGCAATGCAGCGACTGCATTGTCCAGCATGCTTAATGCAAGGGTAAGCATGGCCCTTCCCAGGGCCGAAATTCTGGAATTCAATGATGCACTGGCGCGCCTTGGAGATCCGGAGATTGTAATTGCAGGGGTGCTTGTGGAGCTGACAGGAGAGATACAGGGAATTATGCTGTTTATTATTCCAGAGGAATTTTCTGATGAGGTTCTTTTCCGCATGCTTGGAAAGACCAGGACGGCGCTTTTGGAGCTTGATGAGATTGAGTCGTCAGTTTTGACAGAGATTGGAAACATTGTGATCTCTTCATATGTTACCGCCCTGTCCTCTCTGGCGGGCGTAGAGGTTGAGTTGTCAGTTCCGCAGCTTGCAGTGAATATGCTGGGAGGGATCATGAGCCTTCCTATGGCTATGATGGGACAGCAGTCCGACAGAATTATGATGGTAACGGGAGAATTCAATATAGACGATAAGGCGCTAAACAGCGGAATGCTGCTTCTGCCTGATGTAGAATCATTAAATATTCTTATGAAGAAGCTGGGAGTTGATTGATGTATGACCAAGAAGATTTCGGTCGGAATTGCTGATATGAAGATAGCAAGACAGGAAGGAGAGCTGATTACATATGCATTGGGTTCTTGTATCGGAGTCGCCTTTTACGACCCCATGATAAAGCTTGGCGCTCTTCTTCATATCATGCTTCCTGAGAAAAATATGTCAGAGAGTAATGTGTACAAATTTGCAGATTCCGGAATTAAAGAAACCCTTAGAAAGCTTTATGCATTCGGAGCAATGAAGGGAAGACTGGTAATCAAGATTGCAGGCGGTGCGAAGATGTTCGAGATGAAGGGACCCGGAGGCCTGGGGAATATCGGAGAGCGCAACGCCCAGAATGTAAAGCGGGTGCTGGCCGCAGAGGGACTGCGTGTGGCGAAAGAAGACACCGGTGCGAATTATGCGAGAACCATGTCTCTTGACGTATCAACAGGACAGGTATATATCCGTTCGGCAGGAAAGAAGGAACGCATGCTTTAGGATCTGGAAGCTCTAAAATTATTATATAGCTTCCTTATGCTTAAATGAAAATGTGCCGATAAATATAGTATGATAGAATATAAAGGAGAAAGTGGTTATGGCTGATACAGAGATTTTATTGGAATCGGGAACAAATGAGATTGAAATTATGCAGTTTACCATATTCGGGGAGCTGTATGGGATCAATGTAGCGAAAGTACGGGAAATTATGATGGCGGATAAAGTGAAGCCAATACCGCATTCTCATGATGCGGTGGAAGGAATTTTCAAGCCGCGTGATATTCTCCTTACAGTAATCAATCTGCCGAAATATCTGACCGGACAGGAGGCGGAGGCGAAGGAGAGGGATTTATTTATTGTTACGAATTTTAATAAGACAAATATAGCTTTTCGCGTACATACAGTGGTAGGAATCAGCAGAATATCCTGGGAGGATATCCAGAAGCCTGATAAAACAATTACTCATGAGGACGACGGGGTGGCGACCGGTATTGCGCAGTGCGGCAGCAATCTTGTAACGATACTGGATTTTGAGAAGATTGTAGCTGATATTTCACCAGAAACGACGATTCAGGTGAATGAGATTGATAAGCTTGGGGAAAGATTCAGGCGGGATGAGCATATCATACTTGCAGAAGACTCACTGCTGCTTACGAAGATGATTAAGGATTCTCTCTCTCGGGCAGGGTATGTTAATGTTACGAGTTTCAATAACGGAAGGGAAGCATGGGACTTTCTGCATGCGATCAGAGATGATAAGGACTTTGAGGAAAAGGCCGCGTTACTTATTACGGATATTGAGATGCCTGAGATGGACGGACACCGTCTGACGAAGCTTGTGAAGGATGACGAGAAGATGAAGGATCTTCCGGTAATTATTTTTTCATCTCTTATTAACAGGGAGATGCGTGTCAAGGGCAAACAGCTTGGTGCAGACGAACAGCTGTCGAAGCCGGAGATCGGACGCCTTGTACAGGTTATGGACAGATTGCTTGAGGAAAGGATGATGTAAGATGGATAATTGTGTAGTAAGGCAGGCAGTAAAGGATCTGCATACGGACGCAATTGTCGGATATGAGCTCATGGTACAGGAGGATAAGGACAGCTTATACAATCCGAGCTCAGACAGTGTTGCGGCAAATACAATGATGTCTTTTCTGTCGGAAAATTCTGAACGTATCTTTAAAGACCGCAAGACTTTTATGACTTTTACGCCTACGCTGCTGTTTCGGAATACGCCAAAGATATTCGATAAGGATAGGATTGTTATTCAGATTGAGGATAACATAGTTGTTCATTCTCTTTCTTCGATTATTATCAGCAAGTATAAGGAAGATGGATATCATTTCGCAATTAATGATTTTCAATTTACGCCAAAGTATTTTAGCATGCTGGAATATGTAGATTATATAAAAGTTGATATTTCCAATAAGATGGGTGAGACAGAGAGGCGGTCTGTTGAGAATGTAGTTGAAATGGCACACGGATTTCAGAAGAGCTTCATTGCAACAGGGGTCAATACAAAAGAAGTCTACGAGTATGCCAAAGAGCTTCAGGTTGACTATGTAGAAGGAAACTATATTTCTATGGCTACCATGTCGAAGACAAGCAAGATGGAATTCATGCAGGGGAATCTGTATCAGCTGACTATTGAGATTACCAGGGATGAGCCGAATATTGAGGCAATTGAGGAGATTGTAAGCAGAGATGCGTCCCTTACTTACGCACTTCTTAAGATGGCAAATTCTGCATACTTTGCGGTACATCATGAGACTACGTCAGTCCGTCAGGCTGTAGTCCGGGTAGGAATCAGCCAGATGAAGCAGTGGCTTTATCTATTGAGTTTTTCCTCGAATGATGAAGAGAATTCTTCAGAAGAGCTTCTGAAGACATCTTTTATGCGTGCGAATTTTGCGTCAATGCTTGTGAAAAAGCTGAAAAAATTCCCAATCAATACAACGGATGCTTATCTTATGGGTATGTTTTCTACATTGGAATATATGATTGACGCCACGATAGAGGAGATTCTGATTGATATTCCGATTGTACAGGAGGTAAAGGATGCCCTGATCTCAAAGGAAGGCAAGGCTGGGCGGCTGTATGAGCTGATCCTGCTCTATGAGAGGGCAGAGTGGAGTGAGATAAAGCCGATTGCAGAAGAGCTGGGCATTAAGACGAATGAGATGGCACAGATGTATATGGAGTGCGTAGATGAGGTAAATGATATCTGGGAAAACGTTGTGGGAAATGTAGAAAAGCCATAGCAGCCGGATTGAAGAGTAAGATGGACAATCGCCAGAGAGGAAGCGAATCTGACTTATAAGGAGGTGTGAGTATGACAGGAGCAATTTCCGGAATTAGTCCGTATATGAGCAGCTATAGATATCTGGGCGCTGCCAGGGGCTATGGGGGAAACGCTGGAATGCGGGTTCAGGCAGCACAGGCTGCCAGGGCTGTCCAGGCGTCACAGAAGACGGGGACAGCGGCTGCGCCCGGACGTGTGCATGATCCGGATAGTCCGGTTGAACCAGTCCGCCCGGTAACAGCAGTAGATACAAATGGTACGAATGGAATCAGCTATGCTATTCCCTTCCTTAGAAAGGGGATGGATCCGGCAGAGCTTGCAGTCCGTATGCGGATCCAGTATGGTGACGCCGGCCAGACAGAGAGGGGAAGGAATGCCTTGCCAGATGATGGCTCAGATGCTGCCAGGGAAGGTGCGGCAGGTATAGAGAGTGTCAGAGAGACCGTCCAGGAAACAGAATGCCAGACCTGCAAGGAGCGGAAATACCAGGACGGGTCAGACGATTCGGGAGTTTCCTATCAGACTCCCACTCATATAGCGCCGGAGCAGGCCGCACAGGCAGTCATGGGGCATGAGATGGAGCATGTGGTCCGGGAGCAGGCAAAGGCAGAGCGGGAGGACCGTAAGGTGATCAGCCAGTCTGTTACGATGCATACAGCGGTGTGCCCGGAGTGTGGCAGAGTCTATGTCTCAGGCGGAACGACCAGAACAACAACTGCTGCAGGCACGGAGGCAGAGCTGCCTTCAGGAGAGCAGGGGAAAGGGGACGGCAGCCGTCCGCGTACACCGTTTGAGGCAGTTGCATAAAGAGGGCATCAGCCGTCCGCGAAAAGCCGTTTGACACAGCTGCATAAAAGAGCCGGAGGACTGAGGGCTGTGCTCTGCGAATAATTAATGAAGAACACCTTGTCATCATACAAAAAAGAAAGAGGGGAGAAACCCATGCGAAAAAGCATCAAGACGATGGTCGGAATACGTGTGATTGCGGCACTGATCTCAGTGCTTCTCTACAGCATTCTGATTACGATTAATATTTATGTGATTAAAGACACACAGCAAAGCAGCATTGCAGCAAATGACCTGCTTACGAAGATTCAGGGTGCAGAGGTAGCACATTATAAGTGGTCCGCCGGACTTAGCAATGCACTATATGCAAAAGCAGAATTTACCGGAAGCATTGACCCGACCACCTGTGTACTGGGAAAATGGCTTTATGGTGAGACAACAGATAACAAAGAAATAATGGCGCTCAGGGATCAGTTGGAGCCGCTTCATAAGGAGCTCCATGAGTCTGCAAGCAAAGTGCTTGAGATGTATAAGACAGACGAAAAAGGTGCACAGGAATACTATCAGGATACGATTCAGTCCAATCTTACGACCCTGGTCGGTCTTATGGATAAGGTAGTAGAACATGCAGTCCAGCAGAATGAGAATTGCTTTGCGGATATGAAAAGTACCATCCATGTCATGCAGGTAATCTCAGGCGTATGCTTTGTACTGGTACTGGCATGTATGGCAAGCATGATCCAGTATGTGCTCGGACAGATTGTGAAGCCTATGCTAAAGATAACAGAGAGGACAAAACCACTCCAGGAAGGGCAGCTGGAGCTTGATATTGATTATCATGCAAATAATGAGCTTGGAGACCTTGCTACAACAATTAAAGATTCTATGCATCTGATCCATACGTATGTAGCTGACATTAACCGCATCATGGGACTGCTGTCAGAGGGAACATTTAATGTAAGGACAGAAAAGCCCTTTATCGGTGATTTTAAATCTATTGAGAACTCTATTGACAGCTTTACAGGCACTATATCCCAGGCTTTCATGCATATTAACCAGGCAGAACAGCAGGTTTCGGGAAATGCAGAGCAGCTTTCAAGCAGTGCGCAGTCACTGGCTCAGGGGGCTACCGAGCAGGCAAGCGAAGTACAGCAGCTGTATGCTACACTTGATGAACTGTCCAGAAATGCGGAAAAGAATGTAAAGGATGCGTCAGAAGCTCAGAACAACGCCCGGCTTACAGGAGAGCAGGTTACCATCAGCGGCGAACAGATGAAGCACATGGTAGCAGCTATGGAGGATATTACAAAAGCATCACAGCAGATCGGAAAAATTATTGCTACAATTGAAGATATTGCCTTCCAGACGAATATTCTGGCATTGAATGCAGCGGTAGAAGCAGCCCGTGCAGGCGAAGCAGGAAAAGGATTTGCAGTAGTATCAAGCGAAGTAAGAAGCCTTGCGTCACGTTCTGACCAGGCGGCAAAGGCAACAAAGGAATTGATTGAGAATTCTATTCAGGCGGCAGAAAGAGGAAGCCAGATTGTAAGTGAGGTTTCAGATACATTGAAGAAGACCCTCGACCTGGTAGTGCACTCCAATGAGACGATCGGAACAGTAGCACAGGCTGTGCAGGGCGAGGCGGCATCTATCTCACAGGTAACGGACGGAATCAGCCAGATATCCGAAGTAGTCCAAATGAATTCAGCAAGCAGCGAAGAGGCAGCAGCAGTCAGCACAGAGCTGTTCGAACAGGTTAAAAAGCTTAAAGCAGAGACAAGTAAATTCAGATTAAGATAATAAGTTGGGGACGGGGCATTTTTCACATCAAAAGCTCCACTGGAGCTTTTGATGTGCGCTATGGCGAAAAATGCCCCGTCCCCAATTTTAATGTCGTGGATTCTCTTTTACAATCATGCATGCTTTTGTAGCTTCGACAGTCACATCAGAGATTAATCGGTTTGTATAATAGCTTACAAGGGGATCTACTGCAGCGGGTGTGGTTACAATATATTTTGGCAGCAGTCCGTTGAGCGTCAGAGCAGTTGTGTCAGCCACGCAGCGGTCACAGGTGCATACATCAAACTGCCGCATATAGTAAATAATCTTGTCAGCAACAATGGATTCCATTATATTAAGCCTTACAAAGTCCGGTTCCGGTTCTGGTTCCGATATAGCCTGAGGCTGTGGTGCAGATTGAGGATTTTGTGCAGACTGAGGTTCCAGCGTATTCTGAAGATTAGGTGCAGACTGGGCTTCCGGTTCGGAGGCAGTCTGAGATTCAGGTGTAGTGTGAGATTCTGGCACAGACTGGGACTCCGGTTCGGAAACAGTCTGTAATTTCTGCACAGGCTGAGACTCCGGTACAGACTGAATTTCCGGTTCGGAAGCAGTCTGAGATTCAGGTGCAGGCTGAGACTCCGGTACGGACTGAGGTTCTGTTTCCAAAATGTCAGGCTCTTTATCCGGTGCAGGGGCAGATATTGCTGCTTCTCCTGCAGGCGCAGCAGCCAGTGGTATTTTTTCTGCGGATTCGTGATTTGACGCTGGCTGCACTGTGGGTTCAGGCGCAGGTGTTGTTCCTTTGTCAGAAGCAGCGTCAGGTACTGCATCTGGGGCGGGGTCTGCTGGCTGTGTCTGTTCATTCAGGCTGTTATTCAGCTGCTGCTGTATCAGATCAGATACAGGATCCTTCGTTGTTGTGTCAATGACAGATATGCTGTTTGGCGACGGTGCAGATGCGGGCCTGGCAGGAGCCGGATCTGAGGCGTTCGCTGCTGCACCGTCTTTTTTTTCTACAACGGATTCCTCCGTGCTGTCACTTTGTGTATCATGTCCGGCTGCTATAAGATTTAGGACATGCGCTGTTTTATTACTTCTTCTGGCCATGTTATCTTACCTCCTTAAGATGCTTTGGGGGAAGTCAGATGTATTACTTCCTGAATAAAATTTTTATAATCTTCTGATGGCTTGGCAGAGGGGGCATGGTCAAAAATACTGAGACCATGCGCCGGAGCCTCTGCGACCGTAACACTGGTTCTGATCTGTGTCTGGAATACCCGGGTTCCCATCTGACCGGCTACATTTTCCGCCATCTCCTTTACCTCACGGGCAAGAAGGGTTCTCTGGTTAAACTTTGTAAGGATGATTCCAAGTACGTTAAGATCCGGGTTCATGCTTACACGGACAGAATCAATTGTTTCCTTTAATTGTGTTACACCAAGAAGACTTAAAATCTCCGGCGCCATAGGAATAATCAGATAATCAGAAACAGCATATGCATTCACTGTTAAAATGTTCAGCGCGGGCGGGGTATCAATAATAATGTAATCGTAATCGTCCATGACCGGCTCCAGCGCCTTCTTCAGTAATAATTCTCTGTCAGAGGAAGTAAACTCAATCTCCGCACTGCTAAGAAGAATATTAGAGGTGATAACATCACAGTAATCCGTAAGCTGAATTGCCTGCTGAACAGGGGCTTGTCCTGTCAGTACATCTGATATGGTTCTGCCCTCCTCAATATCAAGACCAAGACTAAACCCCAGGCTTCCCTGAGGGTCCAGATCAATTGCCAGTACCCTTTTATCATAAAAAGAAACTAAGCCGGCAGCCAGAGCACTGGACGTGGTTGTCTTGCCGACTCCGCCTTTCTGGTTGGTTAGCGCAATTATCGTAGCCAAAATAATTCCTCCATTTCATGATGAAAACTTAGATTTAACTATTATTTAAAGTATACTATATGCCGATAAATAAGTACAGGATAAATTTAAATTTGTAAAAATGCGGCGGATCAGGGCAGTTTTTTCGTGTTTCTGTAAAACGACCGTAAATGAATGAATAGAAAAGGAGAGATTACTATGTCAACAATAGGCGGATTAACAGGATCAACCACTAGCAGCATCAGGGGATACGGCGGCTTAGCCAGCGGTCTGGACAGAGATACTCTGATTGAAGGCATGACCTATGGAACTACGAGTAAGATCACAAAGCAGCAGCAGAAAAAGCAGCAGCTTGAGTGGAAGCAGGCGGCAGTTCAGGGCATTACGAATCAGATGATTGCTTTTGCAAATAAATTCACATCCTCATGGAGTTCTTCAACGAACTTGTTCAGCTCTGTATTCTGGGGAAGGAATAAGATTACAACAACCGGCGCGAATAGTAAATACGTGTCAGTATCCGGAACGGCGAACACGGCAGACGCCATAAAGATTATGGGCGTGAAGCAGCTTGCGCAGAAGGCAAAGCTGAGTTCTACAAGCGGTGTATCTGACGGGAAGCTTAAGACAGGGGACATTGACGCACGGTCAACACAGACACTACAGGAGCTGATGGGAGAGACGCTGACATTCAAATATGGAGAAAACAGTTATACTATCTTCTTGAATGGAATTGACAAGGATGAAAAAGAGCTTAAGTACGATACACTGGAGAATGCGGCAGCATCCATCAACAAGATGCTAGAGCAGGAAGAGATCAGCGGTTCAGCAGAGGGCAGTGCGAAGCAGAAGCTTTCGGATATTATTCAGGTTTCAGTAGAGGACGGAAAGTTTACGTTTACAAATAAAGGCGGAGGCGGAAACCAGCTTTACGTTACAGGCGGCTCCGCGCTGACTTATATGGGCTTCAAGGAGGCGGAAGGTGATGGATATAATCTGACGAGTGACAAGACGGTAAGCAGTACTGAGCAGGTTGCAATTACAAGAGAAGTAACCTTTGCTGAGAAGATTGCAGGAAAGACACTGGATTTTACTTATAATGGAGTAAGGAAAAGTATTTCTATAGCAAGTCTTGAGGAGCTTATGGATGGTGTGGACACCGAGACGAAAACAGATAAAAACGGGAATTCATATGAAGCGCCTACAGAAGCCGGGGAATTAAAGCTTATAGAGAATCTTCGGAATTCTCTGCAGACTGAGCTTGATAAAACATTCGGGAAGGGAAGGATCTCAGTGGGCAAGAATCCAGATAAGAATATTACCTTTGAGACAAAGAACCCGGCAACTGGAGAGATGGATAATACGTCTACCCTTACCATTAATTCCGGCAGTACAGGGTTGTTGGGTGAGGACGGAGCTTTGAAGTTAAAGTTCGGCGAGTCTACACACCTGAATCTGAACGCAAAGCTTTCAGAGGCTGGATTTGCTAATCTTGGCAACACACTTCCGAAGTCAATCACGATTAATGGAACGGAGATCAAGATTGCAGAGGCGGAATCTGTTCAGTCTCTGATGGATAAGATCAAGGCACAGACAGGAGTTAGCGTAAGTTATCAGGCAGCAACGGACAAATTTACCTTTACATCCAGTGAAAACGGCGCCAGTGGAGCTATTACATTTGGAAAGTTAAATGCAGATGGAACGCCTGTGGCCGGTGATGAAGGCAATGCTTTTCTGGAGAACATTTTTGGAGTAGAAGCCGGAAGCACGGCACAGGGGCAGGATGCGATTGTTACTGTCAAGTATGCTGGCTCTGAAGAGGAGATTGATTTGGTTCGTGACGCGAATGCATTTACAATAGACGGACTAACCATCAGTGTAAAGGGTGAATTCGGATATAAAGAAGAGCAGGCAAAGAATGCCGACGGGTCGCTGAAAGTAGATGATATGGGTAATCCAGTTATGGAAAAGGTTCGTGATAAGTCTCAGGAAGAGATTGAGATCAACGCCCAGGTAGATGCAGATTCCATCGTAGATGCTGTTAAGAATATGGTGGAGGAATATAATAAGATCATTGAGCAGGTTAACAAGGAATTATCGACAAAGCCGGATCGTGATTATGAGCCTCTTACCAGTGAGCAGAAGAAGGAGCTGAGTGAAGACGAGATTAAGCTTTACGAGGAGAAGGCAAAGCAGGGTCTGCTCTTCGGCGACAGTGACCTTAGGACGCTGAGCAGCGATCTCAGGTTCATTATCAGCGGCGGAATTTCACAGGAGCTGGAGAGTATGGGAATCAGTGTTTCCAGTACATACTCTGATAACGGTAAGCTTTCCTTTGACGAGTCCAAGTTCCGCGCTGCACTTGAAGCAGATCCGGAGAGAGTGCGGGAGTTGTTTACAGGCACAGAGATTCAGAATCAGAATGGTACAGGTTCATCTAAGGGACTTGCAGCAAATCTGAGGGACACTATGGACAAATACGCGAATACCATGGGTTCCTGGGATACCAAGGGTATTCTGGTCCGCAAGGCAGGTACCGAGAGCTCGCCGCTTAGTCTTACAGAAAACTATATGTATAAGCAGATCGTGGAGTGCAATAAGCAGATAGCAAAGCTGCAGACAATGCTTGAAACAGAGAGAGACCGTTACATCAAGCAGTTTACAAGTCTTGAGACACTGATTTCACAGATGAACAGCCAGAGTAATTACTTAAGCCAGATCGGCGGAGGATATTAAACCGGAAAAAGGGGAAAAATATGTATCAGAATGGATATGAACAGTACAAGATGCAGTCTGTAAATACGATGACTCGCGGAGAGATGCTTCTGCTTCTCTATGATGAGCTGATCAAACGTCTGACGCGGGCACAGCTCGCGCTGGACGAAGAGGATTATGAATTGTTTGAACGGGCAGTTCAGAGATCGAAGGATATCGTGCATTATCTGGATAAGACCTTGAATCTAGATTATCAGATCAGTCATGAACTGCGGAGAATGTATGAATTTTTCCTTTATGAACTTAGCAGGCTGCAGGCCGGAAGAAACAGCGCTGTAATCCAGGAGCTGAAACCCCTTGTCATGGAGCTGCGCGATGCATTTCGGGAAGCCAGTAAAACTGCAGTAGTATAACGGAGGGGCCATATGGAGAATAGGGAAGAGCTATTGTCGGAGCTTCTCAGGCGGATACAGCGCAACTACGTCCGTATTGTAGAGATTGAGCGGCAGACCAGGGAATTAGGCGATGCATTGTCAAGAAATGACCAGGAATCTGCACAGTTGATTGTGAAGATGCGTCAGGATGAGATGGAACAGGCCGCCCAGGTAAAGCAGGAGATTCAGATGCTGCTCCAGACAGTGCCGGTGCAGGAGAGAGAGAAGATTAAGGGATGGCTGGAGGGCAGAAGCGATCAGGAGCCAGACAGCTACGAGGCGAAAAAAATCATTGAGATCGGCGGCCAGCTTACACAGGTTCTGAACCGGACAATCAGCATTGATAAAGCAATTAATGTAAAAATTGCTGGTAAAGATTCCTTTTATCAGAGAAATTAGAAAAAGACGAAAAGTCCGCAGTATTTCGACTGCGGACTTTTCGTCTTATTTAAGAGAAATACTCCAAAGGGGGCCCCCGGCATTCACCCCATAGGAAAGTTCGTCAATGATGGTCTGCACCTTCCATGGCTTCTGCGTGTTATCAAGGCTCGCGGGATCAACGACCGATACCTTGCTGCCAGACCAGTAATCAGAGATAATGATGAAATGCCCCGACCTGGTGAAATGTCCGGGCCCCATCAGAGCAACCAGAATATGACCATTAGAGAGCTCTGACAGAATGTCTTCCTTCGTATATTTCTTAAAGGCCTTTGCCTGAAAGCCGAACGCTTTGGCACCTTCTATTATAAATTCATGCTTTGTGCCGGAGCCGGGGGACCAGTAGCCATGGTCAGCGGCCCACTTTGCCATATCAGAGGGAAGGCAGGTCTGATCCGTGAAGCTGGTAACCAGCATGGCGAGAACGGTCGGACCGCAGCCATAGACGGAAATTTTATCCTCGCCGCCATAGAAATCATCAGCCCAGCGTTTATCATTCTGATTATAATATGTAAGTAGTCCGGCGCTGCTTGTGACAGAGTGTGTGTACTTTCCTTGTGAGAGAATCTCTGGTTCTGCGGGATCCGGGGCCGGGGGCGGCAGCCCGGGGCGGGCGGGCATCTCATGTTCGGAGGTGGCACGGGCATCAGAAGTAAGGTCTATCCGGAATGCCGGAGCACACCACAGAAGAACGACAAGAAGCGCGCCTGTCAAAATTTTCTTTTGCATTTTTCCACCTTGTTTTTTGAATCTGTATTGACTGGTTTATTCTAACACAGTATAGTATACAATATAACCATGAAAATTAGAAGGGGAAAATAACGGAAGGAAGATATGGCGCAGATAATCTTTGAACACGTGACAAAAAAGTTTCAGAAAGAAGCAGTGCTTCAGGATATTTCGTTCGAGGTTGAAAAAGGGGAGTTTGTATTTATTATAGGAAAAAGCGGGGCAGGGAAGAGTACACTTCTGAATCTGATCAGGAAGCAGGAGGAGGTGACATCCGGAAAGATCACAGTGGAAGGCCGCAGGGTTGACACCATGAAGAGGAATAGGATTCCAGCGCACCGGCGCCGGCTTGGCATTATATCGCCGGAGGTGGGACTTTTGAGGGACCGCTCCGTGTATGACAATATTTATCTGGCGATTTTGGCGACGGGCAATACGAATGGCCGGATGCATACTATGATTATGAAGCTTCTAGGACTTGTGGGACTTGCGGGAAAATACCGGGCGTTTCCCGATGAGCTGTCGGGAGGGGAGCAGGCAAGAGCGCTTGTGGCAAGAGCGCTGGCAGTGGAGCCGGAGATTCTTCTTGCTGATGAGCCGACGGCAAATCTTGACGCGGATTCTGCCTGGGATCTGATGCAGCTTCTTGCGGAGCTTAACTACCGCGGCATGACAATTCTTGTGGCGAGCCATGCCCGGGAGTTGGTTACGATTATGAAACGAAGGTGCATTACCCTGGCGTCAGGCAAGATTGCAACAGATGAAAAGAATTCCATTTATAACCAAAAAGCGATTGACCGGGCGCGGGAAAGAAAAGTTTTACGAGAATTGAGAAGAAAAAGGTAGAAAATTGTTATTTTTTTTAAAATATATCCGATATAACATTATAGGTATGATTTTCAGATAGCTGGAAGGAGGGACTACTATTAATTATGAGATAAGGTATATGTTAATATTGCTGAAGGCTATCATTAATCAGGAACCGGTCCAGGTGCCGAGAAGACATATTGACTGGGAGGCCATCTTAAAGGTCTCTGACTTCCAGAATATCATCAGTATTGTCTACCACGCAATACTGGGTCTTGAGAAGGAGATCTCGGAGGAATGTACGGATCAGTTTTACCAGAAGTATAAGAGGGAACTTCTTTTGCATACCTCATATGGTAATGCGAAGGAGGTTATTATGTGGCAGCTGGAACGTTACAGGATCCATGCGCTGCTGTTATCAGATGTAGATGCTGGTGAATTATACCCCAGGCCGGGAATGTCGTATCCCGACCAGATTGAGTTTCTTGTGGAGGAGAAGAATCTCCCACAGATATACAGGCTTATGAGGGATATGGATTATGAGCAGCAGGAGGACCGCCTGGAGAGTGGAAACGTTTACACTCGGGTACCCGGTGTCCGGGTTGTATTTTTTAGTGAAATACCGATTGCAAATAAGATAGTCAGACGGACCTTTCTAGAACCCGTGAAAAAATATCCGCATATTGAGCAATATGAATATATACATATATTATCAGAGGAGGATGGGTACCTGTACCGTATCGGAAGGCTGGTTGAGTTTTACGTTACCGGAATATTAAGGATGCGGGGAATACTTGATTTCTGGCAATACCAGAAACAGCTGGGAGAAGGATTCCGCCGTACAGCGGTGGAAGAGATCCTTGAAAAGGCAAGTTGGACAGAATTTGTCCGGCAGATCGGGGTGCTTGCCACGCTGTGGCTTGAGGATGGCGTAAGGCAGCAGTATGGAACTGCACTGGAGCTGGAGGAATACATAATAACCAGGCGGCAGGAGAATAAGCACCTGGATAGGACGCTTCTGCCGTTTGAAAAGGCCAGGCCGGATTTTTACTGGCGGAGCCGTGAGGATGAATGGGCGCATAAAAAACGGGAATGGATGTTCCCTCCCAGGGAATATATGATCCAATTCTATCCGATTTTAGAGAGATTTCCGTTTTTGCTTGTTTTCTGTTGGATTGGCAGGGATTTTCGCTTCTTGAGAATCGTATGCAAAAACAGAGGAAGGAAAGTGTGGCTTAAAGTCCGTGTTACATTTTTAGATATCAAGGAAAAGCTGCGTAGCCTGCTTCCGGGAATGAAGGATGCAGAAAGGACAAACGATATGAGAGAAGCAGCAGAAGTAGTTGATATTGAAAATAAAAATAAAGAAGAAGCAGAGGTAGAGAAAGATGTTGAAGAAATTGAAAGTCAGAAGTAAATTGTTGGTATCATTTGGAATTGTATTGCTGTTAACGATCATTATCAGTGTTTATTCTGTTTTGCAGTTACAGAAGGCTTCCGAGAATCTGAAGGAATTTATGGATGGCGCGGTGGCAGCTGATGACCTGGTGAAGTCGAGCCGCATTTCCACCTTTATAGCAGCAAAGAACATACGTGATATGATTATCAGGGGAAAGTCAGATGCTGCGACAAAGCAGGATATTGATGAAAAGGTTGAAACGATCCGTGCGAACCTTAAGGAGGTTCAGGAACTTGACATTCTGAGTAAGGAACAAGTAACGGAACTTAATAATGTATTAGAAGAGTGGTTTGAAGTTGCGGATGAAATTATCAATAAGCTGGACAGTGGGAAGCCGATGGAAGCAGCTGAATTGATTTCAACAAAATGTGAGCCGGTGCTGGATCAAATAATTACTGATATTAATACTCTGACAGACGGCTCAGTTGAGATTCGCAACCAGACACAGGCAGAGAGTGTTAAGACAACAAATCAGAGTATGATAATTCTTGTGGTGATGGTAGGGATTGCGATTGTTTTTGCAATGATTATCTGTGCCAGAGTGACAAGAACGATTGTGAGACCGTTAGTTCAGATTGACAATGCAATGGAGGGGCTTGCAAGAGGTGAGATGGCACAGTCGCTGGATTACGAATCAGAGGACGAGTTCGGCATGCTGGTGAAGAGTGTACAGTCTACCTGTGCAGAGCTGGAAGCTGTAGTGCGTGATCTGACATATATGCTGGATGAGATGGCAGGCGGAAACTTCAATTTGTTTGCAAAAGAGGAAGCTTATATTGGCGACTTTAGACCGCTTCTGGAGTCGATCCGTAACATGAATAAGAATTTGAGTGAAACTATGAGACAGATTAACGATGCATCTGATCAGGTGGCAAGCGGCGCTGATCAGGTATCATCAGGAGCCCAGGCATTATCGCAGGGCGCTACAGAGCAGGCAAGCTCAGTAGAAGAGCTTGCGGCTACAGTGAATGAGATTTCAAGAGAGGTAAATAACACCGCAGGCAACGCAAAAGAGGCGAGCAGTAAGGTACAGGAGGCTCAGGAGAAGCTGACAGTATCTAATGCACAGATGCAGGATATGATTGTGGCAATGGAGGATATTAGCCAGAAGTCAGGAGATATTGGCAAGATTATTAAGACAATTGAAGATATTGCATTCCAGACAAATATTCTTGCGCTGAATGCAGCAGTAGAAGCAGCCCGTGCAGGGGAGGCAGGAAAAGGCTTTGCAGTTGTTGCTGATGAGGTGCGGAACCTTGCATCTAAGAGTGCGGAGGCGGCAAGCAATACGACTGCTCTCATTGAGGGTACAATCCAGGCAGTTGAAAATGGTACAGAGATTGTAGGACGTACTGCAGAGGCCATTCAGGAAACAGTGGAGAGGACAAAGAGCGCAGTTACATATGTGGATGAGATAACAACTGCGGCAGACAGACAGGCAGAGGAGATCTCGCAGGTAACTACAGGCATGGATCAGATTTCCAGCGTTGTACAGACGAACTCTGCGACTGCAGAAGAGAGTGCTGCTGCAAGCGAGGAGCTTTCAAGTCAGGCCCAGATTCTCAAGTCTCTGGTTGCGCGCTTCAAACTGAGAGACAAAAGCAGGGGATAATACCAGTATATGATATTAGAATTAGAGCGTGTTTTAGACACGCTCTAATTCTTTGGGTATTATCAGATGAAACCATTGTGCCGATATAATATATGTAAAGCCCTGTAGCTGTAAAAGTACTAAAGGCTGCGGGGCTGCAAATAAAACTATGGGAAAGGAGGAAGAAACATGGCAATTAATGGATTGAATTCCTATATGGGATACTATAATTACCAGGCATCTATGAATAATTTCCGCCTGACACAGGCTCTGTCCAACAACCAGAGATTTATGCAGGCGGTTACCCCGGTATCGCGTGTATCATCGAATTCAGGCAGGAGCACCTCTCTGACATCCAGCATGGCATTTGTGAAAAATTACAGCAGCAGCATGACGGACTTGATGAATTCTGCAAATGCATTAAAAAGCAGCAATCAGAAAGGCGCTATGGGAGACCTGGTTGTCAGCAGTTCAGACAGCAAGGTGGCAACCGCAACAGAGAAGCTGACTGTTAGAAATATACAGTCAATGGATATTGACGTCCAGCAGCTTGCAAGTGCCCAGGTGAATGTCAGCGAAGGAGTGAAGGCGTCTGAAAAGGCGTCATCTGATATGAATTTCACTGTTGGTAATGCAGCAAGTTCTGTAAATGTCCAGGTGAGCGCTCTTAATAGTGACGGCTCCTCGAAGACAAATGCCCAGATGCTGAAAGAAGCGGCAGACCAGATCAACAGAGGCTCTTCTAATGTAAAAGCCAGTGTAGTGCAAAAGGATGGAGTTTCATCTCTTCAGCTGGAAGGAAGATATTCGGGTGAGGCGAATACCTTTAGTGTGAATGGCCAGCTCGGTGCGGCAGCAGGAGCAGATGCAGTTAAGACTGAGGCGGCTAATTCCAAGTATTCCGTTACTACAGGCGGCAAGACAACGCAGCATGAATCTTACAGCAATGATCTCTACATGGATTCCACAAGGATCGGTGTAGAGCTGAAGGGCGTGGGCAAGGCAACGATTAAGGCTGATGTAGATCCGGAAAAGGTGGCTTCTGCAGTTGGAGATCTTGTTTCCGCATATAATTCTTCGCTTAAGCTTCTTAACGATAATTATGACAGAGGAACAGGTGTAGACAGACAGCTGAGGAATCTTGTGCAGGGACTTGGCTCAGAGCAGTCCTTAAATCAGCTTGGAATTACAGTGAATAAGGACGCAACTCTCAAGTTTGACAAGGATACCTTTATGAAGAACATGGATAAGAATCCATCCCTGACGAAGAGCATTCTCTCTGGTCCGGGAGGAATCGCAGACCGTGCATTCAATAAAGGAAGCGCCGGGCTGAATATGAGATCCAGTACACTGATTGACGGTGATCTGGCAGGTGCTCAGAATGAGTATATTACAAATCCGCTCAATGCATTTGGCTCATATTCAAGAAGCGGGGCGTATGCAATGAACAATTATGCTGCAGTAGGCATGATGCTCAACTATCTGGTATAGTATATATTAGCGGCTGTTTGCAGGCCTGCCCGCGAACAGCTGCAGTTATACTGCGCGCCATCCGGGCCGATAAAGTGGTGGCTTTCATCGTCTGGTCCCTTGCTGAAAGTGATTTTTAAATGGGATGGATACGTTACTATGAGCGGACGCCTGGTCTGTGAAGAGTAAGTGTAATAATGTTACTGTGAACGGAGTGAACAGTAACGTAACAATAAATCTTTGGCGGAAAAGAAAAAAAGGAATTGACAAGGAAGCAGACGTCTGATATAATAAAATCCGTTGGAGAAATACTCAAGAGGCTGAAGAGGCGCCCCTGCTAAGGGTGTAGGTCGGGTGACCGGCGCGAGGGTTCAAATCCCTCTTTCTCCGTTAAGCTGTCTGGAAAGTGACCGGGCAGCTTTTTGTTTGCGATTTTCAAACACGCTCCAGGTGAAAAAAATGGTTATTATCCACGGGTCGGGAATGCGCGTAAGCTACGCATTCCGTAAGAAAGTGATTCAAGGGTGAGGGGCGATTTTTACATATCAAAACTTTTAATATTGCCTCGAATTGTTACTGTGAGCGGGCTCCTGGGCCGTGAATAATAACAGAAAATGTAAAAAAATGAAAAAATTGAAAAAAAGGTGTTGACACATAAGGGAAAAGGTGGTAATATAAATTTCGCCGCTGAGATACGGCGGCTTTTGAAAGCAG
The DNA here is from genome assembly GCA_910576335.1 of Lachnospiraceae bacterium. Taxonomy (GTDB): domain Bacteria; phylum Bacillota; class Clostridia; order Lachnospirales; family Lachnospiraceae; genus CAPEBR01. The sequence goes on from CAJTIU010000017.1 coordinate 103,865, forward strand.
AAACCGGACGGGACAGAATAGCAGAGATACAGCATGAAAACAGCCCGGAAATGAAGCTTGAAAAAATAATTTAAAAAATATAATAAAATGTGTTGACAAACAGAGAAACATGTGATATTATATAGAAGTTGTCGCGAGAGACAACAAAAAGCACCTTGACAACTAAACAATAGACAACAACCCTGAAGATTCTTTTGAAAAGAAAATTCAGAACGGACATCAAGAAGATGTCAACCCAAGAAACAGTAAAACGGGAAATAAGGAAAACCAGCAGTTTTCCTGAA
>CAJTIU010000018.1 GCA_910576335.1 Lachnospiraceae bacterium
AGGTGGAACCTCTTCATAAACTTTGTGGCAAAATCAGAAACGCTGTTCCCATTATCGGTTGTCTGTGGTATACTTGACATGGCATAGATCTCCTTGTTGTGTAGTTGTTTTTTGGCAATTCAATTATACCACAGGAAAGAGGTTTGTGCCTTTTTTATTGGCTAAAGTATTGATTTTTCAAGGTTCAACACACCATACGGTGTGGGAAGTTTGAGTATTTTTCTTGTAGTGCCTATCTGTATGGTAATCAGGTACTCATTTCTGGATAAGGCTGTTGTTTCGAAGTCTCCGGCTTTTGTTGGGACGGAGAATTATACAGAACTTTTTGCAGACAGCGCATTTTGGAATGCGGCCTCTAATACGATTATATTCGTGGCAGTGAGCGTGATCGCCCACCTCGTGATCGGCATGATCTTTGCCATGCTTCTGAACTCGAAATATTTTACCACCAGGACCAAGACGATTGCCCGTGTAATCTACATTCTGCCATGGGTGTTCACGGCATCCGTTGTTGCAATCCTGTGGAAGCTTATGCTGCAGCCTTCTGGTATTATCAACTATCTGCTGGAATTCCTGCCGCAGGTTACTAAGAATACGGAGTGGCTCAGCAATAAAGACCTGGCGCTTACGGTCATCTGCTTCATTAATATATGGTGCGGATATCCGTTCTACATGATCAGTATCCTGGCAGGACTCCAGGGGATATCCGGAGACCTGTATGAGAGTGCGGCGATCGACGGCGCAACCATGACGAAGAGCTTCATCCACATTACCATTCCGCAGCTGAAGCCGATTCTGATCAGTATTGCCATGCTGGATTTCATCTGGACACTGCAGTCCTTCAATGTAATCTGGATGTTGACAGGAGGCGGACCGGTAAATTCTACGGAAACCTTGAGTATCTACATTTACAAGCTGGCATTCCAAAAGCTTGACTACAGTATGGCAGGTACGGCAGCGACCGTCCTTCTGATTGTATGTGTGATCGTGGCAATCTTCTATGTAAGACAGCAGAAGAAAGTGAGGGAATAGAGCATGGTTGGAAGTTATAAAAAATCAATGAAAGTAATATTGTCTATTCTTCTGATTTTGGGTGGCTTATTCGCAGGATTTCCTATTATATGGATGGTCTGTTCTTCGCTGAAGGCAAACTCAGCCATCTTTTCATGGCCGCCGAAATTCTTTGACGAGACTGCAAGTCTGGCATCCTATGCGGCAGTGCTTACAGACTCCTCAAAGGTGCGTTTTTTCATCAACAGCTACATTGTGGCGGCATCTGTCGTGCTGATTACGCTCTTTGTGGGAATCCTTGCAGCATACGCGTTCAGCCGATTTGATTTCCCGGGGAAAGGGATTTTCAATTCCCTGATCGTCAGCGTGCAGGCAATTCCGCCTATCGTACTGCTCATTCCGTACATGGGAATGATTGTTGCAATGAAGCTGTTTAATACATACTTTGCGTTGATCCTTACCTATCTGGTGACAACGCTTCCATATTGTATTCTGATGATGACGGGATATTTTAACACCCTGTCAAAAGAGCTTGACGAGGCGGTTATGATTGACGGCGGCTCCAGGTGGAAGGCTCTCTGGGGCGTGCTGGTTCCAATTTCCCTGCCTGGTATGGTTTCGGTAGGAATGTATACATTTATGCAGGCATGGAATGAGTACCTGTTCGCACTGGCACTGACGCAGACGACAGATATGCGTACAGTCCCCATTGGTATCAACCTTCTGATGGGACAGCATGCGTACGACTGGAGCCAGATGATGGCAATGAGCGTACTGGGGTCCATCCCTGTACTGATTTTCTTCATCTTCTTCCAAAAGTACTTTATTGCTGGTATGTCATCCGGAGGCGTGAAGGGTTAGCATATAAATACAGACTTCAAGGAGAGGTTTAAGGATGAGTGAAAGAATTGCCATGGGTTTTCATACATGCGTGGACTATGAGCTTGTATGGGATACAGAGGTTGTAGAGGAGCAGATCCGGGCGTTTGATATCCGCGCGGATGAGCTTAGGGCGGATATCCCGGCGGATTCGGAGAGGGCAATCTGGATTATATGTCTTGCGCATTTTAAGGAAGGTATTGGAGGAGAGACTGTTCCGGAGGATTCGCTGGACTGCGAGAGGTTTGCCGGCCATTTTCAATACGAGGTGACACTCGGAGGCACGGCTACCCGCGCAGCCATTATCCTGGATCGCCTGGGCTATAACACGGCGCTTCAGACGAGCTGTTGGAATGAGCATGTGGAGCGTCTGATGCCGGAACGTGTCCGTACACTTCCGGGGGTGGATGAAGGCCATTGCCATATTTATCCCCATGTGGTGCTGCAGTGCCGCAGGGGTGTACGTATTCATGCAAATGACATTGATTTCGTTACACCAAGGGAAAACCGGATTATGATTTCCAGGGATATTGACAGTCTGAACATGCCGGTTCTGCCTGACGAGTTCGGAAAAATGATTACTGACGCAGAGGTATTCCTGCTGGGGTGTTTTAGCGAGGTGATTGACAAAACCGTGCTTAAAGGGTGCATGGAGAAAACGAGAGAACTGCTTAAGCACCTCGGGAAGGATGCGGTTGTGGTGATGGAGGACGGATGCTATGTGAAAAAGGAATTCCGGTATTATGTGCATGAGCAGCTGGCATCGGTCGTAGACGTACTGAGTATGAATGAGGATGAGCTTCAGGAGTATATTGGCAGAAGGATTGATATCCTGGATACCCGGGCAGTGGCGGAAGCGCTTGAGTATGTCCATAAGAATACCAAAGTAAAGACGATTATTGCCCACTCTGCAGCCTGGGTGCTGGCATACGGGGAGCGAGCGTCCGGTATGAAAAATGCCCTGGAGGGCGGAATGACGGCGGCTTCGACTAGATTTCGCACAGGCGACGGATTTACCCCAAAGGACTATGAGGACACGAAGAACATAGAGGACAGGGCTGACAGCAGGGCGTTCTGCGAGGAGATGAAGAGTATTCTGGGAGATATGGTCTGCTGCGTTCCGGCAAAGGATCTGAGCTACGTAGAGCATCCCACTGTAGTAGGGCTGGGTGATTCCTTCGCAGGAGGCCTTCTGCCGGGGCTGCTTGCGTAGTCCGGCAGGGGACGGACTGTCTGCAAAGGGCGCAGCACGCATGGATGACGGAGGCTATACGGAGACTGTGTGCCGTGTGCGCTCCGTGATGCGGGGCGCTATGCGCAGAGACTCTGGAAGTGACCGAAACCGGTTGTGCAGACAATCATGAATGGGACGCGGTGTCACGCGCTAAGATGCCGGAAGTGATAGAAAGAGGAGAGATTATGTACGAAAAGACAGGAAATATTTTGAGGATGGCAAAGGAGAGCAATACGGCGGCAATCGCATTTATCTGCATGGACTATGTGATGGCCAGGACGGTGGTTTATGCGGCACAGGAGACGAACACTCCGGCCATCGTAATGCTGTTTCCGGAGCATGTAACCATTCAGCATACCACTGGATTTGAGAAATATGCTGCAATGGTAAAGGAGCTTGCAGAGGAAGTAAAGGTGCCGGTCGGGCTTCACTGCGACCACGATTACAGCTACGAAGCAATCATGAGAACGATTCGGGCAGGCTTTTGCTCCGTTATGATGGATGGTTCCATGAATGACCTGGATACAAATATTGCCGTGACAAAGAAAGTAGTGCTTGCAGCACATGAGAGAGATGTTTTCGTGGAGGGAGAGATCGGCCATGTAGGTACGGCGGCGGATTCTGATAATCATAAGACGGATCTCTATACAAAGCCGGAGGCGGCAGAAAAGTTCTGCAGGGAAGCAGGCGTGGATTCCCTTGCCATCTCCATCGGAAATGCCCATGGCGAGTATAAGGATACGCCCCACCTGGATATCAGGCGTCTGGAGGAAATTCACGCTGCTGTGGATGTGCCGCTGGTGCTGCATGGTGGAAGCGGGATTCCGGACGACCAGCTCCTGACTGCGTTCTCAAAGGGAATCCGGAAGTTTAATCTTGGGACGGAATATCTGGGAAGATATTTTGATGCGGTTACGGAATTTACGGCGGAAAATGCGGGGAATCCGGATCCGGTCAAAATTATCAACATGCCGGAGTATGTGCAGGCAAAGCTTCAGCCCTATGTAGAGGGACGCATGAGAACCCTTTGTAAATTCTAGGCTGTACTAGTATAACCCAAACGAATTAACCGTAAATAAATACCGTTTTCTTACTGTACGGAAATACTAGCTTATGGTATCATATTTACTGGTATAGCAGGCACGAAATGACACATGTGCCAGGCAATACCAGACTAAGAAGAGGTGTGATCTATGAAGAGTGAAGTGCAGAAGACGGTATTAGAGACGATCGATGAGATGTATGATAAGATATTCCAGGCGGAGAGGAAAGTGGCAGATTTTGTCAGGAGGAATCCAGAGCTTGTAGTGAACGCGAATGTTTCGGAGCTTGCCAATTACAGCGGGGTAAGCGATGCGACGGTGGTCCGTCTGTGCAAGCACCTGGGGTATGAGGGGTATTACCAGATGAAGATCTGCCTGTCCGGTGATCTTGGCGGAACAGGTCCTTTGCGGGGACGGAGGAATTCTTCCGGTACAAAGACGGATTATTTCAGAGATATTGCGGAAGGAATCCTGACTACGGAAGCAGCGGTGGACGAGAAGATTTTTAATGCATGCGCAGAGCTTATCAGGAACAGTACCATGGTGCACCTGGTGGGAGTCGGAAATACAAGCCCGGTATGCCTGTACTGCGGATTTCGCCTGGAACGTATCGGAATACGGTGTACATATGACGCTCTGCCGGAATACTATATGAACCACATAAGCCTTGCTCCGCCAACGGATGTGGTGCTTGCAATCTCCTGGTCCGGAACCACAAGAAATGTTGTCAGTGCACTCAGGCTTGCCGGGGAAAAGGGACTTAAAACAATGGCAGTTACGGCCTATATGCAGTCGCCTGTGTCCCGCTCGGCAGATTATCTTCTCTTGTCCGCCCTGGAGAATGGTGAAAATAACAGAAGCTCGCAGTACTCCCGCATCAATGAAATGGCGGTGATTGAGGCGCTCATCCAGGCAGTTTCCCTGGGGGCGGATGAGATCTCAGAGCCGGAGATGTGGCTGTCGGAGCTTAAGTATTAGACTTAAATAATGATTTTTTATGGAGGAAAGAAAATATGTTAATGAATATGAAAGAAATCCTTGCAGTAGCAAAGGAGAATAGATTTGCCCTGCCGGCATTTAATATCAGCGATTATTCCATGTTCCTCGGAATCATGGATGTGTGTGAGGAGACAAACTCACCGGTTATCATTGAGATTCATCCGGATGAGCTAAGCTTTATCAGGCAGGAGCTGATGACGGCAATCAGGGAGAAGGCACACAGATCGCCGGTTCCGGTATGCATCCACCTGGATCACTGCGGAGATTTTGGTAAGATTATCTGGGCGATCCAGAGCGGATTTACTTCAGTTATGTTTGACGGGGCAGAGCTTTCCTTTGAAGATAACATTGCGGGAACAAAGAAGGTGATTGAGGCAGCTCACCCGGTAAATGTATCAGTTGAGGCTGAACTTGGAACGATCGGTTCCCTGAATCCGGAGGATTTGGAAGGCGGCTCGGCAAAGATTATCTACACCAATCCAGATGACGCTGTAAAATTTGTTGCAGAGACAGGTGTGGATACGCTGGCAGTAGCCATCGGAACATGTCACGGGCTGTATCCGGCAGGCATGAAGCCGGAATTGAAGCTTGATATCCTGAAAGAGATTGCTTCTAAGGTAGACGTTCCGCTGGTACTTCACGGCGGCTCCAACAATCCGGATGAGGAGATCGGACAGTCTGTAACACTTGGGATCAATAAGATCAACATTTCTTCTGATATTAAGGCAGCTTACTTTGAAAGGATGCGCGAGGTGCTGCAGGACAAGAGCTTAAGAGAGCCAAATGTCATTGAGCCGTTGTGCATGGAGGCAATGAAGAAGGTTGCAAGGCATAAACTGGAACTTTTCCAGACAATCGGGAAAGCCTCTTTATATTAGTATAAAATTGTGCTATACTAAAAAACAGAGTTCTACTATACTGTGGAGCTGCGGTCCAATCGTTCATTTGCATGAAAGGTTGGAAGCCCCGCAGATGGAATTTTAATGGGGTGGTATAGCATGAGGCACAGACGGGCGGAAAAAGGCAGTGTAAAAGAGGATGTGGCAGGAAAAGAAGTACTGGAGGTTATCCGGGAGAAATATGGCGAGATCTTTTCGGCTGAGAAGAAGGTGGCGGATTTTATTCTGCAGAACCCGCAAAAGGCAGTGGACTGCAATGTGTCCCAGCTTGCGAAGAGGAGCGGAGTGAGTGACGCTACGGTGATTAGGATGTGCCATCATATTGGATATGCTGGATATTACCAGTTCCGCATTACCCTTGCGGGTGACCTGGGAAGGAAGCAGTACGGCGGGGACAGCATTCCCGAGGGCAAGGATGCCGTAGAAAAGCGGCTGAGGGAGTACGCCGAGGAGCTGCTTGAGATCGGCAGGAACATTGACCCGGATGTTATGTGGAACTGTGTAAAGCTCCTTAAGACATGTAAGCACGCGCACATCATGGCAGTGGGAAATACCAGTCCGCTGGCACAGTACATGGGCTTCCGCCTGGGAAGGCTTGGAATTAAATGTACCTTTAACGTGGCGCCGGAATATTTCATGAACCATGTGAACCTTGCGGATAAGAAGGATATCCTGATCGCCATCTCCCAGTCCGGGACCTCGAAGCAGGTCATACAGGGTCTTGAGCTTGGAAGGGAGAAGGGGCTTAAGAGTATTGCCATAACAGCCTTCCTGCAGTCGCCGGTATCATCGCTGGCGGATTATGTTCTTCCCTCCTCGGGAAAGGAGGAGTCCTTCAGCTATTATAAGAGCTATGCACATCTGAATGAGACGGCGGTCATTGACTCGCTTTTAAGTTTTGTCACGAATGAAGAGCTGATTAAGACGACGAATGCCGACAAGCCGGAGATCATGCTGTCGGAAACAAAGATGTAATTGATGCGGGGTGGGCAGTAACGAATGGGAGAAGTTGTTACTGTTCACTCCGTTTACCCAGTTATAAAAAGAAAAGGAGATAAATTATAATTATGAAGCGTTCAAGAATCAATCAGGTTATCAGAGACATGGAGGAGTTGATTAAAGAGCACAGGTTTGAGATTCCTCCGTTTGCAAAATGGAGTGCAGCGGACTGGAAGAACAGAGGACATGAGTATGATGAGATCCGGGACAACTGTCTGGGATGGGATATTACGGATTACGGTCTGGGCAATTTTGACAAGGTGGGATTCTCCCTTCTGACGATCCGCAACGGAAACCAGAAGATGCCTGAGAAATATCCGAAGACCTATGCGGAGAAGCTTCTCATGCTCTATGAGGGACAGACGGCTCCCATGCATTATCACTGGAACAAGATGGAGGATATTATCAACCGGGGAGGTAATGACATCTACATTACTGTATATAATGGTGCGGAGGACGGAGCTATGCTGGATACGGATGTAACCGTGTATTCTGACGGAAAGGCAGAGAAAGTCCCGGCTGGAACGAAGGTACTGCTAAAACCCGGTCAGAGTATTACAATTACACCTTACATGTACCATGATTTCATTGTGCCAGAGACTGGAGGGGCAGTGCTCCTTGGAGAAGTTTCCATGTGCAATGATGATGAAAATGACAACCGCTTCTATGAGCCGATCGGACGATTTCCAGAGGTAGAAGAGGATGAAGAACCGTACCGTTTGCTCTGTAATGAGTATCCGGCAGCAGAGTAGAGGAAGAGATATGGAGCATCAGATTAGAAATGAAAGTATACAGATAACCATATCAGATGTCGGTGCAGAACTCCAGTCGATTAAGAAGGACGGCACGGAATATCTGTGGAATGGAGATGAAACATACTGGAAGGAGCGCTCGCCCTTACTGTTTCCCTATGTGGGAAGATTTACGGAAGGAAAGTATCTTCTTGAAGGAAAAGAGTACGAAATGAACATTCACGGCTTTGCAAGGAAACTTTCCTATCATGTTATTTGTAAGGAGGAGGACAGGATAACTTTCGAACTCAGGGATAATGAGGCAACCCGTGGGATGTACCCCTGCTCTTTTATCCTCCAGGTATCCTATGAGCTTAAGGGACAAGGGATCGCTGTTACCTACAGCGTTTCAAACTGCTCTAAGGGAACTATGTATTTTGGAATCGGCGGACATCCGGGCTTTATGGTGCCTCTTGAGGAAGGACTTGAATTTGACGATTATTATCTTGAGTTCGGCGGTGTGGCCAGACCGGAGAGAATCGGACATACGCCTGCGTGCTTCCTAAGCGGGGTGAATACAGAATTCCCGCTGGAGGACGGGAAGAAGCTGTGGCTTTCCCATAACATGTTTGATGATGATGCCATCGTCCTACAGAATATGGCGGATGAAGTAACCTTAAAATCCGATAAAGGCACAAGGCAGGTCAGTGTGTCTTATCCCAATATGCCGTATCTCGGTATCTGGCATGCACCAAAGACACGGGCTCCTTATGTCTGTATAGAGCCATGGACCTCCCTGCCGTCCAGGCAGGATGTTGTGGAGGAATTTAAGTATAAGAGTGATCTGATCCGTTTGGCGGCAGGGGAGCAGTATGTGAACATATGGGAAATTTCGATTAAATAGAGCCGTTTGGGGACGGGGTATTTTTAAAAATACCCCGTCCCCAAACAACAGGGGGAAGAACAATGAATTTATTTACGCCGGCTGAAGTGGCCAAAAATTATATTGCAGCAGGAAAGGGAAAGGTCAGAACACCGGTTCCGAAGATGTTTCTTCTGGCAGTTCTGGCAGGAGTTTTTATCGCGATGGGAGGAATCGGGGCAACAACGGCAGCGGTATCAGTTCCGCTTCCGTCTGTCGGAAAGCTTGTAGGCGCGTGTGTATTTCCGGGTGGACTTACGATGGTCCTTCTTGCGGGAAGTGAGCTTTTTACGGGGAACTGTCTGCTTACAATCCCGCTTCTGGAAAAAGAAATTACAGCAGCCGGGATGGCAAAAAACTGGGTGGTTGTGTATCTTGGGAATTTTGCGGGGAGTCTTCTTGCGGCGGCAGGCGTAGTTTTTTCCCACCAGGTCAGTCTTTTTAACAATGGCATGGCCGTGTCCGTTATTTCCACGGCGGCAGGAAAGTGTTCCCTTCCCTTTGGGGATGCGCTGATCAAAGGGATTCTGTGTAATTTCCTTGTATGCATTGCGGTATGGATTTCCTTTGCGGCAAAGGATGCGGCAGGAAAGATTGCAGGCTTGTTTTTCCCGATTATGATCTTCGTGCTGAGCGGTTTTGAACACAGTATTGCAAATATGTATTATATAGCAGCAGGCCTTTTCGCTAAAAATATTCCGGTCTATGCCCAGGCTGCAGCAGAGGCCGGAATTGATACAGGCTCTCTTACCTGGGGGAATTTTCTTGTGGTAAATCTTCTTCCGGTTACGATTGGGAATATTATTGGCGGAGCCGTATGTGTGGGTTCTGCTTACTGGTTTATTTACTTGAAAAAAACAGAGAAATAACCCGGGCTACCAGCTGTTTTTGGATTTTGAAGAAAAGACAGTGGAAGTAAAGCAGTATGATAAGCTATAAGTTGGGGACGGGGCATTTTTAAAAATGCCCCGTCCCCAATAAATCAGAGATTCTGATAGTCAGACCATCGAAAATGTAAACTACTATTTCGTCATCGAAAGAAAACAAATTTGAATCTTCTTCACCTTCAAAGATATAAGTCTGTATCGCTTTCTTCATTGGATTCACTATCCAGTATTCCCGAACACCAGCAGTACGATATTTGAACAGTTTAACGGAGTAATCCATCCGGGTGCTGCCAGGGGAAACGATTTCGATAATCCAATCTGGGGCGCCCTTACACCCCTTTCCATCAATTTTGCCTGTATCGCAGACGATAGAGATATCGGGCTCTACCCAAATCTTATCGTTTGCATTCAGATTGACTGCAAATGGGGAAGGGTAAACTTTGCAGCTGCCATTTTTTGACTTAATATATCTATGGACTGCAGCGGAAATCTCCATAACTAATTCTTGATGGAATGGATTTGGCGGAGCCATGGCATACAGCTTTCCGTCGATCAGCTCCGCGCGCTGTCCTTCGGGAAGGTTCCAGTAGTCTTCTGATGTATAAATGCGTTCCTGTGGCATTGGCATGGTGAAAGCCTCCTTGTGGTTAAGAATTTAATATGATGCCGGAACAAAACAGCAAACAACATGTTGTAGTCCTATAGTCCTATAAAAATACCCTCTGCTTTGGCAGAGGGTACAATCCATTGAGCCTTCTTAATTCAATGCGGATGACAGGATTTGAACCTGCACGTCAAAGACACCAGATCCTAAGTCTGGCGCGTCTGCCAGTTCCGCCACATCCGCAGATATATCCTCCTTGAATAAAGCTTGTAAAATACAAGAAATACTATCTTGGAAAATATTACCTCAAGATAGTACTTCATACTGAGCGTGCGGGGATTCGAACCCCGGACAACTTGATTAAAAGTCAAGTGCTCTACCACCTGAGCTACACGCCCATAATTAACTGGGCTAGTTGGATTCGAACCAACGAATGCAGGAGTCAAAGTCCTGTGCCTTACCGCTTGGCGATAGCCCATTAATAAAAGAAAGGTGGGTAATGGGACTCGAACCCATGATATCCAGAACCACAATCTGGCGCGCTAACCAACTGCACCATACCCACCATATTAACTATATATGAGCCACACTTGTCCAACTAAGCATATTCAGCTTTATTCAATTATTGTGGTTCTAACGAGCCTGGGGGGATTCGAACCCTCGACCTACGGCTTAGAAGGCCGTTGCTCTATCCAGCTGAGCTACAGACTCAAGCTCCATTCTCATCTTCTCTTATGTGAATCATAATGGTTCGAATGTTCCTAATTACATATCCGCATAAGAAAGCGGGTGATGGGAATCGAACCCACGTATCTAGCTTGGAAGGCTAGTGTTCTACCATTGAACTACACCCGCACGTTATCGGGGTGACAGGATTCGAACCTGCGACCTCCTGGTCCCAAACCAGGCGCTCTAGCCAAGCTGAGCCACACCCCGTTCATTTTCACTTTTTTGGTCATCTCTTTGACACAAGACATATTATATACGATGTCTATTCACTTGTCAACAACTTTTTTGAAAAATTTTCTAGAATTGAAATTTTAGTGTTACTGTGAACGGAGTGAACAGTAACATTTTGGGATATTGTAAGAGAGGGAAAATTATGTTAAAATGAAAAAGCAGAACAAGCAATCGAAAGGCTGGTAATGATATGCCGGTCTCAGACAGAATTAATTTAACAGCGAGGGTGGGATATATCATGGAAGAAAAGAGCAGCAGGCTTTTAGTGGAATATCTGAAGAGTATTCTTTATGGGCCCAGAGTGGAGGAAAGTCTTAATCTGACGGAGATTGACGAGTCTTGCATGGAGCTTGCGCAGGGACTGAATGATCTTAGGAGTATGATGGAAGCTTTGGAAGAGTATTCGGCGGAACTTTCGAAAGGGAATTTATCTGTGAAGTTTCCTGAGATAAATAATATTCTGTGCGCGAACCTGAAGAACCTTCATTCGAACTTGAAACTTCTGGCCTGGAGAGCAAGGCAGGCGGCAAAGGGAGAGTATTCCGGGAATCCTGGCTATCTGGGAGAGCTATCTGAAGCATTTGATACTATGGTGAAGCAGGTTATGGAGCGTGAGAGGGGTCTGAAGGATGAGGCATCAAAGGCACAGAGCCATGCGGAATCTATAGAAGGATATAATGAGCTTTTGCTGGGAATGCTTAGTAAGCGTAAGGAATGGCTCCTTGTTGTGGATACAGAAACCAAGGAGATCTTATATTGTAATAAGAAGAATAAAGACGGAACAGCTGATCAGACATTTTGCAAGACCTGTAAAAAGCGGCTTTCATTTCAGAATGAACTCCTGCACTGGAATGATGCGGAACAGTATCATGTGTGGGAGATTGATGATGTGGGTGACAAGCACTACCGTGTTACATCATTTATGGTTGAATGGAGGGGGCGTCAGTCCGGTGTACATATTGTGGTAGATGTCACTGAGGAGAAGCAGGCAGCAAGAAGCCTGACCAGTAAGGCATATCATGATCCAGGGACCGGAATTAAGAACCGTCTGTTTTTTGACGAATATATGGATATGATTCTGCGGGAGCATCAGGAAGCCACCTTCTGCTATTTTGATTTGGATGGACTGAAATATGTGAATGATACCTTCGGACATATGGAAGGAGATATGTATATTCAGAATTTTGTGGAGCTGATTAAACGGAATTTCCGGACAGGCGATACATTTGCACGAACCGGAGGAGACGAGTTCTGTCTGGTACTTACAGGCTGCATCAAGGAACTGATGGACCGGAAGATGGAGGAGATCTTAAAGGAATTCCAGATGAGTGACTTTTCGGATTATCAGTGCAGCTTTAGCTTCGGTATTGTTGAGATACCCGGAAAGGATAATACGCTGACTCTGGATGAAATTATCCAGAGGGCGGACTCAATTATGTATGAGTGCAAGCGTAGGAATAAGGCAAAATACCCGAAGCTGGTCAGAGATGGAGACAGCGAGTGAAAAAAGGAATGTGCCCCGGCACATTCTTTTTTTGTCAAAGCATGGCTCTGTTCGCTATCGAGGAGTTTTTCATCCGGAGCATGGCGATCTGGTTACTATCTACGTGTCAGGAATATAATGAACTGCCTGAAATGCTGCAATTCTCGCACTGTGTCGTGTACTTTTTTGGGGAAATGCTCTATTCTGTTCATGAAAGGAGGAGAAAATGGATCAAAAGAAAACAGGGAGGTTTTTGAAGGAGCTGCGAAGGGAGAAAGGATTAACCCAGGAGCAGCTTGCAGAGCGGTTCGGTGTAACGAACCGGAGCGTATCACGATGGGAGAACGGTGTGAACATGCCGGATCTCGACTTGGTGATTGACATCGCGGATTACTTTGAGGTTAGCATTGACGAATTTTTAGATGGAGAAAGGAAGACAGATATGAAGGATAAGAAAACAGAAGAAATGTTACGTAAGGTTGCTGATTATGAAAATCAGGAGAAGGTTATGATTTCAAGAAGGCTGTGTGGTGTTTTCCTGGCTGCAATTGCAGCATTTTGCGTGTATGGTTACCTGGATATACGGGGACTGGCTTCTACGGGTATATATGAAAATATAGCTGATTTTTCTCTGGGACTGGTTTTCGGGGTGCTCCTTCTGGGAGCTTTATTTACCAGCAGGTATGGGGCAAAGGTACAGGCTGCGAAAAGAAGGATACTTCATAAAAGCCCAGATTGTTATACTCACGGCCGATGAAATCTGCCGTGAGTATCTCGCCAGCCGCAGCCTTGCATGATTCACCGTTAATGGTGCAAGGCTGTATGAGACGGCGCTTGAAAATCATTTCCGCAATCTTCATCCCGGCGTTTTTCAGACACGTTCTGGAAAATCTGCTGTCCGCTAATAATGGTAAACAGTTCCTTTTTTTATAAGAAATACTGTGGTTAGGATCAGCGTTATAAGCTCTGACACGAGTACGGCTGACCAGATGCCGTCAATGCCGAGAATGAGGGGCAGTATAAGCAGGGCGGCTATCTGAAAAACAAGGGTTCTCAGAAAAGAGATGATCGCAGAGACTGCTCCGTTATTCAGTGCTGTGAAGAAGGAGGAGCCAAAAATATTAAACCCATTTACAAGGAAGGTCAGTGCATAGATGCGGAAGCCGTGACAGGTAAGTGCAAATAAGTCCCTGTCATATCCAACGAAAATAGTGGCAAGCGGCGCGGCAAGAAGCTGTGAGGCCAGCGCAAGAGCAATTCCCCATATGCCAACCAGCGTAAGGCTCATGCGCAGCATATTTTTAAGCTCCCTGTGATTCCCGGCTCCATAATTATATCCGATAATCGGAGCGCTTCCGATAGAGTATCCGATATATGTCGCTACAAATATGAAGTTTACGCACATAATTGTACCGTACGCAGCAACACCGTCCGCCCCGGCAAAGCGCATAAGCTGGAAGTTGTATAAGGCATTCACTAAGCCAAGTGTGCTGATCCCCATTAGAAATGGCATAATAAGATTCACGGCAGCAAAAGCGGTCTTTCCTACATAATTGGATACGAACAATCCGTCCACAACTCCATATATGGATGTGAAAATCATCATAATAATAGAGGGCATGACAAATCTTAATAGCTTTTTATAGGTAAAATGGTCTGAAAGCTGAATTCTCATACGAAATACTCCTTCCTATATCAAAGTGTTTCTGCATTAAAGTGTTTCTATGTTAAAGTGCTTCTGCGTTTTCCCGCAGCCTGGAGGCATATTTTTTGTTCAGTCGGAGAAGTTCATGTGCCTGGTCCAGGGTCATGTCTTCAAAGGATTTCTCCTCTATTTCTATAAAAGGGAGCACCTTTTCCCTTACCAGTGCCTCTCCGGCAGAGGTGAGGTGCAGATGGATACTGCGGCCGCTGCCTTTTTTCAGAGCAAGGTATCCTTCTTTTTCAAGCTTGCGCACAGAGGAATGGATGGTCTGTTTGCTTAGAAAGGTCATCTGACAGATATCCCGCTGAAGACAACCGTCCCCGATGACAGCAATGGCATAAAAGATATCAAATGCACTGTCAGAGAGCCCGGTTTTTAATGCCATGCTGTGATAGATCTCATTTAATTCTTTATAAATCTGGTTATATTCTTTTAGTTCCTTTGTAATAGAAAAATTCATAGTGTGCTCCTTTTTATAATGAGTCTGATTTCGTACTTGTGCGTGCAAAAAGTATTATAGTCTGATTTCGTACTTGTGTCAAGTATAAAATATTAAATGATTGACATATATATCGAAGTGTGATATATTATATATAACGAGTTTCGATATATTGAGATGTGATGTATCGTGATGAGATATAGTCGTAGAAAGGACAGGTATTTATGCAGGAGAGAATCAGAAGAGTTTATGTTCCTATGACAGAAACTGGCTTTTACATATTGTTCTGCTTACAGGAGGAGATGCACGGTTATAACATCGGACAGAGGGTAAAGGCAATGACTGGCGGGGAAGTGTCTATAAGCCCTGGAACCATGTACGGTACTTTGTCTAAGATGGAGAAGGACGGACTGATCAGGTTCATACGGGAAGAAGAAAAGAGAAAGCTGTACAGGATTACAGAGCTGGGGCAGGAGATCCTCGGTATAGAACTTCGAAGAATTGAACGGTTATATAAAAACAGTAAGGGGGAATATCAGAATGGAGAGTAAAGTTGTAACTGCGAAGGTACTGAGCAGTTGCAAGATGTAAATAATAGCTTTTCACCTGTACGATTGTATAGCAAAAGGGTCATGCGTTTCATGTGAATATGAAATGCATGACCTTTTTTGCATTTATTATGAACATTAAAAATAAGAAACTGTTCCTAAGGAACCGTCTGAAGATAGAAAACACTTATAATTAGCAGTATTCATAGAAAATGTGCAAATGCTACAAAATAAAATTTTCCGTTTGTATATGAATGACGATGAAAAAAAAGCTAAAAAAGTTAAAATAATCTTTAGAAAAAAGTCTAATAAAAGTCTAATAAAAGTCTGGAGAAGATGAGATGTTTAAAGTAAGTTATTTTCTGGAGGTTCTTCCAGTCATTGCAAGTAAAGTTAATGTTACGTTTGAGCTGACATTAGCGGCAACGGTTTTTGCTTTGCTGGTCGGAGTGATTATTGCTGTTATCGGCTACTACAGGATACCGGCACTTTACCAGTTCACAAGAGTGTATGTCTCAATTATGAGGGGAACTCCGATTGTGGCACAGCTGTATTTCTTTTATTATGGAATTGCCCTTTACAGCGCTTTTGTCCGCGATATGACGCCGTTGATTGCGGTTGCGGTGGTGATGAGTCTGAATATGGGGGCTTTTATGTCCGAGAGTATCAGGGGAGCTCTTCTTTCTGTGGATGAAGGACAGAAGGAGGCGGCCTATTCTTTGGGAATGACGAATCTGCAGTTAGTGCGCAGAATCATTATTCCACAGGCGGTGCGTGTTGCGCTTCCGCCCTTGTTTAACGATATTATTAATCTGATTAAACAGACATCACTGGCATTTATGCTCGGCGTTCCGGATCTTATGGGGGCGGCTAAGATCGAGGGCGCGAGAACATTCAGATATTTTGAGATCTATGCGGCAGTTATGCTTATTTACTGGGTGATCATATTTATACTTGGATTAGTACATAAGTTTTTGGAAAAGAAGTGTGCAACGATGTATTAGATCATGTTCTTAATAAGAAACTGCAGTTCCATAGACATAACAAGGTTAAAGCTGCGTGGTCCCGAAAGTTTCTTTTTAAGATATAGAGGATTATTATGAAAGAAAAGGAGAAAAAATTATGAAAAGACGTTTGTTAGCAGTATTACTTGCAGCGGCAATGGCAATGACAGCAGCTGGATGTGGAAACAGCAGTTCTAAGGATTCTGGAAAGGCGGAGTCTGGTAAGGAAGATTCCGGAACAGATGAGAAAGGGTCAGAAGGAAGTTCAGATGAGGGAACGGATACAGGATATTCGGACCGGAAAGTAACACTTGTAACGGCAGGCACAGGAGAGCCCTATACACTTCTTGCAGATGATGGAACATGGACCGGAATTGATGCTGAGATGTGGGCTGAGATTGAGAAACGTACAGGCTGGGAAGTAGAAGTAAAGCAGGCGGCATTTGACGCGATGTGGGGAGAGCTTGATACCGCACGTGCGGATGTAGTTGCCAATTGTACAGCAGTAAAACCAGAGAGAGTAGAAAAGTATAATGCAACCATTCCATATTATGGGGACGCACAGTGTGTGATTGTAAATAACAGCAGCAGCTATAAGACAGTGCAGGATCTTAAGGGCAAGGTGGTCGGCTGTACGAATGGACAGGCAGCACAGACTATTATTGAAGATCTTGGTGCAGAGATAGGATTTGAAGTGAAGCTTTATGAAGACAGTGCGGTAGGTATGAATGACCTGATGCTTGAAAGAATTGACGCGTATGCCAATACCACAACTAACGTAAATGCGTTTTCACACAATAATGAGGGCGCGGATTTCCGGTTCTTTGAGGAAAACCTGATGGCAAATAATGTGGCATATTTCCTGACTAAGACAGATGAAGGAGCAGCACTTAGAGATGAGCTTAACAAGGTTCTTCAGGAAATGCTCGACGACGGAACAATTGCAAAGATCACTGAAAAGTGGATGTATGCAGATATGACACAGTTGATTCAGGAATAATGTAAATCAGAAAGATTGAGAAAATGATGGGAACAGAGACACAGTTGGTAAAGATTGAGCATCTTTATAAAGAATTTGATGCAGATACAAAGGTTTTGGAAGATATCAACTTAACAATCAATAAAAATGAGGTAATTGCAATACTTGGGCCCTCGGGAACCGGAAAATCCACATTGCTGAGATGTCTGAATTACCTGACAGTTCCGACAAAAGGACGAATTACGATTGGAAATGTTATGGTGGATGCAAAGAAGCATACGAAGAGAGAGGTTCTGGAGCTCCGCAAGCATACCTCTATGGTATTTCAAAGCTATAATTTATTTAAAAATAAAACAGCACTTGAAAACGTTATGGAGGCATTGGTTGTTGTTCAGAAAAAATCAAAGGACGAGGCCAGAAAGATTGCCATTCAATTACTTGAAAAGGTTGGTATGGGAGAGAGGAAGGACTTTTATCCGTCTAAACTGTCCGGCGGGCAGCAGCAGAGGGTAGGAATTGCGAGAGCCCTGGCCGTGAATCCCAATGTGGTGTTGTTCGATGAGCCGACCTCTGCATTGGATCCGGAACTTGTGGGCGAAGTGCTGAATACGATAAAATCTCTTGCAGAGGATGGAACGACCATGATTCTTGTAACACATGAAATTGGATTTGCCAGGGAGGTGGCGAGTCGGATCTTGTTCATGGACGGCGGTCATATTGCAGCAGACGGCACTCCGGAGGAGATTATTGACCATCCGGAGAATCCCAGGATTCGGCAGTTCCTAAATTTTGTAAATCGAAAATAAAATATGTTTAAAATAAGGTCCGCATTGTGGTGCGGGCCTTAAAGTGTATATGAAAGAGGTGGACGGTATGTCGGTATTGGGAGAGAAAACCGTGATGGAAAGAATTAAAAAAACGGCAAAGGAGATAGAACCAGAGCTCATAGAGATCCGGCGTGAGCTTCATCAGTATCCGGAGCTTGGAATAAAGCTTCCGAAAACCCATGAAATTATCAGCCGTGAGCTAAGGAAGATTCCCGGTCTTCTAGTGCAGGAGCATAAGGCGGGGGGCAGCGGAATTATTGCTGTTATGCGGGGAGAAAAAGGAGAAGGAAAAACAGTTCTTTTGCGGGCAGATATTGATGCGCTTCCCCTTGAAGAGAAGGCGGAGAGTGAATACAGATCTAAAAACCCGGGATGCATGCATGCGTGCGGTCATGACGGCCATGCCTCATGGCTTATTGGTGCAGCGAAGATTTTATCAGAGATCCGGGAGGAATGGGGCGGGTGTATTAAATTTGTGTTTCAGCCGGGTGAGGAAGTTGGAAAAGGAGCGGACACATTGATCAACGAAGATCAGGTGCTGGAGTCGCCCGGGGTTGATATGGCGTTTGCTGCCCATGGATGGCCGTCTATAGAGAGCGGGAGGGTTGGAATTGCCAGAAGGTATGCGTTTGGCGGTGTTGGTTCATTCCGGGTGAAGATTACCGGGCAGAAAGGACATGCGTCCTGGCCAGAGCAGACAGTAGACCCTATTGCGGCAGCGAGCGAGATCTATCAGCATATACCGGCGATTCTGTCGAGAAAAATCAGCGGTACGGAGTCGAAGGTTATGTCTGTGACTTATATGCAGGCCGGTGACCCGGGAGTGCGCAATATTATTCCCGAGACCTGCGAGTTCGGAGGAACCATGAGAGCAGCCAGGCGTGAGACGCTGGAGACGATGGGACAAGAACTGAAGAAAGAGGCAAAGGCAGTCTGTGATGTATATGGAGCCCTCTGTGATGTGGATGTACAGATTCATGGCAGTGCTGTAGAGAATGCTGCGAATCTTCTGGACGGAGTGAGAAACGCTGCTTCTAAGATCTGCGGCTCGGAGCAGGTGTATATAATTGAGGAAGATAACCTGGGCGGTGAGAACTTCTCGGAATATAGCAGAAGAGTGCCGTCTGTATATTTGTTTATCGGGATCCGGCCTGCAGATCAGGAGAAAATTCCGGGACTTCACAGTCCGCAATACCGGTTCGATGATCATGTACTTTCAGGAGCGGCAGGGGTATTTGCGGCAATAGGGTATTATGGCTGTACAGGGATGCTGGAGGAAAGAGAGAACCATTCCGAACTGAAATACAGGCAGTAAAACATATAACATAGAGAATATCAATAACTGGGGAATTACAGACTTAAAATTTATTTGACAGATGCAATTTTCTGGGAAATAATATTCATATGGAGTTGATGAATGTGTTTGAAATTGAGAATTGTTATAGAATTATCTTTGAGGCAATGCTTGACGAGACGGTTCTTCTGAGCATAGCAGAACGGATAGAGCAATATACGGATGCAGGGGTTGCGTTTGTGACCGGGACGGGAAAGATTATGGCTTTCTCCCGCCTGTGGAGCATATTTTTTCCGGTATCGGCCGGAAAGGGCTATCTTACGTTTGAAGATTATGCCTCCATCTACGGCAGAGAAAAGCCGGATGGACAATGCTGCTGTGTAACTCCAGTATATGGGGGAAAGAGGGCGATCGGCCATGTTGTCCTTGTGTATGGAGGAAAAGAAAGTGGGGAACAGCTTCAGAAGCTGGGACTGGTTCTGGCAGAGAGTGTAAAACGCTTTTTTGAAGAAGAACGGAAAGCATATATTTTTAAACAGCCGCTTAAGGAGTACATCATCGGCCGGATGATGTTTGAAGATGAATTTTCGAAAGAGGCAGAGGAAGATTACTGTCCGAAGGGAAAATATATTGTTATACTATTCTGTAAAAAAGACGGAAAGGCAGAGGAGATGACTGCCAGAGTACGCAGTATGTGGAACTGTATGCATATATATGAAGAAGAGGATGCCGTTTTTGTACTGCTGTATCTGGTGAAGGATCAGGATTCAGAGACGATCTATGCGGGGATAGAGGCGGAAAAGCAAAGATGCTGTGTCAGTGATGTGTTTTCAAATCTTTGTCTGTGCAGGTGTAAGAAGAATATTCTGAGGAGAATCGCATGTGCGGAGGAATTTCAGGAAACCGTTCCGGTTCGCAGAGAAAAGGACTGGATGATGCGGGGAATGTATACTTATACGGTTTCATTGATCCGGAAGGCGGGGCTTTCGGATTATTCGATTGAACAGCTGATTCTGGAAGATGAGAAAAATAATACAGAATTATATTATTCACTGAAGGTCTATCTCCTCTGTGAGAATAATGTTACCGCAGCGGCAAAAAGGCTGCACATTCACAGGAATACGCTGGTTTACCGTCTAAAACGGATCCGGGAAATCATTGGCGGGGATATGAATGATTATGAGACATCCAGAGGATTGCTGGCATTTATTATGATGAATGATGCTGCGGGACAAAAATGTAAGGAGTAGGAGTGTACTATGAGGATTGAACGGGAGCTGCCGGATATATTTGAGGAATTTGGAGAGCAGAAGAAAAAAGCATTTCTAGAGATCAAGGAGTACAAGGACCGGGGAATTCCGGTCGTGGGAATGTATTGTGCGTACTTTCCGCCAGAGCTTGCAATTGCTGCCGGAGCAATTCCGGTAGCTTTATGCTCTTTTGCCGAGGAGACAATTCCTGCGGCTGAGCGGGTCATGCCGAAAAGTATGTGTCCGCTTGTAAAGTCTAGTTACGGGTTTGCCATTGAGGATAAATGCCCGCTTTTTTATTTTGCAGATCTGGTAATCGGGGAGACGACGTGTGACGGAAAGAAAAAGATGTATGAGATGATGATGGAATTCAAGCCGGTTCATGTTATGGAGCTTCCGAACAGCCAGTCTGACCGGGGATATGAGTTCTGGAAGGCAGAAGTCATACGTGCAAAAGAATATCTGGAGGAATTCTTTCATGTGTTCATTACAGAGAAAATGATTCGTGATGCAGTGCATCTTAATAACCGGATCCGTATGTCGCTGAAATCCTTATGTGAGCTAATGAAGCTTGATCCGGCTCCTGTATCAGGAGAGGATATACAGAAGATGGTTATTGGAAGCAAATATCGTTTTGACTTCCGCACGACGCCAGAGCTGGTGGAGGGTGTAAGAAATAAGATTCTGGAGGAGTACAGACAGGGAAAAAAGCTCGATAAAAGGGTGCGTATACTGGTGACAGGCTGTCCGATCGGAGGGGACAGTCTTAAGGTGATACGGGCGATAGAGCAAAATGGCGGTATTGTGGTGGCAACCGAGAACTGCAGCGGCGTGCGTGCGATTTCGACAATGGTGGATGAGGATGCAGAGGATATATATGATGCCATTGCCAGAAAATATTTGTCAATAGGATGTTCGATTATGACGCCGAATGACAACCGGATTGAATTGCTCGGCGAGATCATAGAGGAATATCATGTGGACGGAGTGGTAGAGGTGATTCTGACGGGTTGTCACGCTACAGGCGCAGAGTCTTTTTATATCCGGAAATTTGTAAATGAGGAAAAGCATCTTCCTTATATTTCCATTGATACGGGTTATTCCAATGCGGATTTCGGACAGATTTCTACAAGACTGACAGCGTTTATTGAGATGATAGAGGCAGAAAAATCAGAGGAAGAGCAGATTGACATGAACTGCTGTTACAGGATTGTGTTATCAGGAAGAAATTCCGGAAGTTCGGAGCAGGAAATACTGGAGGATCTCTGGAGATATACGAAAATTCCGGTCGGGGAATATGATCAGCATAGCCACTGTACCGCATGTGCAGGGGACGGGCAGCCGGGATGGGAGACGGAGGCAGAAAAGATTGAAAGGGAGTATCCCGACGGGCTGGGAAAAATTGTTACATATGTGATGCCGGGAAGGTCGAGAAAGCCGGCAGAGCAGCTGGCAGATATTCTTCTTCAGAGCTACAGTATGAGAAAACAGTTCCGGCAGGGTGAGGACAGATCGTACCCGGATTATCTCTGGCTCTTTGGAGAGAGATGTACTGATCTGGAGAAAATCTATGAGGCGCTTAAGAGCAATGATGAATTCCAGGGAAGGCCGGATCCCCCGGAAGGAAATAAAATGTTTGTATCCTGTATGAAAGGGAAGGAAGAGCGGAACCGGCTGATTGCCCTATGCCGACAATGCATGAGGGAGCTGGACGGGCTGATTATGGTCGGCAATGGCTTTCAAGATATGTCATGCACGGAAGAAAATGGAAAATTACTGGAACGGATGATGCGGATTGCCGGTGAAAAGAAGGAACGGGAAAATGTAAGGCTGATCGAAAATTATTATTATGAGCTTGCGGTAGGCTATATGAGCGAACAGATGGAGCAGGAGTCCATCTATCCGGGAGATCTGGAGATTCTGGACAGGGAGGAACTGGAGAAAGGGAAAGAGCTTTACGAAACATTGTACTGGTATTTGCGGATGAAGCGCAATGTGGCCTCTACTGCAGCGAAGATGAAGCTGCACCGCAATACGCTGCTACCAAGAATTGCGAGACTCAATGAGATTATCGGGGTAGATGCAATGGAAGGGGCGGAGTGCGAAAGAATTCTCCTTATGATGGAGATCGAGCGAAGACAGGTCAGGTAGACCTGTA
This sequence comes from Lachnospiraceae bacterium, assembly GCA_910576335.1. Taxonomy (GTDB): domain Bacteria; phylum Bacillota; class Clostridia; order Lachnospirales; family Lachnospiraceae; genus CAPEBR01. Next base: position 22,856 of record CAJTIU010000018.1, read on the forward strand.
TAAGTTTGAGAAATTGGAGGTGTAATCATGTTGCTATTTACCGGTCAGGAATGCGCATTCCGTGAGAACATGATTCAAGTGTGAGGGGCGGTTTTTGTCTGGCAAAACTCGGAATGCCGCCCCGAATCGTTACTGGTCACGGAGTGAACAGTAACTTATGGTAACGTTACAGTTATTTCTTTACAGTTCCTTACTTGAACTTCGGCTTTGGATGGATTATAATTGGTAATTGCAGTAACTGTGAACGCATTGAAGCGTTACTGATTTTAGACACTTAACAACGAAATCTTGCGAAAAATGGCAAAATTTCAGTTCCGGCTTGTCCGGGTTAGGAGGATATAAGATATGCTGGAGGTTAAAGATCTCACATTTAAGGTAAATGAAAATGGAATAGAGAGAAGTATTGTAAAAAATATAAGCTTCGAGGTGGCAGACGGAGAGATGCTGGTTATTACCGGTCCCAACGGCGGAGGGAAGTCCACCCTGGCCAAGGTGCTGATGGGAATTGAGGATGCAGATGACGGGCAGATTATTCTGGACGGAGAGGATATCACCTCTTATGATATCAACCACAGGGCAAATGTGGGAATCGGATTCGCATTTCAGCAGCCGCCGAGATTCAAGGGGATGACCGTTATACGGCTCTTGTCCCTTGCAGCAGGAAAGGAACTGACAAAGCCAGAGTGCTGCAGAATGCTGAGCGCTGTAGGATTATGCGCGAATGAGTATATTACAAGAGAGGTGGACGCAACACTTTCAGGCGGGGAGATGAAGCGCCTGGAGATTGCAACCGTACTTGCAAAGCCCCATAAGCTATGCATCTTTGACGAGCCGGAGGCAGGAATCGACCTTTGGAGCTTTTCAATGCTTGTACAGCAATTCGAGAAGATACACCAAAAGAAAGAACAGAGTCTGATCCTCATCTCCCACCAGGAAAGAATTATACAGATGGCAGACAGGATCATGGTAATAGAGGACGGCAGAATCGGCGCCATCGGACCAAAAGAGGACATCCTTCCAACCCTCATGAACCCCGCCGGCACCTGCACCTGCCTCCCACCCCAATAAACTACCGGAGGACAAGAGGGGGGACGGGGGAACGGAGCCGAAGGAGAGGCTCACCCGTCCCCAACCGCTAGAGCGGTCAAAATAGGGGAACGGAGCCGAAGGAGAGGCTCACCCGTCCCCAACCGCTAGAGCGGTCAAAATAGGGGAACGCAGACAAATAGTTTGAGGAGGATAAAAACATGGCGCTTTTAGATAAAATTACGGAAAAGATACTAAAACAGATTGACGAATCTGGCTTCCGCCAGGAGGGAGCATTCAATCTCAGACACAACGGAATTGCCCTCTGCCACGGTGACAGTGAGCATATTAAGATTAAGAAAAAGGAAAACAGGCCCGGCATTGATGTATACATAGACGGCAGTACAAAGGGGGAGCAGGTGCACATCCCTGTCGTAGTAGATGCATCCGGCATGACGGACGTCGTATACAATGATTTTTTTGTTGCCGAAGGGGCTGAGGTAACCATTATCGCAGGCTGCGGCATCCACAACAGCGGCTGCAACGAGAGCCGGCACGATGGCATCCACTCTTTCCATGTGGCGAAGGGGGCGAATGTCCGTTATGAAGAAAAGCATTACGGCGACGGGGAGGGTTCCGGCGCAAGAGTGCTGAATCCGGTGACAAATATTTATATGGAGGAGGATTCGGTATTCACTCTTGATACAGCACAGATCAAGGGCGTAGACTCCACTCAGAGAGAGACAAATATCTCCATGGGCAAGGGCGCGAAGCTGTATGTTGTGGAGAAGCTTATGACCCACGACAACCAGACAGCTGTCTCTAACATGGAGGTGCAGATGAACGGAGAGGGAAGTTCTGCACAGATTGTATCCCGTTCTGTTGCTAAAGGGAGCTCGAAGCAGGTGTTTCACCCAAAAGCAGTAGGAAATGCAGGCTGTCATGCCCATGTGCAGTGTGATTCGATTATTATGGACCATGCGGAGGTAAGCTCTATTCCTGAGATCAATGCGAAGCACCTGGATGCTGCTATTATACACGAGGCGGCGATCGGAAGGATTAATGATGAGCAGCTTGTAAAACTCAGGACCATGGGAATGACTGAGGAAGAGGCAGAGAGTGTAATTATAGATAATTTTTTGAATTAGGAACTGTCGCAAAATAACTTACCGAAAGTCAAGGAATATGGTGAGTTATTTCGCGACAGTTCCTTAGAAGGACGGGAATGATGAAGTTTAAGAAAAGGCTGCGGGTAATGAGCAGGGCGCTTCATATGGAACTGAGAGAGCATAAAAGCTCCTTCATTGTGTATGTGGTACTCCGTGTGCTTGTAATACTTATGATGATACTGCAGATCTTTAACCGGAATTATGAAAATGTATTTTTATGTGCGCTGACTTTGATTCTGCTGGTTATGCCCAGCTTCATTCAGGTGAGGCTGAAAATTGAACTGCCGACGGCACTGGAGATTATTATTCTGTTTTTTATCTTTGCCGCAGAGATTTTAGGGGAAATCCAGTCTTACTATATCCGTTTTCCATTTTGGGATACGGTTCTTCATACAATGAATGGATTCCTGGCGGCAGCAATAGGGTTTGCTCTGGTAGATATTCTGAATAGAACAAAGAAGATCTCCTTTCAGCTGTCACCGGCATTTATGGCAGTGGTAGCGTTTTGCTTTTCTATGACAATCGGGGTGATATGGGAGTTTTTTGAATTTGGCATGGACAGGATATTTGGACTGGATATGCAGAAGGATACGATTGTGAACAGTATCCACTCGGTTATGCTTGATCCGACGAACAGCAATATTCCAGTAGAGATCAAGGGAATTACGGATGTTGTGGTCAATGGGCATAGCCTGGGGCTTGGCGGTTACCTTGATATCGGCCTGATCGATACAATGAAGGATCTTCTTGTTAATTTTGTGGGAGCAGCCGTATTCTCTGTTATCGGATATTTTTATGTGAAGAACAGGGGGAAGGGCCGGGTTGCAAGAGGACTGATTCCGAGACTGAAGACGAAGGATGCAGATTTCCTGGAAAAGGCAGAAGAGGAAGTGGAAGAGGAATTATAGGAGCTGCTATTAGACAGAGTGATTGAATTGCAGGGAGTGTGATTATGGATAATTATTTGAAACGGCAGGTATATGAACGCCTTCTCACATGGAAAAACCATTCGGAGCATTCCACACTGGAGGTATCAGGCGCCCGTCAGGTAGGAAAGACATACATTGTAAATAAATTTGCCGATGAGCAGTACAAGCAGAAAATATACGTCAATCTTCTTGAATTTTCAGGAGAAATTTTTATTGAGCATTACAATGACCTGCGAAGAGAGATTAAAGACGGATTGTCATGTGAAAACCCTGTTTATGAGCTTATCAAGAGATATCGGCCTGATTTTGTGGATTCTGGTGATACAGTCATTATTATAGATGAAATCCAGGAATCAGCGGCTATTTATAACCGGATTCGTGAATTTACTCGCTTGCTGAAGAGTGATTTTATCATCACCGGGAGTTATCTCGGAAGAATTCTGAATAAAGACTTCAAATATTCTGCCGGCGATCTGGACTCCGTTGAAATCCAGACACTGAATTTTGAAGAATTCCTTATAGCGATGGGGAAGCACTCGCTCTATGAAGGCATTGATCTTTATGGGAACAGTGAAGGGGCAGTATATGAAGAACTAAGCGATCTATATAAGATATACACGTCCATCGGCGGATATCCGGCAGTGGTATTGCAATATTTGAAGAATAACTCTATTGATGACTGCCAGAAAATATTACTGAAAATCATCAAGCTTTTCATCAATGAAAGCAAGCGATACTTTCAGGATATCCTTGATGAGGAAGTATATGACAATATGTTTTCCTGTATCGCCCGGATTCTTGTAAAAGAAAAAAAAGGATTTGAAAAGGACAGTTTCAGTGAAGAACTTCAAAATATTGTGGTAAAAGATTATTCTAGCAATATTACAAAAGCGTCCGTTAACCGTGCAATAGACTGGCTGAGCAGTTCTGGAATCATTGGTTTTGCAGGGAAGCTGCCGGAATGTAATATTCTGGATTTCAAGGCAAAGTCCCGTTGTTACTTTATGGATGTCGGACTTACGGCCTATTTCCTGATGCATATTGGCTGCTCCGAAGCTGATATAGTGGGAATCGTAAATGAAAATTTCGTATATCTTGATTTAAGACGCAGGATCGGTCATCCAAGTGAAATTGCACTGGAAACACCGGCATTTGCAACACTAGGAAATGGGGAGATAGATTTTTATGTCAGAACCATTCGAGAACATAAGAATTATGCCATTGAAGTAAAGTCTGGGAAGAAGAACAGCAAAACGGTGCAGACTATATTAGAACACGACAAGGCTGATTTCATTCTATTTGCCAAAGGGAATACCCATGGGGGAATTGCAGATAATGTATATACCATTCCGATTTATGGAATCGGAAAATTTAAGTTTTAGAAGAATATGACAATTACCAGAGAATCTTAGAAAGGTATCCTGAATTGTCAGATCCGGTCTATCCAAACGGAAGGACAGAATAAGAAGAACCCTTAGGGAAATAGATGCGGTGAAGCATTTGATTCCCGGGGGTTCCTTCTTTTTTGTATGTATCCCATCAGCACACAGTCTCACCAGGAGATCATGGAGGAGCTTATTAAAAGGAGAAAATAAATCGGCCAGGCAGGCATATCTCGTAAGGGGGTTGCCTGCCTGACGTGCGCCCAGAAGAAGATCAACCATACTGCATTTAGTATAAAAAGGTCTTTAGACATTCTAAAGTACCTTTTAGGCAATATCTATTTTATTTTAAAGAAAATAGAATAAAATAAAAAATGTAGAAAGCTATGGGAGCTTTGGCGGATCTAATGAGATTTGTATGCCTGTAAACAAGGTGAAAAGCTTGCTGAGAGATTTGGACAATATAGGAGTTTTCGTCATTGAATTGACAGGCGGAGATTGTTTGGTTCATCCACAGTTTAAGGAAATTTTGAAATTTGCACTTTCCTTAGGCTTTTTACGGATTAATATCCTGACAAATGGGATTGCGTTAACAGATGAAATAAAAAGGATCATTACAGAAAATAGTAAAAGGGTTTTTCTGCAAATTGATTTACACAGCATGAATGATGAGTATCTGTTTTGGTTTACCGGGGTAAAAAATACACTTGATATTATCAAGGGAAATATAATGGAGCTTGCGAAAAATAAAGTCAGTATGCGTATTGCTACAATAGTAACAAAGCGAAATCTGAATGAACTGGAAAAAATTGCAGACTGGGTACACGCGTTGGGAATAGAGATGTATGCCCCTTCACCTGTGGTAAAACTAGGAAGGGCAAACTACTCTGACCCGGATATACTACTAAACGATGAAGAATACATGTAGATGTTTGATACAATTGCAAAGATTAACAAAAAACATGAAGGGCTGATTAAAGTTCTTGACAGTGATAAGTTTAGGCAAGGGCCTAATTGTGGGTGTGTATCTTCTCATGTCACCATTGATGCCAGCGGTGAAATAAAAATTTGTACAATGGATACAAGAGAGTTTGTGAAGGGCCGTTGGGGAAATGTTTTTGAAAAAAATATCAGTGATATTTATGACGAGAAACAAGATGAGATAATACGCTTTTCTCAAATAGTTGCGCCAGATGGAATGTCAGAGGAATGCAGAGATTGTGATAAAAGAGGCTTTTGCACATCATGCTTGATGCGGGGATTTGTTGCGAGCAGAGAAAAGGGCGAACAATGCAAATGGTACAGGGATATATTGGGAGAAGAGATGAAGAAATTTCTGTTTTCATAAATGATTTGAAGGAGATTCTCCAGTGGGCTTGATCCGAAAACACGTCAGTTTTTTTGCGATGAACTTATGAAGCAGAAAGAGAAGTCTGTGTTAGAAACAATAAGCCAAATCAAGCATCAGCTAATCTGTCAAAAAGGTTAATTCATGGTTATGGATTACAGAATGTGACGAACGCTGTCCATAAGTACTGCGGAGAAATTGATATAAAAGAAGGGGAAAAGGATTTTATTGTCAATCTTATAATTCCAGTTAGAGAGGAGGTGAGCTGAAGGATGAAAAAGAAAGGTTTATATATTTTAAGCAGTATAGCATTACATGCTGCGATGACCTCTTTGTTAAATTGTAGTACATGGGGAGGTCATCAACCTCAATTGGAGGAATCTTTAAAGGTTAAAATTAATAGTGTGAGGGGAGAATTACATGAAAGAGTATAAAATAGATATATTGGAACCTGAATTCCCGGTTTTATTAACAAAATCTATTTTGTACAATTTAATCTGGCATATTGCGAAAAGTCGCAGTCATATATTAAAGATTGAGGCAACAGCTATAATCGACGTGCAATATATAAGGTATCTTTTGAATATTTTTGAAAGTAATCAAGAATATTTGTCTATATTTCCCGTTCCTACAGGAACTGGTTTAAGTGCAGATGTTATATATACTGTCTTTATGAAGCAGTTTCGAATATTGGTGTTTAAGGAACATAAATGTTTTGATTCTGTAGAGTTAGAAAAGAAGAATGTTGAAGTTCGGTATTGCTTTATATGTTCTGCACAATTTTACGATGTATGCCAGCAAAATCCGGAGGTAGTAGATCTGAACGGGTTTGTCTGAACTAAAGCATTTGATAAAAGCCTCATGCAGCTATTTCTGTATGACCATCTGACAGGGGAAGGATAAAACACTTCCCCTGCTTTAATGATCTGCCTGCCCTGCTGTGATCTGTGATCACAATAGATTTATCTCGCCTGCTTTCTTAATAGTAACCATGGTTTTAGAATTCCTATTAATCAATTTTTTGTATATTTTTATTGGTTGACAAACTTATAATTCATGCATATACTTATATAACAAATTATAAATGAGCGTGCGCCCGGCTAAGGGTACAATGTATAACGGGTGAAGATTCTGTCTGGAAAGGTTTAACCAAATCACCGGTAGAGAGTCTTGGGTATGTACTGGTAACAGTACGTGGTAAGTGTAGATAGCGAGGCCATTCATGTGACACGGTGTCGTTGTACCTACTGGGGAGAGCCTGTAATTTTAATATTAGATGTGGAAATATCAATTAATCCTTAGTCCCCATCAAAAAGTGATTCTATATTCACCCAAAATCTCAAAGTGCGTGAACTAACGGATTTTGTAGAGACTATATGGAAAAATTTACAATATAAAAGCAATTTTGCTTTAAAACCTTTTGACTAAGTGGATTTGTAATGTAGAACCACTTAATCACGGGAATTTAGGATAAGTAAAAATGGAGATAGTTATGGGCAATATATATCGTAATCAACGGTTGGATTGTGATGGAAAAACTTATTATAAAAGTACTTCAGGTCTTTGGCTGGAAATGAGTCACAAAGATGAGAAAAAAATGTATTCAGAGAAAAGTGAAATGGTTTTATGTGCTAAAAAAAGATGGAAATCTTTCGGTGTTCGTTATGGGATATAAAATTAACTATCCAAATACAAATTGGGAAAGTGTTCATTTTTTCAAAGAGTTATCAGAGTAAACTATGATTTTGGATTTTAAAGAAACAGATTTGCCTGTTGGATATTATTGGCCTGGAGGTTTAGGACCCTGCGGTTCTGCCGCAATATTGGATTTTAAGCCTGTCAAGTGGAAGTGTTCCCACAAAAAAGGAAGCCGTAAGATTCTTTATTTTAAAGGGAATTTTCCAAGAATAATAGGGCAGTGTGGATCAAAAGGTGAATCTTATATAATTCGAGAAGCTGGTACAGGATTGATGGAGACATTAAAGAAATTAGAAAAAGGGCGTGTTAAGAACTGAGAAAATGAAGATTTTTATTAAACCTATCATTTTGAAGAAAGAGAAATTTTCATGGAACAGTCGCATTTGCCCGCGTTGTAACGGCACTGGCAAAGAATATGGACAACGTTGCAGCCAGTGCAACGGTACAGGACGAATATCATTTTGAGGTGTAGATAAGCTGTACCGTAATAATAATTTGAGCTCCGTCTGTGGGAGATCATGAGGCTGATAGTATCATTTGTCTTCTGTAGATAGAGGGCAAACCCAGTTGATGCAGCAGGTGTACTTGCTGTCACAAAGAAAATAGGAAACTCACCATAGTCTTGCTTTTCCCTAAGATGGGACTTGTGGAAATCAATTTGTGATTTCGATGTATGTTTAGTCTCCGTGAATGACGGGATGTTAATTTAGAATATCATTCAACTGTATGTTGTGATAACCCCTGTTAAAGGGTTATCGTTGTTTTAGAGAGGAAATGATATATGGAGTTTAGCCACGAGCTTATTATGCCAAATGAAGATCTTCCCTTTAAGATGTTTCTGTTTGAGGGAGCCTGCGGAAATTATTTCCGTGACAAGCACTGGCACCGGTCGGTGGAGATCTTTGCAGTCTTTGAGGGCAGTCTGGATTTTTATCTGAACAGTGAGGTACATCCTCTATATTCCGGGGAATTTATGCTCGTGAATTCCAATGAAATTCATTCCATTGATGCGAGCAGCCGGAATTACACCATTGTGCTTCAGATTCCGCTTAAGACCTTTGAAAAATATTATACTGCAGAGCAGTTTATCCGTTTTACCCATGACAGATGTGAGAGGGATGCAGAAGTTATGGGGCTGATCCGGGATATGTACACGACATATTGTGAGAAGCAGTGCGGCTATGAGATGAAAGTAGTGAGCCGGTATTATATGCTGCTGTATCTTCTTGTCTCGGCATACCGGGAGTCAGAGGTTAGCCCGGATGTGCTGAAAGCGAATAAAAGGCTGGGGGCACTCTCCATGATTACGAATTATATGAAGGAGAATTACAGATCAGATCTGTCTCTTGATTCTCTGGCAGAGGTTTTCGGATATTCTCCGGCATATTTGTCGAAGATGCTAAAGAAGTATGCAGGAATTAATTACAAGGCTTATCTGCAGAGTATACGGTTGGAATATGCATACCAGGAGCTGGTCAATACGGAGCGGACGATAAGCAGCATCGCGATGGATCACGGGTTTGCAAGCAGCAAGGCATTTACACGGGCATTTCAGGCCAAATACGGGATGTCGCCGAGTGAGTACAGAGCGAAGGGAGGGGAGCCTTATGGCAGAAGATAATTTGTTTTCAGGGGAATCTGCTAATGTTGAATATAAGGTTGAAGTTCCGGAAAAAAGTGAAAAATATATGAAAACAGTCGTTGCTTTTTCAAATGGAAGAGGAGGGCGTATTGTTTTTGGTATTGATGATAAAACGATGGAAGTAGTTGGCATGAATCCAGATACAATTTTTCGGACAATGGATTCAATTACAAATGCCATTTCTGATAGCTGCGAGCCTCCGATTTACCCGGATATCAGTTTGCAGGCGATAGATAGTAAAGTGGTAATTGTAGTAGAGATTCCTTCTGGAGCGATGCGGCCGTATTATATAAAGCGACAGGGATTTATAGAAGGCACTTATGTCAGGGTTGCCGGGACTTCACGTCATGCGGAAGGGTATATGTTGAAGGAGTTGATTTTAGAAGGACAGAATCGTTACTTTGATAGTGAGCCATGTCAGGAACTTCAGGTTACAACTGAGGATATAGAGAAACTGTGCCGTGAATTAAAAGAAGTGGCAATAAAAAATACCTGGAATGACAGTGAAAAAGCTGCAGTCCGAGATGTAACACAGAATGTGCTTTTGTCGTGGGGAATTTTAAAAGAAGAAAATGGGAAAATCCTTCCTACAAATGCTTATGCCTTACTGACTGGACAGATGAAGATGCAGCCGGTTATCCAGTGTGCTGTTTTTAAAGGAACAACCCGCGCATATTTTGTAGACCGCCGTGAATACGACGGGCCGATTCAGAGGCAGGTAGAGGCGGCATTCCTATATGTACTTGAAAAAATAAATATGGGGATGCAGATCAAAGGAATTTACAGACAGGATGTTTATGAACTTCCTGTAGACAGCGTGCGAGAGCTGATTGCGAATGCAGCTGCGCATCGTAGTTATCTGGAGCCTGGAAATATCCAGGTGGCTATTTTCGATGACCGGTTGGAGGTGACTTCTCCGGGGATGCTTCTCAATACAGTATCTCTTAAAAAGATGGTAGAAGGGTATTCCAAACTGCGGAATCCGGCGATAGCCAATGCATTTGCATACATGAAGATTATAGAAAAATGGGGTACAGGCATTCCGAAAATTCTTCGTGAGTGCAGGGAATATGGCCTGCCAGAACCGAAGCTTGTTGATTTTGACGGGGACTTTAGGGCGAATATGTATCGAAGGGCAGCTATGACGGAAGCTCAGGAAATAGTTCGGGATGATGCGTCAGCTATCTGGGAAACTACCCAAACTACCCAAACTCCTACCCAAACTATCCAAACTACCCAAACTCCTACCCAAACTCCCAAAGAAGATCTGACAGATAATGATAAAGCCATATTAAAAATGATTCAATATGATCCCAGGCTTACACAGAAACAGATTGCGTTAGAGCTTGGCTGGACAGTAAGTCGGGTGAAGTATTATCTGAACAAAATGAAAAGACTGGGAATTATTAAACGGGTTGGCAGCAGCCATAATGGATATTGGGAGCTTATGTGGTAAACCGTACGCGTGGCATAAACCTTACAATTGCTGTAAGTGGTAGTTGTCCACTTCCTCTGATATACTGATGTCAGAAAAGGAAGGAGGAACCTTTTATGAACACACAAAATCAAATTTTACAGGTCGAAAGCCTTTCAAAAATTTACGGTAAAGGTGACAACAGAACCCAGGCGCTGAAAGGGATAACCTTTGATGTGCTGGAGGGCGAGTTTTTAGGAATCATGGGAGCCAGCGGCTCTGGAAAAACTACACTGCTGAATTGTATTGCCACCATGCTGAAGCCTACCTCCGGAAAAATCGTCCTGCGCGGTCAGGACATCTCCGGCTTTCACGGCGGAAAGCTGGCGGATTACCGCGGCCGTGAGATCGGGTATCTGTTTCAGGAGTTTGAACTGCTTGACAATCTGACAGCAAGGGAGAATATCACCCTGCCTCTTGCTCTGCACGGAATTACGGCAAAACAGGCCGAGGGGGATATTTCAGCTCTTGCTTCCATGCTGGATATCACGGCGGTGCTTGACAAATTTCCGTCGCAGATGTCAGGCGGTCAGAAGCAGCGCGTGGCGGCGGCAAGAGCACTGATATCCGATCCTGATATCGTTCTTGCCGATGAGCCAACCGGCGCTCTCGACAGCAAGAACTCCAAAATGCTGATGGACAAGCTGTCCTCCATCAATATCGGACAGAATAAAACGATCATGATGGTGACCCACGATGCCAATGCCGCAAGCTACTGTTCACGTATTCTTTTTATCCAGGACGGATACATCTTCCATGAACTGCGCAGAAACAGACAGGCAGAATCTACCTCCGCTTTCTATGAGCGAATTGTAACAGTCATGGCACAGTTGGGAGGAGGCAGCGCAAATGTTCTGTAAACAAGTGCGGCGTAACGCTGCCAAAAACAGAAAAGGAAATGGATTATTTTTCGGTTCGCTTGTAATTGCAATTGTAGCCTTCTATACATTACTTTCCCTTGGAGAACAGGATGTAATGCGTTATCTTGCCACAATAGAAAGCGACGCGGTAGGAAAACTCATGATGATGCTTCCGGCGGTATATGCGGTTTCTTTGTTTTTTGTGTTTTTTCTCGTATATTTTGCCTGCAAATATCAGACTGACAGCCGAAAACGGGAATTCGGTCTGTATCTGATGCTGGGTATGAAACGCAGCCGGTTATTCTTCATGCTTTTTGCAGAGACGCTTTGGAGCAGTCTGATATCGCTTCTGACCGGAATCCCCATCGCTCTGTTTTTAACCGAGGGAATCAGTCTCGCTACGGCAAAGATCGTAGGGCTGGGTATTATCGGACATCACTTTTCCTTTTCGCCGGACGCGATGCTATGGACTGTCTGCGGATTTATTCTTGTACAGCTTTTGTCCATGCTGGTAATCTGTATGAATCTCGTCAAAGCCGAAACAGCGGAATTTTTCCGCTCCGGCTCTGAAAAAAAGCAGGCTCCCCTATCAGGAGTGAGAAGTACTGCATGCTTTACTCTCGGGACTGGTCTTTTGATTGCGGCATATTACTTAGGAATATTTCAAATGCATTCTCTGCGCATGGCCGTTATGCTTGCCGTTATTGTCTGTGGAATTCTCGGTACTTTTCTTCTGTATCGAGGGCTTGGCGGCTTTCTCGGACAATATATACGCCGAAAAAGTCCCAACGCCGCAGGGCTGAAAACTTTTACAGCGAGACAGGTGCAGGAGAATGTTTTGTCACAGCATAAGTCACTCGCGATATCATCTCTTCTGCTTCTGATGGCGCTTTCGTGCATTTCCTACGGAATTTCTATGGGATTCGGACGCTCCGGCAGCCGGCGCTCCGTTGATTTTTCTCTGTTCGGGACGGAGACGGAAATGAACGCTGTATTGGAAAAGAACGATATTGACGAAATGGTGGAGGATTCCTACCCGCTTTATCTATCTGCGGTAAAGGACGGATACGATCGCGATGAAGAAAAAGCATTTGATACAGGAGAATTTGTAAAGGCACTTCGCACCGTTGAGGATTCTGACAATATCATTGAGAATCTTCATATAGAGTATGTCATAGGGGAAAGTTCGTATAACCGTATTCTGAAAAATATGGGTAAGGAAGAATTGAAGCTTGCAGATCACGAAACAGCGATCTACACCTCTATGGGGAACGACGGTGATTTCGGCTCTATTCTGACAAAGGCGATAAGCGGTGGTATTTCAATAGGCATTGACGGCGTAAATTATAGTATCCGTCCCACTCTCTGCATGGATAATGTAGTGGCGGACCGCGCGATCACACTGTATATGGCTCTGGTGGTACCCGATGAGCTTTTTACAAAGCTTGCAAGTGAGCCGGAGGCATACTGCAGAAATGTAAATCTGAAAGATGAAATCGTGGATAACACAGGATTAATGCAGGCAATACAGAAAATGGATGCTATGCTTGAGGATACAGGCATTGAATATGACAGCTATCTCGGCGGAATCGGAAGAAATCTTTTTTATACGGTGGCGGCAAGTTATCTGACTATATATCTGGGCGTTCTTTTCTGGCTGATTGCCAATACGGTCATTGGACTCAAATATCTGATCAGTCAGCGCCAGACGAAGCATCGCTACGAAACGCTGACTATGCTTGGAGCGGATACGCCGGCTATGTGCCGCTCTGTAAAAAAACAGATCGGAATATACTTTGTCCTTGTACTCAGCACGGCTCTTGTGAGCAGTGCGGCGGCGATATTTACCATGTTCAGAAGCTTTACAAAGCTGCCGGTCGGGACGTCTGTTTCTACTGTGGCTTTGATTTCGGCAATAGCGCTGGTAATTTTTGCGGCAGTGGAGATCGTGTACATCGGTATTGTCAAGCGGACAGCGAGCCGTGAGGTAAGCCGTATTGAAATAACAAATCGGAGGTGATCTTGTGCAAAGGATCGTAATCGTGGAGGACGACATTTATCTAAGAGAGGAATTGATTCATACCTTTCAAAAAGCAGGCTATGACGCGGCGGGCCCGGCATCTTTTGAAAACGTAGAGGAGAAAGTGACGGCGTTGTGTCCGGATCTTGCCGTACTTGATGTGAATCTTCCGGGAAAATCCGGCTATGAGCTTTGTAAGAGCCTCAAGATAAAGGCGTCCTTTCCGATTCTGATCCTTACTGCACGGGATACTCTTTCCGATGAGCTGACGGCGCTCGGTCTGGGGGCAGATGACTTTCTCACAAAGCCCTGTCATCCCAGGCGCCTGATTGCGAGAGCAGAGCGGCTGCTGCAAACTTATGACAAGGGGCTGCGCGCCATGCTGCGCGTTGGTCAATTGTCTCTGGATACAGATACCTACAAGCTCGTATGTGCGGATCGTTTCTTGATCCTTGTGGAAACAGAAGGGAAAATTATGAAGTTGCTGATAGAACGGTATCCGGATATTGTCAGCAAAAGCGATCTGTTTTCCGCAGTTTGGGGTACGGAAGAATTTGTGGATGAAAATATCCTGCAGGTCAATATGAGCAGACTTCGCAAAAATCTGTCGGAGACTGGTATGGAAGTTGTTATCCGAAATATCAGAGGAAAGGGCTATGTTTTAGAGGTGGGCGGTATATGAAGCGGTTAATCAGGCAGACATGGTATTGGATATTACTGCTTTTTACTACGAATATTGTCTTTATATTTGCGACATGGATTATACGCCGCGAAGCTCTCCAGTATATGTCTTTGTTTCTGCTGCTGTTTACACTGCTTGTCCTGGCGGCAGGATTGTCTGCAGAGGTTTACAGGAGGAGAAAAGAGAAGGCGACATTTGGGGATTTCTTTGAGAATCCTGACGAAAAAGCACAGGAAAGACTGTTGGAACACTTTGATAATAACGAAACAGTACGTGAGCTTTGCACGCGTTTCCTTTCAGAACAGTCACTTGTCAATGAGAAGGCGGTGGAACTATCTGAATACCGGGAGTATATTGAAGCATGGGTGCATGAAATCAAAACACCTCTGTCTCTTTTAACCTTGGTATGCAACAATCACCGTGATGAAATTTCCCCCTATGTTTACGCAAGGATGAATTACATTCAGCACCAGCTAAACGAGGATGTGGAACGGATTTTATATTATGCACGCCTGCAGGCGGAGCATTCTGATATCAAATTTACACATTTCCGGCTGGATGAATGTGTAGGGGAGGCGCTTTCGGAATATCGTCCCTTTATAAATGAAAAAAAGATTTTACTGACAGAGGAGCTGCTTTCGTTGGAAATCGCCTCAGACCGAAAAATCGTTCTGTTTATTTTGTCTCAGCTATTCAGCAATGCTGTTAAATACTCGGACAGCATTGCCGGCAGAATATCCATTGCTATGCGACAGACGGATGATAAAATCTACCTTGCTATTCACAATAATGGTAAAGGAGTGCCCACCGAAGACGCGCCGTTTGTTTTTGATAAGGGGTTTACGGGAAACTATCCTAATCGGCAGAAAGCAACCGGTATGGGATTATATCTTGTTCGTAAGTATGCGGAAAAGCTGTGTATAGAAGTTCATCTCACCTCCCGGCTCCCTTTTGAAAGCGGATTCGGAATAGAACTGATTTTCACATTATAATTACGAATGTGCAAAGGGGCTGTCGCCCCTTTGCTATTGTTTATGATTATTCACTAAACCGGATTCTTTCGATCAGGGAATTCTTCCTGACGGACCGGGAGAGCCCTGCTGCGAGAAGAACCTGTATCAGCAGAAGCACCACAGATATAACTATTGCGGCTGTCAGTGGATAATGATAGGTCGTAATCTCGAACAATCCTTCTTCTTTTGCATACAGGAATACCGGATATCCGGCAAGGCTTCCGAGGCCGATGGATATTACCAGTGTGCCGAGTGTATAGAATAGTCCTTCCATCTGCAGCATTTTCATAAGCTGTGAGTCGGACATTCCGATTGCCTGCATCATGCCAAGCTCCTTTTTTCGTACATGGACGCTGTTGATCATGGTATTAATCAGGTTTAGGATGCTGATTACGGCAAGTACGCCAAGAAATGCATAACAGGCCCCGCTGGTTATTGTCATGGATGATTTATAATGGTCATACTGTTCTTTCCATGTCCGCATTTCCAGTCTTCCGGATGTATTTACGATATCCCTCAGGGACTTTTCCAATGCCGGGTCATAGTCCTGGTCTGCGATCACATGGTAAAAGCAGACTGAATTATTTTCACATAAGCTGTCTGCCGCCTCCTTTGCCATAAGCAGGTAGGCATAGTTGGTTAGACCGCTTCCGTAATTTCCGATTGCGGCAATTTCGATTTCCTTATTGTAGGAGCGGTCCCCGTCATGAATTGTCAGGTTTAGCTTCTGCCCTATATCAAGATCCGGATACCAGTGCAGGAGGGCGCGGTCTATAATAACCTTATCTCCTGATTTCAGTTCCTCATAGGTGACCTGCCCCCGGGTGATGCTCTTTTCTAACTCCCGGGCATATTCCTCTGGAATTCCATTAATGAAATTTACGTCATTTGCTTCGTCAAATGGGTCTCCTGTTACCTGGATGTTTGTGAAGGCATCCACCCGGTCTACTCCCGGGAGCTCTTCGATCTGATTTTTCAGTGTTTCATCCATAGGATTATTCTTCTGTATCTCCGTCCATTTCCGTTCAGGATGCTCTTTGTTGTTTTCTTCTATAACAGGAGAGACCTCATACTGGCCTACAATGGAGCTGCCTGCACTTTCTTTCGGGTTGGCGCAGGACGTGACGGTGGCTACTACCATCAGAAAGATTCCGGTGGCAGCCATGGAGAGGATTGTTATCAGACATTTTCTCTTGTTCTGTGTAAGATTTCTCCAGGTCAGGCGGCTGACGGACAGATACTCATATCCCTTCCTGCAGCTTTTCCGGTTTTTCCCTGTATCCTGCATGCGCATTGCCTCTACCTCAGAGACCTTTGCCGCCACATGCATGGGTCTGACAAGAGAAAAGTACACAGTGCCAAGCGTTACGATGGCAGCAAGAAGGTAAATCCACCAGGAGCAGATGCTCACCTTCCCGGTCTCAAGGAGTTCTGTGAGCACGCTCATATATTGGCTGTCTCTGTTGGCAAAGACTGTAAATGCCTTAAGGATAGCTTTGGATACTGGTGTACCAATTAGAAGGCCTGCCGGGATGGCAAGGGCAGCAATGCAAAGTCCCTCCCGCAGCACGATCTGACGGATCTGGCGTCTTGTAGCGCCGATGGCTTTTAGTTTTCCGAATTCCTGAATCCGCTGGCTCATGGACACATAATAGATACTGTAGACCGTGATGGCGCCTGCCAGCATGATGATGGCCATAATGATGACAATTGCCGGAAGCGTAGAGGGATCCACATAATTTGCCATCAGGTAATCACTATTAATATTGATGTCATTTTCTGGGATTCCAAATTGTTTTGCAATATTGTTGATCTTTATTTCAAGATCATCTGTTGTAGGATCTCCGGTATCCTTAATCTGAAGAAGGAAACGGTAGGAGAGTTCTTCCCCGGGAATCTCTTCCTTTAAAAATGCTTCTGATATAAGGGATGTATAGGTTCTCTGTTCCAGGCCTGTGTCGCTATCTTTAAGGAATCCGCAGATCCGGAAATTTTTTTCTTGTGTAAGGTCCAGCTCTCCGCCCCGGAAGATCTGATAAGGGACTGTGATGGTGTCGCCTATGCCGCCCTCCTGGCCAAGCTCATGCAGTATTCCGGGAGAGATGACAATCTCATCCTCTTCCTGGGGATACTGTCCCTCTGCAAGATTTATCCTGTACAATTCCATGCCTACCTTATCCATATACATCATGGAAATTCTGGCATCCTTAAGATTAAAATATCCGGCATCGCTTCGGAGGCCATATCTGGAAATATCATGATGTGCCGCCAACTGTCTGGCAGTGTCAGAATCTACATTCCGGTAAAGGGCATGCCATGAGGGGTACAGTTCATTTGTAGCCGCAAATTGCAGGTCAATAAATCCTTTCCCCACTGTGGGGACTATGAACAGGAGCATGGTTGTCAGGAAGATTGCGATTCCAATCAGAATATTTTTACTCTTTCCATATTTCATGTTGTCGAATGCGACTCTTGTTGTCATCTTCATCAGCAATTCACCACCTTACCGTCTGCAACCTCAATTACCCGGTCCGCCATCTGCGCAATCATTTCATCGTGTGTGATCATGACCAGTGTCTGCCCGAAATCCGTCACGCAGCTTTTCATCAGGCTCATGACCTCCAGCTCTGTCTGTGAATCCAGATTTCCGGTAGGCTCATCCGCCAGGATGATCGCCGGCCTTGTCACCAGTGCCCTGGCAATGGCTGTCCTCTGCTTCTGTCCCCCGGACAAAGCGTTTGGCATGGTCTCTTCCTTGTCCGTCAGCCCAATCCGGCTGATCACTTCTTTTATATCCTGCTTTTTTGGCTTCCGGTTATCTAATCCAAGGGGAAGCACAATATTTTCCCATACATTCAGGGAGGGGATCAGATTGAAATCCTGGAAGATGAAGCCGATCTTTTTTCTCCGGAATTCGGCCAGTCTGTCATCCTTCAGAGAGAAGATGTCCTTTCCCTCAATCCATACCTTTCCTTCATCAGGTCTGTCCAGTCCGCCGATCAGATGCAGGAGCGTAGACTTGCCGGAGCCGGAACGGCCTACAATTGCTGTGAATTTTCCTCTTTCAATCTCCAGGCTAGTGTGATCAACCGCCCGCACCAGGCTTTCGCCTGAACCGTAATATTTTACTAGATCCTCTAAGACTAATATTTTACTGCTGTCTGTTTTCATATAGCTACCTCCATGGTTTGACTGATTGATGACTTTTATTATAATATCCATATATTGCAAAACCCTTACAAGAACTATAACAGTTTTGTAAGTGAAGTTAAGCAATATTATTCTGGAATTGAATGACGATGCTCCCAAAAGTAAGCTTTTAGGAACCTAGATTGATATTGATCTGGAGGATAAAGGAAAAGCTTTTGACGATGTAAGTTGAAGCATTTTCTTAAAAGCTTAACTTGCGTTAGTTTGCATGGTTTATGTTATGAAGTTCAAATGGCAATTGCGGTTTGATTTATGAGCGGCTGTGTATCGGGGAGACAGGGGGGGTGGAATGATGAGGCAATGTAACTTTGAACACAGTCCCCTTTCCTGTCCGGCGCTTTGCGGATATGGTTCCGCCCTGGCGTTCCAGTATCATTCTTGCGAGATACAATCCGATGCCTGCGCCCTCTTCTGACATGTTCTTAGCCAGGGCTCCACGGTAAAACCGCTGATAGATTTTGGTAAAATCTTCTTTCCTGATGCCAATCCCTTCGTCTTCGATCTCAATCAGGACATTACAAACCAGGGCTGTTACGCGTACCGTAACAGCCGTATGCCCTGGAGAATATTTTATGGAATTATCTAGAATGTTGACGAAGGCTTCCCCTGTCCATTTTGCATCATGGGTAATGGTCAGATCCTGCGCCATCTCCACCTGGATCGAGATGTCCTTATTTTTTGCTTTCATATAAACCTGGCTGACTGCTCCGGAGATCGTATCCTTAAGGCTTGCAGAGACGGAGTCAAGCTGAATCATGTTTGTCTCAAGCCGCGACAGATTCACCAGTTCCTTCAGAAGGATTTCCAGTTTCTCAATCTCACGCGCTTCCTGTTCCTGGAATTCTCTTTGTTCGTCTTGTGAGAGCGGGCTTGCTGATGCCAGTTCATGGCACATCTTAAGGGAGGCAAGCGGTGTCTTCAACTGGTGGGAAATGTCTGTAATCAGGGACTTTGTGTGACTTTCTTCTTTCTTAAGAGCCTGTCTGAGACTTTCAAAATAGATGCCAAGTTCCCTCAGAGATTCCCATATGTGCATCCATTCCCCTGTATCTGTCTTCGGATTATTCTCGTAATCCGGAATATCTGTAAACCAGCCTTCACGAAACTGTTCCAGACATTCATATAAGTCCTGGAGACTGTTTTGAAGTGCTTCTTCTTCCCTCCGCGACTGATACCACAGAGCGGCAATCAATAAGGTGCCTGCGCAAAGACCGATGCCCCAGAACATCCATAATTCTTTTGCGGATTCCAGGAAATTAGAACTATATCCGTATTTCTTTTCAACCCGGTCCAGTATCTGGCTTGTCTTATCCATACCATCAGATGAGGATTCTCTGAGAGGAAGGGGACTGTCCAGTTTCTCCCAGGCAGAGAGGATCTCTGCCTCAAGCTCAGGATGGCTGCTTATGAGTGCAAGCATCCTCTGACGGTCCAGGGAGGTTTCATGTCTTGCAAGGAAGAACATAAAAGAAGAGAAAAAAACAAAGAATATCAGATAGAAGATAAAGTATTTTCTTATTTTCGAATTACGTTTCCGCTCCATATATATCCCAATCCTCGTACATTGGAGACCGCATCTGTCTCCAGTTTATTTTTCAGCCTGCTGATGTTGACGGTTACTGTATTTTCATCTATGAATTGTCCGTCCACATCCCAGATGTGTTCCAGAATATTCTCCTTTGATACAATACGTCCTGCATTCTCCAGAAGATATATGAGAAGCTGCAGCTCTTTTTTGCTCAGAGCAACCTCCTGGCCCTCTCTGTATACCTTCATCTCCCGGCAGTTCACTGTAAGTTCCCCGCATGTCAGAATGCTTCCGGATTCCTGCACGCCGCCGATCCGGCGCATGAGTGCATTAACCTTGGACACAAGAACCATGAGGGAAAATGGCTTGGTAATGTAATCATCAGCCCCGGCGTCGTATCCATTTACGATATCAATCTCAGAATCGAGAGCTGTCAGATAGATAAAATAAGTATTGCTGCTCTGACGAACCTTCCGCCCCAGGTCGAGACCGCTGCCGTCTGGCAGAGTGATGTCGCAGATGATCAGGGAGAAGTGCTCCCTTTCCAGGCAGGCATAAGCCTCTTCCAGTGTAAATGCGGGGGTTACGGCATACCCGGCCTTTCCAAGGGTAAGAGCGATTCCGCGGTTCAGGCTCTGATCATCCTCCAACAGTAAAATTTTCTGTGCCAATTCCATATGCTTATCTCCAGTCAAATATCTATACGGGCATGGATGTCCTTACATGAATAAAAAAGGTATAAAGTCTCTGAAGATTAGTAGAGACTTTACCCCTTTTTTGTTGTTATAATTTACTCGTTCTGCTCTGCTACTCTTTAATTCTGTCAAGTTCTGTCAGACAGACACCGGCAACCGTAAGAATAACTTTTAATTCCCTGTAACGCTCAAACATCATATTATATGTTTGCATATCATTATTACTTTTTGCCGATAGCATCCAGTTTTGCAGCCGGGAAAACTCAACGACAGAATCTTTTACAATATCTGTTATACTGGGCATATTTCCACCTGCTTTCTATTGAGAAACGTTTATCTAGTATCTTTATTATATCAACTGGATATTTTAGTGTAAAGCCTTTCTTTCAATAAAAAAGGACAAGAAATGTCCCATATTCTGACCAGTAATAGGTCGAGAAAGATAAAGCGGTCTGCTATGATAACAATAGCAGAGTTTTAGAAACAGGCAAGGAGGGAAAATAGCATGAATGTACAAAAGGTTACGGACAAGTCTTTTGGAAAATATGGGCGTGTCCTGGAAGGGTACTCTCTTTCAGGTCTTTTGGAGGCAATGAAGCATACGCCGCTTCCGGATGAGGTCATCTATGTGCCTTCTGTAGAGGAGCTGGAGGCGCTTCCGGTGGTGCGGGAATTCAAAAACCGGGCATTTGGAGGACTTCCGATACAGATCGGATATTGCAATGGGAAGAATAAAAAGCTGAATGCCCTGGAATACCATCGCTCTTCGGAGATCAATGTTGCGGTTACGGATATGATTCTCCTGGTAGGTATGGAGCAGGATGTGAAGGAGGATTATACTTACGATACTTCACAGATAGAGGCATTTTTTGTCCCGGCGGGAACCGTGGTGGAGATGTACGCCACAACGCTTCACTATGCACCGTGCATGACAGCAGAGACAGGCTTCCGGGCAGTCGTAGTACTCCCTGCGGGAACGAATACGGAGCTTGATTTTCCGGTGGGAGAATCGGGGGAGGAGCGTCTTATTACAGCAAAGAATAAATGGCTCATTGCCCATGAGGAGGCGGGAATCGAAGGTGCCTTCTGCGGGTTAAAGGGAGAGAATATTGAATTGTAACAAAGATCCGCACTCCGAAAGAGGGAGCGCAGGCTGCAGCCGCACAAAAAAGCCATTGCCGAAGGCGATTTAAAATGGATTTTTGCATGTGACTGCGAAGGTACAGAGCAGTACAAATTTTATATGAAAGAAAGGAAGTAGATTATTATGAATAACATGCCACAATTAAAAATCGGAGTAGTAGCAGTAAGCAGAGATTGTTTTCCAGAGAGCCTGTCCGTTACAAGGCGCGAGGCGCTGATGAAGGCCTATAGGGAGAAATATGGAGCAGAGGAGATCTATGAATGTCCAATCTGTATTGTCGAGAGTGAGATTCACATGGTTCAGGCGCTGGAGGATATTAAGAAAGCAGGATGCAATGCACTTGTTGTCTATCTTGGAAACTTTGGGCCGGAGATCTCAGAGACTCTTCTTGCAAAGCATTTCGAAGGACCGAAGATGTTCATTGCAGCAGCAGAGGAGCGTGGGGACAATCTGATTCAGGGAAGAGGCGATGCATACTGCGGTATGTTAAATGCTAGCTACAACTTAAAGCTCCGCAATGTAAAGGCTTATATCCCGGAATATCCGGTTGGGACTGCAGAGGAATGTGCGGATATGATTCACGAGTTCCGTCCGATTGCAAAAGCAGTTATCGGGCTTAGTAATCTGAAGATTATAAGCTTCGGACCAAGACCGCTGAACTTCCTGGCATGTAATGCGCCGATCAAACCATTGTATGACCTTGGTGTTGAGATTGAAGAAAACTCAGAGCTTGATCTTTTTGAGGCATTTAATAAGCATGCGGAAGATGAGAGAATTCCGGCCCTGGTAAAGGAGATGGAAGAGGAGCTTGGAGCAGGAAATAAGAAGCCGGAGATTCTGACGAAGCTTGCCCAGTATGAAATTACTCTTAAGGACTGGATTAAGGATCACAGAGGATATCGTAAATATGTGGCAATCGCAGGAAAATGCTGGCCGGCATTCCAGACACAGTTCGGATTTGTGCCGTGCTATGTGAACAGCCGTCTGACTGCACAGGGGATTCCTGTGTCCTGCGAAGTGGATATCTATGGAGCCTTAAGTGAATTTATCGGAACCGTAGTCAGTGAGGATATTGTGACTCTGCTGGATATTAATAACAATGTTCCGGCAGACATGTACAAAGAGGATATCGAAGGAAAATTTGACTATACCCATAAGGATACATTTATGGGATTCCACTGCGGAAATACGGCGTCAAAGAAGCTGTCATTCTGTGAGATGAAGTATCAGCTGATCATGGCGAGAGCGCTGCCGGAGGAGGTTACCCAGGGAACCCTGGAAGGAGATATTATGCCTGGTGACATTACCTTCTATCGTCTGCAGAGCACGGCTGACTGTAAACTCCGCGCATATATTGCCCAGGGTGAGGTGCTTCCGGTGGCAACGAGATCTTTCGGGGGAATCGGTATCTTTGCAATTCCGGAAATGGGCAGATTTTACCGCCATGTGCTGATCGAAGGAAATTATCCGCATCACGGCGCGGTTGCATTTGGAAACCACGGGAAGGCATTGTTTGAGGTGTTTAAGTATATCGGCGTTCCAGTAGAAGAGATTGGCTATAATCAGCCGGCAGGCGTCAGATATCCGACAGAGAATCCATGGAAATAATATACAGCGCCGTCCC
The DNA here is from genome assembly GCA_910576335.1 of Lachnospiraceae bacterium. Lineage (GTDB taxonomy): Bacteria > Bacillota > Clostridia > Lachnospirales > Lachnospiraceae > CAPEBR01. Next base: position 46,300 of record CAJTIU010000018.1, read on the forward strand.
GAATCGTTACTATGAGCGGCCTCCTAGGCCGTGAATAGTAACGAACAGCCTTTCGGGGCGTGAACCGTATCTAAAAAAGTAGTAGGAGGAAGAAATGTTATATATAGGAATTGACCTTGGAACCTCAGCTGTCAAGCTTCTGCTTATGGATGGCGGGGGGAAAATACATAAGATCGTATCAAAAGAATATCCGTTATTTTTCCCCCATCCTGGATGGTCGGAGCAGAGACCGGAGGACTGGTATGAGAAGACGATGGAAGGAATTGCCGAATTATTAGATGGAAGCGACCGGTCACAGGTGGCGGGCATTAGCTTTGGCGGGCAGATGCATGGGTTAGTCGCCCTTGACCAGGATGACCAGGTGATCCGGCCCGCGATTTTATGGAATGACGGACGTACGGCGAAGGAGACGGATTATCTGAACCAGGTAATCGGAAAGGAGAAGCTGTCAGAGTATACGGCAAATATTGCATTTGCAGGTTTTACAGCGCCGAAGCTTCTCTGGATGCGGGAAAATGAGCCGGAGAATTTTGCAAGGATTGCGAAGATCATGCTTCCTAAGGATTATCTGGCATATTGCCTGAGCGGTGTACACTGTACGGATTATTCAGACGCTTCCGGTATGCTCCTTATGGATGTAAAAAATAAATGCTGGTCGGAAGATATGATGGAAATCTGCGGTGTGACGAAAGAGCAGCTTCCGAAGCTGTATGAGAGCTATGAGGTAGTGGGAACCTTGAAGCCGGAACTTGCAGAAGCAGCAGGACTTTCAGACCAGGTTAAGGTTATTGCCGGAGCGGGGGATAATGCAGCAGCAGCAGTAGGAACAGGGACAGTAGGAGACGGTATGTGCAACATTTCCCTCGGAACCTCTGGAACCGTCTTTATCTCCAGCAAAACCTTCGGGGTGGATGAAAATAACGCCCTCCATTCCTTTGCCCATGCAGACGGGAGCTATCATCTTATGGGCTGCATGCTAAGCGCTGCATCCTGCAATAAGTGGTGGAATGAGGAGATTCTTAAGACAACGGATTTTGCCGCCGAGCAGGCCGGAATTACGAAGCTTGGAGAGAACCAGGTATTCTATCTTCCGTATCTTATGGGAGAACGCTCGCCCCATAATGACCCGAAGGCAAGAGGAACATTTATCGGAATGACGATGGATACAACAAGAGAGGATATGACACAGGCAGTATTAGAGGGTGTGGCATTTGCACTCAGAGATTCCCTTGAGGTGGCAAAAAGTCTGGGCGTTCAGGTCAGCCGTACGAAGATCTGCGGCGGCGGGGCCAAGAGTCCGCTCTGGAAAAAAATCATCGCGAATGTCATGAATCTTAAGGTAGATATAATCGAAAGCGAGGAAGGCCCGGGCTACGGCGGGGCTATACTGGCAGCAGTTGGCTGCGGAGAGTATGGAAGCGTGGAGGAAGCGGCAGAAAAGCTTGTGAAGGTTATTGATACCGTGGAGCCGGATGAAGAGCTGTCCGATAAATATGAAGAAAGATACCAAAAATTCAGAAAAATCTACCCGGCATTAAAGGAGACATTCCAGAAGCTTTCATAGGCTTCTGGAATGTCTCCTTTTCGTACACTTTTTCAGGCACATCTTTTCTGTATGAGAAACTGAAAGAACTTTGCGGCATTCTGCAAGGGATGAAAATCCAAACGGGGATGCCGGGAAGTGCATTTCTGCTCATATTGGTAGTTTTCTTTGACATAATCAATGTCGGCTTTATCATCAAGCTGTGAAAGGACAGACAGGACATCCTTGTAATTGTCATCCTGGTTATAGCTGTCTGTAAACAATCTGTTTTTGTCTCTGATACTCATAAAAATCTCCCCTAAAAATATTTTTATTAATTAGTTTCCCCTTAAACAGTTATCTATTGTAGTACGTTTTGGAGGAGAATGCAAGAGGAAACACAAAAACTTCAGAATAAAACATCAAAGATTTACAGGAGCGCTCCTGTCTTCTCCCGATAATCTTCATCACACACAACATAGACAAACGGTTCGCTAAACAGCGCCGTTCAATGATTACTCCTGTCGGTATTAGGATTTTGGAATAAGGCGTCCTCAATCCCGTTGGATTTAGACTGTGGGTTAAGGTAGCCAAAAATAGCAGCTTGTGTTATACTTGCGCTATGGGTGCGGGCTGCGGGATCAGCGTTGTTGATTCCTCCTGTCGGGCTTTAATTACCATAAGTTGAACAAAAGTTCAAAGAAAAAGGAGGAGAGCTTCATTGGATTTGGAAATAAAAGAATATCTTTCAAGGATCGGCATATGCAGGATTACTGAGCTGGATACAGCGCTGACCGAATCATATGGAAAAGAGGAAGGGGAGAGGCATATTGAGCGGCTGACGGAGCTGTTTGACCGGTCGGAGGAGCGGATGCTATATGGAACTGGAGAAACAGAGTACCTTCGCCGCCAGGGGGAGCTTGTTGATTACCTGAATCAGAGTCTCAAGATGAGCCTTTTGGCAGCTTCTTTTTATGACCGTGTGTTTTTCCGGAGGGTTATGGAATATCTGCTTGAATCTGAACGTTTTTTAGAGGGAGACCTTTTTGACATTGGCTGTGGGAACGGGATTCTGACCTGTTTTCTTGCACTGCGGTGTCCGGATCTGTCTGTGACAGGACTGGAGCTTTCCAGGAATGCTGTTACTGTGGCAGAGGAACTTGCAGGGAGCCTTCAGCTTGGTAATGTGCGTTTTTTTGTTTCGGGGGTGTCGGGACAGAGGCAGTGCGATACGTTGTTTTCCAGCCGTACCGTGCATGAAAACATCAAGTGGAGGGCTCTCTGTGAAGAAGCCAGGATGGCTCCGCTGTCCGAAAAGGAACAGATAAAGAGGCATAGAAAGTATGCCAGGGAGCTTGCCGCGCTGGTGAAACCTCAGGGACATCTGGTCAGTGTAGAGCGCTTCGAGGATGACAGCGCATATGCCGGCCTGGTCTGCGCACTGGAGCGTGCGGGCTTCTGTCCGGTAAAAGGAACCGATATGCAGTTTTCCTGTAAAAACGGAGATGAGACTGCCGCGTTTCGTGCAATGGTTTTTGAGAGAACAAGGGGCTAGTATAATCCACACTAGTTACCAGTACATTTTCGCGCAGGATAAATTTTCAGCCTGCAAGGCGGAGGAATGAGGCGTAGCGGTGGCTGCGTCGATTGACGACAACGCGGCAGATGGAAATTTAGGCCAGCGAAATGTACGGTTAATTAGTGTGGGTTATACTAGTACAGCATTGCGTAATTAACGGTGAATTCTGCACCAGCTATTTCTGCCAGTACTGCATTGCCGCCAATCGGCGATGCCACCGCACCGCCTTATTCCTCCGCCTTGTCCTGACAAAAATATCATGCACATTATTCAACGTTAATTATGCAATGCTCTTAAGTCCGGATCCCCTGTGATCCCGTCTGGCGAAGATTCAGCGAATTCCTAACCCGTGAACAGTAGCTTTGAAAGTTAATACAAGATTTATAAGGTATGAGAACATTGATATAAAGTATAGGTTATGTTAGGATTAAGAAAGAACAATGAGTCTGTAGGAAGGGGTGAGTGACAGTATGAAGCAGAAAATGAAGCTGCCAATAGGGATTGAGTTTTTTAAGGATATGCTCAAATCCTTTTTCGAGATTGGAACACAAGCAGCACTCTTCAGCTTATCTTCATAACAGTCTCCAGCTTCTGACAAGGCTTCTGTATAAGCATTATGGAACACAGGCTATTGTGTTAATTGACGAATATGATGTGCCGCTTAATAAGGCATATCAAAATGGATATTATCCACAGATGGTGCGGCTGATACGTTCTGTATTCAGCCAGGTATTGAAAACCAACAAAAATCTCTATTTTGCCGTGATTACAGGGTGTCTGAGAATCGCAAAGGAAAGCATTTTTACAGGACTTAATAATTTTAAAGTAGGGGAGTTTTGATGCTGCCTGAAAAGAGGCAATGACACTGATTAAGAATAAGGGTTATACGGATGTGCTTCAGAAGAAAGGGATGCGGACAATTCATGTGTATGGAATCGCATGCTATAAGAAGAGCTGCAAAATAGAATATCGTAAGCAACAATATTGTTAAGGACTAACAGGTAAATCACGATCTTACGGTCAGCGCAGTAAGTGCGCAGTTTGGCGCATTCCAGACCCGTAAATAGTAATGCGGATATTATGATTACCTGTTCGAATAATGAAGTTATTTGGAATAGCCTTAAGTCGTTGTTTACGAGAATGGGTGAAAAGAGATGAATCTGTTATTACAATATAAAGGATTGCGCAGGGAGAACTATATATTGTGCTTTGGACGCCTTGTCACGGCCATGGGCGCCATGGTCTGGCCTATGCTGACCATGATCTTAAGCCAGAAAATGGGAATGAGCGCAGAGCACATCTCCTGGGTCATGGCACTGTTTGGAATACTCTCGCTTCCAACGAATCTGATCGGCGGGAAGATGGGGGATCATTTCAATAAAAAATTGAATATTGTGTTTCTGGATCTGGTATCTGTAGCCTGTTATATCATATGTGCTGCTATTCCGTTGTCAGCAAAGTCAATTGTACTGATGTTCATTGCAGCAACCTGCCAGAACATGGAACATCCTTCCTATAACGCCCTGACAGCGGATATGACGAAGACAGAGGACCGGGAACGGGCGTATTCGCTTCAGTATCTTTGCACAAACCTGGGGTTCGTTATGGCGCCGACCGTGGGGGGCTTTCTTCTCCGGGATTATCTGTGGCTGGCATTTCTGATTAGCGGGATTGCAATCGGCTGCTCATCTATCCTGATATTTTTTATGGTAAAGGATATCTCGCCAGTAGAAGATGTCAGCCAGAAGGCGGTATATCAGACAGACAGAGAAGGGGAAGGGCTGTGGACAGTCCTGAAGGAGAACAAAACGATTGTTCTCTACATCTTAGTGGTCAGCGGCTATTATGCAGGGTATCAGATGTATAATTATCTGATGCCGCTGGATCTGGAGGCGCTCCATGGCGACAGCGGGGCGGTGATCTTTGGAACAATTACCAGTGTGAACTGTATTGCAGTTGTTCTGTTCACTCCGCTGATTACAAGGATGTTTCCGAGACTTCCGGAGACGGTGAAGGCAATGCTTGGACAGGCGCTTTTAGTAGCGGGATTTGCAATATTCTGTTCATTTGCCGGTCAGATCCCCTTTTATTATGTTGCCATGATCGTTCTGACCTGTGGAGAGGTTTTTAGCATGCTTGCGGAAAGTCCCTATCTGACGAAGAGAATGCCGGCCAGCCACAGGGGAAGGGTCAATGGATTCGTGGGCGTTGTCCGTACAGGGGTAACGGGCATCTATCAGGCAATGATTGGCTTTGTATATGGACGTGGCGGGGCAGAGGCGGCATGGGTGGTGGTGCTGATCAGCGGAGGGCTGTTCGTATTGCTTTGTATTCTGCTTATCGTGAAGGATCGAAAAGTGTATAGAAATCTGTATGATGTCAGAGAAAGATAAATGAGCAGATATTTTCAGGGAATATATTGTTTATGGGAGGCAGCTGTTAGTTGCCTTCTATTGATGTAAACTGTTGGCTGATGTAAAGAAATAGTAGCTTTTGAACACTAGAATATCGTTGCTATAGTAATGATGGTTATTTCATATGCTGGAACAGCGTTTATTGCTATGGTTGCCATTAGCCGGGAAAACAAAAGAGAAAGGATTGTTTAAGTATGCTAATGGTATTATATGTCTTTTCAATACTTTTTGGAACATCAATGATTTCACAGAAATATAATCTGCAGTTGAATAAGACTGTGTCCGCTGTTTTGTATAAGAGATTATTGGATGCGTACTGCCCTCAACGAAAAGCAATTATTGCATTAATTGACTCGGGATTTTCTGGACTAAAATGAAAATGGGAAAATACGGGCTCTTATACAGGCTATTGAATATGCAGAGAAAAACGGAGCAGTTATATGTAAGCTTACCATTAAATGAAGAAAATTTTAGAATTTGGGAACAAATAATTGCATATCTGTTCTTTCTGTGATACAATCTGATAAAGAATTCTAAAGGGTATTCATCCTTTGCATTCTGACCGGTATGTCACCGGATTACCCAATCATTCTTATTTAGGTTTTACAGGTATGATGTTACTGTGAACGGAGTGAACAGTAACCGTGATTCACGGGTGAGTGACGCAATCTTTTGGTTTTGACTTTTCTAAATCTTTATTTCATGCTATGATTACATATAGAAAAAGTCTTCTGGCTCTATACCTGTAACCCTTACAAAAGAAAGGAGACTTTTTATGGACAAAAAAACAAACGCACCACAAAACAATTTTATCATGCATCCGACTAATGACGTCTGCTTCAGTGGACTTATGGAAAATCCAGTCGTGAGAAAGGGATTCTGCGCAGCGGTTCTCCGCATTTCGCCGGATGAAATTCTAGATACAGAGCTTTTGCCTACACACTTACACCGTGATTATGTTAATGATAAGCTTGGAATTCTTGACGTGCTGGTACGTATGCCGGACGGAATTCAGATCAATATGGAAATGCAGATAAAAGACTTTGAATTTTGGGATGAACGGGCGCTGTTTTATCTCAGCAAGATGTATACCGGCCAGCTGAAATCAGGAGAGGATTATGAAAATCTGCAAAAGTGCATTCATGTCAGTATTTTAGATTTCATCCACTTTCCAGAAGATAACAGATGTTTCCGTACGCTTCATTTCCGGGATGATGATACTGGGAAACTCTATAGCAATAAACTGGAATTACAGATTCTGGAATTAAAAAAGCTGCCGCCAGAGGTTCGGACAGAAGAAGAAATTATTCGCTGGATGCGTTTTTTCAATGGAAAAAGCAGGGAGGAGTTTGAAAATATGGCTATGTCAAGCGAATATTTGGGAGAGGCATATGAAGTATTGCAGAAGCTAAGTGCTGATGATAAAAAACGTATTGAATATGAGGCACGGGAAAAAGCCATTAGGGATTATAATGCACTGATGAATAGTGCAAAAAGGCGTGGACATTTAGAGGGCAGGGAAGAAGGCTTGAAAGAAGGTCTGAAAGAAGGCATGGAAAAGGGGATGGAAGAAGGTCTGAAAGAAGGCATGGAAAAGGGGATGGAAGAAGGTCTGAAAGAAGGCATGGAAAAAGGTATGGAAAAAGGTATGGAAAAAGGTATGGAAAAAGGTATGGAAAAAGGTATGGAAAAAGGTCTGAAAAAAGGTCTGAAAAAGGGGCGGAATGAGGGAATACATGAAGGGATAAAATTAGTACGGAGAGTAGACAGATTACATGATAAGGGAGCAACAAACGAGCAGATTGCACAGGAATGTATGATATCTGTAGAAGAGGTAGATAAGATTTTGGGGACGGGGCATTTTTAAAAATGCCCCGTTGTCTGTATCGGGAGGACTATCTCTGTGAAGAAGCCAGGATGGCTGCGCTGTCCGAAAAGGAACAGATAAAGCGGCATAGAAAGTATGCCAGGGAGCTTGCTGCGCTGATGAAACCTCAGGGACATCTGGTCAGTGTAGAGCGCTTCGAGTATGACAGCGCATATGCCGGCCTGGTCTGCGCACTGGAGCGTGCGGCTTCTGTCCGGTAAAAGGAACCGATATGCAGTTTTCCTGTAAAAACGGAGATGAGACTGCAGCGTTTCGTGCAATGGTTTTTGAGAGAACAATGAGACAATTCATGTGTATGGAATAGCCTTAAGTCGTTGTTTACGAGAATGGGTGAAAAGAGATGAATCTGTTATTACAATATAAAGGATTGCGCAGGGAGAATTATATATTGTGCTTTGGACGTCTTGTCACGGCCATGGGCGCCATGGTCTGGCCTATGCTGACCATGATCTTAAGCCAGAAAATGGGAATGAGCCCAGAGCATATCTCCTGGGTCATGGCACTGTTTGGAATACTCTCATTACCAACGAATCTGATCGGCGGGAAGATGGGGGATCATTTCAATAAAAAATTGAATATTGTGTTCCTGGATCTGATATCTGTAGTCTGTTATATCATATGTGCTGTTATTCCGTTGTCAGCAAAGTCAATTGTACTGATGTTCATTACAGCAATCTGTCAGAACATGGAGTATCCTTACTATAACGCCCTGACAGCGGATATGACGAAGACAGAGGATCGGGAACGTGCATACTCGCTTCAGTATCTTTGCACAAACCTGGGGTTCGTTATGGCGCCGGCCGTGGGGGCTTTCTTCTTCGGGATTATCTGTGACTGGCATTTCTGATCAGCGGGATTGCAATCGGCTGCTCATCTATTCTGATATTTTTTATGGTGAAGGATATTTCGCCGGTAGAAGACAACAGCCAGAAAGCTGTATATCAGACGGACAGAGAAGGGGAAGGGCTGTGGACAGTCCTAAAGGAGAACAAAATAATTGTTCTCTATATTTTAGTGGTTAGTGGCTATTATGCGGGGTATCAGATGTATAATTATCTCATGCCGCTGGATTTGGAGGTGCTCCATGGCGACAGTGGGGCGGTGATTTTTGGAACAATTACCAGTGTGAACTGTATTGCAGTCGTTCTGTTTACGCCTCTGATTACCAGGAGGTTTCCGAGGCTTCCGGAGACGGTGAAGGCGATGCTTGGACAGACGCTTTTGGTAGCGGGATTTGCAATATTCTGTTCATTTGCCGGGCAGATCCCCTTTTATTATATTGCCATGATCATTCTGACCTGTGGAGAAGTTTTTAGCATGCTTGCGGAAAGCCCGTATCTGACGAAGAGGATTCCGGCCAGCCACCGGGGGAGGATCAATGGGTTCGTGGGCGTTGTCCGTACAGGGGTAACTGGCGTCTATCAGGCAATGATTGGCTTCGTGTATGGACGCGGCGGATCAGAGGCGGCATGGGTGGTGGTGCTGATCAGTGGAGGGCTGTTCGTATTGCTTTGTATTCTGCTCATCGTGAAAGACCGAAAAGTGTACAGGAATCTGTATGATGGCAGAGAAGGATAAATGAGCAGATATTTTTAGGGGAAATAGTTTTTTTTGGAGGGCAACCATTGGTTGCCCTCTATTGATGTAAACTGTTGATTGCTTGTTTTTTAGGGGGAAATTGTTAAAATAGCTGTATAAGCAAACTCAAATCAAGGGAGGAGAATCAACTAATGAAAAAATTATTTGCTTTATTAACTTTGTGCGTAATGGTTACAGGTATCGTGCAGCCGACAAGGGTAAGCGCGGCTGAGCTTCCGGAAAACGAGGCGGAAAATCTTTCAGAGGGATATGTGGAATATGATTTCGAAGCAGGTGGAACCCAGAACTTTGAGGTTACAGACGAGAATGGAGAGGAAGCAGAAATTGTAATTGAGGAGCTGCCGGGAATGGCGAGAGTAGCCAAAGGGACATATAAGATATCGAAGACGCAAAAAGGAGCCTGGACAGTTGGATTCTATGTGGATGTCAGTGCGAATAGAATCGTAAGGTCATACGGGAAATTTTATAAAGCGATTAAAGGAAGTATATATGAAACCACATTAACGAAAAATAGTGATGCCCAGGCCACTTTATCATTTAGACATAAGTATGGTAACCATATGGAAAGGAGGAGCGTGATTGTTAAAATTGTCAATAAAAGGTTTAGAATATCAAAGCAATAAAGGTATGCTGTTTAAGAGCATACCTTTAAGAAATTTTTTCTATAGTGTATTCTTCAAATTGTGGTAAATGAAAACTTATGATTACACACACATTATTCAGATTGCTCAAAAAACAAATCACTGCTAATACCAAAATCAGCTTATAGTTTCTTCGGTTCCGCCATGTCCAGATAAAGACATATATGGATACTATAATTCCGATCCAGCATGAGAGGCAGGAAAAAGTTAATAAAAGTATCAAAAAGACATATTCCTTGTTGAATGAAGAAATAATATGGGGCGGTGTGTGGGGAGCGGGCCCCGGCACAGGCTCGCTTTGAGATGTGCTCAAATCGGGTGCAGGTTCCGGTGCAGGGTCGTTCTGAGATGTACTCAAATCAGAATCCTGATTTTCATCTTCGTTTTTGCCTTCTGTCTTATTTGGAAAGGCGCAATTTAGTAATTTATCCAAAGAAACCCCGTATAATTGGCTAAGGAGGGCTAAGTTGTCAGCATCAGGAATGCTTTTTCCGTTCTCCCACCGTGACACGGCCTGCCGTGATATGTTTAGCTCATTTGCCACATCAATTTGTGATAATCCTTTTTTTACGCGTGCATTTTTTAACCTTATATCTAAATCCTTTGTGGCATTCATATTAATAACCCCTTTTTACCATTATTTGATTATTAAAATTTTAACATATTTATACTTAGAAGTCCAGTATTCGGACGATACGATTTGTTGCATTTTGTCAATCGGTTACTGTTCACTCCGTGACCAGTAACCTTCGTAAATCCATCTGAAATTCGCTCCGCGAATGGGATTTGCTCACTCCTGAATCATTTTCTTACGGTCAGTGCAGTAAATGCACAGACCTGTGTGAACAGTAACGTCAATTAAAACAAATATGTATAGAACATGCTTTCCGAAGATCATTAGGTGGAAACTGTTGGTTGCTGTAAAGAAATAGTTATGGCAGGAAATCACTGATTTCTTTTATTTTTCTTTCCTTTGTATTAGTATGCAGATATAGAACAGATAGCGCTTGGCATAATTGAGAAATGCAAAGCAAAATTTTATAAGGGAGGGTAGTAAGGATGTTCTATTGTTATTAATAGTATAAAGAAGGAAGGGGATGATTTTATGATTGGAAAATGAATTTAAGTACGCAGTGAAATGTATAGAACACTGCTACTGTACTATAGAAATTAATTTGGAAAAAAGTTATATTCGGAAGACAATCCATTGGAAACTTACAGATAGTTATTAGATTTGCCTTTAGAATGTAGAAGAAAGGAGCAATTTTATGAAGAAAAAGAATATGTTTGTGTTTTGCAGCCTGCTGGTTCTGTCATTATTTTTAGGACTTATTGGTTCTTCTAAAGCAGAAGCCGCCTCTGTTAAAAGTAAGTCGACCGAAAAATCATTTTGGTGGACTGTTCCAAACGGTGGACATTCATCCGCCAGAATAAAGTTAGAATATAGAGAAACATACAAATTACGGAGAGACAAGGCAGCTTTTACGCAAAGGAGATGCACAGCCTGCTTCCGAAGAGCCGGAGCCACAAGCCTGCCGAAATATAGCCTGGGGAAGGTCACGCATTCAAGTAAAAAGAAGCTTTCACCTTGGAGAAAGGGAAGTGATATGTATGACCCTAACGTATGGAATAGCGTACTGTCATACGAAAATAATACAAGTGTTCAATATGCCAGGAAGACAAAGGCAACAGGAACTGTAAAAGCTTTGGTGACTTGCAGAGGTGGAAATGTGCCAACTAGGGCAGTATCTGTAACTCAACGGTTAAATACAAAATAGAAATGGAGGAGAAAAAGATGAAAATAAAAAAAGCTATAATTTGTGTTGCTTGTTTAATAGGAATCTGTTCAATATCCGCAATTGCAAGTGAATATTCAGAGAGTGAGTCTTTTGATTTTTCCGGATGGGGACAGACTCTAAAAAATGTTGCCGAGAAGCCATCGAAAAGCCGATCCAGAACAGCAGCAGATGAAACATTGGTTCAAGGAAAAGAGGTAGCAATTTCAGAATCTGACGTTGATATGGGAACACAGTTCTATCAGGCGGCAGGTTTTACCGAGGAGGAAGCAAGGGAACAATCTGTGGAATATTTCAAAGAATACGAAGCAATGTATGCAGAGGCCATAGCAAAGGGCTATAGTGCCACGGATGAAGAAATCGAAGGCTATCTTGAGGAAATGAAGGCATCTATTTTCAGTGATACCACTGATGAAACAACACAGGCACAATATCGCGAGATGATTGGGCAGTTTGATTCAGAAGAGGATTACTGGAACTATGAAAAGGAAGTCTACAGGAAGCAGCTGCCGATCGAAAAGATGGTTCGTGATCTCGAAAGGGAGTATTTTGGTCAGGAATCAGCAGATGAGGAAGGCTGGGATGAATATTTTGAAAACTACAAGGCTGACCTTGTTAGAAAGCAAAACTATCAGAATTAGGGGACGGGGCAGTTATAAAATGCCCCGTCTCTGAACACCCCATTGAATGTAAGCTGTGGCTGATGTAAAGAAATAAATTCTTGACGTGTTGGTACGCATTATCTACCTTTTACGGTATAGGACATCCTTTCCGGCAACCATTGGGTGTAAACTGCTAGTTGCTGTAAAGAGATAGTTATGAGCAGGAAACCACAGATTTCTTTTATTTTTCTTTCCTTTGTATTAATATTTAGATACAGAACAGATAGTGCTTAACATAATTGAGAAATGCAAAGCAAAATTATATGAGGGAGGGTAGTAAGGAAGTCCTGTCACCATTTGTAAAATGAATATTAGATTCTATAATAATGTAGAGAGGAAGGGGAATTGTTCATGAAGCCTTTTGACTATTGTGAGAAAAAAATATTGAAAAAAACTTCTTTCAGAATCGCCATATGTATTTTATATTTTGTGCTAAACATGATGGCTCGGTCGATTTATAGAACATTTCAGATGTTAGAATATGGTAACGGGTATCAGTCTTCTCTTGTATATATTGTTTTGAGTGAAATAATATTATGGGCACCGTTTGTCTTCGTGATTATCAGGTGCGTATTAAAAAGTGGATGGAGATGGCTGCTGGTTAATAGTAAAAGATTTGTCGGGCAGAACTGGTGGAAATATGAAATCTATTTATTGGGGCTGTTCCTTGTCTGGAGAAGTGTAGTGATCGGAGACATGTACCTTGAATTTCCTTTGATTGGAGCACTGTGGTTATCTCAGTCTTTTGGCAGTTATGTGCTCATGATTTTTACAAGTCATATATTTGATAACGTGGGTTCTATTTTGTTTTTTGTGATTGTTCCTGTTTTCTGTAGTATAGTAAGTCAGAACCGGGAAGAAGTGTAAAATCTGCACGCAGTTCGTTTTGCTACTATTCATGAATTATCGTCTGCTCATAGTAACGGCATCCGTCCTATTTAAAGGGACTTTCAGCGAGGAGCTGGAAGCCGGAAATTACTATTTTACCGGCTCGGATGCTGTGTGGCTTTCGACACTTGCAGTGTCTGTAAGAATTGGGGACGGGGCATTTTTAAAAATGCCCCGTCCCCAATTAAAAAATACATTTGAAAGTTGCTTTCAGAGAAGGGTGTAGGATATCCTTTCCGGCAACCATTGGGTGTAAACTGTTGGTTGCTGTAAAGAAATAGTTATGGCAGGAAATCACTGATTTCTTTTATTTTTCTTTCCTTTGTATTAGTATGCAGATATAGAACAGATAGCGCTTAGCATAATTGAGAAATGCAAAGCAAAATTATATGAGGGAGGGTGGTAAGGAAGTTCTGTCACCATTTGTAAAATGAATATTAGATTCTATAATAATGTAGAGAGGAGGCGGGATTGTTCAAGAAGCCTTTTGACTATAAGGTTCAACGGATTTCAAGAACATATTACTGGGTTGCCTGGGGGATTTGGAATATATTGAGCCTTGCAGTTATTTTCGCCCTGGCAATGGAATATCAGCATTATGATGAATATAAAATGAATATCTTGTTTGCGGTTGTTCTTTGTATTCATTTTATTTATCTGTTTTTTCTAACAGCAAAGAGATTTCATGATGTTGGAAAAAGCACAGGCTATTGCGTTTATGTATACTGTTGATTCCATTAGTAATAGGAGAAGAATATGAAAAATATATTTAAAAAGAACGTCAAAAAAAGCATTTGTGGTATATTATCCGGAATCTTGTTTGTAAGTGGAATTTCTTGTGTTGATATTTATGCAAATGAGCCGAATGAGACTGTTTTTCATGATGTAGCACAAGACATATCAAATGAGAAAGCATCAATAGACGCTGATCCTGTAACGCAGAATAATGTTAGTGTTGAAGAGGTTGAAGCAATTATAGATACTTTAGAAGATGTAGATGTTATCAATACAGAAGAACAGATTGTAAGTGAAGAGTGCGCAATGGAAACAATTGACACAGAGGAAAAACAGGATGTTGAAAAACAAATTGTTAATGAAGAAAATGAGGACTATATAATAGAAACCTATGAAGAAGACGGGAAACAATTTGTTGCAACATATTCTCGGGATCTGTCAACTATGTCATTGGTTTGTTGTGATGGCGATATAATTACTAATCGGGTATTTTTATATGATTCAACATTGCAAAAATATCTTGAATAGACAGTAGTATTAGAAACAGATGAAACAATGACCTTAACTGATGAAAATAATGTAGAGGCACAAAAAATAAATTATAATTCAAAGACTAAGACTTTATACAAATGGAATAAGAATCCTTACTATTATCAATCAGGTTCAAGTAAAGAAAAGACTTATTTGAAAATTGGATGTAAGGCAAACTATAGAATTCGTACAGATAATCTTTCTGATAAAAAAGCAAAGAAATGTAATGCATATAAATCGGCAATTAAAAAGAGTAATAGTTATTATCAGAAAGGAACGGCATATTTGGCTGGATCGGGTATTTCGTTAGGGGTAGTGGCGTGCTTGGTGACAGCAAATGCGGTTTTTCCGCCATCTGTTATAGTATCAATTGTTGTAGCAACATTGGGTGGAGGTTCGGCTCTATATAAGGGTGCATCGGCTTTGGCTAATTCACAGGAGAAATATTATGATGCAAAAGACTATTATGCTATTATAAAAACATATGGAAAAAAGTTGTAAAATAATAAAAATTTTTCAAGCAGTTTGTGAGTAGGGATGAGACAATGGTAAGGTTTCCTTGCTGATAGAATCAGAGTTGATACTACTGTAGGGTCTCAATCATTTTTTTGGTATAAAACTGTGCAAAGTCAGTATTCATGCAGCAAAGTGAGTATTGTATTACTAAAAAATGATTGAGACAAAATAATACCCAATATTATACGAGGAGGATATAAATATGAAAATGTATAAAAAATTCGCCCTGTTTTTTGGAGCACTTTCAATTTTAAATGTATTGCTCATAGCGGCAATCTTGTTAAGAATAGTAGCTTTTGAATACCAGACTATCGTTATTATAGCGTTGGCATTTATTTCATTTGCAGGATCAGCGTTTACTGCTGCCGTTGCCATTAGCCGGGAAAACAAATGAAAAAAAATTGTTTAAGTGCGCTAATGGTATTATATGCCTTTTCAATACTTTTTGGAACATCTTTGTTTTCTCAGAAATATAATCTGCAGTTGAATAAGACGGTATCCGCTGTATCGTATAAGAGATTATTGGATGAGTACTGCCCTCAACGAAAAGCAGTTATTGCATTAATTGACTCGGGATTTTCCTGTAAAGAGAATATTTCAAAAGGAAGAATATGGAATAATACTGGCGAAAAATCTTCTAATAATATAGATGATGATGGGAATGGTTACATAGATGACAAAACGGGTTGGAACTTCGTTGATAATAGTAACGATATTACGAGTAAACAGGAATATACGCATGGAACATCATTATTGAATATTTTGGTGGGAAAGCAAAAGAACCAGGGTATTATTAAAGACATAGAGTGTTGCGAAATAATGCTTATTAAAGCCCTTGGGGACGAAAATGAAAATGGGAAAATGCAGGCTCTTATACAGGCTATTGAATATGCAGAGAAAAACGGAGCAGTGATATGTAATTTGAGCCTGTCAACATATCAAAAAGACAATGAACTGAAGAAAGTGATAGATAATTCAAACATGCTTTTTGTTGTTGCGGCAGGGAATGATGGGGAAAATTTAAATGAAGACTTTCCAAGTTATCCATCAGCATTTGCTTTGAATAATATACTTTCTGTGACAGCAATAGATGATGAGGGTGTTCTTTTACCTGAATCAAATTATGGAGACAAGTATGTTGACGTTGCAATGTATGGGAGTAATATTGATGTCAGATTTGCGGATGGAGGGCACGAAATGGTGTCAGGAACATCAATTGCAGTCCCTTATGTATCGACATCGGCTGCATTAATATATGCTTACGCTCTAAACGAGCTTTCTTCAGCAGAAATTAAGGATATTATTGTACAATCATCAGAGAAAACAAAAGAATTGTCATCTAAAGTTAAAGCGGGAGGATATTTGAACTTTCAACGTGCTTTTAACGCGGTATTGAAGAAAGAAAAGCAGAAAATCCGTCTAAGAGAATTGCTGTGACTACTCGTTCTATATTCTATAAATGAATAATTCAAAAAATTGTATAATTGTCAACTTGTGCAGTATCTGTAACTCAACGGTTAAATACAAAATAGAGGAAGAGGAGATTTATATGAAATGTGAGAAAAGAACATTGAAAAAAACTTCTTTCAGAATCGCCATATGTATTTTATATTTTGCGCTAAACATGATGGCTTGGTCGATTTAGAGAACATTTCAGATGTTAGAATATGGTAACGGGTATCAGCCTTCTCTTGTATATATTGTTTTGAGTGAAATAATATTATGGGCACCGTTTGTCTTCGTGATTATCAGGTGCGTATTAAAAAATGGATGGAGATGGCTGCTGGCTAATAGTAAAAGAGTTGTCGGGCAACATTGGTGGAAATATGCAATCTATTTATTGGGGCTGTTCCTTGTCTGGAGAAGTGTAGTGATCGGAGATATGTACCTTGAATTTCCTTTGATCGGAGCACTGGGGTTATCTCAGTCTTTTGGCAGTTATGTGCTCATGATTTTTACAAGTCATATATTTGATAACGTGGGTTCTATTTTGTTTTTGGCGATAGTTCCTGTTTTCTGTAGTATAGTAAGTCAGAACCGGGAAGAAGAATTGTAAAATCTGCACGTAGTTCGTTTTGTTGCTATTCACGGATTAATCTCTGCTCATAGTAACGGCATCCGGCCTATTTAAAGGTACTTTCGGTGAGGAACTGGAAGTTGAAAATCACTACTTTACCGGCTCGGATGCCGTGTGGTTTTCGACCCTTGCAGTGTCTGTAACGCAACGGTTAAATACAAATGGAGGAGAAAAAGATAAAGATAAAAAAGGCTATAATTTGTGTCGCTTGTATAATAGGAATCTGTTCAATATCCGCAATTGCAGGCGAGTATTCAGAGAGTGAGTCTTTTGACTTTTCTAAATGGGGACAGATTTTGAAGAATGATGCCGAAGAGTCATCGGAGTTACGAGTCAGAACAGCAGAAGAGGAAACATTGGTTCAGGGAAAAGAAGCAGCAGTTTCAGAATCTGACGTTGACATGGGAACGCAGTTCTATCAGGCGGCAGGTTATACCAAGGAGGATGCAAGGGAACAGTCTGTGGAATATTTCAAAGAATACGAAGCAATGTATGCAGAAGCCATAGCAAAAGGCTATAGTGCCACGGATGAAGAAATCGAAAACTATCTTGATGAAATGAAAGCATCTATTTTCAGTGACACCACTGATAAAACAACACAGGAGCAATATCGCGAGATGATTGGGCAATTTGATTTGGAAGAGGATTACTGGAACTATGAAAAGGAGGTCTACAGGAAGCCGCTGCCGATTGAAAAGATGGTACAAGATCTCGAAAAGGAGTATTTTAACCAGGAATCAGCAAATGAGGAAGGTTGGGATGAACATTTTGAGAACTACAAGGCTGACCTTGTTAGAAAGCAAAACTAAAATTGATGCGATACTCTGTATGGCTTTGCCATGAATCAGGGGTGAAAGTGCAGAGGGATGGTTCAAAGAAAATGAGGAGATTCAAGGGGGTTGAGTTGCCGAGACTACACATAATGAAAGAGAGGGATTTAATATGAGGAAAAAAATATTAAATAAGACGAAAAAATTTTTAGCAGTATTATTGATTACAATTATGATGAGTAGTGTGACTGTATATGGAAGTACGAAAGCGACAACACCTATGAAAGGTTGGCGTTATGCAAAAAAAACAGCAAGTTATCAAGTGAATTCAACATCAAAAAAGTATGATTATACGGAAGCGCAGATAAAAAATGTTGGTGTAAAATATGATTCTAAAAAAATTTTTATAACCGGAAAAGCAAAAGGATGTAAATATGTTACAGGAAAGTATAATGGGAAAGAGAAAACAGTTAAAGTAGAATCAAATAAATTTAAATTAGTGTTTGATTATACAAAAGCAAAGGATATTAAAATTAGTGGCTTGAACTCCAAAAAAGAAAGGATATCTAGAAATAAAAAAGTAAACGTAGAAAAATATGTCACTGAAAAGCCAATATATGACAAAATAAAGAGAACAGGGAAAGGAATAAAATATGGCGTAAAAACAGTGGCGAATTCAACATTAAGTTTTAAATATAAAGGAAAGTTGATAAAAAAATGTGTAATAGATAGTTCTTATACAAATATTACGATAAAAGACAGTATACTGAAAGGAAAATCTGGATATTTTACTGTAACACAAAAGGAGAATGGGAAAAAGATAAGTAAAAAAATGAAATTCCCGATTTTAAAAGAAGGTGAAGTAAGCGAAATCAGTTACTAGCAATCGGGGACGGGGCAGCGGACTTCCTGTGAACTCTGTCCCAAGAGCGCGGCGAAGGATATTTACCGGAAGGAAAAAAGGTTCCGCCATATCTCCTGGGGATTCTGCGAAACCTGTTTGAAGAAATGGAGGTGTATGTTGATGAATGAGTTCCAGGTAGATGATGATTTCTTATACGAATGTATGCCTGCTTTGGAGGAAAAGGTTCTTTAGGAATACCGGGAAGAGAAGGAGCAGCCGCATGAATTTTCCAGTGGGTTTGAACAGAAAATGAGACAGCTCTTACAAAATCAGGGGTGAAAGTGCAGAGGGATGTTTCAAAGAAAATGAGGAAGTTCAAGGGGTTTGAGTTTCCGGGACTACACAAAAAATATAGGAGTTACTTGGATGATGTGATAAAAAATTGTGTTAAAAAAGAAAAAAACAAATAAGAATCCTTACTATTATCAATCAGGTTTAAGTAAAGAAAAGACTTTCTAAAAAATGATTGAGACAAAATAATATCCATATTATACGAGGAAGATATAAATATGAAAATGTATAAAAAATTTGCCCTGTTATTTTTAGTAACTTCAATTTTAAATGTATTGCTCATAGCGGCAACGTTGTTAAGAATAGTAGCTTTTAAATACCAGACTATCGTTATTATAGCGTTGACAGTTGTTTCATATGCTGGAGGAGTGTTTATTGCTATGGTTGCCATTAGCCGGGAAAACAAATGAGAAAGAAGTCATAGAAAATTCAAATATGCTTTTTGTTGTTGCGGCAGGGAATGATGGGGAAAATTTAAATGAAGACTTTCCAAGTTATCCCTCAGCATTTGCTTTTCGACACTTGCAGTGTCTGTAACTCAACGGTTAAATACAAAATAGAAATGGAGGAGAAAAAGATGAAGATAAAAAAAGCTATAATTTGTGTTGCGTGTTTAATAGGAATCTGTTCAATATCCGCAATTGCAAGCGAGTATTCAGAGAGTGAGTCTTTTGACTTTCCCAAATGGGGACAGATTTTAAAGAATGATGCCGAAGAGTCATCGGAGTTACGAGACAGAACAACAGCAGAGGAAACATTGGTTCAGGGAAACGAGGCAGCAGTTTCAGAATCTGACGTTGACATGGGAACACAGTTCTATCAGGCAGCAGGTTTTACCAAGGAGGATGCAAGGGAACAGTCTGTGGAATATTTCAAAGAATACGAAGCAATGTATGCAGAAGCCATAGCAAAGGGCTATAGTGTTACGGATGAAGAAATCGAAGACTATCTTGAGGAGATGAAAGCATCTATTTTCAGTGACACTACTGATGAAACAACACAGGAGCAATATCGCGAGATGTTTGGGCAATTTGATTCAGAAGAGGATTACTGGAACTATGAAAAAGAGGTCTACAGGAAGCAGCTGCCGATCGAAAAGATGGTAAGTGATCTCGAAAGAGAGTATTTTAACCAGGAATCAGCAAATGAGGAAGGCTGGGATGAATATTTTGAAAACTACAAGGCTGACCTTGTTAGAAAGCAAAACTACCAGAATTATGCCCCGTCCCTGAATTGTAACTGAAATGTTACTATTCACGGGGCCGTGCACCCTGCTGCACGGCATCCGAGCCAATAAAGTGGTGGTTTTCGGCATCCAGCCCCTCGCTGAAAGCGACTTTTAAATGGGTTGGATGCGTTACTATGAGCGGACGGCTAGTCCGTGAATAGTAACACTAAAATTATTATGCAAAGAAAAATAAGGCTGTTTTGTTTAAAATAATTATAAATTATGATATAATTCTAATATTACTAAAAATGATTAAGACAAAACAATGCCAGTATTATACGAGGAGGACATAAATATGAAACTGTATAAAAAATTCGCCCTGTTTTTTTAGTAATTACAATTTTAAATGTATTGCTCATAGCGGCAACCTTGTTAAGAATAGTAGCTTTTGAATACCAGACTATCGTTATTATAGCATTGGCATATATTTCATATGCTGGATCAGCGTTTACTGCTGTCGTTGCCATTAGCCAGCAAAACAAATCAGAATAATAGGAGAGGCGGACTTACTATGACAAAAAAGAAAACGCTAAAAAATTGGCTATTAACTATTACTTTTTCATGCATTGTAATTTGTTTTATAGACTTATTATTCCACCAGCGTCTTGATCGCATGTTTATTATTGCATGGAGTATTAGTTATACGTTGTTTTATTTTATCAGAAATCGGGAAATTATATTCAAGAAGAGTAATCAAGATTGATCGATTTACATAAAAAAGCAACGATTAAGGAACTGTATGAAAATATCCTGTGCCATCTGCTTATTTTTTCTCTGACAGTGCCGCCCAAAATCAGTTGCGCAGCCTGCCATGCGCCTGGTTTCGCCTGGTTTTGGACAGACGCTCTCAGAGAAACTTATTTACAATCTGTTTTTTCTGTGATACAATTTTATAAAGAATTCTAAAGGGTATTCATCCTTTGCATTCTGACCGGTATGTCGCCGGATTACCCGATCATTTTTATTTAGGTTTTACAGGTATTATTTTTGAGTGATGTAAGACGCAATCTTTTGATCTTTTGCTTTTGACTTTTCTAAATCTTTATTTCATGCTATGATTACATATAGATAAAAGTCTTCTGGCTCTATACCTGTAACTCTTAGGAACTGTATGGAAATAATTTTTACATACAATTCCTTACAAAAGAAAGGAGACTTTTTATGGACAAAAAAACAAACGCACCACAAAACAATTTCATCATGCATCCGACTAATGACGTCTGCTTCAGCGGACTTATGGAAAATCCAGTCGTGAGAAAGGGATTTTGCGCAGCGGTTCTCCGTATTTCACCGGATGAAATTCAGGATACAGAGCTTTTGCCTACACACTTACACCGTGAGTATGTTGATGATAAGCTCGGAATTCTTGACGTGCTGGTACGCATGCCGGGCGGAATTAAGATCAATATGGAAATGCAGATAAGAGACTTTGAATTTTGGGATGAACGGGCGCTGTTTTATCTCAGCAAGATGTATACCGGCCAGCTGAAATCAGGAGAAGATTATGAAAATCTGCAAAAGTGCATTCATGTCAGTATTTTAGATTTTGTACATTTTCCAGAAGATAACAGATGTTTCCGTACACTTCATTTCCGGGATGATGATACTGGGAAACTCTATAGCAATAAACTGGAATTACAGATTCTGGAATTAAAAAAGCTGCCGCCAGAGGTCCGGACAGAAGAAGATATTATTCGCTGGATGCGTTTTTTCAATGGGAAAAGCAGAGAGGAGTTTGAAAATATGGCTATGTCAAGCGAATATTTGGGAGAGGCATATGAAGTATTGCAGAAGCTAAGTGCTGATGATAAAAAACGTATTGAATATGAGGCACGGGAAAAAGCCCTTAGAGATTATAATGCACTGATGAATAGTGCAAAAAGGCGTGGACATTTAGAGGGCAGGGAAGAAGGCTTGAAAGAAGGTATGGAAAAAGGCATGGAAAAAGGCATGGAAAAAGGTATGGAAAAAGGTATGGAAAAAGGTATGGAAAAAGGCCGGAATGAGGGAATCCATGAAGGGATAAAACTAGTACGAAGAGTAGACAGCCTGCACGATAAGGGAGCAACAAACGAGCAGATTGCACAGGAATGCATGATATCTGTAGAAGAGGTAGATGGGATTTTGGGGACGGGGCATTTTTCGTCATAGCGCGCATCAAAAGCTCCAGTGGAGCTTTTGATGTGAAAAATGCCACGTTGTTTCTGATAGCTTTTTAATGCTTTACATACACTGGCTTTCCCTTTACTCCCGGCTCTGCGGACATCTGCCCGTCGTTTGGCACGTCTTCGATCTTGCGGCTGCTCAGTGTACCAACCTCCATTGCGTCAGCAAAATTAATCGGATGGTTGCGCATATGCACCTTCAATAATTCAAACAGCCTTAGTGTCGGGCGCTTTGCTTCCAGTACGCCGGAGACATCAATGCATTTGCATCCTGTCTGCGCGGCCAGTTCTTTCAGACGCTGGTTAATCCTGAAGGCAGCGGGGCTATTTGAAATCACTGGAACAATGTAGATGGAAGCCTGTGTTTTTGTGTGAATCATGTAAAGGAGCCATTCATATTTTGAAATGAAATTTTCCACGTCTACATTTTCATCAAGTATATCGACATCTCCCATATTGACAAAGATTTTGCGCGGATTCAGATCATACAGGCACACCTTCAGATAGCCTTCGATCTGATCAATGCGTACGTTTTTAATGCTGCGGTTATAGATTGGCTCTGTAATGCGGAAGGCCTGTGTCAATTCTCCCACTGGAAGGGAGGCAAACGTGTTAGACCCGAAAAGTACAACGCCGCCTGCTTCTGTAATACTGTTAAGTTCGCGATATGTTTCCATCTCATCTTCTCCTTGATTCTGAAACTGGTTATGAAACGACTGGTTTATGGGGGTGGATTCTGTTGTCTGTACTGCGCCTGCCTTGCCGGCGTCATTGACCGTGGAGGCTGCGGTATTAACCGGGCCGTCTGTGCCTGCTGCATTGCCAGCGCCCACTGCGCCTGCCGCCATCTGCATCTGCCTGTCGTAGCGGCGGTTAATGAAGTAGACGATTACGTTGGCGGATACGACAACCAGGTTTAAGAGATATACGACAAGGACATAATTAAATCTGTGGTTATAAATCTTTGCGGAGATTCCGGCTATATACCCCGTGATAATAAGTAGTATAAACTGGATGCTCATGTTGCGGGCTGATTTTGCCTTGATGTTCTTGGCCAGGTTCATGGGCCAGGACAGACCAAAGCAGACCAGCATGGTGGACTCTAAAAGTTCGGCCATTTTCATTCCCTCTCTTTCTTTGTTTAAAGCCATTGATGATTTGTTGTTTTATCTTTCGACTTTAGTTTAACATTGACGTATGATTATGTCTAATATATAATATTTATAGAATTCATAATATATATGTTATAATTACTATCCGCGGGGCCGTGCACTCCGCAGCACGGAATCTGGGCTAATAAAGTGGCGGCATCCGGCCCCTCGCCGAAAGCGTCAGGATACCTTTTGACGCTTGTATCATCATATTAGTTATACAAGGGAGGATTCAAAAGTGGAGTTTATGCAGATCCGGTATTTTTTAGAGACAGCAAAGACAAAGCACATGACGAACAGTGCAAAGAACCTGCACATTACCCAGCCTGCTTTAACGCAGGCAATACGGCGGCTGGAGAGGGATCTCGGAGTGCCGTTGTTTGCCGCGAAGGGGAGAAATATTGTCCTGACGGAATATGGGAAATATCTGCAGAAAAAGCTGGAGCCTCTGATAGAGCAGCTGGATGCAATTCCGGAGCAGCTTAAGATGATGGTGGCGCTAGAAGGTGAGACGATCCACATGAATGTCCTGGCGGCGTCCAGCCTTGTGATGGAGGCCATCATTGAATATAAGAAAGAGCACGAAGACATTAATTTCCAGCTGCAGCAGAATTCCGAAAGTGACCTTTACGACATTGCGGTCACAACGAAGCTCTTCTATCAGGGGACGGACCAGGAAAACCGGTTTTCGTGTGCCGAGGAGATTTATCTTGCAGTACCGGCTGCCAGGTACCGGGATCGGACATCAATCAGCCTTGGGGAGGCGGCAGATGAGGGATTCATAAGCCTTTTAGGTTCCAGGGAGTTCCGCTATATCTGTGATAAATTCTGCCAGCATGCCGGATTTACCCCGAAGATCATCTTTGAGAGCGATAATCCGTCTGCTGTAAAGAATATGATCGCCGCCAATATGGGTATCGGCTTCTGGCCGGAGTTTACCTGGGGGAGCGCCCGTAATGAGCATGTCAGGCTTCTGAAGATTGACGACCCGGTCTGTCAGAGAGATATTATTATAAATTACAACCGGAACAAGACGGACAGCCGCAATGTGCTGGAATTCTATGAATTTCTGACAGAATTCTTCAAAGAGAGAAAGATGCGATTTGCTCACACCTGAATCATTTCCTTACGGACTTTGCAGTAAATGCAAAGTCCTGTGTGAACAGTAACATTTGCTCGCTCCTGAATCACATTTGGGATGATAGCTGATTGTAATATATGCAAAAATTTGATATATTATAAGTAGGGAATACAGGAGTACTAGTATAATTATTTGAATTTTGTTGTGCCAGAACGTGTACTTCTTCCGAACACGCTCTGGCAGTTACAAATGAAGTAAGTGAGGAGGGACTGGTATGAAGATTAAGATCATACGTAATGCAGCAGAATTAGAGTCATTAACGCCGTTCCAGGTGGATCATCTTCTCTGGGGAACGAAGAGCATTCCGAAGACTTATGGATATATAGGATTTGTTCCATGCGACGGATTTTATCTGAGGATGATCTGTGAGGAGAGTGATCCCTTGTGCGTGTATACCCGCGACATGGAGCCTGTGTACCGGGACAGCGCCATGGAAGCTTTTTTCCAGTTTGAGGCACGGATCGGAAGGCTGCAGGCGATCTATCTTAACTTTGAGTCAAATTCAGGCGGGGCTCTTCTTGCGGGTTATGGGAAGGAACGGGTCTACCGGTCTTATTTTTCGAAGGATGTCTGCCGGGCGCTTCGCAGTAGCACAGAGGTGGAAAAGGACCGCTGGACATGGAATATCCGTATACCAGTTACGGTGCTGGAGGACATATACGGACCGCTTCATCTGGGTGAGGGAAGCACATTTACCTGCAATTTTTACAAGATATCGGAGACTAAGGAGATTGAGCACTATGCCTCCTATTCCCCGATTCTTTCGGACATTCCGAGCTTCCACCTGACAGATTTTTTTGAGACGGCGGTAATTGAAAGATAAAAGCAACTGTGATGGTAATGAACAGTTATAAAAAACAATCAGAGGTATTCAATAAAAAAAGGAGAGGTGTTAATGAGAGAAAAGACGAAGGGAAGAGTTACGATTCCGACGGATATGGATGTAGTTGCGGAGACGCTTGAGCTTATGGAGCGCTGGGGAGCGGATGCAATCCGCGACTGTGACGGGACGGAGTATCCGCAGGAGCTGAGAGATGTGGGGGCAAAGGTGTACTCCACCTACTACACGACACGCAAGGACAACGAGTGGGCGAAGTCGAATCCGGATGAGATACAGCAGATGTATATTATGACTCCATTTTATAACGCAGAAGGGGATACTCTCAGGATTCATCTGATGAATCATCTGTATCCCGATATGCTTGCGGTGAATTCCCGGGATGACATTAAGAGATGGTGGGAAGTCATTGACCGTACTACAGGGGAAGTGTGGCCGGCAGGGGACTGGTTCTATGAAGAGGATACAGGGGATGTGGTGATCCTGCGGGCAAAGGAATTCCATGACTATACTGTAAGCTTCCTTGCCTATATCATGTGGGATCCGGTCCACATGTATAATGCAGTGACCAATGACTGGAAGGATGTGGAGAAGCAGATCACCTTCGATGTGCGCCAGCCGAAGACGAAGGCGTTCTCCATGGAGAGACTCCGGAAATATATTGCGGACAACCCTCATATTGATGTGATCCGGTACACGACATTTTTCCATCAGTTTACTCTGATTTTTGACGAGCTTGCCAGGGAGAAGTATGTGGACTGGTACGGCTATTCCGCATCGGTAAGTCCTTATATTCTTGAACAGTTTGAGCAGGAATGCGGATACCGGTTCCGTCCGGAATTCATTATAGACCAGGGCTACATGAACAATACGTACCGCGTGCCTTCGAGAGAATTCAGAGATTTCCAGGCATTCCAGCGGCGGGAGGCAGCGCTTCTTGCGAAGGAGATGGTGGATATTACCCATGAGTGTGGGAAGGAAGCTATGATGTTTCTTGGAGACCACTGGATCGGGATGGAGCCCTTTATGGAAGAGTTTCAGCAAATCGGCCTGGATGCGGTGGTAGGAAGCGTCGGAAACGGGGCGACTCTGCGTCTTATCAGTGATATTGAGGGCGTGAGGTACAGGGAGGGACGTTTTCTTCCCTATTTCTTCCCGGATACTTTCCATGAGGGCGGCGATCCTGTGAAGGAAGCAAAGGTGAACTGGGTGACGGCAAGAAGGGCGATTCTGCGCAAGCCGATCGACCGCATCGGCTACGGGGGGTATCTGAAACTTGCTATGGAATTTCCGGAGTTTATTGACTATGTGGAGAGCGTGTGCGAGGAGTTCCGTACACTGTATGAAAATATTAAGGGAACGGTTCCTTACTGTGTCAAAAGGGTTGCGGTGCTCAACTGCTGGGGAAAAATGCGGGCATGGGGCAATCATATGGTACACCATGCAATCTATTATAAGCAGAATTATTCCTATGCGGGCATTATTGAGGCGCTCAGCGGCGCTCCCTTTGACGTCAGCTATATCAGCTTTGACGATATCCGGGAGAATCCAGGCATTCTGGACGAGATTGACGTAATCCTGAATGTGGGAGATGCTTACACTGCCTACAGCGGCGGGGAGAACTGGAAGGATGAGCAGATCCTGACAGCTGTGAAGAAATTTGTATGGCGCGGCGGCGGCTTTATTGGTGTGGGAGAACCGGCGGCATACCAGTGGGAAGGACGGTTTTTCCAGCTTTCCGGTGTCATGGGCGTGGAGGAGGAGACCGGCTTTACGCTGAATGTGGACAAATATAACTGGGGTGAGCATGCCCATTTTATCACGGAGGACTGTGAGGGCGAGATTGATTTTGGAGAGGGAAAGAAAAATATTTTTGCCCTGGAGGACACGGTTGTGCTAAGACAGATAGATCAGGGTGTGCAGCTTGCAGCGCATGAATTCGGACAGGGACGCAGTGTCTATATCAGCGGTCTTCCCTACAGCTTTGAGAACAGCCGTCTGCTTTACCGCTCCATACTCTGGGCAGCCGGAAGCGAGGATGAACTCCTTTGCTGGTTCAGCAGTAATGTAAATGTTGAGGTGCATGCATATATCAGGAATGGGAAGTACTGTGTGGTAAACAACACTTATGAACCTCAGCAGACAACCGTATACAAGGGAGACGGAACAAGTTTCACCCTTGACCTTAAGGAAAATGAGATTGTCTGGTACACGATATAGAAGGAGGGGTATTTGATGGACAAACCAGTGTTAGTGATTATGGCGGCGGGCATGGGAAGCCGCTATGGAGGGCTGAAGCAGATTGACCCGGTAGACAGGGACGGACACATTATCATGGATTTTTCCATATATGATGCGAAGAGGGCAGGCTTCGAAAAGGTCATTTTCATTATTAAGAGGGAAAATGAGGAGGATTTTAAGAATACTATAGGAAGCCGTGTGGAGAAATATATGGAGGTGGCTTACACATACCAGGAGCTTTCGGATCTTCCGGAGGGTTACCAGGTTCCGGAAGGCAGAGTAAAGCCCTGGGGGACTGCCCATGCGGTGCTTAGCTGTATCCATGAGATCGGCGGATCCTTTGCGGTGATTAATGCGGATGATTATTACGGTGCAGAAGCCTTTCAGCTTATTTACGATTATCTAGAAGGTCATCCGGATGATGAAAAATACCGCTATGCCATGGTAGGGTACGAGCTTGGCAATACGGTGACGGATAACGGTCATGTGGCCAGGGGAATCTGTGAGATGAATGAAAAGGGAGAGCTTGCGGGTATCCATGAGAGGACGAGGATTGAAAAGAGGGAGGGGGGCATCGCCTACTCGGAGGATGACGGGGCGACCTGGATTCCGGTTCCCGCTGATTCTACGGTTTCCATGAATATGTGGGGCTTTACGAAGAGTATTCTGAAGGAGATCCGGGATGGATTTCCGGCATTTCTTGATCAGGGGCTGAAGGAAAATCCTATGAAGTGTGAATATTTCCTGCCGGCGGTGGTGAGCGGGCTTCTGGGTGAGGGCCGTGCGGCTGCGGTGGTTCTTAAGTCGCCGGATAAATGGTACGGCATGACGTATAAAGAGGATAAGCCGGTTGTTGCAGCGGCCATCCGGAGGATGAAGGATGAAGGCCTTTACCGGGAGCATCTGTGGGAGGAGTAATGTATGCTGAATGAAGTGATAGAGAGATTCAGGTTCCAGGGAAGGCTTGTGGATCAGAGACCCTATGGCAGCGGGCATATAAATGACACATACCTCCTCACCTTTGAGAACGGGAATGAAGAGCCTGGCCGCGCGATTCTGCAGAGAATGAATAAAAATGTATTTCCGAAGCCCGCTGCGCTTATGGAGAATATTATGAATGTAACGGCATACCTGCGGGGAAAGATCCTGGAGAACGGGGGCGATCCGGAGAGGGAGACGCTGAATGTGATCCCCACAAAGGACGGGGAAGCCTGTTATGTGGATGCGAAAGGAGATTACTGGCGCTCCTATGTATTTATAACAGACGCCACCAGCTATGACCAGGTGGAGGATCCGGAGCATTTTTACCAGAGTGCGGTTGCTTTCGGAAGATTTCAGAGACTTCTGTCGGACTATCCGGCTGATACGCTGCATGAGATCATTGAGGGTTTCCATGACACAAGAGCAAGATATTCCTTGTTTGAAAAGGCGGTCAGGGAGGACCAGATGGGCAGGGCGGCGTCGGTCATGCGTGAGATTGAATTCCTGCGTGAGCGAAAGAGTGTGGCGGACTGCTTTGGCGAACTTCTTGACAAGGGAGAGATTCCTTTACGCGTTACTCACAATGACACGAAGCTTAACAACATCATGATTGACAATCAGACCGGGAAAGGAATCTGTGTCATTGACCTGGACACGGTTATGCCGGGGCTTGTGATGAATGATTTTGGGGATTCCATTCGTTTCGGAGCCAGTACTGCGGCGGAGGATGAGCAGGATTTAAGCCGGGTGTCCTGCAGCATGGAGCTGTTTGAACTGTATGCGCGGGGATTCATGAAAGGCTGCGGCAGAAGTCTTACAGAGCGCGAGATCCAGCTTATGCCTATGGGTGCGAAGGTGATGACCTATGAGTGCGGGATGCGTTTTCTTACTGATTACCTTGAGGGAGATACGTATTTTAAGATTCACAGGGAGCATCAGAACCTGGACCGGTGCCGGACTCAGCTTAAGCTGGTTGAAGATATGGAAAAAAAGTGGTATACTATGCAGGAGATCATTAACAAATGCAAATAGTCAGGAGGCGTAAATAGCATGGCAAAGATATTGATCACTGGCGGCGCGGGCTATATAGGGAGTCACACCGCACTGGAACTTTTAAACGAAGGCTATGAGGTAGTAATCTACGACAATCTCGGCAATTCTTCCAGAGAGTCCATCAAGAGAGTGGAGGAACTAACGGGAAAGAGTATGAGCTTCTATGAGGGAGACGTACTGGATGCCCCGTCTCTTACAGCGATGTTTGAGAAGGAGAAGGTTGACGCGGTGATCCACTGCGCGGCGCTTAAGGCTGTCGGAGAGTCCGTGAGAAAGCCACTGGAGTATTACCATAATAACATTACCGGAACTCTGACGCTTATGGACGTGATGCGTAAGGTGGGAGTGAAGAATATCGTATTCAGCTCTTCCGCGACGGTTTATGGAAGTCCGGAGGTTATGCCGATCACAGAGGACTGTGTAAAGGGACAGTGCACGAACCCATACGGGTGGACAAAGTCTATGATGGAGCAGATCATGACTGACCTGCAGAAATCAGACCCGGAATGGAACGTAATCCTTCTTAGGTATTTCAACCCGGTAGGAGCCCACAAGAGCGGCCGTATCGGCGAGGATCCGAAGGGAATCCCGAATAATCTGATGCCGTATATCTCACAGGTAGCGGTAGGAAAACTTGAAAAGCTGGGTGTGTTCGGAGATGATTATGATACACCGGACGGAACCGGTGTGCGTGATTATATTCATGTGGTTGACCTGGCGGTGGGACATGTGAAAGCCATTAATTATATCTTTACGAATCCTGGACTGGATGTGATTAACCTGGGAACCGGCGTGGGATATTCTGTGCTCGACATGGTGAAGGCATTCTCCAAGGCATGCGGAAAAGAGATTCCGTATGAGATTAAGCCGAGAAGAGCAGGAGATATTGCCATGTGCTATGCAGATCCGGCAAAGGCGCTTAAGGTTCTTGGATGGAAGGCGGAGCATGGACTGGACGAGATGTGTGAGGACACCTGGCGGTGGCAGAGCGCAAATCCGAATGGATATATACTGTAACTTAAACTTTCTTTTTTCCTGAAAAGATGATATAATAAACCTACTGTGGCATGCGGTAGGTTTTTTACTGTGAACGGATTGAATAGTATCAGTTTTTGAGGATTGACAGAATGGAAAAAAAGAAGAAGGCGATGAAAAAAACAAATAAAAAAGTACGGCTGAAAGGGCAGCTGCGTATGTATATGCAGTGGCCGGTTGTTATGGCGGTGCTACTGATTGCGATGAATATCTGGGTATACCGGATTGACAGGAAGGCGGGTATTCTGCTTCTGCTCTTTGTGGGGATCTATATTGTTGCAACAGGCATTCTGTATTTTTACAGTAAATCTTTGATCGTCAAGGATCTGGTGGAGTTCGCCGCCCAGTACGGCGTTGTGCAGAATACGCTTCTCAGGGAGCTTGCAGTTCCTTATGCAATTCTTTTGGAGGACGGCAAGATCGTGTGGAAGAACAGCCAGTTTGACCAGGTGCTTGGAGAAAGGGCGCTGATGGATCCATATCTGAGTAAGCATATGCCAGAGCTCAATCAGAGTATTTTCCCGAAGGAAGAGCATGATGTAGTAGAGATGGATGTATATTATGAGGACCGGGAGTACAAGGCTGAGCTTCGGAGAGTGTCTGTAGAGGGATTTAACGAGACAGAGAAGCTATTAGAGCTGCCTGCGGAAAAGGAATACTTTGTTGCAGTCTATTTGCAGGATGTGACAGAGCTGAACCATTATATTAAGGAAAATGAGGAGCAGCGTCTGGTTGCAGGACTGATTTATATTGACAATTATGATGAGGTGATCACTAGTGTGGAGGAGGTGCGTCAGTCTCTGCTTGTTGCCCTGGTGGACCGGAAGATCAATCAGTATATTGCAAAGGTTGACGGAATTGTAAAGAAGATTGAGACAGATAAATATTTTATTGTAATTAAGAGACAGTATTTTAAAGTGTTGGAGGAGGATAAGTTCTCTTTGCTTGAAGATGTGAAATCAATTAATATAGGAAATTCGATTTCCACAACCTTAAGCATCGGACTGGGGCTGAGCCCGGAAGGATACTCACAGAGTAATAATTATGCCCGCGTTGCAATTGATCTTGCTCTTGCGAGAGGCGGAGATCAGGCAGTTATTAAGGATAACCGGGGGATTACTTACTTTGGAGGAAAGAGGGAGCAGACTTCGAAGAATACACGTGTAAAGGCCCGCGTAAAGGCAGAAGCTCTCCGGGAATTTATCACGGTGAAGGATACGATTTTTGTTATGGGGCATAAGTTTATGGATGCGGATTCCTTCGGGGCGGCAATCGGAATCTGCCGGGCGGCAATTGCACTTGGCAAGAGGGGACACATCATCATTAATGAAGTGTCAGCATCCCTGCGTCCGCTCTATAACCTGTATATTGAGGCATCCTCATATCCGGATGATCTGTTTCTGACCTCGGCACAGGCCATTGATATGGCAGATGAGAATTCGCTGGTAATTGTAGTGGATACGAACCGGCCGAAGATGACGGAGTGTGAAGAGCTTCTTCATATTGCGAAGACAATTGTTGTTCTGGATCATCACAGGCAGAGCAGTGACAATATAGACAGCGCGCTTCTGTCGTATATTGAGCCTTATGCATCGTCTGCATGTGAGATGGTGGCAGAGGTGCTGCAGTATATTGTAGATGATGTGAAGATACCGAGCATGGAGGCGAGCAGCATGTATGCAGGTATTATGATTGATACGAATAATTTTGTGAGCCGTACTGGCGTCCGGACCTTTGAAGCGGCAGCATTTTTAAGGAGAAGCGGTGCGGATATTACACAGGTGCGCAAGATGTTCCGGGATGATATAGAGGCTTATCGCGCAAAGGCGGCGATTATCAGCAGTGCAGAA
The DNA here is from genome assembly GCA_910576335.1 of Lachnospiraceae bacterium. Classification (GTDB taxonomy): domain Bacteria; phylum Bacillota; class Clostridia; order Lachnospirales; family Lachnospiraceae; genus CAPEBR01. The sequence goes on from CAJTIU010000018.1 coordinate 78,796, forward strand.
GTTTACCAGGACAAGTTTGCAATTGCCAGAGGTGAGAATCTTCATATAGAGAGTCCGACAATTGTGGGCGCCCAGGCAGCGAATGAGCTGCTGGATATCAGCCAGATCAAGGCGTCTTTTGTTCTTACAGAATATAATGGAAGAATATATATCAGCGCCCGTTCCATTGATGAGGTGAATGTTCAGATCATTATGGAGAAGTTAGGCGGCGGCGGACACATGAATGCTTCAGGTGCACAGTTTGACCATACCGATATGAGAAGGGCAATGGCAAGCCTTAAGTTCGTACTGGATGACATGTTAAAGAAGGGAGATATTTAAGATGAAGGTAATATTAACAGAGGATGTAAAATCGCTTGGAAAAAAGGGGGATATTGTGGAGGTAAGCGACGGCTATGCAAGAAACTTTATCCTGAAGACAAAGAAGGGTATGGAGGCCAACAGTAAGAATCTGAATGAGCTGAAGCTTAAGAAGGCCAATGATGAAAAGCACGCACAGGCACAGTATGAGGCGGCAAAGACGCTGGGAGAAAAGGTAGAAGCAGGGAAGATTGCGATGTCTATTAAGACCGGAGAGGGCGGAAAGGCATTTGGCTCCATTTCCTCAAAGGAAATTGCAGCAGAGGTAAAGGAACAGTTAGGCCTTGACATTGATAAGAAAAAGATTCAGCTAAAAGAGAACATTAAGGTTCTTGGTACGCATGAGGTGCCGGTTAAGCTGCATCCAAAGGTTACGGTGAAGCTTACGGTATCTGTAACAGAGGAGGCCTGATCTGTTTCGCATAGGAGAGTGATGTATGGAAGAGGCACTCATTAAAAGAGTCATGCCCCACAGTATTGAGGCAGAGCAGGCGGTATTAGGCGCTATGCTGATGGATAAAGATGCAGTTGTGGCGGCATCAGAGCTTATAAGCGGCAGGGACTTTTATCAGACGGCCTATGGTGTGGTTTTTGATTCGATCATTGAGCTTTTTAATGAAGGAAAGCCGGTGGATCTCGTCACACTAAAGGAACGCCTGAAGGAAAAGGAGGTTCCTCCGGAGGTGGCGAGTCTTGAATTCGCAAGAGAGCTTCTGGACGCTGTTTCTACTTCTGCAAATATAAAATACTATGCAGAGATTGTATCTGATAAATCTTTGATGCGCAGGCTTATAAAGCTGAATGATGATATTTCGAATACCTGCTATGCAGGAAAGGAGCCGCTGGAGGCGATTCTGGAGACAACTGAGAAGTCTGTTTTCGAGCTTCTGCAGCGGAGAAATACCGGAGATTATGTCCCGATTAAGGACATTGTCCTGAATGCTTTGGACCGGATTGAAAAAGCATCGAAGAATAAAGGAACAGTGACCGGAATTCCGACAGGCTTCATTGATCTGGATTATAAGCTGTCGGGTCTGCAGCCGTCTGATCTGGTACTGGTTGCAGCCAGGCCTTCTATGGGTAAGACGGCTTTTGTGCTAAATATTGCCCAGTATATTGCGTTTAAAAAGGAAAAGGGCGTGGCAGTGTTCTCTTTGGAGATGTCGAAGGAGCAGCTTGTAAATCGTCTCTTTTCACTGGAATCCCAGGTGGATGCACAGGCGCTGCGTACGGGAAATCTGAAGGACTCTGACTGGGAGAAGCTGATTGAGGGAGCCGGGATTATTGGAAGATCAAACCTGATCATTGATGATACGCCCGGAATTTCCGTGTCGGAGCTTCGCTCTAAGTGCCGGAAGTATAAGCTGGAGCATGATATACAGATCATTATCATTGACTATCTGCAGCTTATGACAGGAAGGGTCGGCGGACGTGCTGAGTCGAGACAGCAGGAGATCTCGGATATATCCCGTTCCCTAAAGGCGCTTGCAAGAGAGCTTAATGTTCCGGTTGTCGCCCTCTCACAGCTCAGCCGTGCAGTGGAGTCAAGACCGGATAAAAGACCGATGCTGTCTGATCTGCGGGAATCCGGCGCGATTGAGCAGGATGCAGATGTGGTAATGTTTATTTACCGTGATGAATATTATAATAAGGATACAGAGTACAAAAGGCAGGCAGAGATTATTATCGCAAAACAAAGAAACGGTCCTGTAGGGACCGTTAATCTCGCATGGCTTGCCGAGTATACGAAGTTCGCAAATCTAAGCCGGCAGGAATAGACGTTTAAGCTTTTCGACTGGACTACTCTGGGCTGCAGACTTCCGAAAGGATTGCTGCTGCCTGATGAGCTGGTCCAGTTTTTTAAACTGCTCGTCCTCCTGCCGCTCCTTGGCATCCAGGAGAAAGGACATCTCTTTACTGAACATGGCAAGCAGCACTTCGTTATTATTTTCCAGCATTCGTTTCATATGCAGCTGTTCCCGGGTTCTTTTGATATCGGGGATCAATCCCTTTAGCTCTTCAAACGGGATTCCCTGCTCGTACAGTTCTTTGAGGCAGCCGTACAATCTGGCATCATCTTTGGTTTCCAGCTTCAGCTGTTCAAGCGCATTTGCATTTCCCATAATAAAAACCCCCTTATTTTTGAATCATTAGGCTTGTCTCCATACAGGATAACACAAATCTATGAAAAAGAACGTCAAAAATGGTCGGAGGTGGAAATATTTCTCGCAGCAGTAAACACCCTCGCTTCGCTGGGACAGACCCTGCACAGGTCTACTGAGCAGGACAGTTTCTCATCGTAAAATGCAGCGAATCCGGCAGAGCCGGATTCGCCTTTAGATATGTTTTTCGTTCATTAGCCCTGGGAAATAGCTCCTGTTGGGCACTGAGCCGCACATGCGCCGCAATCTACACAAGCGTCAGCATCAATCTCATAATGATCTGCGCCCTGAGCAATAGCGCCTACTGGACATTCAGCTTCGCAAGCTCCACAGCTTACACATTCGTCACTAATTACGTGTGCCATTGGTATGTACCTCCTTTTTTTATAGAGCATTTCCTTTCTGAAAGCGCTCTTCTATACCATATAATAATACAAAAGGACAAAATATACAAGTAAAAATCATGGTCAAAATTAAGTACAGAAAAAATTAAGAAATTTTTCACCAAATCAAAAAGAAATTGGTGTATAGTGGTTTATGGAAAAAAGTTAGTTACTATTCACGGGTCAGGAATGCGCTGAACTGCGCATTCCGTAAGAACATGATGCAGGAGTGAGGGGTGGTTTTTGCGTAGAAAAACCTGGAATGCCGCCCCGAATCGTTATTATGAGCGGACGGTTAGTCCGTGAATAGTAACAAAAGTTATTCTGAACAACATACAATGGGAGGAGTCATTATGAAGAAGAGTTGGAGTCTGATAGTACTTATTATATGTCTGATACTGGTAATCTGTGCATGTGCTTCCAAAGAAATGGAAGAGCATAAGACAGAAGCTGAGAAAAAGCTGGAGATTACAGAAGAGACAGGGGACGTCGTTGGAAAGAAGGATGAGAAAGAGTATCAGAGCCGGCTGGATGCCATTGAGCCTTCTGCATACCGGGATGTTTCCGGTCTAAAGCCAGAGGCAGGTTCTTATTTTTCAATTATTGGGAAAAGCGGAGAAGGAGAGTACTGGGAGCAGGTAAAAAAGGGCGCTGAACAGGCAGCAGCTGATATCAATGCGGAGCTTGGCTATAAGGGAAAAGATGAGATCAAGGTAACCTACAGCGGTCCGGCAGTGGCGGGTAGTGTGGATGAACAGGTGAATATCCTAGATGAGGAGCTTGCAAGGTATCCCCTTGGCGTTAGCATTTCCATAGTAGATACCCAGGCATGCGGCGTGCAGTTTGACCTTGCATCAGGAAATGGCATCCCAATTGTGGCATTCGATTCGGGAAGCGACTATCCCGGCCTGATGGCAACTGTCTCTACCGATAACCGGGGAACTGCGCAGATGGCAGCCGACAGGATGGCAGAGCTTGCAGGAAGTACAGGCGAGGTGCTTGTATTTGTCCAGGATTCAAAATCCCTGTCTGCAAGAGAACGTGAGCTTGGATTTACAGAGAGACTGGCCGAAGCATATCCGGGAATCACAGTTGCAGAGGTATACCATATGGATCAGCTGGAGGAGATGCAGAAGAAGCTTGCAAAAGAAAAGAAAATAAAGAATCCGGAAGAGGTCACAGAGGAACAGGTCATTGACGAGATCCTAAAGAGGCATCCGGAAATAAAGGGCGTATTTGCAGCAGATGGAACAGCAGTAATGTCAGCCCTGGCTGCCCTGGACCGGGCAGAGAAAAAAAGCGTTGCCCTGATTGGCTATGACAGTAATAAGGACGAGCTGGAAGCCTTGAAAAATGGCGAGATAGATGGCCTGATTGTACAGAATCCATTCGGTATGGGTTATGCGTCTGTTATAGCCTCTGCAAGAGCCGCTCTTTCTATGGGGAATGAAGCCTATATTAATACATCAGTCATGTGGGTAACCAGGGATAATCTTGACAGCAAAGAGGTAAAGAGCTGGTTGGGGACGGGGCATTTTTAAAAATGCCCCGTCCCAGATTGAAATCAGGGTGTCCCCGCTTTAGAGAGCGAGAAGATGAATTCGGTTCCTACGCCTTCGGTGCTTACGACGCTTATATTTTCGCCGTGTGCCTGGATTGCTTCTTTGACGATTGCAAGGCCAAGGCCGGTACCTTTTTTGTCTTTTCCCCGGGACAGATCGCTTTTATAAAAGCGTTCCCATATTTTGCTAAGGGAGTTCCGGGGGATGCCGATTCCGTTATCTTTTACGGAAGTATATACTTTGTCGCCGCGTTCAGTTGTTTCTATGGTGATGATGGAGCTGGCATCGCTGAATTTGATGGCATTGTCCAGCAGATTGTAGAGAACCTGCTGGATTTTCCGCTGGTCTGCCATAACTTTCAGGTGTTTTGTGGCGAAAAGGAGTTCTATAGAGATCTTCTTTTGCTTGCAGATACCTTCAAAGGATTCGGCAACCTTTTTAATCATTTCGTGTATGTCAAAGGCCTCTTTTGTAAGAAGGAGGTTCTGCGTGTCAAATTCGTTCAGGGTGAGCAGATCCTGTGTCAGGTCTGTCAGTCTTTCTGTTTCAAATAATATGATTTTTAAATATTTTTCCTGGAGCTCTGGCGGGATGGTTCCGTCGGCAATGGCTTCCACGTAGCCTTTGATGGAGGTGAGGGGCGAGCGGAAATCATGGGATACGTTTGCTACAAATTTTTTTTGATAGTCTTCCGTATCCCTAAGCTGGGAGGACATGTAATTCAGGGATGCCGACAGGTATCCCATCTCGTCCTCTGTGTTGATCGGAATCTCGTAGTCCAGATTTCCGGAGGCATACTGTTTGGCGGCTTCGGTGATCAGGCTCAGGGGCCGGTAGACGAAGAACTGGAAGGCGAGCAGTATGACGAAAGAAAGTCCGTATATGACGAAAAGAGTGATGTATACTGCGCGCATCATAATGGAAAGGATCTCATCTATGTCGGCAGTGTTTTTATGTATCAAAAGATACCCCTGGGGCAGATAGTCCTGAACGACAGGGGCAATTACAGTGATTACATCATCCTCGAAATATCCATGGTAGTCTCCGGTCAGATATTTAGAATTTCCAGCCTCTGCAGGGTTGAATTTTTCGATTGCAGCAGGTGCGGCAGGAAAATCTTCTGCCTGTGCGGAGGTGATGATCGTCCCCTCCCGGTCAACAAACCATACAGCGGCATTTAAGTGTGTCTCAATGCCGGTGAGCTGAACGCGTACATCATTCAGAGTAAGCTGGTCGGAAAAATATCCTGGAAGATAGTTATCTGCCATTAGGTTTGCTTCTATATAGATATTGGAGGAGACGGCTCTGATAAGCGGGGCTGATGCCAGGCCTGAGGTCAGGGTGGCTACAGTGAAGACACTTAAAAACCCGAAGATAATATATATAATTATAAATTTCAGATAGAGTGTGCTCTTCATGGGATGCTCCTTATTTTACTTCAAATTTGTAGCCGATCCCCCACACAGTGGACAGGTTCCAGCCACCGTGGTCTTTGACCTTTTCGCGGATTCGCTTGATATGGACGTCTACAGTCCTTGTATCACCAATATATTCATATCCCCATATCTGATCCAGAAGCTGCTCGCGTGTGAATACCTGATTCGGCGAAGCGGCAAGGAAATAGAGAAGTTCCAGTTCCTTTGGAGGCATTTCGACATTCTTTCCATCTACGATGACGGAATAATTCGTAAGATTAATAACAATACCAGGGTATTCTACACATTTTCCTTTATTCGAAGAACTGCTTTCAGACTTGGAGCCGTTCTGGAACCGCCTTAGCACAGCCTTAACCCGTGCAACAAGCTCCTTGGAATCAAAGGGCTTTATAATATAGTCATCTGCACCAAGCTCAAGACCAAGCACCTTGTCAAATACCTCCCCTTTGGCAGAGAGCATGATGATCGGGACAGATGAGCGGGTCCGGATCTCCCGGCATACCTGATACCCGTCAATGCCTGGAAGCATGAGATCTAGAAGAATCAGATTTGGCTGATAGGTGTCAAAGGCAGTCAGCGCTTCCTCTCCGTCATATACCATCATAGTGTCAAAGCATTCCTTCGTAAGATACAGGGAAATGAGCTCTGCAATGTTTTCATCATCGTCTACAATCAAAATTTTCTGTTTACTTACCATTGTTGTCCTCCTAATATAATTCTGCAATGGTCACTCCGGCATCTCCCTCTCCCAGGGCTCCAAGGCGGAATGACTTTACATGCTTTTGCCTTCTTAAATAATTATGGACGCCGGCCCGTAATGCCCCGGTTCCCTTGCCATGTACAATGCGTACAGAGGACAGATGTGCAAGGCATGCATCGTCAAGATATTTGTCAAGTTCTGCAACCGCCTCGTCTACCGTCTTTCCCAGCAGATTAATCTCAGAGCTTACAGACAGGGATTTGCCCATCTTCATTTTACCCTTTCCGGTCTGCCTTGCAGTTTTTTTCAGGTAGTCCGGCATTTCCTCAATAATCTCCAGGTCAGACATGTGCACCTGTGAGCGCAGAATTCCCATCTGTACCGTTACATTTCCCTTCGCGTCAGGCCTGGAGGATACTGTCCCGTTCAAGTTCATGCTTAATACCCGGACGCTTTCACCGGGTTTGAAATCCTCGGGCTTGTGCATCTTGCGGGGGGTTTTGATCTCTTCCTTCATACCCGCGCGGGCAGCTTCCATCTTTTTGCGAAGCCTTTCCCGCTCTTTTTCCATTTCGGCTGCGGAGATGGCTTCCTTTCCAAATTTATGGAAATTGCGCATCGTCTCATCCGCAGTCTCCTTTGCCTCTGCCAGTATAGCATGAGCTTTTTCATTTGCCTCCCGGATAATGCGTTCGCGCTGCTCCTCCAGTTTTTTGCGCTTGCTTTCTGTCTCCTGCTTCAGGCGTTCCAGTTCACGGCGGTAGGAGGCAATTTCTGCCTGCTCCTTCTCAATGGTCCGCCTTCCGGTCTCTAGATCCGTAAGCAGATCCTCAAAAGACTCATCCTGCTCACTCAGGCGGGATCGTGCATCATCAATGATGTGCTTCGGAAGCCCCAGCTTTCCAACAATGGCAAATGCATTGCTCTTTCCCGGGATTCCGATCAGGAGATGATAGGTGGGCCTGAGAGTCTCAACATCAAATTCACAGCAGGCATTTTCCACGCCAGGAGTGGAAAGTGCATACACCTTAAGCTCGCTGTAATGTGTGGTTGCCATGGTACGGATACCGCGTTCGTGCAGATACTGAAGGATGGAAGTAGCAAGGGCGGCACCTTCTACAGGATCTGTTCCGGCTCCAAGCTCATCGAAGAGCACAAGGGAATTCTCATCTGCCTTTTTCAGAAAGGAGATAATATTAGTCATGTGCGAGGAGAAGGTGCTCAGACTCTGTTCAATGCTCTGCTCATCGCCAATATCTGCATAGATTTCCGTAAACACAGCAAGCTCTGAACGGTCCAGGGCAGGGATATGAAGTCCTGCCTGCCCCATCAGACTGAACAGTCCTACGGTTTTCAGGGAGACGGTCTTTCCGCCAGTGTTAGGGCCAGTGATGATCAAGAGATCAAAGGCATCTCCTAATGTTACAGTAATTGGCACCACCTTTTTCTTATCTAATAGAGGATGACGGCCCTCGCGGATATGAATGCGGCCCTCTGAGTTAAAAAGAGGCCGGCTTGCATTCATGTCAAGAGCCAGAGCGCCTCTTGCAAAAATGAAGTCCAGTGCTGTAAGAACCGTATAATCGGTTCGGATATTTTCAATATATTCAGCTGTATCTGCGCTTAAACGGGCAAGAACGGCCTGGATCTCTTCCTGCTCCTTACCGTAAAGCTCCTTTAAGTCATTGTTAAGCCTAACCACAGCCATTGGCTCAATAAATAAGGTGGAGCCTGTGGAGGACTGGTCGTGGATCATGCCAGGAACCTGTCCGCGGTACTCTGCCTTTACAGGAATACAGTAGCGGTCTCCGCGCATGGTAATCAGAGCATCCTGCAGATAGGTGCGCAGGCTTCCATTGATCATGCCTGAAAGTGTGGAGTGAACCTTGTCATTCATCTGCCCGATCTGACGGCGGATATGTTTCAGGGCAGGGCTTGCCTCATCACTGATCTCATCCTCATCTATAATGCAGCGGCGGATCTCGGAGGTAAGAGGTGAGATCGGAATGAGCTGCGTAAAATACGCATCTAGACAGTCCTCAGCTAAGTCCGCATTCTCATGTCTGCCATATGCCTTCGCACGACCCGCAACTTCAAGGAGCCTGCAGATTCTAAGAAGTTCTCCGCTTCCCAATACACCTCCGATCTCTAGACGGCGCAGGGAATCATTGACCGGATTCACACCGCCGAAAGAAGGGCGTCCCTTTTTCACAATGCGGGTAAATGCCGCGGCAGTCTCATCCTGCGCGGTCCGTATCTCTTCAATGTCAGTATGGGGCTTTAATCTGTGGCAGCGCTCCTTTCCGCTGAAGGAGGATGCATGCTCTGTTAACAGATCTATGATCTTGTCATATTCTAATTTTGCCAGTGTTTTCTTATTCATAATATCATCACTCGTTTCCTCGATTAAGTAGTTACCTCTATTCTACATTATTTGAGGGATAAAAGGAAGGGGGAAATATCAGTTACTATTCACGGGCAGTGTCATTAACTTAAGCCGCTGCAATGCATATCTTACAATCAAAACATATGGAAATATGCAATTGTCAGGTTTGTTTTATGACAACGATTCCTTAAGTTAATGACATTGATTCACGGGTCAGGAATGCGCGTAAGCTGTGCATTCCGTAAGAACGTGATTCAAGTGTGAGGGGAGGTTTTTGCGCAGCAAAACTTTAAATATCGCCCCGAATCGTTACTATGAGCGGCCTCACGGACCGTGAATAGTAACCAAATATCAGGGGCTGCCTCTTAGTCCGTAAATCAGCTCTGACGCTTAAAAAATTTTTCACAAAAAAACCTCTCATTTTATGAGAAAATACGAGATGAGTGAAACCGGATAAGGAGAAAACTAAAAATTGTGTTTAAGAGAACAGACACCATAATGTGGAGTGAATATCTTATTTGGAGGAAATAGAAAATGGCAAAATCATTATTTGAGGAACTGGGCGGCATATACGAAAGGCAAGGCGACAGAGGGGAAAAGCTCTGTCGCTTTTCTTTCGAGAATCATCTGAATTTAATAGTGATTTTTTTCAGAATATATTGACATGGCAGTAATGAGTTACTATGCTATTCGGCAGGAACTTGTTATCACTAAATACGAAGGAAAAACAGATGAAAATGGACGAACTCTTTGAAGAATACGACTGTGATACCGAACACAGAGTAAAAGCGATTTTTTCATGTATCTTTATACTACAAAATCGTATGCAGACAGCGGGTGAAAATGTCCGTTTGCTATTAGAGGGAAATAATTCTGTCCGTATTGAGCTAACCGATAAAGTAGGTCAATATGCCGAAGAAATAGGAGAACGCCATTCACAGTTTTTGAAGTTGCTATTTACAGATTTCAACAAGGACGAAATAGATTTGCTTTTCCGTCTTTATGTAAAATTATTTGCTGGCATAGAGTGGGTAGAAAAATATGCGGAGAAATTAGGCTGATAAACATTGGTAATGGGTAAACGATTTTCATCATCACACATAATTTGATTGCCGCAAACCGATTTAAGGATTATTTAATAACTTCTATGCTACAATCGAATCACAAAGCGAAAGGAGCAGCGGAAATGTATTTACAAATACTGAAAAAAGACCTAAAGCGCAAAAGGGCAATGAACGTGATATTGCTGGTGTTTATTATACTCGCGTCGATGTTCATGTCCTCCGGCGTGAGCAACATCATCACTGTGACGACTGCGCTGGACAGCTATTTTGAAATGGCAGACGTGCCCGATTACTTCGCGATGAGCGAAAACAAATCTGACCACAAGGATATTTGCGGGACACTTGAAAACGCCTCTGCGATAGACGAGTTCCGTATTGAGGAGTTCGTCTCGATGTCCCAGTCAAATATTACGCGGGCCGGCGAACCGCTTAACGCTTCCAAACTCAGTCAGAAATTAGTATTACAGAGCGACAGAGATATGGGGATAAATTATTTTCTGGACGACAAAAGTATTCTTAAAAGTGTACCGAAAGGGGAAATTTACGCTACCCGTTTCACGGAGAAAAACATGGGACTTAAAGCAGGTGACAAAATTACTGTTGAAATAGAGGGCGTAAGCCGTGAATTTACCTTTGCGGGCGGCTTCAAGGACGCTGTCCTCGGTTCGGAATTGATGGGCATTAAGAGGTTTATCATAAACAGCGAGGACTTTGACGAATATATGTCCGATGAGACGATAAAAAACATGTACGGCGGAAAATTCTTATACATACACACCGACGACCTTGACAAGACCCTGTCCCAGATAGCGGATATATCCGACAGCTTTACCATTGCGAACGGCACGGAGGTACTGGATCAGGCCTATATTTTTGATATGATAATCATGGGTCTTATCCTTGCGGTGAGTATGATTCTTATAATCATATCCTTTGCGGTGCTTCGGTTTACCATAGCCTTTACCATCTCTGAAGAATTCCGCGAGATAGGCGTTATGAAAGCAATCGGCATACGAAACATAAAAATTCGGGGACTGTACCTTACAAAATACTTCGCTATTTCCGTTATCGGCGCATCGCTCGGCTTGATACTCAGCTACCCGTTCGGGAAAATGCTTATAAATTATTCCTCGGAGTCTATTATAATAGACAGCGGCAATAACGGATTTATAAACGCTGCCTGCGCGGTTCTGGTAGCGGCTGTAATTCTCCTGTTCTGTCTCGGCTGTACGGGCAGGGTGGGAAAAATGTTCCCTATCGACGCTGTAAGAAACGGGCAGACAGGGGAACGCTTCCGTAAAAAGAGCGTTATGAGCCTTGGAAGATCGCGGCTTGGCACGACGGCTTTCCTTGCCACAAACGATATTGTAAGCAGTCCCAAACGCTACGCTGTCATTATCCTTACCTTTTTTCTGTGTATGTCGCTGCTGATAATGCTTTCTAACGTCACGGCGTCCCTTAAAAGCGGAAAGCTGGTGAAATATTTCGGTATGGCGGACTGCCACGCCGTTACGGACATCGGCGACGAAGCTATGAATTTTATGGCCGGGGACGGACATGAAAAGGTTGAAAAATATCTTGATGATATGGAGCAGACCCTTGCGGAAAACGGTATGCCCGCAGAATGTATGACGGAATATTATATTTATACGATGATAAGATACGGCGAATATGAAAGCAAGACAGCTATACTTCAGGGTACGGGAACAACGATGGATATGTACGAATATTTAGAGGGTACTCCTCCCCAAAACAGCGGCGAAATTGCAGTGACAACCCTTTTAGCAAAAAAGCTGGGTGCGGAAATAGGCGATACCGTTACCTTGTCCTACCCGACGGGCGAAACGGCGGAGTTAATCATAACCGCTCTGTATCAGTCAATGGTCAATCAGGGCATATCCGTAAGGGTTCATACCGACTGCGATATAAACTATATCGCAGCAAGCGGCTCCCCCGGTACACAGATAAAATTTACCGACGGCCCCGACGATAAGGAAGTATTAAGCAGAATTGAAAAGATCAAGGAGCTTTATCCTAAGTTTTCAAACGTTAAAACAGCGGGCGAAACCGTAAAGGACAACACCGGAGTCGGCGACGCCATAGACGCGGTAAAAAAAATGTCCGCCATCCTTACGGTAATTTTAGCCGCGCTTATAACCGTGCTTATAGCGCGTTCCTTTATCGCAAAGGAGCAGGCGGAAATCGCCCTTTTGAAAGCCATCGGCATCAGGAACGCCAAAATATATGGACAGTACACGTTAAGATTTTTCATTGCGGCAGCGGCGGCTGTGCTTCTTGCGGAGATTTTAGGTATGCCCATTACAAAGCTTTGCTTCGACCCTATTTTCCGGACGATGGGGCTTGAAATGGGCGTAGAATATATGCAGAACCCTGTGGAGATATACGCAGTATTCCCCGTTATCGTCCTTACCGCCACAGCCGTAAGCGCGTTTTTGACCTCTTTGTACACAAGAAAAATCAAATCCTCCGATACAGCAAGCATTGAATAATGAAAGGAAGAAGCAATTATGAATATTCTCGAAGTAAAAGACCTCTGCAAAACATATATCGTAAACAAGCGGCAGAACAACGTACTGAAAAACATAAATTTTGCGATTGGCGAAGGAGAAATGGTCGCTGTTATGGGACCGTCTGGCTCTGGAAAATCCACGTTACTGTACGCAGTTTCGGGCATGGATGATGTTACCGCAGGAGATGTGAATTTCTGTGAAAAAAATATTGCAGGGATGGGCGAAAGAGAACTTGCAGACCTGCGCCTTGACGAAATGGGTTTTATCTTTCAGCAAATGTATATGCTGAAAAACCTCACCATATTGGATAATATCATACTTCCCGCAACGCAATCCAAAAAGCTTCGTGAACCCCGCAGGGAAACGGCGCGGCGCGGTCAGAATTTAATGCGCAGGCTCGGCATTATCGACATTGCCGACAACGACATCAACGAGGTTTCGGGCGGTCAGCTTCAGCGGGCATGTATCTGCCGCAGTATGATAAACGACCCGAAAATGATTTTTGCGGATGAGCCGACAGGGGCTTTGAACCGCGCTTCCTCCGACGAGGTAATGGAAGAGCTTGTAAAATTAAATTCTGAGGGAACAACAATCATGCTCGTTACTCACGATGTTAAGGTCGCGGCAAAATGTACAAGGGTCATGTACATTGTTGACGGGAACATAAAGGGAGAGTACGACTTAAGCGACTGTTCCACGCAGATGAGAGAACGGGAGCGTGCATTGAATAACTGGCTTCTGGAATTAGGGTGGTAGTATGGATATTCTTATTGTTGAGGACAACAAGGAGCTTGCTAATCTGCTGTGTGATTTTCTCCGCACGGAAAATTATACGGTATCGGCGGTTCAAACAGCCGAAAAAGCCTTGCTGCTGTACGAACGATACGGCGCAAGGCTTGTCGTGCTTGATATCATGCTGCCCGACAGGGACGGATTTTATGTTCTGGAAAAAATCCGCAGGTCAAGCAACACGCCCATACTGATTGTAAGTGCGAAAACGGAAAAAGAAGACAAGCTGAACGGACTGAATCTCGGCGCAGACGACTATATAGAAAAGCCATATGATATTGATATTATGCTCGCAAAAATAAGAGGGATTTTTAAGAGACAATACGCTCTTGATGAAATTACCGACGGCAATATACGCATAAATAAGGCGGGCCGTGTCGTTTACAAAAATGAAAAAGAACTTGAAATGACCACGAAGGAATTTGAGCTGCTTCTGCTTTTAATGGAGAATAAGGGCAGGGCTTTAAGCAAGGAATACATTTTTGAACAGGTCTGGGGCAGCGACAGCTTTTCAGAACAACAGACACTGACGGTACACATAAAATGGCTGCGGCAGAAAATAGAGGACTCCCCCAAAAATCCTAAAAAAATAGTTACTGTATGGGGGGTGGGTTATAAATATGAAAGCGTTTAACAGAATTTTATCGGTAGTTGCGGTTGCCGTGACCCTATTGTTTGCTGTCGTGAATCTGATTCTTACTGCCGACAAAACCAACGACGGCAGACTATACCGCGTAGAGATAAGCCGCCTTGTTCGAGAAATAGAAGCGAATGGTTCTGCCGACATTTCCGAATGTGAGTATGTAACAAATATTGAGCGAGACGGAGAAAAATTTTACAGCACGGACAGCGACTATGTTATCTGTGAAATAAACGGAGAACTTTATCGTTTTGATTACAATACAAATGGCTACTCCGAAAAAACGCAGCTTACAGGAATTGTAAATGTCGTTCTCGTTGTTATGGCGATTTTAATCATAACGGTTTTACTTTATGTAAAATTCGCAATTCTTATGCCCTTTGAACGTCTGAGCGGTATCCCTTACGAGCTTTCAAAGGGTAATCTCGCCGCGCCGATAAAGGAAACGAAAAACCGTTTTTTTGGAAAATTTCTTTGGGGGATCGATATTCTCCGTGAAAATATAGAACAGCAAAAGCAGCGCGAACTGGAAATGCAGAAAGAAAAGAAAACACTGCTGCTATCGCTCTCGCACGATATTAAAACGCCGCTTTCCGCTATAAAATTGTACTCGGCAGCACTGTCGAAAAATTTGTATTTGGACGCGGAAAAGCAGCACAAAATCGCTGAAAATATCAACGAAAAAGCGGACGAGATCGAGGGCTATGTTTCACAGATTATAACGGCTTCAAGAGAAGAGTTCTTCAGCCTTGAAGTGGATATGGGCGAGTTTTATCTTTCGGAACTTGTTGAAAAAATCGCGGGATATTACAAGGAAAAACTGGCACTTATCAAAACAGATTTTATTATCGGAAAATATAAAAACTGTCTGCTATCGGGGGATTTGGGCAGGAGCGTTGAAGTGATGCAAAACATTATGGAAAATGCCCTCAAATACGGCGATGGCAGACATGTGGAATTGATTTTCCCCGAAGACGATGAATGCGTCCAAATTGCGGTCATGAACGGCGGTTGTACGCTTGTGAAGGACGATTTGCCGCATATTTTTGAGAGCTTTTGGCGCGGAGCAAATGCGGGAAACATTGGTGGTAACGGGCTGGGGCTTTACATTTGCAGACAGCTCATGCGCAAGATGAATGGCGAAATTTTTGCGAAGATCGACGATGACATCATCACTGTCACCACAGTTTTCGCAAGAGCGTAAATGATTGAAAATTAAAAAAGCCATGCAAAGGATATGTAAATATATGCGAATCAAAATTGAAAATGAAATAAGCGCATATATTGCAGAATGGATTGTCAGCCAGCGGACAAAGCTGACCGCCGCTGAAAATAAACTTCTGTTTTCGGCTGATGAGTGGAAGCTCTATGAAGTGCATGACGCTTTCAAAAAGTGTGTTCCATACTATCCAACCGCCGCCGAAATCTGTAAGGAGATTGAAGATTTTATCTTAGAATTGCAACAGAAAACAACTCTACCACAACAATTATAATTACTCAAAATCGGAGCAGAAAAGGTTGCGGGAAGTGTCCGACCGCTTATGTCTTGAATACGGATTGTCGGTAATTGAAAACCCCGAAAAAGTCCCTGCAAGACAGCTTTATCTGGACGAAAAGAGCGGAAAGCCGACACGCTACAACGTCTATCGGGAGGATTTGAGGGAGGCACTCAACGGGAGCAGGGATTTACAGCACATGATGAAATACCTTGCCGATAAAGGGTATGAGTTTGATTTTTCGGGTGAGCATTGGAAAATGAAGCCGCCGCATTACAAACATTTCACAAGACTGGACACCCTTGACGAACGGTTGACTCCCGATTTCATACGGTCTTGTTTAGGCGGGGCTTCCCGACGTGGAAACTATAAAGCAAGGATTTCCTATTCCCCGCATATGCCAGAGCAGTATAAAAACGCATGGAAACCACACCAGAAAACCACGGGAATCCTAGCGTTATATTACTATTGGTGCTATCAGCTGGGGATATTCCCCAAAGGCACGGACTACAAGCCGACAAGCCCGCTGATGAAAGAAGAGCTACGAAAACTGGACGAGATTACCGCACAGGTACGGTATATATCAAAGCATAACATCTCCCCCTCTCCGATTTACACGCCGACAAGGAGAAAAACCAGACTGAAATGGACAGGCTTATCGGCTATCGTCAGCACTTACGGAATAGGGTACACCGTGCAGCACCAGCCGAAAAAGAAACACTCCGAGCCGAAAAGCAGGGCGTGACGGAACAGATAACAGAGCTTAGAAAGCGGCTGAAATGCGCAGACGGGATTGAAAAGCGTTCTGCACACATTGACGACTGTTTAAACCAAATCCACGACACAATGGAAAACCGGCGGTCAAACTGGCAGAAACAGCCAGTAAAAACAGACCGCAGGAGGGAGGAATTATTTCGATGAGCAGACTGTCCGAGGAAGAAATACAGGCGATTATGGAGAAATACAGGGACGCCTTTATGGTAAATCCCGATAAAATTTGTTCCCCTCTGCCGCCTGTCCAGAACGTCATGCCCCTTATCCGCATCCCAGAGCCAATGAGAATTACCGAGCTAATCGGCGGCACGGCCAGCATCTTTTCGGGAATGCTTTACTGTACCGATTGTGGGGAAAAGCTAAGCCTTGCCGCCGCTAACGGTTATACGCATTTCCGCTGTTCACAGTACAAGCGCACAAGCCGTTCGCAGAACTGTACGCAGCATTATATCCGAGAGGACGCATTAAGGCAGCTGGTACTGAACAGCTCCAGCATTTCCTGTCTTATTTACAGCAGTTTGAAAGGGTTTTTATCCGACGGCAGATAGACTCCACCCTTGCGGAACGCCGATATGGATTATCCGCAAAGCAGAAGTAGATAGAAAAGGACGAAAAGCGCATGAAAGAGCTTGACCGTCTGTTCCGTATAATTTACGAGGATAACGTCAACGGAAAGCTGAATGACGAACGCTTTTACAAGCTGTCAGACGGATATGAAGCCGGGCAGGAACAGTTAAAGCAGGAAATCGAAACCTTGAAGGCCGAGGTCAGCGAAGCCGACACGGAAACAACGAATGTTGCCAAGCTGATAGCAGTCACCAAGAAATACACCCGCATTGATGATCTAACGCCCGAAATCCTAAACGCATTTGTGTATAAAATCGTAATCCATGAGCGTGAAAAAAAGGATAGGAAACGGACACAGCAAATCGACATCTGCCATTCCTATGTCGGGATTGTGGACATCCCAACGGACGAGGAAATGCGGGAAATGGAACAGGAATATATGCAGCGTACCACACGTCAAACCGCCTGAATATAGGCGTGGCAGGAGAAAGCCTATGCTCCTGCCAGTACATATCTATTTTTATCCCTATCTGGTTTAACCCATAATAGAATTAACCACAAAACTATTTTTTCGCACACCCATAAAAGAGAGGAGGTTACTGTGAAAGAAAGTAGAGGACAGTGTCTTTCTTTTAGAAGCTCAGGCATATCAATTTTGTATAAATCTGTCGGATTCCATACTTCACCAGTAGATAGTATCTGGTAAATGGCAGTAAGGACCATCCGGGCGATTGCAATAATGGCTCTTTTTTTGCCACGGCGCTTCTTAATGCGTTCATATTTCTGCTTGTAGTAAGGAGACTTATCAGATTTCACGGCTGCATGGGCAACTTGTACCAATGCAGGATTGAGGTAGACACCGGCACGTGTTATTCTGACAGATTTCTTCTTACTAGCGGATTCATTATTGCCGGGTGTTAATCCCGCCCAACAGCATAAGCGTTTGGAATTTGAAAACGGAGTCATATCGGTACCAATTTCGGAGATAACAGTAATTGCACTGTTACGGTCAACACCCGGAATGGTACACAGTAACTGGACAGCATTTTCATAAGGCGCAATCAAAGAATCAAGCATAGTGTCTATATCCTTCATCGTAGATGTGATATAATCCATATGCGCGCGGACAAGGCGCATACGATATTTTGGGGAATCAGTCATCTGATAGCCTTCGATGGATTCGATGACACGGTCAGACTTCTTCTTTAGGGAACGAAGCAGTCTGGAAGCTATTTCTTCGTGTTTGATGGAATTGTCCGATTGCTCGATTAGGTAATCAATAACAGAAGTGGCTGATTTCCCGAAGATATCGGAAACAACCGAATCTAATGCGACATTACAGACAGTAAGTGCATTCTGAAATCTGTTCTTTTCGCTGGAGCGGCAGGAGGTTAACTTGTAACGGTATCTTGTAAATTCACGCAGGATACGGATTGGTTTACAGGGAATATAACTTCCCGGAACCAGACCTAATCGAAATAAATCGCCAATCCACTTGGAATCTTTTGTATCGTCCTTATTGCCTTTAACAGCTTTTACCCATTTAGGATTAGCGATGGTGACATTCATTTCGTCCTCCAAAAGGTTAAAAACAGGAACCCAGTATTTACCAGTAGATTCCATACAGATATCACGGCATTCATTTTTTATAAGCCAGTCTTTGAATTGCAGGATAGAATTGTTAAAAGTGGAGAACCGCTTCTTTTGATAAGAAGGATGAACCCCGGAAGTGGTTTTGATGATTGTGGCAACGAGAAAAGATTTGTGGACATCGACGCCGCAACAGGTTTGATAAACAACTTTTATGGTCAAAAACTCCTTTCAAAGTAAGATAAAAAGAAGCCATTGACTGTTCCATCACACATTTAACAGAGAAGTTAAAACAATTCTTACTGTACGGTCTTGTAGAGCCACTTATTTGTGCTTGAAAGATGAAACTTACACTGATTACTATGCTGTCTAAAACTCAAGAAAGTCTTTACAACTCACCTCCATGTGCTTTGTAGTGTAGCTTCTTTAAGAATTATTTTATCAATAATGTGGAAAATTGGAAGACTTTCATTACTATTTGTACCGCCAACTGAAAGGCGGCGGAATGGAGATTACTGGAATCCAAGAAGGAAACGCCGTTAGGAGAACATAAGGAAGAGATGGAGAGAAAGATACAAATACGGTTTATATAGATAAAGTTAAGGAAAGGTGTTGGTAAAGAAACTGATAAAAAACAGAAAGAAGAAAAGCAAGGCATAGGGATTTTATTGTTTAAAATAAGGATAGATTATTAACTCAGTATAAAAAGTGGAATTCCGTTTGCCTTGGAAGAATAAATACAACTTTAAGCGTCAGTGCTGTCCGTAAATAGTAACTCTTGAACATTGCAGGGCTATCATGTATACTTATAGAGGGGACGTAGAAGGAGAACGGTCAGGTATGGAAGAACACAAAGATCAGAACCAGAAAGAACCGGAGGAGGAGTATTCCTTTTTACAGGAAGTGATTAAGGATGAGACAGGCGGCGTGAGACGGCTCAGGAGCCAGATTATGCATATGATTGCCCTGGGGTTTGTATTTGGAATTGTCGCCTGCTTTAGTTTTGTTGTGTCAAAGCCCTGGATAGAGGGAAAGCTTGGGGGAGACCCGGAGCAGGTTACGATTCCGAAGGATGAGGAAGAGCAGGAGGAAACATCAGGGGAAGAAGGGACGGAAAAAGAGGACGGGATAAAAGACGCAGAAAAGGAAGAAGGGGAAAAGAACGCAGAAGGGGGGAATGAGGGAGAAAAAAAAGAAGATGTAAAGAAAGAGGAAGGGGAAAAGAATGGCCAGGCATCAAAGGAAGACAGGCCTCCGCTTGATTCTGAAAGCTACCGGGAGATGCTTCAGTCACTTCGGGAGACCGTAAAGGAGACTGAAGGCAGTATCGTAGAGATTACCGGCCTTGCAAAAGGAGATAAGTGGACAGACGAGCTGAAAAGTAGTAAGCATAGTGTCGCCGGGGTGATCATAGCAGACAATGGGCAGGAGCTTCTGATTCTAGGAAAGGTCTGCCCAGTAAAAAGTGCAGAGAAGATCTGCGTGAGCTTTTTGGGAGGCGACCTATACGAGGCATCAGTAAAGGCAAGCGATGTGAATCTAGGATTGTCGGTATATGCAGTCCCCCGTTCGGAAATCGCGGAGGATACATGGACTAAGATTGATATTGCGGTGCTCGGCAATTCGAAGCTTGTAAACGTGGGAGATACGGCAATTGTACTCGGCAAGCCTTTTGGATATGCAAATGCGTATACATATGGTGTTGTATCTTTGGACAGGGCGCACATGAATTTCTCCGATGGTCAGTATGAGGTTGTGTGTACAGATATTTCCGGTTCGGACGGAGCAAGCGGAGTGTTGGTAAATGTACGGGGAGAGGTAATTGCGATTGTGAACCAGACGCTTTTAGAGGAGGAAAACCGGAATCAGATCGCGGGCTACGGCATTTCTGATATTAAGGATATCATAGAATTCTTATCAAATGCCCAGGGAGTTCCATATATTGGAATTACTGGTATTGACGTCACAGAGGATATGGAAGGGCAGGGTCTTCCCAAGGGAGTCTATGTAAAAAAGGTTGAGACAGATTCGCCGGCAATGACGGCAGGCATTCAGAATGGTGATATTATTACAGCGGTGGATGATACGGAGATCACGGATATGAAGGAGTATCATGAGATTCTAATGAAGAAGGCGGGCGGAGACAGGATTGCCCTCAAGGGCTGCCGTCAGGGAACTGGAGGAGAATATGTGGACATTGATTTTACGGTAACAATTAGTGCAAAGAAGTAAGGAACTATATAAGTTACTATTCACGGGGCCGTGCACCCTGCTGCACAGCATCCGGGCCGATGAAGCAGTGGTTTTCAGTATCCAGCCCCTCGCTGAAAGCGACTTTTAAATGGACTGGATGCGTTACTATGAGGAGACGGTTAGTCCGTGAATGAAAACCCTAATCCCCCAGCTATGCTGGGGAGAATTGAGTAAGCGGCAGCGGTGAGGATACCATAAAAAAGCCTCCTGTGATACAATGAGTAAGGTGTCGCAAGCCAAACTCAAAGAACAGGAGGCATCCACATGGACAAGAAAAGTTTATCACATACTACATGGAAATGCCAGTACCATATTGTTTTTATCCCCAAATACAGAAAAAAGAAGCTGTATGGGCAGGTAAGAACCGATGTACGGGAGATTATCAAACGCTAGTAAGTATAAAGGGATAGAAATAGTTTCAGGAGCGGTATGCATAGATCACGTACACCTATGTGTAAGTGTACCGCCAAAGATGAGTATCTCGAGATTTATGGGATACTTAAAAGGGAAAAGTACCTTGATGATATATGACAGGCATCCGGAATTGCAGAATAAGTGGAACAAAGCATTCTGGGCAAGAGGGTACTACATAGCAACAATAGGCAATCTGACAGAAGAAGCGATAAAGAAGTACATCGCTGAACAGTCGGAAGAGTCAAGAAAAGAAGATAGTGAAGGATCCGCTTTTTAGCGGAAGCCAGTAACAATGCTTGCGACACCCGCCTTTCAGGCGTGTAAGTAATAGAGGCCCCTTGGGGGTTGGTGACTTAGTAACATATATAATGATGTAAGCGTCAAAGAGTATTTTGACGCTTGTATCATATAATACTAAAATTAAGAAAGAGGCATGTAAACGATATGAGATATATTAATACACTGGCATCAGGAGAATTAATTCGCAACATATATTTGTGTAAAGGAAAGCGTTCAGCAGAGACGAGAAACGGCAAGCCCTATGATAACCTGACACTCCAGGACAAGACCGGAACCCTGGATGGAAAGGTATGGGATCCAAATTCCAGCGGAATTGCAGATTATGAGGAGAAGGACTTTATAGAGGTATACGGCGAGGTCATCTGCTATAATAATAATCTGCAGCTTAACATTAAGCAGATCCGTAAGGCAGCAGAGGGTGAGTATATTCCGGCAGATTATATGCCAACAACGGATAAAAATACAGAAAAGATGTATCAGGAGCTGCTGGGATTTATCAGCAGGATAGGAAATACATACCTCAGACAGGCGGTCGAGTATTATTTTGTAAAGGATGAGACATTTATTAAAAAATTCAAAGCCCATTCTGCGGCAAAAAGCGTACACCACAGCTTTTCGGGAGGACTGCTGGAGCATACACTCAGTGTAGTAAAATTTTGTGAATATATGGCGGGCGCATATCCGATTCTGAACAGGGATATGCTCTATGCAGCAGCTGCCTGCCATGATATCGGAAAGGTAAAGGAGCTGTCATCTTTTCCAGACAATGACTATACAGATGACGGACAGCTTCTCGGTCATATTATAATCGGTGTTGAGATGATTGGTGAAGCCGTGCGTCAGATTCCAGGCTTTCCGGAAAAACTTGCCAGTGAATTAAAGCATTGTATTATCGCCCACCACGGCGAGCTGGAGTATGGATCTCCGAAGAAGCCGGCACTTGCAGAGGCACTTGCGCTGAATTTTGCAGACTGTGCAGATGCAAAGCTTCAGACGCTGACAGAAATATTTAAGGAAAAGAATACGAACGACTGGCTAGGTTATAACAGGTTGTTCGAATCTAATCTTAGAAAAACGACGGGGACACAGGGCTATGAAGAAAAATGATCTGGTTAAGGTTCAGATTGAGGATATGGGAGTTGGAGGGGAGGGCATCGGCAAAGTCGATGGATTTACCCTGTTTATTAAAGACGCTGTAATCGGGGATATGGTGGAAGCCAGGATTATGAAGGTAAAAAAGAATTATGGATATGCCAGGCTCATAAAAGTATGCAGGCCTTCCCAACATCGTATGGAGCCGGTGTGTCCTTATGCCAGAAAATGCGGAGGATGTCAGCTTCAAGAGCTGTCCTATGAGAAGCAGCTTGAATTTAAAGAGAATAAGGTGCGGGGAAATCTCCTGCATATCGGAGGAGTTCCAGATGAGCTCCTCTCCCGGGCTATGGAGCCCATTGCAGGTATGAAGTATGGATTCAGATACAGGAATAAGGCTCAGTTTCCGGTCGGGGTGGATAAGGAAGGTAAGCTTATGACAGGATTTTATGCCGGAAGAACACATAGCATCATTTCGAATACAGATTGTGCAGTAGGGGTTCCGGTGAACAAAGAGATACGGGAGTGTATCCTGGATTTTATGGAGGAGTATGGAATCCGGGCATATAATGAAGAACAGCATAACGGACTGGTACGTCATATCCTGACCAGGTGCGGTTTCCGGACGAAGGAGATTATGGTGTGCCTTGTGATTAACGGGGAGACGCTGCCCTATAGCGAAGTACTGGCAGAACGCCTTTCACAGATTAGAGGAATGACAAGTATTACAGTCAGTGTGAATAAGGAAAAGACAAACGTAATTATGGGGCCGCAGATCAGGCCTGTGTGGGGACAGACTTATATTACAGATTTTATCGGAGATGTGAAGTATCAGATATCTCCGCTTTCTTTTTATCAGGTCAATCCAGTCCAGACAGAGCAGTTATACGGTGTGGCACTTGAATATGCCGGTCTTACAGGGCAGGAGACAGTGTGGGATCTGTATTGCGGGATCGGAACAATCTCGCTGTTTCTTGCGCGGAGGGCCAAATGGGTTTACGGGGTGGAGATTGTTCCCCAGGCAATTCATGATGCAAGGGAAAATGCCCGGATAAATGGGATCAAGAATGCGGAATTTTATACGGGAAGGGCAGAGGATGTGCTGCCGGAGTACTATAGGAGATATGAAAAGGAGCATCCGGGGGAGAAGGCTTATGCGGATGTGATCGTTGTGGATCCGCCGCGGAAGGGGTGCGATGAGACGCTCCTTCGGACGATGGCGGATATGAGACCGGAGAGGATTGTGTATGTGAGCTGTGATTCGGCGACGATGGCCAGGGATGTGAAGTATCTTAGGGAGGAAGGGTATGAGGTGGAGAGAGTGAGGGCGGTGGATATGTTTCCTCAGACGGTGAGTGTGGAGACGGTTGTAATGCTTTCCCACAAAAAACCCGACAGCGTAATCAACGTAAAAGTGGAGTTTGGCGAGGGTGAGGGCAAAGTGCCGCTTGATAATATCGCCAAGAGAGCCGCAGCATACAAGCCGAAAGAGCGGGTTACATACAAGATGATTAAGGAGTACATAGAAGCGAAATATGGCTTCAAAGTACATACCGCATATATCGCAGAGGTAAAGAGGGAGTTAGGATTACCGATGTATGATGCCTCGAATGCGGAAGAAGAATTGAAACAGCTGAGGAAGCATCCGACGGCAGAGAAAGCGGAAGCGATAAAGGATGCTTTGAAACATTTTGAAGTTATTTAAAGCCGTGAGCGTATCATTAGAAATAGTGGTACGCTTATTTTTTGTCCGAATCGTACCTTTGATTGGCTTGTTAGTTCTCTATATAATGAAATCAAAAAAGGATGGTGGACTTTATGAGAGAAAAGAAAAATCACTTGTATGTGGATAGTGGGGAACGGAGCATTTTGCTACATAGCCTTGTGGAACTGAAAAATCAGCTCATACAGCAAGGCAGATATACAGACTGTGTTGACGAACTTATTTTTAAGGTTATCCATGCACCTGTAAAAAAGTTAAGAGTAGAACTGGCAGGGGGAAGTGATGTGCGATAAGGAATTTAAAGAACTGGTTAAAATAGCAGTAGAAAAATTAAAAGATGAATCCGTATTGAAACTGTTACAAGCCGATGCAAGTTATCAAAAGGATAGTAATAATGAGGGAAGTGCAGAGGACGCTTTTAATCAGCTTGATTTAACGGAAAAGCAGAGGAAAGTTTGCCAACATCTTATAGATTGCAGGGATAAGCAGGATTTTGAATACGGCACTCATGCCTATATTGCAGGACTGATGGATGCGTTTCATATTATGGCGGTATTGTTCCCAGAAAAATGGGATACAGAGAGAATAAGAGAAGCCTTATCACGACAGTGCAGATAAGACAGATAATAAAAGCAGAATAAATTTTACATAGCCGATTGGTGTAGTTAAAAAACAGCCAGTCGGCTTTTTTTATTGCCATGAATCCTTTACATAGCCACTCTGACAAAGTGGCTAAATTTATGCGAAAGGAGGACGCACCTATGTCAAATTGCAAAGTAATCGCTCTGACGAACCAGAAAGGCGGTGTCGGTTATGAAAAGTAAGTTATTATGCAAAGTTGAGCCTTCACTTTTGCTGATTTTATAGGGTATAGGCTCTTTTGAACTTTGCATAATCAGGGGTAAACCCTTACAAAGATTTCAACCAATCAAGAAGGTCTTTATCCTTTTTCCACGCTGGCAGTTCGTCAGATGATGGACTGTTGTAAG